>CAWGMN010000016.1:0-346112 GCA_963823745.1 Terriglobia bacterium
CGGCTCAACCCTTCGCGTATTGATGGTGTTTGCTGAATTGGATGGATCAGGGAAAGAGAACACCTGGTCGGAAGTAATGGTTTGCTTTTCGATGGCGCTGCGGAGCCTGATGCTGTCGAACGACGTGGAAAATACGCCTTGGGAACCGACAACATCGTTTACGTCGGAACCGGGATTGTTGCGCGTATCTACATCATTTTGCTTGTGCAGCGGAAAATCACCATCGTGGTAGCCGCCGAACCCCGCTCCTGAACTGCCGGCCTTGAGCGTGTAGTCAGGATATAGCTGCCCGTTCAATGGCACGCCCATTTGGAATGTGGCGTCGCCGGCTTTGATCCCGGGATTTACAGCGTTGATAACCCGGCTGTCGGCTCCGGCATTGAAGTGGCAGCTCGCACATGCCTGCACGCCGTCGCTGCCGGCCTGCATGTCCCAGAATAAAGTTTTACCCAGTGCAATGGCCGCGTTCTTATCGGCAACATAATTACTGAGCCCTGGCACGTCAGGTATGGGAACAGTGCTGAGGGGCGCGAGTGGACGAAGCGGAATAACGCTGGCCGCTGCGGCGCTTTGTGCGCGGACGTGATGATGTCCGTAGTAACCAAGACCGGCCGTGATACTAACAACAGCAAGCGCAATTCGCACTGGCCGGAAAACCCAGGCAGATGACCTTCTCATCCTATTTCTCCTTCGACTGCCTTCAGGAAAGATTCACCATGGGGCGAATCCGGAAGTCCTGTAAGCATTACCTGTACGACCAACTGCATTTCACATGCCATTCCATTTCTGCGATGAGTGGCAATTCTCTCTTCAGGTGCTCTGCCGCATTTGATCTATTCCAGGTGAAGGGGTGAAAACATTTTCTCCTGTTGTGGTATGCACTTGCTATTCGGAAGGAAATAGATAGCTATGGCGTGTCAAAATTATTCGGGAATACTAAAAGAGTGTGTGAGAACTGAAACTTTTGTGCATCCCAACGAAATATGTATCAGGGCATGACTTTATTCATACCGAAACCTCTTACAGTTAGTGGGTTTTTTGGAAGCTGTGTGAGAACTAGAGTTTGGTTGCGTTGAGGAGACATGTAACAGGGCACGACTTCTAGTCGTGCCGAAAAAGGCGCATAAAAACTGGGCTTCAGCCCCTGTACATGCTTAACCGAATAGTGCTGTGACCACGAAATCGAATCCTCACACACGCTTTTTAGCCCTTGCTCCACCTTCGACCATCATGATGATATCGCCATAGACCAGGGATAGTTCGGATGTGAAAAAGATTTGCTACAAACTATGTAATACAAGAATTCAATATTTCGCACCGGATCAACTGAAAATAAAACGGCATGGCCGAAACCATGCCGTTCTATTTCCCTTTGAGTTTCACTTCACTGCTGGCTGCCCCGGCTTTGCAGGAAGTTGAGTAGCGCCGCGGTATCGCCGTCGCCCAGGCGCAGGTTGGGCATGCGCACTTGCTTGTATTTCTTGAACAGGGCGGTGGCGATGGGATCTCGATTTGCCAGAACTTTATCCGGTTCCTGAATGAAACGGGTAAGCCAGGCGCGGTCGCGCACATTGGTCACGCCCTGGAGGTCTGGACCGATTTTGTCCCCCTGTCCAATGGTGTGGCAGGCAGCACAGTGGGTACTGAACACATATTGGCCCGCATTCAATTTCATAGGCGTGGCCTGGTCGTAGCTCTTGGCCGGCGCTGAGGCAGCGTATTTCCAACTGTTGAGCCAATCGCCGATCAGTATGGAGAGAAAGCGCGGATTGTCGGTGGCTGAGTTGCGCATCCACTGTCCGGTGCTTTCATTGCCGATCACTACGCTCGGAGTATGACCATCGCGATTGGCAGGATCAGGATCGGAATACAAGCCTAGCTTTTTGCTGACCAGATCAATGTCAGCTTTCTTCCCGGTGAGGAACAACCATCCCGGTTTCGCATGGTATTTTTCGGCATAAGCCTTCAGCACCTGGGGTGTGTCGTGTTTTGGATCAATCGAAATGGAATAAAAGAAGACGTCTTTTCCCACGCGATCGCCCAGAATCTTCTGCACCTGCGCCAAACGGGCCGTTTCCAGCGGACATGCATCCACACAATGGGTATAGATCAGATCAATCACGACGATCTTTCCTTTAATAAGGTCGTCGTAGAACTTCACTCGCTTACCGTCCTGAGTAGTCAGGTCAATATTAGGAAAGTAATTGGCGCCCCAGCGTGATTTATCGAACGCTGTCGCCGAGGGCACACGCACAAAATAGAAAATGATTCCTGCAAAGATGAGGCCCAATGCTGCGATGCCCCTGATATTGTTCAATCGAGTCATTGTTGCTCCTGCTGATTTTTGAAAACCTGCGGCCGCCCTTCCCGGACAGAGTAGATCGGCCGCCTGAGTCGCCTGCGGAGCCTAATACGCAGACGGCAATACTTCATCGGGGGATTCGAAAACGACTCCGGTCGGTCGCGGAATCGGAGTCGGCAAAGGCCGCAGAAACGGCTGTCCACCATCATCCAGTTCCCAGCGTAACAACATGGCATTGTCTTCGTGTACGGTGTTGTGGCAATGCTCCATGAACATGCCGCCCCAGTCGCGGAATTGCATGGTTAGGGTGATGCTTCCGTTGGGACGCAGCCGGTACACATCTTTGCGTCCTAATTCCCAGGCAGGCACGGCGACTGAAGCGCCAAGGACTGTGCGGGAAAGTACCTGGCCTTCTTCGAAGTGGATGTGGATTGGGTGGTCCCAACCTCCACCACCATTGACCAAATGCCAAACTTCCCGGGTGCCGAACTTCGGCGCCGCAGAGACTCGGCCGAAATCGGCATTTCTCATCTTGCCGCCGTCGGTTGCAACGCCCCATTGGCCAGGTTGTCCTCCTGATCCGGTGATGAACGAAGTAACCGGATCATTATTGTTCTGCGACGCGCCACTGCCAAAAACGAAGGTGCGTTCACGCGCCAGCGGCACATTCGATAAGTCGGGATTGGGAATCAGCGTGGAAGGAACCTGGCTCTGGTCTGATTTCGCCGGATCGCGCACAATGCGAAATTCCAGGAACGTGCCTACGCATGGATCGGCAGATTTTCCGCCCAGCGCATCCGAAAGCGTACGGTCTTTCGCCGGCTTAGTGCCGTCCTGGTGTTCGCACAGGTTCACCATCCATACTTTTTGTCCGATGCGGTAACGCGAGAAGTCAATGACTATGTCGTACCGTTCGGCGATTCCCTGCTCATCTAATTGAGTCAGTTTCACCGGATTCGGTAGCAGATTGCCGTCATTGCCGATCTGAATCATTTCCGAACCATCGCTCAGGCACAGCTTGAAGAAACGCGAGACGCTGGCATTGAGAATGCGGAAACGATATTTGCGGCGCTCCACTTCAAAATAGGGTTTGTAGCAGAGGTTCACGGTCATCACGTCGCCAAGAAAGCCATTGAACTGGAAGATGTCCATGAAGAGTTGCCCATTGGTGTCCCAGGCCTTGTCCGCGAGCATGAGGTTCACGTCGTAATCGAGGTTCCCCCATGAATCCCGATCACCCGAAGGCAGCCGCAGATTCACGCCGTCATTGATAGACTCGTTGCCGCGATCAAGACCGCTATAGATGTTGAACATGGCGGCGTTGCCCTTGTACACGTTCTGCGAGGTAAAGCTGAACATGTGATCGTGGAACCAGTGCGTGCTCATGGTTTCGTGCCAGTCACCCGGCACCTTGTTCAATCCGCCGCTGTCATCAGGGCTGCTCGCCCTGATGTCGCTGGCGTTTGTGTTCATGGTGAAGTGCCCGGCCAGCACAATGGGCCAGTGGTAGTCGTAGAACTGATTAGGGAAGAAATAAGCGCCGGCAAAGCCGTCATTTTCCGCGCCGTGATGGCCGTTGTGCTCGTGCGTGGAAATGGTGTTTCTTCCGAAGCCATTGTTCTTTGTCACATCGGCAGGCAACTGGTTGTGATGCCGGAACAGAATCGGCTCGCCGTAGCGGCCCTTCACCAGCTTGGGTGGAATGGTGCCCTGGAAAGTCCAGACGCTATTGGTGTCTTGTACGGGCAAGCCAGGATGAAAAGCCGCTGCGACGGGCTGGGTTGGATCAATGCCGCTGTTCATGTTCGAAGGAACACCAGGGTTATAGCTGGTGTTCGCCCTTGCGCCCGCCTGTGACATCTCTATCGCCACCTGGGGCGCAAACTGGCTGAAACGCTGGTGTGCCCAGATGCTGCCCGGCGGACGTCCTTCAATCGGGCCGGTAAGCCCAGTTTGACCGCCTACCAGCGCGGGATCTAAAAGCTGCTGGGTCTGGTTTGCCATCGCGGTGGGCACAGGGTTCAATGATGAAACCGGATTGCGCGAGATCACGTCGAAACGCATCATGGGCTGCGTAAAAGCCTGGACGCCATTGAAGAACAAGCTCGGTGGAGCTCCCGTGGGAATTCCTGTTGTTCCACCACCACTTCCACCGCTGCTGCCACTGCCGCCGCCGGAAGCATGCGCGTAAGGCACAAAGGGACTCAGACCGCCAATTGGGGCCAGCAATCCTGCACTGGAGATAAGTCCCCACTTGATGAGTTCACGGCGTGAGACCTGGCCGTGGGAGAGGGCTTTCACAATTTCAGCCCGGTTCTTGCGCGCATTTTCCGCCTCTTTCAGACGCGCTTTGGAACTATTTTTTGGAAGATAGAAACTGCTCATGTACCTGCGCTCCTTATATTGCTTGCTGCGCCGTAGCAGCACTTGATGGCTGTGGCGATGTTGGAGCCTGATATTTCAGGCTCCGCCGGCCTGTATATCAGCGCTGAATTTTTTCTTTGAGGTGTATTCCCGGTAATACATGCAGGAAACCAGAAGGCGAAATTCCAGTTCAGCTCCCGCGGCTAGCCATAGTGCATTTTCGGTGCCATAAAACTAAGAGAGAGGAATCGTCAGCACATTTCTGGCTCTGAGAACAAAAACATGGTCGGCTGCGTGACGAGTGCTGAGGGGGTGAAATACTTTTCGCCGGAAGTGGTATTCACGTACTCTCGCTGATTGCTGGGCGCGTCACGTCTGCGCACGATGCGGATAAGTGATTTTTCAGACTGCGCAGAGATTCAAGAGTGTGTGTGAGAACTCAATTTTCCCAGGGCAACATTATCGTGAAATTAAGGTGGGGATGAAAAGGTGTGTGAGAACTTAGAGTTTGCAATGGGTTTACCACACAGGTATCAGGGCACGAGTTTACTCGTGTCGCAAAGGCGCATGATCACTAAGCTTCAGAGCGTATGTGAGAACTGAGATTTTTGCACGTGCGTACGAGACATGTAACAGGGCACGACTTTCAGTCGTGCCGAAAAACCTATAAATACCGGGCTTTAGCCCCTGCACACTCTCAACCACATCGTGCTGTGAGCGCGAAATTGAGTTCGCACACGCGCGCCGCGATGCAAGTAACTCTGTAGGAAATGAAATCGTAAATCAGCAGTCTTTCAGGGCAATGCTCGAGCAGCACTATCAATAAGCGGAGCGACAGTGGTCGGTTTGACTGCATGAATTTGCTGTTCGGCGGGGATACCCATTTCGGTTAACTTATAAAGCAATGCCCGATAGCTGATCCGCAATATCCTGGCCGATTTTTTTCGCTTCCATCCGTTCTCTTCCATCACCTTGATAATCACCTGCCGCTCGACCTGGCGCACTGCGCGCCGGGTTATTTCCTTCAATGAAATCTTTCCGTTCTGAGGAATGGCAAACTGAAAGACATCGGCTTCATTGATCGTAAGGCCCGCAAGCATGTTCTCTTGCGATCCTAAAACTACGTAGCGGCGAATCACGTTCTCAAGCTCTCGAATATTGCCCGGCCAGTGGTAAGCCTGCAATTTCTCAATGGCGGAATCGGAAGGAAGCTCCGCTTCGCGACCGTAAGCGGCATTGTATTTGCGGCGGAAGTAGTCCACCAGGACTGGTATATCTTCCACGCGCTCGCGCAACGGGGGCAGGCGCAGGCTGATTCCTTCCATACGGTAGAAGAGATCTTCCCGGAAACGTCCTGAACTGATTTCCTGCTGTAGATTGCGGTTAGTGGCGAATATGAATCTGGAGCCAACGCGCCGCTCTTCCCTGCCGCCGAGGCGGGTAAACTGGCCGTCCTGCAAAAGCTGCAGCAATTTTGCCTGAAGAGACAAATCAAGCTCGGTTATCTCGTCGAGAAACAGAGTGCCCGCGCCCGCCAGTTCTACACGTCCGCATTTGGCAACAGAAGCGCCGGTGAAGGCCCCGGCTTCGTAGCCAAAAAGCTCACTCTCGATCATGGAAGCCGGCAGCGCCGCACAGTTGATCTGCACCAGAGGACGGTTGGGATGAGACGAATAGGAGTGAATCAGGTTAGCAACCAGTCCCTTGCCTGTACCACTCTCGCCCGTCAGCAGCACCGGAATATCGGCGCAGGCCAGCTTTTTGATGTGTTCAAACATCAGCATCATGCGGGGAGTAGACCCGATAATGACTTCGAGCGGGGGCAGTTTCGCCGCAAATCCCTCACCTGCTTTGTTGTCCGGGCGCGGCACCAGCGTCAAATTGTGCGGCATTGGCATGACTCACTCACGGTTGCATTCTCAATGCCACTTCAGACAAGCGTCCGATAAACAGGCCTTTGCAGAAAACATTGGAACACGTCCCTGCCATTTCTTATGCTCCCATCGTTAGCCATAACCATCGGGAGTTCTGGAAATTCCCGTTGAGTGGAATCTATGTGCCACAGTGGAAGGCATGTACCATCGGGCTTACCGCAGTCGGCGGAAATACCTGCTACAGGCAATAGTAGAGGCAGAACGCCAGCAGGCTGACGAATTCTTTGACCTATAGATATCTATTTAGTAACTATGCTTAAACCGTTAAGACATTTAGCTGGAGCCAAACCTCTTAATTCTCTAATTAAGGATTAAATCATTGAAACGAAATTGTCCGGCAAGACCACTACCTATATAGAAAGAAGCAGAGTGGGCAGGAGCGCCAATATGCGCCAATCTCAGGAGTTCGCGCGTTTCTGGCGGCTATAGATAGCGGGTTTCGCACTAAATTTCCTGCACAAATATGATTCAATGAGTTTTAATCAAATCGTTGACATTCTTAAGGTAATCGGTCGAAATAAATTGGTTTACCTTTACGTTAATAGTGGTATTTTAGAGCTACATTCGTGGAACGACCCAGGTGAAGTAAGTAAGCACTCCCAGCAAGACCAGCAAATTTCGGCGTAACACCCGATTCGCCTTACACGTTGAGTTTCGCGAATGCGTATGAGTACGTGTTTCAGTTGGGGGAGCGATTCGATTGGCAGGTTTAACCAGTACAGGGAATTTATCGTCGCGGCCAGACGAGACGTTTCACCGCGATTCGCAGACGCCCGCCGAGGTGATCAAGCGGGAGGTCTTTCAGCGGACCTTGATATTAGCGACGGCGGCGCACGAATTGAAGACGCCGCTGGCCGCGATTGCCGGCTACACCGACTTCCTGCTCGGAAGCCATGCCGGACCACTCACCGAAAAGCAGAAGGACATCTTGACCGAGATGCAGCAGAACGCATTGCGCCTTCAGCTTTTCATTCAAAGCCTGCTGAGTTTCAGCGCTCTCGAATCCGGCAGAGTGCAGGTGCAAAAAGAGCCAGGCAATCTGGGCCAATGCGTCTCTGACGTGCTTGACGCCTGGGCAGCGCAGTACGCGGCGCGCGGCACCACCTGGGAATTCAGGCCCGATCCGACTGTTGAATCAGTCTGTTTCGATAATCTAAAAGTCCAGCACATTATCTCCAATTTGCTCGACAATGCATTGAAGTTCACGCCGCCGGGCTCTCACGTTACGGTCACGATCCAAAGGTACCTTTGGGAAAGGCGCAGATGCGGACATGGCCTTCCCTATCCGAAAGACCGTCGCAACCCAAATGAACCGCAAAAGCATAACTGTGTGCGCATTGATGTATCTGACAACGGTCCAGGAATTCCTGCCGAATACCACCAGGAAATTTTCGAGGAGTTTCTCCAGGTAAAGGAGAACCCTTATGGCATTGGATTGGGTTTAGCTATTGCCCGAGAGCTCGCAGAAGCTCACGGGGGAAAATATGGGTGGAAAGTAACGAAGGAAAGGGTGCCACTTTTTCTGTGTTGCTGCCAACCATATAACCAGGGGGACAACCAAATGAACGCTTGCTCTGACTTTCCGGGCAGACCGAGTATTCTTGTCGTTGATGATGAACCAAGTATGTTGATTTACACCAGGACGCTGCTGGGGGGCGAAAAGTATTCTGTAGAAACGGCCTCCAGCGGTGAAGAAGCAATCAGGCGAATCCAGGGAAGGCCGGCTGACCTGATGCTGCTGGATATGTGCATGCCCGAAATGAACGGCTTGCAAACCATTGAGGCGTGCAGGAAAGTGGCCCCAGACCAGCGGATCGTGATGATGTCATGTGTGAATGACACCAATACCGTAGTTCAGGCAATCAGGATGGGTGCCCTGGATTACCTGACCAAGCCGATTTACAAAGCTGAGTTGGACGCCGTGATTACGCGCTGTCTTTCTCCGAAACCGGAATATGACATACCTGTCATTCATTTCACCGCCAGCACCGAACAGGAGCATATAGACGATCTCGAAAACGATCATTTCTTTTTGGCTGCAAGCCCCGCCATGAAACAGATTCGCGCTCAGATCTCCATCATTGCCAAGGTGGATGTTCCAATTCTGCTGTTGGGTGAGAGTGGAGTGGGCAAAGAGATCCTTGCCCGGCTGATTCACAGGCTGTCTTCCCGGCACACAAGCCCTTTCTTAAGGTGAACTGCGCTGCGCTGCCCGCCGATCTGCTGGAAAGTGAGCTATTTGGCTATGAGGCGGGCGCATTTACCGGGGCCGTCCGCGGCAAACCCGGAAAATTTGAGCTGGCCAACCACGGGACAATCCTGCTGGACGAACTGGGCGAAATGTCCCCGGCGCTTCAAGCCAAACTTCTGCACGTCTTACAAGACGGAGAATATTCCCGGCTGGGCGGGCGTACGACTGTAAAGGCGGATGTGCGGGTACTGGCTGCAACCAATATTGATATGCAGAAAGCCATTGCACAGAAAACTTTTCGCGAGGACCTCTACTACCGGCTCAACGCGTTCACCATCAACATTCCTCCTCTGCGTGAACGCCGGGAAGAGATTGGGCCTTTAGTCAAGAACTTCATGGAGCGGTTCAGTGAAAAGTATTCCCAGGAGCCGCTCGCTCAGTCGGCCCTCTCATCCGGGCGTGCTTGCGGTATCACTGGCCGGGTAACCTGCGTGAGCTTGGGAATTTCGTCAAACGCTACATTGTGCTTCGCGATGAGGCCCTGGCCATATCAGAGCTCGAAGAAAAGAGTAAAGCTTTCAGCTTAGTTCCAGGGGTTACAGCAAAAACCGGCCCCGAGAGCGCACAAAGCGGCCTGAAATCTCTGGTGCGCAGTTCGACCGACCAGACGGAGCTAAAAGCCTTGCAGGAAGCACTCGCCGCCACTCACTGGAACCGGAAAATGGCCGCGGCCCGCCTGAATATCAGCTACAAGGCTTTGCTCAACAAATTGAAAAAATACCGCATGATGCCGCCGCACCTTGACGAAGCTTCCTAGGCTTCATCGAATACTATGCTTCTAGGAAGAAATGGTGATAGAAATGCTTGTAAATAGGTTATAAGTTGTTCATACCCCATTCCCATCCCAATGATTACTGGAATGAAAACAATCATGGAATCCAAACCATGTAAGTAACGTGGAGAGTTGTTGTGCGCAGTTTCGTCTTTTTCCTGTTGGTCCTTGTTTCTCTGTCTGCAATCGCTGAAACACCGTTTAAAGCAACAACCACACTGACCGCCGAGACGGCAAAAAACAGTAGCGCTGCCCTCGCCTTTACCGGACAGCCCAATGGCAATATGAGTCCGGGAAATATCAGTAAAGTCCCGACGCGGACGCTGCTGTATCCGGGGTCTACCACCAAGCTATATGCTCATTTAATGCCATGGTTCGGCTTTGGCGATCACGTTGATATCGGATACAACTCCGGCGACGTGCTGCAAGTGCAAAAGCAGGTCACCGATATGGTGAGCCGCGGACTGGACGGCGTGATCATAGACTGGTATGGCCGCGGCGACGCGAAACGGCAGTTTCGCTCTTACGATCAGGCCACCCAGGCCATCATGCACGAAGCGGAACAGCATGCCGGCTTCAACTTTGCGATTATGCTCGATGCGGGCGCTCTGAGGCATTGCGGCAATGACTGCGATCCCACACAGGCAGTGATTGACGACCTTAATTACGCTGAACGCACCTACGAAAACTCCCCGGCCTATCTTACTTACAACAATCGCCCGGTCGTGCTTTTCTTCGGTCAGGAGGCATACAGCATTGACTGGCGGCGGGTGCATTCCAAAGTTGGCGGGAACCCGCTTGTTTATTTTCCGTAATTCCGGGTCCTTTCGAAACAGTGAAGCTCAGGGTGGATACTCATGGGTCTCGCCCTTGCAATCGAACGAGCACGATCGCATGGCCCTCAACTACCTTGAGAACTTCTATAGGACAGCAGTCTTCTATAAGAATGCCTATTCGCTGGGCACGGGCTATAAGGGATTCAACGATTCCATTGCCCTGTGGAATGCGCATCGCCTGATTGACCAGCAATGCGGGCAGACCTGGCTGACGAGCATCGCGGATGCAAATAGCCATTATTCAGTTGACGACCAGATGGCGGGAATTCAGCTTGTTACCTGGAATGATTATGAAGAAGGGACCGAGTTCGAGAGCGGCATTGATAATTGCGTCGACTGTTTCCGAGTCAGTAAGGGGCGCGGTCGTTTCCTGGGGCGTCACCGCCCCCAAGCCTGTCTCTTCGGGTGGATCGGATGATAATTCCAGCCCCACTTCTTCGAACGTTGCAGGCAATTCCAGCACGATCGATCACTTCACGATCTTTCTTTCTTCAGACGGAGAAAACCTGATGCCGGTGGCCGATGTCACTGCCGATGTACAGTCGCTGGATCTGGGCCGCTTCGGCCTCGACCCGGGCCAGTATACGGTTTATGTGAAGGCCGTCGGTAAACCCTCACTCACGAACAAAATGTCCCCCGGTCGGCGCATCAGAATCGCACCTTCCAATCCAGGCCCCTCAGTGGCCCTGAATGTAACGCCGAGCACGGGCCCGGCTCCTTCTCACAGTAACTGCGCTTCTGACTTCCGGCAGCGCGCAGTTGCTTCCGCAGAAAACCGTTATTGATTTTGGCGATGGCACGGTAATCGTCGGGCAGACAAATGTTGCTCACGCTTACAATCTCGCGGGAGTCTATACGGTGATGGCAACGGTGACGGACGCCAATGGCAATAGTTCCACGGTGACAGCCCCTGTAACGGTAGATGGCAATACAAATGCTGTAGATCTCTCGCAGTAGCAATTTGCAATCGGCCTGATGGCGGAAAGCAGGGTTGCATGGCGCCCAAGTCCAAGCCGGCCAACGGAGCTCCCGAGCATCCTGAGAGAATTACAGAACGGAGTACAACCTGGGTCCTTTGTGTAGCGGATAGCACTGTACGTCTGCATTACATAGGACGGACGCTGAAAAAGGCAGGGTATGCCATAGCCATGTCATCGTCCAGCCATGATGCCGTGGCTATGGCGGTCCTGAGCACTCAATTGCAGGCCGCCGTCATAGATGAGGACATGGTGCTCGATGATCATTCGGTTGCCCAATCCCTGAAGGCAGTTCGGCCGATTCCCATCCTTCTGGTTTGTGATGCTGGTCCCGGCGGCATGCCTCCCGCCGGGGTGGATCTAGTAACGTCCAATGGCTCGCGGCAGCAGATTCTTGCCGGACTGGCGAAACTCCTGAACGATCACCCATTGTCCCCCAAAGGTTCAATGAGTCTGAGTGAGGTTGGTAGTGTACCTGAAAAAATGCATACGTAGGGCTTGCCCTCAAATGCATGAGTTGATCGAGTCTTACTGCAATAGCTGCGGCCTGCTGATTGCAGCAAGCCCCAGGCGCGGAGTGTTGGACATAGTCGAGAAGATCCATACCTGCCCCGTGTACTGCAACTATGGGCTCGAGGTTCGCTCATCCAGAAAAAAAACAGAGCAGATTGGAAACGGCCAGGGCCCGTAGACCGAGATTGGCGTTCCCGAGTGCGCTAAAATTCCTTCATGGCCATCCTCTCTGTGGATCCGTCGTCCTCTGCTGCTCTCAGCGCGCGCCAATTGCTTGACCCGCAGGAATGCGCGCTGGTCGTGATAGACATTCAGGAAAAGCTGCTGCCGCCCATATATGAGAACCAGCGCTTGGTGCGTAACAGCCAATTGCTGATCAGGCTGGCGAACATCCTGCAATTGCCCGTGCTTGTCACCACGCAATACTTAAAGGGGCTGGGCCAGGTTATTCCGGAGATCGCTTCCCTGCTGCCTCAGGTAACTACGCTCGACAAGTTGGAATTTGGCTGCTTCGGCAATGGACAATTCTGTTCCAGCGTCGCCAATCTGAGTGCCCGCAACAACCTGCTGTTGTGTGGCATGGAAACCCATATCTGTGTATTGCAGACCGCATTGGGCGCTCTTGCCCAGGGCCATAGAGTCCATGTGGCTGCCGACGCAGTCAGCTCGCGGACTGAACTCAATTGGCAACTGGGCTTACAACGAATGCGCGACGCCGGCGCAGTAATCTCTTCGACGGAAATGATGATTTATGAACTGCTGCACAAGTCTGGGACGCCGGCATTTAAAGAAATGTTGAAGCATTTAAAGTAGCTACTAGCTTCTAGCCGCTAGCTACTAGCTTGTGCTTGGTGCTAAAAGCTGGGTTTCGTACTTGGTATTTAGTACTTGGTAGCTGGCCGTTGCAGGCAGGCATGATGGATCTTGAAGAGCTAGCAGCTAGTAGCTAGAAGCTTCTTACATTCCTTCGCCACCATCGCCACTCGTTCGTAAGATTGCAGCCGGTCGTCGTGGTCATAGGTATCCGTTACCGCAATTACCTCATCGGCCGCTGTTTCTGATACCAGCTTTTCCATGCCTGCTTTTACAGTCTCGTTCGACCCGACAATGGCTGCTCGCGTTTTGGACTCAACCGCCGCTCGTTCAAAGTCATTCCACAAATCTTCCATCGAATCAACGGGTGGCAACAATTCCACTGGCTGGTTGCGGATCAGCCTCAGGAACCGTTGCTGGGGAGTTGTAAACAGGCGGCGGGCCGCGGCGTCAGTCTCCGCAGCAATCACCTGCACCGCCACCATCATGTAAGGCTTGCGCAGCACGTCGCTGGGACGAAAACGCTCGCGATAAAGGCGCGCGGCTTCGTGTAGATATTCAGGAGCAAAGTGGGCCGCAAAAGCAAACGGCAGGCCGAGCATGGCTGCGAGTTGGGCGCTGAAGCCGCTGGAGCCCAGTAGGGTGATCGGCACATTGCTTCCCTGGCCCGGAATGGCTTTCACCGTCTGCCGCGGTTGTGGCGGCCCCAGATATGTCCGCAATTCTTCCAGCAACTCTGGAAAGTCATCTCCGCTCTGCCGCGAATTCTTTCGCAGCGCATGCATGGTATGGAAGTCGCCGCCTGGCGCTCGTCCCAGGCCCAGATCAATTCGTCCCCGATACAGCGCGTCCAGCGTTCCGAACTGCTCGGCTACAACCAGCGGGGCATGGTTGGGCAGCATGACTCCGCCGCTGCCAACGCGAATCGTCTTCGTGGCGCCCGCGACATGGCCAATGAGCACCGGCGTCGCCGAACAGGCAAGGCCCTCAATCGAGTGATGTTCCGCCAGCCAAAAGCGAGTGTAGCCCAGGCGCTCCAGGTGTCGGGCCAGGTCTACCGATCGGGCAATAGCACTGCCCGCCGGTTCCCCCGGACGCATCCCAACCAGATCCAGAGCGGAAATAGCCAATCCGTTGCTCATGCAGGTATTAGATAACGAAAGAAGGGCAGGCGATTCGGGGCGGAGAGTACTTGGTAATTGGTACTTAGTATTTGGCAAAGGCGAACTGCACGCCCTTGATGATTAATGACTACAGATTCAGGAATGCTACCCATACTCACGGATGCTCAGCATGCCGTCAAGCGTTCACCTGTGCATTCATTGGCAATCCCGAATCAATGCACAAAAATTAAGCCAAGCGCCACTCACCCACTTACCAAATCACCCAATTACCAAATTCTTTAGGCTCCATCATCCGTTTCATGTCCTGCTGCTTTCTTTACCCTGACCACGGTGATTTTAGCGAAGCCTTCTTCAAAGGTCGGTGGCCGAAGTTTGGCTCCCAGGCGCTGAATCAGCTCTTCTTTTACCTGCCGTTCGCGGCGGCGATTGCGCTCCAGACATACTTCAAGTGGAACATCAAAGAATACCGCATGTACCTCGTATCCAAAGCTCTTAGCCATCTTAATCCATTGGCGGCGCTCATGGGTGGCCAGGTTGGTGGCGTCTACATAGTTCCAAGGCATGCGGGCGATCAGGCGGGCGCGCAGTAGCGAACGCAGCGTCGAAAATACCAACCCCTGGTAGCGCTGCTCGGTAATATCGTCGAACAAAATGGAGCGCAGCATATCGCTGGAAAGCGGGGTGACGCCCCGGCGCTTGAACCAGGTGGTCTTGCCGGAGCCGGGCAGGCCAATCGCCAGCACAACTACGCCTTTGGGCTTGCGTTGAGATTTCCCTCCATCATTCGGGGCCGCTGAGGGCTTCTGTTCCGGCACTCCCGGCGGTGGCGCCGAAGGCGATTCCGGCTGGACCTCGGTTTCCATGCGAGGCTCTTCCATGCGAGCTTCGTGGGCCACGGGCTCAGGTTCAGCCTCTACGGGCTCGGATTCTGGCTCTGAATCCGGCATCTCGTACGAGGGCATCAGCGGTTCAGGATGGTGTTCGTCCACCGGAGGCTTCTGCTGGCCTACCTTGCCGGTAGCTTCCGATACGTTCTCTTCGGGTTTTTTCTTACGGCGCTTGATGCGCTCGCGCGTCCAGTTGCGCATGACTCGTGTGTAACACACCGCTTAACAAGTTGCAAGCAAAGGAATTCCTCAGAGTACGAAGCCTTAATCCGGCAGCCCAGGGCCAGTCACTCTGCATCCCATTAGGTAACGCCACCACTCGTATCAAGACTTAAACCAGGATCTTGGGAGGCATTACATTCATGAAAAGCAAATGGATTACATTTGCGCTGGCGCTTGCGTTCGCTGTTCCAGCGTTTGCGCAAAAACCAGCCGCAGAAAAAATTACTGACGGTCCGAGAGTAGAGGGAGTCGGCGACAACTGGGCAATCATCGCCTGGACCACCAATACCGGTGGCAGCAGCGTGGTGAAATATGGCACCAGCGCCGGCAGTTTGACCCAGACCGCAGAGGCTCCGTATTCCGACAACGAAAAGACGCAAGGGCCAGAACCATCGCGTTCACCTGAAAAACCTGAAGCCCAGCACCCAGTATTTCTTCACAGTGGTGTCAGGTCAGGGTGAAGGGACAGGCACCCAGGCCACCAGCCCAGTTGGAAATTTCACGACCAAAGCCGCAGGCAGCAAGTCCACAACTCCCGGAGCAACAGCCCCAGGAAGCGCGGGACAGAGCGGTGCGGTGAAAATCACTGACGGCCCCAAGGTAGAAGGCGTGGGCCCGAACTGGGCGATCGTCGCCTGGACGACCAACACTGGCGGCAGCTCCGTAGTGCGCTACGGGACCGATGCCAACAGCCTGACTCAGACGGCCGAAGCTCCTTATTCAGACAATGAAAAGAGCAAGGGCCAAAACCATCGTGTTCACATCAACAACCTGAAGCCCAACACGAAATACTATTTCGTTGCTGATTCAGGCCAGGGTGAAGGCACAGGAACTGAAGCCAAGAGCTCGGTCGCTGATTTCACTACCAAAGCCAAATAGCGGACCTCGCTCACTCTAGAGAACCCCAGCTTGAAAGGCCGCAAGCTGGGGTTTTTCTTTGCATGACAGTCCGCTGGTTTATGCGGCGAGAGAAGATACAGCGCTCCATAGCCGGCGCACTCGTTCAGGAGTGACGCCTGTTTGCCGCCTGTCCGAAATGTCTGTTAACCTTGGGAGTTTCACCGCTGACGTGTAACTCTGCCGGTTACCAATTGCTCCTTTTCAGCATCAAATCAGGTTCTCTGTTTTGGAGGAAAATTCATCCATGGCAATTAAAGTTGGAATTAATGGCTTCGGCCGCATTGGCCGTAACGTGTTTCGCACCGCCATTAACAATCCTGAAATCGAATTTGTCGCAGTCAACGACCTTACCAGCCCTGAGACCCTGGCCCACCTGCTGAAATATGACTCGATCCTCGGCAATCTCAAACATGACATCCAGGCCAAAGGCGACTCCATTTCCGTGGACGGCAAGCCGTTCAAGGTGTTCTCAGAAAAAGATCCGGCCGCTATCCACTGGGAATCGGTCGGAGCGCAGGTAGTCATCGAATCCACCGGCAAGTTTCACCGATGCCGAACAGGCCAAAAAACATCTGCGCGGCCCGGTAAAGAAAGTCATCATCTCCGCCCCGGCCAAGAACGAAGACATCACCATCGTGCTGGGCGTAAATGAGAACAAATACGATCCGGCCAAACACAACATCATCTCCAACGCTTCCTGCACCACCAACTGCCTTGCGCCTGTCGCCAAGGTGATTCATGACAGTTTCAAGATTGAACATGGAACCATGACCACCATCCATTCCTACACGAATGATCAGGTCATACTCGATTTCCCGCACAAAGATCTGCGCCGCGCCCGTGCCGCCGCCATCA
This sequence comes from Terriglobia bacterium, assembly GCA_963823745.1. Taxonomy (GTDB): domain Bacteria; phylum Acidobacteriota; class Terriglobia; order Terriglobales; family Acidobacteriaceae; genus Angelobacter. The sequence continues at coordinate 16,751 of CAWGMN010000016.1, forward strand.
ACATGATTCCCACTTCCACCGGCGCTGCCAAAGCCCTGCACCTGGTCATACCCGATTTAAAAGGCAAGCTCGACGGGTTCGCCATGCGCGTGCCTACTCCTAACGTCTCGGTCGTGGATCTGGTGGCTTATGTGGAAAAATCAACCAGCGTTGACGAAGTGAATAAAGCGCTGAAAGCTGCTGCGGACGGGCCGCTCAAGGGCATTCTGGGCTACGAAACCCACGAACTGGTTTCTTCGGATTACAAGGGCGACGACCGCTCTTCCATTGTTGACTCGCCTCTGACCCGCGTGATCAACGGCAAGCTGGTGAAAGTAATCGCCTGGTATGACAATGAGTGGGGATATTCCTGCCGCGTGCGCGACCTCATCCAGTACGTTGCGAAAAAGGGACTCTAACTCAGGCGCGCAAGTGGTGAAGTTCTCAGCGGCACGGCCCGTTCAGCGGTCGTGCCCGTCTCATGCAAGGATGTTATGGCAAAGCTATCCATACAAGATTTGAATCTAGATGGCCAGCGCGTCTTCATGCGCGTGGATTTCAACGTTCCTCTCACCGAAGACGGGCGAGTTTCCGACGACACTCGCATTCGGGAAACTCTGCCTACCATCGAATATATATTGCGCAAAGGCGCGCGCCTCATTCTGGCTTCTCATCTGGGACGTCCCAAAGGCAAACCAAATCCTAAGATGAGCCTGAAGCCGGTCAGCGAGCGGCTGCGCATGCTGCTCGACCAGCATCTCGGACGAAGCTGCAACGTCGGCTTCGCTCCCGATTGCATAGGCATGGCTGCCGAAGAGATGGCGCAGAAGCTGGAAAAAAGCCAGACGCTGCTGCTCGAAAACCTGCGCTTTCACGCCGAGGAAGAAGCGAACGACGAGGCCTTCTCCCGGCAACTCGCGGCGCTGGCAGATGTTTACGTGAACGATGCTTTTGGCACCGCCCACCGCGCCCATGCGTCTACCGTGGGCATTACCAGATTTCTCGACAAGGCCGCGGCCGGCCTGCTCATGCAGAAAGAGCTGGAATATCTGGGCAAGGCGACTACCAATCCTGTCAAGCCGTTTGTCGCCATCATTGGCGGAGCCAAGGTTTCCGACAAGATTGATGTGATTCGCAACCTGCTGAACAAGGTGGATGCCCTGCTGATCGGCGGCGCCATGGCCTATACCTTTATGAAGGCGCAGGGCAAGCAGGTAGGCAAGTCGCTGGTGGAAGAAGACAAGCTGGGTCTGGCCAAAGAACTTCTCAGCGAAGCTGAGAGCAAGCATGTGCGGCTCCTGCTGCCCATAGATCACGTAGTGGCGCAGAAAATCGAAGACACGGCAAAAACTCAGACGGTAAAAGATAGTGAAGGAATTCCGCCCGACCAGATGGGGCTCGATATCGGCCCTGAAACCGTCGCCGCGTTCTCCAGAGAGATTGCCGCAGCCAAAACGATTGTATGGAATGGCCCTATGGGCGTATTCGAAGTTGCGCCTTTTGCCAAAGGCACCATGAAGATTGCCCAGGCTGTTGCAGCCAACAGCAACGCTATTTCTATCGTGGGCGGCGGGGACTCAGTCGCCGCGGTGCATCAATCCGGAGTCGCCGACAAGATCACTCATATCTCTACCGGCGGCGGCGCCTCGCTCGAATTTCTGGAAGGCAAGAAGCTTCCCGGTGTCGAAGCTCTCACCGACAAGTAACATGAACAGCCAAATCCGGTACAACATTCGATCGGGACGCCTGCTGGAACTGCTGATCGGAGACATTACCCAGGAAACCACGGACGCCATCGTGAACGCAGCCAATTCCGGCCTGCTGGGCGGTGGCGGCGTGGACGGAGCCATTCATCGTGCCGCTGGTCCCGAGCTTCTGGAACACTGCCGCGCAATCCGTGAACAGCGCGGGACTCTTCCCGCCGGACAGGCCGTAAGCACCCCAGGCGCAAAGCTGCCTGCGAAGTATGTGATCCATACCGTGGGCCCGATCTGGCAAGGCGGCAATGCCAATGAGCCGGCAATTCTGGCGAGCGCCTACCGTGAGTCGCTGAAGCTGGCCCAGGAACTTGGTTGCGCGAGTGTGAGCTTCCCTTCGATTTCCACGGGAGCATACGGTTATCCTGTGCAACCGGCGGCGGTCATAGCTGTACGGGAAGCAGTCGAGTTTCTGCAACAAGCGGAATCGCCGCGTCATGTTCGCTTTGTGCTGTTCAATGAACTCACGTACAAAGCGTTTGCAAAAGCGGCAGAGGAATTGAGCCGTGAGCTAAACTTTCAGGTAAGCAATGGAAGTTAAACAAACCTTTGCCGCGAATCGCGAACAGCGCGAATAAGCTTGTCGCGAAATGTGCGAATAACGCGCAATCGTTTGTATTGCCGGTACGATAATCAAGATGAACAATAATAGCCCTGTCATCCTGAGCGCAGCGCCTGCCTTTGGGCGCGGAGTCGAAGGATCCACGGAATGTATCCCTCACGAAGCTGATACGAGGCATTCGCGCGAAACGATGTTGATTGCAGTGTTCCGCGAAAATGACATCAATGAAATTCTCTTATGCGAAAAAAAGTAATAGCCGCTAACTGGAAGATGTACAAAACGCCCAACCAGGCGCGCGAGTTTGTCTCCGCATTCCTGCCGCTGGTGAAAGACCATTCCCGCGATGACATTGTTTTGTGCCCGCCATTCATCAGCCTGCCGGCGGTAATCGAAGCGCTCCAGGGCTCGTCCATCGGCGCCGGTGGGCAAGATATGTTCTGGGCGGAGGAGGGCGCTTACACCGGAGAAATCTGCGCTCCCATGCTGCGCGCCGTTGGCTGTTCGCACGTAATCATCGGCCACTCGGAACGGCGGCAGTACTTTTGCGAAACCGACGAAATGGTGAATCACAAGCTCAAAGCGGCGCTGGCCTCCGGTCTCCAGCCCATTGTCTGCGTGGGTGAGGTGTTACAGGAGCGCGAAGCGGGACTCACAGAACAGGTGCTGGAGCGGCAATGCAATCTGGCGTTCAGCGACATTTCGGGCCTGGAAGCAGCGCCGCTGATCGTCGCCTACGAGCCGGTATGGGCCATCGGCACCGGCAAGACTGCCACGCCTGAAATGGCGGCCGCAGCGCATGAGGTAATCCGCGAGCAGGCAGCCAAAGCATTTGGTGATGAGGCCGCTCAGGCCCTGCGCATACTCTACGGCGGCAGCGTGAAGCCGGAGAATGCAAAAGCATTGATGTCGCAAAGCGGAATTGATGGTGCGCTGGTAGGCGGGGCCAGCCTCGATCCAAAATCCTTTGCGGCCATTGTGAAGTATGATGAATCGGCTGCAGTGGATGGTGATTATGCCAAGACTGTTGCACTATGATGGTTTCATGCGGTCGAACTGCTGAATTGCATCGCTATTTCCTTAATCTTTCTATCTGTGCCGGTGCTGACAATTTACGGATGGATGGATGGGGAGACCTAGACATGCTGAAAACATTCCTGTCGACCTGCGCCACTGATCAGTTTCAGTTTCACTACCGACATCATCCCTGCTCGCGATTTCGTTCGTCACTGTATCCATGAACGGCGGATTCATACCACGATCCTTTTTGTTTCGGATTTGCAGAGTGGAGCGCTCCTCTCGACTGGGTGCGATCATATTAGCCATGAGCGGCGTGTGGCGGGCAAAGCCTCTGCGTGGTATGCGGTAATTTGTTCACAGAGAACAGTTATCTTCTGGACCTTTTCGGCAGCAGGAGAATAGTTATGAAGCTCATGCATCAGAATAGGCGATGATCCCTCGTTGCTCCGATGCAAATCGAAGACTCTACAACACCCCGCCACTCGGCCCCATACGAATTTCTTCTATCGTCGCTTCCGGTGGCAGTTTCAACACATGGACCACTGCTTCCGCTACGGTCCTGGGCGAAACCATTTTTTCGCGCGGTGCCTCAGGCCAGAACTGCTCCCAGATGGCTGTATCGGTCGCGCCCGGTATCAACGCCAGCACGCGAATTCCCTTTTTGCGCAGCTCTTCCCGCAGCACGTTGGTGAATCCAAGCGCTCCCGCCTTCGACGCGTTATAAGCAGCCATGCCCGCGAACGCCTGCGTGGCGGCTACCGATAGATTATTGACGATGGTTCCACCCGCTCGCATCAGGGGCAGAGCGGCCCGGCAGCAGAGAAACATGCCGGTGAGATTTGTATCCACTACCTGCTTCCAGGTAGCGAGCGAGAGCTTTTCAATCGGTTCGAGTGCATGAGCGATGCCGGCATTGTTCACCAGCACATCCACTGTGGAATAGCGCTTCTGGATGTCGTCAAAAAGTTCCTGCACCGCCTCGGCATTGCTTACATCGCAGGCCATCGCAACGATTCCGCTCTGGCCGTCATTTTCTACGGCAGCCTGGAGTGAGCCAGCGTTGCGTCCCGTGACGATCACCTGGCAGCCTTCAGCAGCCAGCGCGTGGGCAAGCGCCAGTCCGATACCGCGGCTGCCACCGGTAATGACAGCCACTTTGCCGTTCAAAGAAGATGTTTCAGTCATGATTCGAGCACGCAGAGCAAGCGCTGCCCTTCATCTCATTCGGCGCTTTTAGATTCGATTTATTCGCGGCAAGAAATTGCTTTGGCTAATTGCTAATTGCTAATCGCCAATTGCTTCTTCTAAAACGAATGCCCATTTCTTCCATTTCGTATCAAGGACAGAAATTCTTCCCTCGTCTTGTCTGAACTGCGGAAAGTCCCCAGCATGTGCGAAGTCACTGCGGACGAATGCTGCTTTTCCACGCCGCGCATCATCACGCACAGGTGCCTGGCTTCAATTACTACACCCACGCCCTGCGGCTCAATGGCGCGTTGGATGGTCTCCGCGATCTCCACCGTCAGCCGTTCCTGCACCTGCAAGCGCCGTGCGAACACGTCAACAATGCGCGGAATCTTGCTCAGCCCGATTACCTTGCCGCTGGGGATGTAGGCCACGTGTACTTTGCCGAAGAACGGCAGCAGATGGTGCTCGCACAGGCTGAACATTTCCACGTCTTTCACGATCACCATCTCGTCATAATTCACGTCGAACAGCGCGCCGCGCAGAATTTCATCAGGGTTCTGGTCATGGCCATGGGTCAGGTACTTGAGCGATTTGGCCATGCGCTCAGGTGTTTTCAGCAGCCCGTCACGGTTAGGATCTTCGCCGATCCGCACCAGCACCTCGCGCAGCAGTTCCTCGGTGGTGGCCGACAGCAATGTGGTTTGTTCTTCGGTTTTTCTCACGTGGCTTCCTAACTGCGGATTTCCCTTCCTCCGGCATATTCGAAGGAGTTGAGCATGGTTTCTTCCATCCTGATTTTCTCAACGCGTGCGTAATGGAATCCGCGCTCCAGTATCCCGTAAATCGCAACGCACAGATTTTCTGTGGTCGGCACGATTCCCTGGAACTCCGCTAACATATTGAGGTTTTCGTGGCCAAAACGTTCCACAATATTTTCATTCACAAAGCCATCAAGATCGGCGAGATTGCAGACCATGCCGGTCGCCGGATCTACCTGGCCCGCCACCGTGACCTCTAAAGCATAGTTATGACCATGGCCATGCGGATTGTTGCATTTCCCATACACGTCGCGGTTCTCTTCCGCCGACATGGAATCGCAATGCAGCCGGTGCGACGCCGAAAACCAGTAACGTTTGGTCAGGTAAGCTTTCACGCTTCACCGTAATAATCTACGAACAAGTCGGGCGTCTCATACACGCGGATGCGGTGCAACTGCGCCACCTCCAGCTTCGACTTAAGCCAATCCCATATCGTGATGGCCAGGTTCTCCGTGGTGGGAATTCGATGGTGAAATTCCACCACTTCCTTGTTCAGAAAGCGATGGTCCACCGCCTCGATGACTTCCCTGTTCATGATCTCTTTTAGTTCTTTCAGGTCTACGACAAAGCCTGAGCGCTGGTCTACCTGACCTTTTACTGTAACTTCAAGCGTGTAATTGTGGCCGTGGCCGTGCGGATTATTACATTTACCGAAAAGGCGCTGGTTTTCTTCGGCGCTGAATTCTGGATTGTGATAATAGTGCGAGGCCGAAAATTCAGCCTTTCTTGTCAGATAAACCATGCTCGATTTGGCCTTTATGAAGTAATAGTTTCTTCCACAATAGATGAATCAACTGCGGCTGGGGCTTCGGAATTTGCATAGCGCCGCCCCTTCCATGCCACCATACCCCGCACATTCCAATGGAGATACGAGCGCCACAGCAGCCAGCAAAACATTGGTAAACCCAGGATCGCCGCCAGATTCGCCTGCCATGCAAAATTCGCCTTGCGAATGCGCAACAGAAACCGCATATAAGCTGCGCCGCCACACAGAAACAAAAGAACACCGGCCTGAGGATGATGCGTGAAGACCGCGAATCCCATCATCACGCATCCCATCATGAATAGAAACTCCAGCATTCGCAGCAACGCCAGCTTCCGCGTAGCCGGAAAGAGTAAAGCGAGGTTCTTGGTCCATCCCTCGATCATGCTCGAAAGATTGCGGTACATCCGCGTCGTCACCATACCGCTGCCGGATTCAAAGCGTATCTTCGCTCCAGTGCGCTTAAATCTTCTGGCCAATTCAACATCTTCGAGAATTTTGTCCGCTACCGCGCGATGTCCGCCGCGCAGTTCGTAAGCTTCGCGGCGCACCAGCAGATATTGTCCGTTGGCGGCCGCCACATCGCTGTTGGCGTCGCTCACCTTCTCCGGAGGATAGGCCCGCTGCAATTCAGCAAAGACTACCGGCATCAGCGCTTTTTCGCTGAGTGTCGCGGCCGCCTGCTCGGGCGACCACGAGAACAAATCGAGATCGTTTTCTTCGGCTTCATGCACCGCTGCTGCCAGCGATCCTGGCGAATGCACGGTATCTGCATCAGTAAAGAGCAGCCATTTGGCCCTGCTTGCTTTGGTTCCCGTCATCAGGGCATTGCACTTGCCGCTTATACCCGGTTCAGGTTCGCTTGCGGCGATCACCCGCACTTTAGGAAAGCGGCGCGCGATGGCGCTGGTCTGGTCGGTTGAGCCGTCATCTACTACAGTAATCTGGAAGTCAATTCCCTGCTGCGCCCTCAGCGATTCCAGGCATGCAGCTATGGATTCCTGCTCGTTTCGGGCAGGAATAACAATGTGCACGCATGGCGTCTGAGGCGTAAATCTCATAGATATGGGCTCTCGATTCGGTTTATTATACGGATGTGAAACCCTGGTTCCTGAGTATTTTGGCTGCCGGCCTGCTTTTGGCAGGATGCACTTCCACTCCCCGGTTGATTGGCGGCCCGGCTCCCGACTTTACTGTGCGTGATTCTGACCGTACCGTATCTCTGCATGATCTGCGGGGAAAGCCGGTAGTGCTCAATTTCTGGACCACTTGGTGCGGCCCTTGCGTCGAGGAAATGCCTTCACTGGTCCAACTGCAAAAGCGCATGGGAGACCACGTAACCGTACTCGCCGTGAGCCTTGACGAAGATGAGAACGCCTATCATAAGTTTCTTCGCGATTACCATATTGACCTGCTCACCGTGCGCGATCCGTCCAAGAACAGCACCCGCCTTTATGGCACGACAGGCCAGCCTGAAACTTTTTTGATTGACGCCTCCGGCAAGGTCCGGCGCAAATTCGTCGGCGCTGCCGATTGGACCAATCCCGAAATAATTGATTACCTGAATCGCCTTTAGGTTACAGGCTTATTTGGCCGCGCTGCTTTTCATTTGGCTACCTTTGGCCGGCAAATACTTCTTATTGATCTTTGCTACCACCACGTAGTTAGGATCAACCATTTCGTTCAAATGGATTTCGGCCGCCTCTGACAACAGCTCATAGGCGTCGAGATCTGAAAGTCCGTAATCGTCGTGGATCCAGCCGACCAGTTCGGTGAAGGCGATGCGCAACGCATCATCGAGCGGACGGTAAGCGCCCACCGCCATGATGTAGTTGTCATTTTCAAAGCGCGGCCAGGCAATCTTTTTTCCTTTGATCACCTGCACCTGCACGCGGCTGCGCAGCGGCACTTCAATGGCAGTGCCCGCGACTTCGCCATCGCCCATGGCCGCGTGTCCGTCTCCCATAAAAAACATGGCGCCTGCGACATTCACTGGAAAATAAACCGTATTGCCGGCGCTGGCCTCGGGTGAATCCATGTTGCCGCCAAATTCCGCGGGAACAATCGAGCTGCGGGCCTCGCCGCCGGCAGGCGCTACGCCAATGCAGCCGAAGAATGGATGCAAAGGAATTTTGGTAGAAAATTTCGAATCAAGCGCCTGAAACGTCGCCGTGTTGGTTGCGCGGTCAATAGGATAAAACCAGATTTTTTCCGGAATGGAGGCGCGCAACATGGGCGTGTATCCGGTGGCGTTGATCGCTCCAAAACCTGGCGCCAACGCGCCGATGCCCTGATCTCCATCTACCTGGATGTCGAGAATTTTGATCGCCAGTGTGTCGCCCGGTTCTGCTCCGTCAATATAAAAAGGGCCGGTAAGCGGATTGTCGCCCGGCGCCATGCTCAGCGTGTCTCCCGGTTTCCTGATCGCATTGCCGAAACAGTCAACCGTGTTGGTCTCCAGAATGTCGCCGGACTTCAAATGCGCAACCGGAGAATACGAAGCAGCAAACGTATATTTCAACTCGCTCGGCTTCACCTGGTAATGGACAACGTGAGGCTGACTCTGGGCCACTGCGGCAGCGGTAAACAACATAGCGATGAGAACGGGCTTCATGGGCAAAGATTATAGAAGAACGGCGAAGAATCGGGTGATTGGAAGAATCGGGTGATCGGTAGATCGGGTCATCGGGTGATCTGAAGAGAGCTTCGCTCTCGATGTCAAAATTATCTCTGATTCAATATTCTTTAATTCGCGACTACTCGTGTAATTCGCGGCAAAGGTTTCGCATTTAGGTTTTTAGATCACCCGATCACTCAGATCACCCGATTCTTCTAAGTCTCAGCGCGTTCCCAATCACTGACACCGAACTGAAGCTCATGGCGGCTGCGGCGAAGACCGGCCTCAGTAGCAATCCGAAGAATGGATACAGCACGCCCGCGGCAATCGGCACTCCCAGCAGGTTGTAGATAAATGCAAAGAAAAGGTTCTGGCGGATATTTCGCATGGTAGCCTTGCTGAGATTGCGCGCTCTGATGATGCCTCGTAAATCGCCTTTCACCAGCGTGATGCCGCCGCTTTCCATGGCAACATCGGTTCCGGTTCCCATGGCAATGCCCACATCGGCCTGGGCCAGCGCCGGTGCGTCGTTGATTCCGTCACCGGCCATGGCCACAATGCGGCCCTGCTGCTGCAATCGTTTTACGACCTGCAATTTGTTTTCCGGCAGCATCTCGGCTTCGAATTCGTCCAGGCCCAATGCGCTGGCAATCGCCGCCGCTGTGCTGCGATTGTCGCCAGTGAGCATCACCAGGCGCAGTCCGTCACGTTTCAGTTCGGCTATGGCTTCGCGCGCAGATTCCTTGGTCGGATCAGCAATGCTGATCATCCCTGCAAACTTGCCATCTACGGCGGCCAGTATCACGGTATGTCCCTGTTGGCGCAGCTTATCTAGTCGTTCGGCATCGTTCAATATTGTATTGCCGCTCTTCCAGCATGGCCGAGTTCCCTGCCACGACTTGGCGTCCATCTACCTCGCCCACAACTCCCTTGCCGGTAATGGATTCAAATTTCGAGGTCTGTCCCAGAGCAATGCTCCGCTGCTCCGCCGCTCGCACAATGGCCGCCAGCCAGCGGATGCTCGCTGGAGCGCTCCAGAGTGGCGACCATTCGCAGCAGTGTTTTGTCGTCAACGCCAGACGCCGGCAGAATCTCCATGACCTGTGGCTTGCCCTCGGTAAGCGTGCCGGTTTTATCCACTACCAGAGTGTCTACTTTTTCCATGCGTTCCAGCACTTCAGCGTTGCGAATCAGCACTCCGAACTGCGCTCCTCGCCCAGTGCCTACCATGATCGCCATAGGTGTCGCCAGACCCAGCGCGCACGGACACGCAATAATCAGCACGGCCACCGCATTTACCAGCGCATGAGAAAATCGCGGCTCTGGTCCCCAGATGATCCAGCCAACAAAGGTCAGCACCGCCACCAGCACCACCGCCGGAACGAAATAACCGGCAACCTTGTCGGCCAATGACTGAATCGGAGCGCGGCTGCGCTGGGCCTCAGCGACCATGCGCACAATTTGGGAAAGCAACGTCTGCGATCCCAGCTTTTCCGCGCGCATGATGAATGCTCCGGTCTGGTTGACTGTCCCTCCAATCACTTTGCTTCCCTGCGTCTTCTCCACTGGAATGGATTCGCCCGTAATCATGGACTCGTCGCACGAACTATGTCCTTCGTCCACCACTCCATCCACCGGCACCCGGTCGCCAGGACGCACGCGCAAACGGTCGCCTCGGCTGACCTGCTCCAGCGGAATCTCTTCATCCGAACCGTCAGGCCGTACACGACGGGCCGTTTTCGGATTCAGTTCCAATAATGACCGGATAGCGCTGCTGGTCTGCCGGCGTGCCCTCAGTTCGAGCACCTGCCCCAGCAATACCAGCGTTACAATGATGGCGCTTACTTCAAAATAAACATCCGCCTGCCCGTTCATCCCTCGAAAAGACACGGGAAAAACATTCGGCATGACCGTCGCTATTACGCTGTACAGGTAGGCAACTCCCGTCCCCAGAGCGATTAGCGTGAACATGTTCAAGTGGCGGTTGATGATTGAGGTCCAGCCCCGCTGAAAGAAAGGCCATCCACCCCACAGCACCACCGGGGTAGCCAAAGCCAGTTGCAGCCAGCTCAGCCAGCCTGCGGGTATGTTGTGCAGCGGGCCACTCCCGATCATGCTGCCCATCGAAAGCACCAGCAACGGCAGGCTCAATGCCACGCCTACCCAGAAGCGCCGCTGCATGGAGCGCAGCTCTGAATCATCTTGTTCCATCGTCCCCGGCATCGCCACGCGACGTTCCAGGGCCATGCCGCAGATCGGGCAGTTCCCCGGCTCATTGCGAACGATCTCCGGATGCATAGGGCAGGTATATTCCACCGCTTCCGGCTCCAGCGCCATTCCGCATATAGGGCACGGTCCCGGCTTGTTTTCCCGCACCTCCGGATCCATGGGACAGACGTAAGTCACCTTGGCGCCGCGAAGCGGAGCGGAGGGGGAGAATACGCCGGCCGCAGCAGGCGCGCTGGGCGCGACCGCAACGGGCTTTGCTGGGGCAATGCCGCCAAGCTGCACCAACTGGGCCGCCGGAGGCTTAGGCGCCAGAAATTTTTCCGGCTCCGCCGTGAATCGCTCCGCGCAACGTGGGCTGCAAAAGTAATAAGTCTTGCCTTTGTGTTCAGCGCTGCCGCGCGCTTTTTGGGGATTCACATACATGCCGCAAACCGGATCAAGCACCGTGTCGGGGCGCTGTTCCATGGTGCCGGACATCTGCTCGTGAGAAGTCATCGCGTTATGCTCTTTCTCCAATTCGACTATATTAGAGTGTTTTCCGATTCAAACCATCGCGAGGAGCAGCAATGACCCTGCTGGATGTAGTTTTCAAATACGGTACGCCGCCCAGAGAAAGAGAAATGGCCGCGTTGAATAATGCCTGGGATGTTTATGGAGTTCGCAAGATCAAATTCGACGAAAAGGAACACACCATTCGCGTCGAATATGACGCCACGCGCCTGAATGACAGCGAGATCGCGGCCATATTGCGCCGCGCGGGCATTGATCTGAGAGAAAAAGTGCAGTTGGTTTAAACAAAATGCAACGGGGCACTTTCGAAGGACCTCTGGCCGTTAGGTCCAATTTCGAAAGCGCCCCGATGCGCGCCACTTCGTCTGGGCTGTGTTATTGCATCCTCTATGCCATTCTCCCCAGGCTGAAAACAAAAGAGTTATCCTGCAACAAAGGCGCGCAGCCGGGTAGTAATTCCCTTCTTCTGAAAAATTTTCCTAATCAGCATGAAGATTCGAGTAAGAATGCGCTGGATGCGTCAAAAAAAATTCATCTACATGCCGCTGCTGCTCCTGCTCATCACTTCATCCGGAGCAGCTACAACCGCCCAACAGGCCGACCGTGTTGTAGTACTGAAGTCCAGGCGCATCTTGGAATTGAAACACGGCACACTGTCCTACTGTCCTAAAGACCTATGGCATCTCATTCACTACAGTCCGGCAGGACGACCGATAGTAGCCCGGCCACGGAGTTTCTCAGATGCGCGGCCCGTTGCGCATCTGAGAAGCGGAGTGCCGGGTAACGAGCAAAAACAAACAATTCCTTGCGCCCGCGGCTTGCGCGCAGCTCCTGCTTTTGGAGCGCAGCGCACTAGACAATCGGCAATGACTTTTACACGATTGCGCATTCCGAAACTTAATGAACACTCCTTCTAAATCTCTGTTACATGCTCGTCATGAATAATCCTCGGGCGACACTCATTGCATGGCGTTGCCCTGCTGCTGCAATCAAACGCTGCATGGTATTCTCGTTGCGCGCCTTCTACAAAACTGAATTCCGAAGGAGGACATCTGCTTTGAATATTCTGCGGATGTTGCAGATCGTTTCCCTGCTTGGTTGCACGGCCGCTCTGGCCCAGCAGCCCAAACTCACGCCTCCACCTACGCCGCAGAATCCTCCTGCCGCGGAACTCAAGGTCAAAGAAACCCCACACGATTTGACGCCCACTGATGTCGAAGCATTTCTCGATGGCTTTGTTCCCATGCAACTGGAGCGTGAAAACATTGCCGGAGCTATCATCTGCGTCGTCAAAGATGGCAAGCCGTTTTTCGCCAAGGGTTATGGATACTCCGATGTGGAGAAGAAAACACCGGTTTCTGTTGACAGTACTCTGTTCCGCCCCGGCTCCATTTCCAAGCTCTTTACCTGGACGGCCGTGATGCAACTGGTCGAGCAGGGCAAACTCAATCTTGATCACGATATCAACGAGTATCTCGATTTCAAGATTCCCGCGACCTTCGGCCAGCCCATCACGCTGCGCAATCTCATGACCCACACTTCGGGATTTGAAGAGACGGCCAAAGAGCTGTTTGTTCCTGAAGGGACAAAACTCGTTCCTCTTAAGGACTACCTCACGCGCCACCGTCCCGCACAGATTTTTCCTCCCGGCACCACTCCCGCTTATTCGAATTACGGCGCCACCCTGGCCGGCTATATTGTCGAGCGAGTTTCGGGCCGCGCCTTCAACGACTACATCACCGAAAATATTTTCCATCCATTAGGCATGGAGCATTCCACCTTCGCCCAGCCGCTGCCCTCCGCGCTTTCTCCGCTTATGTCAAAGGGCTACGAACTTGGTTCGGGAAAACCCAAACCATTTGAAGTGCTGGAGCCCGCTCCTGCCGGTGCTCTGAGCACGACCGCCGCGGACATTGAAAAGTTCATGATCGCGCATCTTCAAAATGGAAAATATGACGATGCGCAGATCCTCAAGCCCGAAACCGCTAAGCAGATGTACACCCGGCAGCCCGGATTCAATCCTGCCCTGAATGGAATGGCGTTGGGGTTCTACGAAGAGAGCCGCAACGGACATCGCATCATCGGCCACGGTGGCGATACCTTGTATTTCCACAGCGATCTTCATCTCATACCCGACGCCGGGCTCGGCTTCTACGTTTCATATAACAGTGCAGGCAAAGGCGAACTCAGCCCGCGCACTGCGCTCTGGACCCATTTTCTCGCCCGCTACTTCCCGTACACTCCTCCTGAGCCTCCGGCGCTTTCCACTGCCGCAGCCGACGCACAAACGGTCTCTGGCTATTACCTCACCAGCCGCCGTTCGGCCACCACTTTTCTGCTGATCGGCAATTTGTTTTCAGAAGCGCAGGTAGTGCGCAATCCCGACAACACCATCAAGATCTCTGGCTCGAAAGACTTCAACGGCGAAACCAGGCATTGGCGCGAGATCGAGCCGCTGGTCTACCGCGACGTGAACGGGCAGGATCGCGTTGCTTTCCAGAAAGACCGCAATGGCCAACTGGAGATGCGTCCGAATTTCCCCGCCATCATCGAGCAGCGCGTCTCATGGTTCAATGCCAAAGGCTTCAATTTATGGTTGCTGGTGTTTATAGTGACTGTGTTGCTGCTGGTGATATTGCTGTGGCCGGTGGCCGCGCTCATCAGGCGGCATTATGGCTGGAAGCTGGAGCTTACCTCCACCCAGCGGCGCAGCCGTCGTATTCTGCGGGCAGTCTGTCTGCTGGATGTGGTCTTCTTTTTGGGCATGCTGCTGACTCTGGCCACAGCCAACGATCTGGCCGTGCTCAGCGGAAAGCTCGACATGCCTATGCGCATTTTTCAGACAATTGGACTGATCGGCGCCTTCGGAACCCTTTTCGCCATCTACGCCGGTATTGTCTCGTGGTCTGACCGCCGTCTGTGGATGGGCACGCGCATCATCCATTTCTTAATTGTTCTCGCATGTATCGGCTTCACCTGGTTCGTGGTGCACTGGAACCTGGTGAATTTCAATATGAATTATTGAGGATCAGCTTCTAGCTGCTAGCCGCTGGCTTCTAGCTCAAAAGCAAAACGTACCGCTGATTTCGCTGATGACGCTGAGAACTCGAAACTCTGAATGGGCTGTCATTCCGACCGGCTGTGACTTTTTGTTGTTCGGATTACCGTTCGTTTTAACGATACCGCGTCCATTTGTCATCCTGAAGCTGAGCAAGCGATGCGGAAGGACCTATGTATTTTGCCATTCCCTTACAAAATGTCCGCGCCGCATTATGCATCATGTTAGCCCATCATCATTCCAGGTGACGAAACACTTAGGAGAATGCAAACCCAGTACCGGCAGGACGGCACAAATTGTAACGCGGCATGGAGCTCTTCGAAATAACGCCTCAGGTCGCGACATTGCGTCGAAAGCGGAGATGACCGGGAAAAAAAGGCACGATCTCTTTCCGCTATGCCGAAGGCCCGCGCGCAGCTCCCTCTTTATGGAGCGAGAGCGCAGTAAACTTCACGCCTTCGCCGGGCCAACCCCGAATTCCGATGTGTACTTGAGCAGAATCTCACCGCACTTGTGCTGTTCTTCGGAATAAACGACGCAGCTATCGTAAGGACGCGAGTACACATGCAGGCTCACCGCCCGCTGCTCGAATTCCGGCGGATTATAGACTTTATGAACCGGCTCTTCAGGATCTACCGCCGCGGGCATATCCGGATTCATTTCCACGATGGTCGTTGGATGGATATCGCAGGTTCCCGCTTCTACATCCTGTTGAATCACTTTGTAATTCTGTATCAGCAGCTTGCCGATGGGCGCCGCCATCCAGCAGTTCTGGTCGCGATGGTTGTGAATGGAGCTGCACTGCCCTACGTCCCAGCAAATGGCCAGCAGTTCATAAAGACGGGTCTTATCAATCAGGTTGCGGGTGTAATGCTGGCGGTCCCAGATCAGGTAAGGCTCGATTGATTTTGGATCAACGGGTGAGGTTCGCAACAGCTCGCGTATGCGGTCAATGTGGTTGAAATCTTCTTCAGTACAACATCGCAACCTGGAAACCAGCTCCTGTATTGTGACTCGCGGCATCATCAACTCCTGCATCCCGGAATGGAATCTGCAAACATTGTAATCCCGCGCAAACCCGCCGTTCCATTCGTAAGCGCGCGCATATAACACTTTCTCAGCGTCTGTCCCGCGATACCAAGCTGTTCTGGCTCCAAAGACAGTGCTGTTGATCAGTTTGATAAGTGTTATCTATGGTGAGGTTTCGGCTTTGGCGAAAGATTTCCTGTTACACTTTGCCGTCTTCTCTCACTACTTAGCAGAACAAGACCGATTTCAATTGGGTCAAGTTGCCGATGGAAGGAACGAGGTGTTTCATGAACCGATTTGCTCGTCTTTGGATACTGGTGTTGTTACTGGCCTCTCTGGCCGCCGGACAAACCGCCACCGTAAAACGCAACGTTAACCTTCGTCCCGATCCTTCCACGCAAAACGACGCCATTGATACTCTGCATCCGCGCGCCAGGCTGACCTTAATTGAACCGGACCCCACGGACGGCTTCTATCACGTCCGCACTGCCGCTGGTGATGAAGGCTGGGTGTGGGGCAGGAACATCAAAATCAAAGCAGGCGCCTCCGCCAGCAATCAGCCTTCTACTCAACCTTCACGGCCAACGCAGCCTTCGACCCCAACTACGTCCGGGCAACCGTCTACCGGGCAGGAACTCTTTGACCGCCTGACCAACGCCAAAAAGCCCGCCACCGGACAGCCTCTCGTCGAGAATGGCAACACCGTGTGCGGGCCTGCGGGGGACGCTACCCAGGCCAACATGCAGGAACTCAACCAGAATAAGAACCGCACCGATGAACCCGGCCCGAGTGATCCGGTCGAAGTCGCCTGGAATGATCTGGAGAACTTGCCCAAAGATCGTGTTGCCGATTTTGAAGGCGCTCCGGTCAGCGTGGTGGGTTTTCTCTCTCACAAGATAGCCGTGGAAAACAGCGGCAAAGGCGAATCTACCAATTGCCACCTCACCGGCGATGACGAAGTGGACTGGCACATGTATCTCACCGACTCTCCCGCCCAGCCCATTGCCAGCGCCATTATTGTGGAGACCACGCCGCGGGTGCGCCCCGCCCACAAGTGGACGCCGGAGATGCTCAAGCAGTTTGTCGATTCCAATACCCAGGTGCGCATCAGCGGGTGGCTCATCTATGACTTCGAGCATGTCAACGTAATCGGCAAGCAACGTGCCAGCGTCTGGGAAGTCCATCCCATCACCCGCATCGAAGTCCAGCAGAACGGGCAATGGGTAGATCTGGACCAGCAGTAAATCCGCTTTGGGGGAGCAGAAGCTGGTAGAGCATGATTCGTAAGCAAACCTCTATGCTGCCTCGCGCACGTTTCGCATGTGCCGACGAGCCATGTACAAGGCACGACTCTGATTCGTGCCGGAAAGCCTTACGAATATTGGGTTTTTCGAGGGGGGTATTTGAAAGAAGTTAAATGCTTGCATGTGCCGACGAGACGTGTATCAGGGCACGAGTTTACTCGTGCCGTAAAGGTGCATAAACATTGGGCTTTAGCCCCTGCACACTGTTAACCGCATCGTGCTGTGGCCATGGGAATCGAACTTTCATACCCCCTTTCCTAGCCTCCCCTTCAAAAGGTTTTCCGTAGGTTTCTCCGTGCCTCCGTGTCTCCGTGGTGAATACCCGATCTCCCGATTCTGATTACGCCAGTAACCTTGTCGAATATCCCGGCAGAAAGCAAACTAAGTCACTTATATGTAACGTTCCCTGCCCAGGAGCAGTTACTGAAGTTTTTTCTTGCACCTCACCAGCTTGCGAACAGGAAAGGCCCAATGATCCAGGCAACATACGACTACCGGCTTGTTTTACTTTCGGTGATGATTGCCGTTTTGGCATCCTATGTCGCGCTTGATCTTGCCGGCCGCGTAACCGCAACTCGCGGCTATGCCCGCCTCGCCTGGCTCATCGGAGGCGCCACGGCCATGGGCACCGGCATCTGGTCAATGCACTACACCGGCATGCTGGCCTATCGGCTGCCCATGCGGGTGTATTACCACGTGCCCACCGTAGCCCTGTCTTTGCTGGCCGCGATCTTTGCCTCTTTTGTTGCGCTCATCATTGTGAGCCGCCCACGTGTAAAGACCATGCACGTAATCGCCGGCGGCTTCCCTATGGGCTTTGGAATTGCCGCCATGCATTACACGGGAATGGCCGCCATGCGCCTGGGTGCGATGCATCATTATCACCATGGTCTGTGGTCGCTGTCGATCGTGTTCGCTGTCGTGATCTCCATGGTGGCGTTGTGGCTCACCTTCCGGTTTCGTGAGGAAAATCAGAAGCCGGTGCTCAAAGCGTTGGCCGCCGTGGTCATGGGCCTGGCCATCCCGGTGATGCACTACACCGGAATGGCCGGCGTCCGCTATATGCCTGGCACTGGCGAACCGAATCTTCGCTACGCCGTAGACATCTCTGTGCTGGCCAACTCCGCGATCATATTGGTCACGCTCATCATTCTCGGTTCAGTCCTGCTGACGTCGCTTGTAGACCGCCGCATGTCCGCCCAGGCCCGCGCTCTTGAACACAGCGAAGAGCGTTATCAGCTTTTATTCGAGAGCAATCCACACCCTACCTTCGTTTTCGACCTGCAGACATTCTCATTGTTGGCAATGAATCAAGCCGCCCACACTGTCTACGGATTTTCTGCTGAAGAATTTCTGGACATGAAGCTCACAGACTTTCATCGGGTGGAGCTTATTACCAATCTTCTTGACACCGCGCGTACAGGAGATTCGATTGAGACCCAGCACCGGCGGAAAGATGGGACACCATTCGATGTGGAACTCTCACTGCGCACTATTGTCTGGGATGGAAAGGCGGCAGGCTTGCTGCTCGCCAACGACATCACTGAGCGGAAGCGCACCGAGCACATGGAAGCGGATCGTCGCAATTTTCTTGAGATGATCACCCAGAACCAGCCGCTGGAAGCCAGCCTCGATCAACTGGTGCGGATCATGGAAAACCAGTTGCCCGGAGCGCTGTGCTCTGTCCTGCTGATAAAGCCGAATAAGTTCTGCTACGTGGCTGCGAGTTCGTTCAGCAAGAATGTGCGCGGAGGACTGGAAGGCTTCCGGTTGGAAGATATGGTTCTTGGGCTGCGGGTGAGGCCCACCAGCCAGGAAATGACTTTTGTAGAAAACTTTCCCGCCAACTGTCCTGATCCAAGGCTTGCCGAATGGGCGTCGGCATTGAATCTTCAGTCGTGCTGGACCGCGAATGTGGCCGACGCCGAAGGCATCCTGCTGGGTTTGATTGTAGTGTTTCTTCGCGATGCTAAATCGCCTTCGGCGCAGCATCGCAGCCGCCTCAACATGGCCAGAGGCATGGCCTCCATCGCTATTGAGCACCGTCGCTTGACCGACAGACTTTCTTATCAGGCCCAGCACGACGCCCTGACCAGCCTGCCGAACCGCTTCCTGCTGGACGACCGGCTTCAGCAAGCCATCGCCTATGCCAACCGCCACCACACTTGCATTGCCGTGCTGGTGATTGATCTGGATGGATTCAAATACATCAATGACACCATCGGCCATCAGGCCGGTGATCAGGTGCTCGTGGAAGTGTCCCGCCGTCTTCGCTCTATTACGCGGCAGGCCGACACTCTGGCGCGGCTGGGCGGCGACGAGTTCTGCCTGGTGCTGAGCGATTTACGTGATCTGAAAGATGCCGACCGGGTCGCTCAATCCTGCCTCGATGTCCTGCGCAAACCGGTTCGCATTGCCGAGCGTGACTATTCGGTAACAGCCAGCATCGGCATCAGTTGCTATCCGCAGCACGGCGCCAAGCCTGAGACGCTTCAGCAACAGGCCGATACGGCCATGTACCATGCAAAATTCAATGGTAAGAATGGATTCCAGGTCTTCACGCCGGAGCTGAATGCCCACCTGCGCGAGCGTCTGGAACTCATGGGCGATCTGCGCCAGGCCCTGGCCCGCGGAGAGTTGCGGCTGGAATATCAACCCCAGTTTCTCGCTCACGGCGAACTGGTGGGCTTTGAAGCATTGTTGCGCTGGGACCATCCTCAGCGCGGCGCCATCTCGCCCGACAAGTTCATTCCCATCGCCGAAGAGACCGGCCTGATTATTTCAATCGGAAAATGGGTGCTCAATCAGGCGTGCCGGCAACTCGCGCAATGGCGAGAGGCCGGTTATGACAATCTGCGCATGGCCGTGAACGTCTCCACCGTGCAATTTGAGCGGCACGACTGGATGGAGACCATTTCCCATGCCCTCGAAGAAAACGGAGTGCCGGCCGCCCTGCTGGAGCTTGAACTCACAGAAAGCGTGGTCATGAAGAACTGCGAGCATGCGGCTGAACGTCTGGGCAAACTGCGTGCCCTGGGCATCAGCTCCGCCATAGACGATTTCGGCACCGGATATTCATCGCTCAAATATCTTCAGAACCTGCCCATCGATACTCTGAAAATTGACCAGTCGTTTGTGCGCAACCTGGCTCCCTGTTCCAACGGAGAATCAGGCAACGGCGCTATCGTGCGCGCCATCGTTACGCTCGCTCAGCAGTTAGGCCTGCGAGTGGTGGCCGAAGGAGTCGAGACCGCCGAAGAACTCGAACTGCTGCGGCATCTCGGCTGCAATCTGGTTCAGGGCTATCTGTTCTCAAGACCCATGCGCGTAGAAGCCTGCGATCTCTTCCTGCGCGAATCGTATGGAACGTCATCTCGCGACCCCAAACCCAAAGCGCTCTCCGCATCGGTCTAGCCCGGCAGATCTCACCACAGATCACACGGATGGGACTGATCTGCACCGATAAAGAATTTGTGTATTCGAGCGCAGAGGCACGCACAGCGTAGCCCAAAAGCGGCTTGGGGAACTGCCGTTTAAACCTGTGCGACAATTCTCTTTGGATAACAGTTTTGTAACAGGGCATGACTTTCAGTCATGCCGAAAATCTCTTCTAAAATGTTGGGCTTCAGAGCGTGTGTGAGAACTGAATTTTGTATTGGCTAACGAGACATGTATCAGGGCACGACTTTCAGTCGTGCCGAAAGAGCCTTGTAAATACTGGGCTTCAGCCCCTGCACACCTTCTCCCCTCGGAAATGTCGGCCACCGACTGCTGCGCTGGCACTTCAAAAATCATTGGTAGAGACGTAGCAATGCTACGTCTTCTTCCCGGCCACCACACTGCAATCAGAACGATGCCCCAAAACGGCAGAATTATGCCGACCGTAGAGACGGTGCTGGGCACCGTCTCTGAGACGCGCCCCGCGCGGCTCACAGGTTTTCGCCAGACCACACCACGCCGTGAATAGGGTACCCAAATGCGGTGGCTGTCGTTAACTTTGGGCTCAACAAATACTTTGCACTTAAAAATACTTTGGCACCTAAAAAAATGACGGGTAGAGACGTAGCAATGCTACGTCTTCTTCCCGACCACCACACTGCAATCTGAACGATGCCCCAATCCGGCAGAATTATTCCGACCGTAGAGACGGTGCTCGGCACCGTCTCTGAGACGCGCCCCGCGCGGCTCACAGGTTTTGACTTGCCCCCATCGCCCCAACGAATCGAAGGGATTTTCCCAGCCCAGCACCTTTGTTATACTGACCAAGCCTCACACCGGTGGCGCTATCGTCTAGGGGTTAGGACGTGAGATTCTCAATCTTAAAACCCGGGTTCGATTCCCGGTAGCGCTACCAAACCTTTTCATTTCATCTTCTCTTCTTCTAACTGACTGATCGTGCGAGCAAGGTGTCCAGAGATTCGTAGCATTGCTGCTCTCGAGTAATCTGCGGGTTTGGTTGCTCCGCAGTGAGATGTTTATTCAGGGTTGAAAATGCTACGAATTTGGATAGATGGCATCCCATATATGTGCACATGGGACCACAATCAGCAATTCTCGTTGTATCACGAGACAAAGAGCTCGCTGACGTGCGCAAAACCCTCTTGGAAAATGCTGGATTTATGGTGATACCGGCCCAGGACGCCACAAGTGTAAGAGCAGCTTGCGCTCACCAATCCCTTAAACTGGTGATGCTTGGCTATTCATTGGAGCCTTCAGAAAAGCGGCAGGTCTGGCTCGAGGTCAAAAAGCGATGCAGGGTTCCTGTGCTCGAGCTTTATCGGAATGGCAAACCAGAGCTAAAGCCGCCCACCTACTTGCACGAATCACACGCTGCCGACGATTTCCTGAGTAGCGTCCTACGTATTCTCACTCAGTGAGAAGCAGCGCCGTCTCATTCATCCAGCCTTGTTCATCTTCTTCTGCATTCGCGACCACAGACTTAGGGAGCCACCATACGGAAGCCGTAGAGACGGTGCTCGGCACCGTCTCTGAGACGCGCCCCCGCGCGGCTCACAGGTTTCGGCCGTACCCACCAAGCGTCACACCAGGTCGCGTTCATAAATCATGCGATCATGAATACCAGGCCAAGCCGCTTTCCGATCCAAAATCACGGGTAGAGACGTAGCATGGCTACGTCTTCTTCTGCATGCGCAACCACAGACTTAGGGGCCACCATACACCTTCCCCCACTTGCGGAGTACACTGGCTGCCAATAAAACGTACACTCACAACCGCGCTTCTGGCAGTCACATTTGTTTCGTGTCCCATTCCCGCGGTTGTGCTCAAGGCATCGTCGAAAAAGGGCCTTGGAAATCCTTCCGGCAGGAGCACCCGCCTCTCTCCTACGAAGAATACCCACACCCTTCGTTGTCTGTGAAATTAGCGGAACAATCTCTTATAGCGAAGGCAAACCGCTCCAAGCGGCGTATTTTGAAATTGGTCTGGCGGATGGAAGCACTCTTGGTACTGACACCGGCGCAGATGGCCGGTTTGAGCTTCGGTCGTTTCGCTTCCTCGGTCCCTTCGTGCGCTCCGCAGCAATACGTCCGGGAACCTACCGCTTCAAAGTGACAAAGGATGGATTTCATTCGGCGGTGGGGACCATCGTTGTATCACCGAAGGCGCCAAAGCAATCTGTTGTCGCGATTGTACTGAAACCGGGTGAGGGTTACCGTGAGGAGCAACCAAGAGAGGCTCCTGATGAGCAACTCATTCCGCTGAATGACGCTATCCCAGTTGCCGAAACCACGAGGCACAAAGAGTTTCCTCAGAAGTACTCTGCTGTGTATATGCCTGTGTCACTGGCCGTCGGAAGAGTCCGGACCCCGGAGTTTCCTGTTGAAAAACAATGGTATGACATCATGCTTCAGGTCGAGAAGCCTCTCCCGTTTCAGCAAATGCAGTGCATGATGGGAGTCACCGCGGGGCCGCTGGAAAAGAAAGATTGCAGTAGCGATGATCCACTGCTTCGGGCCGACTGGACAGTCTGGGAAGATGCGCACATGGTTCGCTGGGGGTCCGTTCCTGATGGATGTGCTTGCATATTCACGGACAAGAACATCTTCAAATCCCTCGGAAGTTTCCCCGCAGAAGCCGGTAAGAAGTATGTCGTGCAAGTACACTTCACCAAAGACGGAACGCCCCTGAATGTCGCCAATCCGCACTTGATCATAATCCAGCACAGACGGATGTGGTGAGGGCAATTGAACGGCGAATTGTAACCAAAGAAATTCAAGGGCAAAAAGTACAATAATAATGTGCATGGCTATCCAAAGTACTAGAAAGGATTGCGTAATATTACTGAGGCTGAAATGCTATGCGATTTGGATTGACTCGGATGAGTTCACCTCTAGGCGAAGCCCCAGGTGATCCGTCATCACTCGCGCCAGGTATTGCATTATGCCTCTCTGGCGGTGGTTACCGCGCCATGGTTTTCCTATCTGGGGCTTTTTGGCGCTTGAACGAACTCGGGTTGCTATCTGAGCTGAGATGTATCTCCAGTGTTTCTGGAGGATCAATTACAGCCGCGGTTTTGGGGATGAATTGGCACAAACTCAGATTCACTTCGCGTGTAGCGGTCAATCTTTTAGATGAGGTAATCAGTCCTGTCCTCAAACTCGCCCAGCACACTCTCGACGTGAGCTGCATTGCAAAAGGCGAAATTCTACCTTTCGGGGGTGTCGCGCGTGAGATTTCGCGGAAATACAGTAAGCACCTCTTTGGCCAAGCCACGCTGCAAGACCTCCCGTCATTGAGGAGGGACAACCTCGGTTCGTTATCAATGCAACCAATCTGCAATCTGGAGCGGCATGGCACTTTTCCAAAAGCAGCATGGGTGATTGGCGCGTCGGCCAAGTCCCCCAATCCTACTGTTCTTTTGGCTGACGCAGTGCAGCGTCGTCTGCCTTTCCCCCTTTTTTGTCTCCGTTCTTGCTATCTTGCGATCCCAGTTCTTTCGTTCCAGGATCAGACATGGGTCTTGCCACTAACTCATATCGCAAGACCGTTCGATTGACCGACGGCGGCGTCTTCGACAATCTTGGCCTTGCAACGGCTTGGGCAGAATACAAAGACATACTCGTGAGCGATGGTGGCCAAGCTATGCAACCCAAGTCTCCACTTCAACGAACTGGCTCCGTCAAGTGCTTCGAATCCTCGATTCGTTGATAACCAAGTACGCTCACTTAGAAAGCGTCAGGTGATTGAATCTTACATGCTCGGTACACGGCGGGGTGCATACTGGGGCATTCGTACGGACATCCACCACTATGGTTTGCCAGATGCGTTGAGTTATCCGTTTGAGGACAGCTCTAGGCTCGCCCTTGTGAGTACGCGCTTACGGGCACTAGAACAGGACTTAATGCACCAGCTCATTAACTGGGGATACGCAGTTTCCGATGCAGCGTTGAGGAATATTTTTGGCGAGACGGACAAAAGGCTAGTTTCCTTATCCTATGGTACTCCGGCTGGTTGAAATGCTTTCACGTCTCAGAGCGTCCATTGCCTGCAACTGGAAATCGTTTGGGCTACCGAGATCCTTTATTCCTTGCGCCATTTAAGTAACTTCGTCAGTTTTCCAAAGCTTCAATTGCAAACCCTTATCTCTCAACATGAACGGATAGGGTTATATTAGGGGTACAGCCGTTGTTTTGTGCGCTACTTGTTTGCTCCATCTGCGACCCATTCCAGTACAATGCGCAACAGCGCTTTTTATCCGAGGGACGAATTGTCTTTGAACAGCAAGATTGAATGGACTGATACCACATGGAACCCAGTGCGAGGCTGCACAAAAATCAGTCCTGGTTGTAAGCACTGTTACGCATCTACTTTTGCAGAGCGGTTTCGTGGTGTGAAGGGACACCCATATGAAAGAGGGTTCGATGTTAGAACAGTACCAGAGAAATTGCTTGAGCCTTTTTCATGGGCATCATCAAGGATGGTATTTGTTAACTCAATCAGCGATCTTTTCCATCCGGCGATTCCAGAGCACTTCATCATCCAGGTTGCGCGCGTCATGATGGAAGCCAATTGGCACACATACCAGGTTCTAACAAAGCGTTCCGAGCGGTTACGCAATCTTCTGAACGGCAGCCTTAGGTTTGCGACACAGACTCAACACATATGGTGGGGCGTAAGTGTTGAAGATATTAAACACGGGAAGCCTCGGATTGATGATCTTCGGCAAACACCTGCCCTAATGAAATTTCTATCGATAGAGCCATTACTTGAGGATCTGGGCGAACTTGATTTGTCAGGCATTAACTGGGTAATTGTCGGTGGGGAAAACGGGGTGGGAGCACGGCCTATGGAAGAATCGTGGGTTCTCAGGATTCTCGATTGCTGTCGAGCATTTGCGGTTCCATTCTTCTTCAAACAGTGGGGCGGCGTGAGGAAGCATAAGACCGGACGCGAATTGGCAGGCAGAGTCTTTGATGATTTTCCGGCCACCCTAAAGAACCACATGCCAAATCGATCAGAACGGCAGGAAATGGCTGGCCGTTTCCAGGCTGACATTTGACGGCATGAACAAAGAAAACAAAATTGATTGTGACCTTAATCATCCTCTCTTTTCCGACTTGCCTTCTGCCGTCGCAACTAAGGTCCGCAAGTATAAGAGAGTTCAACAACCGATATGGACTGAAAACAAGGCAAAGTTCATACAACAATATCTCAGATTTTTTGTCCAGATTACCCACCATGGCGCATATATTGATGGCTTCGCCGGCCCTCAAAACTACCAACAACTAAACGCCTGGGCCGCAGATCTTGTCCTTGAAAGCGAGCCAAAGTGGCTCCGAAATATTTTTCTGTGTGAATTGACGAAAACCGGTGTGCGCGCATTAAAAAGGCTGCTTTCACAACAGCCACATAGAGACCGTCACGGCAAGAAAATTGATCGCAAAATTGAAGTATTGCCCGGTGACTTCAATCTCACTGTCGATAATATTCTGAAAGAAGGGAAGATTGCACAGAAGGAGGCTACATTTTGCCTGCTAGATCAGCGCACGTTTGAATGCCATTGGGCTACGGTACAGAAATTGGCCGCCTACAAAAAAGCACCACATCATAAAGTCGAACTGCTGTATTTTTTGGGAGTCGGATGGCTCCATCGCGCTTTCTCAGGGGTAAGAAAAGTCGAGAAGATGAAGAAATGGTGGGGAAACGATGAATGGCGTGCGCTCAGGAGCATGACGGAGTGGGACATCGCAGAGCTTGTGAGGAAGCGCTTTGCCAAGGAATTGGGATACACATATACTGCCGCATATCCAATATTCGATAAAAAAGGAAGTAATCGCATAATGTATTACATGATTCACGCCTCCGATCACGATGAGGCTCCGGCCCTGATGGTACGGGCGCGCCAGACAGCTGTGAGATCGCTGCCAAAGGAAATTCAAAAACAACTTTTTGACAAATAAAACTTATCGATGAGAGCCGCGGGATATATTCAGATATCGTCACATAGCCATTCATCTTCTTGTGCCTCCCATAGAATCAAAAATGCTTTGTTGATGTGCGAGTCAGATTTTTAGCACTACTTGAGGACCTGTAAGGCAAGATCTAACCGCATGGAACTATGGACCGGAATAGCCTGTCTTATCCCTGATCCGAACTGCAAGGAGTTCAACAGATTCGGAGATGCAGGGCAAGGGGCATACGTCAACATCGTGGCGTGGGCCTTTTCTGAAGAAGAATTCGTAAATCGAGTCAAACAGGCAACGTCGGAACTTGACTGTATCCTGCTGGAGTTGGAAGACATTCAGCTGCTCGATGGAGGCATTGACAAGCCAGATTACCCTGAGGAACTGATCGCGATGCGCGAGACCGCCCAACGTCAGCGGGACGACATCGTGTTCGGCTGCTTTCATATCTGGACACAGGACGATGCGAACTGAGGCTCTCGCCTCTTGTATCGTTGCCAGTGGCCAATCACGCATGTTGGGATACAGATGGGCTGCTCCCAAAGCCCTCTTCGCATCCTTTGCGTGTCCTGTGAGACAAAACCACCCTCACTCCGTCCTCAAAGCCAGCATAGGCTCGGTATTCGCCGCTCTTCTTGCCGGAATCACTGAGGCGACAAATGTCGCGGCCGCGAGCACGATGATGGTGATGGACAAGATCACCGGGTCGTATGGTTTCACTCCGAATAAAAGGCTGGACATCAGGCGGCCGCTGATCAGCGTTACTGGAATGCCTATGGCCAGGCCGATGCCGACCTGGAGAAAGGCGCTGCGCAGCACCATGGCCAGCATGTTGATGCGGTCTGCGCCCAGGGCCATGCGTATGCCGATCTCGCTGGTGCGCCGCGCCACCGAATATGACGTAACTCCATAAAGGCCTATCGAAGCCAGAATCAACGCCAGCACTCCGAAGAACGAGGTCAGCTTGGCAATCATCGCCTGTTGTGTGAAATTGGCCTTTACCTGCGTGGCAAAGCTCTGGAAATCAACCACCGCCAAGTCAGGATTAATCTGCGACAGCATCCGTCGAAGCTGTACTTCGAGCCCCGGCACTTCGCCGCGCGTCTTTATCTCAATGGCATTCAAGTATCTGGAACGATCTTCAAATCGCTGGTATTGCGGGTCAGGATTGTGCGCGCTCTGTCCTTCGGCCAGGAAGTACATGGGACGCATTTTGCTCGAGGCACCCCAGTAATTCGTGTCTTCGGTCACTCCCACAATCTCGAACGCGCCCGGATGCTTCAGGTCGTCGCTGAAATATTTTCCAACGGCATGGCCATCCTTGAAATACTTCTGCTCGAAAAAGCGGTTCACCAGCGCGACGGCGCGCGTTTTGGGCGTGTCCTGCTCGTTGATGGCGCGGCCTTCTACGATCTTTGTGCCGATCGTATCGAAGTAGCCCGGACTCACGCGCACCCACGAGGCGCCATGGTCGGGTGTTCCGGGAGCGGGCGGCGGGTCGCCGTCAATATAAACGCCTTCGCCCCAGTTGTCCCCTTCCATCGGACTGTAAATGGAAAAACTCACCTGCTCGATACCAGGAATCGCGCTCACGTTGTCACGGAGTTGACGGTAGAGAGGCTCCAGTTTGTCCGGTGAGTAGCCGGCCATCTGCGGATCAATATGCAGGATGTACCGGTTCGTTGTATCGAAGCCGAAATTCCGGTGCTGCATGTTGTTCAGGCTGCGCGTCAGCAGTCCGGCGGCGCACAGCAGCGCCAGCGAGAGCGCGGCCTGCACCACCACCAGCGCTTTTTGTCCCCAGGTAGCTTTGCGTCCGCTAGAGCGCCCGGCCCCCTGCAATACTTCGGCAGGATTGGTATTGGCCGTCATCCAAGCGGGCGCCATGCCAAACAAGAGGCCGGTCAGGAATGAAATCCCAAAAGCAAAGGCCAGTACCGGCAGCGAGGGCGAGGCGTGGATGGGCACATAGTCGGTGGGAAAAGCGAGGCGCAGAATCATGCGCGTGCCGGCATAGGCCATGGCGATGCCGGCCAGGCCGCCCATCATGGCCAGCACCACGCTTTCGGTCAGCGCTTGCAGCACCAGCCTGCTGCGCGAGGCGCCCAGCGCGGAGCGCAGCGAAATCTGCTGCTTGCGCGCGGTCGCCCGCACCAGCATCAGGTTGGCCAGGTTGGCGCAGGCAATCAACAGGACGAAGGCCGAGATCCACATCAGCAGATGCAGCCCGTCCTGATATTCGTCGCGCATTCTCTGCACCCCGCCGCCACCGGGCGAAAAGTGCAGCGTCTGCTTGGGAACCAGAGGTTTGGAGCGCTCTTCAACTTTGCTGATAGGGCTGAGCAGAAACTGGCGCAGCTCAACCTGCATCTGCGCTTCCATGGCTTTGGTGTCTGCTCCCGCCTTCAGGCGTCCGATCAGGTCCAGCCAGTCCAATTCGGGTTCATCCATCAGGTTGTTGGCCGGCTCGATCAATGTCTCAGTCGCCAGCGGAAACCAGAACGCCGGCGGATTGCTTTGTACCCGGTCGCCGAAGAATCCCGGCGGAGCGATGCCTACCACCGTCACCGGTTGCGAGTTGATCACAAAGCCCGCGCCGACCACCGAGCGGTCTGCGCCGAACTTCTCTTGCCAGGTACGGAAGCTCATGACTGCGGTTGCCGGCGCGCCTTTCGTGTCGTCCTGCGGAGACAGTGCGCGCCCTGCATAAGCGGGGATGCCAAAAGTCGAGAAGTAATTCCCGGAGACGTACTCGGCGCGATACGATTCTGCGGGCTTGTTGCTGTCGCTCCGGCGGACTCCAACCAGGCTGTTGCCCGCCTGAAACGCCGCCAGCTCTTCGAAGCCGGGGGTATTCTCTTTGAATTGTTTGTATTGCTCGTAGGAGAAGAGCGACCAGTTGTCCTGCATGCCGCCGTTCACACAGCAATTTTCCTCATTGCCAATCCGCACCAGCTCTTGCGGCCTTACCACCGGCAACGACTTCAGCAGCACCGCATGCACCAGCGTAAAAATCGCCGTAGTCGCTCCGATGCCCAGCGCCAGCGTTAAGACGGCTGTAATGGTGAATCCGGGCGCTTTTCTGAATTGGCGCAGTGCGTAACGGACACTCTCCAGGACCTTCATTCCATTCTTCCCCTGTATCGTTTCTTAGAGTGGCTTCATGAATGATTTGAACAGCATGGGGTCTGCTCTACGGGTATATACGGCCCATGAAACAAAAAGGTTTCAACTTCGTAAATTATTTTGACTGTGCTGCCCTGGTCGCCATACATGCGCACTCTTCCCGATTTCTATATCTGACTGACAATCTGCAAGAAGGTTAGTGAGATTCATAAGAGTTGTGTTTCTTCACTCACAGGAACCTGGATCAGCGGCATTGCGGCCGTATTGCGGCGTCACTACGCCGCCGTAGTGGTACCACAACGGCGGCGTAGTGGTGTCATAGTGACACCATTGCTTGCATTCGCTGTTTTTTCTGATTACTCTCCAGCCTGCACCTTGAGGGGTGGCGTTGTTTGTTCTTTGACAACTTGATACAGGAAACAATTGCGGGGCGGAGCTATGCCCACATGATTGCGTTCAATCGTTTTGTAGCGGATGTAGCGGATGTAGCGCATGTAGCGGATTGTAGCGGACTCAATTTTGAGCGTTTCCTCCGCTGTTCATGCGGGTTGTAGCGGATGTAGCGGATTCAGCAGGCATTTTCACAAATACTCGTTTACGCCTAAAAGTATCGGCGTGCATCTGTTCGGTCACTGTTATAAGTGGTGAGTTTTGGGTTGTTGCGACCTTGTCGCGCAACTGTTGCGAGCTGAAAATGCGGTTTTCGCCGCGACTGACAAGGGTTGTAGCGAGTTGCGACCTGTTTGCGAAAAGTGGGGGCGGCAGAGCGATTAAACAGGATTTATCATGCCCGCAAGACGTCGAAAAGAGTTCATTGAACCTTGCTAAGATAACAGCGAGAGTTCTCGAATGGATTTTCAAAGGCATCTAGCGAAACAAATTGGCTTTTTGGATCGATCATGTAAGGCTTACGATCATGGTTTTATTGATGAAAGCGTTCGCATTGCAACGGTCATACGTGTTCTGATTCACGATACTCCCAAATCTATCTCGCTTCTGCGACACTTGAGAGCTACAAACATCGAGTTAATATCGACTGTCGAACCCACGGAGATCCCTGAAGGTGCTTATACTGCGTTCGCGATGGGTACATGGGTGTTGAGCAGCGGAGGCTCGAAGTGGCTTCCGTTTTTAGAGAACAGTCAATTTAGAATTCCGCTTCCTGTAAATGTTTGGTGGACACAAGTGGTCTACAGCGACTTTAGATATAGGCTTTCCCGGAAAGATATTGTTTTGGCTGCAGCGAACAAAGATGGCGGTGCGCATGTGGACCGCGATCTCACGCCTGCATATGCGGCTCTGGCTGAGAGGGGGAGTCTAGGCATTTTTGGGTACGGCAAACGAGACGATCCTGCGCGCGTCGAAGTTCCAATCGAAAATGGTCATTTGGGATATCTAAGGGCATTCGGCTACGAACTGCTCTCCAGTCGAGAACTGCTCAATCTTATCTAAAGCAACGGTTTACGCGCGAAAAGAACTTCCTTGACTCCTCCCGATCAGCGTTCATCCGCGAATGCATGAAAGACTTATCTGGATCCAGAACGTGAATTTTAATGACAAGGAAAACCTTGTTGCATGTACAGCCGACTCGCTGTCTCCCCTAACGCCTGCATTATTGGCCAGTTGAAACTGACCTTGAGTTTGGGACAGAGATGGACTAACGAAAACTCCAGTCCGGCAGGACGACCGAAAATAGCCCGGTCACGGAGCTTCGCAGATGCGCGTCTGTTGCGCATCTGCAAAGCGGAGTGCCGGGTAATGAAGGAAAAGACCCGCTTCCGCTCTGCCGAAGGCGTGCGCGCAGCTCCTTCTTTTGGAGCGGAGCGCACTAGAACAAGCTGTCGATGCTGTTACAAAAATTGCTGCATTCCGAAACTAAATGAACACTGCTCCAGACGCTCAGGAGTGCCGCAAAGTACAATGGTGCCAGGAGTACCAGCGATGAAAAATTTCCAATCTCTCCGGAAGGTCGCCTGACATGCGCATCGTCTCTCTGCTGGCCAGTGCAACCGAAATTGTTTGCGCCCTGGGCGCCGGCGAAATGCTGGTGGGGCGATCGCATGAGTGCGATAACCCCGAGTGGGTGCGGCGGCTGCCGTCGTGCAGCGAACCTGCCTTCGACATATCTGTTTCGAGTGCGGAAATAGACGCCGAAGTCCGGCGGCGGATCCGGTCGGGTGAACCCCTCTATCACCTGAATGCGGAATTGATTGACAGCCTCCGTCCTGACCTGTTGATCACCCAGGAGCATTGTGAAGTCTGCGCCGTCACTCCCGGTGACGTGGAACGAAGTGACGCTTGTGCACGCGCTACGCAGCAACTGGCGCTCTCCGCCTCGTCACTCGAAGATATTTTCCAAAGCATCATGCGCATATCCCAGGCGATTGGCCTGGAGCAGCAAGGCCGTGCCGTTGTGCAACGCGAGCAGCAGCGTCTCGATAAAGTCAGGCAGCAGGCTGCGCGTCTGCCCCGCAAAACTGTGGTGGTGCTCGAATGGACTGACCCGATCTTCGCCATGGGAAACTGGGGGCCGGAATTGGTGGAGATCGCCAATGGAGAACTTCTGAGCGGACACAAAGGCCAGCACTCCGCCGCCATCCCGGCCGAGCAGCTTCGGCAGGCTGATCCGGAGTACCTGATCGTTGCGCCTTGCGGGTTCAATCTGGAGCGCAGCTTGCGGGAGCAAACCATCTTGCAGCAACATCCGTGGTGGCCGGAGCTTCAGGCTGTCCGTAAAGGCAACGTCGCTTTCGCAGACGGGAATTTGTTTTTCAACCGTTCTGGAATGACCATTTCTCAGACCGCAGAGATCATCGCCGAAATCCTTCACCGACAGCCATTCGGCGAAAAGACGGAAGGAATGCATTGGCAATGGGTGGAACAAATTGCAGCGCGCAATCTCCCATCAATGCCCGTGGCCCACATCTGACGAAAGTTATTCTCAAGCGAATCTGCCGGGTTCATAGTTAGCAAAGTCACAGCAGTACACGCGTCCTGAGACCGGGCCCGATATATAAACATCCAGAAATCAGTCTTATTTCTTGGGGCTGTGTATCTTTCTCTAACGGCCTTCCAAGGCTTCCGCCTTTGGCTACGTTGTGGCGCCGCCTCTGACGCGCAACGTGGAGCGTGTCGATTACCAATGCACAATGTGATTTCTGGACAACGCGGCTTCTCACAAACACGCAGCCGTTTTCATTCAGGCCGTAGAAAACCAACCATGCCGAAGAGCACGCTTCCGTTGTGAGCCAAAATGTACGCGGGCTGAATGCCGATCGCTGACTGCTGAAGGCTTAAGGTGTTTAAGGCTTTACCTAAGTAACCATTTCGGCCTCGAAATCCTCAAGTTTTTTCATTGTTATTCGCACAATCAGTTAAAGATTCCTTATAATTTTGAGAAGGGCGCCAGCAACTGGCGCGGCAGTAAATCACGTTTTCAAGCAGGAGTTATTCAGCGGTATGGCCAGTAAAAGCACTTCCGGAAAAGGCACAAAAAAGACTTCAGGCGTTAAAAAAACTTCAGGGCCCATTCCTATAGATAGTCCGATCAATAGCCCGATTACGGGCAACGGGAGCTTACCCGACACTTCAACAACCGTTCATCCTGGCATCGAGGAAGAGATTCGCCGGCGCGCGTATGAGCTTTATGAAGAGCGGGGTGGTCACCACGGCCGGCATGATGAAGACTGGAGCCGCGCTGAGACCGAGATTCTTTCCCGTCGCCAGAAGAAAGAAAAGAGCGCATAACTGCCAATGCAGGTTTTGCTGGTTGACGACAATCCGGCCCAACTGACCATCAGGGAGATGGTGCTGCGCCGCGCCCAGATTGACTGCCATGTAGCCACCAATGCTACCGGCGCTCTGGCTCTGCTGCGCACCGCCACGGGAATGGAGAAGATCGGCACCGTAATCACCGACCATCTCATGCCCGGCATGGATGGCGTGGAGTTCGTCCGCCAGCTTCGCTCTTTTAATAAAGACCTGCCGGTGATTGTTATCAGTGGTTTACCGGATGCCGACCAGGAATATCAAGGCCTTGATGTGATCTTCCGGCTTAAGCCCTGTGAGCCCGATGACCTGATTGCCACCGTGCGGGATACCCTGAAAAATTCGAATGGCCGGGCATCTGCCTGATTGCTTCCTGACCTTCGACCTGTCACAATATTGAACCAAAGATCATGCCGTTATTAGGTAGTTTTACACTCCTGTTCGCGTTAGCGCTCGCCGCTTACTGTCTGGTGGCCGGCATTGTGGCTTTAGTCACACGCCATCCTGCTGCGAACGCCCTCGGAGAGTCCTCCCGCCGCGCGGGTATGGCCAGCTTCTTTGCAACGACTCTGGCTGCCTTTGCTTTGATCTGGGCGGCGCTCAACAACGACTATTCGCTCGCTTACATTCTCCATCACACCAACCGCGCATTGCCGACTCCTTACAAGCTGGCTGCGCTGTGGTCGGGCCAGGAAGGCTCATTGCTCTTCTGGTCGTGGCTGCTGGCGGGTTATGGTTTTGTTCTGCGCTGGCGTCACAAGGTGGACCGCCAGTTGGTCGCGCATGCCTCGGTGATTCTTGCCGGCATTCAGGTTTTCTTTTTGCTGCTCGTGAATTTTGCCGGCAATCCTTTCGGCGTGATGGACCGCATCGCCGCCGACGGCAACGGCCTGAATATTCTGCTTCAGTATCCCGAGATGGTCATCCATCCCCCGATGCTGTATCTCGGCTATGTCGGCTTCTCGGTTCCTTTTGCGTTTGCGCTCGGTGCGCTGATCATGAAGTATCCCGGCGAAAAATGGATCCATATCACCCGCCGCTGGACCATGGTTACGTGGCTGTTTCTGACCTGCGGTATCTTTCTCGGCGCGCACTGGGCTTACTCAGTGCTTGGCTGGGGCGGTTACTGGGGATGGGACCCGGTAGAGAACGCTTCCCTGCTGCCCTGGCTCAGCGGCACCGCATTTCTGCACTCAGTGATGATGCAGGAAAAACGCGGCATGATGAAGGTCTGGAACGTCTGGCTCATCTTCACCACCTTCCTGCTTTCCATCCTCGGCACGTTCCTGACGCGCAGCGGCGTCATCAGCTCAGTGCATGCATTTGCGCAGTCGAGCATCGGCACCTGGTTCGTCTGGATGATGGGCATTACTCTCGCCGTATGCCTGTTCTTCTACATCAAAAATCGCAATCATCTGAAAGCAGAGAACAAGCTCGAATCCCTGCTCTCCCGCGAGTCCAGCTTCCTCTTCAACAACCTGGTGTTGCTGGCCGCCTGCTTCGCTGTTCTGTGGGGCACGCTCTTCCCCATCTTGTCAGAGTGGGTGCGCGGATCGAAGATGACCGTGGGTGCCGCCCTTCTTCAATAAGGTCAACGTTCCCATCGGATTGTTCCTGCTGCTGCTTACCGGAATAGGGCCGCTTCTGGCCTGGCGCAACACCTCATTTGCCAGTATCCGGCGCAACTTCACTATTCCTTTTGTTGTGGCAGTGGCAACCGCCGTGATTTTGATGGCGCTGGGCATGCGTCCGTGGCTTGATGCAGGCCACTTCTATTCGCTCATGGCGTTTTCGCTGTGCGCGCTGGTGGCTACCACCATCCTGTCGGAATTCATTCGTGGCGGACTGGTGCTGCGCGGCAAGCTGCAAACCAACCTGGTCGGGGCCATGTATCACCTGACCCGCCGCAACATGCGCCGCTATGGCGGCTACATCGTTCACTTCGGCGTCGTGGTGATTGTGATCGGGCTGGCGGGCATCGCCTTCAATCAGGAAAAAGAGCAGGAGATGGGATTGGGCGACCAGCTTAAGGTCGGCAACTATACCCTGGTCGGGCAGAAATACACGCAGGACGATAACGCGAACTACGAATCAGAAGCGGCCATTCTCGATGTTTATAAGAACGGCAAGCTGCTTGGAACTCTCTTCCCCGAAAGACGCTTCTATAAGGCCAACCAGCAGGGCGCGACCATGGTGGCCAATCGCTCTACCCTTCAGGAAGACCTTTATGTGATCTATGAAGGACGGAACGCGGAAACCGACCATCCCATTATCAAGGCCTACGTAAATCCGCTGGTCGCCTGGATCTGGATCGGCGTATTCATCATTATCGGCGGCACAGGAGTCGCCTTGGTGCCCAACGCCGCGCAGATGAGGTCTCCGGCAACCGCGCCGGTAGCGGTTCCCGTCAGTTATGACGACAAGCAGATGCACCCCGTGGGAGTTGGTAAGTGAAACGTCTCCTGCTGGTTTTGGCTCTCTCCTTTTCGCTTATGCTCCTGCTGGGAGCCGGGAACGACCGTTACAACGACCTGGGCGGCAAAATCATGTGCACGTGCGGCTGCAATCAGATGCTGCTCAAGTGCAATCACGTAGGCTGCCCCAATTCTGATGGCATGATCCGGGAGCTGAAGGCGGCAGTCGCCGATCCCCAAAAAAGTGACGAAGACATACTGAATTTCTTCCGCAACACTTACGGCATAACAACGGTGGTTTCACCTGCCACCCATGGTTTTGAGTTGACTGCCTGGGTGATACCGCCATTGGTTGTGGCCATTACTTTCGTTCTGGTCGCGCTGCTCGTGCGCAAATGGAGACTGCGCGCTCAGCTTCAGGCGGCGGCCCATCCGGCAGGAACTCCGCAGTTAGACGCCTATCTTGATCGCGCCCGCAGGGATACTGAAATATGAGCGGAATCGGCTGGCCTGAATTTTCGGTGTACGTATTTTGCAGCCTCTTTGCGCTGGCGGTTTTCATTTACATGTTTATGCCCGTCACCGATCAGGATGCGGGAGAGCAGAAGACCCGGCTCACCTACCTTTACGAGCGCAAAGACGTGATCTACGACAACCTGCGCGACCTGAACTTCGAACACAAATCCGGAAAATTTTCTGAGGCTGATTTCGAGGCCATGCGCGGAAATATGGAAGCCGAAGCTGCGCGCGTGCTGGCCGAAATTGACAAATTGGAATCAGCTACTGCCTGAAGGAGTCCTTGACCTTGAAGCGTTTCATCATTCTGCCCGTCATCTTCGCCTGCGCTCTTGCCGCAGCCCAGCAAAGCGTTACCGGTGTAGTCACCAACGGAACCACGCGGAAACCCGCCGCGGGCGATGATGTGATCCTGCTCAAGCTGGGCCAGGGCATGGAAGAAGAGTCCCGCACGAAAACCGACCAGCAGGGACGCTTCACGCTGCAAGTTGCGCAGTCCAACACCCCTCATTTAATACGCGTGCGGCACCAGAATGTGAATTATCACGAGCCTTTGATGCCGGGTAAAAACAATCTGGAAATTACCGTCTTTAACGCTTTGAATAAAGTCCCCGAAATCAAGCTCGTTGACCAATCTATGGTCTACCAGCCGCAGATGTGCACTGGTGCGCAGAATCCGGCACAGCCCTGCAAGAACGTTCTTCAGGTGATTGAAGTGTTGCGCGTGCGAAATACTTCATATCCGCCGGTCACCCAGCCGCAATTTGATTTCTATCTGCCTGACGGGGCGAAGGTGGAACGGGCGCAAGCGGTGGCTCCCGGTGGAATGCCGATCAATAACGCGCCGGTGCCGCAGGATGAAAAGAACAAATATGCCTTTCTCTATCCGCTGCGCCCCGGCGTCACGGAATTTGAGATGGTGTACAGCCTGCCATACGACGGATCAGCCAAGCTGGAGCCCAGGCTTACCTTGCCGGTAGACAAGCTCTTCGTGGTGGTGCCCAAGTCGGTCAAGTTTTCTCCGGCTTCAGGTTCGGCCTTCCATCCGGAACAGTGGCCACTGGAACCGCAGATGGACGTGAACAGCTACGTGATTGACGGCGCTGCTCCGGGTAAAAAGGTGGCTTTTGAAATTGCCGGGGCCGGTTCGCTGCCCCAGGACAATCCGCAAGATCAAGCCCAAGCCCAAGGCCAGGCAGGCGCAGGCGGCCCCGCGCGGCCGGGAGAATCTGCCGGTCCCGGCGGCGGACTGGGTGTTCCCAACGAGCGGCCCAATCCTCTCAGCTCAGGGCAATGGATGTTTCTTGCCGTGCTGGTGGTCTTCCTCGGCGGCGGTGCTGTTTTTCTCTTTACCATCTATAAGGGCGACGCAAAGACCCAAAATGCCGGCGCGCCGTTGCTCAATGCCTTGAAAGAAGAGATGTTCCAACTCGAATCCGACCGCGCCTCCGGCAAACTTGGTCCAAAAGATTACGAAACAGCCAAGGCCACGCTCGATAAAACTCTGCAACGCGCAGTTAAGATGAACAAGCGCGCCGCCAACCGCTAAACCTAAAGCGATTTACCGCAGAGTGCGCAGAGAGCGCAGAGGTGGGAAGAGACGCATCTCACGAACTTATACTCATGCGAATGACCTCGTAAATTTCTACGACTCGCGCCAAATCTGCTGAATTGAAATTTCTGATTCCTCAGGTGATTTCAATTTTGGCATTTTTGGCAATCATGGCAATTTTGGCAATCCCTTCAAGTCTCTGCGGTGAAATGTTTTATACTTCTCTTTTCCATGGCCCTCATCGTTCGATCTTCTCCGTTACATGGCGCGGGTGTTTACACGACTGCGCGCATCCGTTCCGGCCAGCGCGTGCTCGAATACACCGGACCGAGGCTCACCAAAGAACAGACGGAAGGCATGTATGCCGATAGCGAAGTAACCTACCTGTTCGGCATGGACGACAAGAAAACCGTGATTGACGGCTTCGGCACCGCCGCTTTCATCAATCATTCCTGCGATCCCAATTGCGAAACCGACCAGATAGACAAACGCATCTGGATCATCGCGCTTCGCGATATCAAAGCGGGCGAAGAGCTCACCTACGATTACAACCTTTACGACGCCGAGCCTGGCGAACCGGCGCCGTGCTACTGCGGGACAAAGCAGTGTCGAGGCACCATGTACTGCAAAGAAGAAATCGCCCGCCACAAACGAATCCTGCGCCAGCGCAAAGCCCGCCAGAAAAAACAATAATGATGGCCAGTCATGCTGAGGCGCTTTGCGCCGAAGGACCTCTGTACCCTGCTTGCAGCATCCATGAAGCGCTCACGTGCAGAATGTGATCAAAAACAAAAACGCCGCTCCCGAAAGAGCGGCGTCTCTAAAGAACATTACTTTACTGGCTGCTTCCCGACAACGTCAACGGCTGATCTAAACGAATGACCATACCGGTTTGGGCCGGAAGGCTCACGTCTTTGCCATTGGTCGCCAGAACATAGCCGCCACCGGCGATTGCGCCGATTGCCAAACCTTTCAGCGGTCCGCCGAAGATCAGGCCTGCGATTGTGCCCGCGCCTGCGCCAATGCCCACGTCTTTGGCAACATCTTTGCCCTGAGTGCCTGATTCGACCTGGCCTTCATTGTCGGCGTTCTTGGTGTTCTTGCCGTTGGTGCTGTTCACCGAAACCAGGGTGGCAACCAAGGGAAGGCTCTGGCCGTTGGGCAACACAATGTCGCGGAAGCGAAGGTTGAGCTTGCCTTTGCCACGTACCGAGGGCAGGGTCTTTCCCGCTTCGGCTTCGCTCACTTCACCTTCGATGCGCGCGCCTGCCGGAATCACAACGCCGTTTCCGTTGCTTCCCTGCACCGGCTGTGACAGCGTAGCGGTAAAGCGGTCGCCCGGCTTCGAGGTCTTGGTAGAAAGCGGAGTATCCAGCGTGGCGTGCAGTTCGGTGTTCGCTGCTACGTCGCCGCTGCCACCATTCACGTTGCTGGAACTGCCTACATTGCTCTGCGGGTTGGCGTTCTGGTTGTTTTGATTGTTAGCCGGCTGGGTGGTGTTCTGGTTATAGGTCGGCTGCGAGTTGTTCTGGCTGGCATTCGGATCAACCGAGCTATTGTTTTGGTTAACCTGGCCATTCTGTCCCGTAGTCGCGCCGGTGTTGTTCTGGTCGGGCGCAGCGGACGAATTCGTGCCGTTCTGCGTTTGTGGATAGGAATTGGAATTGTTGCCGGTATTGCTGTTTGCGTTGGCGGGGTTCTGGGCAAACACCATGGCCGCCGCCAGCAGGGCAAAAAGAACCAGCATGGCTGCCTTGCGCATAGATAAGCTCCTCCCTGAAAATAGTCCAAAACCGTTGAGAAGCTGAGCTGTGCCAGCGGGTTGGCCGGAACTCACTTTTGCGTATTCAGCATCTCTCATTCAGAGCCATATCGCGTATAATTCTCTTTGCCCCTAACCAACAGGAGTTTGTGAATTCATGTCCAATAACGGACAGTCTCCAAATAAACCGAAAGTGCTCGTGGTGGATGACGAGCGCGTGATTGCTGATACCCTCGCCATTATTCTCAATCAGAATGGATTCGACGCTTCCGCGGTTTATACCGGCAGCGCTGCTGTAGACAAGGCGCGCGCCGCCCGTCCGGACTTGATCATCAGCGATGTCATCATGCCGGACATGAACGGTATCGAGGCCGCCATTCGCATTCGCCAGATACTGCCAAGCTGCAAGATTCTGCTGTTCTCGGGCCAGGCAGCTACTGCCGATCTGCTGGAAAAGGCCCGCGCTCAGGGACACGAATTCGAGATTCTCGCAAAACCTGTGCACCCTCAGGACCTTCTGGCCAAATTGCGGGACTGAAACCAGAGTTCCCCTCTAACATCTGATATCACTGCCCCCAAGAACATCCGCTCGGTGTTCCATTTTGGAACGCCGAGTCGTTGCATCTCCAGCTTTCAGGACAACCTCTAACATCAATTCCGCATAATTAAGATAGCAAGGGTACTACCCGCGATAGTTACACGTCCCCCGCAAGAGATTTACGTTCCCGCTCTGTATCAACGGTTGTTTAGAGGAGAGAGTCAAATGCACTTTCAACGTTTGTTGATGGCCTTTGTTGTGCTTGCTTCCATGTCTATGGCCGCCCAGACTGCGGCCCCCACATACCAGAACTTCCCTGCTCCGTCAGGAGTGGCCGCCAGTGCCGGCGAGCCTTCCATTGGAGTGAATTGGAAGACCGGAAAAGTAATGTACGAAGCTGGCCTCGAAACTGACCAGGTCACTTTCTCGAATGGAAATCCCGCTACGGCAACATGGGTGAATGTAAGCTCGCCGGAAACTTCAGTGACCAGCCTTGACCCGATTCTTTTTGTGGATCATACGACCGGACGCACCGTCGTCTCACAGCTTGCGGGAGCATGCAGCCTCTCCTCCTTCACCGACAATGACGGCGGCAGCTACACGCCGGCGGTGGGTTGCGGCGTACCAGCAGGTGTTGATCACCAGACCATTGGTGGCGGCCCCCTTGCCCCCAGCACTATCTCAAGCCTGCCGGCAACACTGGGCTATCCTCATGCGGTCTATTACTGCTCACAGGGCATCGTGGATGCGTCCTGCGCCCTGAGCCTCAACGGCGGCCTGAGCTATGGCCCCGCGATACCGATCTATACGCTGCTCGATTGCGGCGGCCTGCACGGACATATCAAGGTTGGTCCTGACGGTACCGCTTATGTCCCAAACAAGAATTGCGGCGGCACCCAGGGCGTAATTGTCTCTCGTGATAACGGCACCACCTGGACTGTGCATACAGTTCCGGGAAGCACCTCGGGCGACAGCGATCCTTCCGTGGCGATAGGTTCTGACAATACGGTCTATTTCGGATGGCACAATGGCGACGGGCACGCCATGGCCGCTGTTTCTCACGATCACGGCGCTACCTGGACCAACGTCCAGGATGTGGGAACATCTGCCAGCATCCAGAATGTGGCCTTTCCGGCCATGGTGGCCGGTGACGGCAGTCGCGCTGCGCTGGCGTTCCTCGGCACTCCTACTCCTGGCAATGCGCAGGATACGGCAAACTTCACCGGCGTGTGGCATCTCTACATAGCCCATACCTATGACAGCGGTGCAACCTGGACTCTGGTGGATGCAACGCCTACTGATCCGGTGCAACGCGGATCCATCTGCCTGCAAGGCACCACCTGCGGCAACGATCGGAACCTGCTCGATTTTATTGACGCATCGGTAGACAGCCAGGGACGCGTCCTGGTCGGCTACGCCGATGGATGCGTTGGCGCTTGCGTCACTGCCGCGCCGAACTCATTCACCGCTCAAGGCACGATCGCACGGCAAGCCACCGGCAAAGGGCTATTCGCAACCTTTGACGGAACGTTCTAGAACTTTGCACGAACGGCAGAAAGCCCGGATGATTCCGGGCTTTTTGTTTTTGGAATCAGCTGCTAGCTGCTAGCTACTGGCTTTTGTTGCCAATGAGTCTGTCGTGAGCACCAGCAGAAGACATAGCATGCTACGTCTCTACCGCAGAGAGTTGGCGATGTTGGCAGTGAGGTTCCGCTTTAGAATCACAATTGCATCTGCCCCTAAAACTCCCAAGACAATTCGCGCAGATTAGCGAAAATTCGCGGCAAAAGGTTTTGCTCTTATCTGCGCTTATCAGCGGAATCAGCGGTGAGATTCGCATTTGCTCTTTGCGACTCAGCTAGAAGCTAGTGGCCAGTAGCTGTTCTCGTAAACGTCATCGCAGAAACGCCATCGCGCGACTCCGACATCACCCGCATGGAATCGCCATCGATACTCAGCAGATCGAACTTGCGCGTTTCTCCATCGTCCATCTTGACCTCAATATGCTTATCGCCGCTTATCCTATAGGTGCCGCGTCGAGGGTTCGTGGCCTGGGATGCAGACTCGATGGTGATGCTGCCATCGGCGGCAATCTGCATACGCACGTCGTCAGCTGGCTTTGGCCATTGCCATGTGCCCACGATCTGCTCGCTCAAGGAACCGCCTGCGGAGCCACTCGAGTTCTGCCCTGAAGCGCTCCCACCGCCGACCACAATTTCAATGATGGCTTTGCGGTTGGAGTTGGCATGGCTGGCAGCGGTGACGTGGTAAGTGCCGGCCTGCTGCGGCGCTAAGTAGGACGCGGCGGATTGAACTCGCCCTTCCACCATGGAAACCCCTTCAGGGCTGAGCCGTCCGCCTTTGGATCCTTCTTTCAACGACCAGATTACATCCGTATCGCTCGATCCGCTTACGCTGGCCAGCAGTG
The DNA here is from genome assembly GCA_963823745.1 of Terriglobia bacterium. Classification (GTDB taxonomy): domain Bacteria; phylum Acidobacteriota; class Terriglobia; order Terriglobales; family Acidobacteriaceae; genus Angelobacter. The sequence continues at coordinate 59,108 of CAWGMN010000016.1, forward strand.
AAACTGTTTCTCCCGGTGACGCAGTCACTCGTGGCTGGGCCACAGTGACTGTTACGTCGGGTCCGGAGAAAAACTTCCATGCCGCCAAGCCTGCCAAGGCCAGCACTACCAGCAACACCGCGATCAGCATGAAAGGGCCTTTGCTGGTGCTTTGCGGAGTAATAAAGATCTGGTCAGTCTTTGGTCCGGGATCCGGTGTCCAGGTCGGCGTAGTTTTCGCGGGAGCTGGGCTCGGTGCGGATGCGGTCCGAGTGCCGCACTTCTCGCAGAATTTTGCGTTTTCCAATAACGGAGTGCCACATTTAGGACAAAGCTGCGCCGCACTAGAATTCGGCTGAAAGGCAGGCACAGTAGTCGCCGGTTGCACCGCCGCTCCGCCTGTACTACTGGAAACCAAGGGTGCTACTGGGGATAAGCTGTCTTCAACTATCGGGGTCTCAGTCTTTTCCGTCGCAGTGATTGGAGTAGGCGCAGCGCTGCTGGAAGCTGGAGCGCTGGGCGTGTTCTCGCTGGTGCTTTGAGCCTGGGCCGCAGGCGCTATCGGAATGACGGGTGAATACACGAAAGTCTCAGGGGGCGCGGCTGGCGGCTCTGACTTTGGTGATACGGGTTCTGCTTCCAAGGTTTGTGCTTCGACATTTGGTGCTTGGATAATCGGCTGGATTTCTTTCTCCGGTGGTTCTTCGACGGAAGGCGAAGTTGCGGCCAAGTCGTCGCCGCTCACCATAGCCGATAGAGGCGCATCGTTGTCGGCGGCAGGAGGTGTGGGCACAGTAACCACAGGGGCCGGTGGTTCGGTCACGGCCTCAACGGTCGTAGCTGGCGTCAGCCGCTTGCCGCAACGCTCACAGAACTTGCTGCCTTCGGGACTGATTACGCCACAATCAGGACATGCAGCTCCCACCGGCTTTAGTTCAGGCGGCGCGACGCCAAGGCGTGTCCCGCAACCTTCGCAAAACTTGCTGCCCACAGGATTCACCCGGCCGCAATTGCTGCATCCGCCGGTAGCGAACGTGCTCACAGCCGGTACAACGGCAGGTAGACTCTTTCCGCATCCCTGGCAGAACTTGCTGCCCGGTGGGTTCGTGGCGTTGCAATTGGCGCATGAGATTTCAGGCATATAAGAAGCTTCCTTTATCGGACTCTATGTGCTGGAAAACCTATCCTGTAAGGAAAACCGCGTCAAGAGGGAAAGCAAATTGTTCTAGTGCGCTCCCCTCCAAAAGCAGGAGCTGCGCGCGGGCCTTCGGCAATGCGGAAACAAGTCTTTCTTTCCTTTCCCGGCACTCCGCTTCCCGGACGCGCGGCGGACGCGCATTCGGAAAGCTCCGTGCCGGGCTATTATCGGTCGTCTGCCGGACTGGGGTTTCGTTTATCCATCTGTTTCGACGACCTGAAACGCTGCAGCAAACACGAAAGGGGCCCGTCAGGCCCCTTTTCATGCGTTCTTATGTTCGCTTACTCTATACTGCCCACGAACATTCATGCCTTTAGCACAAACTGCCGAGCGGAGAATGCTATTTGCTAATTGCCAATTGCTCTTACAGCGTCTGTTCCATCATTTGCAACGTTAACTGATTGAACCGCACCGGATCGGGAATTTCCGATCCTTCGGCCAGCAACGCCAGCGCGTACAGCAGTTCCACAGAATTGCCCACCATCGGATCTTCTTTGTTGCCTTCAAAGCGCTTATAAAGCCGGTCGGTGATGGGATGATTGGGATTGATCTCCAGAATGCGCCGCTGCTTCGGCCCACCGCCCTTGCCTTTCTGCAACAGGCGCTCGAGCTGCGGGCTGTATTCATGCTCTTCGGTCACCAGACAGGCCGGGAAGTTCACCAGACGGCTGGACAGCCGTACCTGCTTCACATGTTCGTCGAGTTTTTTCTGCACTACTTCCAGCAGGCTCGAATACTCTTCCTGCTTCTTCTTGAGCTCTTCTTCCGCCTGCTTTTTCTCTTCTTCGGTGCCCAGTTGGATGTTGCCTTTGCCGATGGATTTGAGTTTCTTTCCTTCGAAGTCATACAGGTGTTGCACCAGCAGTTCATCCACGGGATCGCTCATGTAGAGCACTTCGTAGTCTTTCTTTCTCACTGCTTCCAGGTGCGGTGAATTTTCGATAACCTTGCGCGATTCTCCGGTAAGAAACAGGATTTCATTCTGCTCGGGCTTCATGCGGCCCACATAATCCTTGAGCGTGGTCAGCTTTTCAGGATCGTTGGACGACTCGAACAGCAACAGAGAAATGATTCGGTCTTTGTTTTCGTAATCGGAACTCACGCCCTCTTTGATGGCCCGGCCGAACTGGCCCCAAAACTTGAGATACAACTCCGGTTCTTTCTCCTGCATTTCCGAGAGAGCATCCAGGACTTTGCGCGTAAGCCATTTTTTGATCTGCCCGATATGGCGGTCCTGCTGCAAACGCTGGCGTGAGATGTTCAGCGGCAGGTCGCTGGAATCCACTACGCCGCGGATGAACCGCAGGTAGCGCGGCAGCAGGTCTTCGCATTTCTCCATCACCATCACGCGCTTGGCATACAGCCTGAGTCCCATTTCCGGCGAATGATAGTAAAGATCGTACGGCGCCTGAGAGGGCACAAACAGCAGCGCGTCATATTCCTGAAGGCCCTCCGCCTTCAGCGTTAGAATCTTCAGCGGCTCGTTCCAGTCATGGGAGATGTGCTTGTAAAAATCGAAGTAGTCGCTCTGGCTCACCTCTGACTGCTTCCTGATCCAGATGGGCTTCATCGAATTCAGGACTTTGGTCTCCCAGGTCGGCGCGTTCTCGTCCTTGATTTCCTCGCCGGTCATGGGTTCGGTCTTCTTCTCTGCCGGTCCTTCATACATCACCGGATAGGCGATCAGATCGGAATATTTCCTCACGATGGACGAAATTTTCCAGCGGTCGGCATAGTCTTCAATGCCGTTCTCAGGATCGGGCTTCTTCAGGTGTAGAGTAATGTCGGTTCCACTGGTGGAGCGCTCCGCCGGTTCCAGAGTATAGGTTCCGTCGCCGGACGATTCCCAGCGCGTCGCGGAAGTCTCACCGGCGCGCCGCGTAATAATGGTCACCTTATCAGCCACCATGAAGGCCGAATAAAAGCCCACGCCGAATTGGCCGATCAATTCGGCAAACCCTTCCGCCGACGAGCTTTCCTGCACCCGCTTGCGTAATTCCTGCGTGCCGGAACGGGCAATGGTGCCGATATTGTTGACGATCTCATCGCGGCTCATGCCGATACCGCTGTCGCTGATGGTGAGAGTATGGGCCTGTTGATCGGGCTTCAGCCTGATTTCGAACTTGTGGTCCTGGGGCACGAGTTCTGAATTGGTCAGCGACTCGAAGCGCAATCTGTCGAGGGCATCGGACGCATTGGATATCAGCTCCCGCAGAAAGATCTCTCTTTCGGTATAGAGAGAATGGATCATCAGATGTAAAAGCTGTTTGGTTTCTGCCTGAAACTGGTACGACTCAACCGCAGTGGTGCTCATTGTGTTTTCCTCTTCAGAAATTGTGATCAAACTCGGGCGTGTCTCATAGATAGATAAAGGATCGGGGCATCATGCCGATGCCGAACAAATGCAATGGGATCGAGGGCCCTGCTGGCTGACATCTATGAAACAGGCTCTATTATTTTTACGAAAACAAGTGGAAGCGTCAACTGACGTTGACTGTCGGTCGTGTCCCCGGGGTGAACGGACTGAGACATTACCCGACTTTTCGCCGGGTTTCCTGAGAGAGATTGCCACCACAGATAATGACTGCCACGGTCTTGTCCCGGTAACGGTCCGCTTCCTTGAGAAAGGCAGCCAGTGCCACTCCTGCCGCGCCTTCCATCAACCATCTCTTTAAGTTTTGCACGCTCTGCACGGCGGCCACGATCTCATGTTCAGACACCAGCACCGAGCGGTCAATTACCCGGCTGCAAACCTCCAGCGTTATGCTGTCCTGTTCCAGCCCGCCGGCAGTGCTTTCTGAGATGGTGGGCTCTTCCGGCACGTCAACAATGCGGCCTGCCTTGATACATTCGTACAGCACCGGAGAATTTTGCGGCCAGCACCCGATCACCTCAACGTGTGGCGCTGCATACTTCAGGTAAGAGCCGACGCCACCAACCAATCCACCACCACCGACCGCGACAAATACGGCATCCACCTGCGGCGCCTGGCGCAGCAGTTCCACCGCCAGCGTGCCTTGTCCGGCCATTACTTCCCAATCGTTATACGGAGAGATGAAGACTTTGCCCGATTGCAGAGCAGCTCCGCGCCCGGCCAGTTCGGCGTCCAGAGGGCCGGTACCCGCGTGGCGGATGCTGGCGCCTAGTTGTTCAATGCGCTCTGCTTTGTAAGGCGAGACATGCGCAGAGACAAAAACTTCAGCGTTAACTCCGCTCTTGCGGGCCGCCGCGGCTACGCCTAGCCCGTGGTTACCGTTGGAAGCGGCAATCACTCCCCGTCTGGCTTGCTCCGAGGTAAGCGAAAGGACCTTGTTGGTGGCTCCGCGCAGCTTGAACGATCCTGTCTCCTGGAGGTTTTCCATCTTGAAGAGCACCCGCACAGAAGGGTCAGCCAGTACACCAGTCATATCTTCAACCGGAGTTTAGCACCGAAGAGCGGATTCTGCGATGCGCCTCAAGTACCATCTCGCCACAGCGAGGGATGTTGTGATCGGGTGATCTCGTCATCGGGTGATCCGGTGATCGGAAGAACCACGGGCATAGAGACATGGGAACCGTGGAGATCTGGCAATCGGAACGCTGAAGGCTGCATTCCGATTTGAAGAATGAAGACGGCCGCTTTGGATTTCCTCGTTTATGAGTCGCTCTGTCTCAGCCTTGAGTCCAATCATGTTCCACATGTCTCGAAAGATTTTCTCACCTGCAATAATGCTTTTCAGTCTACATATTCTGGCAATGGCCTCATCTGCCGAAAAGAATCAGAGTTTGATCAGTTCAATCAGTGTCATCCATGGTGAGATTTGCCCAACTCCTGATGCAAATTCCGCTTATAAATTCAATTGATACTCTCCATTACCTCTTTTAATTGGCAGGGAAGTACGCCTCCACGATAAGGTAGTACTTGCTTCCCAAACATCACCCCACAATTCATGGCCAATTTACTCTAGAGGAGATCTATGTCGAGCGAACTGCGTAATTTTCTGGCACTCTCGTATGACGAACTGGAAGAGATGAACCTGCGAGTCAAAGAGCAGCGCCACAAGCGCGTCGCTCCCGACAAGGTGCAGGAAGAACGCATCAAGTACCTGACCGACGAAAAGGGCATCAAGGCCGTGACCCTGCTGTTCAGCGATCTCGAAGGCCGGCTGCACATGCTTGATTATGACAAGAAGTTTCTGATCAAGAGCTGGGATAACCTGACCTTTGACGGCTCCTCCATTCGCGGCTTTACGGCCCAGCGCGAAAGCGACCTGCGCCTTTCGATTGACTGGAGCGCTTTCTACTGGGCGCCTGCCGATATTTTCGGATCGGGCAAAGTGCTGGTGTTCGGCGAAGTGATTGACAAAGGCGGCACACCCTACACTGCCGACATCCGTGGCATTCTCAAATCCTATGCCGAGAAGCTGCACAAAGAAAAAGGCTATACGTTGCATGCCGCCAATGAAATCGAGGGCTTTCTTTTCCAGGGACCGGACGCGGAACGCCGCTATCATGAGACGGGCAAATTCGATTATGTGAACACCGGAGGCTACTATCATTCCCTGCCCGGCGATCCGTTGCGCACTTTCATTGACACCACGGCGGAAGTACAGCGCGCGATGGGCTTCCAGAACGAGAAAGACCATCCGGAAGTTGCGCCTTCACAGTTTGAGATCAATTACAGCTACGGCGAAGTAGTGGCAGCCGCCGACCAGATTCAGCTCTACAAACTGATTTGCCGCCAGGTGGCCACCAAGATGGGGCTTACCGCCTCGTTTCTGCCCAAGCCGGTGGTGGGTGTAAACGGCAACGGCATGCACACGAATATCTCCATCAACAAAGGCGGCAAAAATCTGTTCTGGGACCCGAAAGGCGAGGAGAAGCTGAGCGAACCGGCATGGGAATTTGTTGACCGCATTTTGACCCACGCTAACGAAATCTGCCTGATGCTGAATTCCAGCGTGAACGCCTATCGCCGACTTGATCCGCACTTTGAAGCTCCCAACCAGATCAAAGCTTCGCCCACCGACCGCGGTTCGATGGTGCGCATTCCCATTGGCAACGAGAAAAGTTCGCGCGTAGAAGTGCGTTCCGTGGCTCCCGACGCCAACCCCTACATGGTGATGTATTCGATCTTCAAGTCGGGCATTGACGGCTCAACTTCAACAATCAAAAATCTGCGTCAGGCGGAACGCTATTTGCCTGATAACATCTACACGGCCATCGAGCACTTCCGCAATGCCGAGTGGACGACTCAGCTTCTGGGCAATGAGGTAAAGGGACGCTACGCCGATTTGAAACAGGCTTCAGCCGACCGCTGCCCGCGCCTGCTGGGCACCTTTGTCAAAGCGCCCGAAGTGCAGTATCACCACGATGTGTATAACCAGTTTTTGTGGAATCTGTTTTAAAGTGCTTCCAGAATATGTGTAGCCTATTGCCTCATTCACACCAGGGCTGAAGAGAGTGTGTGAAAATCGATTTTGGTGGCAACATTATCGCGAGATGGAAGGTGTGCAGGGGCTAAAGCCCAGTGTTTATAAAGGTTTTTCGGCACGACTGAAAGTCGTGCCCTGATACTTGTCTCGTTAGCCCATACGAAATTCAGTTCACACACACACGCTCTGAAGCCCACATTTTTCTCAATTTACGCGGTCCTGAAAGGGCCGCTCTTCTACCGAAATCAGACGAGAAAAGGTAAACAGCATGGCGGAGGACCAACCGGTTCTCCGTTTTTTTTTGCGAATTGTTGGCAAAACAGTTGCATTGTTCTTCGAAAAAAAAGGAGGCCATCCGGTTACGGGCCGGATGGCCTTTTGGAGAGCGCATTTTATATATCTTCCATTCACTGAGTCACAGAATCATCGAACCCGGAACAACTTTTTAAAAAAATACCGTTTTAAAGTTGCATTATTCTTCTACAAAAAAAGGCCATCCGGTACGGGCCGGATGGCTTGTTGGAGAGCGCATTTGTATCTTCCATTCACTGAGTCACGGAATCGTCGCGCGCGGAACACGTTTTTGAAAAATTACCGTTTAAAAATGGTTCATATTCGCCTTGTATTCGCCTAGACTGAGGCTGTGACTGAAGCCAAAACCCCGGCGAACCGCTCCGGAAATACCATTGTTATTGCCGCTGCTGTCATTGCGGCTGTCCGCCTGGCGCGGGAAGAGAAATGGGACCAGTCGCCGCGCATCGTCAGCCGTATTGCCGATTCCGTTCGCATGGCTTACCAGATCTATGCCAAGGTGCGCACCAACTACCCCGAACTGTTCAAAGAGTAATTACCCCAACCGGCCGGCATCGGCAATCGGGGCATTTCCATTCATCTCCATTCCAGCCCATTCATTGAGCCGACTGCGACTGGCCGAAAGGGCCAATTCTGGGCATTTCTGGCCATCCCATGTAGCCTAGCCAGGCGGTAAAAGATTCAAAGGCGTATAGTTAGGGGCGTAAGGCGAACAATTTAAGCCGGTCTCAGGCATCTTTTCCGGCTGTTTCGGAAACAAATGGTGGAGGCAGAAGCTGTGTCTGTGGTTTTGCCTCGAAGTGTAATCCTAAACTCCCTTGGCCCCGCAGGAGGCGCCCATGAAAGCCATCCTCTTCGTTGATGATCACGAAGTACTGGCACGACTGAGCTGTGAGATTCTGGAAATGCAAGGCTATCGTGCCGTAAGCGCATACAACGGGCAGGAAGCTTTAAGGAAATTCGACGAGGAAGACTTTGACATTTTGGTAACCGACTTCCGCATGGAAGGCATGAACGGGGTGGAACTGGCCAAGAAGGTCCATGAAGAGCATCCTGAGGTGCCAGTCATTATCGTTACCGGCTACGGACCTATTGATGGCGGCAAAGATGTGGCTGCCTGCCTGCAAAAAGAAGACCTCTTCCCCGCCTTGCTGGAAAAAATCAAGGCATTTTTGGGCGACAAGGAACAGAAGCCCGAAGTGGTGAAGACTGCATAACCGGCATTTAGCCGAAGTCAACGGACGCATCGGAATCCATGGGGTCAGGAGCAACGGTCAAAACGACAGTTCCTGACCCGTTTTCTATTACAGAATGCCATCTTGCTTTTTTCGCCCTGACCACGCCTTGTGACCAATGCTTATAACTTGATTCGCACCGTCAATTTGTTCGCAGATTCCTGCGGATCAAACGTCACCACGCCGGGGGGCGCCGAAGCATAACTCTCAAGTGACAGGTATGAGGCCAGCCGGCACACATAAAGAAAATCAGCAACCAGCAGGTAGCCCAGCACCAGGGACACAGGCCAGATGGGCGTAAATGGAATGAGATTGCTGGGAAGCACCGCCAGCACAAAGAACACCAGCAGAATGGTGAAGCGCATCACTCCAAAGAGGAAGGTGAGCCCCAGAACCTCACCCATGCGTCCTGAAAGAAAGAACAGGGTCAGCTTGCCGGAAGAGGTATTCCTTGACCGGTATTGGGCCACGCAGATGGCTCCCAGCGAAAAATACCAGTTCAACACCGACCAGAAGATGGTGAGGGTCACCAGCAAAGGCGCAAACATCACATAAAACAACATGTAATCCGGAACGCGGCCCCGGGTGGCCACCGAGACAGAAAAAGCAGCGGCGCCCACCAGTCCAGCCAGGGTTACGAATCCGACAAGCAGCCGGGAAAGGTGCAGACCCAGCACGCGGGGAAAGCTTACCTGGGCATGCACTAAGTGGCGCAAAATCACAGTGCGTCCGGCGGCTGCCAGGAATACCCATAAAGCCGCGACCGCCAACACCATCGCCGCCGCAATGACTAAAGACTGCCCTCTCAATTGACTGAGAGAATGCAGGGCCGACTGCGTCATCAGGAACAGATCACGGCTACGCCAGGCGTGGGCATCCACATCGGACAGGCGCACGATCCTGGAACCGCTGTACAAAACCATCAGGATCGCCACCAAGCCACACGCCCACCGCCACGCCACTTCCATCAAGAACAGCGACGGGCGTCGAAGGACGGTGCGAAAGCCTATAGCGAGGGCGCTTGGTTGCATGGGCTAAACCTTTGAAACACAGAGGAACGGAGTCAGCAGAGGATTGGGGAATGTTCCTCAACCTGATTTGACAACGCCCAACTCACACGCAAATTGAAGTAGACCGAATCTCAGCATTTTGGCATACAAAGCAGAGCAAATCGGAGTAAGCGATAATTGAGAGTCGCTCCTCAGCCCTGACCTGCCGCAGATGCTCGTTCAAAACGGTTATTCAACACACGTTTAATACCATCTTTCATATGCACAACATCGAAGTTCAAGAGTAATCCGAGCGGCTTATTTGCCAACCGCAAGTAAGTCAACAATTGCGCTTTGTGAATCGGCAGAATCGTATCCACACATTTGACTTCAATGATCACGGATTCTTGAACCAACAAGTCAATTCTAAACTTGGACTCCACTGGAATTCCATCATAGATAACAGGCAGAGGCACCTCGCTCCGACTCTGCCAGCCTCTTTTCTGCAATTCGTGGTGCAGGCATGTGTGATAGACACTCTCCAACAGACCCGGACCGATAGTAGTATGCACCTTCATCGCTGCCGCAATGATTTCACCTGTAAGGTCATTTAATTCCATTTTCACCTCCGCTGCCTCTCTTCCTCTGTGTTTCAAAGGTGTCAGCTTCTTTCGCTATTTGATACTGCTATTTGACAACCAGGTTCACGAGTTTGCCGGGCACGACAATGGTTTTCACCACCTGCCGGCCATCGAGCGAGGCCTTTACTTTTTCGTCGGCGAGGGCGCGTTCCAGCACCAGTTCCTGCGGGCTGTCGGCGGGCACGGCTATGCGGCCGCGCAGTTTGCCGTTGACCTGCACCGGATATTCGATTTCGTCTTCTTTGGCCAGGGCCGCATCGTAGTCGGGCCAGGGATGCCGCAACAAATCATCCTTTTCCCCGAGCACCTGCCAGAGTTCCGCAGCAAGATAGGGCGCGAAAGGCTGGAGCAACAGCACGAGTTTGCGCTGCGCATCGGCCAGCACTTCCGCTGAAAAATTGCCTTTGGCAATTTCTTCTTCTGCGCCGGAAAGCTCGTTCACAAATTCCATGACGGCCGCCACGCAGGTATTGAAATGCCAGCGTCCCTGAAAATCGTGAGTCACGCGCTTGATGGTCTGGTGCAGCTTGCGCTGTATCTGCCGGGCAGCAGGAGAAATCGTATTCTGTCCAGCCGATCCAGAAGCTGTATCTTTAGCCTCGGCATGGCGCATGACAAACCGGTAGACCTTGCTGAGAAAGCGGTACACGCCCTCTACGCCGTTTTCCTGCCATTCCAAATCGCGATCAGGAGGCGCGGCAAACAGCGCATACATGCGCGTGGAGTCAGCGCCGAAGCGGGCCACCATGTCGTCGGGCGAAACCACGTTGCCTTTGTTCTTCGACATCTTGGCCCCGTTCTTGATCACCATGCCCTGCGTGAAAAGACGTTGCACAGGTTCGCTATTGTGGACCAGGCCGATATCGCGCATGAACTTGGTCCAGAAGCGCGAATAAATCAAATGCAAAATGGCATGCTCAACGCCGCCAATGTACTGATCTATGGGAAACCAGTAATCCACGGTCTTCGTGTCCAGCGGACGATCGTTGAGATGAGCATTGGTGTAGCGATAGAAGTACCAGGACGAGTCAACGAAGGTATCCATCGTATCGGTTTCGCGGCGGGCCGGGCCTCCACACTTCGCACAGGTAACGTTGACGAACTCCGGGATGCGCGCGAGAGGCGAGCCTCCCTGCAAAGTGACTTCAACATTTTCCGGCAACAATACCGGAAGCTGGTTTTCCGGCACTGGCACTATGCCGCATTTCTCACAATAGAGCATAGGAATGGGCGTGCCCCAATAGCGCTGGCGCGAGATGCCCCAATCCTTCAAGCGGTACGTCACTGTCTTTTTGCCGAAACCGTGCTCTTCGGCATAGGCCGACATCTTCTCGATTGCGTCCTGATTGGAGAGCCCGTTGAACTCCCCTGAATTGATGAGCAGGCTCTCCTTTTCCGTGTAAGGAAGCACCGGCGTCTCTGCTTCGCCGGAAGCAGGCGGCTCTCCGGTACGCCGGGGCAGTATGACGACACGAATCTCCAATCCATACTTCTGGGCAAAATCATAGTCTCGCTCATCGTGAGCAGGAACCGACATGATGGCCCCTGTACCGTAATCCGTGACGATGTAGTTAGCTACCCAGATGGGAATCTTTTCCTCATTGAACGGATTGATCGCATAACGTCCGGTGAAGACGCCATGCTTTTCAATGGCGGCAACATCGCCCGCTTCCCTGGCCTTGCCCTGCTCGCTCATCAATTCTTCTACTTTGGAGCGCAATCCGGCATCGTCGCCGACAAGATCAGCAACCAGCGGATGCTGGGGCGCAAGCTGAATCGAAGTTGCGCCGTAAATGGTGTCAATGCGCGTAGTAAATACGCGGATGGTGTCTCCGGCGACCGCAGCAGGGCCATCCAACTTGAAGTCCACCATGGCGCCTTCACTACGGCCAATCCAGTTGCGCTGCATGGTGCGGACCCGTTCCGGCCAGCCCTCGAGTCCGTCAATGCCCTGCAACAATTCTTCAGCGTAATCGGTGGTGCGCACAAACCACTGCTCCAACTCGCGCTGCTGCACCGGCGTTTCTTCGTGACGCCAGCAGCATCCATTACCCAGCACCTGCTCGTTAGCAAGCACAGTCGCACACTCCGGACACCAGTTCACCTTGCTCTTCTTACGGTAGGCGAGGCCCTTCTCGTAGAGTTTGAGGAAGAACCACTGGTTCCAGCGGTAGTATTCCGGCAAGCAAGTGGCGACCTCGCGCGACCAGTCGTAGGTGAAGCCTAAACGCTTCATCTGGGCTTTCATGTGCGCGATATTGCGCAGGGTCCATTCCCGGGGCGGCACCTGGTTCTTGATGGCGGCATTTTCCGCAGGAAGACCGAAGGCGTCCCAACCCATGGGATGAAGCACGTTGTAGCCGCGCATCCACATGTAACGCGCCAAAGCATCGCCAATGGAGTAATTGCGCACGTGTCCCATGTGCAGCGCACCTGAAGGATACGGCAGCATCTCCAGGACATAAAACTTTTTGCGCTGGCTGTTATGGGGTTCAGCGGCGTAGAGATCAGGAGTGGCCTGCCATTGGGCAAACCACTTCTCTTCAATCCCTTTCGGATCGTAACGAAGCTCTCGCTGCTCGGGCTGGTTCGCGGTCATTTGTGTTTCGGGCATTGGATACTCTGATTTGCTTTCAATCTTGCTTTACGGTTTTTGCTTTAGCCACTGTGGTCCGCGGGCCCGATGACATGCCCGCGCGACGATACGGTCTGGTAGAGACGTAGCATTGCTACGTCTCGAGAATGCTGGGAGCAATATTGCTCTATTTTAATTCTACATAGTCGCCGTCTTGCGACCAGTTTGCCGGATTTGATTTGATGTAATCACGAACCGCGTTGATGGAAATATTGCCGAAGAGTATCCGATCATAGAACCCGCGCTGCCAGCCAAATTCCAAGCCTTGCTGTGAGCACCGGTGCGAAACCGCTGATTTGTACGAACGTACGACGGCTCCAAGATGTCCCTTTGCAGGCGCAGCCAGCGGCTTTTTCTCACGCGATAGAAATGCAAACTCTTTCTTCTCCACTCCGTGGAGCATCACGATTCCATGCACATGATTTGGCATCACCACAAATTCATCGGTGGTGACATTCTCGAAGTGTTGCGGAAGTTCTCTCCAAAATCGCTCGGCCATTGCACCAATCGCGGAGTGTTCAAGCACACCATTCGAAATTGTGCCGAAGTGCGGCTTTTTACCCGCCGTACAAATCGTAATGAAATATGTCCCCGGAGATTTGTAGTCCCAGTTCCAGCGGCGGGTGGTTTCGATTCGATATTTGCCTTTATATAGGGTCATGTTTGCCGAAAATTCATGGGTAGCCCAAAAGTTTAATTTAGAAGGACGCCGTTAGACGTTGCATGCAACGTCTCTACCAGGGAGCTTGGAAGATCATCGCAATATTCTCGTCCTTGTGGCATGCTCCAAAAACGCTTCACGGCCAGCTTCTTTCCAGCTTTTACGAATATGGATAGCCCGAAAGTTTAATTCAGGCGGACGCAGTTAGACGTTGCGTGCAACGTCTCTACCAGTAAGTCTGGAAGATTATGGCGGTATTCTCGCCCTTATGACATTGCTTAAAAACACTCACCCCAGCTTCTTTCCAGCTTTACCGAACATGGGTAGTCCGAAAGTTTAATTCAGACGGACGCAGTTAGACGTTGCGTGCAACGTCTCTACCAGTAAGTCTGGAAGATTATGGCGGTATTCTCTCCCTTATGACATTGCTTAAAAACACTCACCCCAGCTTCTTTCCAGCTTTACCGAACATGGGTAGCCCGAAAGTTTAATTCAGACGGACACAGTTAGACGGTGCATGCAACGTCTCTACCAGTAAGTCTGGAAGATTATGGCGGTATTCTCGCCCTTTACGGCATTGCCCAAAACGCTCACGCCAGCTTCTTCCTAACCTTACCGGCCCTGCCCACTTTCTTCACTTCCACCAGCGCTTTCAGGGCCTCGATGTTTCTCAAATCATCCTGTGGCTCCTCGATGGGCGTTTCGGCGATGAAGGCTGCGTGGGCGGTGCGCGGGTCGTTCAAGAGGCGGCGGAACGGCTCCAGGCCGATGGTTCCTTTCCCTATGTGTTCGTGGCGGTCACGCTTCGAGCCGCGGGCGTCTTTGGCGTCATTGCAATGCCATACCAGCACGTTCTTCAGGCCTACGGTCTCATCGAGCTTTTGCATGGTTTGCTGCCAGCCTTCTTCGGACACAATGTCGTATCCGGAAACGTGGGTATGGCAGGTGTCAATACATGCGCCTACCGGACAGACCGGCTTCAGGTATTCCAGCAGTTGCGCAACCTGATCGAACGATCCGCCCAGGGAAAATTCCGCTCCGGCGGTGTTCTCGATCAATATCTTCAGGCTGGTCTTTTCAAGATCGAGTCCGGCGGCGGCTTCAGCAATTGATTTAGCCACCAGTTCCACGCCTTCTTCGCGGCTGCGTCCGCGAAAGGAGCCGGGATGCAACACCAACCCATCGGCGCACAATGAAATTCCGCGCTCCAGTTCGCCGCGAAAGGCCTCTACCGATTTGCGATGAAACTCAGGAGTGGCGCTGGCCAGATTGACCAGATAGCTGCTATGGATGACCAGCGGCGAGATTCCATACTTGTCGCGCAGGCGATGCATGTCTTCGCAGTGAGTTTTGGCCAGCTCATAGGGTTTCCACTGGCGTGGGCTGGAAGAAAAAATCTGGAGTGTATTGGCACCCAACCGATAAGCCCGTTCGGCTGCCGATTGCACTCCTCCCGAGGTTGAGGTGTGCAGGCCGATTCGGCGGGGTCCGGGCCTGGGCGGATCGCCTTTCGACCAAAGCAGCACATCTTTCAAACTAAGCTTTGGTTTCCGCCCTGATCCGTCTGCCGGCATGCGCTAAATAGTTGATTTTAACATGCAAAAACCCGCTTTTCATTGAACTGACAAGGCAATCAAAGTACACTTTACTTACTGTTTGTGAGGTCATTATGTTGATCGTTATGCAAGCGCACGCCAGCGAAGAACAGGTGCGCGCCGTCTGCGAAAAAATCGAATCTCTTGGATTCCGTCCGCACCCCATTCCCGGCAGCCAGCGCACCGCCATTGGCATCACCGGCAATAAGGGCGCGTTGGAACCCGGCACCCTCGATGACATGGCCGGCGTGCAGGAAGTGATCCGGGTCAGCAAGCCTTACAAACTGGTAAGCCGCGACGTAAAAGAGGAAGACACAACCGTTCACTTCCCCGGAAGTGACGGTGGCTTTGGCGGCCGTGATCTGGGCATTGTGGCGGGTCCGTGCTCGATTGAATCGCGGGAGCAGGCGTTCACTGTCGCCGAGCGCGTGGCCCGCGCCGGAGCGCGTTTCTTTAGGGGCGGCGCTTACAAACCCCGCACCTCTCCTTATGCCTTCCAGGGACTGGGCGAAGAAGCCCTGAAAATTATGGCCGAGATCCGCGACCGCTTCGGGCTGCGCATTGTGACCGAGGCGCTCGATAACGAATCTCTGGAACTGGTGGCTGATTACGCTGACGTGATCCAGATTGGCGCCCGCAACATGCAGAATTTCTCGCTGCTCAAGAAAGCAGGAAAGCTGCGCAAGCCTGTGCTTTTGAAGCGCGGCATGTCGGCCACGCTGGAAGAATTCCTGATGGCCGCCGAATACATTCTGAGCGAAGGCAATTACCAGGTAATTCTCTGCGAGCGCGGAGTGCGCACCTTCGCCGACCACACTCGCAATACGCTCGACCTGAGCATCGTGCCGGCCGTACAACGGCTCAGTCATTTACCCATCGTGGTTGATCCCAGCCACGGCACAGGCAAACGTGACAAGGTATTGCCGATGTCCCGGGCCGCAGTGGCCGTGGGCGCCGACGGACTCATGGTGGAAGTGCATCATGATCCAGACCGCGCCCTGTCTGACGGCGCGCAATCCATTGTGCCGGACGACTTTGATGAATTGATGTCAGAAATCCGGCAGATTGCTTCGGTGGTGCACCGCAGGGTGCAGGAGCCGATTTTCCGCGAATCAGTGCAGAGGGCTGCAAAGTAAGTTGCGCCGCCTTTTCTTCTTCGCAGCCTGCTGCCTTCTCTTGTGCTTAGGCGGCTGCGACCGCACGCCCGAACCCAGCGCCAATTACCGCGAATATGCCTACGTATCCAACGGGGGCAGCAACAGCGTCACCGTAGTTGACCTGCGCGCCCTGCGCTCGTTGACCACCGTTCACGTGGGACGCGGACCTACCGGCCTGGCCACGAATCCGCACAAGAACGAAATCTATGTGGCCAATACCGATTCCAACAACATCAGCGTGATTGACGCCGAGAGTAATACGGTGGTTTCGACCATCGGGGTGCATCGCGCGCCTTACTTCGTGGATGTCTCTGCCGATGGCAAGCGCGCTTATGTGGCCAATGGCGGCTCAGCCAATCTGTCAGTCATTGATCTCGACCATCGAAAAGTGATTGCGACGATCGCCGTGGGCAACGGCAGCAATCTTGCGCGGCTGACTCCCGATGGAAAGCTGGTGGCGGTGACGCTGAGCGATGAGAATTCGGTGGCCATTGTGGACGCACAAAAACTCGCACTGCGCAGCAAAATCAAAGCCTGTGACAAACCGGCGGAGATGGCCATTGTCCCTGATTCCAGCAAGCTCTTTGTGGCCTGCACCGGCTCCAACCAGGTGGCCGTGATTGATTTGAAAACTGACAAGCTGCTCACGTTGCTGGATGTCGGTAAAACTCCGATTTATTTTGCGGTGAAGCCGGATGGAGGCGAGGTGTTTGTCTGTAACTTCGAAGCCAGCACGGTTTCAGAGATCATCACCGGATCGAATGAGGTGAACGGCAGTTTTCTGATCGGCGACCATCCTGTGCGCGCACTGGTTACGCCCGACAATTCCCTGCTGTTCGTGAGCAACTTTGGGTCTGACACGGTCGCGGTGTACAGCATTGATAATGGACGCCGCATCGGCTCGGCCCAGGTAGGCAGCCGTCCGGAATCCATGGCGCTCTCACCCAACCAGCTTCGGTTGCTGGTGGTGAACACGATGAGCGGCGACCTGGCGGTGCTGGAACTTACCGATACCAAAGGACGTCCGAGGCCCCAGTCGCCATTGCTGGAAACTCTGGTGCCGCTGGGCGCCAATCCAAGGGCCATTGTTGTAAAAGCATTCGTCAGCCAGAAATGAGAATGCCAAAATTGCCACAACTGCCATAATTGCCAAAATTTAAAAACCACGTAGACTTAGTGCAATTTGTGTTTCCCGCTCCCGGCAATCACAAATTGGGACGTTTCTTTTTACCCTCAAAATGACCCATGTTCGACCGGTACACAGAAAAAGCGCGGCGCACGATCTTTTTCGCCCACTGCGAAGCCAGCGAACTTGGCGCTGCCATGATCGGCTCAGAACATCTGTTGCTGGGTATATTGCGCGAAGAGAAAACACTGTTTCTTAAGCTAAAGCTGCCCATCGAAATCATGAAAAAATGGTCGAGGAATGCCGCAACCCTCTCTCCAACGGGAGAGAAGATTCCTACGTCAGTCGATATCCGATTGAATGATGAGGCCCGCCAAATTTTACGATCGCGCTCCAACAAATAGCGGAAGGAGCTTCAACATCAGCACATCGGTTCGGAACACCTGCTTATAGGAATGCTGGTAGCGCCCACTGCGGCAGGCCATATCCTGGAAAACCATCGTGTTACTTAGCAGAAAGTACGCGAAACTGATGTCTTTCGGGAGCACTCCGGAGATTTCCCTCCATTCCTCAATCAACGCGGGAAAAACTGAATATCGGCCACGGCGAAGGCTGCGTGGAGTTTCTCTATCACGGAACACGAGTGGGCATTGCCGCTATTTCATTGTCTATTCCTTTGCCACGTGTCCGTGAAGAAGTTGTCATCAACCGCGACGGCAGGTTTGTGTCGTATAAAGTCCTAGAGGCTCACTTATGTCTATGAGAGATTCCCTGAATGGCTGGAGCATGCGCCACAAAAACTCACCAAAGTTGTGGTACAGGTAGAGCCAGGCATCAAAGCCCGAAGAAAGCGGGCTGGATTACACGTGAGATGGCTGGGCTCCGGATGTTAGAATCGCGCTTCGCCCATGCCTAAACATACGCCAGCCCACGGACACATCACCGATCCGAATATTAAGTCCCCTCAGAACTACTGCTTTGCCTGCGGCAAAGACAATGATGACGGCATGCATTTGAAGTTTTACTTCGATGAAGAAGCGCGTCAGGCCATCTGCGAGTTTCAACTGGAAAAACGGTATCAGGGGCCGCCGGGACATGCGCACGGCGGAATCATCGCCACTATTCTTGATGAAGCCATGGGCAAGGTAAACAAGCTCAGCAACGTCGTGGCTCTAACGAAGAATATGTCTATTGAATATCTGAAGCCTGTCCCGCTGGAAGCGGCCCTCAAGGTCACCGGACGCGGCCACAAAATTGACGGGCGGCTTCATACCAACGTTGCGGAAATCAGCAATGCACAAGGCGAAATTCTGGCCCGCAGCACCGGAACCTTTGTTGCCGTGGATATCGGCAAGATGTTCAACAAGTTTATTCCGCCGCCCGCAACGTGAGATGGGTCAACAACGGCCTTTTGTCATGAATGATCGAAGATGTCGTCTGTTGCTTATTTTCCGTACACACGAATCCGCCACATGCCCGCTACACCGCAGCGCGGCAGAAAACCCTCTGAACAGGTAAAATAGAAGAGTTCACCCCACAAGTTTGGAGTTTTTTATGTCTGAAATGAATGGCAACACTGGCCTTCGCTTAAAGACCGGCCTGGCAGAGATGCTCAAGGGCGGCGTAATCATGGACGTAACCGATGCGGCGCAGGCCGAGATCGCCGAACGCGCCGGAGCGGCAGCGGTGATGGCACTGGAGCGCGTCCCGGCCCAGATTCGCGCTCAAGGCGGCGTGGCCCGCATGGCGTCACCCAAGAAGATCAGGGAGATCATGAGCACGGTCTCCATTCCGGTAATGGCCAAATGCCGTATCGGCCACTTTGCCGAAGCCCAGATTCTGGAAGAGCTGGGCGTGGACTACATTGACGAGTCTGAAGTGCTCACCCCTGCGGACGAGTCGCACCACGTAGACAAGCATAAGTTCAAAGTGCCGTTTGTGTGCGGCGCGCGCAATCTGGGCGAGGCCCTGCGCCGTATTGCCGAAGGCGCAGCCATGATACGCACCAAAGGCGAGGCCGGTACCGGAGACGTGGTACACGCGGTCAAACACATGCGCGCCATCGTTCGCGATATGCGCATGCTTACCGTATTGGGAGAAGAAGAGCTGTTTTCGCAGGCCAAAGAATTGCAGGCGCCGTACGAGATCGTCCGGATGGTGGCTAAAACCGGCAAGCTGCCTGTACCCAATTTCTCAGCCGGAGGCATTGCCACCCCTGCCGATGCAGCGCTGGTGCGGCAGCTTGGAGCGGAAGCGGTGTTTGTGGGCTCCGGTATCTTCATGTCGGATTCCATGAATTTCTGCGAACCGGCGGAAGCCGAGAAGCGCGCCCGCGCCATCGTCCGCGCCACCACCCACTTCGATGACCCTAAAGTGTTACTTGAAGTAAGCGAAGACCTGGTGGGAGCTATGAAAGGCCTGTCTGTGGCCGCCATGAGCGAAGCCGACATGCTGCAAACACGCGGATGGTGAAATAAAACCTTTGAGACACAGAGGAACAGAGTAAGCAGAGATTGGGTAAGTGGGTAATTTGGTAATTGTTTAATTGGTCGGATCCGATCTCCAATTACCCATTTACCAACTTACTCAATTACCAAAATCAAGAACTCTGCTTCCTCCTTTCCTCTGCGTTTCAAAGGTCTTTCTTTGGTCTCAAATGAGCGATTGGCGATACTCGCGATCCAGGGTGACTATGAGGCCCACAAGGCGGTACTGACTCGCCTGGGCGCTGACGTCACGCTGGTGCGCAAGCCTGAGCAACTGGACGCTATTGATGCCCTGGTCATCCCTGGCGGCGAATCCAGCACTTTCCTCAATTTTCTCGCCGAGCGCGGCTTCCTCGAAAAACTTAGCGAGTTTGTGAGCGCCAAACCGACGTTCGGCACCTGTGCGGGAGCTATCCTGCTGGCCAAAGATGTGGAGAACCCTCCGCAGAAATCTCTGGGCGTGCTCGATATCCGAATACGGCGCAATGCCTATGGACGCCAGATTGACAGCTCCATTCAGGAAATCAAGACGGCACTTGGGAGACGAACCGCTGGAGATGGTATTCATCCGCGCTCCCAAAATCGTGAGCACCGGTAAAGATGTTGAAGTGCTGGCTTCAGAGAACGGCAATCCGGTGCTGGTGCGCCAGGGCAAAGTCATGGCGGCCACTTTCCATCCAGAACTCTCGAGCGATACCCGAGTCCACGAAGAATTTCTCAAGCTACTGGATAACGATAGCGATAACGGACGCCCATCAAAATAATGGCTATCGCGCTTCTGCTTGCGATACTGCTGATCACCTTCTCTTGCGCTGCCCTGTTCGCCGTTCATCCATGGTGGTTCCCTGCCGGTGTCTCGTCGTACGCGGCTGCCATGGACCATCAATTCCTGGTTGCCTTGTGGCTGCTTGGCGCATTATTTGTCGCAGGGCAGATATTGCTGGCCGTTTTGCTGTACCGCTATCGTGTGCGCAGGCGGACTGACTATTCGCTGGGCAACTGGCGGGCTGAACTTACGTGGACCGCCGCCATCGCTCTGCTGTTCTTCTGGTTCAACATCAGCGGCGAACGGCTATGGTCGGCCATGCGCCTGCATCCACACGAATATCAGCATGACAATTCTGCCGTGCAGGTCGAAGTGACCGGAATGCAGTTCCAGTGGTATTTCCGATATCCGGGCGCAGACGGCCAATTTGGGCGCACCGACGCATTGCGTTTTGCCAGGCCGGAAGAAGGAAATCCGCTGGGGATTGATCCAGCCGATCCGTGCGGGACGGGACGATATTGTCTCTACTTCCCTCATGCTGCCCGCCGGACGCGACGTCGAACTCACGCTGCGCGCCCAGGATGTGATCCATAGCCTGTTCATTCCCGCCATGCGCTTCAAGCAGGATACGGTCCCCGGCATGGACATCCATGCCCATTTCAAGCCGATGCAGCCGGGAACCTACGAGATTGCCTGTTCGCAACTCTGCGGACTGGGACATTACCGCATGCGAGCGGTGGCAAGGGTGGTGAGCGAGGAAGAGTTCAAGCAATGGATGAAGAGGAGATCTGGTGATCGGTAGATCGGGTGATCCGGTGATCGGGGAAAAATCTGGTGATCTCGTGATCGGGTGATCTAACAACTCTGTGGCGACGGTAATAACCGGTTCGCGATACTCAAGCCAAAAGCTAAGAGCCAATAGCGTCTTCTCAACTTCCTCCCGCAAAATGCAGCAGGGCGAAAATGTAGATCCATAGCAGGCCCATAAAGTGCCAATACCATCCGGTGGCGTCAATGGCGACTCTGCTGGCATTGCAATCTCATGTGGCGCCAGCTTCCTACAAAGGTTGCAATGAGCACCAGCAGGCCCCCAAAAAGGTGGAGGGCATGCAGTCCGGTAAGCAGGTAGAAGAACGAACTGCTGGGGTTCGATGCCATGTAGATGCCCTGCGTCGTGCAACAAGTTCCACAAGATCGATCTGTCCGGCGAGAAAACCGCAGCCCAGCAGGACTGTAATAGCCAGCCAGGGCAGTTCGCTTTGCAATCTCGGTGGACGGATGCCCATCACCGCGAATTCAGAATTCATGGACAGTTTGCGTCGGGCCAGTTCCAGCGTAACGCTGCTCAGCAGCAACACACTGGTATTCACAAACAGCAAAGGATATGGAAGCGCCACCGCCTGCCAGTCGTGAATAAAGGTTTTCGTTGCTACGTCCCAGCGCCCCATGCCCTGCCGCATGATGTAGACAATGGTGAGCCCGATAAACAGCGCCGTGATAGATATCACGCCCAGCACAATGGCGATGCGGTAGCGGCGCAGGCGGTCTTTGCTGGAAAGAAACCCTTCCGGACGGTCGCGGTCGGAATCGCCGTCATCGCCGCCTCCAAAGCCCCGTACATGTGGAATCTTGCCCGGGCCGCCTCCACCCAGCTTGGGTTTTTGCGGCTTGTGTATATCAACGTGTTCGGTGATGGGGGCCATAACTGCTCCGCATGGTCCTATTGACTGAATGGCATCGCATCTTGCATGACAAAGTCGGCTGCCGCGCCGGGAACGCTGTACTCGTACGGGCCATGGTTCACCACTGGCTCAACATCGCCAAATCCCTCACGAGGCGGAGGCGAAGGCAGCGTCCACTCCAGCGTGGTACATTCCCAGGGGTTTGTACCCGCTGTCTGTCCTTTAAACATACTCCAGAAGAAGTTCACAATAAAGAGCACCTGGCCGGAAATTGTGAGTACCGCCGCAATAGTGATGAATTTTTGCAGCGGGGCCATGGCCGCCACATACTGCACCCCGTTCAACTCTGAATAACGGCGGGGATGTCCGGCGATGCCCAGCAGATGCATCGGCATAAAGATGGCGTAGGCGCCCACGAAGGTTATCCAGAAATGCAGACGGCCAAGACGCTCGCTCATCATGCGCCCAAACATTTTGGGAAACCAGAAATGGGTCGCGGCAAATACCGCGAACATTCCAGCCATGGCCATGATCAGGTGAAAATGGGCGACGACAAAATATGTATCGTGCAGGTAGACGTCTAAGGCGGGTTGCGCCAGTATGGGGCCGGTGAGTCCGCCGGCAATGAACAGCGAAACAAAACCCACGGAAAACAGCAAGGGAGTGGTGAAGCGTATGCTGCCCCGCCAGAGGGTGCCCATCCAGTTAAAAGTCTTTATGGCGGAAGGCACGGCGATAGCGGTGGTCAAGGTGGAGAAGGCAAAGCCCGCATATGGATTCATGCCGCTCACGAACATGTGATGTCCCCACACCATAAAGCCCAGCGCCCCGATGGCGATGGTGGCCCACACCATGGCCCGATATCCGAACACCGGCTTGCGCGCAAACACTGAGAGCAGATGCGAGGTCATGCCCATGCCGGGAAGCACGGCGATATAAACCTCTGGGTGTCCGAAAAACCAAAAGAGGTGCTGCCACAGCAGCGGCGAGCCTCCGCGATGATCTATGGCATGGCCGCTCACCAGCAGGCCTGAAGGCACAAAGAAGTTAGTGCCCGCGTTGCGGTCGAGCAACAGCATGATGGCCGCCGCGAGCAGAATAGTGAATGCCAGCAAGACCAGAATAGCGGTAACAAACCACGTCCAGCAGGTGAGCGGCATACGCATCAGGGTCATACCCGAGGTGCGCTGCTTCAGTGTGGTGGTAATGAAGTTGATGCGATCCGATCACCGAAGCCAGGCAGAAGAGGCCGATGCTCACGATCCACAGATCGGTGCCGAGTCCTTGTCCCGGACCGGACGCAGGCACGGCGCTCAATGGCGGATACTGCGTCCATCCAGCCAGCGAAGCGCCGCCGGGAACAAAAAAAGCGCTGATCAGAACGAGGAAAGATAGCAATGTAATCCAGAAGCCCAGCAGATTAAGGCGCGGAAAGGCCATCTCTGAGGCGCCCAGTTGCAACGGCAGAAAATAATTTCCAAAGCCATTCAGTGGAACCGTGGACAGAACGAAGAACACCATGAGCGTGCCGTGCATGGTGAGATACGCCAGATAGTCTTCGGGCTTGATGCCGCCAAATCGCGGCCACACCAGATGGATGCGCATGAGCAGCGACAGCACCATGCCGATCAGCACCGCCACAAAAGAGAGAAAGAAATATTGCAGGCCAATAATTTTGTGGTCGGTGCTGAAGACATACCGCCACAGCATTCCCTCAAGCTGCGGCTTTACCGTCATGGACGCACGCTGGTGCATGTGTTTCTTCCAGTTTAAACCTGCGCCGGAAAAGCATGTAAACGCGCTTCGTGTGGAAATGAATTGCAAACGTTACGCAGCATCAGAATGGCATTCTGCACATGACCGCTGTATGGACGCTGCAAGCAGAGTACAGAGGTCCTTCGGCGCAACAGAAGCGCCTCACGATGACATGGGGGAGAGGTCGGTAGAGAATAAACCGGATGACATGGGGTCAACCGGCTGTATCAGTTCGCTGACATTCCCGGTGCAGATGCGACCGACCGCGCGCTAACTTGCCGATGAATATCTTCCCAAATCTTGTCTGGCATGTTGAGAAAAACACGTACCATATTCGGGTCAAACCGTTGGCCGGAAAACTCGGTAATTTTCTGGCGCGCCACAGCCAGAGACTGCGGTTGATTCGGAGTGCGGGCATTAAGGACTGCCTCCAGCTCACTTGCGATAGCAACGATCCGCGCACCTTGCGGAATTTCATCGCCTTTGAGTCCGCGAGGATAACCGCGCCCGTCATAATGCTCTTCATGGGCATAAACAATTTCTGCGGCATCCGCCAGGAAAGGCAGCTTTTTCACTATTTCATTTCCATGAAGGCAATGTTGCTGCATGATCCGAGCTTCTTCTTCAGTGAAAGGCTGGGACTTCCGCAGAATTGCGTCAGGAACCCCGATCATACCTACATCGTGGAGAAATGCGCCCCGCGCTATCGTACGCATCTCATCGAGTGGGACACTTAGGGCACGGGCCAGGGCAAGGCTGAAAGCGGTAATGTGTCGCGCGCGAAGCGGCGCCGAAGGATCTTTCAATCCGAGCAGGTCAATAGCCATCTCGATCGTCTGGTCACGTTCCAAATCGGTGGCTGATCGGCCAACTTGCGAAGCTCCGGCTCCAATAGGAGTTCCTGCGTTATCCTGATGTGGTTTCTTCTCGTCTCCGTCTCTGCCCATGACTCAAGCTCCCAAAAAAGATTTCCGATTTTGCTTTATTTCGGCCTATCTTGCAACTGACATCAGTTCACAACCGAGTGCGGAATTCGTTCGACCTCTCCTATCCCCGGTATAATAGAAAGATTCAGCCACCTCTCCGGACCGCTCTGTACTGGCATACAGTGAGTCTGGCTGGACAGGCAGTTTCGACAATACAGACGATGGCAGTCTCCCCCAACGAATCCATTCAGGTGCGCGGCGCACGGGTCCACAATCTCAAGAACATTGATTTTGAGATTCCCCATAACGCCCTTACGGTAGTGACTGGTGTTTCCGGTTCCGGCAAGTCGTCCCTGGCCTTTGACACTATCTATGCTGAAGGCCAGCGGCGCTATGTTGAATCGCTATCCGCTTACGCGCGGCAGTTCCTGGAGCGGATCGAAAAGCCGGACGTGGACCTGATCGAAGGCATTGCCCCGGCGATTGCCATCCGGCAGAAAAACAGCACGCGCAATCCGCGCTCCACGGTGGCGACGGCCACTGAGATTTATGACTACCTGCGATTGCTCTTTGCGCGGGTGGGCAAGACCTACTGCCGCCAGTGCGGGCAGGAGGTGAAGAAAGATACGGTTGACGAAGTCGCGGCGACGATTCTGGGGCTGGAAGAAGGCACGCGCCTGAACGTCCTCTTCCCTGTCCGCGCCGCAGCCGCGCCCGCAGAAACGAAGAAGCCCAGAGGCCGCGCAAAGAAGGCGGCCAAGGCGACGATTGAAACGGTTGATGCGCAGATGAAAGAACGCCTGTTCGATCTGCGCAAGCGGGGTTATAACCGGCTCTTTCAGAATGGCCAGATCTTCGAATTTTCGACGCCTGAATCGCTGCTCGACGTTGATTTCAGCCAGCCGCTGTTTGTGCTGGTAGACCGCATCGTGGTCGGTCCCGACCAGCGCACCCGCATCGTAGACGCCCTGGAATTG
Source organism: Terriglobia bacterium (assembly GCA_963823745.1). Lineage (GTDB taxonomy): Bacteria > Acidobacteriota > Terriglobia > Terriglobales > Acidobacteriaceae > Angelobacter. The sequence goes on from CAWGMN010000016.1 coordinate 84,642, forward strand.
AGTTACCGCGAGGCGGCCGAAGCTGTCTTCCAGACTGCCCCACGCGAAGGTGAAGCGGTGCGCCAGTTGCGCTTCTCGCATAAGTTCGAATGCAAGAACTGCCACATCACCTATCAGGAACCCGAGCCAAGGCTGTTTTCGTTCAACAATCCGTTCGGCGCCTGCCCACGCTGCCAGGGCTTCGGCAACACCATTGATTTCGATTTGAACCTGGTGATCCCCGATGCGTACAAGACGCTGAGCGAAGGGGCGATTGAACCCTGGACGAAGCCGAAATACCGCACCTATTTCTCTGACCTGAAAAAATTTGCGCGGGCACAAAAGATTCCCATGGACGTGCCCTGGCGCGAACTGGAGCGCGAACAGCAGCAGCAGGTGCTCGAAGGCGATGGCAGTTATTCCGGCGTGCATGGGTTCTTCGCCTACCTGGAACGCAAGAAATACAAGCTGCACGTGCGGGTATTCCTGAGCCGCTATCGGGGTTATGCGCAGTGTCCTGATTGCGGCGGCGCGCGGCTGCGGGAAGAGGCGCGGCTGATCAGGGTGGAAAATCGCAATATCTGCGAAGTTACATCGCTCACCGTGGAGCAGGCTGCGCAATTTTTCAGCAGCTTAAAGCTGTCGCGCGAGCAGACCGAAATCGCCGGAAAGATTCTGGAACAGATACAGCAGCGGCTCAAGTTCCTGAATGATGTGGGCCTCGAATACTTGACGCTCGACCGGCTGGCCTCAACTCTTTCGGGCGGCGAATCGCAGCGCATTCAACTGGCAACATCATTAGGATCGCGGCTGGTAGGCGCGCTTTATGTGCTCGATGAACCTTCCATCGGGTTGCACAGCCGCGATACAGAACGGCTTGATCCATATCCTGCATGAGCTGCGCAATCTGGGAAACACCATCCTGGTGGTGGAGCATGATCCGGATGTGATGCGGGCCAGCGATCGGATTCTCGATCTTGGTCCCGGCGCAGGCGAAAACGGCGGACGGGTGATGGCTGCGGCCAGCTATCCTGACCTGAAACTCATGCCTGCTTCCCTCACCGGACGCTATCTGAGTCATGAGTTGCGCATCCAGGTGCCGCAGAACCGCCGCAAGCCCGGAACTGCCGGCGATTCGCATTGAAGGCGCGCGCGCCCACAACCTGAAAAACATTTCTCTGGAAATTCCGCTGGGCATGCTGGTGGCGGTTACCGGTGTTTCCGGTTCGGGAAAATCTACGCTGGTGCATGATGTTCTTTACCAGGCGCTGGCGGCCGAAAAAGGCATTACCAGCGGTCCCGGCCCGGCAGTGAACGGCTTCAAGAAAGTTACGGGCGGACAGTATATTGCCGACGTTGTGCTGGTTGACCAGTCGCCTATTGGCAGAACGCCGCGTTCCAATCCGGTGACTTACATCAAAGCATTTGACGCCATTCGCGACGTATTTGCTTCCACCGCTGAGGCAGCCAAGCGCGGGTTCACCGCCGGGCACTTCTCATTCAACATTCCCGGCGGACGCTGCGAGACCTGCCAGGGCGATGGCACGGTTACCGTCGAAATGCAGTTTCTGGCGGATGTAGAGCTGGTCTGCGAAGACTGCAAAGGCACGCGCTATAAAGCTAGCGTGCTGGATGTCCGGTACAAAGGCAAGAACATTCATGAAGTGCTTAACCTGACGGTTCGCGAAGCCATGCAGTTCTTTTCCGGCGTCCCCAAGATTACCGATAAGTTGCGGGTGCTGGAAGAAGTCGGACTGGGCTACCTGCGCCTGGGACAATCGGCCACCACTCTGAGCGGTGGCGAAGCCCAGCGCATGAAGCTGGCGGCGCATTTGATTCCGGCGGTCAGGATGCGTGACTTCGAGCCGGAAAGCGACGATGAAAAAGAGCAGCGCAAAAAAGCCCGGGCGGGCAAAGGCGCGCTCTACATCTTCGACGAGCCCACGACCGGATTGCACTTCGACGATGTGAGCAAGTTGCTGGCCGCCTTTCGCAAGCTGATTGATGCAGGCGGCTCGGTGCTGGTGATCGAGCACAATATGGATGTGATCAAAACTGCCGACTGGATCATTGATCTGGGCCCCGAAGGCGGCAACCGGGGCGGCGAGGTAGTGGTTACCGGCCCCCCTGAATCGGTGGTAAAAAACCCAAAATCCTACACCGGAAAGTGGCTGGCCAGCATCTTACAAAACAGCGAGAACTCTCCATCGAATGGGCATAAGTAATGCTATTCCGGCGTTATTGCTGGCCTGCCTTGCAGGCCCCTTTTCGATGCCCGCATATCCCATCCAGGCAAAAGCCAGTCAGGCCGGAGCCCCAGCCCATACCGTAGGAAGCCTGCAACAGGCCGAGTCCCTGCTGGAAAAACAGCAATACATTCCGGCTGAAGAACAACTTCGGGAACTGGTGAAGACCGATGCTCGCAATCCGCAGGTATGGTTCGATCTGGGATATGCGGAAAGCAATCTGGACAAAACCCCTGATTCCATTACGGCCTATAAAAAGGCCGCAGAGCTAAGCCCGAAATGGTTTGAAGCGCAGTTGAATCTGGGGGTGGAGCTGGGCAAATCCGGCAACTATGCCGAGGCAGCCAAGTCTCTGAGCACAGCGGTGCAGTTGAAGCCCACCACCGGAGGCCAGCAGGCGACCGCCAAAGCATGGTTTGCGCTGGCCCAGGTTCTGGAAGAGACTGACCCCAAGCAGGCCCTCAATGCCTACCAGCAGTTCGCGAAACTTCATCCCGGCCCGGATGCGGCGCTGGCTTCGGGAAAATTGCTGGAGCGTACCGGCGACCTCAGCGGCGCTGAGCAGCAATATCTCCAGGCCGCACAGATGGAAGGCGGCAAGGGCATGGAGCAGTTGATTGATCTTTACCTGAAGCAGAAGCGCTTTCCTGACGCGGAAAACTGGCTGCGCAAGTACTCGGAAAAAAATCCTGGTGATGTTCGCGCACAAGTGGAACTGGGACGAGTGCTGGCCGCCGAAGGCAAAACCAAAGAAGCCATTGCCAGCCTCGAAGCAGTGAATACCAAATCCAGCGACCCACTGGTGATGCGCGAACTGGCCGGTCTGTATGCCGATGACAAGCAATATGCGCCCGCGGCCCAGCTTTTCCAGCAACTGGTACAGGCAAAGCCCGCAGACGCCGATCTGCGCTGGAACCTCGGCGAAGCGTGGCTGCACCAGCACAACTATCCGGCGGCTGAAACCGAACTGGTGAAGGCGCTGCAATTGAATCCCAAACTGGCCGACGCCTATTGGGAACTGGCTTATGCCGCCGACCAGAACAAGCATTACATACTGGCAGTGAACGCCTTGGATGCGCGGGCGCGTCTGCTGCCTGAAACTGCCGCTACCTATTGGCTGCGGGCTACATCTTATGACAATCTGAAAGCCTATAAGCCCGCTGCTGAGAATTACAAAAAGTTTCTAGCGGCCTCGGCGGGAAAGTCACCCGATCAGGAGTTTCAGGCGCGCCACCGGTTGAAGGCCATTGCGCCGGAATGATATGAGAAAAATCCTTTTCATTTTCGTTTTTACCGCGCTGGCCGCGTTGAACGCCGGGGCGCAAAGAAACATCGAGCAGATGAAAGGCGCGGCCGAACGTGCATCCGGCGGTCAGCAGGCCAAGCTGTATGCTGAGCTGGCGCGGGAACTGGTAGGCGTGGCCGACCAGCAATTCACTCAAGGAGTTCCCCAGCAGGGGCAGGCTACCGTGCAGGACGTGGTGCAGTACGCCTCGAAGGCCCGCGATGTTTCCGTCCACTCCCATGGCAAGATCAAAGATACTGAAATCATTCTGCGGGAAACGCAGCGCAAGCTGGAAGCCCTGAAACGCACGCTGGCGGTGGAAGACAGGCCCCCGGTAGAAGCAGCCAAGAAACAAATTGAGCAGTTCCGCCAGGATTTACTGGACACCATGTTCGCGCCCAAGAAGAAGGAGAACAAATCATGAAGCCGGCTGCAAAAATTCTGCTGGTTCTGCTGCTGCTCGCCACCGTGGCTTCGGCCAAACGGCGTGATCCGCTCACCGATGCCGAGACCGACCAGTTGCGGGAGGTCGCGCAGGAGCCCTACAAACGCCTGAAGCTTTACATTAAGTTTGCCGAGGCGCGACTGGTGGCGATTGATCAGGTGCGCTCCGATCCGAAATTGGCATCAGGCCGGGGACAGAAGATTCATGACCTGCTCGAAGACTTTACTTCGATTCTCGATGAGATCAACGACAATCTCGACACTTACCAGGGACGTCCGCTGAACAAAGACGATCGCAAAGACTTCAAGAAGGGCTTGAAGGAAGTAATCGAATCAGACGATAAATTCGATTTGAAGCTGCGTGCTCTACGCTCGGCCACCGAGACTGACGCTGGGATGAAGAAAGAGGCTCCCGATTTTCAATTCGTATTGCAGGATGCTCAGGAAGCGCTCAAATCAAGCGGCGATATGGCCCGCGAATATATGACAGCCAAGGACACCGACGCGAAAGAGGAAAAGAAGAAGTAGCGTTGGCACTTTCATCAGAGCCTTAATTCACTTGGAACACCCAAAGCCCCTGTGTCATCCTGAGGCGCTTGCGCCGAAGGACCTATGTCCTTCGTTGGCGCCACGATAAACTCATGGCGAAATGCCTGCTGGCTCAGCCCTAAGCGATATCGTTGCTAGAAAAGAGTACAGAGGTCCTTCGGCGCGATAAGGCCGCGCCTCAGGATGACAGGGGGCGGAGTTTGGGTGTTGCTGTAAGTGCACTGTGGCTGTCTGCATTTACATCGTGAACTTAATCTGAACCTGCGATATGCTGCTAATCCGGAATTTCGATGATGTGCCTTTCCGCGCATGAACTCCAAAGTGAAAACCATCTTTGAGCAAGCGTATCGCGAGCTGCGTCCGCGGGCGCCGATGCCGGAATTTCAGATTCAATTCTTCCCTTTTGCGAATTTGAATAACACCATCCGGCTGCGCGAAGGGGTCATTCGTGTGCGTCTCTCTGATCTGCTCGAAGGCGCTCCGGAACCTGTGCTTCATGCCATACTGCACATTCTGATTGCCAAGCTCTACCGCAAGGAAATTGATGCCGCCCATTCGGCCCGCTTCCGGAAATTTGCCGGTGGCAGGAGTGTTGCGCAGAAAATGCATTTGATCCGCCAGATGCGCGGACGCAAGCGCATTCTTGGTCCTAAAGGCGTTCATTACGATCTGGAGCAGGTGTTCGAAGATTTAAACGCGCGTTTTTTCCACGGCCTGATGGCGCGCCCGCAGATGACCTGGAGCGGCACGCATTCACGCCAGAGTCTGGGGCATTACGATCCGGCGCATAACACGATTGTGGTGAGCCGGGTGTTTGATCGCCAGAATGTTCCGCGATATGCAATCGAATATCTGGTGTACCACGAGATGCTGCATCTGAGGCATCCGGTAAAGCTTCGCGGCAGCCGCCGGTGCGTGCATCCAGCCGCATTTCAGGCGGAAGAAAAACTATTCCCGCAATTGCAGGAAGCCAAACAATATTTGAAACAGTTGTAAAGCTAGCCGACCATGCGAAGCTCAACGTTGGCGTCTTCGCTTACGGCGGCAAGCTGGGCCGGAGTCGCTTGCAAGCGGTAAAGAGGCATGGCGCCGGTAGCAAGGCGCAGCTTGTATGGCTGCTCGCCGGTCATGTAGTCGCAGTCCATATTAGCGGCAAGGGTCTGGCGCGTGGCTTCATGCAGCAGGGTCATGGCCGGTGAGAGCTTGCTCATTTCCTGATCGAACCAGCAGGTATAAAAACGCCGGCATGAATCGTCGCGGAAGGTAATCAGCGCAGCCGCCAGGTGGACGCCATTTTCGAGCGTATAGATCTCACACTGTTCCGGCTTGAGCCGAGCAGCTTCCACCATGAATGTAACCCGTTTGGGATCATGGAACAGGCTGGAGGGATCGGCAGCGGCTTTCCTTTCGTAAATCGAGCGCACCAGTTCAGGGCTGTCTCCATTGCGCTGGCGCAACTCGAAGCCCATGCGCTGAAAGCGGCGGAGATTGCGCGCCAAGCGGTTGTGCAGCTTCGCAAATAACTCAGCGGGCATCTCTCCGGAACGGATCGAAGGCGCGTTGATGAATGGCGTAAGCTGAAGCTCTTGCATCACTGGAAGGCGGTCGCTCTCGCGCACCGCAACGATCTCAAGGCGGCGTCCAAGCTGGCTCAGAGCGGCCAGTGCTGATCGCAGAATGGTCTCGTCTCCCTGGTGGAGAAAGCTGCGGTAATCGAAGAGCTCTTCCCCCAGCATGCGCACGGTGAGGTCGGTGCTGCGGAAGACCGCCGGGATAATGGCGACGCCGTAGGAAGCTTCAGCATAGACGACGAATGGTTTTTCGTGGCTGAAGGTTTGAGCGGCGAGCAGGTTCCAGTCAAAGTCCTGAAAAAGGGTATGCTGCCCGCCCGCGCAGAGCGATTGCCATGGCGAGCGCAACTTTTCCATCTCCCGGGCAGACGTGTATACCTTAACTCGAAACACCTGTTGGTTAGACGCGAGTTGCTGTATTGGGGATGTTAGGGAATCTGGTGATCGGTAGATCGGGTGATCGGGTGATCTTAAGGAAAAAACAAAAGCTTTGGGCCGCGAATTGCCGCAAATCTTCGCGAATTTATAAATGCGGGGACTAGGTGATCTGAGTATGTTTGTACTCTTTTGATTTTCCGATCACCGGATCACCCGATCACAAGATCACCCGATTCTTCCACCCCGTGTTAGAATCTAATTGAAAATGAAATTGAAATTCATTTTCAAAATCACATGATCCCTGCCCTGATCGTCAGCCTGCGCGAAGGGGTGGAAGCCGCTCTCATTGTCGGCATCACCCTCGCATACCTTACTAAAATCGGACGCCCTGACCTGCGCAAGACCGTATATGCCGGCCTGGTGGCCGCTTTTCTGGGCAGTGTGGCGGGTGCGATCGTACTGTCGCGGTTTCAATTCAATGAAGACAAGTTTGAGGGCTGGGTCATGCTGGTGGCCGCCTTCTTCGTGGTAAGCATGGTGGTCTTCATGATGCGCGCGGGACGCAAAATGAAAGGCGAGATCGAAACCAAGGTCAGTTCCCTCACCCGCGAAGGGTCTACCTGGGGGCTGTTCGCGTTTGTGTTTCTCATGGTGTTTCGCGAGGGCGTGGAGACGGTGCTGATTCTCAAGGGCGTTTCGCTCGATTCCAGCGACCTGATGAGCTTTATCGGCACCCTGATCGGGGTTGGTCTGGCCGTGGTTTTTGGCGTCATGTTCGTGAAGGGCAGCGTCCGCATCAACCTGCAAAAGTTCTTTCGCATTACCAGCGTGATTCTGGTTTTCGTGGCCTTTGAACTTGTTGTCTCGGGCCTGCACGAATTGTCAGAAAGCGAAGTGCTTCCCCACAGCAAAGCCGAGATGGCGCTGATCGGCCCGATTGTCAGAAACGATTTCTTTTTCCCGGTCACCATTCTGGTGCTGGCGGCGCTCATGGGACTGCTGGAATTCCGCCGCAGGAAGCCGGAGACGGCTACCGCTGCAAGCAAGGCCGAAGAGAGAAAACTGGAATGGACCTCACGCCGGGAACGGCGCTGGGCGGTGCTGCTCTGCACCACAGCATTCATCTTTATCGTGCTGATTACCGCCGGGTTTATTGACGAGAAATCGGGAACGACGCTTTCCCCGGCGACGGACGTCAGCTTTGTAAACGGCCAGATCAGCATACCCAAATCGCAAGTCAGCGACGGCGACCTGCATCGCTACAGCACCACCATCAACGGAACAAATGTGCGGTTCCTGCTGTACAAGCGTCCGGACGGACAGATTGCCACAATCTACGATGCCTGCACCATCTGCGGCGCAGTTGGTTTTTACAAGGGCTCGACTGGAATCATCTGCAAGAACTGCGCCGCCCCGGTGAATCCTCAAAGCGTAGGCCAGCCCGGAGGATGCAATCCCATTCCGCTCAAATCAAAGGTAGTGGGTGATTCCATTGTGATCACAACGGGTGATCTGGCGGAGCAGACGGCCGTATTTTCCAAATAACCATGTTTGCCCGGCTACTTTTCGAATCATTTCGGCGGCAGAAACGGCGCAAGCTTTTCGCTCTGGCTGCCATAGCTTTGGGGATGAGCATCAGCACGGCCATGATTGCCGTTGCCACAGACATTGGCGACAAGATGAGTCAGGAACTGCGCACCTATAGCGCGAACCTGCTGGTCACTCCCGTCGAAAACAGTCTGGACGTCAACATTGGCGGCGTGGACCTGAAGCCCGCGACTAAGGGGGCCTTCATTCGCGAAGCTGATCTGACCCACATGAAAACCATCTTCTGGGGACACAACATTGTCGGCTACGCTCCCTATCTTTCTGCGCAGCAGACGTTCACCGCCTCAGGACGCAGCTTTACCGCCGAACTTACCGGCACTTACTTCGCCCAGAAAGTAGATTTTGGAAGAGAAGACTTTGTCACTGGAGTGCGCAGCGTAAACAAGGCATGGAAGGTGGATGGCGACTGGCCCGCCGACGACAGCACAGACGCACTGGCAGGCAGCAGTCTCGCCCGAAAAGAAAACCTGAGCCGAGGAAGTGTGTTGGAAGTGGATGGCCAGAAATTGACCGTAAGCGGCATCTTATCCACCGGCGGGACCGAAGATGAAGCCGTTGTCGCACCGCTGCACACAGTGCAGCATTTGCTGAAGCAGCCTGGCGAGGTTAGCCGGGTGCTGGTGAGCGCCCTGACCAAGCCCGAAGATGCCTTTGCCCGCCGCGATCCTGCAAGTTTGTCCGGCGCTGTTTACGAGCGCTGGTATTGCTCACCGTATGCCAACTCCATTGCTCTCCAGATCCGCGAGGCCTTGCCGAACACCAGGGTGGAGCAGATCCGGCAGGTAGAGCAGAACCAGGGGAGAGTTCTTTCCCGCATCTCCGGCCTGATGCTGTTGCTGACATTCGCAGCCCTGCTGGCTTCCGCACTGGCCGTGTCCGCAGTGATGGCATCCACCATCATTGAGCGCCGCCAGGAAGTTGGCTTGATGAAATCATTGGGCGCGGGCAATGGCGCGGTGGCCACGCTGTTCCTTACCGAAGCGGGATTGCTGGCCATAGCCGGAGGCTTTCTGGGATTCATTTGCGGGGCCATACTTGCTCACCGAATCGGGCAGACTGTTTTCGGATCTTCGATTGCCGTTCATCCGGTAGTGCTGGCTATTGTGGTGTTCAGCGCCTTACTGGTGGCTTTTGCCGGAAGCACTGGGGCGATTCGCAAGGCCATGCATTTTGATCCGGCGGTGGTTCTGCGAGGCGACGCATGAGCCGCCCGGGACTCTTCTTCCGTCTGCTGGTCAAGGCCGCATGGGTGCGCAAAGACCGCGCACTGACCGCGCTGCTCTCGATTGCAGTCGTGGCTACCATGGCAACCGCGGCGCTCACCATCTACGCTGGTCTGGATTCGAAGCTCAGCCTGGAATTTCGCGGCTTTGGCGCTAATGCGATTGTCACCGCGCGTAACGGAAGTTTGAGTGCGAACGATCTGGCAGAAATCAGGAACACGCTCAACGGACACGGCGAGATGGTGCCTATCGCTTATGCCATTGCCAAATCTTCCTCCGGGGCTCCAGTGGTGGTTGCCGGAACTGATTTGCCGCGTTTTACAGCTTTGAATTCTTCATGGGCTATAACCCCGGTAAGGCATGGCTTTCCACATCGTCCGGAGCAGCCTCTGGTGGGCTTTCGCGTTGCCGAACAGTTTGCTCCGAACAACGAGCCTTTTACTATCAGCTACGGCAGCCATTCGATTCAAATTCAAGCCGGCTCCATCTTTCACTCGGGGTCGGATGATGACAGTCGCATCTATCTTGATGGAAAAGAGTTCTCTTCCCTCACCGGATTGCCTTTTACCGCCGCGCAGCTACGCATTGACGGCACCCCGGCGCAACTTAAAGTAATACTTGATAGATTGGCTGCTTCTCTTCCCGATGCAGAAGTGAAGCCGGTACGGCAGATCACAGCAGCACAAACGGCCGTGCTGGGCCGTACTCGTTCGATTGTGATCACGGCCACGGCCATAGTGGTGGTGCTGATTGTGCTTTGCATGATCGCCACCCTTACTGGTTCGGTGCTCGAACGGCGCAAAGATTTCGCGGTAATGAAAGCTCTGGGCGCTTCCAACCGGGCAGTGAACCTGCTGTTTGCAGGGGAAGCCATGCTGGTGAGCCTGGCCGGCGCAATCGTCGGATTTCTGGCGGGCTGCGCGGTCGCCTACTGGATCGGACGCGCAAATTTCGGCGCAGCTTTTACGCCCCGGCCTGAGCTATTGGCGCCGGTACTGCTAGGCAGTATGATTCTGGCGCTCCTGTCGGCCAGCGCACCCTTACGGCTTTTGCGAAGGATTCAACCGGCAGGTATCCTGAGAGGAGAATAATGGCAATCGAGCTAAAGCATGTCACGCGCGTCTACCAGGCGAATACCGCCGTGCGCGCGCTCGACGATGTTTCGCTCACGGTGCCCTCCGGAGAATGGCTGTCTATCATGGGGCCTTCCGGCTCAGGCAAATCAACGCTGGTAAATCTGATCGGCTGCCTCGACCAGCCTACACAGGGCGAAATCTGGATCGAAGGCAGCAACGTTGCCCGCATGACGGCCCCTGAGCTCAACCGCTTTCGCGCCGAAAAGATTGGCTTCATCTTCCAGCAGTTCCATTTGATTCCCTATCTCACGGCAATCGAAAACGTGATGCTGGCCCAGTACTTTCACAGCATGACTGACAAGCAGGAAGCCCTGGCGGCGCTGGATCGAGTCGGCCTGCGTGATCGTGCAGATCATCTGCCGGCGCAGCTTTCAGGCGGCGAACAACAGCGCGTCTGCATTGCCCGCGCTTTGATCAATGATCCGAAAATTATTCTGGCGGATGAGCCCACCGGCAATCTCGATGCGCGTAACGAAGAGATTGTGTTGCGGGAACTGCGCGAACTGCACGCTCAGGGACGCACCATCATCATGGTCACCCATGACCCGGTAGTGGCGCGCATGGCCGACCGCAAACTGGAACTGCATCACGGAAAGATTACCGCCCAGGAGATGTTTTCGCTTTCTGATGAAGAGCAATTCGACGAAGTGCTGGAAGAGCTCTGGGTGCTGGCAGAGAACGGCGACCCGGCGGAACTGGGCCGCTTTGAAGTAGAGGGCGCATTGCCCATGGGGCTGGCTTTAGACCGCATGCAGGAGTTGGGATTGGTCCACATGGAAGACCACACCAGCGAGCCGCATACCCATAAAACCGTCTTCAACCGCTGTCACGTCGCTCTGCGCCCCAGCAGCGATTTCCCCGGCCACGGCGAACGCATGATTCACTTCACCGATAAGGGGCAGAAACGCGCCGAGGATATCATCCGCCGCCATCGTCTGGCGGAGCGTCTTTTCATTCAGACATTCCGAGTGCAGGACGAAGCGGAAGTCGCCGAACAGGCGTGCCGTTTCGAGCACATTCTTTCGCCGGAAGCAACCGATAGTATCTGTACCTTCCTGGGCCATCCACGTACTTGTCCGCATGGCAGCCCCATTCCCGCCGGCCCATGTTGCGTTGCGGCGAAACAGGCCGTCAGCAGCGAGCAATCAGCCTTCATCCGGTAAAGCCATACCTTTGAAACGCAGAGGAAGGGAGTAAGCGGAGGATTGAAAAATTCTTGTCTTAGGCCCATTCAGATTCAATTACCCAATTACCAATTCTCTCAATCACCAACTCCTTCTCCGCTTCCTCCCTTCCTCTGCGTCTCAAAGGTTTTCACATGCTCCGCAAAAACAAAAAAGGAGAGGCAGGTTCTCCTCTCCTTCTTTGGGAATGACGCGTAATGATGACGCGGTCAGTAAAACTCAGTACAGATGAAAATCCACTTCGATGCTCATGGCCACTGCGACCGGCTGGCCGTCTTTCTTGCCAGGATCGAACAGCCACGTCTTTACCTTCTCGATGGCTTTCTCGTCCAGACCCATACCCAGGCTGCGGGTAATTTTCAGGTTACGCGGACGGCCATCGGGGCCGATGATCGCTGAAAGCACCACAACGCCCTGATACTTGGCCTTGCGGGCTTCTTCAGAGTAATCCGGATCGGGAGCAAACTTGGCTACCGGAGCGCTTACACCCAATTCGCCCGGATGATAGATGCCGCCACCGAAGCCGCCGCCTTGTCCGGGTCCATGACCGGGACCAGAACCGGAACCGATACCGTTGCTGGTGCCGGAGCCGATTCCACCACCAGAGCCGGGGCCGTTCGAGGCCGGGCCGCTGATGCGCGATGACATCGGGTTGCCGAGGTTGGGCATATTCGGATTGTCGGGCAGCTTTACGTTGGGCGGCGCGACAACCGTGGCTTCCATAGCCAGCTTGGGCTTCTCGTTGCGAATTTCTACCGTAGGCGGCGTGAACTGCTCGGGCGCTACCTTGGGCAGACGGCCTTTACTTTCAAAAATCTTGGCGTGCTCGCCACCGCCGCCGCCACCGGCCAACTGGGCCTTGGCAACCTGCGGAGTCATGACAGGCTGGTAGTCAGACAATGGAGGAGCGACAAGCGTAACGTGCTCCTCAGGCTTTACTGTTTTAGGACCGCTGGCCGAAAGAATGGTCAGAGCAATAATGCCCCCGATGAACAAGGCATGTAAGGTAAGCGAACTAGCGTTGGCTTGTGTCCGATGACCCTGGCTCCAAATGCCCCTAACCTGCACGGGACGCGATGTCAGCCGGAGTGGCGGAAGTTTTTCGGGAAACAGAGTTTCCTTTACATTTCTGTAAAGGGACTTCCACATGGGCTCTTCCATCTCGTGAAGTAAATTCAGAGGTGGATCGCCAAACAAGCCCTGGGGAGGAGGAACAATTACATGGTTCGCCATTTTTTGGACCCGTACTATCCTTCGTCACGCGATTGGCGTGCGTTTAAATTCCTTCATGAGAGATGATTGAATCGAGGTGCAAGTTGCATTTCTAAGCAAAGTTTCTGCTGCGCCTTTACCTCGAAACCCTGTTGCTCACAACTACTTAGAAGCAGGTTTTCCGTTTTGCGCAACTCACCTTTACAAAAATAATTGATGAAAATTTATCGAATGTGATTCTGGCGGTCGCAGCGATGCAGGCAACCTTTGCTGCTGGATGCGCCGCAGCCCTTGTTTATAATGAAGAATCACCATCAAGCTGCCGGAGAAAACATGCGGGCGCCGCTCGACCTGAAGACTACTCTGAATCTGCCGAACAATAAGTTTCCCATGAAGGCCAACCTGCCTCAGAACGAACCAAAGTGGCTGGAAAAATGGGAGAAGATGGGGATTTACTCGAAGATTCGGGAGTCGCGCAAGAACCGCCAGCAGTACGTGTTGCATGACGGGCCGCCGTATGCGAACGGGCCTATCCATCTTGGCACCGCGCTGAATAAGTCACTCAAAGATTTTGTGGTGAAGTCGAAGACCATGGCCGGCTTTGACGCTCCTTATATTCCCGGATGGGACTGCCACGGCCTGCCCATCGAAATCAAAGTAGACGAATCGCTGGGACGCAAGAAGCTGGAGATGGAACCAATCGCGGTAAGAAAAGCCTGCCGCAAGTACGCCGAAAAATATCTTGATCTACAGCGTTCGCAATTCAAGCGGCTGGGAGTGTTCGGACGTTGGGAGCAGCCTTACTCCACCATGGATCCGCAATATGAGGCGACCATTGTGCGGGTGCTGTTTGAGTTTCTGGAAAAAAATGCAGTTTATAAAGGACTGCGTCCGGTCTACTGGTGCATCTTCGATAAGACGGCTCTGGCCGAAGCCGAGATCGAGTATGGGCCGCATACCAGCCCCAGTGTGTGGGTGAAATATGCGATGACCAGCGACCCGGCCAAGGTAGACCCAAAGCTGGCGGGAAAAAAGGTCAACACCATTATCTGGACCACCACGCCGTGGACCCTTCCGGCGTCGCTGGCGGTAACCTTTCATCCGGAACTCGAGTATGTAGCGTTAGAGCATGGCGGCGAGGTGTACATTGTGGCCGATGCGCTGGCGAAACAGACGACGGAGAAATGCAACCTCCAGAGCGCAACCGAAGTGGCGCGCTTTCCCGGCAGCAAGCTGGAGTACACCACGTATGCACATCCGTTTCTCGACCGGCAGGTTCTGGGCGTGCTGGGCAACTACGTAACCACCGATCAGGGTACCGGCGCGGTACACACCGCGCCTTCGCACGGCGCCGATGATTTTCATACAGGCACGCGCTACAAGCTCGACCAGAAATCAAACGTAGATGAAGCCGGCAGATTCATCGAAGGGCTTCCCGAGTACAAGGGCAAGCGCGTTTTTGAAGCCAATGCAGACATTGTGGAATTACTGAAACAGCGCAATGTGCTGATGGCTGCCGAGAAGATCGAGCATTCGTATCCGCACTGCTGGCGCTGCCATAATCCGGTGATCTTTCGCGCCACCGAGCAGTGGTTTATTTCCATGGACGCCGCATCATTCGAAGGCGAAAGCCTGCGCCAGCGCGCGCTCTCTGAGATCAAGAAAGTGAAATGGGACCCGGCCTGGGGCGAAGAACGCATCGCCAACATGGTAAGCACGCGGCCTGACTGGTGCATCTCCCGGCAACGCGTGTGGGGCGTACCCATTGCAGTCTTCTTTTGCGAAGGCTGCGGCATGCTGCTGAATACCCATGAGGCCCGCGATGCGGTAGTGAACCTGTTCTCAAAAGAAGGCGCTGATTCCTGGTACGTGCACAGCGCCAGCGAGATTTTGCCGCCAGAAACGAAATGTCCGGGCTGCTCGGGCTCGGCTTTCCGCAAAGAGAGTGACATTGTGGACGTATGGTTTGAGTCCGGATGCAGCCAGTCGGCGGTACTCAAGCCTGAGAATGGACTCCGGTGGCCCGCGGACTTCTACACCGAGGGTGGAGACCAGTATCGCGGCTGGTTCCAGTCTTCCCTGCTGTGCGCTATCGGCGAACGCGGCCATTCGCCGTTTCGCATGGTGGCCACTTCGGGCTGGGTGCTTGATCCGCAGGGGCGGGCGCAGTCAAAGTCGCTGGGCAACACCGTTGATCCGGTGGACGTAGCCAACCGCCTCGGCGGAGAAATCGTGCGCCTGTGGGTGGCTTCGGTGGACTTCCGCGAAGACGTCCGCTCGTCAGAAGAGTTGATGATGCGCGTGGCGGAAAACTACCGCAAGATCCGCAATACCTTCCGCTATATTCTCGGCAATCTTGATGGCTTTGAGCCGAAGAAGCATGCGCTCGATTTTGAACACATGGCGGCCCTCGACCAGTACATGCTGTTGCGCATGCAAGAGGTGAGCCAGCAGACGCGCAAGTGGTATGAGACTTTTGAGTTCCACCGGATCTATCAGGAACTACACAATTTCTGCGCCGTAGACCTGAGCGCCGTCTACTTCGATGTAATTAAAGACCGGCTGTATACATCCGCTTCGCGATCGAAGGCCAGGCGTTCTGCCCAGACGGCCATCTGGAAGATCGGTGAAGCTCTGGTGCGTCTACTCGCGCCCATGATGAGCTTTACCGCGGATGAGGTCTGGTCTCACCTGCCTGCCTTTTCTGATCGGCCTGAAAGTGTACATCTGGCATACTTTCCTGAAGCCGAAGAGATTGCCGGAAAAGAAGAGAAGCTGCTGTACCGGCAGACTTTGCGGGCTGACTTTGACTTGCTCATGGCGGTCCGTACAGAGGTGCTGAAGGCCCTGGAAGGAGCGCGCCAGGAAAAGCAGATCGGCAGTTCCCTTCAGTCCACGGTGACCATTGAGGCCCCTGAAAATGTTTACCGTGTGCTGGAACGCTATAAAAATGATCTGCGCTTCTTGTTCATCGTCTCCGGGGTGGAAGTAAAGGCGGCTTCCGGCGGGAACGGAAACACTCCGTTGCACGTAGAAGTACATACGGCGGCGGGACAAAAGTGCGAGCGCTGCTGGAATTATTCAGTACATGTTGGCAGCGACCAGCGGTATCCTACGGTGTGTGAGCGGTGCTCGGCGGCGCTCAAAGAAATCGAGCAGGAGTAGTTTTGCATTTAACCATGCGTAAGTATCACATTCTCATAGCAGCGCTGGTGGTCCTGCTGGACCGTTTTACCAAGTCACTTGTGGCTGACAAGATCAGCCTGCACGACAGCATTGACGTGGTGCCCGGACTTTTCCGCCTTACCCATGTTCAGAATCAGGGAGCAGCTTTCGGCTTGTTCTCTGATTCGCCTTCAGAGTGGAAGGTCGCCATGCTGATTCTTTTCTCGGTGGCTGCTCTGGCCGTGGTTTCTGCCCTGCTCTGGAAGAATGGCAACGCCATGAATGCCACCGCCGTGGCTCTCTCTCTGGTATTCGGCGGCGCTCTCGGTAATCTCTGGGACCGCGTAGCCAGCGGCCGGGTCATTGACTTTCTTGACTTCTATATAGGCAGCCATCACTGGCCGGCTTTCAACATAGCCGACAGCGCCATAGTGATAGGTGCGCTGCTGCTGCTCAGCGAAATCTTCATGGCCCCTCAGGAAGAAAAGGCAGTACGAACGACCGAGTGAACTCCATTGGGTAAGTGGGTAATTTGGTAAGTGAGTAATTGGGAACCTGAGAACCTGCCTCACTCTTCCATGGAAACTCTCTCAGTCTTTCCTGAAAACTTCTCTCAATCTTTCAATGGCATTCCCCTCATTTCTACGGAACGTAGAACTCAATCAGAAGAACTGTTTCAACCCTCAACCAAGCTGCAGTTCAGATGACCCGATAACCCGATGCACCGATGTACCGATTCTTCAGATCACCCGATTCTTAGCGGCTTTTTCGCATGCTGCTGCTGCTTGTGAACATCTCCAATCCATGCGTTATCCATCCAACTGTTCAAGTCAGCAAGACCACATAAATATTTTGGATTGGGAGCCACTCGTATGCGTCACACAAAGTTATGGGTATATGCCATTTGTCTCGGACTCTTGATGATGATGTTCGGGCCATCGGCTATTGCACAGAACATGAGCAGCAGGGACTTGAGCGGGATTAGTCCTCAGAACCATAAATACATTTTCTCCGCTCTCGGCGGAGCCGCAGCCGGAGCAGGTCTGGGTTTCATTCTCGGCGGCGGAGCAAAAACAGCGAAACTCGCCATGATGGGCGGCGGCGGAGCCAGCACCTGGTTCCTGACAACTCACAAGCATGCTCTCGGCCAGTATCATGACTGGGCCATGATCGGTTCCAACACCACTCTCGGCATGGGCATTGGCTGGACGGTTTGCGATTGCGACCACGGCCTGATTGCAGGAGCATTGCTGGGCGGCGGCGGAACGGCTGCTTATGAAGCGTTGAAGGGCGATCCGCAGGCGCGGAATGCCTACAACCGCATGCACCAATAAGTCGAAGTTTCGTTTTCAAAAAGTTTAAGAGCACAGGTGAAAGCCTGTGCTCTTCGTTTTTTCCGAGCTTCGTGTGTCGTGTTGAAAGTGGTCCGATGTAAAACCTTGTCACCGCAGAGTTCGCAGAGAGCGCAGAGGATTGGATTGGGTCGGGTTCGAACGTTCGGCTTTTTTGATTCTTCGCATCGGGCACTTTCACACATTGACGTATCCCGATAGCGGTAAAGTTCCATAGCCCACTGGTTTGGGATTTTCAGATCACCCGTCATCCGATCACCAGATCACCCGATTCTTCCTAGCGCCAATAGAAGAGAGGGATCTACCAAACCCTCTGCGCTCTCAGCCGTACTCTGCGGTAAAAAGATTTACCCCTGCGGATACAGCAACCGGTACAACACGGCATTGCGCATGATCGCCTGCACATACTCGCGCGTCTCAGTGAACGGAATGGATTCAACGAACTCCTGCACATCTTTGTATTCGCCGCTCTTGCGCCATTCGTCTACACGGTCTGCACCAGCGTTATAAGCTGCCAGTGCGAATTCCACCTGTCCGTTGTAGTGGTCGAGCATGTGCTTGAAATAACGAGTGCCTAATTGCAGATTGACCGTAGGCACAAACAGTTCGTCGCTGGAAAAACCTCTGATCTTTTCCTGCTTGGCCAGTCCTTTACCAACAGTAGGCAAAAGCTGCATCAGTCCCATGGCGTTGGCAGGGGAAAGAGCGGCAGGGTTGAATTCCGACTCCTGCCGGATCAGCGAAGCTACCAGGTAAGGATCAAGCTGGTTCAGCAGCGCGTGCTTCTTCAGGTCTTCCCAGAAGGGACGCGGAAACAGCGTATGCCAAACCGGCCGGGGCAACTGGTTCAGGTCAGCCGAAAAATAATTCGGGACGGCCCGCTTCAAAGTCTCAATGGCACGATTGTAGCTGCCGGAATCTGCGTAAATCTGGGCGGCGCTGGCTGCCTGCCATGAAGGTGTGCCATTGGCTGCGGCCTCCAGTTCTTTGACCGCAAAATCATAAAGCGCGGCGTTGGCCAGCACCTGGGCCTTTTTCAGGCGCAGGTTATCTTCCGGAGCGTCCCAGCTAAAAGTCGGCAACGACAATGGCGGCAGTTTGCCGAGAGTGACAGGTTCGCTGGCATTTTCAAAACCAATCTGCGTCAGACGGTCACGTCCGAGATTGGCATAGTAAAAGTAGCGGTAGTTCCCTGAAAGCTTTTCGTAGTATGCGCGGGCCAGAGCCGGATCTTTGTCTTCTTCGGCCATGCGTCCGCGCCAGTAAAGCGCAGCGGGCGCCTCTGCGGATGCCGGATACATCGTAATCTGCTCTTCAAATAGGCGTTTCGCCTCATCCCGCTTGCCAATGCGGTAATTGAGCCATGCCGTTTTCCAGTGAGCGTAAGGAGAAAATCTGCCATTCTGCTGGCGGGTATAGATTTCCCCGTAGAAGCGGGCAGCGGTCTCGAAATCTTTTTTCAGCAGATACATGTTGCCGGCCGATAGCAATGCTTCCTGAAACCACGGGCTATCGGGGGCCACGGTGCGTAACTGGCCGATCAGGTCGGAGTGATGGTCTTTGTCGTCTTTATCGCGGGCAATTTCGGCCAGAAAGTAAAGCGACTGGGCCCGTGAAGAACTGGTTGCGTTGGCGTTCTGCGCGATGGATTCAAACAGATGCTGGGCTTCATCGCGGTGGTGATCGCGGTAAAGCGCGGTGGCAAACTCCGCCTGCAAATCGGTAATGGCCGTAGTGGGCGCCTGCTCCACCAGCGAACTGAGTTCGGTGACTGCCTGCGAATAGCGCTTGTTCTTCAACAACAGCTCTGCCCGGCTGCGGCGCTGGTCAAAAGTGCCAACCGGCACAGGCTCGCCCAAGGTCCGCAATTCCTGCGCGGATGCATCGGCTTCGTAACTCACAGGCGTATCGAAATAGAGCGAATGAAAAATCTCGATAGCTTTCGGTTTGTCCCCGGCGCTCAGGTAAGCCCTGGCCAGAGCGAAGTCTATGTCCGCATGAAATGGCTGGCGATGTTTATCCAGGTAAGCGGCCGCGCGGCCCGGCGTGCCGGTTGCGGAAAGCGCATTGGCATACATGACCGTGGCTTCGTGTACAAACAGTGAATCAGGATATTTATCGTCGAAGCCTTCCAGGGTTTTCACGACGGCGGCGTTGTTCTGCTCGCCCAGCAGCGCGCTGGCCCGCAAATAGTCAAGATAGTCGCCAAGAATAGGTTCAAGGCTGTTGGCTTTCTGTAATGCCGCCAGCGTGGCGGGATACTCTTTGTCAAGAAAATGGGCATAGCCGACGACCATCCAGGCGAGAGGGCCGGCGTCGTCCTTCGCGTGTTTGCGCGCGTATCTTTCTACCCCGGCATAAGCCTGCGGTGTACGGAACTGAAGAAGCTGTTGCGCCATCGGCTTGAGATCTGCCGACGCAACAAAGGCCCGGTGGATGTGCCGCAGCTTGCGCGCATTGGCGGCAGATTTTTTGCTGGTCTTTTTGCTCTTTTTAGCGGACTTTTTTGCCGTTTTCGGAGCAGCCCAACTGTTCGCCGGAGCGACCGCCAGCGACAGCACGAGCAGGAATGAGAGAGTGGATAGGAAACGTCGGAATGGCACAGATTCAATCTATTGCGGAAAATTACCGCCCATGAGCGAAATATCATTATCCGCTAAAATGCGAATTAATTCCTGATTAAAATAACCCGCCGGCCCCGCTGGAGTTTCTCCAAAGCGCTTTTCATAGGTCGAGCGGCTCTTTTCAATGTCTTCCCGCAATCGCTCGTACAGATCGCGGTGTTGTTTGCCTTCATTCACTTTGTTCTGGTTGTAGAGCCGGATTTCGTCCACCAGAAGCTTGGCGAAGCGACGCGCCTTTTTGTGGACCTCGTCTTCCCCGGGAGCAACCGCCGCCGCTGCTGCTGCCGCTGCAGACGTAGACGCAACCGCCGCTACCGGTTGGGGCGCTGGGGCTTCCGTCGCCACGGCTGGCTGCGCTTCTTCCGCCGGCGCGCTGACTCCGGCTTTGCGCAGAGCCGTAATTTCCAGCCACAGGGCAGTCAGTCGGCAAAGAACGGCCAATGCCGAAAGATCAACGGAGGTATCGGGAACGGTCCCGGCATCGGCATAGATGACGGCCGCTACCTTCTCTTTCACCACCAGGGGCAGCACTACGCACTGGTCATCGCTTGGTCCACCCATGGCGGTAAGGAAATCGTGATCAAAGTCAGCCGTAGAGCCTGAGGCATTTACCCGGTCATGAATGGCGCGTCCTAAGAGTGGCACAGCGCTGTTGAGGGTAACGGTCTTGAGAGCGTCATTGTTTTCAAAACCAATTCCCTGCCAGCCATTCACTGCCCCGGCGCGGACAACGAAGAGTGCTGCGCGTCCGCTGAAACGCGCCACGCCTTCCAGCAGGTGGCGCAATATCTCGGCCTGCGAATTCGTCTCCTGAACGGACGCCGTGGCTGCATTCAGCAGGTCGGTAGGCAGGTTTCCGGCGGCTGGCTCCAGAGATTGCAGTTCCTCGACCGTGCGGCTGACAATCTCGTCGCGCAGTTTAGGCAGGGCCGTCTCAAAGACAGCAGCTACGGCCTCTTCGACAATGGCCTGTATCTTGATGGAATTCGGCATTCGGTAGCGCGATTATATGGTCTGACAAACGGCTGTCAACCCGTGAGATTGCTGAAGTTTATACCACCCCTGTATCTTAGTAACCCTACTGGAGACCATGACCATGAGATTACCGGCCGTCCTGCTGGGCTCCCTGCTGCTTGTGGGCCTGAATTCAGCGCCTTCCCAGACCATGCAATTCCAAACCGGCAAGCGGGCGCCCCATAAAGCTGCGGCCACCGCCCCGACCAGTGCCGGCAATGATAAAGAAATTGTTACCACCATCAGGGAGTTGGAAGAGACTTTGCGCAGGGCGGCGCTGCATGGTGACGGCTCGTGGTGGGAGCTGCATCTGGATGACAACTATGTGGGGGTTGATCCTCAGGGCCAGACCAGCAGCAAGGCCGATGCGGTGCAGCTACATAATTCACCTGACCTGAAGTATGACGAAGTGAACTTTGGCGACTTTACCGTGCGCACTTATAACAGCGATACGGTGGTGTTAACGGGCGTGAACACCATTGCCGGCAGTTACAAAGGGCAGGACTTCAGCGGAAATTACCACTTTATGCAAGTCTGGATCAAAGAGGCCGCCGAATGGAAGCTGGCCGTCTCGCAAAGCGGCAAACTGGGGCCGTAATAGAAAGGAAAACGTCCGAAGCTAGCCAGATCATGCAGCGCTAGAGTCAAACATCCGCGGTCGCAAGTTCCACTGACCCTGGATTATTCGCGAACATTCGCGAAATTCGCGGCAAGATTTTGCCGTTCTCCGTGCCTCCGCGTCTCCGTGGTTGAAGTTGAAGTTATTCCACCACCAGTTTCGCCGCCATGTCGTCATGATGCGGGCCGCAGATGATGCTGCAATCCACCGCATACTCGCCTTTAGCCGGAGCGGTAAAAGTTATAGTGGTGGGCCTGCCCGGATGCACAGCTTCTTTAATGCCTAATTGGGCAATTTCGAAACCGTGCTGAACGTCAGCAGTAGTGACATTCAATTCCACAACATCGCCGCTTTTGACCCGGATGACCGCAGGATCGAACGTATATTTCTTCATCACCACATTGATTCGTTCGTTCGGCGTAGCGGATGAATGTTTGCAGCCCAGCATGCAAGCCACAGGAAAAACAAATAGAAATGCAAAAAACGCGATTTTTTTCATACTGGAATAATGAGACACACCGTTGCCCAAAGGTTACGGAATGCGTCTAACAATGAAGCCTTTCCCTGAAACGACTCTTTGTTTGAGCTGCAATCAGGCTGTTTGGGCCTGAAAGCTGCTTCCAGGCCGCTTTTTGCTCGAACGCACAAAACCGTATGTATCAGAGACAAAGGCCCGTAAACACAATTTTTAATTGGATTTAGCCCCTTTGGGGGTTGGGAACATAGTAAATTATTTGAGTCGGGAGCGCATGGAGACCATCCAAAAGAAGGCAGCAGAGGATACCAGCGAACTGGCGCTTGTGCAGGCCGCCAAGAAAGGCGATCTGGAAGCGTTCAGCAATCTGGTGCGGCGCTATGACCGTAATATCTTCCGCATCGCACAGCACATTACGCACAATGAGGAAGACGCTCAGGATGTAGTGCAGGACGCATTCCTCAAGGCTTACCAGAACCTCGAGCAGTTTCAGGGTAATTCAAAGTTTTATACCTGGCTGGTGAGGATCGCGGTAAACGAAGCGTTGATGAAGCTGCGGAAACGCCGCTCGGACAAGACCGTTTCCATTGATGAAGACATTGAGACGGAAGAGGGCAGCATGCCGCGTGAAGTCGCGGACTGGAGCCCCAACCCCGAGCAGCAATACGGAACGTCGGAACTGGGTGACATTCTGAAAAAGACCATTCAGGGTTTGCCACCAGGGTTTAGAACGGTATTTGTACTGCGTGATGTTGAGGGGCTCTCGACCGAGGAAACTGCGGAAATGCTTGGTTTGAGCATTCCGGCAGTCAAATCGCGGCTGTTGCGCGCGCGTTTGCAACTGCGGGAGCGTCTGGCAAAATACTTCAAGTCCAAGAGGGGCGGAGACGGCCAACCGTGAAATGCAATGAATTTTTGAAAGAGTTGACCGATTATCTGGACGGCACGATTACCGTGACTGTTCGCGCAGAGTTGGAAGAGCATTTGCATTGGTGCCATGACTGCGACGTGGTGCTGAATACCACCAAGAAGACCATTGAGATCTATCGCGACAGCAAACTTTTCGAACTCCCTGAAACCCTTCGCACCCGCCTCCACGAAGCCATCATGAGCAAATGCAAACAGAGCAAAAGCGGCGGCAAGACTCCAACCTAGATATTCTCTTACGCCATCACAGAGCGAACGAAGGTTCGCTATTGGTGATGCCCGCACTACCCATACGGGCCAGCACTGGTTATAAACGGCAAATTCCACTTTTCCCCGCCCCTTTTTGAAGCCGCCCCGACGCTTTTCATCGAGCGGAAGTGACCCCGGTAACTTGAAAACTGAGGGCAAACTCAGGGCCGGATCGGTCCATTTTCACAATTTTTTTAAATTTTTCTTAGTCCGGCAGGTGGCATTTCAGCTGAAATCGGCCGTCTGTTCGCGCCAGTTAAGCTCGTAATTTCTATTACTTAACCCAGAGTAGGTAAATTTTACTCCTCCAATTGCACCAAAAATGAGCAGCAACTCTGATTCGAACCTTTTTCAGCTACTCGGAATCTAAGCTTGTGAGTACAGGAGAGCATGAACTCCGGTACTCACTCGGGCCAGAGAGTTTGGCTCTTAAAGGTACCCGAACCGGGGTGGTGAAAAATGGCGAATCTCTTCGACATGCTTTTCGGTTGCTCCCATAAGAAATACAGCTTTCCGATCACACACAAAGCCGGACAACGGCGCTCCCCTGCTGCCGCAATGACTGGAACCTACGTGGTCTGTCTCGATTGCGGCAAAGAGTTTGCTTATGACTGGCAGGAGATGAAGCTCGTCAGCGCCCAACCGCAGCGCGCCAAAGCCATGGCTGCTGCCGAATCATACGCGGGCAAGTAAACAGCTCGTCGCTGCAATCTGATTCTTAAGGAGAGGCAGACGCTCCAGTCTGCCTTTGCCTTGTTTTGCAACGCCATCGAAGTTTAGCCACGGCATCGAATGCTGATCTGCCGCGACAGCAACATCGTGCGTAGCGCCTGGAGATAAAGGTAGTGGCTCCTTCAATTCAAATTCAGGAAGATTCAGACTTACTTCAACCGGCTTCAATGATGCGCTACAGATGAAGCCAATGAAGTAAGTATCGCCACAATCTATCCATAGTCAGCCTAAATCATGATCATCTTAAAAGTGCCGAAGTCGTTACAGAAGTCTTCACTGGGGCCTCCGACAAAGGACCAGTTGCCCTTGATGGTTTTGCCGTCGACCGTTCCCCTGAAGGTCCAACTGGTTTTGGAACGGCGCAGAATCGCCCGTAACGATATGCAGCGTGAACGTGCCGGTGATATTTCCATCGTCGATGCCACCTGAGAAAAAAGTGGAAGTCACTACGTTCGTAGTGGAAAAACATGCCGACGGTGCGGGGAAAGTGGCGTTTGTCACGTCGACGTTGGGCGGGTTGGTCTGGTTGAGTGTAACGGCGAAGCTGTCAATACCCATTGCTGCCGGTAAGCGTGGCGCTCCAGTTGCCGTTGATAGTTTGAGATTTTCCGTTAGGGTCGCGCCGCCGCAGCTTACAAACATCAGGCAAAACAGGCCCAGAACTGTGGTCCGAATCTGTCTCATTGAGGTTTTCCTCCATCTTTCATCTCCCCGATGGGTTGGGCCCCAGTGGCTCACATGATGCGAGCGGCTGACACATAGCTTCGAACTTCGGGCGAGACGAAGGACTTCACTGTACTACAATTTTTGTCTTTCATTACGTTAAGTTACGTTGGGTTCTTCGAGTGAAACTTCACCTCGTGCCTGGTTCGTCGCCGATATGTTAGGGAGCGGGTTACGGTATTTCCACCAAAAGGTTAATTCCGGTAGGGTGATTTCCTTCCAAAGTGTGCAAACCTGCGGTGTTTACTGCAAATAGAAGATCAAAAATTCGGTATTAGAAAACTTTCATGCGATTTTGACCCTTCCGAATTCAGAAACTTAAAAAAAGATGTATTTCCAGCTCTGGATTTGTGGCAGTATTTGCGTACTCAAATTGGAGCAAATGTGAAACAGCCTTCTCGAACTCCAGCCATCCGGGATACCAGTCTCTTTCAGAGGTATCCAATTTCGCGCCATGCGCAGCTCACAGAATTGCGGTGCTCAAGCTGCAGCAGCTTTCTGGGCGCCAGCATTCGTCCGGAACTGCTTGATTTCCTGCAAAAGGTCCATTCCTGCAAGTTGCAGGCTGATCCTTTTTTCCTGGGCACCATTAAGAGGGCCATCGTATAGGGCCTGTGCGCCACGGCCGCCGCCGCTCCATCAAGCCTGAGTTTTCTGTGGGTTTGGGTGCCTGTCTAGGACGATTCCCTGCCCATCAAACATGCACCTGACCAGGGCCGTGAGCCCATGCGTGACGGATTTTCAGGGCTGTAAGACAACAAACGAAACATCAACGAGAGTCGCCTGAGCTGGCGTGCGGTTTTGATCGTAGACCGGATTTCCAGCGGCTTCCATCCATGGGCAGTGAAGAATTCTGGGCCATTCGCAGGAGCGAATTTCAATTGCGGAACATCTTCACCAAGTTGAGTGTTCTTCTGCAACATGCGCAGCAGGCCGGGCGATGCTATATCAAGAAGCCAGCGCTGAAAGGATTGCGGACCGGCGAGATCCTCGGCGAGCGTGCCTACCTGTTCCGCAGTGAGATAGATCAATAAGCCTTCGGTGAGAATCAGTGCGCGGCGTGCACGTTGTCCCACCGATGCGAACAGTTGGCGGCGCGCATTTTCATCAGCCAGATCAAGGCGTACCCGCTCCAGCTTGCACACCGGCTTTTCGTCGCGCAGAATGTCTTCCTTGTAATCGAGAATTCCGGGCAGATCAACTTCGATCCAGGTGAGCGATGAAGGCAGGTTCATGCGGTAAGGCCGCGCATCCAGGCCGGCTGCGAGATTCAAAACCAGGTCTACGCCCTGCTGAACCTGTTGGGTGATGAAGGTATCAAACATCCATGTGCGGCTTACCCACGCCCATGACGCACGGTCGTGAAATGGAAGAGAAGCCGCGATTTCGAGTCCGCGCTGTCCGGCCAATCGTCGCGCAAAGGGATCATGAAAAACTGCGTCGCGGCGCTCGCTTTCTTTCGCTCGATAAACAGCCGCCCAGCGCGCTGTGTCAGAGATATGACGGATAAGCGGTTGTTGATCGCCGTTGGACATGGTTCTTGTGCTAGACCAGAGAAAAATCGGCGATGCTGGACGATTTTTCCAGCAATGCCGCCAGCAGTCCTAAACGCTGGGCGCGCAGGTTCTCATCTTCCACCATCACCATGATCTTGTCGAAGAAAGCATCCACCAGAGGACGCAGATGCGAGATTTGCAACAATGCTTCTTCGTAGCGTCCGCTCGCCCGCAGCGATTCCACCTTTTCTGCTATCTGAGGAATTTCCTGGGCCAGTTTGCGTTCCGCTTCTTCGTGAAGCATGGCCGGCATCATAAGGCTGCGCAATCTTTTTGTTCGTTTCCTGCGCCTGGCGAAGAATGTTCCGAATGCGCTTGAAAGAAGTTGCAATGGCTTCAAAATCCGCCGAAGGACGCACTTTCGCCACTGCGGCGCCTCGGGCCACTGCATCCGTTACCTGATCCGATCCGGCAGCCAGCGTACCTTTCACTACACCGTGAGAAAGGCCCAGTGCCTCGCCCAGATAGAATTCCAGGCGCTCGTCAAAAAAGGTGCGCACCGCCTGTGTGTAGGCATCGCCGGTCAGTTTGAATTTCTTTTCCGCTTCGCTGCCGGAATAAGCTTTCAGCGCTTCCGCCATGAGCGCGGCAATGCTGAGGGGTAGCTTGTGCTCGGCGATGATTTTTACGATGCCGTTGGCCTGGCGGCGCAAGGCAAAAGGATCTTTTGATCCGGAAGGCACCAGGCCGAGCGCAAACATTCCGGCGATGGTATCGGCCTTATCGGCGATTGCCAGTACCGCGCCTTCCACAGTGCGCGGGACCGAATCTTCCATGGAACTTGGTTTGTACTGATCGTAAATGGCATCGGCGGCACTCTGGGAAACTCCCTGGGCCGCAGCATACAGCCCGCCTACGATGCCCTGAAGCTCGGTGAACTCTTTCACCAACTCAGTGGTGAGATCGGTCTTGGCCAGCCGTCCGGCGTGTTGCGCGGCTTTCTGGTCTATCTTCAGCCCGTGATGGGCCAGATCGGCGCCAATGGTCTCAATCAGCACCGACATGCGCTCGGTCTTCGCGTGATAGCTGCCCAGCTCTTTCTGGAAGGTCACAGCCTTCAGCATCTCCACGCGATTTTCCAGCGGTGTCTTTTGATCGGTGTCCCAGAAAAAGCGGGCGTCGTTAAAGCGGGCGCGCAACACGCGCTCGTTTCCATGGCGCACCAGACCTTCAGGATCGCCGTCAGTATTCAGCACCGCCAGAAAATGAGGAGCGAGTTTACCGGAAGCGTCTTCCACAGCAAAATACTTCTGGTGATCGCGCATCACCGTGACCAGAACTTCTTCCGGCAAGGAAAGGAACTGTTTGTCAAAACTGCCGAGAATGGCCGCTGGCCATTCGGTAAGATTGACAACCGTCTTAAGCAGTTCCGGGTCTTCGCGCCAGCGGGCTGCCGGCACAATGCGGGTGGCAGCATCGAGAGCTTTGCGAATGCGGTGCTCCCGTTCAGCGGGGGTAACCATTACCTTTGCGCCGGTCAGAACCTGAGAATAGGCGGCAGGCTCAGAGATAATCTGTTCGCCGCTGCTCAAAATGCGATGGCCGCGAGTGCGCGATGCAGCTTTGATTCCGGCGACTTCCAGCGGCACAACCTCGCCGCCAATCATGGCTACCAGCCAGCGCACCGGACGGACAAATCTTTCCGGCTTGCCCGCCCGCCAATACATGTTTTTCGGCCAGTAAAGTGATTGGATTTCTTTGGGCAAAGACTCGCCCAGAACTTCAGCGGCGCTGCGCCCTTTTTTCACGACATTGGCCGCTATGTATTCGCCCTTCGGATTGGTGATCCGCTCAAACTTGTCCACGGAGACGCCGACTTTCTTTGCGAATGCCTCGGCTGCCGGAGTCGGGCTGCCGTCTTTGAATGCCACTTTCACTGACGGACCAAGCGCCTGCTCTTCAACGTCGGGCTGGGAAGCGGCGATGCCAGTCGGCCAGAACGGCAAGCCGTCTGGGCGTTGCGAAAGAACTCACCGAAGCGCTGCCGGCCAGACGCTCACGGCTGAGCAGATCAGTGACACGCGTGGCAAGTTCTTCCTGGGCCGCATCCAGCATGCGCGCGGGAATTTCTTCACAACCGATTTCCAGCAGAAAGTCAGGCATTCAGGCTGCTCCTCCCTTCTGCTTTTCGACTGCCGTCGAGGCCGATTGCTGAGCGAGATAAGCCTTGGCCAGGCCCACCGCCAGTTGCCGGATACGGGCAATTACTCCCACACGCTCTGTCACCGAGATGGCCCCGCGCGCGTCCAGAATGTTGAACAGGTGAGAACACTTTAAACAGAGATCGAAAGCCCCCAGCAACGGATAGCGCTGCCGCTCGCCATCGGGCCAATCTTTATTGGCGTTCAGAGTATTGAACCCGTTGATGAGCGACTGGCATTCCGATTCGTACATCTCCAGATGCTTCCAGGCTTTCTCGACATCGGCAGCTTCAAAGTTGTAGACGGAAAGTTGCAGCTCTTCTTTGTAGCGCACGTCGCGATAATAAACAGGAGTACCGGTGTGCGGGTCGCGCGCCCAGACAATGTCATAAATGCTGTCCACATCCTGAAGAAAAGCGCCGATGCGCTCCAGTCCGTACGTCAACTCGGCGGAGATGGGATCAAGGTCTATGCCGCCGCACTGCTGAAAGTAAGTGAACTGGGTGATTTCCAGCCCATCGAGCATGACCTGCCAGCCAATGCCCCATGCCCCCAGCGTGGGTGATTCCCAATTGTCTTCTTCGAATTTCAAATCATGCTGGCGCAGATCAATGCCCAGCGCGCCCAGCGATTCCAGATACAGCTCCTGCACATTTTCCGGCGGCGGTTTGAGAATCACCTGAAGCTGCATGTGCTTGTAGAGGCGATTGGGATTGTCGCCGTAACGGCCATCGGCGGGACGCCGCGACGGCTGCACATAAGCGACCTTGTACGGTTTGGGACCGAGCACCCGCAGGAAAGTTTCCGGGGCCATGGTTCCGGCGCCCACTTCAATGTCATAGGGCTGCTGGAGCACACACCCGCGCTGCGCCCAGAAATTCTGAAGCCGCAAAATAATTTCCTGAAATGTCGGTGAAGCAGTCTTGGGCATGAAACTTCTAATTTATCACGGAAGAATCGGGGCATCGGTGTATCGGGACATCGGTATATCCCGCGACCTGAATGCATATTGGCCTTCCGCTCTCACGGGTTTCATCAGTGCAAATCAGTCGAATCAGTGCAATCAGTGGTAAGGTTCAGCCAAGCCGATCCAGCATAGTGGCCGTCATCAGCTTTCGTTCGATGTGGCGTTCGATTCGTTGGGCAAGAAATTTACGCAGATCAAAGCCGCGCTGGCGCGGCCAGTGCAGGGCGGAAAACTCGGTCACAGGCGAGCGGAACATCTCAGCCGCGAGCAGCCGCGATTCCACCGACATTTCAGTGCTGGCCAGGCGTTTGTCCCGTTCGCACAGCAACCCGTCCGCCATGGGATGAAAGTATGCGCGGCTGCCATTCAGTACCGCCCCGCAATTTACGCATTCGGTGATATCCGGCAGCAGGCCGTTCAGTCGGACGATCCAGAGATCGAAGTAGGTCAGCGGCATCCAGATTCCGTCAGAGTTCAGATGATGGACGACCGCCAGAGTGAGGCGAAAGATAGCGTCGCTAGGCTCCCTGTCGGGTAGAAGCTGGTCTATCACTTCGGCCACATAGGCCAGCGCCAGCAGCCGGGGATAGTTCACTTCGGATGCCAGAGGGGAGCTGATGATCTCGAAGGAATCGAGGCGAGCGAGTTCCTGTTTTTCCTTTTCTTCCCAGTGGGCGATCACATGGGTCAGCGGTTCCAGCGCGCCGCCAAATCTTTTCTTTGACTTCTTAGCGGATTTGGCTACACCCTTGACCTTGCCTTCGGCGCGGGTAAAGAGCGTTACCAGCAGGTCCGCTTCGTGCAGGGGATAGGTGCGCAGCACCAGGGCTTCTGATTGCTTAGGCATGGGAGCCAGCGAGCGGCAGAAAGCAAAAGCGCGCAGCCGTACGGCTGCGCGCCTGAAATCGTCGCATTGTTAGCGGCCGAAGTATTTTGAGTTCTTCTCCGTATAGGATTTCCATTTTTCCGGCAGATCGTCGAGCGCGAAAATCGCCGATACCGGACACACGGGTACGCAGGCGCCGCAGTCTATGCACTCAACCGGGTCAATAAACAACTGATCTACGCCTTCAAACTGGGGTTCATCCTTCTTCGGATGGATGCAGTCCACAGGGCAGGCATCCACGCACGCTGCATCTTTTGTTCCAATGCAGGGCTCTGCAATTACATATGCCATAACGCGTTAGTTCTCCAGGAGGTCAACGTACAGAGTCGTCAAACAGATAATTCTAACAGTTCCAAAGCAAACGGCAACTCACCGAGTATGTGGACTAATCAAAGCTTGCGCAGTTATGTGAATCACCAGAATTATTGTACTAAAATCAGCACATGACAGTTACGCTGAATCTCAAGCCGGAAGTCGAAGCCGGGCTATTGATGCAAGCCCAGTCAAATGGGATGACTTTGGAGGAGTATCTTCTCTCCATGGTGGAAGGCGCCGCAATTTCAGCAGCGCAAAGAGCCTTGTCGCCAAAAGAACGGGCAGATGCGTTCGAGGCATGGTCCGCAAGCCATCGCACTACGCCAGACCTTTCGGAGCGCGCGGTGAGCCGCGAATCCTTCTATGAAGGCCGCGATGACTAATGCCCTTCCTTGTTGATACAAACATCCTCCTGCGCAGCGCACAACCTGGCCATCCACTCTGTTCTCAGGCTACGCATGCCGTATCCGAATTACTGCGTCAAAATGAATCTGTCTTTTTTTGTTCGCAGAACATCGCGGAATTCTGGAATGTCGCAACCCGCCCTCCTGGAGCCAATGGGCTTGGCATGTCAGGCAATGAGGTGTTGAAAGAGATTGGCAGTATTGAAACTTTGTTGACTCTTTTGCCGGATATTCCAGGAATCTACACTCAATGGAAGCGGATCGTGGCCCGCCACAACGTTCAAGGAGTCAAAGTTTACGACGCACGGCTCGTTGCTGTAATGATCGTTTATTCAATAGATAGCGTTTTAACTTTTAATACTGATGATTTCAAACGCTACGCCGACATCAAAGCTCTTCACCCTTCCGCACTATCTTGACGCCCTCGAATTTGAATTGCATCCCTGGAAGGTCGCAGCCAGTCTGGAATTCGCGCACGGATTGTTACTGGGTTCACCCCACAATCAATTCCCTCGTACTTGGCTCGTAGAGCTTTACAGTGTGTGTCAGAATTGAAATTTTGCATGTGCTCGCGAGATATGTAACAGGGCACGACTTTTTAGTCGTGCCGAAAAGCCTTATAAATACTGGGCTTCAACTTTATATCCAATTGCCCACCTGCGCTCTCAGCGTTCTCTGCGGTGAAAGGTTTTACTCACGCCACAATCAATTCCCTCTCGGTACTCGGCTCGTATTCCACGATATAACCCGCAACCGCGCTGGCTGCAACTGTATAAGGGCTGGCCAGGTACATCTGCCCGGGGCCGCTGCGTCCCGGAAAGTTGCGGTTCTGGGCGCTGATCACAATCTGGTCAGGCCGCGAGGAAACTCCCGGGCCGGCATTGATGCAGGCCCCACAGCTTGGCTCGATGACCGTCGCTCCGACGCGGTGAAAGATATCGAGATATCCTCTGCGAATGCAGTACTCGCGCGTCTCCTGCGATCCAAACTGAATATAGAATTTGCACGAATCAGCCACCCGCTTGCCGTTCTTCAGAGCGTCGGAAAGCACCTGGGCATACATATCCATATCAGCGTTTTTGCCGGCCGTGCAGGTTCCGCCATAGGCTATTTCCACTGGCACCGGAGTATTCAGCTCGCGCACATACTTGCCATTGCCAGGATCACCCGGTGTCGCCACCATCGGTGTAATCTCGTCGGCATTCAGTTCGATCACGTGCGCGTACTCGGCATCAGGATCGCTGAACAGACCCTCAGAATATTTTTCCGCATCAGCGCGCGACATGCCCCGGCGTTCCATCAGGAATTCCGCCGTCTTCTCATCAGGAGCAACAATGCCGGTGAATCCGCCAATCTCGGCAGCCATGTTGGTCATGGTGGCCCGCTCGTCTACGCTCAATTCCTCAATGGCCTCGCCGGAATATTCCATCACCTTGGCCAGCGCTTTGCCGCTGCGGATGTAATCCATGCTCAGCAACAGCAGGATAAAATCTTTGGCCGTCACGTTGGGCTTGCGGCGTCCCCGGACAATCACTTTCACTGACTCCGGCACCTTCACCCGCACATCTTTGGTGATCCACGAATTGAACACGTCCGTGGTGCCGATGCCGAAGGCCACGCAGCCCACCGCGCCTACATGCGGAGTATGGGAATCAGAACCTACGTTGAGCTGGCCGGGCAGGGCATAACTCTCGGCTATGACCGAATGGCAGATGCCCTCTGAGCCCTTGCGGTCTTTCAGTTCGCCATGCAGCCGGATTCCCTGCCTGCCCGCGAACTCCTCCTGCTTGAGCTTGAGCTGTCCGGCAAGATCAAGCAGCCCCATCTTCTTTTTCTCTTCAGAAATGACTTCATCGAGAAACGTGAGATGGTCGCGAAAGAAGACAATGCTGGCAGGATCATTGACCTTCGCCTGTTTGCCCACAAAGTGTTCAAAAAAGATGGCCGACATAGGCGTCACGTATTCGTGGCTGAAACGCAGGTCGGTGCGGGCAAATCCGGTATCGCCCGGCTTTACATAGGGCACGCCGGGCTGGTTCTTTTCGTTCAGCATGTGGCGGGCAAAGATCTTCTCCGCAATCGTCATCGGACGTTTGCCGGTAGTGATCGGCGGCAGAAACACCTTCTTCTGCATGCGCGCCACGTTGAACGGAAAGAGTCCTCCATGCTCGATCACCTGGCGTGTGATCTCATCTTCACCGCGGGTGAACTCGCTCAGCGGAATTTCCTGTCCGGCGCGAATCCTGTCTATCAGGCCGAAATCAGTGGAGGTAAGCACGCCCAGGTTCTGGCAATTCTGCTTGTAGATTCGCTCAATGTTCTCGGCAATCACCACTTTGATTCCAGCGCATAGCTCGGCATAAGGCGACTGCTCGCGGCTCGAGCCTTTGCCCCGGCGTTTGCCGCTCACGGCGGCTACAAACCCGCCCTTTTTCACATCGCCCCGCTTAATTGGCACCTCATTCCCGCATTTCAGCCCCGTATAAGGGAACTCGCCCAGTGTCTCGTCAAAGAAAAAGCAGATGTGGGCGGGCGTGATCTCATCGGTCGAGATGTCGTCGCGCAGCTTAGGATTATTCTGCGGGTTGCGGGTGTCCCAGGGCAGATCTTCCCCGGCCAACTGCCGGCGGATCAACTCGGGATCTTCAGTGAGAAAAAGGATGCGGCCCTGCAATTTGACCTGGTCGGGACGCTTTTCAATAGGGCGATTCAGCAGAGAGGGTTCCACAAGAAAATTCTAACAAGAGACGCGATTGTTTGCAGCGGAGCGTCAGGGCCCCAGAACCGACGCAGCCCGGCACAGAAGAACCACCCCTACAAACGCTGCCCACAACATCTGGAATAAAAAGTGAGCAGCTATCTCGGTCGCCCGAAAAACAGAACGTAGCCGTCCGGGTCAGTGACCTCGAAACCGCGCAAGCCGTCGTGTGTATCCGCGAGTGGTGTGCTGAAGGATGCGCCGTGATCAACAAATTCGGCGGCCAAGGCTTCGGGGTCTGGTGCATAAACAAAAGCGTCCCACCTCATGGAAGGATGGCGCTTGGAATTCGGCAGGGGTGTGACGTCTCCATCAGACTTAAAAAAGAGCTGCGCTCCATCGCGGCGGATAATCGCGAAAAAAGGATTCCGGTCCGGCTCCTGAAACGTTGTCTCAAATCCAAGCTTTTCGCAATAGAACGCGATGGTTCGATCAACATTGCTGACGATGAAGAACGGTGAAATTGCAGTCGTCGTTGCTCGTGTCATGGACATTCTCCGTCCCGTGCCGGGCCACCATCTTGACCTATTACGCCCTGCGCTCGGCTGCATTGCGTTTATAGATCGTCATTTCACTGAAACAAAAACAGTTGTAACGGAAATCAAAATTCAGCTTACAATACCACGCACTTTTATCTGCATAAAGGGAGAATCGGAATTGGCCACCTGCCGCCAATGCGGAACAGTTTTGCCTTCGGTTGCTCTAGGAGAACTCGGTGAGCACTGCTCTTCCTGCCTTGGACAGCAGCCCCCGAAACCGAAGCAGCGGTTGGAAGATATGCTGCCCCGCCTCGGCGGCGAGAGCAGGTTCAACGCTACCTACCTGCTGATCGCGGTCAATTGCGCAGTTTATACCGCCATGGTGCTGTCGGGTATATCGTGGTCTGCTCCGGGTTCAGAGCAACTGCTGCGCTGGGGCGCTGACTTCGGCCCCACGACCTTTGGTGGAGAGCCTTGGCGCATTGTGACATCCGCATTTGTGCATATTGGCCTGTTGCACCTCGCAGTCAATATGTGGTGTCTGTATGCCCTGGGACGACTTGTGGAACGCCTGTTCGGGCCGTTCATGACCGTGACACTGTATGTGCTTACCGGCGCCGGAGCAAGTTTGCTGAGCTTGACGTGGAATCCCATGCGCGTCACCGCCGGCGCATCCGGCGCCATATTCGGGCTTGCGGGAACACTCATTCCCGTCCTGTACTTCGCAAAGTTCGATGTGCCGAAGGAAAATATTCGCAGCTTGCTGGTCTCTGTTTCCAGATTTGCGGGTGTGAACCTGATTTTCGGCATGAGCGCGCATGTGGATAATATGGCTCACGTCGGCGGTCTGGTCACCGGCTTGTTAGTGGCCTTTTTTTTGGCCGGAACAGTGTTCCTGCCATCAGAGCAGCGGGCGTCTAAACAGCAACTTATCGCGCTCACAACTGCTGTAGTCCTGGCACTTTGGTTCGTGCCAGTTGCCAGAGCAAACAGCTATGTGCGTGACTTCTATCTGGGACGGCTTGCACTGAGTCACTCCCAGTACAAGGCGGCCAGCGATCATCTGGAAAAATATGTCGCCATCCGGCCTGCCGATGTGTCTGGTCACACTTTGCTCGCCACTGCTTATCAAGGGCAGAACCGCATGAACGAGGCAGCGCATGAATACGAAACCGCTTTAGAGTTAATGCCGAATTCTTCATTGCTCGAGTTGAACCTGGCGAATGTTTACCTGTTGCAACAAAAACCGGCAGCGGCGCTCACTCTTTACCGCAAAACTATTACCAAGGGCGAAGCAGATTTCGATGCTGACGACTACCGCCGCTATGCGTCCGCGCTCTTCCATGAGAAGCAGTATTCCGAAGCTCTTACGGCGATACACAAGTCTTTGGAATTGGAAGAAGAGGATCCCCTCAGTCACGAGTTGCTGGCCGAGGTTGACGCACAACTGGGCAAACCCGAAGATGCAGAACGCGAGCGCAAACGTGCTGCTGAACTCCATCAAAGCAAATAAAGTGTGCATTTCCAGCTAAATTGTTAATCTGGTACTGATATGCCGACATGTCTAAGATGTGGCGCTGAACTTCCGGTGAATGAAGAAGGCCTGGCGCCGGTATTGTGCGACCGTTGCGCGGGAGCGGCGACCAGCCGCGCGCGCAAAAGCTTGTCACCCGTGGGCACCATGCACGATTACCCTGCGACAACAGCCCTGGTGGCGATCAACCTTGCTGTATTTGTGTGGATGATCTTCAACGGCGGCAGCCTGATGGGCTTCAGCCCGCAGGATGAACTCCGCGCAGGCGCCAACTACGGTCCGCTTACCTTCAGCGGTGAGTACTGGCGGCTGATTACCGCAGGTTTTGTGCATGCAAACATTATTCATATCGGCTTCAACATCTGGTGCCTGTGGAGTCTCGGTCAGCTTTCAGAACGGCTGTTTGGCCGCTGGATCACCGTTGCCGTTTATCTTCTTACCGGCGTAGCAGGAAGCATGCTCAGCATCGCCTGGAATCCCGGACGCCTGGAGGTCGGCGCTTCAGGCGCAATCTTCGGCATTGCCGGAGCTATTCTTTCGGGAATCAAGTTTGGGAACGTGGCTGTTTCTCCCTTACAGAAGCGATCTATATTTTCGAGCCTGATATTCTTCGTGCTCTTCAACCTCGCATTCGGTATTGCGCCCGGTATAGACAATATGTGCCACCTGGGCGGCTTGCTTGGCGGACTCGTTTTTGGGGTGCCCCTGGCAACCGCCTCTGCCTCAGGCAAAAAGAGTTTTGAATGGGCCACTATCGTCCTGGCAGCACTGGTTCTGGGTGTGGTGGGAAAACAGGTAGTGGATTTCCGCGCGCCGGAAACCAGAAGAGCCGTGGCCGAGATGGCGCTCGACCGGCATCAGTATGATGTTGCCATCCGAATGCTGGAGCAGGTCACTGCGACCGATCCAAACGATGCGGAAGCGCAGGCAGATCTAGGCTATGCCTACGCGATGACTCATGAAGAAGCGAAAGCCATAGCCGCATACCAACAGGCGCTCAAAGTAGACCCGGGCAACAAAGACGCAAAACAGGGGCTGGAAGAATTGCAAGCCGGGCAGAACACAGATAAGCCGCAATAGGGCAACTTTAGGTGCAGCAAACCGGCGCAAGAGCGCGTCAATAAGCTACATAACTCAAGGCAAAATACATAAAAAGCGGAAAATCAGTGCGTTTTCATATGCACCTTTAATCCCTATTCATGAGGCTGATTGAATTTCCTGATTAGCTTGTTTCTCATCCTTTGACTGAACTACGATTTTTTTTACGTCGGGGTTTTCCGGCCAACGAGCTTTCAATTCCTGCACTGCAACTTTCGGACACTGTAATCGGAATCGCCGAGCGCAATGGCTTTAATCCACTCCAAATCATCCGAATTATGTGATAGTTGGTTGAGCACAAACGGGATCATTATTGATCGAATAGCTGCGTCGTCGTCTGGAGCTTTAATGACTTTATCAAGCCATTGTTTCTGGTGCACCATTCTGATGCCACCGCAACCCAAGTATTGCAAGTAACCGTGCCTCCGACTGGACTCGATTTTTATCCGATCTTTAGCCCAAGATATGACAGAGGCGTGATCTCGCCACATCCCAATCGCTGCCATCAATCCAGCTCCACGAACCCTGCCAGATTCATCGATCTGACACTGTTGCTGTACAAAGGGCAGAATAGCTGGATCTTGACTCCAGTGGAAGATCAAAGTAAAAAGACACCTTGCGCGGACATCATCAAACCGACTCTTGATCGCAGACTCCTTTACCCAAACGACTATCTCCGGCTCCTCCCGCCAACCATTAAGGAGAGATTGAACTGCTTGCGTTCGGATAGTATAACTATGAAAGTTCTTCTGGACATCAGAAGTATCTAACTGTGTGACACGCTTAAGCGCCTCTTTTACTCTTGTCCTTAAAACGCGAATGCTGCCCAGTTCTCTGATTTCATTAAGACACTTAGCACCAAGGAGAACAGCGGATGGTCCCACCACCTCACTCTGATTTAACATCTCATTTACACAAGCAGATGCATACTCCACACCAATTAGGCCGCAAAGCAGACATAGAATTTCCTGCCACTCATCCTGTTGCCAATGATCACGCACAACCGTGACCAAATGGTCAATTGTGAATGTCGTTGTTTTTTCCAGGCGGAATTCTGCGAGTCTCGTGCCACAAAAAATATTCAAGAAATGTGCGATGTACAAAACCGTATTGATGGTCTCCCAAATAAGCGAGCATAAAGTTGGGTTTACGTAACATCTCGATCAGGTCAGCAGTTACTGCCCAGGGTTGAGAAACTCTGATGTCATTCAGTTTGTTCTCGCTGATCATGTTGCCTGCAAGGCCCGTACGCTGGTCTTGCATCGCAACCGCAACTTGTTCCAGAAGCCGCATTTATTGAACAGGACCTAATTTGTCTCTAATGTCGCGCGTATCTCTTTTTTCCAGCAGTTCAGGAAATTTTTCGAGATCCCAATTTTTAAGCAGCAGTTCAGCACAACGTTCGTACAGGCGACCTCGGTCACGCGGCAAATCTTGAACTCGATTAAACATTGCCATCATCGTGAGCAAAAGCGGATTCGCGGCTAACTCACGGATCGCCGGAGACTCGGCAATGGCTTTGCGAAGCCGCCCCTCTATCGTGCTCTCTCTTTCAGCATCTTCAAATGCTTCCGAGTGCCATGTTCTGATAAAGAGCTGGATCTCTGTGTCAGAGAAGTCCTGGAGCGTGCACTGGTCGAAATTGCGCATCTCTAAATAGTTCAGGATGTGTTGAACCGGGATAGTAGCCATGAATCCGAGTCGTAACGATAATACGAGCTTTAGGATAATCTCTTCCGAAATTGATAATTTTGGCGACAACATCACCACGATGGGGTCTCTCCTACTTCGTCGAGGCCATCAAATAAAAACAGCGCCTCATTTTCTCTTACGTATTGATCCAGTTGCAGCCGAGGGGAACAGAGCGTCTGGCGCGTCCGAGACTCGAGATACGCAAGGAAATCGATTTGACCTGCTTCGTCCACGGTACGACGTAGTTCTAACAGCACAGCCAGCGGAAAAACAGGATTCCGAGCCCATCGCATCCAAAAGGTATCGAAGCAGCGTTGACTTACCTAGCCCGGGGTCTCCGAGTATGACCACCCGGTTGTTTGATTCGAAACATCCACCGCTTCGAGTACCGGGAACTGCTTTCATCTTCCCGTATGCGTCCTTTTGTGTGCGAACCTCCTCATCAAGCAGTTCGACTCCCTTTTCTTTAAGGAAACTGAGATAGTCTCGAGTAAGATCGCGAGGCGGGAGGGCCTGCTTGACAGACTGCGGCACATAAACAGTCTCTAAACGAACCCGTCTTTCATATTGAGTCCATTCTGGATCGAGCGATCCAAACTTCAAATAACAATATGATTCCACTACTGATTGGGCGTAGCGGGCGAGGTCGAATGCCATGTCCGGGCCCGCTACTCGTGCTATACCAGAAGCAGCATCTTCGACGGCTTTTGCTGTTCGAAGGCTTGCCCGAGCTTGGACTAATTCTCGTAGCTCCGGGTCGCTTAATGCCTGTGATTGCAGCGCTTCGCCGTAGCGCTTAGCCAGCTTGGCCCAGTTAAAATCCTCCGGCAGAGAAATGAGCGGCTCCCCGTCAGCCGTTTTAAGATACCCCCATCTCCTGTCCAAAAACTTCCAATTGAGCTCTGACTGTCCGTCCAATGGTCCCTCGAGTGCTTCGATGACTTCAGGATCGGACAAAAATATTTTGAGAGCATTTTCATAAGCCGGAACAGTGAGGGTAGGAATATCCGCACACGGTCCAACTCTTTTAAGAACCGGCTGACAAAAGCTTGTACAGCGTCGGTGATTTTCTTAGCGGGACAAGACGCTGATAAATATTAGCGACTATGGTATCGGTATAATCTTTAGCCAGTTTTGCGGCTTTTTCTTGGCTATATTTCTTTAAATGCGGAGCAACGGCTGTAATGATGGCTGCTGATTCAAATAACATGACGGCCCCTCAAACGAGCGAGAGAAAGATACTCCAATCATGGGTAAAGAAAAGTCGCGTAGTAAGACTGTTCGTCTCTACCGTGACTGAAAATACTCTACAGGCGATGGCAAACCTTCCACCCGTCCTTCGAAAATATTCTTAAACTCGGCCAGCAGTTCATCGTGAATCAACACATTTGACGCCAGCACTTCGCGGCTGCTTATCTGGAATGACCCGCCCGTGAAGTTCGTAACTTTGCCGCCCGCTTCTTCCACCAGCAGCACTCCCGCGGCAGTGTCCCAGGGATTGAGGTTGAACTCCCAGAATCCGTCGCAGCGGCCGCTGGCTACATTGCACAGGTCCAGAGCCGCCGAACCGGCGCGGCGTACACCGTGAGAGCGCAAAGTAATCTGGTGGTAGAAGTGGATGTTGGGATTCTTGTGCCGCTTATGGCTCGGAAAGCCGGTGGCCAGCAGCGATTCCGCCAGTTGTGGGATATTTGAGACGGAAATCGGCTCGCCGTTGAGTGTGGACCCGCTTCCCTTTTCGGCGGCGAAGAGTTCATCGCGTGTCGGATCGTAAATGACTCCTACGATTCTCTCGCCTTTATGTTCCAGCCCCATGGAAACGCAGAAAACCGGGAAGCCATGGGCGAAATTGGTAGTGCCGTCGAGCGGATCAATGTACCAGCGGAAGTCGCTGCCGGTTTCAGTACGGCTGCCTTCCTCACCCATCAGGTCGTGCTTCGGCCACAGCTTGCGGATGCGGCCCACAATCAGCTCTTCTGAGCTGCGGTCGGCCACCGTGACCAGATCTACGTCTCCCTTGTACTCAATGGCAACTTTGCCAAAGTACGACATAAGCAAAGAGCCAGCCTCGCGGGCCAGCTCTTGTATAGGGGTAAGAAAGTCTTGCCTAAGATTCATGGCCGAGGACGGCGGCCATTGTCTTCGGCGATATACATGATTTCGTGTTTGAAGATAAAAAGGTTGGGTGCGCTCTCGCGGGTGAGGCGGATCATGGCGAGATCGTAATATTCAATCCAGCCGCGGAACATTTCGCCGGAAAGCAGCTTTACACTGACCGGCGTCTGTTTCTCTCCGAGCGCCTTCAGATAGGCCGATTCCATGCCGGTTTCTTCCGGTGGCGGCGTCTTGGTTTTTTTGGAAAATGCGGTTGCAGTAGCCCGAAAAGACATGGCAATATTCTAACCCGATTTTGCCATTCTCCAACATAAGAGTTCACTCAATTGGCTATGAACAAACAGGTTAAGTAAGCAGTAAGACTTACTTAGCAGGAGCCGTATAGTATCCGGCGCGGTGGCGCACCAGATACTGGCCCTCGCTTCCCTCTTTTTTCTTGATCTCAACCTGGATTCGGCGGAACGGGAAGTC
The DNA here is from genome assembly GCA_963823745.1 of Terriglobia bacterium. GTDB lineage: Bacteria > Acidobacteriota > Terriglobia > Terriglobales > Acidobacteriaceae > Angelobacter. The sequence goes on from CAWGMN010000016.1 coordinate 125,753, forward strand.
AGAGATGCGGCGATTCGGGTAGTAAGCGATGAGATATTGGGTGCGCAGTTCCTCACTGACCTGGCGAAAAGCTGCGTCAAGCTGCTCGATGCTTTCAGCATAATAGTGCTTGCCGCCAGTATCTTTGGATATCTGGATCAAAGCATGTTCCCCGCCCAGATTGCGGCCGGCACTGGACGCTACCGGAACCACGATAATGCTATAGACAATGGCTTCGGCTTCCTGCGCGCGCCGCAGCGCATTGGTGTAATCGGTCTTGCTGGTGGTGTCGCCACCATCCGTAATCAGAACCAGAACCTTGCGTCCGTTCTGCCGGTCAATCAGGGCGTCAGAAGCCAGATAGATAGCGTCGTAAAGTGAAGTGCCCGCCCCCACGGTGAGCCGGTCTATGCCGCGATCAATGTACCTGAGGTCAGAAGTAAATCCGGTGATCTGGTTGGTATCTTCGGTAACCTGAAAGACCGAAAGCCGGTCCTGCGGACGCACGATGGAATGGGCGAATTTCTTGGCGGAAGCGACCTCAAGCTTGATATCGCGCCGGGTGCTTTCGCTGGTATCAATGGCCAGCACGATATTCAAAGGAAGCTCAGATTCCCGATCAAAAACGCTGATCGTCTGGGGAACGCCGTCTTCCAGCACTTTGAAATCGTCTTTCGATAGATCGCTCACCGGCGCGCCATGTGCATCTGTGACAGTTGTAAAAACATTCACCAGGCGCACGTGCACACGCAAGGTGCCCTGATCATCGGTAGAGACCTGTGCAGCCAGTGCGATAAACAACGTTCCTGCGACAAATGCCAGCAGCAGAGAGCGGACGAGCAGTGATGGGGCCCGTTTAAGCATCATTTCAAGCAGGTTCTCTGCCTTTCTTAGATGCAAGTGGCTGTCCAAAGTTATATTTTTGCTCTCAGTTCTTCAGGAAAGGGCTGGCCGTCTATCCACACCGCTCCGTCCTGGAAATGCTCCTTCTTCCAGATAGGGATGGTGTGCTTAATGCCCTCCATGACCCAGCGGCAAGCATCGAACGCCGCACCCCGGTGGGCCGAGCCGATGATAATAGCGACGCTGGTCTCCCCGATTTCCAGCCGCCCCAGGCGATGGACCACGCGAATATCCCGAATTTGGAAAGACTGAAGCGCCTGTTGAGAAAGCTTCTCTAATTCGTTGACTGCCATAGGCAAATAGGCTTCATAATCAAGAAAAAGAGTGCTCCTGCCGCGGGTATTGTTGCGCACCACTCCCTCGAAAATAATGGCGGCCCCATCATCAGGAGACTTAAGAGATTCGGCTATTGTATGGGTCGGAATTTTGTCCCAGATAATCGCGCAATGCTCGGTCCGGTGCTCCTGGGCGTTCGCCCCGTCAGCTTCGGTTCCTCCGCTGACCGGAGGCAGCAAGCCGACCTCGTCACCGTCATTGAGCACTGCTGTAGTCTGGGCATACTCCTGGTTCACGGCGCAGGCAATGGAGCCGGCCAGCGATTGAAACCTGGGAAACCTGATGCCGTAATCGGTGACCAGTTGAGACAGGGTTGTTCCCTGCGCCATGTCGAGGGTCTCCTCAGGCCGGCCTACAATATCTTTGAGCTGTCCGAACAGCAGCACTCGAATTCGCATGTTTTCTTTAGCATACCAAGTGCAATAACTTCGCTAACCAGCGGGTGCGAAACACGTCTATTGAAGTGAGTAACACGTAGCTTAGTTTACATTCTCCGAAAAGTGCAGGGAGTGGCCCCGAGCCACTCCCTTTTTGTCGCCGTGATTTCTGCCCCATGACACGGGCAACGTCTCGTTTATCAGCATCTTACATAGCTATGAAGCGGCAGCGGCGCGAAGCCAAAGGGCGCGAACCGGAAGGACTGAATCTGTTCGAGGCCCCGGCGCGGGAATGGTTTGAAGCGGTTTTTGACGCGCCTACACGGCCGCAACTCATGGGCTGGCCGGCGATTGCCCGCGGCGATTCCACCCTGATTCTGGCCCCTACAGGAACCGGCAAAACGCTGGCCGCGTTCATGTGGGCGATCAACCGATTGATGTTCCGTCCGGTACCGCAGGCAGCGCAGCGTTGCCGGATTCTGTATATCTCACCCATTAAAGCATTGGCCGTAGACGTGGAACGCAACCTGCGCGCCCCTTTAATCGGCATTGCCCAGGCAGCTCAGCGGCTGCGTGTGGAACATCACGAACCACAGGTATTTATCCGGACCGGTGACACTCCGGCCAATGAGCGTGCGCGCTTTCTGCGGCATCCGGCGGACATTCTCATTACCACGCCCGAATCGCTCTACCTGCTGCTGACCTCCAATGCACGGAACGTTCTGTCTTCCATCGAGACCGTCATCATTGACGAAATTCACGCATTAGTTCCCACCAAGCGCGGCACTCACCTCAGCCTTTCGCTCGAACGCCTGGAACGTCTGTGCGGGCGCAGGCTGCAGCGCATTGGTCTGTCGGCGACCCAGCGTCCGCTGGAAGAAGTAGCGCATTTCCTTGGGGGCCTGGAGAACAGAGGCGTGGAGAACAGTCAGATACCAGCAGAAAAGCCCACGCGAAATGCTCGGCCAGGCGGATGCTCACAACGAAGCGGCGAATCAGGCTGAGAGATTGGGCAGGGATGAAGATGATCTCGATCGCAGCGTGGTCTACCGTCCTGTAACCATCGTAGATGCGGGCGAACCCAAGAAACTCGATCTGAAGATCGAGGTCCCGATTGAGGACATGACACAGCTTGACCGCATCGAGGCTTTGCCCAGTGGACCGGCGTCGCAGGGGCCGGTGCGGCCTTCGATCTGGAGCGCCATCCATCCCACGCTGCTCAAGCTGGTGCAGGCGCACCGCTCGACATTGATCTTTGTCAACAGCCGCCGCCTGGCTGAGCGCATTTCCGGCGCGATCAATGAACTGGCAGGCGAGACGCTGGTGCGCGCCCACCATGGCAGTGTGGCCGTCTCGCAAAGGAAAGAAATTGAAGACCGGCTGAAGTCGGGAACGCTGCGCGGCCTGGTGGCTACCTCATCTCTCGAACTGGGCATTGATATGGGCGCAGTGGATCTGGTGGTGCAGATCGAAGCTCCACCGTCGGTGGCCAGCGGCATGCAGCGCATCGGACGCGCCAGCCACCAGGTTGGCTCCGTCAGCAAGGGCATCATTTTCCCGAAATACCGGGCCGATCTCGTTGCGTGTGCCGCAGCCACCCGCGCCATGTACGAAGGGCTGGTGGAATCGGTGCGCTACCCGCGCAATCCGCTCGATGTTCTGGCCCAGCAGGTGGCCGCAGCGGTGGCCATGGACTCGACTTCAGTAGATGATCTTTTTTCTCTGGTTCGCGGCAGCGCCGCTTACGCCAATCTTTCTCGTTCATTGTTTGAAGGCGTGCTCGACATGCTCTCGGGCCGCTATCCGTCAGACGAATTTGCCGATCTGCGTCCACGGCTCACCTGGGACCGCGTCACCAACATGGTTTCACCGCGTGAGGGAGTTCGCAGAATCGCCATTGCCAACGCCGGCACCATTCCTGACCGTGGCACGTATGGAGTGTTTCTCGCCGGAGCGGAAAAAGGCGGCCGCGTAGGCGAACTCGACGAAGAAATGGTCTTCGAAAGCCGCACCGGCGATACCATTATTCTGGGCGCCAGCACCTGGAGAATTGAGGAAATCACCAGCGATCGCGTGCTGGTCTCTCCAGCGCCGGGCGAGCCCGGCAAGATGCCCTTCTGGCATGGCGACACTGCCGGACGTCCTGCCGAATTTGGCGAGCGCATCGGCGCCATGACCCGCCAGCTTTTGGAGATGCCACACTCTTCGGCCATCACCTCGCTCATGCAGAACCACAGCCTGGATGCCAGCGCCGCGGAAAACCTGCTGCGATATCTTGAAGAACAAAAGCTGGCCACTGAGCGAGTGCCTTCAGACAAAGATGTGCTGGTGGAACGCTGCCGCGATGAACTGGGTGATTGGCGTGTCTGCGTCATGACTCCGTTTGGCAGCCGCGTGCATGCGCCGTGGTGTCTGGCTGTGACCGAGTGGCTGCGCTCAGAACGCGGGCTGGAACCGGAAACCATGTGGTCAGACGATGGCTTTGTCATTCGCCTGCCCGAGGCGGAAGCGCCGCTGGAACCCGACGTTCTCTTTCCGCCTGTAACGGAATTCTCCGCGCTGGTCACGCGCCAACTGGGCAGCACATCTCTATTTGCCGCCAAATTTCGCGAGGCCGCCGGGCGGGCATTATTGCTGCCCCGGCGCCGTCCCGGACTGCGCGCGCCTCTGTGGCAGCAACGCAAGAAAGCCGCCGACCTGTTGAGCGTGGCGGCGCGCTATTCGGCTTTCCCGTTGTTGCTGGAAACCTATCGCGAATGCATGAGCGATGTTTTCGATATGGCGGCTACTGCCGAGGTGCTGCGCCGCGTCCACAACGGACAGTTGCGGGTAACTACCGTCGAGTCGCAAAAACCCTCGCCGTTCGCCTCTTCCCTGCTGTTTTCTTACATTGCCAATTACATTTACGAAGGCGATGCTCCGCTCGCCGAACGTCGCGCCCAGGCGCTCTCCATTGACCAATCGCAATTGCAGGAACTATTGGGCGACACCGACTTCCGCGAATTGCTCGACGCCGCCGTGCTCGATGAAGTCGAGATGGCATTGCAGATGCTTGATCCCGAATACGGCGCGCGCCACGCCGATGCGGTGCATGACATGCTGCTGCGGCTGGGAGACCTGACCGCCGAAGAAATTGCCAGACGCACTGCGCACCCTGATCCGCCGGCGCTGGTGCAACAGCTTCTCGAACAGCGGCGTGTAGTTAAAGTACGGATCGCCGCTACCTCTCGGTTTATCGCGGTGGAAGATGCGTCGCGCTACCGTGATGCACTGGGGACTCCGCTGCCACCCGGCCTGCCTGATGTGTGGCTCCAGTCCGCAGAAGCTCCATTAATGTCATTACTGCGCCGCTACGCGCGCACCCACGGCCCATTCACTACCGCGCAAACCGCTGCGCGCTTCGGACTGGATGCCAACACCATAGAAACGCAGCTCATCGCATTGCACGGACAAGGCAAGCTGTTGGAAGGAGAGTTCCGTCCCAATGGCAGCAATCGCGAATGGTGTGACCCTGAAGTTTTGCGGGCGGTGCGGCGCAAGACTTTGGCGCGGCTGCGGCGTGAAGTGGAACCGGTGGAAGAACAGGTCTACGTTCGCCTGCTTACGCGCTGGCAGGGCGTGGTTGCGCCCCGCAGCGGACTCGATGCCCTGCTGGATGCGGTTGAGCTCTTACAGGGTTCGGCGGTGCCTGCAAGCGTTCTGGAACGCGAGATTCTGCCGGCGCGGGTTGCGGGATATAAACCCGCAGACCTCGATCGTCTCATTGCCGCCGGAGAAGTGATCTGGGTAGGTACAGAGCGGCTGGGCCAGCGCGATGGACGCATCGCACTCTACACGGCGCAAAACCTGCCTCAGCTTCTGCCGTCTGCGGAAATTCAACAGCCTCCACCGCTCAGTGAGCGCGCAGCGCGTCTGCTCGATCTGCTGCGCAAGCAGGGCGCGTCCTTCTTTCCCGCTTTGCATCAGGCCGAGTGGAGATGGTTTTCCCGGCGACACTCTTGAAGCATTATGGGAACTGGTCTGGAACGGACTTGTCACCAATGACACGTTTCAGCCGGTACGGGCCCTGTTGAGCAGTTCCAATGTTGACGGAAGCCGCTCGCGTGAGAAGCATAAGACTGGTCTGCCCGAAGCTCTCTCGCGTTCGCGGCGGCGATCGGGTTTTGCGCCCAGCGCTCAGGGCCGGTGGTCACTGGTGGAGAGCCGCCGCGCAACCACCCCGAATTCCACCGAGTGGAGCGCCGCTGTAGCGCAGCAATTCCTGGTGCGCTACGGAATTGTGACCCGCGAAGCTGCTGCATCAGAAAATTTGCCGGGCGGCTTCAGCGCAATCTATCCCACGCTGAGAACGATGGAAGAAAGCGGCTTGATTCGCCGGGGCATGTTCGTCGCCGGACTGGGCGCGGCACAGTTCGCCATGAATGCAGCCGTTGACATGCTGCGCACTCTGCGCAATCTTCCTGAACATCCTGAAACCGTGCATCTGGCCAGCGTAGATCCCGCCAATCCTTATGGCGCGATCCTGCCCTGGCCGCGCAAGCAGGAAGGTGAAGCCGACCAGCCAGTCACCATGCTGGCCCGCACTGCCGGAGCAAGTGTGGTGTTGGTGAATGGCGCTCTCACCGCATACTTCCGGCGCAACAATTCTGCCATCAGCGTTTTTCTGCCGGAAAATGAGCCGGACTTTTCGCAGACCGCTTTCGCGCTTTCCCGCAAACTGGCGGAAATAGCAGTAGCCCGCCAGTCACGCCGGGGCGGGTTGCTGGTGCGCGAAATCAATGGCATGACGGCGCGCGAACATCCGCTGGGAAGGTTCCTTGAGGAAGCAGGCTTCGTCGAAACATCCCTGGGCTTCCAGATGCGCAGGAGTACCGGCCCAGCGCGGCCTGAAGCATTCGAAGAGGCAGAAGAAAAAGACGAAGAAGAAGCCGAAGCAGAAGAAGAGCCCGAAGACTACCAGAAGACTGCCTGATCCGGATGCCTGAAGGCGATACCATCTTTCGCGCTGCCCGCACCCTCAACCTGGCGCTGGCCGGCAAGACCATTACCCGCTTTGAAACCGTGCTGCCGCATCTGAACCGCATCCACGAAGATGCGCCCATTACAGGACGAACGGTCACGTCTGTGACTTCTCATGGCAAGTGGATGATGATGCACTTCAGCGGCGACCTGGTATTGCTCACGCACATGCTCATGAGCGGAAGCTGGCATATTTACCGCCCCGGAGAAAAGTGGCAGCGACCGCGCATCCAGATGCGTATCGTGATTGGCACGCCGGAAATTCTGGCCGTGGCATTCTCTGTGCCGGTGGCTGAGTTTCACACCGAAGAATCGCTGAAACGACATCCCAGTCTCTCGCGTCTCGGCCAGGATGTTCTCGCAAACGATTTCAACGTTGATCAGGCCATTCTGGCGTTGCGCAGCCGCCCTGATCTGGAAGTGGCCGAGGCCCTGCTGAGCCAATCATTGATGGCCGGCGCCGGTAATGTGTATAAGTCGGAAATTTGCTTTGCCTGCCGTGTGCATCCATTTCGCAAGGTAAGCTCGCTATCGGAAGATGACCTGCGCTGTCTGGTACACACTGCGCGAAAATTCATGCGCGCCAACGTTACGGAAACTTCCGGCGAAGGAATCGTCACCTATACCGGCCTGCGGCGCACAACCCGGCGCGCCTCTCCGGCCGATCGCCTTTGGGTTTACGGACGCGCCGGTGAGCCCTGCCGCAATTGCGGCACACCGATTGAAAGAAGAAAGCAGGGCCGCGACGCACGGTCCACGTTCTATTGTCCGAATTGTCAGAAATAGTAGCGACGCGACTCCAAACCCTGACTTAGTTTTGGTCTACAATTGGTCTCCGCTTAGCCGACAAACCTATTCTGTCGCCCACCTTCCTGATTGTGGCGAAGGAGATCAAATGAGAACGGCCATTTCAGTGTTAATCGGCCTCGTGCTTGGTATTGGATGTACTGCTCTCTGGGCTTCTGGCGTGCTCTGGTGGCCGCTCGATCACCGCGTGCTGGTCGAGGCCGACAAAACCACTCTTGACCAGGAACTACAGGGTTACAAAGACAGGCTGGAGTTTTTTGGCAAACGCGCCGATGACTTAGAGCGATTGCTCACCCTGTTGCTGGCCGGCTCAACCATCTATGCGTTAGCGGTGGCTTACAACGGATTCCAGCAGGCAAAAGATGCCAAAGACAAGCTCGACGGCTTGAAAACGGAAGCGCAGAAAGAAGTGGACCGCCTGAAAGATGACACAACGAAACAGATCACAACCCTGACTACCCAGTTTAATGAAAAGCTTCAGGAGCTATTGGGGAATACGACAACGCAAATAGACAAACTCGACTTACACGTCAAAGAAAAGACCGGCAGCCTGGAATCTCAATTTAAGAACCTGAATGCCAGCGCCGAAAGCCAGGTGAAAAGAATTGAGGAGCAGATAGCTCGGAAGTTCCCTTTGTTCAAAGATATGGATTTTGCCATTACCACAACCACCAACAGGATTTTGCATCTCGTTCCTGTGCTGGATCTCGTCGAGAGTAATTATTCGAAGATACAGCCTCAGGAAAAAGAACTAATCTTGTTTTACGAGAAGGCCATGGCGGTATTTGAATGCTTCGATACTCATTTTTTAAGTCATGACATCTCGAATATTTATCGTGGATTGGGAACCTTCTACGCGCTCAAATACGAGACAGAAAATACCGCGAGACAAAAGGAAAAGCACCAGGGCGACACCCCAGAGAATCACGCTGACATGGAAGACTGGCGGCAACGCGCCCTTTTCTATTTGAATTACGCGCTGGAACAGGACAAGAAAAATATTGCTGCGCTCAATGATCGCGCTTATTTCGCCCTGATGATGGAAGAACCGCGTGATCCTAAAAAAGCAAAAGAGCTATTCTTGAACAGCATTGATGCTGACCCTCATCAGCAAAGAGCGCTCTATAACCTCGCATGGCTTGAGCATAATGCCGGTAGATATCAACAAAGCATAGATTTAATAGACCGTTCCCTACGCGAAACAACGTGGCAGGAAAGGTGCATCCCGGAGCGGGTGCCGGATTTGTGGTATCACCGGGCGTGCTCTTCAGGGTGCCTTGCCAAAACCCAACAGGGTGACTCTAAGGAGAAATTGCTGGAATCTGCCATGCAAGATCTTGAATGTATAGCTGGTTCAACAAAAGCTTCGTGGAAAAGGTTACTGAAATATCTGGAAGAGGATTTGAAGCTAAAGCAGGAATCAGGAGCAGAAGGAGACTTAACAGCCCTTGTGCAAGAAAGCAGTTTTGCCCAGAGACTAACCACGGCAAAGGCTGCTATCGCCGGCAATGCCGCCAGTATAAAAGAATGAGGCCCGTTATTTGTGGGGAACGCCTGCCATGATTATCTCCTTTACGGTTAACAGCTTACGTGCTGAAGGGCTGAATGTCAAGCAAACTCAAGTCATGACCAGCCTGTTATTTTAGAACCTGGCCTGATTCTAAAGGTTGTCGAATCTCAGGGTTACCGAGGCACTACAGCCCGGTAACCCAATGATTCTATTACAGAGCCCCGACCAAGCCGCTCGCGAGTCTCTTCGTCCTGCCGCTCCTCGGTTCGAGTGGTCGGCAGGGCGATTTCCAGAGCTTCTTCAATCGTGGTGACGTGGTGAATAGTGAGCCCGTCCAACTGTTCGCGGGTCAGGTCTTCTTCCACGTTCATCCGGTTGTCAGCAGGCATGATCACGTCTTTCACGCCCGCGCGCTTGGCAGCCAGCACTTTTTCTTTGATACCACCCACCGGCAGCACATTGCCGCTCAGGGTGATCTCGCCAGTCATCGCCGTCAGTGGACGCACCGGCTTATCTGTCAGCAACGAGACCAGGGCTGTCGCCATGGTCACACCTGCCGAAGGCCCGTCTTTGGGTATCGCTCCCGCCGGCACATGGATGTGGATGTCGTGGTCCTTAAAGAACTCTTCTTCCACGCCCAGCTTTTTGGCGTTCGAACGAACCCAGGTCAGCGCGGCCTGCATGGATTCCTGCATGACCTGGCCAAGCTGTCCGGTCATCATGAAGCCGCCTTTGCCTTTCATCTTGTTGGCTTCCACGAACAGCACATCGCCGCCCGCCGGAGTCCACGCCAGCCCAACCGCTACGCCAGAACGTTTAGTGCGCTCGGCAATCTCGGTGTCCAGCCGAATCTTGATGCCGCCCAGAAATTCCTGCACTGTCTCGCGGGTAACCACGAGCTTGCCGTCTTTGCCTTCGGCCAGCCGCCGCGCTTGTTTGCGGCAGATAGCGCCGATATTACGTTCCAGGTTGCGCACGCCGGCTTCGCGCGTGTAGTGGCGAATCACAAACCGCACCGCGTCCTCTGGAATTTCAATCTGCTCGGGCTTCAGGCCATTTTCCTCGATCTGCCTCGGAACCAGATAACGCGCCGCAATGTGCACCTTGTCTTCTTCCGTATAGCCTTGCAGTTCGATGATCTCCATGCGGTCGCGCAACGGCTCGGGTATCGTGTCGAGCATGTTGGCGGTGCAGATAAACAGCACCTTCGAAAGATCGAACGGCACGTCAAGGTAGTTGTCGCGGAAGCTGAAGTTCTGCTCCGGATCGAGCGTTTCCAGCAGCGCCGACGATGGATCGCCGCGGAAATCCCGCCCCAGTTTGTCTACCTCGTCCAGCACAAACACCGGATCGTTGGTTTCCGCACGCCGGATGCCCTGAATAATCTGGCCGGGCAAAGCGCCGATATACGTGCGGCGATGTCCGCGAATTTCAGCCTCGTCATGCACGCCGCCCAGCGACAGCCGCACAAACTTGCGGTCCAGCGCGCGGGCAATGCTGCGCCCCAGTGAGGTCTTGCCCACACCCGGAGGCCCAACAAAGCACAGGATCGGCCCTTTCATGCTGGGCTTCAGCCTGCGCACCGACAGGTAATCGAGAATGCGGTCTTTTACCTTTTTCAGATCGTAGTGGTCTTCTTCCAGCACTGCCTGTGCTTTGCTGATGTCCACTTCTACGCCGCTCGATTTGGCCCACGGCAATACCGCCAGCCATTCGATGTAATTGCGGGTCACCGAGTAATCGGCAGCCATCGGAGACATGCGCGCCAGCCGCGTCAGCTCTTTCAGTGCTTCTTTCTTTACCTCCTCGGGCATGCCCGCAGCTTCAATTTTCTGGCGCAGGTCTTCCACATCGCGCTGGGCTTCATCCTGCTCGCCCAGTTCTTTCTGGATGGCCTTCATCTGCTCGCGCAGGTAATACTCGCGCTGTGACTGCTGCACCTGGTCCTGGACTTCCGTCTGGATCTTGTTGCGCAACTGCTGCACTTCGAGTTCTTTCGCCAGGTGCTTGTTCACCGCCTGAAGGCGGCGATTCACGTCAGAAGTTTCCAGTATTTCCTGCTTGTCTTTGGTGGAAAGAAACGGCAGCGATGACGCTACAAAATCCACCAGCCGGCCTGGCTCTTCGATATTGATGGCCACCGTCTGGAGCTCGTCCGACAGAGTCGGCGACCCCGCCACAATCTGCTGAAACAGGGTAAGAACGTTGCGTTGAAGCGCCTCAATTTCCGGTGAAGGATCGGGTTCACGGTCTTCGAGAGCCTCAGCCTCGGCCCTTAGAAACGGAGTAAGCTGCGAAAATTCCTTGAGCTTGGCCCTGGTCAGGCCTTCGGTAAATACAAACAGGCTCTGGTTGGGCATTTTTACGACTTTATGCACCGTCGCCAGAGTGCCAATGGTGTACAAGTCGGTAGGCTGGGGAGAGTCCACGCGCGCCTCGCGCTGCGCCACGACCATGATGGTCTTTTCCTCGCCTAGTGAATTAATCAGTTGAATCGAACTTTCCCTGCCTACCGTCAACGGTAAAACGGCGTGGGGGAACAGAACCGTGTCGCGCACCGGCAACACCGGCAGGCTCTTTGTGCCAATGTCAATAGTCTGCTGTGTATCCGGCGTCGGATTCATATTTTCATTTTTGGTTTCAGACGCCATTTGATTATTTATCCTTGATATAAGTACGCTCACATATGGATGAGGATGGGGGTGCGAAAGATGCAGCGCCGCCCCTTCCAAACACTGGTGGCGGATTGTAAATTGAAGACCGCCTAAGCACAATGCACCTTTCTACGTGGAACATCAAAGCATAATGCCGCCGCCTCTACTTTGCTTGCCGATATACGCCTAATACCTTGAGAAATCCGGCGATTTCGGCCAAATGCTTGAGCGCATTCCTCATTGCCTCGTCGTCTCCCCGCATCACGTCTATATAGAAGACGTACTCCCAGGGCCGTCCCCGCACCGGACGTGACTCGATTTTGGTCAAATCCAGGTCTCGCAATGCAAAAACACTCAGGGCCTTGAACAGCGCTCCGGCGATGTTCTTGAGAGAGAACACTATGGATGTCTTGTCGGCATCGGGCACAATCTTCTTTCTTTTATGTACGAGAAAGAAACGGGTAAAGTTTTGTTTATTGTCTTCGAGGCCGCGCAACAGGATTTTGCCTTTGTATTCCTCGGCTGCCCTGCGGCTGGCGATGGCCCCTGCGTCGTGGCGGTTGTCGGCAATCACATGCTTCACGCTGCCGGCCGTGTCATAAAACGCCTGGGCCTGAATCTGGCGGTGGCTGCGAAAGAAATTCCGGCACTGATCTAAAGCCACCGGATGCGAGAGCACATGGCGCAGGTCTTTCAATTTCACTCCCGGAGCGGCAATGAGGTTGTGTTCAATGCGCAGCCGCATCTCTGCGTGGATAAAGACGTCGCGTTCCATGAGCAGATCGAAGTGCTCTCCGACAGAACCAGCCAGAGTGTTCTCGATGGGGATCACGGCACATTGCGCTTTGCCCGAATCCAGAGCATCGAAAACATCTATCGAACGGGCACAAGGGAGAACCCTGGCCTTTGGAGCCAGCGTTGATGCTGCCTGATGGCTGAAAGCGCCACGCTCACCTTGAATAGCAACTCTCATGATTGACAGTATAGCTACTAGCCACTGGCTGCTGGCTTCTAGCTCTTGTGTTCTCGGATTTTGGTGCTTTGGTATTTGGTACTTGGTATTTAGCTGCTTCTGCTTCGACCAACCAATCCTATGTACCTGCACAATTACTTGCAAAATCTCTCAATCAGAGTTGCTCCGCGTGGCCGAAATCCGCGCGTGAGTAGCTGCGGGCTGCGCAGCAGCTCTGCTTTGGCTAATTGCTAATTGCCAATTGCTGCTTCCCAACCATGCCCACGCAAATGCAAATCCTTCAGCCCAAAATGCTTGCGGGCTGAATGCTAATTGCTGAGTGCCTAACTGCTATGTTGATCCAAATCAGCAGCTCTCGATTCGTAGCAACCTCACAACGGCATCTCCCGTCCAACCTAGTACGAGGTAATTAAGTACTCAATATTAGGGGTGGGGCTTATGCTTTGGACACTGTTCGTAGTTTTGTTGGTACTGTGGCTGATAGGAGTAGTCAGCAGCTACACGATGGGTGGATTCATTCACCTGTTGCTGGTTCTGGCAGTGATCGCTCTGGTGTTCCAATTGATCACGGGACGAAGAACGGCTGTCTAAGTCAGATCTTGAAGGCAGCAGATCAACCAATCATCGCTTGACCAAATTTTAGGGAGGAACTCTCATGGATAAAGATCGTATCGAAGGCAAAATGGATGATGTGAAAGGCCGTGTAAAGCGCCAGGTTGGCGAATGGACCGGTGACAGCGAGACTCAGGCGGAAGGCCTGGGTGATCAGATCAAAGGCAAAACCCAAAATGCCGTCGGCAAAATGAAAGACGCCGCACGCGATCTAGTGGATGACGCGAAGGGGAACAGAAAAGACGAAGACGCTGCATAACCGTACTAACCTCCAAGGGGAAAAGGGTGTTCTTCGGAACACCCTTTTGTGTTTTGCTACTTAAGGCGAGACAAATCCTTCCTATACAGCGCGGCCCCAAACACAATTGCCCGACTGGAGGAGACACGTATCAGCCCAAACCACCCCTGAAAGAGCCGGGGTGGTTGCATGAACCAGAAACTCAGGCATCACGATGGCTCTGAGCTACATATGTGGCTGGATGGAACAAAATCATTCCAGTCCCGCCCCCGCGGGACGTATGAAGCTAGCCCGCCGTTTCAACGGCGGGAAAGTGAAGCGAGAAACAGAGTCCCCGGAAGGGGACGACTGAACTTGCGTTGGCACAAGAAAATCTTAATGGTCTTGAATGCGCGACTTCATGACCAACAAATGACGGAGTTTCTGGAGAGGGCACGACTTTAGCGTTTAGCCTGGCGTGAGCAAAGCGAGCGACAGGCTGCGAAGTCGTGCCGCAAAGCCACTTATAATTTTCGGGCTTCAGCCCCTGAAAACGTCGCCGCCCGCGAAGAATTTAAGGAATAGTAATACAGAGGGGCGGACGCCGGATTCTTCTCTACGCTGCCCTCTGCGTCCTCTGCGGTAAAAAGGTTTTTGGTCTGCTCCGTGATTGATTGGTCAGCAATCAATGACCAGATTCCCTGCTCGATCCACGCGAAAAACCAACCCTGGCGGGACTACGGTTGTCGCGCTGTATTCGGTGACCACCGCCGGCCCTCGATAAGCTTTTCCTGATTTCAACGATTCCCTGGGCAGGATCTGGGTACTCATCTTTTTTCCATCGAACCAGACCTGCGCCGAAGCAGCACGCAACGTCCCTTCGCGTCCTGCTATTTTCAATTTCGTCAACTTCTCGGGTGAGGTCACGCGTCCCCGTGCGCGTACCGTCACAATCTCAACATCCCGGTCCGGACTGCTGTAGCCATAGCGGCGGCTGTGCTCGGCGTGGAACCGCTCCAGCAGGTCAGGGCCAAAGGGCAGATTAATTTCGTATCCCTGACCCCGATAGCGAACATCTGCGCTGCGCTCGAAGACCACTTTTCCCTGCCAGCGTTCTTTCTCCATCTCCAGGCTGATCTCGCGCTGCAATTCAGAGTAGAGGCTTTCCAGCTTCTTTGCTGGAAGCTCACGCGCCCGCAGCAGAACCGTACGCGAGTGGTCTTTTACTACATCGCTGATCAAAATACCCAGCGCCGAGAGCGCACCGGGATAAGCAGGAACAATGACCTTGGGAATGCGCAAGGCCAGCGCCAGATCACAGGCATGCATGGCGCCTGCGCCGCCAAAGGCCACCAGCGCAAATTGGCGCGGATCATAACCCCGTTCAATCGAGACCACCCGGATGGCCTTCTCCATATTGGCATTCACCACGCGTATCACTCCGGCCGCGAATTCTTCCACGGAGAACCGGCTGTTGTTCTTCTTCAGCCATTCCCGCACCAGCTTTTGCGTGCGCGGCAGATCGAGTTTGAAACTGCCTCCCAGGAACTGCTCTGCTGGAAGCCGTCCCAGCAGCAGATTGGCATCGGTGACTGTAGGCCGCTCTCCCTTTCCGTAACAGATCGGCCCCGGATCAGATCCGGCCGACTCCGGCCCCACGCGCAACGCGCCCCCGGCATCGAAGCGGGCCAGCGATCCGCCGCCCGCGCCCACAGTATGGATGTCGAGAATCGGCACACGCACAGGAATACCTGCGACTTCGGCTTCATTGGTCGTAGCCGCCTGGCCTTCCACCAGCGCCACATCGCTGGATGTGCCGCCCATATCGAAGCTGATAATGTTTTCAAATCCGCTGCGCCGGGCCAGCGCTGACGCGCCCACCACTCCACCCGCGGGACCGGAAAGCACAGTCCGGACTGGCTGCGCTGAGGCCGTCTCTAGCGATGTAATGCCGCCACTCGATTGCATCACAAAAATTCCAGCGGCATTTTCGCCTCTGGTGTTCTTCTCGACGGCATTTTTGGAAAAAGCTGGCTGGCGCTGCAAACGTGACTGAAGCCCCTGGAGATATTTCTGCATGATGGGCTGAAGATAAGCATTCACCAGCACCGTGCTGGCGCGCTCGTACTCCCGGAACTCAGGAAGAATCTGATGCGAGAGAGAAATCGGAATTTTCAGAGACTCGAGTTCCTGTGCGACAAGCCGCTCATTTTCAGGGTTGGTAAAAGAGAACAGAAGCGAAACTGCAATTGCCTCAGGCGAGTGGGCCGCAATGCGCGCCACCAATGCGGCTAAATCTGCCTTCGCCGGACGTTGCAGCACTTCGCCCTCAGCAGACGTGCGTTCCGGCACCCCAAAGCGCAACTCAGAGCTTGCCAGCGGCGGGTCTTTCTCAAAGAAAAAATCGTAAAGCTTCGGTCGGTGCTGCCGCCCAATCTCAATCGAATCTTCAAAGCCCGCAGTGGTCACAAAGGCCACACGCGCGCCCTTGCGCTGCAAAAGCGTGTTCGTGCCTACGGTGGTGCCATGCAGCACCACGACTTCGGTCGGTGGAGAAGCGATTTCTTCAACGGCTTTGGCTATTGCCTCAGACGGATCGGCTGGGGTGGAAAAAACTTTCAGAATGCGAAGAGTGGAATTTTCAAGCCAAACGCAGTCTGTGAAAGTCCCGCCACTATCAATGGCAATTCTGAGAGAACGAGGCTCGCGCATTCCTTATCCGAAGTAGATGACCATGACCAGCAGTTGACAACCAGACCAGCGATTTTATAAGGGTTCCGCCATCGCTGTATACACGTGAGCAATTAGCAATTGGCAAATAGCAATTAGCACAGTCTCCGCAGAAGCCGCAGGGCTCGCAAAGGAGCAGGTCAGTGCGCTGGTGCGCTTTTGAAAATGTTTGCAGTCGAGGCTATATTGCCACAGCGGCGAAGATGGCCCCTCGCGCTGTTTTGCGTCGGGGGCTGCGGTTGCTTCAGTAGATGCCGTTCTGAGTCTTGGCTAATTGCCAATTGCTATTTGCTAATTGCTGTTCCTCACAACTTTTTCCCCATCAGCAGCGCGTCAATCGAATCGAGATAATAGCGCCGCAGAACTTTCAGCCCCAGATAGCCATGTTTTTTGTAGAAGCGCAAGGCGGAAAAATTATCTACCGCAGCTTCGAGCGAGACATAACCGCATCCCGCAGCCTTCAGCGCTTCTTCGGCTGCCGAGAGCAGGCGGCTTCCCAATCCGCTTCTGCGCGCATCTTCCACCACATCAATGGTGATGATCTGTCCCATCCACTCATTGGTACGGCGGGTACGAAAGCGGTCAGCGATGATAAACCCTTCGATCTCTCCATCTTTTTCGCCCACGATACGGGTGGCCGTGCGCAAACTGAGGAAGTAGCGCATCTCTCTGGCAGAATACGCAATGCCCTCGGCAAAACACGCAGTATCAATTTCCAGCAGCCGCTCGAAATCATCAGGTTGATACTCGCGAAGTTTCAGCACAGAGAAATTGTACTGGGAACGGCGCAAGTAGCATCTCTTGCCTTACACACTGTGTTGTGTATAATCCTACACATAGGCGGACCATCTATGGCAACCAATCTCGCAATTGATGAAAAACTTCTTCATGAAGCTCAAAAAGTCGGCAAGCATCGGACGAAGAGAGAAACAGTAAATGCCGCGCTGTTGGAATATGTTCAACGGCGCAAACAGCAGGAAATCGTACAGTTATTTGGAACGATTGATTACGATGCCGATTATGATTACAAGCGCGAACGCAGGTCCAAGCGGCTATGAATGTATTGGTGGATACATCAATATGGTCGCTTTCCTTTCGTCGAAAATCTCACAACCTCAGTAACGCTGAGAGATTGATAGTAGGTGAATTGACGGAACTAATTTCCGAAGGTCGTACGCGCTTAATCGGCCCAATTCGTCAGGAACTGCTTTCCGGTATCAAGGTCCACTCGCAGTATGAAAAACTTCGTATCACACTGTTTGCTTTTCTCGATGAACCAATCAACACCGCAGATTACGAAACTGCAGCAAGGATCAATAATGAGTGTAGAGCTAAAGGAATTTCTGCCGGGGGCGTTGATGCCCTAATTTGCGCCATTGCGCTGGCTAGAAAATTCGCCATTTTCAGTACCGATCCTGATTTTCAGACTTACAGTAAATTATTGCCTCTCCAACTTCACTCAATTCGAAAACGTGCATAAGTCCCTGCCTCTTTCATTGCAACCTTCACGATTGTCGAACGCCGAAATCCAAGCAGAAATGTCAACATATCTTAATAAGTTTAATTTGAAGTCAATCTGTTTTAATTACTAAAGTTTACTTTCTATCCAAGTCACGGATGCTTCCGGGAAATTAGATACCCTCCCCGTGGTGCTTACGACCAACTCAACGCTGGTTCAAAGCGTCCGCACCATCTCGCGACTTGCAGGTAACTCAGTGACACACCCGGCCGGGACCTCTTTCTCGGACTTGCGGTTCTGTGTGCCTGCTCAACGGACATTCAGGTCATAACGCTTCGGCGCCAAGTCTCTTCTCTCGAAGAGATCAAACCGCTGAAGACTGCGCCGAAGTGTCCCTGCACAAAAGGAGAACAACTTTTATGGCCAGCGCCAATGAAATTGCCTGCCTCGACCATCCTGCGGCAGACCTCTGCGGGTTCCTGGACGGACAAGAAACCTCAGCCACAGTACTTCATTTCCCTTCTGTACCGCATTTTTCCTCCACACCTCGTTCATGGAAAGTGAACGAGCTGAAACAAGCCTTTTCCATTGCAGCGTTGCGCAGCTTCGCAGGCGATCTGCATTCCGCCGGACCGCTGTTGTCATGGATGGCGTGGGCACTGCTGCTGGCGGCGCCAATTTACGCCCTTGCTGCCTTGACCACGGCTTCTGCCGGAACCAGTCCGTGGATCAAGCCCATTAAATTTTCAATCTCTTTCGCCACCTATGCCTGGGCGCTCATTTTCTTTCTGCGCAGTCTCAGCCTTTCACGCTTACAGTCGGCGATTGCGCGCTATGCCATCTTCATCAGTGTTGTCATCGAAATGCTCTGCCTTTCGCTCCAGGCATGGCGTACCCAGGCGCATGTGCCGGCCACCTGGCTTGATTCGGCGGTTGCGCAGTGGATGACCGCCATGATCATGGTGAATACAGTGGTGGTGATGACAGTGTTGGCATGGTTCTGCCATGGCAAACGCATCAAGCCGGCAGATGCGGCTTTCATTGCCGCTATTCGCTTCAGCATTGTTATTTTTCTTGCAGGCAACGCCATAGGCGGCTACATGCTGGAACGCGGAGCACATACGGTGGGCGCCGCCGATGGCGGCCCCGGACTGCCCTTTGTAAACTGGAGCACCATTGCGGGCGATCTGCGTATCTCGCATTTCATCGCCATCCATGCGATTCAGGTATTACCACTCTTTGCTTACGCAGTGGCCCAGATCTGGCCATCACAGTTAAGAAAACGTATGGTGGCGGTGCTGGCGGCTGGCGTTTTCTTCTCGCTGCTCATTCTCTTTACTTTTGTGCAGGCAGCTTTAGGCCGGCCCTTGTTCCCCCACTTCTGACGCCATAGATCGCAGAATGACGCGTTCAGAACAACGGCCCGCCAGCACCGAGATTCCCGCAATCTCGACTCTCTGGCGGGCCTTGATTCGCAATGGGCTTCCAAAACGTGATTCTGGGTAATTATGGCAATTCCTCAGGCCACTTTTGCTCCAGCTTCCGGTTCCACCATCACCTTGATCCAGCCCGGCGTGCGTTTGTCGAACAGCTTGTAGGCTTCGATCACATCGGTCATCGGCTCAACCTGGGTGAGCACCTCGGTTGGATCTACGGTGCCGTTGCGAACCAGTTCCAGCAGCTTCGGAATATATTTACGGTGGTTGCAGTTCCCCATTTTGATGGTGAGGTTCTTTTCCATCGCATTGCCAATCGGGAAAGGTGCTGACTTCACCATAGACTCCCACAATGGAGAGCGTTCCCGCTTTGGCAATGGATTCGATCGCCCAGTCAAATACCTGCGTCGGACCATCGCCGGCATGCCAGTTATCGCCTTTGGGATTTTGCCGTCCCAGAGTAACTTCACTTTGTTCCTTGCGGAAGCGCGGCGCTTTAGCTGCACTCTTTTTCGCGGCTGGCCCATGGTGGGCGCGATTGGCGTCCACGCCAACACAGTCAAGTACGCGGTCTACTCCTATGCCGGCGGTAAAGCCTTTCAGCGCCTCAACCGGATCCTCGGTTTCGAAATTGATGGCCTCTGCGCCTTGTTCCCGCGCCATTTCCAGGCGATCAGGAATTGCGTCAATGGCGAAGATGCGGCCTGCATTCATCAGCCTCGCGCTGGCAATAGCAAATTGTCCGACCGGCCCGCAGCCGAATACAGCAACCGTACTACCCGGATGGATGTCCGCCAGATCGGCCGCCATGTAGCCGGTGGGAAAGATATCCGACAGCAGAATCGCCTCGTCATCGAGCACTCCATCAAACAGCTTCACCAGATTGATGTTGGCAAAAGGAACGCGCACAAATTCGGCCTGCATGCCGTGGAAGGGGCCAGTACTCGCAGGGCCGCCATAAAATGCAGTACCTGCCGAAGGTCCGTTCGGATTGGCATTGTCGCACTGCGAATAATATCCGCTGCGACAGTACGAGCAATTTCCGCAACCAATGGTGGAAGGCACCACGACCCGATCGCCGGCTTTGAAGTTGCGCACCGCGCTGCCAACTTCTTCGATCACTCCCACTCCTTCGTGTCCCAGGATGGTGCCGGGAACCATGCCCGGCAGCGTGCCGCGCACCATATGAAGATCAGTGCCGCAGATGGCGCTCGCTGTAAGTCTCACAATGGCATCATTCGGTTTCTGGATTTTTGGCTCAGCCACGTTTTCTAAACGGATATCACCAATGCCGCGATAAACAACTGCTTTCATTACACGCTCCTTCAATTTAGGAAGCTAGGATATCTGCTCGGCAGGTCGCCGATCATCATGAAAATGCCTCCGGCAATCATGATGCCGCCGCCCAGGGCGGCAGTCTCTCGTTATGTTTGAGGTCAATGCCGACAGAGGCGCCGCCGACAGAAACGCCGTGCCGATCATGTTCGGAACAGCGACGAAAAAAGAAAGGATTCCGAGCACCAGAACTACCAGCCCGGCCCAGAAAAGAATTCGCATAGTATCTCATTTGGGATGCTGCGTACATACCGGAGGTGGCCAAATTGAAACGGAGAGACGCTTACGTCCTGAATGAAATAGGCTGAATCTGCAGGTAGGACTTCACTCTTTTGCAAACCGAAGCGTAAAACTGTCACAAGGTTGAATGCTGAATTAATGCTGAGTGCTCTCTTCAAACCAAGCTGCCTTCTTCTTGCAATCTTCACAGACACCGTAAATCTGGAATGTATGCCGGGTGGTTTCGAAATGATATTTGTGGCCGATCTCTTCTTCCAACTTCCCGACTTCCGGAGAGAAGAATTCAACTGACACGCCACAGTCCGTGCATACCATGTGATGATGGCTGCGGCGGTTGAACTGATGTTCGTAACGGGCCACTCCATCATGGAAAGCGACTTCGCTGGCCAGTCCGCATTCGGCCAACAGCTTCAACGTCCGGTACACGGTGGTGAAGCCGATCTTCGGATCTTTTTTTCGCGCAAGCCGGAACAGTTCATCAGTAGAAAGATGATCGCGGGTCTCGAGAAAGGTGCGTAGAATCGTGTCCCGCTGCTCGGTGTGTTTCAGGTTCACGCGTTTCAAATGTGTGTAAAAGATCTCCTGGGCCTCGCGCATGTCTTCGCGCGATGGAGGAGCGTGATCATCAATTCTTCGCTGCAGCGTTGTCACTGAATCGGTTCCCATCTCCCTGCTTGCTATAAGAGGCGGCACTTAGATGAAAATGAAATTTCATTTTCAATTTCCTCCATCCTAGCCACCGCCCGCCGGAGTGTCAATATATCTCCGAAATTCCGCCAAATGCCTGATTGTGAGCATGCGAATTGCCCTTTTACAATCGCCTGGATGGCTACACCTACGCTGCATGCGCCTTCGCGTCGCAGTCCTCTTCGGCTGCTTCTGCGGATTGTTTTATTGCTGATATTGCTGCTGCTGATCACCGCTGCCGGCGCCTATGCGTGGTTTTACCGCACCGCCCATGCTGCCCTGCCGCAACTCGATGGGTCCGTTGCCATTGCAGGATTGCAATCGCCGGTCACTGTAATTCGCGATGTTCATGGTGTGCCGCACATTTCTGCCGCAACGCTGGAAGATTTGTTCTTTGCGCAGGGTTACATCACAGCCCAGGACCGCCTGTGGCAGCTCGATATGGCCCGCCGCCATGCAGGGGGAGAGATGGCTGAAATTCTTCCGGCTTCCACCTCTCCGGAAGTGACTCCAGGCGGAGTCAGGCTCACATGGGTTGGTTATGACAAGCAGCAGCGCATTCTGGGGCTGCGTGATGTGGCTGAGCGTGTGGCGCAGCAGCTTCCCGCGCGCGATCGCGCTTTTTTTGAAGCCTACAGCAAAGGTGTGAATACATATATCGAGCAGCATCGCGATCATCTGCCGACTGAATTTCGCGTGCTGGGATATTCTCCTCGTCCGTGGCAAGTCGCGGACTCTGTTCTGGTAGGCATCAGCATGAGCCAGTTGCTGAATCCTCAATTTCAAACCGAGTATTGGCGTCAAAAGCTGGCGGCTACGTTGTCCCCGGAAATGATGGCCGATCTTTATCCTGTGAACTCGTGGCATGATCATCCGCCTGCCGATCAGGCCAATGATGGGGCCAGCACCCTCTCCACGCCTGACAATCCCGGTTCTTCGGGCGGCCCTGAATCCAGCGTTCGTGGACTCACCGTTCCTGGAATGAACGACGAGCGATCTACTGTCGCCGGTACACCTGGTGACGGTTCCGCAATGCATAGCACTCGCGGCTCGCTCGATTGCGAATCCTGTGCGCCCGGCTCCAACAACTGGGTGGTCTCCGGAGCGCACACCACAACCGGCAAGCCGCTGCTGAGTAACGATATGCACTTGCCTCATTCGGTGCCTGGAATCTGGTATGAAGTGCAGCTTCACAGCGGTGATTTCAATGTGGAAGGCTTCAGCCTGCCCGGCCTGCCCTTTGTTGTTGTCGGCCACAACCAGCGCATTGCCTGGGGATTCACCAACCTCAATCCTGACGTGCAAGATCTCTTTATCGAAAACTTTAATGCCGCCGGTGAATACCAGACACCCAGCGGATGGCAGAAGCCTGAAGTCCGCCACGAAATCATTCATGTAAAGAAAGCGGCAGATGTAACTTTTGATGTGGTCAGCACCCGGCATGGCCCTATCGTCTCTGACTTCTTTCCGGGCGAGACCCGCAAGCTGGCGCTGCAATGGGTTATCTATGATTCTCACGCCATTGGCATACCTCTGTTCGATTTGGATTCAGCGCAGAACTGGCAGCAGTTTCGCCAGGCGCTCTCTAACTTCACTACTCCATCGCAGAATGTGGTTTATGCCGATGTAGATGGACATATCGGATACCAGCCGATGGGCTTTATTCCAGTGCGCGCCTCTGGCGACGGCACTGTCCCTGTTTCCGGCGCTGACGGACAACATGACTGGACCGGGTATCTGCCTTTCGACAAGCTGCCCAGCATTTATGATCCGCCGTCAGGCATCATTGCCACGGCCAACGGACGCATCACGCCCAACGGCTACCCGTACCTGCTGGCCACGCAATGGTGGCCTCCTTATCGTTCAGAGCGCATCTATCGCGTGCTGGAATCGAAGCCCAAATTCAGCCCTGACGATATGCTTGCGTTGCAGACTGACATCACTTCAGATTATGACCGATTCTTTGCCGACCGCTTTGTTTATGCCATAGATCACACACCCTCAGCCAGCGAGCGGGTGCGCAAAGCTGCCGACATTATGCGCGGGTTTCGACGGCCGCATTCTGGCCGATTCCGCTGCTCCTACGATTGTGGCCATGGCGCGCCGGTCTCTGTGGAAGACGCTTCTGCAAAATAAATTAGGCGCCGCGTGGGAGCACTATACATGGACAAACTCGGCCGTGGCCCTTGAAAACATTGTGCAGAACCAGCCGGAGCGCTGGCTGCCTCCCAAATACAAAAGCTTTGACGAGTTGCTGACGGATTCTGTCGCACAGGCCCTTTCTTTCGCGCCTTCCGACTTAAAGTCATGGAAGTATGGAAAGGTTTTTCCGGTAGAGGTCAATCATCCGCTGTACGGAGCGATTCCCATCGTGAATCGCTGGACTGGCCCTGGAATTCAGCCGCAATCGGGCGGCGGGTATACGGTCAAGCAGGTAGGTCGGCGCTTTGGCCCTTCGGAGCGAATGACCGTAGACTTTTCCAATCTCGACAGTTCGCATTTCAACATCGTGACCGGCGAATCCGGCCAGCTATTCAGTCCTTACTACATGGACCAGTGGGACGCCTGGTACAACAACAAGACTTTTTCGTTAGCGTTTTCCGACAACGCGCTGCAAAGCGCCAAGAGCCACGAATTGAGATTGGAGCCGGGTCAGGTAGTTGGTGATCGGCAGTTAGTAGTTGGTAGTTGGTAATTGGTACTTGGTAATAAGTAGTTGGTGTTTGCTAGCTGCCGCCTGTCAACCACTTACAGTGAGTCTAAATGTTCTAGCGCTATATTGGTATTGACTATATCCGGCACAGAAATTCCAAGTTCGAGTTTGCCGGGATTGCATATTTACATGGCAGACAGGGTCACACTTCCGATCGAAGTTCAACCGCCGCCAAGTCCTCGTAAGTATTGGACGTGTCGCGGCATTGCTGAATGGCTGGTGGAACGGCTTTCTGAATCACTCCCTACACTGGTGGGCATAAATCACGGCTTTTCATTTCCCTGGATTTACTTTTTTTAAGTACGTTCTGCCACATGACTGGCCGGCGTTCCTGGATGATTTTCAACGGCACTGGCCAACTGATGAAGACCATGGTCATGTCACATAAGTACGACAATACTGGCTTACGGCACATGGCGCATTCCACAAGAGATGACCTTTACACGAAGATTAAGAAAACAATTAACTGCGGCCAAAGCCAAGTCAGGTTTCTTCAAAATCTTCGACCTACTCAGGTTATTATGTGGCAGATCCTCAACCCCGATAGCGAATTCTGGACAAGTTTCCTGCAACAATCAAATACCAAGTTGAAGTGTTGCACTACATGAGAGTGACACAAGGAAGACCCGTTTTGTTGACTGCAATCGACTGGTTCAAAGCAAACGCCAAGGAATTGGAGATAAATATTCAGAACAATTTTCATCTGGTCTGTTCTCCTGCTGATATCCGGGAGGCTTGGAAGCGGTTCTCTGGAAGAAAAATATGGTGATTTTGCTCGTGAAGTGCAGAAAGGCGAACTCAGAACAACAAAAGATATTGTGTCTTTCTTTGCCGAATTGGAGTCCAAATGATGCTCAGTTTGAGGCCGCATTTTCGATTGCCGCATGGATGCGCCAGGCCGACATGGACAATACACTGAAAGAGTTTTTCAATCCTCAACTCCATCCGGCAGAATCAGGGATGGCGGAGATCGAAGGCTGGATTACTGGGGGTCAAAGGCGATTGAGTACGTGCCTTGGCTTTCCGAAGTTCCTACTTCCTCTTCACGGCAATTCCCTGCACTTCAAAGCGCGCATCGAACAGCAGCTTGCCTGATCCCAGAAAGGCCCGCGAAGGATACGTGTCCTTGAAGTATGTCCGGTAAACCGAATTGAACACATCAAAGTGCGCCACGTCAGAGCAAAACACCTGCACCGCTACCAGATCCTCCATGGTCATGCCGGCTGTCTCGATGGTGCGCTTGAAATAATCGAGCATCAGACGGGCTTCCTCTTCGGGCGTCGCTCCGGGCCTGCCCGTCTTCGGATTAAGTCCAATATGGCCGCCTATATAAAGCGTGTCGCCGGCCAGCACCGCTTCGCTGAACGGAGCATCGTTGCCTACCGGACGATCCAACACAATATGTTTTCGTTCTTCCGCCATAATTTTGAATTCCCGATGCGTACATGACTTTCTGTCAATGTCGGAGTGGATGTGAGTTTTATAGCGCCCGCACAACGGATACCTTTAAAAATGATCGGCCGTCCCTCCGGGACTTGGGTTCATTGTTCAAACTAACCCGGCATTCCGCTGTCGCTCCATGCCGGGCTATTGGCGCACGTGCCTCCGGCACTTGAATCGCTTCCTTGCAACTTTGCATTGAGAGAGAAAGACATGATTTTACTTCTGAGTACACCTTCGTGGTGCCGCTTAGCCGAAATGTCTCGCGGGGCTGAATGCTGAAGGCTGATCGCTGAGTGCTCAAGAAACGATCGCTGCTTCCGCCATCTTGTCTGCCGCCTGATATGTCGGAATGCCTTCGCGATCCGCAGTCTCAAAGATCTTCAGCATGGTGTCATAGATTGCATCAATCTTCGTCAGCGTACGCTGGCGGTCCCAACCCAGCAGTTCAATGCATGATCCGCTGATGACTCCTCCGGCATTTGCGGCATAATCCGGCGCATACAAAATGCCGCGCTCTTCGAGCAGATCGCCATGCCTCGGTTCAAGCAACTGGTTGTTGGCAGCGCCCGCCACAATCTCCGCCCTGAGTTGAGGAATAGTTTGATCGTTGATGATGGCGCCCAAAGCACACGGAGCAAAAATGTCAGCCTGCGCGCTGTAAATTTCATCGAGTGGGATGGCCGTGGCGCCATATTCGGTCACAACTCGTTTTGTCCGCTCCTGATCAACATCTGTCACCAGCATTCTAGCTCCGACCCGATGCAGTTCCCCGGCCAGAAAGTGGCCGACGTGTCCGCAACCCTGAATGGCGATGGTGCGTCCGGCAAGATCGTCACTGCCCCACCGGTATTTGGCCGCGGCCTGCATGGCGCGGAAAACTCCACGCGCGGTATGCGGCGATGGATCGCCCGACCGCCCGGCAAGTCCGGCAACGTAGCTGGTCTCCTGCACCACAAACTCCATGTCGGCCGGGCTGGTGCCTACGTCTTCGGCGGTGATATAGCAGCCGGCCGCAGAGTTCACAAAGCGGCCATGCGCTCTGAATATCTGTTCCCGGTCGCTTCGGCGATTGTCGCCGATGATAATGGACTTGCCCCCGCCACACGGCAGGCCGGCTAGCGCGTTTTTATAGGTCATGCCGCGCGAGAGCCGCAGCGCGTCTTGAATCGCATCTTCGTCGGAAATGTAGTTCCAGAAGCGGGTTCCGCCGAGCGCAGGGCCGCGCGCCGTGCTGTGAATGGCGATAATGCCGCGATAACCGGCCGCAGGGTCGTCGCCGCACAAGACTTTCTCGTATCCCGGTACAGACCTCTCTGTAATGTTCACAGGGCAGGGCTCTCTTTAATGGAATTGATAAAAACAATGTACCAGTTATGTGCAGTTCGTGCGCTGATGTCATTCTTGCTATGGCCTCGCAAGTGAAATGCGCTGCAACCCGCGACCGGACGTTTCAGCATTTCTCCGTGCCTCAGTGTCTCCGTGGTGGGCTTTGCTTTTCGTCTTATACAATGCTTCTCTTATGCCAGTGCTCAGCCCAAAACCAGTTCACAGACTGATTCTCGTATTTTTGCTTTTTGCTCTTGTCGTTACCGTTGACTCTAGCTACGCAAGAAATAACGCCGTCAGCCTTTGGCGAGATGCATTGGCGCATGATTGGGCCATTCCGCGGCGGACGCAGCATTGCCGTAACCGGCATACCGGACCAGCCCAATACCTATTACTTCGGCAGCGTTGGCGGCGGGATTTGGAAGAGCACAAACAGCGGCCGCACCTGGCAGCCCATTTTCGATGGACAACCCATTGCCTCCATCGGCGCGCTGGCCATCGCGCCTTCTGATCCCAATGTTCTTTATGCAGGCACCGGCGAAGCCGACTGGCGCTCTGATCTCACCTATGGCGACGGAGTGTATAAATCCACGGATGGCGGCAAGACCTGGAACAATATCGGGCTGCGCGACTCCCGCCATATCAGCCGCATCATCGTAGATCCCAGGAATGCCGGCACGGTGCTGGTGGCCGCCATGGGACACGCCTATGGTCCCAACGCCGAACGCGGCGTCTTTCGCTCGACCGACGGCGGAGCGAACTGGCAGAAAGTCCTTTTCCAGGACGAAAACACCGGCGCTATTGATCTCACCTTTGATCCTGACAATGCGCAGACCGTATTTGCAGCATTGTGGAACGCGCACCGCACTCCCTGGAGCGCGTATCCGCCTGTCAACGGTTCGGGCAAGATCTATAAATCTACCGATGGCGGCGCGACCTGGAAACAACTCACCGGCGGAGGACTACCGGATGCCGCATCCGGTAACGCCGACTGGGGACGCATCGGCCTTGCGGTAGCGCGAGGCACCCACGGCCAGCGTGTTTATGCCTTGATTGATCATAAGGATGGCGGCCTGTTCCGCTCCGATGATGGCGGCCAGACCTGGAAACTGGTGGGCACTGATCAGCGCATTCGCGGGCGGCTCTGGTACTTCGGCGAAGTGGATGTAGATCCGAAAAACCCTGATGTTGTGTATCTGCCCAATGTCTCTATCTATCGCTCCAGCGATGGCGGAAAAACATTTGAGGCCATCAAAGGCGCTCCTGGCGGCGACGATTACCATGCCATGTGGATTGATCCTTCCAACCCGCAACGCTTGTTCTTCGGCAGCGACCAGGGCGTCGGCGTAAGCGTTGATGGCGGCCACACCTGGAGTTCGTGGTACAACCAGCCCACCGCGCAGCTTTATCACGTTGCCGTAGACAACCAGTTCCCTTACCGCGTCTACGGAGCACAGCAGGACAGCGGCACGGTTTCCACCACCAGCCGCAGTGATTTCGGCTCTATTACTTTTCGCGACTGGTATTCGGTGGGCGCAGGTGAAAGCGGATACATCGCGCCTGATCCCTCAGATCCCAACATTGTCTATGGCGGCGACACTTACGGCGTGCTGCACCGCTTCGATCACCGCACCGGACAATCGCAGGTCATCTCACCTTTGGCGGTCGGAACCTTCGGCGATATTTCGCATGCCGAGCTGCGTTTTACCTGGACCGCGCCGGTGGTGTTTTCTCCACAGGACCCGCACGTGCTTTATTTCGGATCGCAGTATCTGCTGCGCAGCACCAATCGCGGCATGAACTGGGAACGAATCAGTCCCGATCTTACCGGCGCAAAAGCAGGCACGCCCCAGGAAGGCCCGCCGACTGTGACTACAGCCAGAGAGCGGGGTTACGGCGTGATCTATACCATTGCGCCTTCGCCAGTCACCGCCGGACAAATCTGGGTAGGCACCGACACAGGCATGGTCCAACTGACTCGCGACAACGGCAAGACATGGAATAACGTGACGCCTCAAGGCCTGGCCGCGTGGAGCAAGATCAGCATTATTGATGCTTCCCACTTTGACCCGGGTACAGCCTATGCGGCCGTGGACCGCCATCGCCTCGATGACATTACGCCCCACATATATCGCACGCACGATTTCGGCAAGACATGGACGCAAATCACGCAAGGCATTCCAGATGGCGCTTATGTGCGAGCAGTCCGTGAAGATACGCTGCGCAAAGGATTGCTGTTTGCGGGCACCGAACTAGGCGTTTACGTCTCGCTCAATGATGGAGACTCATGGCAGCCTTTGCGGCTCAATATGCCCGTTGTTCCGGTGCATGATCTGGTGGTCAAAAACAATGATCTGGTCGTGGCCAGCCATGGCCGCTCCTTCTGGATTCTCGATGACATCTCTCCCCTGCGCCAGATGGACAATGCTGCGACCGCAGATCCGGCCCATCTCTTCAAGCCGGCCACAGCAATGCGCATCCGTGCGAACGTAAATAACGACACGCCTTTGCCGCCCGAAGAACCCGCTGGGGAGAACCCTCCCACCGGAGCAATCATCTACTATTCCTTGAAGTCTGCTGCTCAAGGTGATGTAGCACTGGATATTCTCGACAGCAGCGGTAAGACCATTCGGCATTATTCCAGCGCCGACCATCCGGCGCTGCCGCAGCCCAATACAGTGCCGTTCCCTATGTACTGGTTCCGTCCGCCGCAAATACTTTCTGCCGCGCCCGGCCTGCACCGCTTTATCTGGGACTTGCGCTATGCGCTTCCTCCAGTGCCGCAACCCGGCTACAGCATGGCCACGGCATTCGGGCAAAGCACTCCCGTCGAACCGGAAGGCCCACAGGTGTTGCCCGGAAAATATCAGGTGCGGCTCACTGCTGGTGGAAAGAGCTTTACCGCGCCGGTGGAAGTTACTATGGACCCGCGTATAAAGACCTCTGCGCAGGAATTGCAGAGCCAGTTCGCGTTGGAGATGAAAATCTACAGCGGCATGCAACAGGCAGCTCAGGCGCTGCATGAAGCCCAGGAATTATTGAAAACCAACCCCGCCACGGGCGATGCCAAAGCCAGCCAGCGGGCCGCTCTTGCCGGCATCAGCCTTCCGGGCGCTCAACCAGCACAAGGTCAGCAGCGGTCAAATACGCCAACGCTCACCAGCCTGCTGGGCGTTCTGGAACGGCTGGCGATCACCGTGGACAGCGCTGACGCCGCGCCCACCACCCAGGCTACCAAGGCAGCCGATCAGGCGCTCGCGCAACTGCAAGGTTTGCTGGCGCAATGGCAGACATTGAAGAATCAATAGCCCGGCTTTCGCAGATCGCAGCTCAATAATGAGATAGCTCTAAGCTATTTGTGGAACCATGAAAATTACAAAATAGTTCTTGTACTGTTCAGGGAATTGCGTAAACTGCACGTTCTAGATATCTAGCAGGGTTATTGACTATAGCTTTCATCATTGGTGTATCCGGGTTCGGTGGAAGAACGGGATTTGCAGTATTAGTCTACGGCAGAATTACACAAATGATGAAAACGGCATAGAAATTCCTGGGAGACAGTTGTCTATAACGTATTGCAGACAATTCTAAAGGACGATGCCTGATGACTGGACTCGTAACATTGATCAGGTGGGAAGTTCAAATTTTTCTGCTGGCTCTGGCCGGAGTCATCGTTGTAAAACTGCTCAACGGCGAAATCAATACTTCAGGGCTGTTTCATGGCCGCATCAGCGGGCGCGATCGTAATCACGATCAATATTTCAGCCCCGAAAGAGTCCAGTTGATGCTGGTCACACTGGCCGCTGCCTTCTATTACCTGAACCTGGTATTGAACAATCCCAAGCCTGATAGTTTGCCTGATATTCCCCAGAGTTGGCCCACCGCCCTTGGCGGCAGCAACGCCGTGTACCTGGGCGGAAAAGCGCTGGCAAGATGGTTGCCAAACAAAAAGTCACAAAACGGAGATTCCGATGCAAATTCAAACTCTTAGCATTGTCGCCGGATACATCATCTGCATATTGGTGGGCGCGCTGGGCGCGATTATCATCTGGCGCATCGCCGATGGCACCATTGACCTTAGTCGCCTGATCAGCGAAGCCAATGGCGACGCCAGCATGTCACGCTTTCAGTTTCTGGTCTTTACTTTTGTCATTGCGCTTAGTTTGTTTCTCGTGATTGTCGCGTCGCACCCTCCTCAGTTCCCGGTCATACCAGGAACCATTCTGGCGCTGCTGGGCATCAGCAGCAGTTCTTATCTTGTGGGCAAGAGCATTCAGTTCAGTGATCCTGCCGGGCTGGTGCGTCATGACGCGGTAGTTACAGTCAGTCCGAACAAACCTACGGTTAGGGTCGGCACAACGCAGCAGTTCAAGGCCAATGTTCCTACGAGCGTCAGCGACCAGGTGAGGTGGCAGGTGGTCGCAGGCTATGGAACGGTCACCGATAGCGGACTCTACACTGCCAATCTGAATGCAGGTCCCGCTGCCGCAGGCCAGGCCGCCCCGCCCAACCCTCCGGTGCATGCGACTATTCAGGTCACCAGCGTTGACGATCCTGATATGTACGACCTGGCAGTAGTCACAATCATTCAGTGAGGACATCATGGCTACTCGATCACGTACCACCACACCTCGAACAGTGCGCACCGACGCAACTACCCATCCATCTCAAAGGGGAACCTCGGGACGCCGCGGCAAAGGCGGCCTGCGCTCTCTGGCTACTGTGGCTCCATTGGCGCTCGGACTCTTGAGTACGCAACTGCCCAGCAGCCAGCAAGCGGGTAATCCTCCAGCGGCGACCACTCGCCAAATCACCGTTGAGAAAGGCACTTTCACGCCAAGCTGCACGCTGCCCTTCAACGGAGTCAAGAATCCTGACAGTGATGATCACTGCGGCATAGAAGGCGGCAGCTCTGATCCGATTAAGCAGGCCGAGAGCGAGGCCAAAAATAACCTGTGTTCTGCCAAGGAACCACCTCAGACTTTCCTTTACCAGCAACTTGTAGATCTTCAGCAGCGGGTTGCCACTGCGGGAATCAATGCCAAGCGCCTTTCGAACCGAACGCCACTCGACGATCTCGGTGAAGGCAAATATGTCAGCTACATCGCCTACATTGAAGAAGCACACTATTCCGATGTAGCCAAAGGCGAGGCAGTAAACTGCAACATTCCGGGAAATAGCACCAATGACATTCATATCGTGCTGGTGAAAAAGCAGGACGATGATCCTTGCAACAGCACTACTGCGGAAATGATCCCTCATTTCCGGCCGGAAGCCTGGACTCCTCAAAACCTCACTGCCATAAAGCAACATCCAGTCAGGGTCCAGGGCCAGTTGTTCTATGACGGTAGTCATACGCCATGCAATGGAAGTTCGCGCCCCAACCCTCAGCGAGCGTCTCTATGGGAGATACACCCTGTCTATTCTTTGGACGTGTGCCGCATGCTCGATATTGACGCCTGCCGCAACAGCACCAACACCGGTGACTGGGTGCCACTCGAGGAATTCGTCAGCTCAGAAACTGAAGAACAATGAAAATCGCAGCGTAACGTCGTTGGTAACCGCCGTAATGCGCACATCAGCATGAAGCATTCGCCGCGATAAAATGCGTTCATGCATACGGCAGACATTGTCATTGTCGGCGGAGGCATCGTTGGTTCCAGCATTGCCTGGCATCTCACCGCCGCTGGCGCAAAAAACGTTCTGGTAGTCGAGCGTGAAAGCTCGCAGGGCAAAGGCTCCACGGGCAAGAGCATGGGAGGCGTGCGCGCCCAATTCACCACTCCGGTGAACATACAGATGTCGCTGTATTCCATTCCCTTCTACGCCAACTTCGAAGAAACGCTGGGACACCCCTCCGGCTACCGGGCACAGGGTTATCTCTTTGCCGCCACCAAACCCTCTCATCTTGATTACCTGCGCACTAACCTTGAAAAACAAAAAGCGCTCGGCCTGCATACCGTAAAGATGATCAGTAGCGCTGAAATCGCAGCCATGCTGCCGCAGTTGCGCTCTGACGACATATTGGGCGGCACCTTCTGCAACACCGATGGTTTTGTTGATCCCTACAGCGCCATGACTGGATTCATGGCCCAGGCGCTCGAGAAGGGCGCAGAGCTGTGGAAGAAGACCGAGGTGACCGGCATCATCACCGACTCGCAGGGCATTGCGGGCGTGGAAACCACACGCGGCCCGGTTGCGACCCGCACCGTAGTCAACGCCGCGGGCGCATGGGCTGCGCAGATCGCGGCGCTTGCCGGTGTGCAGCTTCCGGTAGAACCGATGCGGCGCATGCTGGTCCCTTCCGAGCCCTTCAGCGATTTTCCGCACTCCTCACCCATGGTCATTGATATGAGCAACGGATTCCATTTCCGCCCGGAGGGCCGGGGCTTTCTGCTGGCCTGGAACGATCCGGAAGAGACGCCCGGCTTTAAAACAGACTTCGATAGCGCGTTCATCGAGAAGATTCTGGTTCTGGCCGCGAATCGGGTTCCCGCATTTGAGAATCTGCCGGTGAACCCGAAAAAAGCCTGGGCCGGACTCTACGAGATGACTCCCGATCATCACGCCGTGCTTGGCCCGGTGCCGGGCGTGCCGGGTTTCTTTCTCGCCAACGGTTTCAGCGGACACGGCGTAATGCATGCGCCCGCCACCGGCAAGATCGTCTCTGACCTGATTCTGCACGGAAAGACCAGCATTGTGGACGATGCCTCAGTGCTCTCGCTCGACAGATTTACCACCGGCAACCTGCTGCATGAAACGGCATTGCTCTAACAAACTGCTCTGGATATCACGAAAATTTCTGAACAGAGCGCGCGCTTTTGCTACGAGCGGGCAATTCTGACAATACCCTCCGACGCTAAACAACGGCTACTCTAATTCGCGTCCATTCGCGAAATTCGCGGCCCAAGGTTTTGACTATTCCCATGCTGGTAGAATTTGGCGGTCAACTACTCTCAAGGATTGTCCATGCGCAAATCATTTCGTCTTCTCCTTGGCCTGCTGCTCGTGCTCTCCGTCACTCCACTTGTTTTCTCCCAGGCAGAACATGCTGTCATGCACGGCTACCAGAAGCCGCCGGAGCCGATTCCTGACATTCTGAATGCTCCGCCTACGCCGCTGGTCGAGGTGAGTCCCAAGTCTGACTGGCTGTTGGTGGCTGACCGCGTTCCCAATCCACCAGTTTCTGATCTGGCCCAGCCCATGTTGCGCCTGGCCGGATTGCGCATCAATCCTGCCACCAATGGACGTCATCATCCGCCGCGCCTCAGCGGCTTGCATTTGGTGAACGTGGCCAGCGGCAAAGAGCAAAGCATCGCAGGACTGCCCACCGCGCTCTATCTCAGCGCCCCAATATGGTCGCCAGACAGCCAGCACTTCGCCTTCACCAATACCGGCGCCAACGGAATTGAATTGTGGATAGGCTCGGCGGCTTCTGCCACCGCCAGCAAAGTTGCGAACATGCGAGTGAACGCCATCATGCCCGACCCGCTGCAATGGATGCCCGACGACCAGACCCTGCTCGTCGAAGCCGTGCCCGAAAAACGCGGCGCGCCTCCGGCGGAAGCCAAGGTGCCGGATGGCCCCATCATTCAGGAAAGTGATGGCAAGGGCGCACCTGCCGCGACCTATGAAGACCTGCTGGAAAGTCCGCATGATGAAGATCTGTTCGACTTCTACGCCACGGCACAACTCCTGTTAATAAAAGACGGACGCGCCACCGCCATCGGCAAGCCCGGAATTTTTTCCGAAGCCCACCCTTCGCCTGACGGACAGCACATTCTGGTAAGCCGCATTCATCGTCCCTACTCTTATCTGCTTCCTTTCAGGAACTTTCCCAAAGAAGTTGAAGTGTGGGACCACACCGGCAAAATGGAATACCGCCTCGCCAGCCTGCCTCTCGAAGAACACGTTCCCATTGAAGGAGTACCCACCGGCCCCCGGAATTACGAGTGGTCGGCCAGTGACCCGGCTACGCTGGTATGGGCTGAAGCCCTCGACGGAGGCGACACCCGCGCCAAGGTTCCCAATCATGATCATCTGCTGGCATTGAGCGCGCCTTTCAAAGACCAGCCCGCTGAGGTGGTGAAGCTGGAGCAGCGCTTTACCGGCGTAATCTGGGGCGAAAAAGGTATGGCGCTGGTGCGTGATTATGATCGTAACCGCCGCTGGACACGCACATTCCTCATCAATGCCGCCCAGCATTCCCAAACGCCCAAGCTGATCTGGGAGCGGTCTATCCGTGATCGTTACGGTGATCCCGGCGTTCCGGTCATGCGGCGGCTGGCTAACGGACAACGCGTCATATGGCAGGACGGCAATTCCATTTTCCTGACCGGCTCGGGCGCTTCCCAGAAAGGCGAGTTCCCTTTTCTTGATCGCTTCGATCTGCAAACGCTCAAGGCTGAGAGGCTTTTCCATTGCGCCGACGGCCAGTATGAAGAAGTAGTGGCGCTGGCTTCCGACAATGGATCGCGCTTTATTACCCGCCATGAAAGCCCCAGCGAGCCTCCAAACTACTTCCTGCGCAGTTCCGGATCAGACGACAAGAAGGCCCTCACCCACTTTCCTGATGCCGCGCCTCAGTTGCATGGCATTACCAAGCAACTGGTCACTTATAAGCGTGCGGACGGCGTGCCTTTGTCATTCACTCTGTATCTGCCGCCTGGCTACCATCAGGGCGAGCGGCTGCCTACCATCGTGTGGGCCTATCCGCTGGAATTCAATGATGCCGGCACAGCCGGGCAGGTGTCGGGCTCGCCTTACCGGTTCACTACCATTTCCGGAATCTCGCACCTGTTTCTGCTGACCCAGGGTTACGCCATTCTCGACAACGCTACCATGCCGGTGATTGGCGACCCTGACACCATGAATAACACTTATATCGAGCAGGTAGTCTCCAGCGCCAAGGCCGCGATAGATAAAGCGGTAGAAATGGGCGTGACTGACCGCAACCGAGTGGGCGTGGGCGGACATAGCTACGGAGCTTTTATGACCGCCAACCTGCTGGCCCACTCCGATCTGTTTCGCGCAGGGGTGGCCCGGAGTGGCGCTTATAACCGTACTCTGACGCCCTTTGGCTTCCAGAGCGAACGCCGCACCCTGTGGGAAGCGCCTGAGATGTACCTGAAAATCTCGCCATTTATGTATGCCGACAAGATCAAGCACCCGATTCTGCTGATTCATGGCATGGCCGACGATAACTCGGGCACCTTCCCCATCCAGAGTGAGCGCATGTATGAGGCAATTAAGGGCAACGGAGGCATTGTCCGCTATGTGCAGCTACCCTATGAGGCCCATGGCTACCTGGGACGGGAATCCGTGGAGCATACCCTGTATGAAATGGTGAGCTGGTTCGATAAGTGGGTGAAGAACGCTCCGTCTCCGGCTTCGAGCACTACGGCAGGCGGAAAATAAAATAAAAAAAGTTTGTAACATTTTTGAATCCCACTGCACTAACCAGTATACGAACGTCTGAGGTGCAGACGGGACTCATTGGCATTCACGCAATAATTATTGCTAGGGGGAGTGCTGAGAGTCCCGTTTGCCGTTTGTGGCTTGATACACACCCGAAATCAATTGAACGCCCTGTCACGCTGAGGCGCGCCTTCGCGCCGAAGGACCTATGTACTCTGGTTGCAGTATTCATAAAGCCTTCATGTGCAGAATGCAATCCTCACGCTGAGCACGTCTAATCAAGAATTGTTCATACACTTTGCTCTTCGCTGTTACGCATTCTCATTTGCAATCAATACGAACTCCTTCGCCACGCTGCGGTCAGGAGAACTGCAATTTAGGTTCTCTTGTAGAATCAAAGTATTGAAGGTATTGCGGGAATTCATGAACGACAATATTGATCAGCTCAGCATCAACACCATCCGCACCCTTGCCATGGACGCCGTCCAGCAGGCCAACTCCGGGCATCCGGGAACACCCATGGCTTTGGCTCCGGTTGTCTATACCCTGTGGCAGAAGCTGCTGCGTTACGATCCTGAAGACGCTGTCTGGCCCAACCGCGATCGCTTTGTGCTCTCGATTGGCCACGCTTCCATGCTGCTGTATTCCCTGCTGCATCTGACCGGCGTGAAGGCTGTAGACCCGAACTATGAAGTGCTGGGCAAACCCGCGGTCACGCTCGACGACATCAAACATTTTCGCCAACTGGACAGTAAATGTCCGGGGCATCCTGAGTATCGCTGGACATCGGGCGTGGAAACCACCACCGGCCCGCTCGGACAGGGAGTCGCCACCAGCGTAGGCATGGCGATTGCCGAGCGCTGGCTTGCAGCCCATTACAACCGGCCTGACTACAAGCTTTTCGATTACAACGTCTATGCGCTGTGCGGCGACGGAGACATGATGGAAGGCGTTTCCAGCGAAGCTGCGTCGCTTGCCGGGCACCTGCGCCTTTCGAACCTCTGCTGGATCTACGACAACAATCACATCACCATTGAGGGCCACACCACACTGGCGTTCACTGAAGACATCGCCGACGCGGTTTACCGGCTACGGATGGCATGTAACTCGCGTCGGTGATGCCAATGACACCGATCTGTTGCTGCGGGCAATGGAATCTTTCCTGAACACCACCGACCGCCCGACATTCATCATCGTAGACAGCCACATTGCCTATGGCGCGCCTCATAAGCAGGACACCGAATCTGCGCACGGCGAGCCGCTGGGCGAAGATGAGATCCGCCTGGCGAAACGCAATTACGGCTGGCCTGAAGACGCCAAGTTTCTGGTGCCTGACGGCGTCGTCGAAAATTTCCGCAATGGAATCGGCAAACGCGGCCGCGAGTTGCGCACTCAGTGGGAGCAGCTATTCGAACGCTACAGGAAAGATCATCCTGATCTGGCCGACCAGGTGCATCGCATGCAGCATCGTGAACTGCCCGACGGCTGGGACAAGGACCTACCCGACTTTTCCCGCCGATGCCAAAGGCATTGCCAGCCGCGAATCTTCTGCCAAAGTGCTGAACGTTTTCGCAAAAAATATTCCCTGGCTGATTGGCGGCGCCGCTGATCTGGCTCCTTCCACCAAAACCCGGCTCACCTTCGATGGCGCCGGTGACTTCGAAGCCGGACATTACGAAGGCCGAAACTTCCACTTTGGCATCCGCGAACATGCCATGTGCTCCATTTTGAATGGGCTTTCGCTCAGCAAGATTCGCCCTTACGGATCGGGGTTCCTCATCTTCAGCGACTACTCCCGGCCGCCCATGCGCCTGGCGGCCCTTATGGAGATTCCCGTCATCTATATCTTCACTCACGATTCCATCGGCGTAGGTGAAGACGGCCCCACGCACCAGCCGGTCGAGCAGCTTGCATCGCTTCGCTCAGTGCCGGGATTCCTGGTGGTGCGGCCCGCAGATGCCAATGAAGTCATCGAAGCATGGCGCGTGATTCTGCAACTCAAGCATGAACCTGCGGCGCTCATTCTTTCCCGCCAGGCGCTGCCTACCATTGATCGCAGCAAATATGCTTCGGCATCAGGGGTGGCCAAAGGTGCGTATGTGCTGGCCGACCCTCCTGATGGAAAACCGGAATTGATTCTCATGGCCACCGGCAGCGAAGTATCGCTGTGCATCTCGGTCTACGAACAACTCTCGAAAGAAGGCCACCGGGTGCGCGTGGTCAGCATGCCTTCATGGGAAATCTTTGAGAATCAGGATGCGGCCTATCGCGACAGCGTAATTCCGCCGGATGTGAAAGCCCGCATCTCCGTAGAGCAGGCATCTACCCTGGGCTGGTCGCAATATGTGGGCCATGACGGCATTACAATCGGTATGAAGACTTTTGGGTCGTCCGCGCCCCTGAAGGAACTGCAAAAGAAATTCGGCTTCACGCCGGAAGCGGTGATTGAGGCCGCGCGAAAATTGCTGGCGAAAAAATAAATATGCGCGTCACACTTGGTTCCGATCACGCAGGCTTTGAGCTCAAGCAGAATTTGCTGAAGCATCTGCAGGACCATGGTTATCAGGTGATTGACGTTGGCACAGACAGCACCGCGCCGGTTGACTATCCTGACTTCGCTGAAGCTGTGGCCGCCAGCGTGCTTCGCGGCGATTCCGAGCGCGGCATTCTCATTTGCGGCAGCGGAGTAGGCGCGTCGGTTGCCATCAACAAGGTTCCCGGCATTCGCGCCGGCCTCTGCCACGACAGCTACTCGGCCCATCAGGGTGTAGAGCACGACGATATGAATGTGCTGGTGCTGGGAGCGCGTATCATTGGTACTGAATTAGCCAGGGACCTGTCCCTTATTTTTCTCAATGCTCGCTTTACAGCCGAAGAACGCCATCAACGCAGGCTGGCCAAAATCCTTCGCATCGAACAACGCTATGCGCACGCCATCGCCAAGGAGAAGAGTTCATGAATCCCGTCAGCAGTCTTGAAGATAAGAAAACCGCGACTACCTCGCAGCAAAACCCGCTCCTGCAATTGCAGCAGTTCGGGCAGTCTATCTGGCTTGATTACATCCGCCGCAATCTTATTACCAGCGGCGAGTTGCAGCGCCTGATTGATGAAGACGGCCTGCGCGGCATAACGTCCAATCCCTCTATTTTTGAAAAAGCTATTGCCGGAAGCACCGACTATGCCGATCTTCTCGAGCAGCTTCATTCACAGAATGTCTCAGCCGGAGACATTTACGAGCGCCTTGCCATCCGCGACATTCAGGACGCAGCCGATCTGCTCGCGCCTGTCTACAAGTCCACCAAAGGCCACGATGGTTATGTAAGCCTGGAAGTCTCGCCCAAACTGGCGCGCTCCACGCAACAAACCATCGAAGAAGCGCGCCGGTTGTGGAAGGCTGTGGGCCGTCCTAACGTCATGATCAAAGTTCCCGGCACCGACGAAGGCGCTCCTGCGGTAAAGCAGTTAATCAGTGAAGGCATCAACATCAACATCACCCTGCTCTTTTCACAGGAAGCCTACCTGAAAGTAGCCGAGGCTTACATGGCAGGGCTCGAAGCCTATAAAGGCGACCTGAGCAAGATCGCCAGCGTAGCCAGCTTCTTTGTGAGCCGCATTGACAGCGAAGTGGACTCGCGCATCAACGCCAAATTGAAGAGCGGTGAGGGCGATCCGGAGCTGTTGAAGTCTCTGCTGGGCAAAGTGGCGATTGCCAATGCCAAGCAGGCTTACCACCATTACCAGCAGATGATCGAGAGCAGCCGCTGGAAGGCGCTTGCTGCACGCGGCGCGCAGACCCAGCGCCTGTTGTGGGCCAGCACCAGCACCAAAAATCCCAACTATCGCGACGTAATGTATCTCGAAGAGCTGATCGGCCCGGACACAGTGAACACCGTGCCGCCCGCCACGCTCGATGCGTTCCGCTCTCACGGCAAAGTGGCCCGCACCCTCGACGCCAATCTGGCAGCCGCGGACAAAACCATGGCTGACCTGGAAAAAGCCGGAATTTCCATGAACGACGTTACAACCAAGCTGCTCGAAGACGCGATCAAGCTGTTCGACGACGCCTTTGACAAGCTGATTGGCGCCGTCGAGGAAAAAAAAACTCAAACGGCAGTAAATAAGCCCCAACCGAAGCTCCAGTACAGCGATTTTCCTGCTCCGCTCAAGCAAGCGGTAGACGCCACGCTCAAAGACTGGCGGGAAAACGACAAGATGAAGCGCCTGTGGAAAGGCGACAAATCTCTATGGACCAATGATGATGAAGACAAGTGGCTGGGCTGGCTGCACGTAGCCGAGCAGCAGACGGCTCATCTGCAACAGCTCACGCAAATTGCCGATGATGCCGCCAAGGCCGGGTTCCAGGATGCTTTGCTGCTGGGCATGGGCGGCTCCAGTCTGTGTCCCGAGGTGCTCAAGATCACTTTCGGGAAACAGGCAGGACATCCGGAACTGCATGTGCTCGATTCCACCGATCCGGCGCAGGTGAAGGCGCGCGAGCAGGAAGTGGACATCTCCAAAACGCTCTTCATTGTAGCCAGCAAATCAGGCAGCACGCTCGAACCGAACATCTTCAAGCAATATTTCTTTGATCGTGTGCAGCAAGTTGCGGGCAAGCAGAACGCGGGCAAGCAGTTCATCGCCATCACCGATCCGGGATCCAAGATGCAGCAGGTTGCTGAAGGCGACGGCTTCCGCCAGATTTTCTTTGGGCTGCCCAGCATCGGCGGACGCTATTCCGCGCTTTCCAATTTTGGCCTGGTTCCTGCCGCGGTGATGGGTCTCGACCTGAAGCGCTTTCTGGAAAGCACCGATCAGATGGTGCAGGCCTGTGCGGCCACCGTTCCGGTCGAAGAAAATCCGGGCGCGGTCCTGGGCGCAATCCTGGGAACGCTGGGCAAAAATGGACGCGACAAAATTACCCTTCTCACCTCGCCCGGAATCTACGATCTTGGGCGCATGGCTGGAGCAGCTACTGGCGGAGAGCACCGGCAAGCAGGGCAAGGGACTGATCCCCGTTGATCGCGAAAAACTGGCCGCACCGGAAGTTTATGGAAATGACCGCATCTTTATATATTTGCATCTCAAAGGCGATGCTGACGCCGAACAGCAAAGACCAGCTTGAAGCATTGAAAAAAGCCGGGCAGCCGGTTGTGCGCATCGAAGTCGCTGACACCTATGACATCGGCCAGGAATTCTTCCGCTGGGAAATTGCGACTGCCGTTGCCGGATCCATTCTGGGCATCAACGCCTTCAACCAGCCTGATGTAGAAGCCAGCAAGATTGTTACCCGGCAGCTTACCAGCGAGTACGAGAAGAACGGCAAGCTGCCTGAAGAAAAACCCATATTCGAGCAGGACGGCATCAAGCTGTTCACTGACGAGCGCAATGCACAAGAGCCTGAAGAAAGCCGTGGGCAAGTAAAAACTCTCTGGTGGACTACCTGCGCGCCCATCTCAACCGGATTTCAGCCGGCGACTACATGGCGGTGCTGGGTTACATCCAGATGAACAGCGAGCATGAAGAAAGTTTGCAGGCCATTCGCCACGCAGTGCGCGATCGCAAGCATGTGGCCACCTGTCTGGGCTTCGGTCCGCGCTTTCTGCACTCCACCGGACAGGCCTATAAAGGTGGCCCTAACTCCGGCGTCTTCCTGCAAATCACCTGTGATGATGCTGTTGACCTGCCGGTGCCCGGCCAGAAATATACTTTCGGCATAGTCAAAGCTGCGCAGGCCCGAGGCGACTTTCAGGTGCTGGCCGATCGCCAGCGCCGCGCATTGCGTGTTCACCTCGGCAAAGATCTGAAGGCAGGTTTGGACAAGCTGACAAAGGCAATCAAAGAAGCATTGCAATAAAAGGTTCATAAATCTGCCGGGACGTGCTCACGCGCGTCTCACACCACATCAAAAAATAACGAGAACGAGGATATATGCAACTAGGCATGGTGGGGCTGGGCCGAATGGGTGGCAACATGGTGCGCCGCCTGATGCGTGGCGGTCATGACTGCGTGGTAACAGATCTGAATCCGCAAAATGTTCAGGAACTCGGCAAAGAAGGCGCAACCGGATCTTCTTCGCTCGACGATTTCGCTGCCAAATTGAAAAAGCCGCGCGCTGCCTGGGTCATGGTTCCGGCGGGCGATCCTACAGAACAGACGGTCACCACGCTGGCGCAGAAGTTCGAAGCCGGCGACATTATTATTGACGGCGGCAATTCCTACTTCAAAGACGACGTTCGGCGTTCGCAAAAGCTGAAAGAGCGCGGCATCCATTACATTGACGTGGGCACCAGCGGCGGCGTGTGGGGCATTGATCGCGGCTATTGCATGATGATCGGCGGCCCCAAAGAAGCGGTCGAACATCTTGACCCGATCTTCAGAACGCTGGCTCCCGGAATCGGTGATATTCCGCGCACTCCGGGCCGCGAAAAAATGGGCGGCACTGCCGAGCTAGGCTATCTTTACTGCGGACCTTCCGGC
This sequence comes from Terriglobia bacterium, assembly GCA_963823745.1. Classification (GTDB taxonomy): domain Bacteria; phylum Acidobacteriota; class Terriglobia; order Terriglobales; family Acidobacteriaceae; genus Angelobacter. Next base: position 168,403 of record CAWGMN010000016.1, read on the forward strand.
GCAGGACACTTCGTGAAGATGGTCCACAACGGCATCGAATACGGCCTGATGCAGGCTTATGCCGAGGGCTTCGATATCTTCCGCAACGCCGCTTCCGAGCAGTTGCCCAAAGATATCCGCTACGACTTGAACGTTGGCGACATAGCGGAAGTGTGGCGGCGCGGCAGCGTGGTGTCATCATGGCTGCTCGACCTGAGCGCCATGGCGCTTGCTGAGAACCCCACCCTTTCAGAATATGTCGGCTACGTGCAGGATTCGGGCGAGGGACGCTGGACCATCATGGCCGCGCTGGAAGAGGCGGTCCCGGTTGACGTGCTTTCCGCCGCGCTCTACACCCGCTTCCGTTCGCGCCAGGAGCATACGTTTGCTGAAAAAGTTCTGAGCGCCATGCGCCAGAAGTTTGGCGGACACATCGAGCAGGGCCACAAGAAAGAAAGCGCATCCTGATCCGGAGAAAAAACTATGCCACTGATTGAGAGGGTTTCACCTGCCCCTGAAACGGCAGAAATGGAAAAACCGGTTCGCCAGACCGGCCCCTGCGTCATGTGTATTTTCGGCGCTACCGGCGACCTCACCGCGCGCAAGCTATTCCCTGCTCTCTATAACCTGGCCAAGAGCAAGATGCTGTCGCCCCATTTTGCGGTCGTAGGCTTCTCCAAAATGGAGATGAGCACCGAGCAGTTTCGCGAACAGATGGGCAAAAATCTTGACAACTTTGCCACCGAGAAAAATGTGGATGGCGAAATCAAAAAGTGGCTGCTCGAGCGTATCTATTACGCATCTGGAGACTTCAGCGATCCCCAGGCTTATACGCGGCTGGGCCAGGCGCTTGCCGAAGCCGATAAAAACCATGGCACCCAGGGAAATTATTTTTTCTATCTGGCCACCAGTCCTGCATTTTTCGGCGACATTGTTGAACAGCTTGGAAATGCCCAGTTAAGCATAGAGAAGGACGGGGCCTGGCGGCGTATTGTCTTTGAAAAGCCCTTCGGTCATGATCTCCAATCTGCCAGGCAACTCAACCAGCAACTCAAGAAGAACCTGGGCGAGCACCAGATTTTCCGCATTGATCATTACCTGGGCAAAGAGACGGTGCAGAACATCCTGGTCTTCCGCTTCAGCAATGGCATTTTCGAGCCCATCTGGAACCATCGCTTCATTGACCATATCCAGATTACCGTGGCTGAGACAGTAGGCGTGGAAAAACGCGGCGGCTATTTCGATATGGCCGGCACATTGCGCGACATGGTTCCCAATCATCTCTTCCAACTGCTCTCACTCACTACCATGGAGCCCCCCATTTCCTTCAATTCTGAATCGGTGCACGACGAGCAGTCGAAGATATTGCACGCGGTGCAGCCGCTCAGCCCTGAAGACGTGCTGCACAACACCGTACGAGGCCAGTATGGCGAAGGAGAAATAGACGGCGAGAGAGTGCCCGCATATCGTTCTGAACCGGGCGTTCCGCCGGACTCAAAAACGGAAACCTATGTCGCGCTCAGGCTGATGATTGATAACTGGCGCTGGGCCGGAGTTCCTTTTTACCTGCGCACTGGAAAACGGCTGGCCACCCGCCACACCGAAATCGCTATTCAATTCAAGCGCGCGCCTTTCATTTTGTTTCGCGATACTCCGGTCAACAGCCTCAAGCCCAACCAACTGGTCATCCACATTGCGCCCGACGAAGGTATCTCCATGCGTTTCGGCGCCAAGGTGCCAGGCCCGCAGGTAAAAGTTGGATCGGTGGAGATGGATTTCAACTACACCGATTACTTCGGCACCACCGCCAATACAGGATACGAAATCCTGCTTTACGACGGCATGACCGGCGACCAGACGCTCTTCCAGCGTGCCGACATGGTAGAGGCCGGATGGAGCGTGGTTGACCCCGTTCTCGATGTGTGGAAGGCCCTGCCGCCGCGTAATTTCCCCAACTATGCCGCCGGCTCGTGGGGACCGAAAGAGGCTGAAGAAATCATCATGCGCGAAGGCCGCCATTGGAGAAAGATTCCTGAATGATTCTGGCCGGAGATATCGGCGGCACCCACACCCGCATGGCTTTTTTCGAGCAGGAAAATGGCCAACTGAAGATGGTGCTGGAAAAGGTGTATCCCAGCCGCGAGCACCAGGGCTTCGACGAGATCGTGAGCCTGTTCATGAGCAATCAGCAATTGAAAATTGAGGCCGCCTGTTTCGGAATTGCCGGCCCGGTCATGAACGGACGCGTCTCCACTCCCAATCTTGCCTGGGTGGTTGACGCGCTGCAACTCGCCAAACAACTGGACATGGAGAATGTCTGGCTCATTAATGATTTGCACGCCCACGCTTCCGGCATTGACGATCTTGGGAAAGATGATCTCATCGAGCTGAATCAAATGGAACCGGCTGTTGGCAATGCCGCGTTGATCGCCGCCGGCACCGGCCTGGGCCAGGCCGGACTATATTGGGACGGAAAGCAGCGGCATGCATTCCCCTGTGAAGGCGGGCACTCCGATTTCGCTCCCCGTAATGATGAGGAAATCGCCCTGCTGCAATACCTGCTGAAGAAGTTTGGACGAGTCAGCTACGAACGTGTGGTGTCAGGGCCAGGACTGAAAAATATTTATGAATTTCTGCGCGACACCGGCCCTGAACAGGAACCCGCATGGCTGAAAGACGAGTTGCAACAATCGCCTGATGCTGCGGCACTGATTTCCGCCCATGGCGTCGAAGGCAAAGCCGCAATCTGCGAGCGGGCAGTAGATATATTCGTGAGCGTCTACGGCGCAGAGGCCGGTAATCTGGCTTTGAAGCTGATGGCCCTTGGCGGAGTCTTTCTAAGCGGCGGTATAGCCGCCAAAATGCTGCCTAAATTCAAGGCCCCGGCCTTTCGCGAAGCTTTCATCAGCAAAGGAAGATTGCAGCCACTCATGGAAAAAATCCCATTGCGTGTCATCATCAATGACGGCGTAGGCCTGCTGGGCGCAGCGCGTTACGCCATAAACCAGGCAGCATTGCATGGATAAGCTTGCAGTCATGCCGAAAAGGCTTAGACATATTGGGCTTCAGAAGGTGTGTGAGAACTAGAGTTTGCGGGAGTTGACGAGACATGTAACAGGGCACGACTTTCAGTCGTGCCGACAATGTTTTATAAATCCTGGGCTTTAGCCCCTGCATACTCTTAACTGCAACGTGTTGTGACCATGGAATTGAGTTCTCACTCACCCTCTTCAGCCCTGTTGCTGCATACAGCTAAATCAACTCGGGTCTACATTCGAAACGAGAAATGCTTCAGAAAGATTTGCCATGCCAACACCAACCCGCGACCTGAAAATCCTGCCCGACCTGCCCGACCTGCAACGCGCGGGGGCGGATGAGATCATTCGCTGCGCAAAAGAAAACATCCAGAATAACGGCAGCTTTTCTATCGCGCTCTCCGGAGGCTCGACTCCGCGGGGTATGTACGCCATGCTTGCCCAGGAAAATCTTGCCTGGGAGAAGATACAAATCTTCTTCAGCGACGAGCGGAACGTTCCGCCCGACGATCCGCAGAGCAATTACCGCATGGCTTACGAATCGTTGCTCTCGAAGATTTCCATTCCGTCGCAAAACGTCCATCGCGTTCGCGCCGAACTCGATGCCGAAACCGCTGCCCGGCAATATGAAGATGAACTCCGCAGCTTCTTTCATCAACTGCCGCGCTTCGACATGATTTTGCTGGGCATGGGGTCCGAGGGACACACGGCTTCCCTTTTCCCCGGCAGCGCCGCTCTCAGCGAAGCGCAGCGCTGGGTAGCCGCCAACTGGATCGAGAAGCTAAACACCTGGCGCATCACGTTTACGTTCCCGGCATTGAACAATGCCGCGGAGATCTTGTTTGTAGTGGCGGGCCATGACAAGGCCGAAGCGCTCAAACAGGTTTTGGAAGGTGGCCCATCGGATGAATATCCAGCACAGCGAGTCAGGCCGTCGAATGGCAGGCTTCTCTGGTTCGTAGAGGCCGACGCGGCCAGATTGCTGAAACGCAAAAGCTGAACGCAGCGAAGAGTACAATCAGGAACTGTTATGCGCTTTGCTATTCTCCTATCGTTGCTCTGCTTCAGCCTGGCCTCTCCCGCACAACATTCCAGGCATTCCGGCGCGAAAAGCAGGTCCAGCCTCACGCTCAGCAGCGCGGCCTTTCCAGCCAACGGGAACATACCTGAGAAATTCACCTGTGAGGGCAGCAACATTTCTCCGCAAATAAGCTGGAAGAATTCCCCGTCAGGCACAAAGACTTACGCAGTGGTAGTCCATGATCCTGATGCGCCTCATGCGGGTGGCTACACGCATTGGGTCGTGTACAACATTCCCGCCAATGTAAATCAGATCGCTGAGAATGCTCCCCGGCAGCCGCAACTTCCCGGTGGCGGAGTGCAAGGTAAAAACGACGATGAAACACTCGGCTATACTGGGCCGTGTCCGCCCTCGGGCAAGCATCGCTATTACTTCTACCTTTACGCACTCGACACAGAACTCGACTTGCAGTCCGGTGCAACAGCTCAGGACCTCGACAAAGCCATGGAAGGGCACATCGTAGCTAAAACGCAACTCATGGGCCGCTACAAGAAGGGATCCTGACTGGAGTTGATGGCAACGTTGTCGTGCGGGGGCTGAAGCCCGATGTTTATGCGCCTTTACGGCACGAGTAAACTCGTGCCCTGATACTTGTGTCGTTAACCCATACAAGATTCCGATAATTCCCAAGGCTTCCGCCTTGGGCTACGTTGTGGCGCGCCTCTGGCGCTCAAACTATGGAATGACTCTACAGATTGCTATTTCTGCGCGGATGCATTAGCTTGTCGCCAACCCCACTTAACAACGAGGCCTGAATGGTTTGCGACAAATGCGGTGTAACCTTGCCCGATACCGTGACGTTTTGTACCGCCTGTGGCGCGCCCACCGCCAACGCACGCATTGCCGGCGCTCCTACTACGGGAGTAGCGCCGCCACCCGTGGTTGGAAATAATCCGCCACAACCGCTACCGCCGCAATATCAACAACAACCGGTACAGCCTGCCTCACCCTGGATGAATGTCCCGCCGCAGGCGCAGCAAACGGATGGGAAAGCCATGGGCAGCCTCATCAGCGGCATCCTGGCATTTACGCTAGTGCCGTTTATTGCCGGCATTGTTGCGGTGGTCCTGGGCCACATGTCGCTCTCGAACATCAAGAAGAGCGCAGGCCGACTGAAAGGCGACGGCATGGCCATAGCGGGATTGGTGCTCGGCTATCTGAACATTGCAGCCATTCCGATTATCCTGATCATGGCGGCGATTGCGATTCCCAACCTGCTGCGGGCCAGACAAGCGGCCAATGCCGCGGCTGCGGCCTCTACAGTCCGTACGCTCAACGTCACCCAGGTGACCTATTCGACCACTTATCCTGCGAATGGTTATGCTCGTGATCTTGCTACCCTCGGTCCGGGCCCATCTTCCACTTGTCCTGCGTCTGGGCCCTCGGCAAAGTATGCCTGCCTGCTTGATAGTGTTCTTGGCAATAGTGAATGCACGGGCGCGAAGTGGTGTCCCAAGGATGCCTATCAATACAACATTCAGGCAATTTGCGATGACAAAGGCGTTTGCAATGACTACATCATTGCCGCGACTCCCATTAACTCCGGCGCTGGGTACAGGAGCTTCTGCTCAACCGCTGACTCTGTAATACGCGGCAAAGACTCGCTAATCACACAACCGCCCACGGCAGAAGAGTGCCAAACATGGCAGATGCTGCAATGATCATAGAAAAGGCACAGCCGCCCTCGGCTGTGCCTTTGAATTTAGAGCGCTCTTGACGAATACTCTGCGTTCTTCGCGCACTCTGCGGTGAAGATTTAAACTACTTCGCCACCGGCGCGCAATACTTTTCAAACGCATTCTTCAGCGATTCGGCAATCTGTGACGGATGGCTCATTTCAATATCGCTGCGCTGCATCATGTAGACCAGTTGTCCATCGCGCAGCAGGCCGATCGAAGGCGACGTTGGCGGATATCCGGTGAAGTGCTTGCGGGCAGCATCGGTGGCTTCGCGGTCCTGTCCGGCGAACACCGTGATCATCCGCTCCGGACGAACTTTGCTCTGAACAGCGGCCCGAACTCCAGGGCGCATTCTCCCCGCAGCGCAGCCGCAGATGGAGTTCACCACCACCATGACGGTTCCCTTTTGCGAGAGGGCGTTTTCCACCTGTTCTGCCGTGCGGGCTTCTTCAATTCCGGCCGAAGTAAGCTCCTGCCGCATAGGCGCTACCATCATTTCTGGATACATATTTTTCCTCCGAGTGAAGTCTTATTGATTTTACCAGCCTTCTTCACCCCAATCCAAAATAGCCGCGATTGCTGTAATCTGGCCTCTGTGGATATACAGGAAAACATTCCGCTGGCGCCGCTCACCACTTTCAAGGTCGGTGGACCGGCACGTTACTTTGCTGACGCGACCACAGAAGAAGAAGTGAAGCACGCAGTGGCCTGGGCCGCCGAACATCGAGCGCCGCTGTTTGTGCTCGGCGGGGGAAGCAATCTGGTGATCTCCGACGAGGGATGGCCCGGCCTGGTGCTGAAAATCTCGATTGAAGGAATTCATAGTTCTTCCGCCGGCGAAGGCAAATACTTTCAGGCCGGCGCCGGGGCCAACTGGGACGCGCTGGTCGCCTGCGCCGTAGATGAAAATTGTGCCGGAGTGGAATGCATGAGCGGAATTCCCGGCACTGTCGGCGGCACTCCCATCCAGAACGTAGGCGCTTACGGGCAGGAAGTTTCAGACACCATCTCTTATGTGCGCGTGCTTGAGATTGCTGATGGCAACATCATCGAATTCAGCAATGCCGAATGTAAATTCGCGTACCGCTCCAGCATCTTTAATACGTCGCACCGCGCGCGCTATATCGTGCTGTCAGTCACCTATCAGCTCACACCCGACGAACCGCCAAAAGTCGAATACGCCGACCTGAAAAAGCATTTTGCTGAATCGAAAGAAGAACCGACTCTCGAACAGGTGCGCGAAGCGGTGCTCGCCATCCGCAAAAGCAAGGCCATGCTGATCGAGGAAGGTGACGAAGACTCGCGCAGCGCCGGATCGTTCTTCAAGAATCCGGTAGTTACTCCGGTGGAAGCGGCGCGCATTGAGGAACTGGCCCGTTCCCGCAATCCCGAACAGGTTTTTCCCCGGTATCCGGCGGAAAAAGGATTGGTCAAGCTGTCAGCCGCATGGCTGGTGGAACAGGCCGGCATCCGCAAAGGCTACAGCCTTGGGCGGGCAGGAATCTCACGCAAGCACAGCCTGGCAATCGTGAATCGCGGAGGAGCAACAGCTCACGACATCATCACCCTCAGCAATGAAGTTGAGAAAAAAGTATTCGATGTGTGGGGGATAAAACTTCAGCCTGAGCCGGTATTTGTAGGGTTCTGAAACAGCTCCTCAAAGCATCTGAATGTGGCAGATTACTGGCGAAAAGCGTCATTGGCGATCGCCGGTAGAGTAATAACTGCCGGGTTTCGTATGCTACGATAATTTCCATCTAACAACTGGGGCGGCTTCCATGCGATGGTCTGAACCGCGCCCTGGTTTTTTGGTTGTTCAAATCCATTCCTATCTGCTTTAAGAAGGCGACCTGCAATGATCCGCACATCCTTCATCTTTATGCTTCTCGTGGCCGCTATGGCGCTTCCGGTAAATCCTCAATCTTCTCCTTCCAAGCCGGCAAAGGCCACGTCAGCGAACACCTCCATTCCGGCGAACCAGCCGGTCCTCACCATTGACGCCGGCTGTAGCAAGTCTGCCGCGCAACATCAGGCGGGCGCTTCCTCAACGAATGCCTGCCGAACGGTCATCACCCGGCAGGAGTTCGACAATCTGCGCGACGCTCTCAATCCTTTTCATTTAGCCGAAGCGCCAGGGGCCCGGCGAGGACTGGCTGATAAATACGTAGAGATGACTGCTTACGCGCAGGCCGCAACCAGGGCCGGGCTGGCCAATGATCCGAGGTTTACGGCTTTAATGAAGTATGTCCGGGTCACAACCCTCGCCCAGCTTTACCGGCAGCAATTGGATTACAAATACCGCAATCCCTCGCCTCAGGAAATAGAGGCCTATTACAAACAGAATCAAAAAGAATTTGAGGAAGTTGAGCTGACGGGTATCGCTGTCCCTAAAAAAGATCCGACCGGCAAGAATAAAGACGACTTCGAAAAAAAAGCCCAGCAGGTAATGAATGATATCCGGGAACGGGCAGCCAAGGGTGAAGACTTTGAAAAGCTTCAGCATGACGCTTATAGCGCGCTGGGCTTGACCACAGCGCCGGCGATGATCACCGGGGGCAGAATGAGAAGCGCATTTTTACCGCAGGAAGCAGATGAACTTTTTTCCCTTCATCCTGGTGATGTTTCCAAAGTAGAAGATGAACCCACCGATTTTGCCGTGTACAAAATCAAAAACAAGCAGATGCTGCCTCTGGACAAAGTGAAGGGCGATGTAATGCGTGGCATCTGGAACCAGAAAACCGAAGAAGAGGCAAAATCAGTCCAGTCCTCGGTACACGCAAACTTCAATGAAAAATATTTCCCGCCGGCCAAATAGTATGGACTTCAATGTTGGATTAAGAAATGCTGTGGGGCACATTGGTGGAAGCCCTGGACTTTTAGTCCGAGGAGTGGGCTTTCAAAGCCAACGTAAACGCGTAGTAATGAAGCCGCGCTTTAGCGCTGGTCGGACCGCAGCTACTTACACAATCGTTTAATGCCCTTCGGTAAGGTGTGAACAAGACCTTCTGCGCAGCGGAGCATTGCGTTGAGGACTCTATGTCATGCTCTGTGACATTGTTTTGCCAGCGAGTATTTTGCTTGGTTACAAATTTATACCGCCCCGGTGCGGGGCTCCCCATTTTTTTCTGACTTCTTCCCAGGGCTTACGCCGCTGGGCTAACATATGCCGCCCCGTCTCGGGGCGGTTCTGCATTAGCTAAAGCCTCAGTATTTATGAATCTTTTTGACATGACTCAAAGTCATGCCTCGTTACATGTCTCATCAACGCACGCAAAACCCAGTTCTCCCACACCCTCTATAGCCCGCAGTTTCCTCAACTTCACGCCTCCCTGAAAGTGCCGATCCTCCACCAAAACCGGGACACAGCAACTATGGAATGGCTCTCACGCGCAAACAGTGGCGGAGCAGTTCCTTCGCCTTCAGGTTCCAGGATGACACGCAGGCTGAGAGCTGTATCGGCGATCCTCAAAGTGCAATACCAGTGATCAAAAAAAATCCAGCCCTGGAATAACCAGGGCTGGTTAGAGTGTTACTGCTTCATCCCACTTTTTCGCTACCGAACTCCAATCACCACCGTAGCGGAGTTGTTGGACGGTCTTGAATCAGTTCCATTGAAGGTCGCACTGCCGGTAACCGCGGCAGAGCCGGAAACCGGTGTGGTGACATTGATGACTACCTGCATGGTTTGGCCTACGGTCAGGCTATTGGCGTAGCAGGTAATCGTGCCTCCCCGCGTTCCCGGCGCCGGTACCGTACAGGTACCGAGGCTCGTAGTGGCCGACGAGAAACCCAGAGCTGTCGGCAGAGCGGCGCTAAATTGCACGCCATTGGCCACCGCATTCTGGTTGTTTCTGATCTGGAAGGTGAAAGAGTCAGAGGTATTCACCGCAGGACTGCCATTCTGGGCGAATCCAGTCACCTGAACATCCGGGTTTGTGGTTGGCGCGGGAACAGCCAGTGCAGTACTCACGCTGGCTGAGTTGTTCGCCGGATTAGGATCTGTGAACGCGCTTCCGGCCGCATCGGTCGCCTGCACCGAAGCGCTCACGGTTATCGCGGCTGTCACGTTGAGAGTAACGCTCACTGCTGCGCTTGTACCCGCGGCCATAGATGGGAAGGTACAGTTGACTCTCCCTGTTACCGCAGAGCAAGCTCCGGAACTCAGAGCAACCAGCGTGGCGCCGGTAGTTGGGAACGAAGCTGTAAGCGCTACCTGCGGAGCAGCAGTCGGCCCCAGGTTGGAAACGGTAAAGGTGTAAATAGCGTTGGAACCGGAGGCAACAGAAGCCGGGCCGCTCAGGCTGACTGCCACATCCGGCGGGCTGAATGGAGCCACAGGAGTGACCGGCGCTGAGGGAGCCGATTCAACGCTGTTCCCTACCGAGTTAGTTGCATGGACAGTAAAGGTATAGGTTGTGCCATTCGTCAACCCGGAGACATTTGCCCCGGTTGATGTTCCCGGCACGGTCACAGTAATAGCAGTGGGCGCCCCGCCAACCAATGCAGTGACTGTATAGCTGGTGATGGCGGAACCTCCGTTATTGGCAGGCGCGATCCAGGCCACAGAAGCTGAAGCGTTACCGGCGTTGGCTACAACTCCAGTCGGCGCTCCAGGCACCGTGGCGGCAGGAACTGCCGGCGTGACCGGCAACGATTGTGCTGATTCCGGTCCGTTGCCAATTGCATTAGTAGCGTGAACGCTGAAGGTATAAGCAGTGCCGTTAGTCAGGCCGCTTACTACTGCTCCGGTTGAGCTACCCGCCACTGTTACTGCGATTCCAGCGGCCGCTCCACCGGTGAAAGCAGTTACGGTGTAACTGGAGATGGCTGAGCCGCCATTATTGGCCGGCGCAGTCCAGGCCACAGTTGCTGAAGCATTGCCGGCGCTGGCCACAACTCCCGTGGGAGCACCCGGTACAGTCACAGCCTGCGGAGTCACCGTATTGCTGGGGGTTGAGAATGCGCTGGAACCCTGCGCATTGGTAGCCAATACCTCAAATTGATAAGAAACACCATCTGTCAATCCAGTAATGGTAGCGGTGGTGGAAACAACGGTGCTTCCGGGCTGCGCACTCACAATCACATCGGGCGCCGCGATTCCGTTTGAGGCAAATGAATTGTGCACTGTGTAGCTGGTGATGGGCTGGCCTTTGGGCGCGATCCAACTTACTGTGGCCTGGCCGTCACCGGCGCTGGCCGTCACTCCGGTGGGAACATTGGGAGCGGCGGGAGCAGCAGGGCCGCCGACCTGGAACCAGCGGCCTTGCGCGGCGGCTGTTCCGTTGGTGGGATCATCACCGATATAAACAACCTGATTCGCGGAGTTTGACGCATCCACGGCCAGGCCGCTTACGAACTGAAATGACGTTCCACCGAAGTTTTGGGTTGTAGTGGGCGCGGTGATAGCATTGGCGACCTCAGTAACCCCGACGGGACTTGAAAAGTAAAGATTGTTGCCGAGGGCCGGATAGAACTGGTCGCTCACTACATTATACAGGAGAAGCAACCTGTCCGCCAAATGCGTTGAATCCTACACGGCAGGCGGTAAAATTGTTTGCCGGAATAGAACACTGATCAGCATTCTGCTGGCCCCAGGGACCGTGGGTGTCGTTGCCAAAGAGGGTATGACCGACAAAGGCCAGACCTGAATCTCTTCTGGCATCGGGCGTGGTGATGACCTGCGGTTGTACGTTCGCGCAAGGCAGCGGTTCCGTCTGCGGAGCATTAATGCGCATAATGTTGCCGCCGCGGGTATTGCCAACATACAAATTGCCATCAGGCCCAAGCGCCACTGAGTTGGGGCTGTTTTGAAAAATATTGCAGCCGCCCACGCCTCTGGCAACGCCTCCAAGGACTTCCTGTTGTACGGGGTCCACTAAACCCTGTCCATTGTCACCCGCAGGAGCAAAATGCAGCCTGACCACTCCAAGTTTTGCCAGGTCCGCTACATATATATTGTTGTTGGTGCTATCAAAGGCCGATCCGCCCGGATTAAAAGCATTGCCGGCGGCCGTCTTCAGGCATGTTCCCAGATTCAGGGAATGCGTTCCCGGCGTGTCCACATCAGGATCAAGGCGGCAAAAACCGTTGGCTGCGTCTGCAAACCACAGATGCCTGACCGGTTGTCCAGTAGTCGAATTAATTGCCGTACCGCTTAAAACAAGACCGTTCAAAGGAGCTGTTACGCCGGAAGCGAATTGGGTGGTCGTCGGGGTGGCAGTCTGAGCGAATACCGCTCCTGACGCCAGAAACAATAAAATAGTCAGGCACACCGCGAACTTGTTGAGAGATTTATCCTGCTGGATGAATTCGCGTCCCTGTTTCCAAAGATTGCCAGAGGCTTTCGCAGGAAACATAGTGATTTGCTCCAAACCTTCCATGGGTAGTCATTCCTTCTCATCTGGAAGCGAGTTTTCCAGATGACGATTGCCGTTCGTTTTAGGTTGGCACGCGACCGCAGACTTGCCGTATGCGTGATTGCGGCAATGGTCCTCTGAACTCAGTTATCGTCATTAGGAAACGCACACTTGAGCAGCATTTATTGCTCAATTTGCACTTTCACGATATTGAATCCAGGTTCGCCGGTTCAGGCCAACTTCTTCCTGAATCTGGCTGGTAAAACCATCACTCGCGGACTTCCCGGAAGGCCATCCATCGAAGATTAAAGAAAACTAATTATAAGACCATCGGGGCAATTTGTTAGAAGTTTTTAACCTTAGTTCAAATAATCCGATGGCCAATGTACCTTCGAACTTCTCTTAGTCAAATTTGCAGGAGTGTCTGGAACAAGACACTCCTGCAATCTGGGTGGTTTACTTCGCGTTCACGATTACAGTGAACGAGTTGTTGGCTGCGTTCGTGTCGGTCCCGTTGAAGGTGGCGTGTCCGGTGTTGGGGATCGAACCGGCCTGGGAGACAGTCACATTCATGGTGATTACCATGGCTTGACCAACAGCCAGGCTGGCGACACTGCAACTTACCGCACCGCCGGTCGAACCGGCCGGTGGACCGGAGCAGGTACCGACATTGGAGCTTACCGAGGCAAATCGCAAACTAGGCGGCAGAGTGTCAGAAAACTGGACAGCATTGGCTGTCTGGCTTCCGCTATTGTGTACCTGCCATGTGTAGGTATCGATATTCCCGACCACCGGGCCTCCGTTCTGGGCCGCTCCCACTACCTGAATGTCTGTAGTGGTTTGCGGCGTTGACAGCGCGGTAGTCACGCTGGAGCTGTTATTGGCCGGAACCGGATCGTCCAATACCGCTCCACTCGCGTCAGTAGATTGAACACTGGCTGTGTTGGTGATTTGTGCGTTCACGGTCAATGTGACCGTTACGGTTGCGGTGCCGCCGGTGGCCATGGCGCCAAGATTGCACTTGAGCGTCGCGCCCGAAAGCAGGCATGATCCCTGACTGGTAGTTTGGGAAACAAAAGTGGATCCCGCAGGAATATTGTCGGTTACAACCACTTCTGGCGCGGTTGAGGGGCCGGCATTGGAAACTGCCAGAGTGTAGGTTGCATTCGCTCCGAAAGCTACCGAGGCAGGCCCAGTCATGGAAATACCCGTGTCCGGCGTAACTGGCGCTGTCGGAGTTACAGCAAACGACGGCGCAGATTCAGGGCCATTCCCTACTGCATTGGTCGCGTGTACGGTGAAAGTGTAGGTGGTGTCGTTGGTCAGGCCGGTAACCAGAACACCGGTTGCGCTACCAGCGGCGCTGGCGGTGATTCCTGAAGGTACGCCGTTGATCAGGGCAGTCACCGTGTTGCTGGTAAGGGCCGAACCGCCGGTATCTGCGGGGGCCGTCCACGCAACCTGGGCGCTGGCATTTCCGGCGCTCGCAACCACGCCAGTGGGCGCGCCAGGCACTGTTTGCACCTGTGGAGTGACGCTATTGCTGGGCGCTGAGAAAGGACTGGTTCCATTGGAATTGCTGGCCGCTACTTCAAACTGGTAGGCAACGCCATTGGTAAGTCCGGTGATGGTCACAGAAGTCGGCGGTGCGGTCGTGGTCGCTGTCGGGTCAGCTTTCACGATCACATCCGGAGCCAAGACGCCATTCGACGCGGAAGAATTGTGTACCGTGTAACTGGTTACGGTTACACCATCCTGCGCCGGAGTCCAGCTTACCTTTGCCTGGGAGTCGCCTCCGGTAGCGATGATATTCGTAGGAGCACCGGGGATAGGTGGGGGAGGCGGCGGAGGTGCGGTCGAAGGAGAGACTTTTAGCCAAAACCCCTGCCCGGCAGGCGCGGCGTTGGCCGGATCGTCTCCTATATACAGGGCCTCACCGGCGGGATCTGTGGGATCAGCTACCACGGCGCCGAGAAATGGAAAATTGGATCCTCCATACTGGGGCGTGACTGTCGGAGCAGTCGTAGTTACTCCATCTACGCGGGTGATGCTGCTTGCGAACACGTAATAAAGAACGCTGCCTGTCGTTGAGGGATAAATCTGGTCACTGGAAAGCCCCAATGGGTAGGGGTATCTGAGCGGCTAAAACTGCGGCTCCCTTGCATGGGGCGAAGTTGTTAGCGGCAATGAAACATTGATCGGCATTGTTGATGACCCAGGGGCCGTTACCATCTCCACCGTAAAGGCTATGCCCGAGCCAGGCCAGCCCAGTATCTTTCTTTCCATCGGCGGTCGCGCCAATAGTCTGTACGTTGCCGCATGGCAAAGGCTGGGTCTGCGGAGCCACGATGCGCAGAATCGAACCGTTGCGCCGTGAGCCCACATAAAGGTTCGCGTCCGGACCGAGCGCCAGGGCAATAGGCACGTTGGACGGAATGCCGCAACCACCCACCGCCGCACCACCAGTGCCGGCGCCTCCCAGGACTTCCTGATTGACCTGGTCGAGCAGTCCGTTGCCCACGTCAGCACTGGGCAGATAGTGGATTCTGAATACGCCGAGCTTTTGCGCCGCATCAATCGCATAGATGTTGTTCGTGGCCGGATCAAAGCAAGCTGGCCGGGCAGGAACCTTACGCCTCCAACGACCGTCCTGAGACAGGTATTGGGATTGAGGGTATGAGGGCCGGCAGTATCCACATCAGGATCAAGCCGGCACAGCCCATTGGCGGTATCAGAGGACCAGAAGAAACGGACGGCACGACCGGTATTCGGATTGGTGGCCGTGCCACTCAAAATGAGCCCGCCGCCGGGTCGTGACTCCCGAGGCGAACTGAGCGGTGCTTGTAGTCGGAGTGCTTGTAGTCTGAGCGCCTGCGCTTGATAAGACAAAAAACAAAGAGAGAATAGAGCCTATGAATCCGAGGCGTAAGAGGCGTGCCATTTTTAAAGTCCTGAGCCTGCGAGATCGTTTCTGCTCAATTGGTGTGATCGCTTGGAAACTTCTCATGACGCTGTAATCTTTCCCCGGAAGGGTTGATTGCTCAATTTTTGGTTCGCTAAGCTGCGTGTGAATCGGCAAGTGATCTGCTGGGTATTGCTCGTAGTGCGACATCACAACGAAAAGAAGTTGCCAGGGTGTGGTTCCACCCTGGCAACCCGCGTGATTTACTTTGCGTTAATTACAACAGTGTTTGAGTTGTTGGCATTGTTGGTGTCGGTGCCGCTGAACGTTGCTGGACCGGCGGTGGAAGAAATCGAACCGGCTTGCAGCACCGTTACGTTGATCGTGACTAGCTCGGTCTGGCCGACGCCGATGCTGGCAACGTTGCAAACGATTTCACCTCCAGCGGTTCCAGGAGCAGGGCCCTGGCAGGTGCCGCCCAGAGTGCTGCTCACGGTCTGGAAGCCCAGAGACGTTGGCAGCAGTATGGAGGTGCGCACAGCATTGGCTACCTGGTTTCCACCGTTGTGGATCTGCCAGGTATAGGTGTCAGCCTGGCCTACATTCGGACCGCCGTTCTGCGCCGAACCTGTGACCTGAATATCAGTCGTGGTCTGCGGCACATTGATGGCGGTGGTGGAAGAGGCCTGCTCATCACCCGGCGTGGGATCAGTGAGGGTCACGCCGTTGGCGTCTTTCATGACCACCGAGGCGGAGTTGGTAATCGAAGTGGTACCAATGGCGTCCACCACGCTGATGGTGGCCGTAGTTCCGCCATTCATCGCGCCCAGAGTGCAGGTCAGGGTAAGACCGGAGACCGAGCAGATGCCCTGCGAAGAGCTGGAGGATTCATAGGTACCATTCGAAGGCAGCGTGTCGGTGACGATCACATTGCCAGCCGGGGCCGTTCCCGTGTTCTTCACTGTGAGAGTGAAGGTCACAAAAGCGCCCTGATTGGCGGTCGCCGGAGAGGTCATTCACAGCGACATATCCGGCGAACCCTGAATATTGGGCGTGACCGGACCTGATGGGGCCGATTCCGGACCGGCGCCAATGCCGTTGGTCGCATGCACGGTGAAGGTGTACGTGGTGCCGTTGGTAAGCCCGGTGATATGGGCGCCAGTGACTGTAGCACCGTTCACAGTTGTAGGTGCTCCGGCAACTCCATTGATGCGCGGAGTGATGGTATAGCTGGTGATGGCCGAGCCGTTATTGCTGGGATCGGTCCAGACTACGTCCGCTGCCGAGTCAGCGGCAGTCGCCGATACGTTGGTGGGAGCGCCTGGCACGGTAATGGCATGAGGTGTGACGGTATTGCTGGGCGCCGAGAAAGCGCTGCATCCCGCCGAGTTGCAGGCCTTGACTTCAAAAGCGTAGGAAACGCCATTGGTCAAGCCGGTGATGGTGACTGAAGTTGGGACGATCGTTGCTGCCCGCCGGCGCCGTTACAGTCTTATCGGGCACGGTCGTGCCATTCGATACGAACGAGGCGTGCACAACATAGCTGGTGACCGGCTGGCCGTCTTGCGCCGGGCTCCAGCTCACCGTGGCAGAAGCGCTGCCAGCGGTTGCCTGCACGTTGGTGGGTACGCCCGGAATGGCGAGCGGTCCGGGTGCATGGGATACCGTCCACCAGCGGCCCGAACCCGGTGAGTTACCGCCGGTCGGATCATCACCGACATAAAGAATTTCTGATGCCGGATTCTGATTATCCACGGTCAGCCCACTGATAAAGGAGAAAGCCCGATCCACCATATTGAGTAGCAATGGTCATGCCGCTGGTACCGGCAACGACATTTCCGACCCAGATCACGCCTGAAGCATTGGCCACATAAAGATTGTTGCCATTCAGCGCAGGATAGAGCTGGTCGGTGGTGATAACAAACGGAGCAGGGGTTTGCGTGGAAAGAATGTTCTGCGGCGCCATTGCAGTCTGAATGGCCTGGTGCAGGCTATATTCCCAGTTGAGGGTGAGAGGCAGCTCGTGTCAGCATTGTGCATGACCCATGTGCTGAAGCCATCAGCGCCATACAGGTCATGTCCGATCCAGCCCATGCCGAAGTTTTTCGCATCATCTGGAGTAGTTCCAACCACCTGCACAAAGGTATCGCAACCTGCCGGTAGTTGTTGGCACCGGCTGGCTGGGATTGTTCACGCGAACGATCGCGCCATTCAGCTTGAAACCTACCCACAGATTATTGTCGGGGCCGAGAACAGCAGAGTTGGGCACCTGGGGCTGCTTGCCGCCGTCAAAAGGATTTAGCGGCATCGGGCAACCGCCTGGGTCCTGTCTCGTAGCGGTAGCCGCTGCCCACCAGCACATCGATGTTGACGGGATCTATCGATCCCTGACCGGAGTCGCCGCTCGGCTGAAAGTGCAGTCTGAAAACACCTAGCGAACCCGCCTGGATGTCAGTGGTGTAGATGTTGTTGGTGGCAGGATCAAAAGCTACCTGACCCGGCTTGAAGGCTACTGCATTCACGAAGCCGACGCAGCTATTGCTGTTGATGGCGTGAATGCCTGGGGTATCCACATCGGGATCGAGGCGGCAAAGACCGTGCAGTTCATCTCCGGCCCACAGATGGCGGAACGGACGGCCGGTGCTGGGGTTAATGGCGGTGCCGCTCAGGATGACCCCGCTTTCAGGAACGGTGAGATCGGCGGGGCTGGGAGAACTGGGGGCCTTGCCGGCGAATTGTGTGGTGGTGGTAGGAGGGGTGACTGGTTGTCTGCGCATTCGCGACGCTCACGGCAAAAACGAGCAGGAATGCCAGACATATCGTGAAGCGACCCATTTGCTTAACACTCATGGCTGAACTTGTCATAGCTGGTCTCTCTGTTCCTTCTCCCGGAGCCTGTTGCTCCGGAAACCAAAATTGGAAAATTAAGTTGAAGTTTCGCGAACTGGCCGAGTCAGGCTGCCGATGGCATTCTTCGTGAGTGCTCTTGCTTTGACGGCAGCCGGACTACTCGCCGGGTTGCGGTGGATTTGGATCGGCTGCAAAACAAGGCTTGGTAAATGAAGCCAGCATAAGATTTGGATCTTGAATACCCTGGAACAAAACAGGCGTGCCCCTGTTGGGCCACGGGTGTTTTGCGTACTACACCAAGACTTGCCAGTCAGTCGCTGAGCAGGAAGGAACCATCACAACTTTTCGACCCGCCAACCGTTAAGCTTTCAAAACAGCCGGCAGGAACCACAGTGTCAGGTTTTCGGAAGCATCCATCGAACGGGCTGAATATTAGGAAATTCTAATTAGATTAGCAAGCACTAAATATTTGAGTTTTCTAATCTTTAATGAATCCAGCGTATAAAACACAGGGCTAGTGTGCAACGTAGTACTAAGGTACAATATGGGGAAAACCTTACATTTTAATGTAAAACTACCATGACAGCAGGGCCGTGGTCATATACGGCGAGAAACCCAGGCATCAAACATTATAAAGTCCTAATAATCAGAGAAGCGGGCTATTGCCGGAATGTATTTCTGCCCAAATCTCTCACCGCATATAACCGCTGCTCTGGATGAAAGGAACCGCACAGCTCATCAGCGACTTTGATCGGCTGGTTTACTTTTAGGCCATGTACTAATTCCTGAGTAGGTCATAGCCTTTAGTAACTATTGAGGAACCAGCAATGGCAACCATTTTGGTGCAAGTGTTTGCGATGGGAAACCTGAATTCCTGAGCGCGTGCTGTGTCGCCCGTTTGGTGGAAGCGGCTCGCTTAAGACCGCGTGTGTTCAGAAGATTGCTGCATTCCGAGACGTAATGAACACTGCTTTATATCTCTTTGGCTCATTGGTCGTGAATAATGCAGGCGGAGGGACAGGCACTTCTTGCAGCGACGTAAAGTTCAGTCGTCCCCTTCCGGGGACTTGTTTTTGGTTTCAACTTTCCCGCCGTTGAAACGGCGGGCTAGTTTGATGCGTCCCGCGGAGCGGGACTGGAATAATCTCGCGTCATACAGCCACGTGTTAGCTCAGAGATATCATGCCGCTTCTTAGTTTCTGGTTCATGCACCATCCCGCAGTTCAGGGGTGATCCGGGCTCTCCAGAAACTCCAACATGAGTGAGCAACATGTCCCCCCTGAATCCGAGTAGGCATTGCTTTTCAAACGGGGAACCTTTCGGTCTTGACTCATATCTTCCCCGAAAAACCTTTATGCCGTCCCTATGGGACTCTATTCGCTCCATCTGCTTGCCCAAACACGCCTTTCCCAGATTGCGCACACCCCGCGCAGTCCGGGGCACCAGTCGTGCTGGGCTCAATAATGGCGTCCTTTGGGACTCTGAGAGTTTCTGGTCTATGCAACCACTCCGCACTTCAGGGGTGGTTCGGGCTGATACATGTCTCGTCTGCACATGCAGATTTTCAGTTCTCACACATGCTCTAAAGGGAGCGCAAAAAAAGGCCCGGCAGTTGCCGGGCCTTATTACAAGTGGTGCAGTGTTGCAGTGAAAGTCTTCCCTGTCTTACCTGGCGTTGATCGTGACTGTGAACGAGTTGTTGGCCTGGTTGGTATCGGTACCGCTGAAACTCGCGGCCCCGGTAGTTGCCATCGAACCGGCCTGTAATACGGTAACGTTGATGGTCACTGTCATGGTTTGCGCAGCATTGAGGGTTGCAGCCGTGCAGGTGATGGTTCCACCCGCTGTACCCGCTTGCGGCCCTGTGCATGTGCCCACAGTGCTGCTTGCGGACTGGAAGGCCAGGCTGGGAGGCAACGTGTCAGTAAACTGCAAGCTGTTTGCCGCCTGCTTGCCGCTGTTTTTGATCTGCCAGGTGTAGGTGTCGCTGCTTCCGACGGCGGGTCCACCGTTCTTGGCGGAACCGGTCACCTGAACATCGGTAGTTGTGGTGGGAGTGGCAATAGCTGTAGTGGCACTCGCTGGGCCAGCGGTGGCGACTACAGCGCCAGTGGAATCCATGGCCTGCAATGATGCGCTGTTGGTTATGGACGTGGAGCCGATCTGCACTGTCACGTTCATGGTGGCGCTGGCGCCGGCATTCATGGCGCCGAGAGTACAGGTAAGTGTGAAACCGGAGACCGAGCAGATTCCCTGGGTGCTGGTGGACGATTGATAGGTGGCATTGGTGGGAAGGCTGTCGGTCACCACTACATTCGCAGCCGGGGCCGGGCCGTTGTTGGCGGCCACGATAGCGTAGGTAACAAACGCGCCTGAGTTGGCCGAAGCCGGGCCACTCATGCTGAGAGTCATGGCCGGAGGGCCTGCGGGAACAGAGGGCGTGACTGCGTTGGATGGCGCAGATTCCGCGCTGTTGCCCTTGGCATTGGTAGCGTGAACGGTGAAGGTGTAGGTCGTGCCGTTGGTTAGTCCGGTTACGCTGACACCGGTGGCATTCCCCGCTGCGGTAGCAGTGATTCCGGTGGCTGTGCCTCCAACGAGGGCGGTGACGGTGTAGCCGGTGATGGCGGAACCGCCGTTCGATGGCGCTGTCCACACCACCGATGCCGAGGCATTGCCGGCGCTAGCGCTCACATTGGCAGGCGCCGCCGGAACAGTAATGGCTTGCGGCGTGACCGCGTTGCTGGCTGCTGAAAATGCGCTGGTTCCCTGCGCGTTCTGCGCCGCAACCTGAAATTGATAGGAAACACCGTTGGTCAGGCCTGTGACAGTGATCGAAGTAGGCACGACTGTGGTGCCGGCGGCCGGATTCACCGTAACATCAGGAACGGCCAGCCCATTGGAAGCGAAAGAATTGTGAACAATGTAGTTGGTGACCGGCTGGCCGTCGCGGGCTGGAGTCCAACTCACGGTAGCGGCGGAGTCACCGGCCGAGGCGGTCACATTGGTCGGTGTGCCCGGGGGCGCAGGAGCCAGAGGACCTTGGGTGACGGTCCACCAGCGGCCTACACCGGTTTGCAATCCATTGCTCGGATCATCGCCCACGTACAGGACTTCCCTGGCCGGGTTGGTTGCGTCCACGATGAATCCATTGATGAACTGGAAGCCTGTGCCGCCATATTGGGTGGCGAGGGTGGTGGCTGCAGGATCGGTAATATTTCCAAACCAGTCCACACCGGCAGCGTTGCCAACATAGAGATTATTACCATCGAGCGCAGGATAGAGCTGGTCGGTGATGGTGGCAAATGGAGAAGGCATCTGTGTGGAAAGGATGTTGCTCGGACCGAGAGAACCAGTGCAAAGCTGATTGCCGGTCTGAGGATTGAGGCAATTGGTATCAGCATTGTGCATGACCCAGGGGCTAAAGCCGTCGCCACCGTAGAGATCGTGTCCGATCCAGCCCAGACCGAAATTTTTCTTGTTGTCGGGAGTAGTGCCAACTACCTGGATGAAGCTCTGGCAGCTTGAAAGAGGCACAGGATTCTGTGCGGGATTATTGATTCTGACCAGGGCGCCACTTTGTTTAAAGGAGATCCATAAATTGTTGTCAGGACCGAGCGAGGCCGAATTGGGGACCTTGGGTTGCGGACTGCCGTTGAGCGTGGGATTTCCCGGCATGGTGCATCCGCCCGGATCCACCCTGGTGTTGCTGCCGCTGCCGGCCAGTACTTCCATATTGACCAGATCCACCATTCCGTTTCCATTGTCTGCATTGGGCAAAAAATGCAGGCGGAACACACCCACGGAGTTGGACTGAATATCAACCGCATAAATATTGTTGGTGGCGGGATCGAATGCTGCTTCCCCAGGTTTGAACTGCACGGAATTGACAAAGCCGGTACAGGTATTCAGGTTGATGCTGTGAATACCGGGAGTATCCACATCAGGATCCATGCGGCAGAATCCATTGGCGGAATCGCCATACCAGACGTGCCGGAATGGCTTGCCGGTGGCCGGATTGATCGCCGTACCGCTCAGGATCAGGCCACTGTTGGGAAAAGTGACATCGGATGGGGCTGTCGAACTAGGATCTTTGCCGGCAAATTGAGTGGTCGTGGTGGTTGGAGAGATGGTGGTTTGCGCGTTCAGTAAGCCCATTGAACAGGCGAGCCACAGGCTGAAGCATACGAGTGTAGAACCTTTCATTGTTTTCCTCGTCCCGGAAGCAACTGCTTCGTTGCTTTCTTTTATTTATTTAAATTTTCCCTTTCACCATCCGTCGGGCTGGTCTTACCCGTTGATTTCATTGCAACTGTGCAGGCAAGCGGCCCGGATAGCCGTTTGCCTGCGTTCTAAAGTCTGAATGTGAGGCGATATGCGCCTCTGCCGCATGCCTCGGGCATCGCGTTCCAGCCCGGGGTGGCAGCAACTTGAAAACAGCCTGCAAGCAGGGGGAGACTGGGACCTTGTCTCAAGAAAAGCACTGAACTCTGGCTGAAGAACCCAAACATGATTTCCCTAACCTAAAAACTTGTCTATTAGAAAATATTAATGTGAAGGAACTATATGCCACAGCGGCACTGGATTCCAGAAATAGATAGAGGAAACAGCAACTTTCTTTACTTAGCACTGGAAAACTACGGACTCGGAAAGCTTTCCTTAAAAGATCATTTATGTATCGCAAGCAACATGAAATAAAAGCTTTACTGGAATCCATGAAATCTGTTCGGGTGGTGAACGCGCATCTGCTGGACACTTGAGAAATGCCGCGCTGATATCGCCTGGGACTGGCCTGAAACTCGCTTTCGGAAGGCTAGAACGGACAGAGTAACATTAGTGATTATTAATTTTTAATGGCACTAACGAACAATTGGCAGCTTGGCAGGATCAATCTTCCATAAATCGCCTTTGCGGTGATCTGAGATCCATACGGCATGAAAGCCGTACCGGATGGCGTCTGCTCCGGCATAATTTCCATACTGGTCAGCAATAGCGCCAGATGCCGAATAGATTCGGGTGAGCGGCGTACCGGCGGCTGCGACCCATATCCATGCGCCTCCGGAACCGATGTCACCGCCCTCTCCGGGCACATTCGCCTTGATGACAGACTTTACGGTATTGGTAGCGGGATCGATTCTGGAGACACTTCCGTCAGATTGGCTGAGCACCCACACTGATCCGGCAGCGACAGTAGTGAACCGTGGCTTGGCAGCAACGGTGATCACGGCAATCACCTTCGCCATTTTGTGGATTCACCCGGTAAACCTTGCCCTCGCCCGAACTGGTAACCCAGACTGATCCCAAGCCCAGATTCACCACCGCCGAGCTGTCGCCGACTTTGATTTTGCGCAGCGTGCGTCCCGTGATCTGGCTGGCTTGTACCAGAGTGCTGGAGTGTCCATCTTCATTGCTCACGTACCACACACCCGATTTTCCGACAGCAATGCTGCCCTCGCCTTCCGGGGCAATAACCACCGGAACGCGCAGATCAACTTTGTTGCTGTGAGGATCAATGCGGGTAAGCGTCTGGCTTTTGCAATTCAGCACCCATGCTTTGGCCGCTCCCATGCCTATGCCGTAACAAGGTTCTTTATCTACCGCGATGCGCGCCTGCACAGCGTTACGTTGCGGGTCCACACGCACAATCTCATTGTTTTTGGGGACCGCAACCCATACGGAGCCGAAACCAACCGCCAGCCAGTCTGGATCGCCGCCGATATAGATTTTGGCAGTGATCGGGAGTTGTGTTGCATCGAATTTCTGGAACCGGTCTTGCGCATAGCTGCGCGCCGCGAAAGGCAGCACGCAGCAGCACGCGAAAGCAGCAACCAACGATGGTCTATTCAAGAACTTCTGTGGGCCACCCATGGGTCAGCGCGGTAATGAAGGCAGTGATTCAATCATGTCTTTGGGCAAAGCGGTGCGGGCGGTATTCAGCACCATGGCAAGAAAAGTGTAATAACCAGAAATGCTTATCAGGTCAATAATTCCCCTCTCGCCATATTTCGACAGAACGCGCTTATAGGTGGTGTCGCTCACGGATTTGTTCTGGTGCAGCTCAGTGCAGAAGTCATAAATGACTTCTTCTTCCGGGCCCATGCCGATGGGTCTGCGCCCTTCGGCGAGATCAGCGGCAAGTTCGGGCCTTATGGCGGACTTGAGCGCAATCGAATAATGCACCGCCCATGTATATTGCTGGGTCCAGGCCCGTGCGGTAATCAAAATGGCCCATTCATTCATCTGGGCCGGCAATGAGCTTTTCGAGCGCAGGTAGTCGCCCAGGGCCTTGGTCCGCAACATGACCTCAGGACTGCGCAGCAGAGGCACAAAGGGACCAAAGACCGGGGTGTTGCGTCCACCGGAAAATTCTTCGGCTGCTTTCTTTTGCTCGGGAGTCATCTTGTCCGGCGGAATTTCCGGCATGCGGTCGGTTACCGGCCCCGGTTTCGGCATCTGCGTCTGCCTGGTGGGCGCAGCAGCCGGCGCGGGATTCTGTAGCGCCGACGCTCCGTGAGCGGCCAGCGCACATGCGCTGCTCACGCCTGCTTTGATCAAGTTCCTTCGAGAAATGGCCATGCTGCCTCCTGATGAAAAGATAATTTCTGCGTCTTTAATTCTGCATCTTCAAAATGAATCCGGAATGGGATAGGTCACCATCTGGCTTCCTGTATCGCCGGTGGCCCAGCTTCCAATAACGCTGGAAAACTTTCCCGCTGTGCCCCCTGCCACAAAGATATGGAGCGATTCAGGAGAGCGAAACTTCTGGTAGCAGCGTTCGCCGTCCACCGTAATTTCACGGTACAGATGGGTGAGATGGCTGCCTTCGCCGCGATTGTCATCGAGATAGTGCCGCAGAGGGATGCCAGTATTTTCAAACAAAAAATCGCGCACCTGCTGCTTGCTGAAGCCGTCACGGTGCAGGGTCTTCACGTGCTCCGGACAAAGCACCACCACGGCTTCAAAGAACATGCATGCGCGGTAGCTCCATACCGTGGCCAGCGTATGGCAGAACGCCTGGAGCAGCACCTTGCCACTGACGGCATTATGTTCGCTGACGCCTCTGGGCGGTTCGGCCGCAAACAGGCTGAGCGCGCTTTGCCCGGCTTTGAATCCGCGGGACACATGAAATGGTTCCCAGGGATTTTGCTCTTCATTTTCGGCAATGCAATAGGAAAACTTGCCGGGGTTTCCCTGTGCGGACATATCAATGCCGGTTGGGCGTCCGCCGCCGATATTCAGCAGAATGAGTTGCAGGGCGCGGCCCAGCGTGCTGTTGGCGCGGGCCACATTGCTGTAAACGTTCTGGCGCGACCAGAAACCAAGCTGCTCGCGCACCGGCCCATTGATCATGATCAGTGGCGCGGCAAAATGCGTCGTGGCCTGCACTCCGTGGATGTTGAAGCGCTCGTCACAGACGGCGCGCACCAGCGGCAGCAGCACGCGCATCATTTCCGGCTTGCATCCGGCCATGACCGCATTGGCGGCAATCTTCTCTGTGGTGGCTTCTCCGTAGCAGGGCGGGATGCGCGCAATCACTTCATGGACAGGCGTGCCCGCAGCCGCAACCATGGCTTGCACCCGGTCTTCTGTTGGCGGAATTACCGGCAGCGGATCGGCGAAATGCTCCATGCAAAATTCAAATGGATCTTGATGGTCAGCCACCGTTACGCGCGAAGCCGCCTGTGCCTGCCTGCGCAACAATGGACCGGCGACCGCGCTTTCGCCGCCTGACAATTCCGGTTCCAGATGGCGAGAGCCACATCCCGGCTTCCAGGCCGGCGCTCCGTCATGCTCAGGCGCAATTGGCGGATGACCGAGCAACGCCGCCAGCTGGTTCAGGCCGGCTTTGTCGAAGCCTTCGAGCGTGTGCGCAATACGATGGTCTTTATCGAGCAGGAACATCGTAGGCACCGATTGTGGATCGAAAGCCCGCGAGAGTTCGAGCCCTTCATCGAGCCTGACCTCATACCGGATTCCCAATTGCTGAACGAATTCACGGGTGGAACTTTCATCGTCCTGTGAAATACCCAGCACGTGAACCTGCTCGTTTTTCAAAGCATTCAAATACGGCAGCGTGAGTTGGCAGGTGGGACAATCGGTCTCAAAGAAAACCAGCAGCGTGGGCTTATCTTTAGCTAAGGAAACAAGAGCTAAGGAAAGAAGCGCAGGCGCGGGTTGATTTTGCTGAAGCATGAAGAGCAACAGGACAGATTACCAGTCCGGGGATAAGATTGTGTACCTGATGCAGGAAGGCCACGCTGCTCAAATGCAGTGCGGCACTGAAACATGGCCCTGAAACACAAGAAGGACAATTGAAAGAATGAGACAGATGATAGTGCGAACCATCTACACGATCCTTGCGGTTTTGCTTGGCGCTTCGGCGATGCAGGCCGCGGAAACACAATACCTCTACAAAGTCACGCGGGTGCAGGCTGCGCCCGGCAAACTGCTGGAACTCGTTGATCTCTATAAAACGCACGCGGCCGCCTACGAAAAAGCGGGAGACGAAGCGCCGCTATGGATGCGCCACAGCCAGGGCGACCACTGGGACTTGCTCATTCTTTTTCCCATGGGCGACTACAGCCAGTTCTACCAGCCGGAGCGCATCGCCAAACGCAGACAGGCCGACCAGTCTGCCAATCTGGGAGACAAGTTCAAGGATGACATTGCCTGGCAGGAAGACCTTTTTGCCTACGGACCGCCGCTGGCCGATTTGCGCAAGGCATTTGCCGCCGGGGCTTTCTTTCATGTGGAGATGTTCGAGGCGCTGCCGGGAAAGTTTGCCGATCTTTATAAAGAACGGGAGATGGAAAACACCTACGCGCGCACTCTGAAAGAACCGGAAAACTTTATCTTTGTGCGCGATCAGGGCGCCGCGTGGGATATTTTCACCATTGGCGTCTTCCGCGACCTGAAGCACTACGCCGAAAGCGCGGACGTCCCTGTAAAAGACCAGGAAGCAGCAGCCAGAGCCGCAGGATTCGAAGCGCCCAGCCAGATCGGGCCGTATTTAAGACGCTTCATCCGTTCGCATCATGACACACTGGCAGTTGCAGTCAAGTAGTCTGCACAACACCTTTGAGACACAGAGTAAGCGGGGTAAGCAGAGGATTTGGGGGAGTGAACGACACATTCCCAAGAGAATTTTCTGGCCCCCTGGCTCCGAACTAAACAACACCTTTGAAACACAGAGTAAGCAGGGTAAGCGGAGGTTTGTGGGGAGTGAAGGATAGAATCTCCCAGGCATTCCTCTGTGTCCTCTGCTTACTCTGTTCCCTCTGCGTTGAAAAAAGATTTTAAGCGGTGCGCATGCGGTTCTTCCAGTGCGACCAGATGAACCATGTGATACCCAACAGCAGAAACAAAATGACAACTGCATCCAGACGATGCAGCCAGTGGCTCAGGCGCGGATCGGTATGCCAGCGTTCGCCCAGTTTCATGCCAATCCAGGCCAGAGCGAGACACCACGGCCATGATCCTACAAAGGTGTAGATATGAAATCGCAGCCGGGACATGCGCGCGACACCGGCAGGTAGGGCAATAAAAGTACGGACGACGGGCAGCAGGCGTCCGATGAAAACGGCCGCCGAACCGAAGCGGTTGAAAAAGCGGTCAGCCATGTCGAGATCGTGGCGGCTCAACAATAGCCGCGAACCATAGCGCTCCACCAGCGGACGCCCGCCGTGATAGCCGATCTCATAGGCGATCACCGAACCGACATTGCAGCCCAGCGCCCCGGCGGTCGCCGCCCATAGAAGATGAAATTTGCCGGTATACACCAGATATCCGGCAAAAGGCATGATGATTTCAGAAGGCAGCGGGATACAGGCGGACTCAATGGCCATGAGAACCATTACACCCAGATAGCCGCTGCTGGAAATTACGGCAATAGTGAAGCCAGCCAGAGCTGAAATAATTTTTTCTACCATGAAGGGCGGCCTAGAATTCCTGCGAGTCCTGGGTGAAGGTGTAGCCGGGCAGAGTGACGCCTTCAGGAGTCTTCGATACTTTCACCCGGATGGTGTCAGCCGAAGGCGCGCTGAAATTGGCCGGACGCAACATCGCATACTGCGTGAACAATTCGCTGTAAAGCTTGGTCACCAGAAAGGTATTGCCGTTCTCGTTGTTGCGCCACACCTGGCCGAGTTGAATGGTCTTAACCGCCATAGAGAGAGAGTACTGAGTGTGCAGGGGAACGTCAAACCGCAGCAGAAAAACAAAAGCCAGCCGCGAATGGAACGAATCTACGCGAATTTGAATTTTATTCGCGTATGTTCGCGTGATTTGCGGCCCGTTTTTGAATTTACAAGTACACGATTCACGACGTACCAGCGTCATGAGCCAAATCAGCGGTAAAGCCTTTGCCGTTGCTCAAAGATTCGCGTCAATTCGCGTGATTCGCGGCCAAGTCTTTCCGAACTAACGAGGCAGTTTCCCGTTCAGCAAATCAGTTAGTCCTGAAGCCGGGCACCGGACCCCCACATAAAATGTCCCGAACAAGGCATAGACGGCGCTGACTTCATCGAACCGCATTTCGTAGATCAGCTTTTTGAATTCCAGAGGATCGTCGGCAAACAGGTCAACGCCCCATTCCCAATCGTCAAAGCCGATGGAGCCGGTGATGATCTGTTTGACTATTCCGGCATAGCGGCGGCCAATCATGCCATGCTCTTCCATCTGGCGCTGGCGCTCTTCGATGGGCAGTTGATACCAGTTCTTTTCTTCTCCGCGCTTGCGGTCCATGGGATAGAAGCAGATGTACTTCGCAGTTGGAATCTGGGGAAAGAGCCGCGGACGCATGGCTTCGGTCTGCCGCCTGGCAGTCTCTTCCATCACTTCTTTCCATGCAGCGGAGTTCGGAGCGACGCCTTGCTCCACCAGTCCGCGGTACATCTTCACAGTTGACTCGTAAAGGCCCAGCTCGACCATGGAAAGGTAAGAGGTGGTCTGCTCCAGATAGTCATACAGGCGCAGGTTGGCAAGCTCGAGTTCCACAGCTTTGAGGTCTTCGAAGGTCTTGCGGAAATGGACCAGCAGCAAGTCGCCTTTGTGGCCAAGCAGCGAGAACAGGGCGCTCTGCCCTTCTTCACCCTGCTCCATTCTGGCCAGCACCGAGCCGGCTTCTGAAGCGATATCGTGCTTCGCCGTTTCGCCCAGCTTGCGCCATTCGGAGCGGCGGAAGCGAAACATCTGGTGCAGCACGCTCGAACCTTCAATGGTGAGCGGCAGCGGCGGAAGCTTGAGTTCCATAGTGCTGGTGGATGCCATTGTGTCCCTCTGTTATTGTGATTGTAAGCCCAGCGCGCAAATTCCGGCCGGGCAGATTGCCATGCCTACTGCACAAGCGAAAGCCCGTAAAACTGCTGCGAAACCTGCGAAAAGCAAGCCGTCAAGGAGTAAACCATCGCCTCTGGCCGCGGAGCGGGTACGTGAAATTCTGGCCCGCCTTGATCAGGCATATCCGGCGGCAAGATGCGCGCTCACGCACAACAATGCCTGGGAGCTGCTGGTAGCGACCATACTTTCGGCCCAGTGTACCGATGTGCGCGTGAATATGGTAACTCCAGAGCTGTTCAAAAAGTATCCCACACCCAAAGACCTCGCCGCGCTGAAGCCAGAGCAACTGGAGCCTGACATCCGCTCTACCGGATTTTTCCGCAACAAATCAAAGTCCATTGTGGGCGCGGCCCGCATGCTGGTGGAAGAGTTCGGCGGCAATGTTCCTGACGATATGGAAAAGCTGCTCACCATGCCCGGAGTGGCGCGCAAGACCGCCAATGTTGTGCTGGGATCGTGGTTCAACAAAGCCGTTGGCGTTGTCGTGGACACTCACGTCCATCGGATTTCGCGCCGCCTGGAGCTTACGCGCAACGACGATCCAAAGGGCATTGAACAGGATTTGATGAAGGTGCTGCCACAGGAAAAATGGATTGATTTCTCGCACCAGATTATTCATCACGGGCGGGCGGTGTGCGTGGCCCGAAAGCCGCGCTGCGCAGAATGCAATCTTGAAAATCTGTGCCACGCAGCGGACAAAACCTGGTCCACCGTGGAAATCCACAAATCCGCCAAGCCTTAGGAGCCATTATGCGGACGCTGACATTATTCCTGGTGCTGCTGGAAGCGCTGCTCGGAACCGCGGGCTCAGCGCGGGCGCAGACATCCGCGCAACGTGGGGTGTCCGGACAGAGTGTAATGACAGAGCATCATGTCATTACCGAGCATCATGTGATAACAGATCCAGGCCAGATCACCTCACGCAGCAAGCTCGATATTCATCCTTTTACGATTGACAAGCTTTATATGACCCGCAGCGTGGGGCCCAATGCATGGTCGCCAGACGGCAAAGAAATCGCCTTCATCACCAAGATCAGCGGGCGGGACAATCTGTGGATCGTCCCGTCGGAAGGCGGTTGGCCGGTGCAGCTCACCGTGAGCAACCAGCGCCAGACCAGCCCCGCGTGGTCTTCCAATAACCGCTGGATCGCATACGCTTCTGATTACGACGGCAATGAACAGTGGGACATCTTCTTGGTCTCGCCGAGCAATGGACAGGTCTTCAACATTAGCAACACGCCCGAGGTTTCAGAAGAAAACCCGGTATGGTCGCCCAATGGCGAGTTTCTAGCCTATGTAGTGAAACCAAAAGAGTCGTCCACCTATGAGATTGATGTAATGGAGGTCGCGACCAAGCAGGTACGCCACCTGACTACAGGCACTCCGAAACAGCTCAGCAATTCCAATCCAGTATGGTCGCATGATGGCAAACACATCGTCTTTATTCAGGGTAGTGCCACGGGAAAAGATGCCAACATTTTCATCGCTGACGTGGCTACCGGCAAAGCCATGAACCTCACGCCTCATCAGGGCGAGCAAACGTTTGCAGCCAACGACATCTCTCCTGACGGCAAGACGCTGCTGATTACATCGAATTCTCAGAATGGCTACGAGAATGCCGGACTGCTCGACATTGCCAGCAGGAAAATCACATGGCTCACGCATGACAAATGGGAAGTGAGTGGCGGCAATTTCTCACCCGATGGCAAGCGCGTCACCTGGACAGCCAACATTGACGGCAACACCGATATTTTTGTCTATGACATTGCGGCCCGCCAGGCCCGTCCGCTGGCTGTGCCCAACGGAGTGAATACTCTTGCGGGAGCAGAAACATCTTTCACCCGTGACGGCTCACGCCTGTTGTTTCATCATGACGGCCCTGACGCTCCCGATGATCTATGGGTCTACAACTTTGCGACCGGCAAAGCGTCGCAGGTCACGCAGTCGCTGGTAGGCGGAATCCAGAGCGCCGACATGGTCGAGCCGTTTCTGGTGCATTATCCCAGCAAAGACGGCAAGTGGCAGATCTCGGCTTTCGTCTATGTTCCTTACAACGCGGAGAAGAATGGACAGAACGCTGCCATCGTTTACATTCATGGCGGCCCCACCTCACAGAACTTCAATTCTTTCAGCAAGACCATTCAGTATTTAGTCAATCAGGGCTACTTCGTCATCGCTCCCAACTATCGCGGCTCGACCGGATACGGCAAAGAATTCATGGACGCCAACCGCTTCGACATGGGTGGCGGAGACCTGGACGACATCATCTCCGCAGCCGAGTGGATGAAGAAGACGGGCTATCTCGATCCGAAAAAAATCGCGGTGATGGGTGGCAGCTATGGCGGCTACCTCACCATGATGGCCGTAACCAAAGCGCCCGATCTGTGGGCGGCAGGCGTGTCCATCGTGCCTTTTGTGAATTGGTTTACCGAGGTCCAAAATGAAGATCCGCTGCTGCGCGAGTACGATCTGGCGACCATGGGTGATCCCGTCAAAGACAAGGCCCGCTATCAGGAACGTTCGCCTGTGAATTTTGTGGACGAGATCAAAGCACCGCTGCTGATTCTGGCGGGCGGCCACGATCCGCGTTGTCCCAGCACCGAAGCAGAACAGGTAGCCAGCGCCATTAAAAAGCGTAAAGGCGTGGTGGAGTTAAAGGTTTACGAAAATGAAGGGCACGGCTTCTCCAAAATCGAGAACCAGATTGATGCGTATACGCGCGTAGCAGACTTCCTCAAGAAATATGCAACTCCGGCCAAATGCGGGTGCAACATCTACGAATGAGGGAAATTGGCGGAATTGCCAAGAGTGCCGGAATTGCCATAGTCGCGATTCACAATGAATGTGCTTCTGCGTGAACAGTATTGCTTCTGGCGTGCATTGTTCATGACGTCTCGCACAATGTGATGCTGAGCGCAGCGCCTGCCTTTAGCCGCGGAGTCGAAGCATCCACGTTATGTCTCCCACTCTAATCTGATACGAGGTATTCTCACGAGAACGTATCGGTCGTGAGAACAATGTTTGACGCAAATTGTCGTATCCCAGCGCCATGCTCCAACCAAGAATGGGCCACTATGGAGAAGTGGCATAGCAGCATTTTTCACGCAGCTATGTCATCCTGATTTTGTGATTCGTAGGTCTGGTTTTCCGATCTGCGCAATGACAATTCAGGATGCCGAAGATAACGCGCCAGCGCATCTTCCAGCGACGGCATGATCCAGGCGCGCTCGCTGCCCAGCACGCTGTAATGCGGACGCACCGCGGCAAATCTCCAATCAGAGTTCTTGCAGCGTGTGAGAGTGGCAGTGCTTATGCCCGCCATGCTGGCGGCCATGGTGGCTAATCGCGACCAGCTTACCGCGCCTTGATTGGCCAGATGCCATATGCCTCGCGCGCCGTCAATGAGCAGATCAAGCGATGCATGCACCAGATCGGGAACGTAGGTTGGCGAGATCAGATAATCGCTGCAGGTAGTGAATGGTTGTTCTGCTAGGAAGGCGCGCAACGCCACGGTCACAAAGTTGTAGTCATCCCAGGGACCGAAGAAAGCACTGGTGCGGACAATCAGGGCCTCAGGGCAAAGTTCCTGCACCGCGCGCTCAGCCTCGGCTTTGCTGCGTCCGTAAACATTCAGGGGTGCGACCGCATCACTCTCGAGGTAAGGCGTGGATTTCTTTGCCATCAAAAACCAGGTCAGAAGAAAAAGTTACCAGTCGAATGCCGTAATTTTGGCAAGCCGCCGCAAGTATGGATGGCCCAAGGGCATTCTCCCGCATGCACCGGTCGCTTTCCACCTCGGCATCGTCTACGCGCACATATCCGGCGGCGTTGACGATTGCCCAGGGACGCCATCGCTCAATCGCTGCCTCGATTGAATCGAGGTCGGCAATGTCCATCTCTGATCGCGAAAGCAGGCGGTGCGACAATCCCCGTCCGCTACAGATTTTTGCGAATGCTCTTCCCAGAGTTCCATTGCGGCCGGTAATCAGGATGGGCGGCTCTGGCCTGGCAGGCTGAATCTGTGCGGTCCTCCGCGCTGGCGCTGCGCAATGTCAAGGACATGCGAAGTTCCAAAG
Source organism: Terriglobia bacterium (assembly GCA_963823745.1). Classification (GTDB taxonomy): domain Bacteria; phylum Acidobacteriota; class Terriglobia; order Terriglobales; family Acidobacteriaceae; genus Angelobacter. The sequence continues at coordinate 201,698 of CAWGMN010000016.1, forward strand.
ATATGGCGTACACTCCGATTCCACCATCCGGGCGAGTGTACGACCGGATGATCCGGGGCCTCACCCTGCGCAATCTGTTTCAGGACTTTCACCATCACCGTTGGCAATGGCTGCGGAGCCCGCAGTTCATAGACGCCGGGCTCGTAAATGCCATCACAGGAAGTTACGAGTTTGTTCCAGTTGAATGATCCCAGCAATGCCCACGCGGTAATGGCCCGAATGTCAATGTCTTCCTCCAGCAGCGAAGCCGCTGAGCGCCATTGCTCTACGAACCAGCGAGCCTGTTCTTCGCGGGTGCAGCCGTTATGCAACTCAGTTATCGCCAGCGGCAGATGAAAGCGTTCCCATGCTTCACGCAGCAAAACCCCGACTCCGGCTATTCCCTCTTTCAAAACCCGTGCCGCTTCCACGTCTACATAACGGTCCCGTCCATTTCCGCCCACTGCGCAGCCCGGATACAAGCTCTGTTCGATGGTCGAGGAAACGTTCGCTGGTCAGATAGTAGTTCATGCCGATAACATCAGGAACGCAGCGGATTCTCTGAAAACCAGTCAATCTCTTCTGCCTTGATTCCAACGTGGTTCATGTAAGGTCTCAAGGCGTGATCTTTGTCCGACCGTTCCGCACAGCAGATCGAGAGAAAGCCAGCGGCGTTCATTCTCGAACTCCGCCTGATAGCTGAGCGGAGGTGTGCTGTAGATTTTTGCTGCATCTTCTATCTGCACCAACTGCGCCTGCGGATTGATCTTTCGGATTGCGCTCATGGCGAGCACAGTTCCACGCGCTTCGTGAAGCAGGGCCTTCAGAAAACTGTGAGCATCTTTTGCGTGCGGATACCAGTGGCCGTAAAGACAACTGAAGCGCGCTGTCGTAAGCGGTTCATTGACCGGAGTGTAAGCGTCGATCCACGGGTATCGTTCGGCAACTGCCTGGGCGAACTCTGCCAGCAATTGCGGAAAAGCCGGATCCAGAAGGTTGGTATGCGCGGGTCCGCTTCCATGATGCACCAAACCTACAATCGGACGGATGCCCGCATCCCGCAGCCTGCCCAGTCTTCTGTCCGTCCAGGTCCAGTCAATATTGTGGATGCCGTTAGCGGCCAGACGCTCCCACAAAACTGGATAGCGCACCGCCTTGAACCCAATATCGGTCAGCAGGTCGAGATCGCTCTCTCGCGCTGTGCATGGCCCGAGAGTTCAAGTTGGTCCATGTAAAATTGCCAACGCGGTTCACGGTGCATTCAAAGCCACCCCACAATTCCGGAAACTTTCCTTTCCATTTCTGAGGCATATTCACGATTGCACCTGATTCACAAATTCACGCAGGCGGGCTGCCGCCAACTCTGCCGTTATGTCACGCTGCGGGCTGCCGAGCAGTTCATAGCCCACCATAAATTTGCGCACTGTCGCCGACCGCAGCAGCGGCGGGTAAAAATGCGCATGCAAATGCCATTCGGGATGCTGTTGCTTATCGGTGGGCGACTGGTGAAAGCCCATCGAATATGGAAACGCCGCTTCAAATATGCGGTCGAAAGCGGAGGTGATGTTTTTAAGAGCTTCGGCCAGCCCGTTTCGCTGCTCCGGCGCAAGTTCGACGAGACCCTGCACATGCTGTTTGACAATCACCATCACTTCAAAAGGCCAGATGGCCCAGAAAGGAACCATGACGGCGAAATGCTCGTTTTCATACACCATTCTTTCCTGCGCCTTGCTCTCGACTTTGAGGTAATTGCAAAGCAGGCAAGCCTGATGTTTTTCCAGGTAAGCTCGCTGGGCGCGCAGTTCTTTGGCAGGCTCATTGGGCAGACTTTGATTGGCCCATATCTGGCAATGCGGATGCGGATTGCTGGCCCCCATCATGGCCCCGCGGTTCTCGAATATCTGAACATGATTGATCCAGTCGAGCTTTCCCAGTTCCTCATATTGGCTCGCCCATTCGTCAATCACGGTGCGGATCTCGCAAAGCGGCATGGTAGCCAGGGTGAGATCATGGCGCGGTGAAAAACACATCACCCGGCAGACACCTGCTTCAGAAGCGGCAACCAACAGGCCGCATTCGTCAACCTGAAAGGGTTGCTCTGTTTCCAGCGGCAGCAGCGCGGAAAAGTCATTCACGAAAACGAATATCTGCTTGTACTCAGGATTGCGGTGACCACCAGCTCGGGCATTCCCGGGACACAGGTAGCATTCGGGATCATATTGGGGCTGCTGAGCGGCAGCCACAGCTTCCACCTGTCCCTGCCATGGGCGCTGGGTGCGATGAGGAGACACAAGCACCCACTCACCGGTAAGAGGATTCAGACGGCGGTGCGGATTTTCGATCAGGCCGGACATTGCACCTGCTCTGGGTGCAATGCCGGATATCCATCGGGATGCTTGAGCATCCATTCCCAGGCACTGCGAATAATTCGATCCAGTTCCGGATACTGTGGCGCCCACTTCAGCTCTTTGCGGATTTTTTCTGAGCTGGCTACCAGCACCGCAGGGTCTCCGGCGCGGCGCGGTGTTTCCACCACGCGGATGGACCGCTCGGTCACCATGCGCGCTACTTCGATCACTTCTCTCACGCTGAAGCCGCGGCCGTTGCCGAGGTTGTAAATCAACTTGTCATGCGCAGACAAGGCCTGCAAGGCGAGCATGTGGGCGCTGGCCAGATCAAGTACATGAATGTAGTCGCGAACGCAACTGCCGTCGGGAGTGGGATAATCCGTGCCGAAGATGGAAATAGATTCCCGCCGGCCCATGGCCGCCTGCAATACCAGAGGGATCAGGTGCGATTCCGGTTCGTGCGCTTCGCCCAGTTCACCGGAAGCCCCGGCAGCATTGAAATAGCGCAGGCTCGCATAACGCACGCCGTGGATGCGGTTCATCCAGTCAAGCATGCGCTCCACCAGCAGCTTTGATTCCCCATAAGCATTGGTGGGGCGCAGTGGATCTTCTTCGCTGATGGGCACACGTTCCGGGTTGCCGTAGAGTGCCGCCGTGGACGAAAAGACAAACCGTTTCACATTGCGGGCCAGCATCGCCTCCAGCAGCGTGAGTGTATTGGCAGAGTTGTTGCGGAAAAAGCGCTCGGGCTCTTTCATGGATTCGCCGGCCTCGATGAAGGCGGCAAAGTGCATCACCGCATCCACGGAGTAGCGTTTCAGAACATCGTCCAGCTTGTCGCGATCTGCTATATCTCCGCTGACAAACTCAGCCGAGGAAGGAACGGCGGCGCGGTACCCATGGCTCAAATTGTCATAGACCACAACCTGTCGTCCCGCGCGGACAAGCTCCTGGGCCACAACACTTCCAATGTAGCCTGCTCCACCCGTTATTAATATGCTCACTGGTCCCCTATAAAGGATTGCTATAAGGATTGATGCCGTACGGCGAGTAAGCAACATACGCCAAAATGCGTCAGACGACCTGTTCGACTCCGCGGGCAGCGCCACTCACATAAATTTCGGGCCTTACACCGGTGCGCTGCTCATATTCAGCAGCCACATTGGCCGTGAATGCCCCGGCAGCTTCTCTCTGGACCAGGTTGATGGTACAGCCACCGAAACCGCCTCCGGTCATGCGGGCTCCGTAGACCCCCTGCTGGTTCGAAGCAATCTCCACCAGCGTGTCCAGTTCAGGGCAGCTTACCTCATAGTCATAGCGCAGGCTGTGGTGCGATAGCTGCATCAGCCTGCCGAATTGATTTAAGTCGCCTGTTATGCAGGGCTGCGGCCGCTTCCCTCACCCGCTGAATCTCAGAAACTACATGGCGGCAGCGCTTGGCAATCAGCGCAGGCAGTTGATGTTCATATTCTTGCAACTGCTCTGGAGTCACGTCGCGCAGGGAGCGTATACCCGGAAGAAAACGGGAGAGCAGCGCCACGCCTTCTTCGCATTGTGCACGGCGGATGTTGTATTCGCCCCCTGCCAACGAATGTTTGACCATGCTGTTGCAGATCACAAGCGCGACTTCCGGTGGCAGCGGCAGCCGGGAGTATTCGAGCGAGCGGCAGTCAATCATGAGGCAATGGCCGGCTTCGCCCAGGCATGCGATGAACTGGTCCATGATGCCGCAACGCGCCCCCACGAATTCGTTTTCCGCCTGCTGGCATAGCTGGGCCAGTTTGACCAGTTCAACCTTCTGTCCTGAAGCATGAAGCAGCGCAGAAGCGCTGGCGACTTCGAGGGCCGCAGAAGAGCTCAGGCCGGAACCGATGGGAACCTCGCCATGGATCATGAGGTTCGCCCCATGCAGGCGAAGTCCAGCTTTTGCCAGAGTGATGGCTACGCCCTCTATGTAATCGGTCCAGTGATGTTGCGGCGATGCGGCAGTGTCCAGGTTGAAATCAAATTGCTCTTCAAACTGGGCAGAGTAGATGAAGAGCTTGCGGTCATTGCGTGAAGTAATGGCGGCCCAGGTGCTGAACTCGATGGCCGCAGGCATCACGAAGCCGTCGTTGTAGTCAGTATGTTCCCCGATGAGATTTACCCGGCCCGGAGCACGAAAAATTTCCGGCGTTTCCCCGAACCGTTGTTGAAACTGGGTAATCAGTGTCTCCGGCACGCTCATAGGGCTGGCGGTCCTGATCGTAACTCGATCTCAACTTGCCATGCCTGCGTTTCTCGAGGACCGAGGGCGCGGGCCTGCTTCATCTCCACGGCTTTCTCCAGAGAGTCGGGAGCGCCACTACATTGTTCCAGCGCGATGCAATAGTGTTTATTTGCTGAATGAACAGGCCAGCCACCCTGGTTGATCCACATACCGACGAAGGGCACAGCATGGGGATCGAAGCGGAATGTCATCGAATGGGCCCGCGCCGGTGAATCCAGGGCGCACCAGCCCTGAGACAGCCGGGGCGTAAAGAACTTTTCTGCTGCGTTATAGTCCGGCGGATGTATCAGGCTTAAATCGCGTAGCATCTCCGTTTTTCTGTCTGGCGATAGGCCAGTCGCAACGGTCGCCAAAGCCGCCCAGCCTTCCGGTGTGCGACTGATCTATAAAGACCTCTTTTACTTCCGGCGGGATTCGAATGCGGTCCCCCGGATGGATCGCCAGCAAAGGATGAGACGACCAGAGATAAGTCAGTTCTTCAGACGAAGTATTTTCAACTTTGTATTGAATCGTCAGGGAACTGCCATTCAGCGTGAGCACCTTCTGAAACAGGAATGGAATCCTGGTTCCACGGCATTGCAGCTTCAGAGACTCTCGATCGGCCTGCCACACCCATGGCACTGACCAGACCTCGCCATGATCGGGCAATTCAATGGGAGTTGCTCCGGAAGTCTTGCCCGGATAACGACAGGCCCCTACCGTGGGAATGCATTCATCGAAGCCGCTGTTATCAAAGTCTTTGAATTGCGTGCCATAACCCGGCACTCTATAACCTGACGACGGATCAGGAGGTTGGTAGATGAACTCCTGCCCGCCGGGAACATAGAAGAGAGAGGTAATCTTGCTGCCGACTTCCGGCAGCACCTGAACCCTGATCACCCCGTTATCGAGAGTGAGGCGGCGAACTCCTGATTCAACATCTTCTTTCATCTGAAGAGGCAAGCTCATTGGAACGCTGGCTGCCCGGAGAAGGATGTCCAACCAATTGAATTGATAAAAAAGGATCAAGTTGGCTGGGTTACGGATGAAGTCTCTGCCTACTAAGGTGTTTTGTTGCACCCACAATTGATTCTTTCCATCAAAATAGTAAGTGCATGGATTCCATTTTTGCTCACACACATGCTGATGACGCACCCCGCGTCGAACTCCAACACGGCTGGAGTCTACTCATTGATCCACATGGCGCCCTGAAACTCAGCGATTTGCCCGCCGCTGAAGGCTGGCGGCGCGCGCGGGTCGGGGTTCCCTGGAACGTGCTCTATGACAATCTGCGCGACTACATGGGCGTGGCCTGGTACCGCACCGAGTTTCAGTCGCACCAGTTCAGCGATCCCCGCCATGTGATCTTGAAATTCGGCGCGGTGGACTACTTTGCCGAGGTCTTTGTGAACGGCGTCTCGGTGGGAACGCACGAGGGCGGCTACACGCCTTTCAGCTTCGACATCTCCAGTGCTGTAAAACCCGGGACCAATGAGCTATTGGTGCGCGTGATTGATCCGCCCATGGACGAGCAGCTCAACCAGGCGCTCTGCCCGGAGATGATGTACAACGAGATTCCCCACGGCAAACAGAACTGGTATCTGCAAAACGGTGGTATCTGGCAGGGTGTACGCCTGGAATTCTGCCCTGCAATCTATATCCAGCAGGTGCGGGTTACGCCCAATGTGAGCGGAGACTTCGGCGTCTACGTGCAGCTTGCCGGGCTGGGTCTTGCACATTCAGCAACCTGCGACCAGACGTCCATTCAGTTCAGCGTCTATGACAGCAGCAATCGCCGCGTGTTTGATGACAGCATTCCTTCCGTTATCGCCTCAGAGCAGTCATTTCGTGGCAGCGTGAAACATCCGCGCTTGTGGAACCTGAACGATCCGAACCTTTACACCCTCGAGGTCTCGCTGAACGGCGCGGTAAGTTACCGCAGGCGGGTGCAGTTTGGCTTCCGCAAGTTTGAAGCGCGGGAAGGCAAGCTGTTCTTCAACGACAAGCCTTTTTATCTGGTGGCCGCCCTCGATCAGGATTTCTACCCTGAGACCATTCACACACCTGCTTCAGAAGAATATGTCCGCGACATGATGATGAAAGCCAAGGCCATGGGCATCAATGTGCTGCGCTGTCATCTGAAAGTCTGCCATCCCGTTTACCTCACCGTGGCCGACGAGTTGGGCATGCTGGTATGGTGCGAAATGCCTTCCTGGAGCGACTGCTGGTATCCGTCGGATCATTTCTCACTGAAGGCGGCTGACCGTGGCGGCCGCATGTTTGAAGAGATGCTGGTGCGTGACTGGAACCATCCCTGCATCGTCATCCAAACCGTGATGAATGAATCGTGGGGTATTGACTTAAAAGATGTTACTCAGCGCACCTGGCTCAAACACACCTTCAACTGGATCAAGGAATCGGTGCGCCCTCTGGGCCGCCTGGTCATTGATAACAGCCCCTGCGAAGGCAATTTCCATATCAAGAGCGATCTCGAAGATTTCCATAATTACTACTCCATGCCCGACCAGGCGAAAAAGTGGGAAAGCTTTACCGCATCGCTGGCGTCACGGCCTGCGTGGACGTACAGCCCCTACGGTGATAGCGAGCGCACCGGCACCGAGCCCATTCTGGTTTCAGAGTTCGGGAACTGGGGGCTACCGAAATTGCCGGACGAAATGCCGTGGTGGTTCGACCGGGATTTCGGCGGACGCGAAGTTACCCATCCGGCGGGAGTGCTCGACCGCTTTCAGCAATATCAGTTTGGGACTGTGTTCGCGGACTACAACGACCTTGCCGAACAAACCCAGTGGCACCAGTTCATTTCGTTGAAGCATGAAATTGAAGACATGCGCAAGCACGGCGAGATACAAGGCTATGTCATCACCGGCATGACCGACATTCATTGGGAAGTCAACGGATTGCTCGACATGTGGCGAAATCCGAAAGTCTTCACGCATGAACTTGCCGGGCTTCAGCAGCCTGACATGGTGTTGGCTGACCTGCCCAGTCATAACTTTATTTCTGGCCGGCAGGTTGAGCTTGAAATCCTGATTTCGCATTACAGCACCCACGACGTGAAAGGCGCCCGCCTGCGGTGGATGACTGCCTCCGGCGTCTCAGGGCAATTTGAGATTGAAGACAGTGTCGCCAGCGGAAGCGTTGCCAGGTTGAAAAAGATCCGGTTCCAGGCCCCTGATGTGGACAAAGCCGAGACCGAGCACCTGCACATTGAGATTCGCACCCGCAAAGGCGTATTAATCGCTGAGAACGGTTACGACCTGTTCATTCTCCCGGCGCCCCGGCCTGCGACTAAGCTCAAGCTTTACTTTCACGATCCCCTGGAAACCATGCAAGATCTTGAGATAGCAATGAGCGATGCCGGGTATCAGTTCGAGGGTGGCGCTAGAGTCTCGGCGGACATCATAATGATTTCTTCGCGGCTCGACGCCCTGACTCAAAGACATTTGACGTCAGGCGGCAAGGCATTGCTGTTGCTGGATTCAGAAGCAGCCTTGCCCGCCGGTCATCCATTGAAGGTTTTGGCCCGTGCGGGCTGCGAGTTGGATGGCCGGTGGTTCTCCAATTACAACTGGATAAGAAAAGACAAATTGCCATTTTCCGAATTGGGATTCAACACGATTCTGGGCTTTGAGTCCGCCAGTGTAGTTCCTGAATACGTGATTGACGGTGTGCCGCCTGAGGAGTTCTCAAACGTTCTCTCGGGAGTAACTTACGGCTGGCTGGCCAGGAACATGGCATTGGCAGTTCCGTTAAATCTGGAGCACGGAGAAGCAATGGCAACCACTTTCAAATTCAGTGCGTACGGATCTGATCCGTATTCCACTAACCTGCTCGATGGCTTCATCAGAATGTTGTCAGCGAATGCCGCGCCGGTGCCTGAGGGCCATCCGGTGGAACAATATCAGGGCGCTGCTCAATAAACAGAAGGCCTTACCTGCATGAGCAGGTAAGGCCTTTTTCTATCCATGTGAATTGATTATTTCTTTCTCAAGCGCAGTCCTGCGCCAACGCTGCCTAAGCCGATCAGGCCCAACAAGGGAAGAGGAGATGCGGTTTGCGGCAAGCTTCCGCCGCCGCTGGGTGGGGGAGTTTGAGTTCCGCTGCTGCCAGTGGATCCGCTTCCAGAACTGCTCGAAGAGCCCGACGTTCCCGTGCTACCGGTAGTGCCGGAAGCTGATGAGCCCTGGCTTCCGCTGGGCGGAGTGCTGGTAGAGCTGCCTGTGGAACCGCTCGATCCGGTTCCAGTTGACGATCCAGTGCTTCCTGTCGAGCCAGTCGAGCCGGTTGCTGACGATCCGGTGCTTCCAGCTGATCCTGACCCGGTTTGATCTGTGCTGCTTGAGCTTCCAGATGGCGTTGAGGCACTCTGGCCGCTGCTGCTTGTTAAACCACTTGCGCCCGTGCTTCCGGTTGCGCCCGATCCGGTTGAACCGGAACCCGTTTGTCCTGAAGCTCCGGTTCCAGTCTGTCCAGATGACGCCCCGGAAGTGCCTTGCGTGTTACCGCTATTGGCGCCGTTATTGCCTTGAGATCCAGAACTTGAGCCTGTGCCGGCTTGCGTGCCACCGCTGCCGCTCGAGCCTGAGCCGGAACCCGAGCCGCCAGTCTGAGCTAATAGTCCCAGCGACAAAAATAGCAGAGGAGATGCTATCCATAGTTTCTTCATAGATTGAACCTCTTGTTCATCCACCAAGTTATTCGATACGTGCCTGGCAATAGATGGCATCTTATGGAATCGCAACTTGCGTCAAAATGCGCCAATCCAGCCAACAGAATCGCTGTGAGCACTAGACTGGCTGGCACTTTAATAATTGCAAATGGGGCGCTATGGCAGAGCTGCTCGGCGCTCCATTTCGCCAGAAGCTCTGTGCTGCCAGGTACCAGATGGCTGGCGTAAGTCGGCGTACAGCTTAAACCGTAGAAGAAGACTCTTATTACCTGCGAGAGCCAAACTGACACCAAATGGAAGACAGGGAGGGTGCGAGATTTCCTCGTCTGGGGCTCAAAAGGTTTTCAGGGCGCGGAAACGCTTCAAAATAGCTAGTTGGAGTGCTGACCAGTAAGCCTGCGTCGAGTCGTAAAACTACGCCCCGTTGCAACGGGAGAGAGGTACTGGAGGTACATTTGCAAGATAAAATTATCGAAACGACAGCGAGTCTGCCGCAATCCCCTGCTCAGGCAGTACAACCCCGCTTTTCTCCGCAGTCTGAAATGTTTCCTGAAGTAGACCTGATTTGTTTTTCTCATCTGAGGTGGGATTTCGTCTTCCAGCGTCCTCAACATCTACTCGGCCGTTGCGCAAAGGGCCGTCGCGTATTCTTCTGGGAAGAGCCGGTTTTTACCGAGCCAGGCAAAGAAGGCCTCGTAGTAAGTAAACGGGAAGATGGGCTCACCGTTGTTACTCCGCACCTTCCGCATGGAAGCCGGCCCGAGCAAGTGGAATCTGACCAGCGGGAGATGCTCGATTGCTTCCTCATCGATCAGAAAATCGAGAGTTATGTCTGCTGGTATTACACCCCCATGTCACTGGCGTTCAGCCAGCATCTGCAACCACTCGCAGTTGTGTACGACTGTATGGACGAGCTTTCGGCATTCAAGGGAGCGCCTCCGGCGTTGCGGGTGTATGAGAAAAATCTTTTCAATTTATCTGATGTAATGTTTACCGGCGGGCAAAGCCTCTACGAAGCCAAGCGCGACCATCATCCTAATATCCATCCATTTCCCAGCAGCATTGATAGCCGCCACTTTGCCCGTGCCCGTGGAATGACCGCAGAACCGGAAGACCAGGCTGGAATTCCACATCCACGCTTGGGTTTTTTCGGCGTGCTCGATGAGCGGCTGGACCGCGAGTTGCTGCGCAGCATGGCTGAGGCACGGCCTGACTGGCACTTCGTAATGGTTGGTCCGGTAGTGAAAATCGCTCCTGAGGAATTGCCGCATGCGCCCAACATCCACTACCTGGGCGGCAAGTCGTATGCCGAGCTTCCTGCATATATCGCAGGCTGGGAAGTGGCGTTGTTGCTGTTCGCGCACAATGAATCCACACGCTTTATCAGCCCTACCAAGACTCCGGAATATCTGGCGGCGGGCAAGCCGGTGGTTTCCACTTCGATTCGTGACGTAGTTCGACCCTATGGAGAGCTTGGCTTTGCCCGCATTGCGGATTCACCCGATGAATTTATCAAAGCCATTGAGCAGGCGCTTGCCTCCACGTCCGACGATTGGCTGGTTCAGGTAGACGAATTTCTTTCTCACAATTCCTGGGACATTACCTGGAACAGGATGTGGGAATTGGTCGAAGAAATATTGGTCCGAAGGACCGCGGTGGAAGAACCGGGGCAACAGCTCGAAGAAGCGGTCTCGGGAGATTAATTTTCAGGGGGAACTGAATGTTTGATTATCTGGTGGTAGGCGCCGGATTTGCCGGATGTGTAATTGCCGAAAGGCTCGCCAGGGTCCTGGGATTGAAAGTGTTGATCATTGACAAGCGGCCCCATATTGGCGGCAACGCCTATGATCATTACAACGATCACGGCATACTGGTGCATAAGTATGGCCCTCATATTTTTCACACCAATTCACACCAGGTCTTCGAATATCTCTCTCAATTCACCGAATGGCGGCAATATGAGCACCGGGTGTTGGCCAGCGTAGATGGCCAGCTTGTACCCATGCCCATCAATCTCGACACCATCAACCGCCTGTATGGACTCAATCTGAATTCGCAGCAGGTAGATGATTTCTTCAAGTCAATGGCGGAACCTGTAGCGCAGGTAAAAACTTCTGAAGATGTGGTGGTCGGCAAAATAGGCCGCGAACTGTATGAAAAGTTCTTCCGCAATTACACCCGCAAACAATGGGGGCTTGACCCTTCAGAGCTTGACGCCACTGTGACCTCAAGGGTGCCGGTGCGCACCAATCGCGACGATCGCTATTTCAGCGATATTTACCAGGCCATGCCCTTGCATGGCTACACCCGAATGTTCGAAAACATGCTGGACCATCCCAACATCAAAATCATGCTTAATACCGGTTATCAGGAAGTAAGAGACATCGTTCCTTACCGCGAGACCGTCTACACTGGGCCGATTGATGAGTTTTTTGATTACGAATTCGGCAAGCTGCCCTATCGTTCGCTGATTTTCAAGCATGAGACCCATAACCGCAGCACCTACCAGAATGCCCCGGTTGTGAACTATCCGAACGAACACCCTTATACAAGGATCACCGAATTCAAATACCTGACCGGGCAGGAACATCCGCGAACCAGCATCGTTTATGAGTTTCCGGTCGCTGACGGAGATCCGTATTATCCGGTGCCCGGCCGGAAAATAAGGAGATCTATAAGAAGTACAAAGCGCTGGCGGACGCTACTCCAGACGTCCATTTTGTAGGACGTCTGGCGACCTACCAGTACTACAACATGGACCAGGTGACCGCGCAGGCGCTTACCATGTTCAGTAAATTAAGCGGCCAGCGCCAGATCGCAGAGACTGTGTCCAAACAGAAAAGCATGCTTTATCCCAGCTTTACCAATGGCAAGAGCAAAATTTCACAGCTTGCTGCAAAAACTGGAAAAGAGGATGGCCCTCAGGCAGCATAACGCAGAGTCCAATCCCTAAGATCTTGGCATTGGGCAGCCGCTTCTTCCTCTAATCAGTCGTAAGTGGCGCATCTTGGCACCGAGATTCCGTTTTGGATTTGATAGCATCAGGATGCAGAGGCCATGGCCTTTGTTATCGAAGCCCCCGTGCCGCGCTTACTTCTCAAGGAAGTACCGAACGCCGCCGGGGGTTCGTTTTTGGCCGAAGACTTGTATCAGGGCACGAGTTTACTCGCGCGGTAAAGGCTCATGAACATTTGAGTTCAGAGGTGTGTGAGAACTCAGTTCCATGAAAGGTTTGTATCAGGGCATGACTTTAGTCGTGCTGAAAGCCCTTTATAAATACTGGGCTTCAGCCCCTGCGCACCTTCACCCGACGATCATATCGCCATGAAATATGAGTTCTCACACACGCTCTTCAGCCCCTGCACTCTTAACACCACAGTGCAGTGTCCGCCGAAATCCAATTCTCAGTCCCTGCCGCCGCGTCCAGGCTTAATCAATTTGCTCTACACCAACGCCTAAAACCGCGCCAGCCAACAAAACCAGACTTCCTGCCAAAGAACGTGACACCGCGCTCTGCTGCGTGTATGATTCCCATAAATCGCTTATGGGAGACAAAAACAAACCCGGAGATCTTGTACAAGGCACCTTGGACATGCTTGTGCTCAAAGCCCTGGAACGTGGACCAAAGCATGGATATGGCGTGGCTGAATGGATTCAGGAAAAGTCAGAAGACGTGTTGCGCGTGGAAGAAGGAGCGCTCTACCCCGCCCTCCATCGTCTGGAGTTGCGCAGGCTGCTGAAGTCAGAATGGGGAACCTCTGACAATAACCGGCGGGCCAAGTACTACTCGCTTACCGCTTTGGGCAGAAAGCAATTGAACGCCGAAAACGAGCACTGGGGGCGGATGACTGCCGCGATTGCCAAGGTCATGCAAACCGCGTAGGAAAAACCGATGCTGTTGGATTGGCTCCATCAAACCGGACTGAGGCTCAGGGCGCTGCTGATGCGGCGCAAACTGGACCGCGACTTGGAAGATGAAATTGCATTCCATCTCGCGATGCGTGAGGCCAAATCGCGGTCCGCGGGAATGAGCGCAGATGAAGCCAGGGCCGGTTCCCTCAAACAATTCGGAAATCCTGCATATCTGAAAGAGACGTGCCGCACCATGTGGACATTCCATTTCTGGGAAACAGTATGGCAAGACTTGAGTTATGGTGCGCGCACCTTGCGCAAAACTCCGGGATTTCTGGTGGTTGCAGTTTTGACACTGGCTCTCGGTATTGGCGCCAACACTGCGATCTTTTCTTTGACTTATGAAGTATTGCTCAGCCGCTTGCCGGTGCCGCATCCGGAAGAACTGGTGATCTTGCGCTCTCCCGGGCCGCACAATGGACATACTCACAGCGATTCTTCGGTTCCCGGCACTGCTTTTTCCTATCCTGATTACAAGGAACTGCGCGACGGAAACTCAGTATTCACCGGACTACTGGCGCGGCTTTCTATACCCGTCAGCACCAGCGGGCAAGGCCGGTCCGAGAGTTTGAGTGGCGAACTGGTTTCGGGAAACTATTTTCAGGTTCTTGGTGTACGCCCTGTTCTGGGGCGGCTTCTGCTTCCTCAAGACGAAACCGCGGCCGGAGCGAATCCGGTTGTCGTGCTGAGCTATGGATACTGGGAGCGTCGTTATGCCAGGGATCCTGACATCCTGAACAAACCGTTGAATGTGAATGGCACGGTGCTGACTGTCGTCGGTGTCGCACAGGCCGGCTTTGATGGCGTGCAGGTAGGTGAGATGCCGGATCTTTTTATTCCGGTCACCATGAAAGCGCAGATGACTCCCAACTGGGATGGCCTTGCAGATCACACCGACCGCTGGCTGGCGCTGATTGGACGAATGAAGCCCGGCATCAACCGGCAACAGGCCGAAGCTGCCGTGCAGAGTCTTTATCACCAGGTTCTTGAATCTGATCTGCCGTTCATGAAGTACTCGAAGCAGGAGGAATCGGCTTTTCTGGCCAGGAAACTTCTGCTGGACCAGGGCGCTCGCGGCCGTCCAATTCTGGAAGAGCAACTCGGGGCGCCGCTCATTTTTTTGGCCGCGATGGTTGGCCTGATCCTGCTGATTGCCTGCTCTAATCTTGCGAGCCTGTTGATAGCGCGCGGTGAGGCACGGCATCGGGAGATTGGCGTAAGGCTTTCGCTCGGCGCTCCGCGAAGGCGCATCGTGCGCCAGTTGTTGACAGAGAATCTTTTGCTGGCGATGGCAGGTGGAGTTGCCGGGCTGGTGCTGGCGTATGGAATCCTGCGGACTCTGTCTCAACCCATTCAGCAAAGTATTGGATCATTGCACGTTGGCGCCCAGCTCGACTTTACCATGCTGGCCTTTGCCGCCGGCGCTTCCCTGCTGACTGGAATACTCTTCGGACTCGCTCCGGCGTTGCGCGTTGTTCATGCCGATCCTCAGTCTGGCCTGCAAGATCGAAGTTCGAAGGCGACGGGAAGCAGATCGAATGTCCGCCTGCGCAAGTCGCTCATGGTTTTCCAGGTGGCCATGACGGTTCTGTTGATGGCAGAGGCCGCCTTGTTTACTCAGACGTCTGTTGAATCTGAAACATACTGATTTGGGAATGCGCGCCGACCATGTCGTGCAGTTTTCGATTTCTCCGGAACTCACCCATCATTCGCCTGCCCAGACCATCGCTCTGGTGGAAAGCTTGCGCAAGAAGCTGCTCGCAGTCCCAGGTGTGCTGGGCGTGGGCGCAACGGAAGTTGCGTTGTTCTCCGACGACGAACGCACCGGCAATGTGACCGTCGAGGGCTACACATTCAATAACCAGGATGATGAGAAAACCGTTGTACACAAAAATCTGATAGGGCCGGGATACTTTGCCGCGATGGAAACACCGCTGCTCAGCGGACGCGAGTTTACAGACTCCGATGTGATGTCGTCGCCCAAAGTGGCGATCATCAATCAAAGCATGGCGCGCCGCTATTTCTCCGGACGCGACCCCATCGGCCGGCACTTTACATTCGGCGGAGGCCAGGTGCATCCTGACATCGAAATCGTGGGCGTAGTGAAAGACAGCAAGTATATGGGCGCGCGCGATGCGTCGGTTCCCTTCGCCTTTTTGCCTTACGCTCAGGACAACAAAATGGGCACCGCCAACTTTTACGTGCGCACGGCCCAGGATCCGTTGATGCTGGCCGAGACGATTCGCAAGACGGTAGCCGGGCTCGATGACAATCTTCCAGTGGACAACATGAAGACCCTGGAACAGCAATTGGATATTTCCATGTTTGGCGAGCGCGCCCTGGCTTTTCTCACACTGTGTCTGGGTGGGCTGGCACTTTTGCTGGCCGCTGTCGGCCTCTATGGCGTAATGGCCTATGTAGTAGCAAGACGTACAAGAGAAATCGGCATCCGCATTGCCTTGGGAGCCACCCGGCAAGGGATCGCATGGCTGGTAGTTCGTGAAGTCTTGCGCATGATGATCATCGGACTCAGCGTAGGCATCGCACTGGCCTTCGCCGTAGGCCGCGCCATCAGTTCCCTGCTCTTTGGGGTAGCTCCGGGCAATCCAGGTATCATGGCGCTCACTGCCTTGGTGCTCGCAGGCGTAGCCATCCTGGCCGGCAGCGTCCCAGCCCGCAAAGCCGCGCACGTGGATCCTATTGTTGCTTTGCGGTATGAATGAGCAGAGCGCCGGAGTTCGTCACACATAGCCGCTGCTCCGAGCACATCGACCCGATGTGTCAGGACTGAGTCTCCCGATTACGCTTGTATACATATCGGCAGCTTGCAGTAAATGCCATGCCATCGCTATTGCTTTACATCACGAAATCACATAGCCATACCAACACTTTGCTTTACATTACGAAAACACTTAGCCATATCATCGCTATTGCTTTTCAGCACGAAAATACTTGGCTGTATCATCACTATTGCTTTTCATCACGAAAACATTCACGCCCATGTCATCACTATAGCTTCACATCATGAAACATTTACGCCCATGTCATCCTGAGGCGCGCCTTTGCGCCGAAGGACCTGTGTACTCTGCTTGCACCACCCATAAAGCAACCATGTGCATAAGGCAACCCTCATGCTGCATTCATTGCTGCAGCGTAGAGAGAACTCATGCAACCGCGACGATTCGTCTGCACGCATTAGCGTATCCTGGCACTCTCCCACTCAATAATGAAAACACGATTTCGATATACCGACAACAAATTGCAAATAACTCGTCTCATAATTTTCCTTTTCACGTTGGCAGTGCTGGCGACCATGGCGAGTTCGTGCAGATTCAGGCGAGGGAATGAATTCCGAATTCCCGCTGGGTTTTCCGGTTGGGTCCGAGTGGACTATAACGTGACCGGCGCACCGCCTCTTAAGTCCTCATTCAGCCGGTGGATCATTGATGTGCCTCCATCGGGAGTGGTGCGTACCAGCAGCGGCCGCTCTCAGGGCTACGGGTTAGACAAATACTTGTTGATCGGTCCGGGCGACCAAGAGCAGGAGTTGCAAACTGAATACGACAATTGTAGTGGTAACAAATGCATTTCAGGGATCACCTACTTCTCGACCCCGTCTGAGACGACAATGTTCTTTGTCGGTTCGCCAAAGAAAATGAAAGCGACTCCCAGGCCACCCGTTGAATGATCACAAGAAGAATTTTGAGAGGTGTCAATGAACGAGCAAATCGCGAGGGCCGTTTCTCTATTCAGAACTTCGCGAACACTCGGAGATGAAGGAATCTACCGGAAGCTTGTTGCGGAAGGTGTCGAACCTCATCTTGCCGCGCGGCTGGTTGAGTTTTTGCCTATAGCCTATGGACGCTTCCTGTTAGAAAAATCGGGGCCTCGCTTTTCGGAGTACTTTCAAAGAATGTTATCGAGCGGACCTTCCGAAGAACTTCTCCTGTCATCTGAGCCTGTCTGGAATGCTGCTGTGGCATTCGCTCGTACCGAGGCAATACAAGGAATTTCAGTGCAGGATTTTCTGGCAGTAGCAGGCCGAAGCGCGGAATTTCAAGCCGCCAATAAGTTGCTCAATCAAGGATCTAAGTTGCAGGATCTGGTCTTTACGCCCTATCTTTTGCTATGGCCCGAAAATGGACCTCGACTTCCATGAGCGGAACTTTTGTGCAGCGCTTGAGTTCATCAAAGATGGAACTCTTTGAATGCATTCTTTCAGAAAGTTCGGTGCTGAATGGGGTTCTGGGAACTTCGCATATAAAATGGGCCGCATACTGCAATGAGGAGTTTTAAGAAGGTGGTCTACCATCCAGATTTAAGTATTTGCTCGGCAGGAGAGGGCCTTCGTATCGGATGGTTAGATCGAAAGGAGGCCTTTACCCAAGGTGATGTCAACCAACTCTTCGTGAAAAAGCTGAGATTAGCTTACAAGCATAGAATACGGCAGTCCCGAGGCTTCCATGTGTGTCCCTTTTGTAATGAGCGGCAGTTTGGCATCCGCGTGGAGATTGATGGAGTGCCCTTCACTCTTGGCTCAGCCGAGGTCGAAATCAAAAGCCGGGAGGGCCGCGTTTATATCGCCCCTGACCTGATCTATCACTACATTCTGGTGCATCAATATCTTCCACCACCGGAGTTTATAGAAGCTGTTTGTAAGTAACGCTTCGATAACGCAACAAAGCAGGTGATCCAAGTATCGGGAAGTGGATTTATTCCGAACCATTGAGTTGCAATGAGGAACGATTTAAAACGAATATGAGTCAATCGTCCGTGCCGCTTCTGGAAAAACTGTCGGCAACGAGTTGGCCTTCACTTTTTCCGACGTGGCCGAGGTGATTAGGCGGTGTACGGAGAACGAAATTGCTGTCTTAGGCGTGGAGATTTTGGAAGTGCGTCCGACTGGATATCTCACGAAAAATCTGTCACTCTACGACCAGCAAATGGGAAGCGGGCCAAAGCAGCAAGCGGATTGGCTGGATTACGTCAAAGCCAACAACGTTCTTGCAGAGGAATTTATAAAGCTGCATCCCACTGGAAACGATCACATTTACGTGCTAACGACCGCATGGAGAAGAGAATTCCAAGAGATGAAAAGCAATTAAGACGGTTCGAAATCGATAAATTCGAGTGTTCTACTACTTCGTCGATCATCTTGGCTCGACCATCCCAGCGGCGGATGTATAGTGCCGACTGAATGCGCGGCATTGGACGCTTTAAGGTTCACCTTGCACTCAGGCTGGTTGGTTGAATCCCCGCAGACTGTTACAATCTCCGAAGCCACAAGTGCCATTGAGCGGGAGTAACTCAGTGGTAGAGTCACGGCTTCCCAAGCCGTTGGTCGCGGGTTCGATCCCCGTCTCCCGCTCCAAATTTCTTCTGCGAATCCTAAGTCAACAATCCTACTGTCTGGGAGTCTGTGGTGTAGACGGAGCCGGCACCTTCGCTCCCGTGGATGACTTTCCCGATGGTGTCGGAGCTATGCTGCGCGAGTCCTGCGTTACGTCTGGGGCCACGCCTGCCGCCGGCTGGTCCATGGGGCCGTCCACGGTGCCCATCGCACGATTGGCAGGAAGCTCGGCGGTGGGGGTCCCGCGATTTGTCGCCGCTTGTCCGGGCTCCGGATTCAAAAAGGGCGCGGCATTCAGGTTCTGCGAAACGGTGGCTCCCTGATCCTGCTTATAAGGCGTGCTGGCTTTGAGGGTGGTGCCGCCGCTGGCTTCAGGATCTGAAGTTGGAACAGGTTTCTGGGAATAATCCTGCTGGGTTGCGGCGGAACTTTCAGTGGGGGCGCCCTGATTGAGTCCGGCGCCTGTGCGATCATTTCCTGAACAGCCAAGCACTGCCAATAAGAGCGATGTTGCTGCAACAGCTATAAGATTTTTCACAATTCCCTCTCCTGTTTGAAGAAACATTTTAGCGGATTCATGCGGCTACAACCAAAAACCTCACCACAGATGACATTGATCAAACGGATAACACTCATGTTCAGGAAGCAAACGGAATCGAGAAGGCGTCTGCCAAAGCGGCAAGGCATCCGCCTCAGATCAACGTGTCATGCTTCCACCTTCGTTTCCCCATTGCTGAGGCACAAGCGCACGCGTGGCAGGCCGGAATGGCGCTCGATGCGTTCAGCCAGTGCCTGGGAATGAGTGGTGATCCAGAGCTGTGTCTGCTTCGATGCACGCACAATCAGCCGGGCCAGTGCGTCAATGAGATCCGGATGCAGGCTGGTTTCCGGTTCATTCAGCGCCATCAATGCAGGCGGCCTGGGGCTCAGCAGCGCCGCGCACAGGCACAGAAAGCGCAACTGTCCGTCAGAAAGCTCGCGCGCCTGCAGCGGACGCAGCAGCCCCGGCACTTGCAGCTTCAGGCTGAACAGCGTGTCGCTCGATTCGATGAGCAGGGCTGCACCGGCAAACGCCTCGGCAATGGCTTCGCGCAGGGCGGCTTCGTCTCCAATTTCAAAAATGGTCTGAAGCGCGGCGGCAAGGTCGGAACCGTCATGGCTCAGCACGCCAGTTTGCACACCAATCTGCGGCAGCCGCAATGGAGACTCCATGTCTGTACGGAAATGGTGATAAAACCGCCAGCCCAGAATCTCATGACGCACCGCTGATATTTCCGGATACAAGTGCGGATCTATGATCTGCGAGAGCACCGATTCCTGCTTCAACAACTGGAATGGATAGCTCACCATGTTTCCTTCCGCGTTGCGCAGCCATGCGGAAGGCTGGTCGCGCTTCAGCATGAGCACGCGGCGATTGGTCCCTGCCGGCCAGATGTATTCTTCCTTCACCCGAGGATCGAGCGTGAACATCGTTGCTTCCCTGCCCGGCGATCCCAGCGCGTATTCGTTCATGGCGGGCAGGCCGGCCTGCAGTTCGTATCCGTAATCTTCGCTTTCAAATCCCAGCACAACTCGCTTGGGCGGCTTCTTGCGCTGGTAGCGCACCCGCTCTCCTCCGGCCCAGAACACGCTCGGGGTGCCGCCTTCTTCGGCCATGGCACGGGCAAACTGGCCCTGCGCTGCTCGGCCTATCAGCACCAGCGAGTTGTAAAGATTCGATTTTCCGCAGCCGTTCGGGCCGGTCAACACGTTAATCGGCCTGAGCTCCAGAGTGAGCTCGCGGACGGAACGGTAACCGGATACATGGATCTGCTGGATCATTGGATTGCTAATGCACGCAACTTCCCTCAGAGCTGAAACCGCTTTTCAAACGGTACCGCCTGAAGCCGCCGCCTACATAATGGTTCACGAACCTCACATCCGCCTCGATACTTTTCAGAACCGAAGCGGTCAACGAAGACGCCGTTCCCAGATGCACTTCATCAAAGTAATGAGAGTTCGCAGGTTCGTCGAGGCCGATATAAATGGTCCTCACCCCTCGCTGCTTCATCAGCGCCACAAAACTGGCTACCGGCTGCACTGCGCCCGAGGTTCCGATGGCCACGAATGTATGGCAGCGCTCCAGTTCTTCATAGACTCGCTCCAGTTCGAATGGCTGTTCGCCAAACCAGCAGACATTAGGACGCAACATCGCCCCGCACGCGCAATTGGGCAATTGCTCTGCCGTATAGCTGTTCAAATCCGCAACCGGAGCCTCACCGCAACCCCGGTCGCACGTGCTCTCAAAGAGCTTGCCGTGAATATGAACGACATTCCGCGATCCCGCCGCCTCATGCAGCCCATCTACATTCTGCGTGCATAGAAAAAACGCTCCCGGCGCCCATCTTCGCTCCGCTTCCGCCAGCGCTACGTGCGCAGGGTTTGGCCTGGCATCGCGGGCCCGCGCCCGCCGTTCTGAGTAGTATTCCCACACCAATGGCGCATCGCGCCTCCAGGCCTCGATGTTGGCCAGCTCGTAATGGCTGTGCCCGCGCCAGTTGGTGCCCTGGAATACGGGAATACCGCTCTCGGCGCTGATTCCCGCTCCGGTAAGTACGAAGATACGGTGCCCTGTCGTCATAGAAACCTTTGTTCTGTCCCGCCAACTCTGGCCTTATAATCTTCACAGCTTGAGGAACCCTGTCTTTATCTTTTCCTTTCTGCTTCTGTCGCTGGTCATGGCCGGCGCACAGCAGGCGCAGCCAGTCCGCTCTACTCAAATGCTGATGATTATGCCGTTTGAGAACGCCTCAAACGTGCCCGGCATTGACTGGATCGGCGAATCGTTTCCAGAGGTGCTGGGCAACCGTCTCGACTCTACATCATTATTCCTTATCAGCCGCGATGATCGCCTGTACGCCTTCGATCGCCTGGGTATTCCGGCCACAGCCAAACCTTCGCGGGCGACCATCTATCAGGTTGCGCAGCAGATTGACGCCGACTATGTAGTTGTAGGCCGCTACAGCTTTGACGGCAACATCTTCACCGCCCGCGCTCAGGTCATGGACCTGAACAAGCTGCGGCTCAGCCCTGAGCTTGTCGAGGCCGGACCGCTGACTGGCCTCATCAGCCTGCAAACCGCGCTTACCTGGGACGTGCTGAACGCCCTGAATCTTACCTCCAATGTCTCCAAGAATTCTTTTGTGGCGCAGTTCCCTCCCATTCGGCTGGACGCGCTGGAGAATTACATTCGCGGCATTCTGGCCGGCAACGAGCAGGAAAGAGTCAAGCATTTCAAAGAAGCGATACGGCTGGAACCGAACCATACCATGGCCATGCTGCAACTGGCCCGCACCTACTACAACGCCCGCGAATACGAGCCTGCGGTAGTCTGGTTTTCCAGGGTCCCGCTCACCGACCGTAAGGCCAACGAGGCCCAATTCTTTCTCGGCCTGGCAGCCTACTATGCCGGACAATTCGACAAGGCAGAAACCGCCTTCCGCTTTCTCGAAGCCCGGCTGCCTCTAACAGAGGTAGAAAATAATCTGGGCGTGGTGGCCTCCCGCCGCGGAGAGAAAAACGCGCGCAGCTATTTTGAAAAAAGCATCCAGACCGACCCGAACGATGTGGATTACCACTTCAATCTTGCCGTAGAGCTTTACCGCGAAGGCGACACATCGGGGGCCATACGGCAGCTACGCGAGGCTTTGGCTTTGCGTCCCGACCCTGAGGCCAGAAATTTCCTCGACACACTGGTCGCAATACAATCCGGAACCCAATCTGCCGCGCAAGCCAGTGTGCAAAATGGTGTGCAAGGTAAAGAGCGGCTGCCGCTGGAACGCATCAAGCGCAACTACGATGAATCGTCATTCCGGCAACTGGTGGCTGAGATTGACAGCGCCAACGAAGCCCGGCTACAGAAAAGCGATCCAGCCACCCACGCCGAATTTCACGCGCAGCGCGGGGTACAACTGCTCGAGCAGGGTCTGGTGAGCGAGGCTGAAAAAGAATTGCGTGAGGCGGTCATGCTCAATCCGTCAAATGCCGAAGCCCATACCGGAATGGCGCGCGTGCTTGAATCAGACCAGGACAGCCAGGCGGCCCGCAACGAGGCACGCGTAGCGTTGCGTCTAAAGCCTTCGCCCGAGGCTTATCTGGTGCTGGCCCGGCTTGACCTCGCCGACAAGAACACTGCCTCGGCCCAGCAGAATGTGGAACACGCTTTGGCCCTCGACCCTGCCAACGCGACTGCAATTTCTCTGAAGCGCGAGATTGCAGCTACAATTTCAGGTAAGGCAGAGCCTCAGCATTGAGAGAGGAATTTATGTATCGCCATCTCTGCGTAAGACTATCCCTCGTTCTGGCATTCCTGGCCGCAACCCTGACCTGCTCGGCTGACGTAGTCAAGATCGTGGTGGATGACACCATCCATCCACTGGTGGTAGAGCGCATTGGCCGCGCCATCGACCAGGCCAAGGCCACAAATGCTGACGCCGTGCTGATCGAACTTCGCACTCCCGGCGGCCTCTATGATTCCACGCGCGAGATCATCCACGAAATTCTGGTTTCCCCGGTTCCGGTCATCATTTATGTGACGCCCACGGGCAGCAACGCGGCTTCCGCGGGCTTCTTCATTTTGGAATCAGCCGACATCGCCGCCATGGCGCCTGGCACCAATACCGGCGCTGCGCATCCCGTGCTGGGCAGCGGCGCGACCATGGATCCGGTACTGAAAGAAAAAATCGAAAATGATGCGGCAGCGCTCATGCGCTCTTACAGCGGCAAGCGCGGACGCAATACCGAAGTCGCCGAAAGCGCAATTCGGCAGTCAAAATCATTTACCGCCGACGAAGCTCTGGCCCAGCATCTGGTGGACTACATCGCCAAAGACGACAACGACCTGCTTCGCCAGGTTGACGGCAAAACCATAACCCGTTTCGATGGTTCCAAGGTCACGCTGCACGTGGCCGGTAAACCCATCGCACTTTACGAGATGACTTTACGCGAGCGCATTCTTTCGGTGCTCATGGACCCGAATCTCACATTCATTCTCTTCTCCGTCGGAATGCTGGCCATCTACGCGGAATTCAACCATCCCGGAGCGGTGATTCCCGGCGTCGTAGGCTTCATCGCCGTGCTTCTGGCGCTGTTTGCCTTCCATCTGCTGCCGACCAGTTATGCGGCCATTGTCATGATCCTGGGAGCATTCGTGCTGTTCGGCCTCGAAGCTAAATTCCAGACTCATGGGGTGCTTGGGATCGGCGGCATTGCCGTCATGGTCCTGGGCGCGCTGCTGCTGGTGGACAGTCCCATTCCCGAAATGCGGGTGCGCTGGCTCACCGCGCTTTCTGTGAGCATACCCCTGGGGCTGATCACTATTTTCCTCATGACCATTGCCATTCGCGCGCGGCAAAACAAAGTCACTACCGGCATTGAGGGCATGATTGGTGAAATTGGAGTGGCCCGCTCGCCGCTCACGCCTGCGGGAAAGATCTTCGTTCACGGCGAGTTGTGGGATGCCATCTCTACCAGCAGCGTGAACACAGGTCAGAATGTAGTGGTGCGCGGAATGAAGGACCTCACCTTGCAGGTAGAACCGGCCGGCGAAACGGGGACTGCCTCAAGCGGCTATCGCAAGGCCTAAATTGTTTTTCGTCGCGTTATGACTGCATTTCAATATTGCTGCAAAGTGATAGCGTTAACGCGAATTCATTGTAGATTTCGCTATCTTATTCTGCCGTTCATGCCATAGAATTCGGGCGAATCTCTCAGACAACTTTTTGCATGGAGGAAGCGTGCCATTTTTCGGTCTTATCGCTGTCGTCATCATCGGTCTGTATCTCTTAAGCTGCATCAAGATTCTTCAGGAATACGAACGCGGCGTCGTCTATGTGCTGGGGCGGCTGCGTCCTCAGGCCAAAGGACCAGGGCCAATCCTGATCTTTGCTCCTGTACAGAGCATGCGCCGCATTGATCTGCGCCAGCAGGCCCTCGAAATCCCGCCGCAAGACATCATCACTCGCGACAACGTTACCCTCAAAGTGAACGCCGTCGTCTACTGGCGAGTCATCGATGCTCCTCAGGCGGTGAACGAAGTACAGAACTACTACTGGCAGACGCAGCAGTTTGCCCAGACTACCCTGCGTTCGGTGCTGGGCGAAGTTGATCTCGATGAATTGCTCGCCCATCGCGACAAGCTCAACGCGCGCATCCAGAGCATTCTCGACCAGCACACCTCGCCCTACGGCGTAAAAGTCGCCAACGTAGAAGTGAAGCAGGTTGACCTGCCTGAGCAGATGCTGCGCGCCATGGCCAAGCAGGCCGAGGCCGAGCGCGAAAAGCGGGCCAAGATCATCCATGCGGAAGGTGAATTCTCCGCCGCCCAGCGGCTTACCGACGCCGCCCGGGTGCTCTCGGCGGAGCCCACCACGCTTCAGTTGCGTTATCTCCAGACCTTGACTGAAATCGGCGTGGAAAAGAACACCACCATCGTCTTTCCGTTACCACTGGAGTTCATGTCCGCTTTGACGGGCGCCCTGAATAAATTGGGGGATACGCCAGCGGCAAAATGAGGTTACACTGAGGTAAATAGCTGCTGGAGTCAAGGAATGGCCGAAACTCAGGACACTGAAATAACTTTAGGCACGGGCAAATTACTGGGCATTTTCTTTGGGCTGGTCACGATTTGCGCCGTGTTTTTCACGATGGGCTACATGCTGGGGCATAGCGCTACGCCTTCAACGCGGGAGCACGCAACTGGTCAGCAGCTCGCCCAGCAGCAATACAGGAAGCAAGCCTGCCGCCGGCAATCGAAACACTGAACCCGCTTACGCAGACCACGGCTGCTAATAACGGATCTGATTCCAGCATATACAACCCGCCCGCAAGTAAGGCATCAGAAGCGCAGCCACCAGCCCAGGCTGCTTCTGCCAGTGAGTCACCCGCAAAAGCAGAGCCACCCGAGACCACCAAATCCGCTCCGCCGGAACTGAAGAACGCCGGCAGCGGCTCTTACATGGTGCAGGTAGCGGCAGTTTCCAAGCAGGAAGACGCTGAGATTCTGGTGAACGCCCTGCGCAAAAAGCAGTATCCGGTATTTACGGTAGCCAACGTCCCCGGAGACTCACTCTTCCACGTGCAGGTAGGCCCCTTCGCCGATCCCCGCGAAGCAGAATCCATGCGCAGCCGGTTAGCCGGCGATGGATATAACGCGATTGTGAAAAGATAAACCCGGCTTTTGGCTGTTGGCTCTTAGCTCTTAGCTTTTGACTCGGTTGTTTTCAGCTTTTCTGAGGCACGCAACGAGAGTGCAACCCAAAAGCGAAAATCTTGTGCTTTTCGCTTAATATTTGGGTGTCCTGTCACATGCAACGAGAGCGCAATCCAAAATGAAAATCTCGACGTAGAGACGGTGCTCCGCACCGTCTTCTTTTTTACAGGCGTAGACGTAACTCTTTTCCCTGAAAACTTTCGTCTGTGAGATCAACCTAGCCAAAAGCCAACAGCCAATAGCTGGGTTTACTCCCCAAACCTCTGCTCCTGAAACGGATCTCCATACATGTGATATCCGTTCTGCTCCCAGAAGCCGGGAGCGTCTTTCTCCAGAAACTCTAGCCCCCGCACCCATTTCACTGACTTCCACGCATACAGATGAGGCACAATCAGCCGCAAAGGATACCCATGATCGGCCGATAAGGGCTGCCCATCATGATGCGTCGCCAGCAGCACGTCGTCACGATCAAGATCAGCCAATGGGACATTCGCCGTAAAGCCTTGCTCAGCATGCACAAGAACATAATGAGCTTCTGCTTTTGGCTGGGCCAGGCGAATGATCTCGCGAAACGCCACGCCTTGCCATTCATTATCAAAGCGGCTCCAGCGGGTCACGCAGTGAAAATCGCTGACGTCTTTCATGCGCGGCAGCTTGTTAAATTCATCCCAGGAAAAGCGCAGCGGGTTGGTAACCAGTCCCCAAACGCGAAAATCCCAGCGCGCAGCATCGAAGCGCGGAACCGAACCGTAATGCAGCACCGGCCATTTCAAGGTGAGCGACTGCCCCGGCGGCAGGCGTCCTTCACTCTGCATCTGCCGTTCCTTCCGCTTCCGCTCATCACCACTAAACATGCCGGGCTCTTCGCTCATAAAAAGATTTTATAAGAAGCAATTAGCATTCAGCAGTCAGCATTCAGCCCTTGCACATCCTGCATCCACCCATGTTGCTCGCGGGTGGAACAAATCGCGCTTGACAACCACACTCACCGGTAGAGACGTAGCATTGCTACGTCTTGCCTGCACCCACCGTATAGATCGCTTGATGAAGAACTCGTAGATGAATGCTGACTGCTGATTGCTATTTGCCGTCTATATAGATACTATTCAATCTATGCCCAGCGAAAAACAACTGGTTGACGCTCTGAAAGCCATTGCCGACCCTACCCGGCTCAAGATTCTGCGTGTGCTCAAACAAAAAGGGGCCTGCTCCATTGGCAAACAGGTCGGGCTATGCGCCTGCGATATCGAAGAGCAAATCAAGCTTTCGCAGCCGACCATCTCCCATCACATGGCCATCCTGAAGAAATCGGGTCTGGTCCATGCGGAAAAGCACGGCTTATGGATGTGGTACCGGCGCAACGAGAAGTCGTTGAAAGAACTGGCCCATGCCATCAGCGGCGATATTTAAGGGGAAATGATGAACGCAAAATTCCATCTATCACTCGATGTAGAAAACATCGGCGATTCCATCAGCTTCTATTCCACACTGCTGGGCGTCCCGCCTTCAAAACAGGAACTTGCCTGTGCCGAATTCGACCATCAACCCGCATTGACCTTTCAATTACAGGAGAAGAAGCACTGCTGTCTTCAGGGACTGAAGCATATCGGTTTACAGGTACAGATGGTTAATGAAGTTCAGGCAATTCGCAACCGGCTGGAATCCGCAGGTCACCCGGTAGCAGACAAGCCTTGCTGCTCACCAGAGAAGTTCTGTCTGCGCGATCCTACAGGGTACCGCTGGCAAGTCTATATCTGAGACCTCAAAGCTCTGCGCTCTCCGCGCACTCTGCGATAAAAAACCCGTTGATTGAGGCATAAAAAAGCCCGGCAATAAGCCGGGCTTTTACAAAATTGCCAAGATTAATGTGTAACCGAAGCAAACATCGGTGAGTCGAGCAAATTTTGAAAGCTCTTGTCGTCGGCCTTGAAATGCACAATCAGTCTGCCCGCGTCGGAATCCACGGTGGTGTCGTCCATGGCCATCTTTTCCGTCGGGGATGCGCTGGCCTTCTTGAACAGGATGCCAGCCTTCAGTACCTGCGATAGCGTAGACGCCGTCATGTTGTCGGCGGTGAGCACGCTCAGGTTGAAATCAACTCCATTGTCAAAGTCCATGGTGTAGCGCGAACCCAGCAGGCGCTTCTTCACATCATCGTATTCAGCCAGGTTTGAGGCGCTGCCCAGCGCAGACTTCATCATGGTCTGCGTGCCTTTTTCATCAAGCACGCTCCAGATGGTGCCGCTCTCGACCGAGGCAATCATATCGGTAACATGGCCGTTGGAATTCAGGCTTTCGGCGCTGTTATCGCGCGCGTTGAGCGCGGCGCGCACCGCCGGTTCGTCACCGAACACCATGGTCCAGTCATCAAGAAAAGTCATGCTCATATTTCCGGCCATAGGATAGATGAGCGATCCGTTCACTTTCTTGCCTTTGATCTTCTGCTTGGCCAGCCGCAGGTTCATCTTCTTATGCGGGAACTGGCCCTGGGCCACGCCAATCATTTCCAGCGTCTTGTCTTTGGTGCGGAATGAAGCCAGCGTGATCTGCTCCAGATCTTTATCAGGATTCACGCCCACGCCCTTCAATGCGTCTTCGAACTGCTTCATGTTCGGCGGAAGCAATTTGGCCTTCATAGCCATGGCGGTATCGGAATTTTTCATCCGGCGGTAATCCACGTTGATGATCTGCTGCACCTCAGATGGAATCACGGTGCGCGTGGCTGTTCCCAGCGAGGATCCAAACCCCGGCAACACGCTTACCATAAAGGCAAGCACTGCAACTAAATAGCGTTTCATAGGCATATTGTAGAACCGTTTTGTGTATTTAGGATGCGTCCAGCAGCAGCTTCGGATGCTATTTCCCCATTACTAAGGTGTTTGTCTCTGTAGCTGCCCCACCTTAGAACGCGTCTCGGCGGTAAACCCTGCATCTTTTAATGACCCAAGGTTGATTTCTACATTCGCCAGCGCGCCACGCACCGCAGCTTCGGCCAGCGCCGCCGCTACCGTGAGGTCTGACGCCATGTTCGGGTTCGTCACCGGACGCAGCGATTCCACCACATCAGCCACTTCGCGGGACTTCTGTGCTGTCTCCAGTGGAACCTGAGTCGCGGTCTTTAGCGCCGCCTCGATCAATGCGTCTCCATCCGAAGACGTCTTGGCCTGCTTATAGGCAGCCATCACCTGGTTATAGCTTTCCGCATCGGCATCAATGCTGCCCTTCAGTTCTTCCCGCAACTGTGCCAGCCGCGCAATGGCGTGGCTCAACTGCTGTTCATATTGCAGGTAAGCTTTTTTGCCCCGCGACATGCCCGCCACCATGCTGCCCAGCGCCGCCGCCATCGCGCCTGCGGCGGCCGAAGCGCTGCCGCCTCCGGGAGTAGCGGTTGGCGCGGCCAGTTGTTCGATAAATGGTTCCACGCCGGCGCGCAGTCCCCCAACTGCCATCTTGCCGCCCATCACCGCCGCCAGGCGGCTTTCCAGAATCATGGACGAATCGAAATTCTCCACCTGCAAAAACCATTCCGCCGCCTGCTCCAGCGCTTTCTTGGGAATCAGTCCCACGATTTCGCTGCTGACCGGCAACACTCCATAACGCGCCGCTTCGCGCTTCACAAATTCGAAGACGCGCGCCACCGGCGTCTGCTCAAAATCCGTCAGGTTCATGGATACCTGGGCCATGCCGCGCACCAGAAAACCTGCGCCCTTCACATACCGCAATCCGCCTGAAGAAGAGCGCACCGCCTTGGCGATCTTTTTGGCAATATCAACGTCAGGAGTGTTCAGGAAAACGTTGTACGCGATCAGCGCCTTGCGTGCGCCCACCACCGTTGCGCCTGCTGTGGTATGACAACGCGCCTCGCCGCAATCTGGCACGCGCGCAGGATTCACCAGAATGTCTTCCCGCAGTCCTTCGAACTGGCCCCGCCGAATGTCCTCTAGGTTCTGGCGCTCCGGCCTGCTGGCGGCTGATTCGTAGAAATAGACAGGAATCTGGTGCCGCTTCCATATCTCTTCGCCAACCTGGCGGGCAATCGCTACGCAGTCCTCAATGGTCACGCCTTCTATGGGAATAAACGGCACCACATCTGTGGCGCCAATACGTGGATGCGCGCCCTGGTGCTTGTTCAGGTCAATCAGTTCCGCCGCTTTGCCCACGCCTCGGACCACGGCTTCGCCAATGTTTTCGCGATCGCCGATGAGCGTAATCACCGAGCGGTTATGATCGGTATCCATCTCGCGGTCGAGCAGATAGACGCCCGGTATTTTCATGGCATCAACAATTGCGTCAACAACAGCCTTGTCGCGTCCTTCAGAAAAGTTGGGAACACATTCAACCAGAGTGGATGACATAAGAGGAGAGAATAGCGGCCCATCGCGGTATGGCGCAACTTGTGCAAATCAACGCAAGACGGATCTTGTACGAGTCAAGCAAGACGGATCTTGTGCAAGTCAGCGCAAGACGGATCTTCTGCGAGTGAGCGCAAGACGGATCTTGTGCGAGTGAGCGCAAGACGGAATGAAGATCCGCTGCTTCAAGAGCTACAATCATTGATGAGGTGGTCCATGGCAGTATTGACCGACGAGCAAATCAAGCGAGCACTCAGTTCCCTTCCCGGATGGCAGCAGCAAGGCAAAGCCATTCAACGGGTCTTTGAATTCCCTGATTTCAAAGCTGCCATGCAATTCGTAAACACGATTGCCGAGGCGGCTGAGCAGGCCAACCACCATCCTGACATTGATATCCGCTATAACAAGGTGACAATGGCTCTGGTCTCGCACGATTCCGGCGGCGTGACGCAACGGGACGTGCGCATGGCCCAGAAGATCAATGAGATTTCAAAATAACGGAGAGGACGACTGGAAGAAGGAAAGGCGCGCTGGGGAGATAGCGCCTGAAAGTTCCACAACAGTTCTACTGCGGTGTTTCCAGTGCTTCAGAAAGACGATCCAGAGCCCGTTGAATAGTTTCCAACTGGTTCTCGATCGCATTGTTAAATTCGCCCAGCGGATCTTCCGAAGAAACCAGCCGGTCGAAAAGTTGACGAACCTGCTCGCGTCCGCGTTCGCTGGCAAACACCAGCCCTAGGCCGCTCATTCCTAAAACGACGACAGGCAATAACCAATTTCGCATTACCCACCCCCGAGCAAATACTCTATTTTATTTGATGCGCCAAATCGCGTAAAAGCTAGTACTTAAGGGTTACGTAGGTCACTTTGGGGCGGATGGTGTAAAAACCGTGTTAAACGAGCAGCTTTTCTGCCTCCGGCCTGCATCTCACTTACACCAATTTCAATCGAGGTAAACCATCATGAAGGTAACCTGGATGACCTTCGTTTGTGCCTTGGTGCTGGCGCTGGGTGTAACCGCGTCTGCTCAGGACAACGGGAACTCTAACGATCCGGTGCTGAAAACGCGCCCCAACCCCGGCACGCCTCAGTCTTCACAGAGCACGGTGTATAACCCCGGGCAGGTGAATGGCGCTCCGCCAGATGCCATCCCTGAGGGCAAGCGCTTCATCATCATGCTTAAAGACACTCTGGACACCAAGAAATTGAGCCAGGGCAAACAGTTCAAAGCAGAGTTGCGCGAAGATCTGGTTACCCCCAATGGTCTGGTTATTCCCAAGGGCCGCAAAATCAAGGGCCATGTCGGCAATTTTGACCGCGGATATACCGGCTCTCACATCGTTCTGGCGCTCGACCAGATCGAGACCCGCAAGGGATGGGTGCCGCTGGTCGGCACAGTCACCGGCGTGCCCGGCGACCCTTCCATTAAATCCAGCGAAAATGAAGGCGAGATTTCCCGCCGGGGCCCTGACAAGCGCAAAGTCATTACCGACACGGCGATTGGTGCAGGCGTAGGCGCGGTGAGCGGCGCCGTTCTGGGTGGCGGCAAAGGGGCGGCCATAGGAGCAGTAGTGGGCGGCGGCCTGGGCACCGGCACCGGACTGCTGTTTCAAGGCTCCGACCTCAAGTTGAACAAAGATACGCAACTCGAAGTCCGACTGGACCGCGATCTGGTAGTGCCAAGCGTCAACAGATAGCGCACGGTAGAAGAAAGACTGGCTCTTGGCTCTGAGCTTTTGGTTTTTAGCTATTGGCTCTTGGCTTTAAGCCGTTAGCTTTCTTCTCCGCCTCGAAACCGGTCATCTACGACACACAACATCAAGACATAAAAGCGAAGGGATGATTGCAATCATCTCTTCGCTCTTACTTTCTACCTGAACAAATCCGAAGCCCTATCCAAACAGCTAAATCCTGAAACACAAAAGCCAAGAGCTAAGAGCTAAGAGCCAAAAGCTAAGAGCCCCCTCGAAAACACAGAAGCTAGTGGCTAGCAGCTAGCAGCTTCTTCCACAAAAAACCCCTTGCCAAGGCAAGGGGTGACACGAAATCGGGAAACGGCTTTTTATGCCGTGCCGGCGCGCATCACGTTAGCTGCGAGAAATCCTTTGGGACCTTTTAAAAGCTCAAATTCCACGGTTTCTCCTTCGTTCAATGTCCGGTAACCATTTTCCTGAATGGCAGAAAAATGGACGAAAACATCTTCACCGGTTGACCGCTGGATAAAACCATATCCTTTGGCTCCGTTGAACCACTTGACTGTTCCCTTCTCTCTCACAAACGTACTCCTTTCGCCTCAGCTTCGATGGAATTCTCTCCCGCCTTGATAACGGGATGAGAGAAGAGGTTGCTGCTTTGCCGTGCATCTTGTCCCGCAACAAAAAAGGTTGGCGGCCCCATCAGCCTTATGCGGCTGCGGCCGTCAACCGTCTGTTCCGTGAATTGACTGCGCTGTACAAAAACATCAACCCGATTACGCTCCCCTTCTCACTGCCTTTTTAGGGAGCTAGGCATAATATTCAGGAACTCAGGAATTTGTAAAGTGATTATTTTTTAATGTTCGGCTAAAGCGTTTTCGATTGTGACTTAGGTGACTTTGGTGTTAGCGTATGAGTCCCCCCGAGAGCGGTCTTTTTGGCTGCCTTTTGATACCATCTTGCCTATTCCCATGAATCAGGAACCTATCGGGGCCGGAACTGCGCCCGCGCCAGAGTCTCAGGCCGTAGCCATGCTCCTGCGTCCGTGGAAAAATATGCTGACCCGGCGCGGCGTGCCTACGCTTCGTTATCTGGTCAGGCCTGAAGCCCACACCTTTGCTTTTTCGGTAGCGGCCAACGCCATACTCTCATTCTTCCCTTTTATGG
The DNA here is from genome assembly GCA_963823745.1 of Terriglobia bacterium. GTDB lineage: Bacteria > Acidobacteriota > Terriglobia > Terriglobales > Acidobacteriaceae > Angelobacter. Next base: position 234,687 of record CAWGMN010000016.1, read on the forward strand.
TTCTGCTTATGTGGCTGGTGCGTAACGTTTTGCACTCGCAGCCCATGGCCGATGTCTTGGTCCGCCTGTTTCTCGACCACTTGCCGATTACCCACCAGATTGACCGGAATTTCGTCATCCGTAATCTGAATGCCGTGGTCAATGCCCATCATCGGGCGCAGCTTGTCTCCATCGTCATGCTGCTGATCAGCTCCAGTGGGGTCTTTCTTCCCTTGGAAGTCGCCTTCAACCAGATTTGGGGATTCAGCAAAAACCGTTCGTATCTCGGCAACCAGTTGATCTCCCTGCTATTGGCTCTGGCTTGCGGACTTCTGGCCTTGCTTTCTGTCGCTCTGGCTGCCGGAAATCAGTTCGCCCTCGCCTTCTTGTTGCAAGGCAACGAAAACATTATTTTTCGCGCCGTGACCTTCATTACGCTGAAGCTGTTTGCCATGACAGCCAGCATCGCGATTTTCTTTTTGATTTACTGGCTGTTGCCTAACGGCAAGATCGCGGCCCGCAGCGTCGCGCCGGCGGCAGTGGCCATGGGCGTGATCTGGGAACTGGCCAAGTATGCCTATATGCTGGCCCTGCCGTGGCTGAATTTTCCTGAGGTCTACGGGCCGTTCTATATCTCGATCACGCTCATGTTCTGGGCGTTCATCTCCGGCCTGCTGATTCTGGCCGGCGCCCATCTGGCGGCAGAACCAGCGGTTCTGCCGGTCGCAACTCCCAAAGCAGAAGAAAAAGCAGCAGCAAGCGCGAGTTATTGAAGGTTAAACACTAATTTCCCAGAGCCGCCCCGAGACGGGGCGGCATATGTTAGCCCAGCGGCGTAAGCCCTGGGGAAAAAGTCAGCAAGGAATGGGAGCCCCGCACCGGGGAGGCATAAAGTTTGCACCCAGATTACCGGTCGCGTCCCATCATCCCGCCCGCGCCCTGTCATCCTAGAGGCGCGCAGCGCCGAAGGACCTATGCACTCAGCCTGCAGCGCCCAGGCGGTAAACCTTTAGCCCATAGCCTGCGGCATCGGTACTGATTACGAGATCACCCGATTCCAGAGTCCCCATAAGGAGACGACTGAACTTGCGTTCACTGCAAAATCTCGAAACAGAAACTCACAGAGTCTCAGAGTCTGCATTATTTATCACGCTGACTCCATCACCACATCAGGTTGACGAGACACCTGGGATAGTCCACCCTCCAGTCCGGCAGGACGACCGAAAGTAGCCCGGCCACGGAGCTTCGCAGATGCGCGTCTGTTGCGCATCTGCGAAGCGGAGTGCCGGGTAAGGAACGAAAAGAAACACTTCCTTGCGCCGCGGCTTGCGCGCAGCTCCTGCTTTTGGAGCGGAGCGCACTAAAACAATCTGTCGCGACGCCCTTACAACGATTGCTGTACCCGAGACTTAATGAACACTGCTCTGAATCTCTTTTTGCTCATCAATGGTGAATAATGCAGGCCGCGGGACTGCATAAGGGTTTTTGTTTGTCGAAGATGTGAGTTCAACGCGGGCAACTGGAGTTTCTGGACAGGGCAGCACTTTCAGAACTGCGCGTCTGCCCGTACCCCGCTTCACGGGTGCGAAACAGCAACGCACCCGTGAAGCGCTCCATGACTGGGCTGTCGGAGTTTGAGTACCCGTCTTAAGCTCTGGCGAAACTTCCCGCCGGAACCTGCTGCTTGGGATCGCGATTGGGCCTCCGCGCTATGAGCGGCAGTACCAGGGAGCAAACCATGACCCCGGCAATGATGTATACGGAAGTGGAGAATGTACCGGTCTTTTCATGCAACCGGGCAATCATAATCGGAGAAGGAATCGCGGCAGCGCCCCAGGCCAGCAGGATCCAGCCATAGATTCCACCCATGAATTTAGCGCCGAAGAAATCAGCAGTGAATGACGGCATGGTGCCGAAACCGCCGCCATAGCACAGGCCGATCACGGCAAAGGCTGTGCTGAATGCCGTGGCGTCATGCAGGTGCGGCAGCATGAAGAAAACCACGGCTTGAATGGCAAACAACAGGAAGTAAACCCGCGCGCGGCCAATCATGTCCGAGACCCACGCCCAGAATACGCGTCCCAGGGCATTGAATATGGAGATCAACCCGACCATGCTGGCGGCCTGCAACTTTGTCATTCCGACAAATTCTTTGGCCTGTGCCATAGGCGATGCCTGGCTGATGATCATGATGCCTGCGGAAACGTTCAAGAAGAGCATGAACCACAGCAGGTAAAACTGCCATGTGCTCATGGCTTCCTTTACCGTGAATTCATATTTGCTGGCCGCTTTGGCGACCGCGCCGCGCGGCTCCCAGCCCGCCGGACGCCATCCCTGCGGAGGGTTGGCATAGAACTGCGCCGCTATCACCACCAGCACCAGGTAGACGAGACCGAAACTAAGGAAAGTGGAGGGAATGCCCTTTGCGTCAATCATGCGTGCCGCGATGGGGCTCATCACCAGCGCGCCGGCGCCGTAGCCGCAAACGGCCACGCCGGTCATGAGACCGCGCTTGTCAGGAAACCACTTGACCAGCGTAGCCACCGGAGTGATGTAACCCATGCCCATGCCGATTCCACTCAGCACGCCGTAGCCTATATAAAGCAGGCCGAGCGAATGCTGCGCGGCCCCATAGGAAGCCACCAGGTATCCGATTCCGTACAGAATGCCGGCTACGGTAGCGACTTTGCGCGGACCCACGCGGTCTTGCCATAGTCCGCCGATCACCGTTCCAACTCCCAGGAACAGGATGGCAAGTGTGAAATTCAACTGGACTGATGTTTCACTCCAGCTTGTGCTTTTCATCAGGGGGATCTTGAAAACGCTCCAGCCGTAAACAGCCCCAAGGCAGATTTGCATGATTACGGCGGCAACGGCTATGCCCCAACGGTTGCGGAGACCATCTGAAGCCATGAATTACCTCTCTTTAAAGTGGCGTTATCTTTGGTGTCTTACAGTCGCGCTTTGTTCGTGTCTTAAAGTCGCGTTGTCTTTCCCATGTTAAAGACGCGTCTTTTTCCGTCTTAAAGCCGCGTCGCCTTACCTCGTCTTAAAGTCGCGCGTCTTACCTGTCTTAAAGCGTCACTGGTTCTTAATACGATGCTGGACCAGACAGCAAATACAGCGTTCTCTGGCTTGTTTTGCTCAGGCGCTTACAGTCTGTGCTTCTGCTTTCACCGGCGCGCGCACCGCCACCACTTCCACCGTGGTGTTGTAGTCAGGAACGCCGCTCGGATCGAGCCTTCCGGCAGGGATCAGTCCATTGATCTCTGGCCAGTGTGCCTGCAATGATCCGGGCTTTACCCGGTCTATTTTCACACGTCCACGATACTCGCCCAGTTCATTGCGCAAGTTGACGTAATCGCCTTCGCGCAGGCCCATGCGATCAGCATCTTCTCGCGCCATCAGCACATGGTCGCGGCTCGCTCCGGTGATCGGGTCCACCTCGGCGTTGATGATGCTGTTGAACTGTTTGCCCCTGCGGGTCGCCAGCAGGAACCTTCCTTCCGGCACCTTCTCTTCCGGCAGCTCGATGGCCGAAAAATGCCCTTTGCCGTCCGGAGTCAGGCAACGGTCCACCAGCAGACGCGGCCCTCCATACTGGAAATTGTCGCCCTTCTTTTGCATTCCGGCGATTCCCTTGTACGTGGGACAGACACGATCAATTTCATTGCGAATGTCCTGCGTATCGTTCCACGGGAAAATCTTCTTGGCCCTCTCCGGATCAAGCTTTTGGGCCACCAGCACCGGAATTTCCCATTCATCTTTCGCTTCCGGAATGTCCGGGCCGCCGGGAATCTGCGGACTATAAATAATACGGCGCTCGGTGCTGGTCTCAGTTCCCCCGCCTCGCTGCTCATAGCGCGTGCGCGTAGGCAGCAGAACAACCGTGTCCGCGGGATCAACCAGCATGGTCGGGTTGGTGACAATGTCCTGGTGGATGCGCAGCTTAATCTTGCTCAACGCGCTGTCCACCATCTCCGGCTCGGGCAGGGTCTGCTTGAAATTGCCGCCGCTCTGCCACAAAGCGTCAATCTCTCCGCGATCGGCAGCCAAAACCATGTGCGCTGCACTCAACCCTTTCGAAGTAGGTGGCTCAAATCCCCATACTTCTGGCGCAGCAAACTTCCTGGCGTTTTCTTCATTGGCGGGAAAGCCCATTACATACGCGCCGGGCATGCCGCCCATCTCTGCGCCGCCCTGCACTCCGCTATGGCCGCGGATGGGCATCAATCCGGTGTGCGGACGCCCAATGTTCCCTTTCGCCAGTTGCAGGTTTACCAGGGCGCGCACATTGTCGCTGCCGTAGCGATGCTGGGTTATGCCCATGCTCCATACCACAATGGCGTGCCGCGCTTTGCCGAATTTCTCCGCAAAGCGGAACATATCAGCCTTCGTGAGGCCGGAACCGCGCTCCAGAGCTTCCCATGAAAGGCTGCGGGCCTTTGCCGCCATGTCTTCAAATCCGGCGGTGCGGGCGGCGATGAACTCGCGGTCAATCCAGCCATTCTCGAGCAGGTGCTTCATCACGCCATAAAAGAAAGGAATGTCGCCGCCCACGTGTACCTGGAAGAAGTCGTCGGCGATTTTCGTGCCAAATAGCGCGCTCTCAGTGACTGACGGCACCCAATAGCGCTGCATCCCCGGTTCGTTATAGGGATTCACGACAAACACCTTGGTGCCGGCCTTCTTGGCGTAATAAAGATACTTGGTGGTTACTGGCTGGTTGTTGGCCGGATTCGCTCCGACAAAAACGATCAGGTCGGCCCCGATCCAGTCTGAATAAGAACAGGTTGTGGCTGCGCATCCCACCGTGCCGCTCAGACCGGCCGTGCTGGGCGCGTGGCAAATGCGCGCGCTGGTATCCACGTGATTGGTGCCGATAAAGCGCGCCACTTTCTGGTGCGCGTAGTAGGCCTCGTTGGTCAGGCCGCGCGAGGTCAGGTACCAGGCCAGACGCTGCGGATCGGTAGCCTTCAATCCTTGAGCCACGATGGAGAGCGCCTCATCCCACGATTACCCGCCGGAATCCTTTCTCTCCCTTGCGCCGCACCATGGGAACGGCAAGCCGTCCCAGCTTGCGCAACTGCTTTTCAGTCTTGCTCTTCAACGGCCCAACATCTTGCAGCAGGCGCCAGTCCATGGCCGGCATGGTGTTGAAGCGAAGTAATTGCAGTCGCACGGCGCACAGGTGGACGCCCTTCATGGTCCAGTCGTGCATGCCGGTAGTGCCCAGTGAACAGCCGTCGCAGCATCCATCTTTCAAGACCCGCATCGCGTAGCCGAGGTTGTCCCGGTTTTCCCACATGGCCTCAACCATGTCTTTGTAATTGTTAGGGTGCTGTTCGTTCAGGCCGTACGGAATAAGGCTGACCCAGTTTCGGTCGTTCATGGCGCTCATCAGGTGTTCTCCCCTGGCACAAAGGACTATATGGTTAAATATATCGTATTACGACCTATCGTAGCTCGAAAAAAGCCCCAGTCTTACAAACTGAAATGCCTGTAATTCGGGGCAGCCAAGTATACCGCTAAAGTTCTGGAGTGCAAATCATTTTGATATAGAGATAACGTGCAGTCCTTTGGAGTTCTTGGTGCATCAGCGCACACGATAACGGGATATTGAAAATACAGGCTTCCTGCGTTTTCATCGAATGACTTAAATCAACCGCGCGCTTGTTCCCTTCCGAATCTCCAATTACCAAATTACTCATTTACCAGATTTCCAACGCCCGATTCTTTATAATTTCCCTATCTTGCCTGCCTCGTTCAAATTCAAGCGCTTTTTTGCTGCCCACGGGCTGTTGCCGCGCACTCGTCTGGCATGGTTCACCATCTACTTTGCCGGACTCGAAGCCGCTCTCCTGCTTCTGAAATATAGGCTCTGAGGAAAGCGGGAGCAATCAATGCAGCCGATGTGCTCCAGGGATGGACCAGCTTTCTCGGCTTCATCCTCGTTGTGCTGTTCGCCTTTTTGGCGATTCGCTGGTTCCGCGACCATCTTATGTGGCGGCTGCGCAACCGCCTGATTGTCACCTATCTTTTTGTAGGCGGCGTGCCGGTCGTGCTGGTGATCGCCATGGCGTTGATCTCCGCTTACTTCTTTCTGGGGCAATTCGCCACGTTTCTCACCGTCTCTGAAGTCAGAAGCCAGTTACAGCAATTGCAGGCCGCCAACGCAGCTACCGCGCAGCAGATCGGCAGGAGCGCCGGCGTGCTGACCGCGCCGAAACAGATCGAGACTGAAGACAATATGTTTCCCGGACGCACCGTCATGCTCTTGCCGGAATCGGCGCGGCCCAAATGGCTCGCCAGCGGCTTCAGCGGCCTGGTGATGGACGGCGGCAATATCTACCTGCGCGCCGCCAATATGACGGGCAGCGGTCCCGCGCAACTTACCGTAATCTCCAGTGCTCCTCTCGACCAGAAATTTCTGGCCAGAATTGCCGCCAGACTTGGACCGCTCTCCTTGTACCTGCCGGGAAAAGAATCCGGCGACCTGCGCATTGAAGTTACCGGCAATAAGGGCTTGATTGTGAATGGCAAGCCTGACCGCATCTCAGCCGGATCGCTGCCGCGTCCGGAAAGTCCACTGGATAAGAGTTTCAGCTACTACGCTTTTGTGCAGGCCACCGATTGGAATACCGGCAAGAGTTCCGGAGCTCTGCTGGACGGCACCGCCCGCATCTCCACCCTGTATTCGCAGCTTTCCACCTCTGTAAACGAATGGGCGCAGATTGTGAGCATTGCCCTGGTGGCGCTGGCCGTAACGTTTGGCGTCATCGTGATGATCGCGTTGCTCATCGGACTGCGCCTGACGCGCACCATCACCTTGTCAGTCGCCAATCTTTATGACGCCACACAGCACATCAACCGTGGAGACTTCCGGCACCGGATCAAAGTAAAAGACCGCGACCAACTCGCCACGTTGCAGGTCTCCTTCAATTCCATGACCGAGTCTCTGGAAAAGCTGATTGCCGAGCAAAAAGAAAAAGAGCGCCTGCAAAGTGAACTGGCCATTGCCCAGGAAGTACAGGCCCAGCTTTTTCCCAAACCGCTGTCGAGCACCGATACTCTGGAACTCTACGGAATCTGCCGCCCGGCCCGCATCGTAAGTGGCGACTACTATGATTTTCTCCCTTACGGCTCAGAGCAGATTGGTATTGCTGTTGGCGACATCAGCGGCAAGGGAATATCGGCGGCATTGCTCATGGCCACCATCCACTCGGCGGTGCGTGCCTACGAGCAGGAACAATTGACCACCATCAGCGCATTTCATGCCATGCAGCAGCCTGCCAACTCCGGTTCCGTGACGCTGGCCATTCGCACTGCCCCGCCCCAGTCGGCCTCAAACGTTTTATGGCTGCTGAACCGCCAGTTGTTCAAGAGCACGCCACCGGAAAAATACGCCACGATGTTCCTCGGCTTTTACGACGGACACTCGCGCCAGTTCACCTATTCCAATGCCGGACACCTGCCGCCGCTCATTCTGGGCGCCAATGGTTCCGTGCGCAGGCTGGAAACAGGCGGCACAGTCGTAGGCCTGTTCGACAACATGGAATATGAAGAAGCCACCGTCGAAATGAATCCCGGAGACATTTTTGTGGCCTTCAGTGACGGCATTACCGAACCGGAAAATGAGTTTGGAGAGTTTGGGGAAGAACGCCTGATCGAGACGATTGCCTCTTACCGCCATCTGCCCCTCGAACGAATCACCGACCACGTAATCGCCGCCGTGCAAGATTGGATCGGTTCCACCGAACAACCAGACGATATAACACTGGTGCTGGCCCGCCCCCGACAATAATTACTCCAGCTAACAAGAAACGCAATTAGCATTGCCTGATGGGCCGACTTCCAAAACCCACTCTGCGAGCCTCTGCGTGCCTCTGCGGTGAATAAACGACTGCTCTACTTCTCCCCACTAGCGGCCTTCTTGCTCTTGGTCTTCTTCGGCATACGTTTTTCCATGATTTTGGCCAGCACTGTGCCGCAACCCACCGGCATCAATCTCTGGAACAAATCGATCTGGTATGCGTCGCGTCCAATCAACACGCGCGGCTGATTTCTCATGATGCCGTTCACAATGGTGCGGGCGGCGGATTCCGGAGTGGTGCGCACGACCTTGTTAAAACGCTCCCGCGCTTCCTGCTGGTCTTCAGTGCGAGTGGTAGCCGCTCCTCGTCCGTTGTTGGCAATGTTGGTGCGAACTCCACCCGGATGCACACAGGTCACAGTGATATTGCTGGCGATCAACTCTTGCCTTAGCGCCTGGGTGAATCCGCGTACCGCAAATTTGCTGGCCGCGTAAGCCGTCTGGCCGGCGGGCGCAATCAGGCCAAATACGCTGGACATATTGACAATGTGCGCCTCAGGTTCGCGCTGCAATGCCGGCAGAAAGAACTTGCAGCCATGCACTACTCCCCAGAAATTAACGCCGATGAGCCATTCCATTTCATCAATGCTCAACTCCGCAAACGTGCCGTAAAGCGCTACGCCGGCATTATTGACCAGCAGAGAGACCCGGCCAAAATCGCGCTCCACGTTGGCGGCGAAGGTTTTCACCGCGGCTGCCTTGCTCACATCGAGCACATAGGTTTTGACTTTCGCTTCGCCCTGATCGGCGCGCAGTTGTTCTCGTGTCTCTTCCACCGCGGCGCTGTTAATGTCAGCCAGCGCCAGTTGCACGCCATGCGCCCAAAGCTCCTGCGCGAGCGCCCGCCCAATGCCTGAACCCGCTCCGGTAATCACCGCAACCGCATTCGTAAGCTCAGTCATAAGCGCCTGCCTGACTGCTTGCCGAAGGCGGACCAAACGCGGGAGGCACAGGCAAGGCCAGACGACGGCGCAGCTTGTTTTCTTTTCGCAGTAGCAAAGGTAAAGTCAACCGCGCCAGCCTCATGTGGCGCAGCGCGGCATGAGGATCAACCAGATGCGTTTTGGGGAGCGGCGCGCCTGACTCCTTCATCACCAGCCCGATCGGCAATTCCATCTGCTCCTGCAACTGGATGAGCCGCACAATCATCTCTGCGGCCGGCGTGAGCAGCGGACCGAATCCGTAGCGGGCCTGCCCCGTGCCGATTACATAAAGATTTTTGACCGTGGGCAGCACGCATCCGCCATACAGCAAGGCCAGACCGCCTTGTACCGGCACCAGGCCTGCGGGCAGAAATGGAAAGCTCACATGATATCCGGTGGCCGCAACCACCATGTCGAACTCTTCCCGCGTACCATCTGTGAATTCCACCATCTTGCCATCAAAGCTCGCAATGTCAGGTCGCGGCCGTACCCGGCCATGCTTGATGTAATGCAGCAACTCGCTGTTCACCGTAGGATGTGCTTCAAAGATGCGGTGCGTAGGCCGGGGCAGCCCGTAATCTTCATATCTGCCCAACCACCACGCGCAGCATGGCGCGCAATGCAAGACGCTGCAGCCATAGCGGACACCAGCCTGGAACGATCTCCACCAGCGGTTTTCCTAAAAGCGTCTTGGGCAGGAACCAGTATCCGCGGCGGATGCTTAGAGCAGAAGTCTTTCCCACGCGCGCGGCCTCTGATGCGATATCGCAGGCTGAATTGCCCCCGCCAATCGTCAATACCCGCTTGCCTCGCAACTGCTCAGGGGTCTTGTAGTGTTTGGAATGGATGAACTCGCCGGTAAATGCGCCGGGATAATCGGGCCAGCGGCAGTCCCAATGATGTCCGTTGCAGACCAGCACGCCGCGATAGATGCGCGTCTCCCCTGTGGCCAGTTCTACCGCCCAGCGATGATCTGCCAGCGGACGGCAAAAGACTACTTTCGTCTTGAACTGTATCTGCTCGCGCAATTCGAAATGATCGGTGTAGGCGCGCAGGTACGCCAGCATCTGCTCGGCGCTGGGAAAATCAGGATAGTCTGCCGGCATGGGAAAGTCGGCGTATTCCGTGGTCTTTTTTGAGGAGATGATATGCGCCGTGGAGTAGACGCCATGCCGCCAGTTGCCGCCGACGTCGGAGTCTGCGTCAAGTTGTTCATAGGCAATGCCCGCCTTCTTCAGCGCGCGTGCCATGCTCAGGCCCACCGGGCCTGCACCGATAATGCAGTAATGAGAAGAGTGGTCTTGCAAGCTGCTCCTCGTGGGCAGTCTACCACGGGTAGCGCAAAACCTTACTACTACTACTGATGATGATGCTGATGAAACTGGTAAAACACTGATCGGAAAAGTAACGCAGGCTCATTCAGCTTTCACAAGACGCTGCACAATCTGCTCGGCCACCGCATCAGCGCGTGCCGCAATCTGTTCCGCCGTCTGGTCCTGAATGGGATGCGGCACAAACACCGCTTCAAATCCCGGACGACCTAACGCGCTGGCCTGCACGCGGGCCGGACTCATGAACTCACTGGTCGCCACTGCGACCGCCGGTATTCCCAGATTTTCAAGCCTGACTGTATCGTGCAAACTGCACGTTGTGCACGACCCTCAATCGGCCAGCCCTTCCACCACGGCATCGAGCGAACGAAGCTGCTCGATCACCGCGTCAGGAGCATTCTTGGTGTACGTGGGTTTTCTGGTCCGCACCACTTCCGCCACCTGATAACGTTCCCGCAGAATCTTTTCCAGACGATCAAGAAAATGCGAGCCTCCAGGCTTGCTGATATCCAGCAAACCAATCTTCTTGCCGGAAAGAGTCTCCAGGCGAGCCGGTGGCGCAGCCGCCGTGACCACCGTTTCATTCATAGGACTGACCAGAGTGATGGGCATAAAACCTCTGTCTCATTCTAGACCAGCCAAACCCAACCACCGAGACACGGAGGCACGGAGAAAATCCGCAATATAAGGTTGCGCGTACCAGTGCCAATCAGTCCAATCTGTGCAATCAGTGGTAAGGTTTTGGCAATTGCAATTGCTATTTGCTAATTGCTGCTTTGCCTTCCAATTTTGGCATTTTTGGCAATCATGGCAATTTTGGCATCCAGCCCCTCCCCTCTCGTACTTAAGTAAGAACCCTTTGCAACCGACGATCATCTAGAATATGGACTGGACATCAATATGCTGATCAAAAAACCTGGCGATATTCCTTCTTCTGAAATCACACCTAAGTCTGCCTATCTGAGCCGGCGCAAGTTCATTACCGGCGCAGCGGCCACTGGTGCCGCGATAGCTGCCGGACTCTATCTTCGCCATCACGATGTTCATGTGAACGAAACAGTCGAGGCCAGCACCAAACTGCCGGGAATCGTAAAGAGCCAGTACAGCACCACGGAAAAACCGACCTCTTTCAAAGACATTACCAATTACAACAACTATTACGAATTCAGCACCGACAAATACGAGCCGAACGGCTTATCCCAGAATTTCCGCACCCGCCCTTGGACGGTGTCAATCGAAGGCCGCGTAAAGAAACCAGTAAAGCTCGACATTGATTCGATCCTGAAAATGGCGCCGCTGGAAGAGCGCATCTACCGGCATCGCTGTGTGGAAGGCTGGTCCATGGTGATTCCATGGGTCGGCTTCCCCCTGAGCGCACTGATCAACAAAGCCCAGCCGTTGGGAAGCGCAAAGTTTGTGGCCTTTGAAACCATTGTTGCTCCCGACCAGATGCCCAATCAGAAAAGCGCGAGCGTGCTTTCCTGGCCGTATGTGGAAGGCCTGCGCATGGACGAAGCCATGCATCCGCTGACCATTCTTGCCGTGGGATTGTACGACGAAGTGCTGCCCAATGTAGACGGCGCTCCCCTGCGCCTGGTCGTGCCGTGGAAGTACGGCTTCAAAGGCATCAAGGCCATCGTGAAAGTAAAGTTCGTCGAGAACATGCCTCCTACTACCTGGAATATCATGGCTCCCGAGGAATACGGGTTCTACTCCAACGTGAATCCCAACAAAGACCATCCCCGCTGGAGCCAGAAGACTGAGCGGCGCATTGGAGACAGTATTCTCGCCCCCAAGCACCAGACTCTTATGTTCAACGGATACGCGGACCAGGTAGCCAGCCTCTATTCGGGCATGGACCTGATCAAGAATTTCTGATGGCAAGCCCCAAAGAAAAATTCATTCGCGCGCTGAAAATCCTGGTGTTTCTGCTGTGCCTGGGCCCGGTCGCGGTGCTGGTCTGGAAAGGCTTTCACGACAACCTGGGCGCCAACCCGGTTGACGTGATCACCCGCACCACCGGCAGTTGGACCCTGATTTTTCTGCTGATCACGTTGGGTGTAACTCCGGCGCGCAAGCTGGCGAAACTGCCGTGGCTGGTCCGCTTTCGCCGTATGCTGGGCTTATATGCATTCTTCTACGGCACGCTCCATCTCATGACCTGGCTGTGGCTCGATAAACATTTCGACCTTCACGACATGCTGGCGGACGTGATCAAGCGCCGCTTTATCACCGCCGGCATGACCGGATGGATCCTGATGCTGCCGCTGGCCCTTACCTCAACCACCGGATGGATCCGCCGCCTGGGCGGGAAACGCTGGCAGAAATTGCACCGCCTCATCTATCTGAGTGCTGCCGCCGGAGTCATTCATTTCATCTGGCTGGTCAAGGCCGGCTATCGTCGCCCCTACACCTATGGCCTTGTCCTTCTCGCGCTGCTGATGTACAGAGTAGCCGTCTGGGGCACAGGAAAGTTGCGAGTAAAGCAGCAGAAAAACCAGCAGCTAGCAATTAGCGGCTAGCAATCAGCAATTAGCAATTAGCAATTAGCAATTAGCCGGAAATCAAAATCTCTGCGCGCTCTGCGACCTCTGCGGTAAACCTCTTCTGCCGTATCCGTGCAAATCAGTCCAATCCGTGTCATCAGTGGTAAGCTGTGGTTTTGCTTTGGTGTTGCATTTTGCTTTTTGCCAATTGCTAATCCATGACCCTCGACCCGGAAACAGCCCGCAAAATCGCCAGCCGTTTCAACGAATGGGGGCGCAGCCGGGCAGAACGTTCCCCGGCATTGCGCGACTTTGCTACCAGCTTGCCTCATTCTTCGATTCAAACTGGAGTGTCCCGTACTTCAACCGCGGGCTGCTGGAAAAGCAGGAGGGCAACTGGGAGCCCAGCCGTGAGTTGAACCGGCGGGCGGCCGAACTCAATCCGCAGGACGAAGCCGCGTGGTGGAACCTCGGCATTGCCGCCACCGCTCTCGCCGACTGGGACGAAGCCCGCCGCGCCTGGCGTGAATACGGCATCGAAATACCGGAAGGCCATGCCGAAATCAGCATGAATATGTCGCATGCTTGTGTCCGTCTGACCAACGGAGAAGTCGTTTGGGGATGCCGTCTCGATCCAGCGCGCATGCAAATCATGAATGTTCCCTTGCCTGAATCACAGCATCGTTACGGCGATATCGTTCTGAATGACGGTTCGCCGAACGGCACGCGAAATTCTAACAACGGAGAAGTCCCGGTCTTCGATGAATTGATGCTGTGGCAAGCCTCGGATTACTCAACCTATGAGGTGGCAGTGAATGTTCGTTCCGAGGCGGCAATGGAAGCCTTGGAGGGAATCTGCCAACAACGGCGGATAGGAATTGAAAACTGGTCCACCGTCCGCGTCTTGTGTGCCGAGTGCAGCCGTGGCAATCCAGGAACTCATGAATGTTCCAGCGTTGCCGCAGAATCGCGCTATGGCTTCGCCGCCCGAAGTGAGACTGAATTGCGTTCCGTACTAGAACAATGGACTGAACAATTTCCTGAAGCCCAGGTCGGCCAGATCGAATTACTGCTACCGGCAGAAAGCCAGGAACAGCCCACCTGATTCATTCTGCAGATAGTTCTGTGAGTTGCTCTGGCTTTTGGCTTTTGGCTTTTGGCTTTTGGCTTTGGCGTTTGATTTTGCTAATTGCCAATTGCTAATTGCTCCTCTGCGCCCTCAGCGATCTCTGCGGTAAAAGCTCTTTCGCTTTATCAGTGAGAATCAGTCCAATCAGTGTCATCAGTGGTAAGGTTGTAGAAGGTTTTGCTAATTGCCAATTGCTATTTGCTAATTGCTTACTATGCCCACCTTCATCGGCACCAGCGGGTTCTCTTATCCTGACTGGAAAGGGATCGTCTACCCGACCGATCTGAAAAAACGCTACGGACACGAACTGCCCTACTATGCGCAGTTCTTCGATTGCTGCGAAATCAACGTCAGCTTTTATCGTCCTATGCAAGAGAAGGTCGTGAAGAACTGGTGCAAGATGGTCGCGGACGTGAACCCCGGATTCCTCTTCACCGCCAAACTCTTCCGGGGCTTCACCCATGCTCCCACCGGGACCAAAGCGCCGCGTCCATTCGAGCTGACCGTAAGCGCAGAAGAAGAAAAGCAGACCCGCCAGGGCTTCGACGCGCTGGCGGCAGAAAACCGCCTGGGTGCGGTGCTCATGCAGTTCCCTATCTCGTTTAAAAACGAAGACGACACCCGCGACTACCTGTTTGGACTGATCAAAAAGTTTTCCGAGTATCCGCTGGTGCTCGAGATCCGCCACCAGAGCTGGAATGATCCTGACATCCTGGGCCGTCTTGCCGAACAGGGCGTCGGCTTCTGCAATATCGATCAACCTCATTTAGGCAAGTCTCTCCGGGCCACGCAGCACGTCACAGCGCATGTCGGCTACGTGCGCCTGCACGGACGCAACTACCAGGAATGGTTTCAGGCCAAGAACCGCAACGACCGCTACAACTACCTTTATAAGCCGGAAGAGTTGGAAGGATGGAAAGAGAAGATAGAAAACATCCGCAAACAGTCAAAGAACACATTCGGCCTCACCAACAACCACTACAAAGGCCAGGCCGCGGTAAACGCAATCGAGCTGAAAAACATGCTGAGCGGCAAAAAAGTAAAAGCTCCCCAACCACTGGTGGAAGCCTATCCCAAAGAACTCTCCGATATTGCGGAACCGCAGTAGGTCTGTAAATTACCGAGCCGCCCAGAATGCGCAAACGTCTTTGTGGCCCTTTGTGTCCTTTGTGGTAAAAACCACCATCCTCAAGCCGCGCTAGGATACGCAATTGTGCTCAGCAATGCATTCTCCGCCTGCCGCGAATCAAGCCGCGTGTGCTGCGCGACTATCGGCACATCCGAGCGCATGACGCTGGAATAGTCAGTATCGCGCGGGATGGGCTCAGGATCCGTAAGGTCATTGAAGCGCACATGTCGCGTACGACGTGCAGGGACGCTAACATGATAAGGGCCCACTGGTTCGCGGTCTTTGAAATAAATGGTGATCTCCACATGGGCATCCTGGTCAGAGCAGTTGAGCATGCACACGGTTTCATGACTGGTCATCTGTGGTGAAGGTCCGTGGCTCTCCTTGGGAATGTAGCCTTCTGCGATGACCCACTCTTTCACTCCAATTGCATTTGCCATGCGTCTCTCCTTTTACTTGTCGCGTCGAATGGTTTTCGCTACCAGCGCCGCCCCGCCTGCAACCAGCGCCAGCGCCGCCGCGGCGCGCAAGCGTGCATTGCGGCGCGTGGCTTTTCTGCGTGCCACCAGCTCAGCTTCAGGGCGTTCTCCATTGCTGGTGCCTGATTGCCGTGCAAACTGAATGACCTCGGCCAGGTGCAGCGCCTGCCGGTCTGTCTGCTGGGCGATCTGCTCCCGGCAACTGAAGCCATCGGCCACAATCATGGTGGAATCTGCTGCTTTGCGCACTTCAGGCAGCAATCGCCGCTCACCAATGGCAACCGAAACATCGTATTTGTCGCTCTCAAACCCGAACGATCCCGCCATGCCGCAGCATCCGGAATTCAGCACCTGGGCATCGAGGCCCAGCTTCTTCAGCACTGCGTGCTCATCATCAAACCTGAGCACCGACTTGTGATGGCAGTGCCCCTGCACCAGCGCGTGGCGATTGAGTTGCGGAAGCGGGCGATTGCCGGCTTTCTTCTCCAGAAACTCGCTGAGCAGCAGGGTTTGGTCTTTGAGCTTCTTCGCCAGCGGATCATCGGGGAAACAGATTGGGCAGCTCGTCGCGGAACACCGAGGCACAGCTTGGCTCCAGCACCACGATGGGTACGCCTGCAATCAGTTGCGGCCTGAGCGCCTGCATCACGCGCTGTAGATAAACTTTGGCCAGGTCGAGCATGCCATAGTCATACAGCGGACGTCCGCAGCACAGGTGTTGCTGCGGGACTTCTACTGCGAAACCTGCTTGTTCCAAAACACCGGTTGCGGCCTGCGCCGTTTCAGGGAAGAAGTAGTTGTTGAATGTATCCGGCCACAGAATCACTCTGTTGTGTTCCCCGCCGAATTTCGGATGATCTTCATTCGATGACCGTTTGTTGAACCACTTGCGGAAAGTCTGCGGCGCAAACTCCGGAATGCGGCGTTGCATCGGCATGCCTGCGGCTAATTTCGCAAGATGGCTGAGTCCCGGCGTCTGCGTAACCAGATTCACCATTCCCGGCCACAATGACGCCAGTCGCGACCACTGGTCAACCAGCGCAAAAGCGTATGCATATCGCGGACGGATCCGCCCTTCATAGTAATGAGACAGGAACTCCGCCTTGTAGGTCGCTATATCAACATTCACCGGACAATCTCCCTTGCAGCCTTTGCACGCAAGGCAGAGATCGAGCGCTTCTTTCACATTTTCATCGCGCCAGCCTTCGGTGATGACGTCGCCATGCAGCATCTCCCACAGATGGTGCGCGCGGCCGCGGGTCGTATGCCGCTCTTCATGCGTCACCATAAAGCTCGGACACATGGTGTCGCCCTCGGCGCCCTGAGAATCTTTTCTGCGGCACTTTCCAATTCCTACACACCGCAGCGCCGCGTGAGCAAAGCTGCCGTAGTCCTGTGGATATTTGAAGTGGGTCACCGGGTCCCACGGATGATAGTCCGCGCCCAGGCGTAAATTCTGGTCAATGCGATACGGATCAACAATCTTGCCCGGATTCATCTTCCAATCGGGGTCCCAGATGGACTTGAATTCCCGGAATGCCTCGATCAATTCCTCGCCGAACATCTTGTAGAGGAACTCGGCTTTCGATTGCCCGTCGCCGTGCTCTCCGCTGAGGCTGCCACCGTACTTCACGCAGAGGTCGGTGGCTTCCTCCATAAACGAGCGCCACTTCTTGATTCCCGGAGCGCTGGTCAGGTCGAAGCTGATGCGGCAATGTACGCAGGCCTGGCCGAAGTGGCCGTAGAGGGCGGAGTTGTATTCATACTTGTTGAAAAGCGCGCGCAGTTCGCGAAGATAACTGCCCAGCTTCTCCGGAGGCACCGCCGAATCTTCCCAGCCTTCCCACGTATCGGGCTCACCGGGAATGAAAGCGGTAACCCCCAGCCCCGATTCCCGCACCTTCCAGATATGCTCCATGTCGTCTTTATCGGTAAACAGCTTCATGGAAGGCGCATTGGGTTTCGCTTTCAGCTTGTCCATGACCTCGTGGACAAGCTGAAGCGCGTCTTCTCTTTTATCAGCCCCGAACTCTGCCAGAAGCCAGCCTTTGCCCTCGGGCAGCAGGTCCAGATACTTTTTGTCCGGCCCGCCTTTTTTCTGGATGTTCTGGTAAAGCGTGTAGTCAATTCCTTCCAGCGCCGTGGGCTGAAACGGGTCAATGTCCACGACGTGGTCCCCAGCTTCGTAGATATCGGGATAGCCCAGCATGAGCACTACGCGCTCGGCCTTGGCGTCAATCAGCCGGCACTTGGCTTCGAGCACTGTTACCAGAGTGCCTTCGCTGCCCACCAGAGCGCGGGCAACATTGAAGCGTCCGTCTTTATCAGGCAGCAGTGCATCCAGGTTATAGCCGGAGATGCGGCGCGGAATTTTAGGAAATCTTTCCTGCACCAGCCGGCCATAGCGCTCGCGCAGAGATTTCAAATAACGGTAGATGTTGCCGATGCGTCCGCCTTGTGCAATAAGGTGGTCCATCTCCGCTTCGTCCATCCAGCCCACCGTCATGCGCGTTCCGTCGTAGAGCAGAATCTCCATCTCTTCGATGTTTTCACTGGTGCGGCCCGACATTTGCGCGTGGGCGCCGCACGAGTTGTTGCCGATCATGCCGCCGAAGCAGCAGTGATTGTGCGTGGCCGGATCAGGGCCCCAGTTGAGCATGTTGTTGCTTTCCCTGAGTGCCCGGTGGCGCAGCTCGTCGCAAACGGTGCCGGGCAGCACGCGCGCCCAGCGCTCCTTTGTATTCACCTCCAGAACTCCATGCATGTACTTCGACCAGTCCATCACAATGGCAGTGTTGCAGCATTGCCCGGCAAGGCTGGTGCCACCGGCGCGTGAGAGCAGCGGCGCGCCGAATTTGCGGGAGGCGGCAACCGTTTGCACCACGTCTTCTTTTGATTTTGGAATCACCACGCCTATGGGAGGCTGGCGGTAGTTTGAGCCGTCTACCGCGTACATGGCCTTGCTGCCCGCATCGAAACGTACTTCGCCTTCCACTCTCTTGCGCAGCTCTGCTTCCAGGGCGGCGACATCCACGTGGTCTGCGCTGCGCCAGTCGGGCGGGCGTGAAGCGATGGTTTGTTTGAGCTCTTCGATCGGAATCAGCGGCACTTTGCTGGCGGACATTCGATTCTCTTCTCCTTGCGCGTTATGCTGCAAATCTTTCGGCAACGCGCTGTTTGAACTCCAGGCCTGAACCAGGGCGCGAGAGGTCAGGACGAAGCGCGCCGTTCACGAGTTGCGGCAGGCCATCAAAAAAGATCCGTTCAACGCGCACATGATCGTGAAAATATTCAAGATTCTTAAAAGACGGAACAGCGCACGCGACATGAGTGTGCAGGGCCGGCGCCGTGTGGCCTGAAAGCAAGATGTTGTGCGCCTGGCACAGCGCCGCTACCTGAAGAAATCCGGTAATGCCGCCGCACCGCGTAATGTCGGCCTGCTGCACGTCCACCGCCCCAGCCGCCAGCATGTTGCGGAAATAAAAAATGTCATAGCCGTATTCCCCGGCGGCAATGTCCATAAGAGCGGGCGCGCGATCGCGAATCAGGCGCAGGCCATCGAGATCGTCTGACGAGACCGGCTCTTCAAACCAGCGAACATCGAATTGAGCAAACTTCTCCGCCTGCGCCAACGCTTGTTTGCGGCTGTACGCGCCGTTGGCGTCTACATAGAGTTCGGCTTTGTTCCCGATTGCATTGCGGGCTACGCGCACGCGCTCAACATCGCGCCGCGCATCGCGGCCGATCTTCATCTTCACCTGTGGAATTCCCTGCCCCACCCAGCCGGAAAGCTGTTTCGCAAGCTGCCGGTCAGAGTACGAGGTAAACCCGCCGCTGCCGTAAATTGGCGCCGCTGCGCGCACCTGCCCCAGCAAGCTGACCAGCGGCACTTCCAGCACCCGGGCCTTTAGGTCCCACAGCGCGCAGTCGGTGGCCGATATCGCCATGGAGCAGATGCCGGGCCGCCCAAGATTGCGCAGCCGCCGCCACATGGCCATGTACACCGCCGGGGGAGACATCGCGTCCATACCTTTTATATGGGGGCCAATCGTGTCATGAATCAGGGTAGCGGTTGCGGTGTCGGCGTATGTGTAGCCCAACCCCTGCTTGCCGCCGCCCGACACCTGCACCAGCACGATGGTCGTGCGGTCCCAGTCCAGAGTGCCGTCAGCCTCGGGAAAGTCAGTGGGAATGGTGAAGCTCTTTACCTCAATACGGTTGATCGGAATGGCTTCTAAATGACTCAGCATGAGAATTGTTGCGGTATAAAACTGCCGCCCATGGAGTAAAAGCAGTGAACTATGGTTCGATGTCGCTGCCGCGCGGCGGGTAGCTTCCCTATTGCGGCGCATTTCCACAAATATCGCATTGCGATATAAAAAGACAGCAACAGCGAATTCCGCTGACGGCATCTTAATGACTGATAGCGGTCGGAGAGTTGTCTAGTACGGAACAGCGGTGGAAGGGAGAGTTGAGCATTCCAGGCGTGTGTGAGAGCTCACTTCACAGACAGGACAGGTTACAGTTTTGTACGGGACAGTTGAACCAGATTTACAACTAGGACGGGCATGACTTAGTCTGCTGAAACACTGACACATTGGGCTGGATGACAACGGCAATTATTCCAAGTCCCGCCCAGGCGGGACGTATAAATTTAGCCCGCGGCGTTTAACGGCGGGAAAGTTGAAAAGAAAAAACGAGTCCCCGCAAGGGGACGACATGAAGCTTTACACAGCTCGTTGCAAAAGCACAGACGTCAAAGTAAGTGACATTGGGCTTTAGCCCCGCAACATTCAACCGGGTACAAACCGTCGACAGGTACACCAATTTAGAACCGCTGCACAACATTTCAATGAGAGGTGAAGAAGATGGCCAGGAAAGAAGTTGTCGTGATCACCGGAGCGTCAGCCGGGGTTGGACGCGCGACTGTGCGTGAATTTGCGAAGCATGGGGCTTCCATAGGATTGATAGCCCGGGGCACAGACGGCCTCGAAGCAGCACGGCGTGAGGTGGAAGCCGCCGGAGGACGCGCGTTGGTTCTTCCCGTGGACGTGGCCGATGCCGAAGCAGTAGAAGAAGCGGCCGAGCGGGTCGAGTCCACTCTGGGCCCCATTGACATCTGGGTCAACGACGCCATGGCCTCCGTATTTTCTCCCATCAAGGAGATGACGGCCGAGGAATTCAAGCGGGTCACGGAAGTCACCTATCTTGGCTACGTGTACGGCTCGCTGGCCGCCTTGAAGCGCATGCTCCCCCGTGATCGCGGAACCATTGTGCATGTCGGGTCGGCACTGGCCTATCGCAGCATTCCCTTGCAGGCGGCCTACTGTGCGTCCAAGCACGCGGTACTCGGATTTTTTGCCTCCTTGCGTACCGAGCTTCTGCACGACAAAAGCAATGTGAAAACCACCATGGTCCAGATGCCGGCGCTCAACACCCCTCAGTTCGGATGGGTAAAAAGCCGGCTGCCCCGCAAGGCCCAGCCCGTTCCGCCGATCTTCCAGCCGGAAGTCGCAGCCCGCGCCATCTACTATGCCGCGCATCACCCCAATCGCCGCGAATATTACGTGGGATTCTCGACCGTAAAGGCCATTTTCGGCAACAAGCTGGTGCCCTCGTTTGCCGATCATTACCTCGCCCGCACCGGCTACAACTCACAGCAGCACGACGGAGCGGAAGATCCGAATCGTCCCAATAATCTGTGGAACCCTGTACCCGGTGACCACGGCGCGCACGGAACGTTTGATGAACGCGCCCACCCGTTCAGCATGGAATCATGGCTGGAAATGAACCGCCACTGGCTCGGCGCCGGGCTGGGATTGTTGGCGGCCGGACTGCTTTATAGACGGGTGCGGCAGGATCAGAGTTCCTCCACATTCCCCCAGGAGAAAAAAGCGGCATAAGAATAGCTATGACAATTTGCCGGTTTTACACGGCAGATAACTCCCCCCCGCTGCCGTGGCGATGCTCAGTTCAATCCTAGAGCCTGGATTGAACTGAGCACGGTGCAGGCGACTCACAACAGTAAATGAGCTGCCATCGTAACGCGATATAATATCCAAAGCTCTTGTAAGTCAAAGATAACGAAGACAAAAATCCAAAATAAAAGAAAGACAAGAAACGAATTGGACGGCATGAAAGAAAAACACAGGGCAGGCAGCGGACCTGCTCAATTTGGACATTTATCGCCTGCCGAAGAACTTGGGGATTACACCACTACTTGGCGGGTGCTGCCCATTTCTGTCCTTGCCATCGTTATAGGAGTGGTCAGCGCTTATGTTGCCCTGATACTCCTGCGGCTGATCGGCCTGTGCACGAACATCTTTTTTTACGGGCGGATACGTACCAGTCTCGACTCCCCTGCCGGGCATCATCTCGGTTATTTCGTCATCTTAATTCCCATCATTGGCGGCCTGCTTGTCGGCCTGATGGCCCGCTTTGGTTCTGATCGCATTCGCGGGCACGGCATTCCCGAAGCTATTGAAGCCATTTTGCTGCGCGGCGCCAAGGTCGAGCCGAAAGTCGCGATATTGAAACCGATTTCGGCGGCCATAGCCATCGGCTCCGGCGGGCCGTTCGGTGCGGAAGGCCCCATCATCATGACCGGCGGGGCTTTCGGTTCGCTGATCGCCCAGTTTTTTCACCTGACCAGCGCCGAACGCAAAACGCTGCTGGTGGCCGGAGCGGCAGCCGGCATGTCTGCCACCTTTGCCGCCCCCTTCGCCGCTGTGCTGCTGGCCGTAGAACTTCTGCTGTTTGAGTGGAAGCCGCGCAGCTTTATTCCCGTGGTGCTGGCCAGCGTTACTGCGGAAGCTGCCCGCATTCACCTGTTAGGGCCGGGGCCGATCTTCCCCGTGCCGCTGCATGCTGCGGCTTTGAATCCCACTGTCCTGTTTGGCTGCCTGCTCACCGGAATTGTTGCCGGAGCTATGTCTGCGCTCCTCACCGGCATGATGTATGCCGTGGAAGATGGGTTCGCTCACTTAAAGGGCATCCACTGGATGTGGTGGCCCGCAATCGGCAGCGTGGCCGTCGGCATCGGTGGACTGATCTTCCCCCGTGGCCTGGGCGTAGGCTATGACGTAATCGGCCAGCTTCTCCAGGGCCATGCCACCATATCGCTGATTCTGGGTGTGCTGCTGGTGAAGTCGCTGATGTGGGGGATCTCATTAGGTTCGGGAACTTCCGGCGGCGTGCTGGCGCCGTTGTTAATGATGGGTGGCGCCGTGGGCGCCGTGGAAGCGCTGTTCCTTCCCCATCAGGGACCAGGATTCTGGCCTTTGATCGGCATGGGTGCAGTACTGGCCGGCACCATCGCGCCCCTGACCGGCGTGATCTTCTCTTTCGAACTCACCAGCGACTATAACGCTATTCTTCCACTGCTGATCGCCTGCGTCACCGCACACGCCTTTACGGTGCTCACGCTGAAACGCTCCATTCTCACCGAGAAGATCGCACGCAGAGGACATCACCTGAGCCGCGAGTACGTGGTGGATCCCATGGAAGCCCTGGCGGTGGAAGACGTGATGCGCACCGAGGTTGTTGCTCTTCCCGCCGAAGCCACCATCGCGGAGCTGAGAAACTCATTGAGCAGCAACGGTAATAGCGCAGGCCAGAGACTCTACCCAGTGATCCGGGGAGACCGGGAATTGGTGGGAGTCGTCACGCGCTCCGATCTGAACAAGCTGATTGCCTCTGCTGAGGCGACCCCCTCTCCCCAGGCACAGCTTGCCGACCTCATCAGGAAAGACCCGGTGCTGGCCGGGCTTCATGAGCCGTTGCGGCTGGTTGTGAACCGGATGGCCTCTTCGGGGCTTACCCGGTTTCCGGTGGTCAAGAGCGAATCAAACCGCACCCTGATGGGAATGATTGGTCTTCACGACTTGCTGAAAGCGCGCGAGTTCTCCATAGAAGAAGAGCTCAAGAGAGAGCGTGTGCTGAAATTGCGCCTGCTCCCCGGACTGGGAAGGCGGAGTGAGATCGAAGTTACTCGTGAATAAAAGTCACGCGTGAATAAAAGTTACGCGTGAGTAACCCAGGGCCCCGCAGGTTCGGGCGCTTGGGACTTGGCTCTGCTCTTGGCCTTGGCTCTGCTCTTGGCCTTGGCTCTGCTCTTGGCCTTGGCTCTGCTCTTGGCTTTTGAGCCGGCGCTGATTGGCTTTTGGCTATTGGCTTTTGGCTTCTGGCTGATTGCTATTTGCTGACTGCTATTTTGCTTCCGGTGCCTGACTCGAATCCCAGCGGGATGGCATTTTTGAGCCCAGCACGTGAGTGCTGGGAAAGCAGAAGATACGAGTCGAGCCCCAACGGGCGACACATGCTCTTGGATAGCATCACCCAAGGACACAAACAGCCCACCACAAAATTTCGACCTGAACAAGGTTTGGCCTTGGCCAATTGCTAATTGCCAATTGCTGCCGTTGTGACGCCAACCACAAAGGACACCAAGGATCACCAAGGGTTGCTGGCGCTTGGCTGATTGCTGATCGCCAATTACTTACGCTACCCCTGCATTTCCGCAAAAAGGTCGCAACTCGCTACATCCCTTGTGAATCGCGGCGGAAACTGCATTTCAGCTCGCAACTGTCGCGCGACAAGGTCGCAACAACTACCCTGTTACCGGCTGATAACGCCGAATCGCACCGATGCACACTGGTTTCTACCGGCCACAACCATCAAAGAGCAGGAGGCCCGAAATTTCCTTCGTGGTCCTTTGTGTCCTTGGTGGTAAATGCTCTTCGCTCATTGCTAATGCCAATCGCCACCTGCCACTTCCCCCCTATCACTTTGGCGCCCTTTTCGCGCTACATCGCTACAACCCGCGTCATTCCTGGCGAAAACCGCCTTTTCGACGCGCTAGGTAGCGCGCTACAGGTCCGCTACAACCAAACCTTACTCTGATACCACTGATGGGGGTGATCGGCAAGCCAGCGGGCATTCGCGAAAAATGTCGCCGGATCTGCTACATCTGTTGCGGATTGCAACCTCGCGGACATAGCTCCGCCTCGCAGTTGCTTTGGCCTAAGTTAAGAGCCAACGCCAAAGTAGTTTGTCCGCGTCTCAGCCAATGGCCAACAGCCGCATGGCTTTCAATTTTCAATTTTCAAAGAACAAATCAAGCCACCCTGAGGGCGCGAGGTGGAGAGTATCCGGGAAAAATACGGAATGCAAGCAATGGTGTCACTACGGCGCCACTACGCCGTCGTTGTGGTACCACTACGCCGCCGTAGTGGTACCGTTGTGGCATCACAACCACAAAGAACACGAAGGATCACCAAGGGATTCTTGTCTGATTGCTAATTGCTGTTCAAACCCGCAAAGCGGGTGACACAAGGTAGCCCACTGCGGAAGCGGTGGGAAAGCCGTTATAAGACCCCCGAGCCCCAGCGGGGCGGCACAGCTTTTGGTCGGCACCACCAAGAGCAGGCGCAACATAGAATCAAGCGCTGCCAAGTCGACCAATTGCTTAGTGGCATTAATATACTTGCGAATCAAGCGTAGAGGGGGATAATGGCAATGACCCGCCTCCGCCAATTCCTCCAAATATTCTATCGCTCAGAGGCGAAGGAGCAATTCGTCATGGTTGAGAATCGCGTGCACTTCATTCCAAGCTTCAAAAGAGTTTGGAATAACGTCGTCGAGATGCTCAAAACCTCCACCTTAGCATTGGTAATCGGATTCGGAATCCCCGTTGCTTCATTCGTTTTGAATCTCATTCGCGATCTCGTAAAGAGAAACCCGGACGTTACCATGACTGCGGTATTAAAGGATGCATTTTTCAGTTGGTCTACGCTGGTGCCTACATTCATAACCCTTGCGTCATGGGCATATCTGATTGTGCGCTCTTATTATGTGACAATAAAAAGTGACGAGGCGGCTGTTTCTGCTTTGGTGGCGGATAACGAAGCGAAGATCGAGAAACTTACTAGTGATGTGATTGGATACCAGCAAGCAAAAGTTGATGCTTTAGAACAGTGTGCCTCTGTGCAAGCGAAACTGGTGAGCGCATTGGAGTCTCTATCCAAAGCTAATGCCACAGCACAAAACAACAGTGACGCCTTTCATAAACAATTCGCAGAAACAAACCGCTTGCGAGAAGAATTGGAAAGACTGAGAACCAATCGCAGAAAAGAAGAATGGGAGAAACTAGAAAGTAAGTTCGAACAATATGGCGGCGGTTCAAACATGGATATTCAAGCGTGCTGGTCGCGAGCAAAAAATACTGGCAAGTTGACTTGGTTCCTGATTGGTGGATGGGACGTCGCATCTCTTAAGCGGTTCGATATTGTTGCCCGTGAGGCTGGTGCATTTTTTCGGTCCTCAAATTCGTCATTGGAAAAATTCGCGGAACTTGAATCAGATGAAGACATGCTGGGCGCATGGGCCCTTGCTGTATCCGAAATAGGAGGGGAACCGCTGGAAATATCTGGCGATTCCTGTGTTGGCGGAGTGCTGGCTGCCGAGACAGGAACGATCAAAGATTTCCCGCAAAAGAGTAGCCATGCCTGTGCGGTGTTGGCAGCACAGCAACGGGCGGTTTAAATGCTAAGAGGACTTGAGCATGTCTTCTTTTTCAAGGCGTTCTTTCGCCATCGGCTTGGATGTGCCGATGTGAAAACTCTTTAAGGACTTATGAAAATGACAATCGAAATCCGTGGGACTATCGAACCGCAAGATGTGCGCGCTTTCGAAGTCGAGTGCAAACCGTGCATCCACTTCGATTGGAGATAGAATTTCCGAGTGCATGCATCCATTGCCGTAAGCAATGGCTTGTTCCAGGGAGCCATATGTCGACATGATGCGTTTTCTAAATCTGCTGCGGCGATATTCAACAACGAAGCAAACCTTCGTTCTGCGATTTGAAATTCTCAGATTAGACCCTTGACTTGTGGCTCTTTGGCTGACCGCTATTTGCTGTTCGAACCGCAAGGCGGGTGACACAAGGTGAACATTCCAAAGCGCTAAGTTCTCCCGGCTCGGTGTTTTCCGCCGAGCTGGCAGCCGGGCTCAGATCGCATAAGCTCTTCCGTGGTCACCACCTGGTCAACGTCGAGCAGCAGTGCGGATTTCTTTCCCGATTGCGCCCTGCCGATTAGGTAGTTCCATCTTGACGCGCGTGCCGAAATCCGCGCCGGCTGGATATCGTCCTGCGCCAGTTCCATCACCTGGCTCACCGCATCCACGACCAGACCGACGGTTGTCTGCTGGTCCTCGAACTGCGCGTCCACGATGACAATGCAAGTCGTTTTTCGCACCGGCTTCTGTTCTATCCCGAACTTGGCCGCCAGGGATCACCCGTTTTCAGATCACCCGATCTGCCGATCACCGGATCACCCGATTTTCGAAACATTGGTTGTGGCTCCGCTACGCTACGCTGTGATCCTTTGTGTCCTTTGTGGTTAGAAGAAGTGCTTCACCCCTGTTTTCTTGCTTTCACTTGCGCGTTCTGCCGGGGCGCTCTGGTCCTTTTTGTTTTCGTCGCTTCCGGCTTAGCTGCCGTCTTGACTGACGGCTTCACGGCCTGAATCATGGTTGGTTCCGCTCCCTGCTCTTCCAGCTTCTCGATGCTGGGCAGCTTCTGCTTCATTTCCAGCACTGGTTCGAACAGGTCGCCCATCTTCTCCACGCGCTTCAACACCTGATCGGAGGTGAAGACCAGACGTTCCGGATCTTCTTTCTTCAGGCAATCTTCCACTTCTTTCCAGGTCACAGGAGTGGAAACCGTGGGCTGGTCTTTGGCCCGCAGAGAATAGACGCAGACGGTGGTCTTGTAATCGTCGTTCTGGCTCCAGTCAACAAATACCTTATTCACACGCAGCGCCTTCTTCATATCAGAAACCACGCGGTCCGGATAGCGGGATTCGAGCAGCCGGGCAATGGCTTTGGCAAAAGGCTTGGTGTCATCGTAAGTGACCGGTGTATTCAGCGGAACGTAGATTTGCAGTCCCTTGGAGCCTGAGGTTTTCGCAAATGATTCCAGGCCGAAGGCGGCAAATATCTCCCTGACCCACACACCTACCTGGCAGCACTGCACAATGTTGGCGGGCGGGCCGGGATCGAGATCGAAGGCTATGACTGTAGGCTGGTGTTTGTTTTCGGCCAGCGAAAGCGAGGTATGGAATTCGAGGTCGGCAAGATTGGCCAGCCATACCAGCGTGGAAAGATCTTCGGCCACGCAGTAATACATATCGCGGTTATTGCCTTCGCTCCAGACTTTGGCAGTCTTCACCCAATCGGGCCGGTGAGGCGGGCAGTTCTTCTCATAGAAGAACATTCCGTCAACTCCATTGGGATAGCGCTTGAGCGTAAGCGCCCGGCCTCTCAGGTGCGGCAGCAGTACGGGCGCGATGCGCACAACGTAGTCCATCACCTGTCCCTTGGTGAAGCGCACCTTGGGATACATGACCTTATCAAGGTTGGAAACCTTGATGGGCCGGCCCTCAACTTCAATGACACTTTCCTGTTTGGCCACGATTGCCCCCTTGTAGTTTGGATGGCATGGCAGGCGTTCGGGGTTCGTTTCCGGTTTCGGCAGTTCAGAAGGATTGCCAAAATTGCCATGAATGCCAAAATTGCCAAATTGGAAGCGGAAGTTGCTGCGGCACAGGCGCATATCCGGCGTATTTTAGAGTTTTCTCAACAACATAGAACCCTCATTTGCCATCTAATGTCTGAGTGTTTATATGCCGATTGAGGAAAAACCGCTCCCAGTAAGCTCATCGAAGCCACCGGTGTTTTCTCCCGGCCAGGAAGCACTCTTTCGAGAAGTGCTGGAATTGATGCAGCGCAACCACATCCAGTGTGTGGTGTCGGGCGCTTTTGCGCTGCACGAGCATACTGGAATATGGCGCGACACCAAAGACCTCGACCTTTTCATGCCGGCTCAGGAAGTATGCAAAGCGCTGCGGCTGCTCGAGCATGACGGCTTTGAAACCGAGGTGAAAGACAAGATCTGGCTGGCCAAAGCCAAGCGCGGAGACTTCTTCGTTGATCTGATTACCGGCATGAGCAACGCCGTGGTGCGGGTTGATTATTCGTGGATCAAACGGGCCAGCAGGTCAGAAGTTTTTGGAATACCCACGCGGGTACTGGCCCCGGAAGAGCTGATCGCGTCAAAAGTTTTTGTGACCCGCCGCGAACGTTTTGACGGCGCAGACATCTGCCATGTGATCTACGGCACACGCGGGCAATTCGACTGGCGCCGCCTGATGCACCTGATGGGCGAGCATTGGGAGATGCTGCTGTGGTGCCTGGTGCTCTATCAATATATATATCCGGGTTTCAGCAACTACGTGCCGCGTGAAGTATGGGACGAGTTGCTGCAACGTTTCCGTGTGGAACTTGACCATCCGAACAAGCAGATACAGTTTCGCGGCAGCCTGATTGACGAGAACATGTTCGCCATTGATGTTGCCGAATGGGGATGGCGCAATGTAATCGAGGAGTACCGGCAAACGGCAGATGTGATCAATCCGGCCGAGGTGATACCAACTTCTGAAGACGCAGCCTAGCAATCAGCAAGCATGAGAATTGCAGCCACAGCCGATATCCACTTCACACCCCAGAGCTACGACAAGATACGCGAGCCCTTTGCGCCACGTGCGCGACGAAGCCGACCTGCTGGTGATTGCCGGCGACCTTACCAACTACGGCAAGCCTGATGAGATGCATTCCCTGCTGAACGCGCTGGTGCGCCTTCGCATCCCCATTGTGGCGGTGCTTGGCAATCATGATTATGAGAGCGGACAGGAACAGGAACTCATGCGCATGATGACCACCGAAGGCATCAAGGTGCTGGACGGCAGCAGCTACGAGCGGGACGGCGTTGGCTTTGCCGGCACCAAGGGTTTTCTCGGCGGGTTCGGGCGAGGCATACTCACGGCCTTCGGAGAAAAGGAAGTAAAAGCTTTTGTGCAGGCCTCGATTGACGAGACCATGAAGCTGGAACGCGCGCTTTCCATGCTGCGACCGGAAAAGATTGTGATCGTCACGCACTACGCTCCGATCATTGACACGGTAAAAGGAGAGCCCACGGAAATCTGGCCTTACCTTGGCAGTTCACGTCTGGCGGAAGTCATCGACCGCCACGGAGCGGTGCTGGCGTTGCATGGCCATGCTCACCACGGCTAACCCGGATGGCAAGACGACGGCAGGTGTGGCTGTCCACAATGTTGCTCTCTCATTATTAATGGCGCAGGACTCGAAACTGCCTTACAGGGTCTTCGATATCTGAAATTAATTCCTCTCACTAAAATGCCAGTTAAAACAGGTATTCATTAGATTTCTCTAACTATTTTCTTCGATAATTTACATTTATACCCAATGAAATCAGGTGCATTCCTGCTCTGCATCCGATGATAATTAACCCGAAGTTAACTCCGATTTCAGCAGAATGCCGTTTATCCGGGAAATGGTCTCTGAGTGAGGAAATTTCACCAAGGTCGCAGCCTTTCAGGTGCTGGCGCTCGTCATCGCCGGCATATCCGTACTCGTGTTTCTGGGGATGATGTCCCCATACCGCCGTGCTGCCGACCAGCTTAAGCGTTTGACGCCGGAAGTGGACGCTGCCGTGGCCGCCGACCGGTTCAATCGTTATCTTGCCCTTGAAATTAAAGAAGTGATTGACCTGGGGCTGATCAGTGAAGACATCGAGAAACGCCCGATCCAGTTAGAGCGCCACACCGGGCAGGTGGCTCCGATGCGGGAAAAGGCGGCAACCGCGCTTGCTGACCTGGAAGCCAGCCTGCGGGCTGCGGGACATGCCAGCAGTGCCGGCGGCCATAATCGCCGGATGATGGCCACCATCGAAAGTGATTACCCGGCGCTGGCCGCGATTGAGCAGCGCATTCTGGATGCGGCGAATGGCTCAAATTCCAACAAAGCCTCTGTCGAGTTGATTGAAAAGCAATTCCGGCCAACCGCTCAAAAAATTGCAGGCAGCGGCGGACGATGTTGCCGCCCAGCAGGCGGACGAACTGCAGTCAGCCATTTCCCGGCTTACCGGAGAACTGGATGCGGTCTCACTCTATTCGGGTTCTGCGCTGCGGGGCGAGAGCGAGGCCATGGAAACCAGCGCTTCCAAGTCGGTCCGCGCCCGTGCTTTCGCGCGCCTCTATGTGCAATCGCTGATCAACGCTGAAGAATATGTATTGACCAAGAGAGATGAAGACCGCTTTCTTGATTCTTGACGTGCACAAGGACATCGACGTCAACACTGCAATCATGGAAAGAAGTGGAAGGCAAAGACCAGGAGCTCAAAAAGATTGCAGACGCGTCAGACAATTTCACCAATTCTTCCGAGAAGATTCTTGACCTGATCCAAAAAGGCCATCGCGACCAGATAGATACGCTCATTGACAAGGGCCATGAAGAGCTTCTGTACGACGCGATCCTGACGCCTACCTACAATCTTGCTGAAGCCGATGAAAAAGAACTGGTGGACCATTTCCAGTCGGTGAACGAACGGCTGCGCCATGTGATGCTGGTGAGCGGCGGCCTGCTGGCCATCATTCTGATTGTGGCGGTAGGCAGCCCGGTCACGCTGTCAAAAGCGTATACGGCAGCAGTCAAAGAAATCGGAAAAAGAAAGCAGACGGAAATCGAACTGGCGGGGGCGAAAGAGCGGGCCGAAGGCGCCGACCGGGCCAAGGGCGAGTTTCTGGCCAACATGAGCCACGAAATCCGCACGCCCATGAACGGCATTATCGGCATGACCGAACTGGCGCTCGACACACAACTCTCGCCCGAGCAGCGCGAATATCTTGAGATCGTAAAAGGCTCCGCCGATTCCCTGCTTTCTCTGGTGAATGACATTCTCGATTTCTCAAAGATCGAGGCCGGCAGGCTGGAACTCGAGACCATCGAATTCAATCTGCACGAGACCCTGGACGCGGTCACGCGCGCCTTGCGCTTCCGCGCCCACCAGAAAGGGCTGGAGTTTTCATGCCACGTCTTTCCTGAAGTGCCGGAAATGCTGCTCGGCGATCCTTTGCGGTTGCAGCAGGTGCTGATCAATCTTGTGGGCAATGCGATCCGCTTCACCGAAACAGGCGAGGTGGTCATCGCCGTGGATATGGAGAGCTCCGGCGGAACCCAGGCGGTGATTCGTTTCGCCGTCAAGGACACAGGAATTGGAATTGCTCCGGAAAAACAGCGAGACCATTTTCCAGGCATTTACCCAGGGTGATGCTTCCATGACGCGGCGTTACGGCGGCACCGGGTTAGGATTCGCCATCAGTTCCGGACTGGTCGAGCAAATGCATGGACGCATGTGGGTCGAGAGCAAACCTAATGCCGGCAGTATTTTCTATTTCACAGTCCGGTGCGAGGTACCTAAGGTACGCCAGCAGGTTTGCCATTTCTGAGAAGTATATTTCTGGTCGCCGGGTGCTGGTGGTGGACGATAGCGCCAGCGAGCGCAGCATCCTTCAGCAGATGCTTACCGCGATGGGAATGAAGGCCGCACTGGCTGAGAATGGCGAAGCTGCAATATTCCTGCTGGAACAAGCACAGGCCAACGGCCAGCCTTTCAGCCTGGTGCTGCTGGATGCGCAAATGCCCAAGGTGGATGGATTCGAGATAGCCGACCGAATCAAAGCGGATGCGTCACTCACCCATGACATCGTGATGATGTTGAGTTCGCCGGATGCGCACAGCGACGCAGAACGCTGCGACGCGCTGGGAATCAAAGCCTCGTTGCGAAAACCGATTGGCAGGTCAGACCTGTTGCGGGCCATCCAGCCGCTGCTCGTCCCGACCGGCCAAGGCACAGAACACCTGTTCCAGAGGCCTGTGGGGCAGGCACCCGTTAAGATCCTGCTGGCGGAAGATAACCGCGTAAATCAGGCGCTGGCTATACGCCTGCTGGAAAAAGCCAACTACGTGGTGACCGTGGCGGAAAGCGGCAAGGCAGCAGTGGAAGCCGCATCAAAAGAATACTTCGACCTGATCTTGATGGATGTGCAGATGCCGGAGATGGACGGCTTGCAAGCCACGGCCTGCATTCGCGAACTGGAAAAGAGATACCGGCAAACATATTCCCATCATCGCCATGACCGCTCACGCCATGGTAGGGGACAAGGAACGCTGCCTGGCTGCGGGCATGGATGTTTATATTTCCAAGCCGCTTCAGACCAAAGAGCTGTTCAGCAATATTGAATCGCTGGTCACGGCGCTATCGCCAGCGCATGGGCGAACCTGAGCGCGCCGCATCGGTGGTAAGCGGCATACGGAACTGCTTAAGCCACTCTGGCCCAAGCTGCTAATATAACTGCACGTGACTTCCATTGGCTCCAATGTCGTACGCATTGAGGCTGAAGCTCTGCGCGCACTCGCCGATCGCATTGCAGGCCCCATGGCGCAGGATTTTGAACATGCCGTGGCCTGCCTGCATTCCTGCGGCGGGCGCGTTGTGGTGACAGGCATGGGCAAGAGCGGCCTGGTGGCGCGCAAGATCGCCGCAACCCTCAGTTCTACCGGCACTCCGGCGCTGTATCTTCATCCGGCAGAAGCGCTGCATGGCGATCTGGGCATGCTGGTCAAAGGCGATGTGGTTCTGGCGCTTTCGGCCAGCGGAGAGACGGAAGAGATTCTCAGCCTGCTGGCCACCATCCGCCGAATCGGCATACAACTCATCACCATTACCGGCGACTGCCTGTATGGCCCGAATGGACGCCGCTCCACTCTGGCCCAGGCGGCCGACGTGGCTCTCGATTGCTCCATCAACAAAGAAGCCTGCTCGCTGGGACTGGCGCCTACCGCGTCCACCACGGCCATGCTGGCGCTGGGCGACGCGCTGGCCATGGCGCTGGCCGAGCGGCGCGGATTCAAAGAAGAAGACTTCGCCAGCCTGCATCCCGGAGGCAAGCTGGGCAAGAAGCTGGCGCGCGTCTCGCAACTCATGCACAGCGGCGATGCCCTGCCGAAAGTGTCGCCCGAAACTTCCATGCCCGACGTAATCTATGAAATGTCGCGCAAGGGTTTGGGCATTACCACCATCGTTTCCGATGGCAAGCTGGCAGGGATCATCAGCGATGGCGATTTGCGGCGCTTGCTCGGACGGCAAAAAGATGTTCTGCATCTCACGGCAGCCGAGTGCATGACCGTGAATCCGAAAACGATTCGTGGAGACGAGTTCGCCGCCACCGCTTTAAACATTATGGAGCAGAAAAAAATTACCTCGCTGGTGGTGACCAACGACGCAGGCGAGGTGGAAGGCGTGCTGCATTTGCATGATCTGTGGGGATTGCAAATGGTTTAAAGGCAGCTTCTAGCTGCTAGCTTTTAGCTTCTAGCTTTGTTTGGTGATGCTGGCTTCTTGATTGCCTTTAGAGTTTAGGACGGTTCAATGCAAGAATCTTACCGCTGATTTCGCTGATGACGCTGATAAACCACGCTTTTGGCTTTGTTTTCTAGTACCGGCATTCTGCGATGCCCTTTGGCATAGAAACCTACGGCAAAAGCTGTGAGCCGCGCGGGGGCGCGTCTCAGAGACGGTGCGGAGCACCGTCTCTACCGCGTAAGCCGTATGGTCTCCCCTGAGCCTATGGTTGCGCATGCAGCAGACGTAGCATGCTACGTCTCTACCCGTGATTTCCTTCTGGAATTCGAGTCACGCATTGCCAGAAGCTAAGGGCCAAAGCCCGACACCAGGGCTAAAGCCCGAATTCTTCTCATATTCACGCGGCCCTGAAAGGGCCGCTCTTCCACCAAGACTCTTCACCAAGACCGATGCAGCAATATGGAATGGCTCCAAGTGAACTGTATCGGGACCAAGAGCCAAAAGCTAAGAGCCAAGAGCTAAAAGCCAATAGCAAAGCTAATTGCTATCTGCCAATTGCTATTTGCTTTCTTCACACCCCGATTACTTTCACCAGTTCGGCTACGGAGTCGGCGCTCTTTTTCAGGGCCGCCTGCTCTTCGTCGGTCAGTTTGATTTCGATGATTTGCTCCAGGCCATTGGCGCCCAGTTTACACGGCACGCCTACAAACAGGCCGTTGATGCCGTATTCTCCTTCGAGATAAACCGCGCAGGGCATAATCTTCTTCTTGTCTTTCAGGATGGCTTCCACCATTTCGGCGGTGGCCGCCGAAGGGGCGTACCAGGCGCTGGTGCCGAGATACTTCACGATTTCCGCGCCTCCGTTTCGGGTGCGCGTAACGATTGCGTCCAGCTTGTCTTTGGCAATCAGTTCGGTCATCGGAATGCCGGCAACGGTGGAATAGCGCGGCAGAGGGACCATGGTATCGCCGTGTCCGCCGAGCACGAACGCGGTCACGTTTTCCACGCTGACTTTCA
The DNA here is from genome assembly GCA_963823745.1 of Terriglobia bacterium. Taxonomy (GTDB): domain Bacteria; phylum Acidobacteriota; class Terriglobia; order Terriglobales; family Acidobacteriaceae; genus Angelobacter. Next base: position 269,313 of record CAWGMN010000016.1, read on the forward strand.
ACTCTTCGGCAATGAAAGTACGGAAGCGGGCCGGAATCCAACACGCCGGCCATGCCGAGCACGCGGTTGCGCGAAAACTTGCTGATCTTGTAGGCGGCCTGGGCCATGGCGTCCAGCGGATTGGAAACCACAATCAGAATGCAATTGGGTGAGTTGGACAGCACCTTGCCCACCACCTGCTGCATGATCTTGAAGTTGGTATTGAGCAGATCGTCGCGGCTCATGCCAGGCTTGCGGGCCACGCCAGCGGTAATCACCACTACATCGGAGTTGGCGGTATCAGCGTAATCATTGGTGCCCAGGATGTGACTGTCGCGTTTTTCAATGGGCATGGCTTCGAGCAGGTCAAGGGCCTTGCCCTGCGGCATGTTTTCGACCACATCAATCAACACCACGTCGGCCAGTTCTTTTGACGCGATCCAGTGGGCCGCTGTGGCGCCTACATTTCCTCCACCTACGATGGTAACTTTTTTGCGCATGGTTCCTCGATTTCTCTGATCTTCGCCCCGATTGCCGGAACGGTTTCGAATTCAAAATCGTTTCAGTTAGAAGTTAAACAGCAGTCCTTTTACGCCGATCCACCATGTTCTCGATAATGTAGCCGGCGAATTCGCTGGTCTTTACCTTGGTAGAGCCGGGCATGAGCCGCTCGAAATCATAGGTCACCAGCTTCTGCTGAATGGTGGCTTCGAGCGACGTTTCAATCAGGCGCGCCGCCTCGCTCCATCCCATGAAGTCAAGCATCATCACTCCGGACAAAATCACAGAACCGGGATTGATTACATCTTTGTCAGCGTATTTCGGCGCGGTGCCATGGGTGGCTTCAAAGATGGCATGCTGGTCACCGACATTAGCCCCGGGAGCAATGCCGAGTCCGCCGACCTGGGCCGCACAGGCGTCGGAAAGATAGTCGCCATTGAGATTGGGCGTGGCCAGCACATCGTATTCGGCCGGCCGGGTAATCACCTGCTGGAAAATCGAATCGGCAATGCGATCATTCACCATCAATTTTTTCTTCCATGCGCCGTTGCCGTGGCTGGTTCCGATGGAGCTTAAAACGCCTTTGATTTCCGCATAGAGTTCCTGCTTGAAACTATCCGGCGCAAATTCCAGCCCTGGCTCGATCATGGCCGCGTTGTCTTCTACGGAAAGATTCGGATTTTTATCTTTGTTGTCGAGAATCCAGCTCTCGCGTTCGGTAACTACGTCCTGGCGAAAATCTTCGACGGCAACCTCATAGCCCCATTCGCGGAACGCGCCTTCAGTGAACTTCTGGATGTTGCCCTTATGCACCAGCGTGACCGAGCGGCGCTTTTTTGCCAGAGCATCTCGAATGGCCATGCGCACCAGACGCTTGGTGCCGGTAATCGAAATGGGCTTAATGCCCATGCCGGAATCTTCACGAATACGCTTCTTGCTTCCGGCAAGCATGTCGTTGTTCAGGAAATCCAGCAGCTTCTTCGCTTCCGGTGTTCCCTGCTTCCATTCCACTCCGGCATAAACATCTTCAGTGTTCTCGCGGAAGATGATTACATTGAGCTGCTCAGGATGCTTCACTGGCGAGGGTACGCCCTGGTAATACCTGACCGGGCGAATGCAGGAATAAAGATCGAGGACCTGGCGTAAAGTCACGTTCAAGGAACGAATCCCACCGCCGACCGGTGTGGTCAGCGGGCCTTTGATCGCGATGTGCAGGTCGCGAATAGCGTCTACGGTTGGCTGCGGCAGCCAGTCACGGAATTTGGAAAAGGCCTTTTCTCCGGCAAAGACTTCGTACCAGTGAATCTTGCGTTTGCCGGCATAAGCACGATCAACAGCAGCATCGAAAACACGCACCGAGGCTGCCCAGATATCGCGGCCGGTTCCATCGCCCTCGATGTAAGGGACGATTGGATTATCTGGGATTTGCAAACTGCCGCCGCTAAAAGTTATGGGTGCGCCGCCGGCAGGAAGCGAAACCCCGTTATAGGAAGCCATGGACCCTCCACGGATGGGGCTGGATTAATGATGCAAACCTTTTAAGGTATCACAAAGCAGAACGGCCTTGAAACCTGCACCAGCAGAGCAGCGGGACTATGCAATGGCGCGGAAATGATTTGTTTTCTACATGCAGCAACCCTAAAAACATTCACGATGCCGGACAAAGTTTTCCGTTCGAGACTCGACGCAAACACAGCTTCACAAACTCTTTACATTCTTATGGCGCAGGGTTTACCCAGCCTGAGCGGCGGTTATGTTTAGATAAATTCATCAGTCGAGGAGCTGAGCAGTAATGCAAATGAGTCGGAAGCCGCAGCAACATTCAGGAGCTAAACAGCCGGTAGTTTCCGTACTTCCGCAACGCACGCGGGTTGTGGTTGTGGATGATTCACCGGAATTTCTGGAAGTTATCTGCGGTCTGCTGCGGCTCGAAGATTCGCTTGAAGTAGCGGGCACTGCCAACGACGGCACAGGGGCCATTCAACTGGCTTCAGAGCTTCAGCCGGAGATCATGTTGATGGACGTGAACATGCCCTTCATGAACGGACTCAAGGCCGCTCTGGTTTTGTCACAGCATTTTCCCCACATCAAAGTGATCCTGATGTCTTCGGACGATTCTCTCTCTACCCGCATTGCATGCAAGTCTTCGGGCGCACATGCGCTGGTGTATAAGCCGGCGTTCCGAGCACAGTTTTTCCACGCGCTGGAAGAATTCTCGTTCATGGCAGACTCTCAGCTCTTAGCGCAAGCCTGCCCCTAAATGGCAAGAAGGTTTTATTTCAAATTCAACCAGGAGAAAACCATGTTAAGAAATCGAATTGCAGTTTCAACGTTGTTGGCCCTTTTACTCACCGTATCTCTGGCGTTTGCGCAACAGACGCCGGCGGCGCCGCCCGATCCGGCGACGCACATACAACACCATGTGGCAATGCTGACGAAGATGCTGGGGCTTACTCCGGAGCAGCAGCAGAGCGCCACTACGATCTTTACCAATGCCCATGGCAATGAAGCGAATTTTCATGACAGCATGAAAAACGCTCACGATTCCCTGAATACGGCGGTCAAGAGCAACGATGCCAATGCGATCACGCAGGCCGCAGCCACTATCGGCAACCTGACCGCGCAGATGGTCGCGCAGCACGCCAAGGCGGAAGCCGCGTTCTACCAGACTCTTACTCCCGACCAGCAGGCCAAATTCAATGAGTTTGCGAGCAGCCATCATGGTCCCGGCATGGGAATGGGCCATGGTATGCATCCCTAAAGCGGAAGCTCCGTGCAATGGACAGGCAGTTCCCTGCTGCCTGTCTTTTTTTGCTAGTAATTGAGGCGGGATCGAATTTGATAGGACCAAATGATTTTATGTGGATGCAGTAGCAGGGGCGGAAGCCCAATTTGCTTGAGGCGCGACACGGCACGGCCTGAAGCCGTGCCCTTTCAAACAAGAAAAGTTTTCGCAAGCTGCAAGTCATTGCCTATTAGCGCCATAGCTCGCCGCACGACGAATATGTTCTCGTGAGAATACCTCGTATCAGATTCGTGTGGGACACATCACGTGGATGCTTCGACTCCGCGCCTAAAGGCAGGCGCTGCGCTCAGCATGACAGCCTGTGGGAAGGATCGTGTGTGAGAACTCGATTTTCGGTGGCGACACGGTCATGAGGGCAAAGATATGCAGGGCTGACGCCCAAAGCTAAGCGCCTTTACGGCACGAGTAAACTCGTGCCCTGATACTTGTCTTGTGAGCCCACGCGAATTCTAAGTCCTCACACACTCTTGAAACGAGAAATGAGTGTCGCCCCGCTACGCTGGGCTCTCCCCTGTTTTATTTAACGATAATCCCAAGGCTTCTCCCTTGGGCTACGTTGTGGCGCGCCTCTGGCGCTCAAAGTCTCGTGCCCTGATACATGTCTGGTGAACCCACGCGAATTCTAAGTTCTCACACACTCTCTGAAAGCGCCAACACGATTACGCGCTGGCGAGTTTGTATCCGAGGCCCTGCACTGTGAGAATCAATTCGGGCTGTTTGGGATCTCTTTCCAGTTTTTGACGCAGGCTGGCCACGTGGACATCCACGGTGCGGGTGAAGGTCTCGGCGCTGTAGCCCCACACATCTTTCAATATCTGGTCGCGGGAGAGGGTTGCGCCGGAGTGCTCCACCAGATAGCGCAGCAGTTGAAATTCGCGGGCCGACAGGCGCACAGCTTTGCCATCCCGAGAGACGCTGGTACCGCGCAGGTCAATTCTGACTGCGCCGATCTGGTAGACGTCCTGGGCTTCTGGCGCTTTGGTGGGAGCGCGGCGGAGCAGGGCTTCGATACGCGCGGTGAGTTCCATCATGTCGAAAGGCTTGGTCACGTAATCGTCGGCGCCAATCTTCAGTCCTAAAACTTTGTCTATGGTCTGGCCGCGGGCGGTGAGCATGAGAATCGGCGTGATGAGACCGGCCTGGCGGATATCGCGGCAGACATCAAAGCCGTTTTTGCGGGGCAGCATCACATCGAGAAGGATCAGGTCAAAGGGCAGGCGGGTGGCTTTGTCATAGCCTTCTTCCCCATCGGAGGCATAATCCACGGCATAGCCTTCGCTTAGAAGACGATCGCCGAGGGTCATGCGAAGGGCTTCTTCATCTTCTACCAGCAAAATATTGGCATTCATGCTCTGCATAGTTGTTCAGGAAAATTTTGGATTCGCCAATGCCCCGGCTTTGACGCGCGCTTCGAGTTCCACCGGATCAGGACACGGCAGGTGCAGCGTGAACGAACTTCCTTTGCCCGGTTCACTGGTCACGGTAAAGCTGCCGCCCATGGCCTGCGCAATACTTTTCGCCAGCGGCAGCCCCAGCCCGGTGCCATGAATCTGCGCGTTGGCTACCGCGGGACTGCGATAGAAAGGCTCAAAAATATGGCGCAACTCGGAGTCTTCCATGCCCAGTCCTTTATCCTGCACGGTGATCTGAACTTCACGGCCGGTCAGTGCGGCGCTGATGCGCATCCAGCGCGCTTCTCCGCCATACTTCACGGCGTTAGTAATCAGGTTTTGCAGGCAGTGAGAAAGCGCAGGCAGGTCGCCGAGAATCTGCGGGAGGCCGGGCTGGATTTCTTTCTGCACGGTGAATCCGGCAGCCTGAATCAGACTTGCGGTGTTGGTGAGAGATACATCCACCAGCTCTTCTATATGCAGCGGACGCAAAATGTAATGATGGCGGCCATCGCGGGTGGAAGCAAACATCAGAATCTGTTCCACCAGACTCGTAAGCTGCTTAGCCTGGCTTTTGATGACGCCGCCGTACTGCGCCAACTGCTGCTTCCCTTCCACAACTCCGTGGCTGATGTTGTCGGCCGCGGATGAAATCACCGCCAGCGGCGTGCGCAATTCATGGGAGACAGCGGCCACAAAATCCATTTGCAGGCGGGCCAGCACGCGCGCCCGCTGGCTGGTGACAATAATCATGCCGATACCACCGGCGAGCACCAGCAACACGCCAAAGCTGATGGCCAGATTGCGGCGGCGCATGCCATTCACTACAGCTTCCAGAGAACCCTTACGATGACGGGCGATCAGTTGCCAGTCGCCCCCTTGTCCAGCGTAGATGATGGGGTCTAGCCGGAGAGGACCTGCCATCGGTCCGTCGCTGTGATCGTGCATCCCCGACGTGCGCGGCGGGTGATGCATGGGAGCGCCGATGAAAGGCGCTGAACCTCGGCCAAAGGGAGGACCAAAGATCGAGATTACGCCGTCCGCTGATCTGAAGTCCTGGGCGCCAAAACCGGCGTCAGTTGAATACACGGTATCGCGATGCTCGGCGTTGCCTGAGGTGATTGCCACCTGAAAATCGAGTCCTTGTGTGCCGCTGAAATGGCGTTCGGCAAGTTCAGGCAACAGATGCTCCTGAAATACCTTGCGGTCCAAGGCGACCAGCAGCCAATCCACGGTCCTGGTTTTTCCCGCATTCCCCTGCTGCGATGCATTGCGTCTACTCTGAAGCCGCAGCATGACCATGTTGCTCATATCAATCATGGAGGGCATCATGTCAAACATGGAAGCATGATGGGCGCTCATCGCATCGGAACGGTGATGGCGAAACTGATCGCGGGGACCACGATTCGGGCTGGCGCGGAGCATGTCTGTTGAAACCAATTGCAGGTGCTCGTGCAATGGTTCCAGTGATTCAGGCCATTCCGCGGGTGCGAATTGTCCAGTGGAGCGGTTTAAGCGCAGCAGTTGAGCGTGCTTGCCGCCGGTTTCAAAAAGAAAGATGTCGGAGACCAGTCCGGCATGCTGAGAGCTGCGTGCCCAGGTCTGGTATTGGCGCTCGTACTCGGCTGACTTTTCCTGCAACGACAATGCAGGATCAGCCTGCATGGTGAGGAATATACTTCCCAGATCGTGGTAGAGATCTTCCCGCCACGCCATCATGGAAGTCTGTAAATCGCCCTTCAGCCGGGCACTGGTGGCCTTGCTTACTTCCGCGCTCCAGTGATACTGGAGAAAAGCGAGCCCCAGCAGCACCACGACCAGCACGCCTACTACGGCCGATAAATACAAACGCTCTCGAAGCGGTAATTTCATATCAACATGAGCAGCCGAATTCGCGCTAAGGCAGCCTTGCTTTTACCTTCTTACACCGGCATCAAGGAAATGGGTCGCGCCGAGGTCAAACACACTTACCCCTTAAATTATAAGCACCCGGCGAGCGGGTAATCTCCGCGCCCAGCACGCCGGGTTGAGCGACATCTAGCACTTAAATTCTAAATAGCAGGGTAAAAGAGGAGTGTAAATTCGGTGTTAACAAGCTGCTGCCAGCTATGAACTTTTGACTCAGGCATTTAGGCCGGGTTCCTTGCCTAAAATGTTAGCGAAAAACCTAGACGCCAAGGCCTCGGGTGAGGCCCTGGCTTGCAGAGTTTTTCAATGTCAGTTGATGCCGGCCGCCGGGGTGCAGGCAAGACCGCAGACGGATTGTACGCAGGTGTGTTTGGTAGCGAGAAAGTTCCTGGTGTCCTCGGTCGTAAGATTTCGTAACGTTTCCTGGTTGAGAGTGAGTTTGTTCGCCTTCTTGTCCATGGTGAAACTCCTTTCAAGGCACATGATATGCCTTGAATTGGGGAACCGCCATTACTAAGGACGGAATTTCCAGAACAGAAACGTGAGCGGCGAAGGCAAGTTTCGCGGCGCTGCGCTTGAACATCTTACGAATAAGAGTGTTCCTTCAATGCGGGAAAGGGTTGGGCGGTTCGATTCTCTGGTCGGGCTTAGCGGGCTTGCCGGTTCCCTCGCGCATCTTCTCTTTCACCTGCTTGGCCAGCTTCTCTACCTCTTCGGCCTTGCGCACTACTTCGAGCGACAGCATGTTCTCGTTGCTTTTATCCACGGCATCTTTAAGTTCGGTAGCCAGTTGAAAGAGTTTATCTGTCTGCTGTTTGATCTCGTCTTGCCGTTTCTTGTTCAGCTCACGCTGGCGGCGGTCTTCCATTTCGCGTTCCTGCGGAGTCTGTCCGTCGTTGGAGCGCTGTTTGGTTAGAGAGTGCATGGCAGGCGTTGTCCACAGGGCGAATACAAAAGCAGCAAGCATGATGATAAAAAGAATTGCTCTTCTCACACTCAACCTCATCTTGTTCACACACTGAACCTGGTTCTCACACGACTTTCAGTAGCGAAGTGCTCCGATTATAAACAGTACCATTTGCTCAGATATAATCCGGCGCAGTGGCATGGAAGACAAATTCCAAAATCTATGGCGAGACTGGCACGGGGACACCGTACGCTTCATCAGGTTTGACGCACCCCGGTTGCTGGCCATCCTGTTGCTGGCTTTCATCCTGGTCAGGTTCCTTGGCGTGATCAACCGCAAGCTGGTTGAAATCAGCCAGCGTTCGGCGCGCCCTGCGCGCGTGCAGCAGATACGCACAGTGGCAGGCGTAGTCCATAGCGCCGGGGTGTTCCTGATTGTTTTTGTGGCCATCATGCAGGTGCTTCCGATCTTCAACATCAATATTGCGCCACTACTGGCCAGCGCCGGTATTGCAGGATTGGCCATCGGCTTTGGCGCGCAGACGCTGGTGAAAGATGTAATCAATGGCTTTTTCATTCTGGTGGAAAACCAGTTTGAGGTGGGCGAAACCATCAAGGTAGCCGGAGTGCAAGGCACAGTGGAAGAAATCACCATGCGCCGCACCCTGCTGCGTGACGCTGACGGCACGGTACACGTGGTGCCCAACAGCAACATACAGATCGTGAGCAACACTACCCGCGACTGGTCGCAGGTCACCCTGCACGTGGCTGCCGATTACGGCGAGAACAGCGATCGCATTATCGAATTGCTCAAGGATGTGGCGCGGGACCTTTATAACGACCCGCAGTTCCACGACGATATGGTGGCCGAACCGGGAGTGCCGGGCATAGAACGCGTGATCGGATCGGAAGTGGATTACCTGATGCTGGCCAAAGTCCGTCCTGGACGGCAGTATGCAGTGGCGCGCGAGCTGCGGCGACGCATCAAGACCTGCTTTGAGCAAAACAAGATCAAGGCCGGCGCGCCGGCCCAGGTCTATATTGGACAATTGCCCCCTGCAAAAACCTAAAGTATTGGAGGAAGTATATGGAGCTGGGACTAAAAGGCCGCGGCGTGATCGTGGCCGCTTCAAGCGAGGGCATGGGACGCGCTACCGCCGAGGCCTTTGCCCGCGAAGGCGCGCAGGTTGCGATGTGCGCCCGCACTGAGCAGACCTTGCGTGAGGCCGCCGACCAGATTCGCAGTGCAACAGGCGCCGAAATCTATGCCGCGCCGCTGGATGTGACCGAAGCTGGAGCGGTGCAGCGGTTCGTGGAGCAGGCAGCGAAGCAGTTCGGGCGCATTGACGTCTGCGTCACGAATGCAGGCGGCCCACCGGCCAAAAATTTCCTGTCCATTACGCCGGATGAATGGCGTAAAGCAGTGGACCAAAATTTCATGAGCGTTGTCCATTTGGCCAAGGCCGTAATTCCCTACATGCAGCGCCATCGCTGGGGACGCATCATTACCATCACTTCGGTTTCGGTCAAACAGCCACTTCCGGAACTGACCTTATCAAATGCAGTGCGCGCGGCAGTTGTGGGGCTGGTGAAAAGCATTTCCAACGAGTTCGGAAAAGACGGCATTCTGGCCAACAATGTCGCCCCCGGCTACACCACCACAGAACGGCTCCAGGAACTTGCGGGAACGCGGGCTCTGGCCGCCGGTGTCTCTGCACAACAAATCTATGAACAATGGGCTGCGGACGCGCCGGTAAAGCGGCTCGCTGATCCTAAAGAGGTTGCGGAGACCATTGTGTGGCTGGCTTCGGAACGGGCGTCTTATATTACCGGACAGACGGTGCTGGTCGATGGCGGCATTTATCGCGGCCTTTGAAACCAGAAACATCTAAGCCGGAGCGTTCGGCATCTTAATTTGCGGCATGCTTCTCCTCGCAGTTTACTTCCTTGTCGGTATCCTCTTCTGTAGCGCCTGGTACCTGTTTTCTCTGCGCCACAACCGCCGGAGATCAGTGCTGATTCTGCGCTGGATTGAAACGGCCATCGCCGGACAAGGACAGGTAAAAGGCATCCGCTGGACGACCCCTTCAAGCTTCAAGGTACGGCTGCAACTTACTTCAGGAGTGTTCCATAATGCCTGCATGCTGGTGCAGTTGAGTCCATGCGAAATGCCCTTCTATTGGCTGCTAAGCAAGGTCCGCAAACAGCAGGACATGATTATCTTTCAAGCTGATCTTGACCTGCCTCCCAGTTTCTCGCTGAATGTGAACAACTTCCGGTGGTTCGCGCGCACCTCCCGAAAAGCGCAGCCGATTGATTCGAGCTGGACTTTCGAGCAGACCGGACCATTCGTGATCAGCTCGCGCATGAGCTGGCAAAAAGAGATTGCCGGCACCATGACATCACTTTCCAGCAGCACCACTCGCGAGTTCCTGAATATTAATTTTCAGCGCCGGACGCCGCACTTCTCGGTAACCTTGCCGCTCGATTCCATTTCGCCTGATTCGCCCACGCGCAGCTACATGTTCGAGAACATGCGCGAGCTTGCGGCGAGTTCTTCGGCGTCGTTGTTCTAAAGCAGTGTTTTAAGCAGTCAGCAGTCAGTCGTCAGCACTCAGTCCGCTTGCATTTTGCTGGAGGGATAGAGGCTCGTGGGCGTAGGGACTTCGTATCTTGGCGTGCTTAACGCCGGCACGTATTCAATCCGATATGGAAACGCTTCGCTAAGGTGTGGACACATCTGTGCGAGCAGCAGCGATTGCCGAGAATTGCGCTAGACCAGATAAGGCGCAGCCGAAGCTGCGCCTTATCTGATTTATTTTTTTACAACCCCAATCGGGTCGCGTGTGCAAACTCCTTGCGGCAGATTGCAGAAGCAGACGCCGCATACACCGGGATTGGCTTTGGTGCAGGTAGGGCTGGAGCAACCTGGAAAAAATCCGGTTGTTGATGAGATTTGTTTCAGGGTAACGGCTCCGGCAGAAAGCACCGTAGCCAGAATCGAAGCGAAAACCAACTTTTTCAGCATACTCATAGCTCCTTTTAAGATTTAAGAAGCCGGATAAATTTCTTTCTAATGTGCGGAGGCTTCGGTTTTGGTATTAGCCCTCTTCTGGATCTCGGCGACGTTCGAGTCATCCAGCACTCCCGACCACACCTTCTCCACGCGGCCGCTACCGTCTACAAGAATGGTTTGGGGTGTGAGCCGCAGGTGATAGTCAACCACCGCTTTCGGATCAACCTGGGTTAGAACTGGAATGCCGGCCATCTGGTGATCGTTTACGTAGAACGACGTAGCAGATGAAGAAACATCCACGCCTACTGGACGCACCGCAGTCCGGTCAAGCGATGAAAACAGACGCCACCACTTGGGCCAATTGTCATTGCAAAAACCACATGTCGGAGAAAAAACGAACAGCAGCGCCTTGGGTTGGGCTGATCCATAGTTGATGGCCAACCGCTTTCCTTCAACATCAATGCCATTGAGCGCAGGCACATGACTGCCGGAAAGAACTTCCATACCCGGAGGCGGCTCGGTGATTCGGGCCTTGAGATTACGGTTCTGCTGCACCAAAACGAAATTGAATGCGAGCAGCATAAGACAGCAGGTAGCGAGCAGGATATTCCACTTCACTCGACCCTCCATAGTTCACCCCTGGCCAGGGACAAAACCGATGAGAATTTTAGCAATGAGGATTCGAATCCACGGATGGAGTGGAATAGATTCTCGTTTTTGTAAATGTTGCAGGGGAGCGCCGTGAATGTACTTTTTCGCGAGTAACCGTGGCCTTTGGGACTACGATACGCTGGCGCAGCTTTGCTCCACCTGCAACTATCCGCGCAATCAGTCAAATCTGTGCAATCCGTGGTGAGGTTTAAGCCGGCTTATCTACTTTCATACCGGCCATTTCTTCCAGGATGGTAATGGTCGCGGCGTAATCGAGATCGTTATAGCCAGCGCGGCTGGCTGCTTCGTAGATTTCATCTATTTTTTCGAGGCCGGGAAGTTTCACTCCGTTTTCGCGCGCGGCGTCCATCATCAGGTGCATATCTTTATGCATGAGCCGCAACGGGAAATTGGGCGAGTAATCCCGTTTCAGAATGAAAGGCGCTTTGTAATCGGCCACTCCTGAGCGAATCATAGAAGCCTGCACCAACTCGATCAGCTTTTCCGGCTTGACTCCCATCTTGCCCGCCAGCGTAAGCCCTTCAGCCAGACCTTCATAGATAAAGGCTATCTGGAGATTCTGGCAGAGCTTGGCTGCCAACCCTTTACCGTTCTCGCCCATGTGTATGACCTGTTTGCCCATCACGCTGAACAGCGGCTGCAAACGCGCAATAATTTCTTCTTTGCCGCCGGCGATAAAAATCAGAGTGCCGGCCTCAGCGCCATTCTTCGACCCGGTGACGGGAGCATCGAGAAACTCGCTGCCATGTTCGCGGACCCGCGCAGCAAACTGCGCGCTGGCCGTGGGAGAGATGGTGCTGGAATCCACAATCACGGCGCCTTTCGGCAGCGCGGCCACAGCACCATTGGGGCCGAAGAGCACCTGCTCGACCGCTTTGGTGTCAGAGACGCACATCCAGACCACTTCTTTATCTTTGACTGCGTCAGCGGGAGTTGCTGCGGTTTTTGCCCCGGCAACGTATTTACCAGGAGTGCGGTTCCACACCGTGACATCGTGTCCGGCTTTCACCAGATTTCCGGCCATAGGCCGGCCCATAATTCCCATTCCAAGAAAAGCAATTCGCATGTAAGGATTAAAAATTTAAACTCTGGATTCCGTCAAGTTGAGGAGCGCTCGATGCCGAGAGAAGTTAGTGAAATACTCCTTCATCCCTGGAGCGCATATTAGATGATAGGGCTCCCTCGCTTCGCTCGGGATGGAAAAAAGAAGATGAAACGTAGAAGATGAAACGTAGAAGATGAAACCGGAAGCTACTGCGCGGCCGCAGCCTGTTCTTTCTTTTCCGTTTTATCCGCCTGCTGGTTCTGCACGCCACCCTCTACCAGTTTGGAAAAAACAACCAGACGTTCCGGCGCGGGGCCAATGTAATAGGTTGGATAGCAGGTAATCAGGGTGAGGCGCGCATCAGGGGTCTGCTTCAGCACGCTTACATCTTCCGGCTTTACGATCTTCTTGCCGGTAACTTCAAAGGTGAAGACCTGGCCGCTGCGGCGTACCTGTATCTCATCCCCTTTTTGCAGTTCGTAAATATGGCGGAAGAAGGTATCACGGTGTCCGGTAATGACGGCATTACCGGGCTCGCCCGGCATTGCGGTTTTGATCATGTGTCCGGGACCAATCGAAAGCTGTTTGCGGGAAGCACCCTCGACGACGATGGCATCGAGTTTGATTTTAGGAATAGAGACTTTGGTCAGAAGATCATCTGCGGCTGGCTGTACTTTGGGCTGCCCGGGCACTGGCACCGGAGCAAGTTGCTGATGTTCCCATTGCGCCTCAAGCTGACGCTGGCTGTGATACATGGCCCAATATTGGCTGCCTACATAGCTGATCATGAGCTACCCCGATCACCAGCATGGCCAGCGAGAGAAGCTGGCGCGGTGTGCGGGATTTCAGGTTCTTTACCCACTCGATAGATCTTTTCGAGCCGGCTTTCAATGGGCGCACGTAATCCATGCTGGATTAGATGCAAGATCCAGCTACTCACTTCTGAGAACGTGTGCGTCTCGCAGAAACCAAACCGCCCAGCAGGATTCCGGCGCCAATGGTTGAAAGCAAAGGCAGGCCGCTGGCGGTCTGGGGCAAATTTTTCTGGTCAGCGTCTTGAGAAACGCTGGAAGCATTCATCGAAGCGGACGCTCGGCTGCGCCACCTGTGCACCAAAGCATGGTAGATGGAAGGCCAAAAAACAAAACAAGACGAGAAGTGGCTGTTTTTTCATTGTGAATCGCTTAATCCGTTAGCTCCTGTTGTAAATGTCTGCCTAGCTTGGGAAGCGCGGTACCACTAAATGAACTGAGCTTCCCACTTATATTTCGGTGAGCAGCAGGACCTTAGAACAGCTAAGTCCTGTGACTTCTCTCTGCGTTAAGGCAGGGCCCTTAGTTGTGGCTGGGACTGCTCGACATATCTATATGCAATTTCATAGCCTAAGTAGGCTTACGAAAGGCAGGGAACGCAACCCGAAAAGGGGCCTGCTCCACCTGAGTTCCGTAATTCGTTGACAGAGCAGCAGTTCTGCTTAACAATGTGTCTGCGCCATTCCCAAAAAAATATGGAGGAGAGTTCATGTCTGAGATACCTCAGAGCGAGGGCGGGAGCTCAACTGTAAGAAATATTCTCCTGGTCCTGGCAGGAATTTACATTGTCGCCTCAGTTGTTTTTGTGGTGATGGCTTTCAGCCGGATCGACGATCTGGAGCGAAGACAGACTGCCAGCCAGGAAGAATTAGGGCGTAAAGTCGCAGACAGCGAAAGCCAGACGCGCGCTTCCATCGGCGTGCTGGCCGAGAAAATCGGCATGACGCGCCAGGACCTGGCGAAGCGGTCCACGGCGCTCCAGCGCCAGGAAAAACAGATCGAAAGCCGGCTTACGGCGCAGGAAGAACAGACGAAACAGCAGTTGGGCGCCGTGAATGGCGAGGTCTCAGGCGTAAAGTCTGATGTAGGAAAAGTGCGGGATGATGTGACCGCCACCCGTTCCGACCTTGAAAGCACTAAATCAAGGCTCGAACATGCCATTGGCGATCTCAGCAAAGCCAGTGAGTTGATCGCCACCAATCACGACGAACTGGAAACCCTGAAACACAGAGGCGACCGCAACTACTACGAATTCACCCTGCTCAAAGGTAAAGACGCAACGCATCTGGCGGCTGTAGGATTGCAATTGAAAAAGGCCGATCCGAAGAAAAGCAAGTTCACGTTGTATGTGATGGCAGACGATAAGAAGATTGAGAAGAAAGACCGCACCGTGAACGAACCGTTGCAGTTCTATACTGGCCGCGACCATAACCTGTATGAGGTAGTCGTGAACACCGTGGACAAAAACCAGGTGACTGGATATCTTGCGACTCCAAAAACCATTGCAGCGCAAGGATTGCAGACGAGAACGAATTGAATTGGGGCTTTTGGCTTTTGGGTGAGTCAGACCCCGGCGAAAGCCGGGGTTTTTCATTCAGCGCACGTTTGCCAACGAGTTCTGGGCATAACGTATAGACCTATGGGTTCTTCGTTGTGCAAACAAAGACGTAGCATGCTACGTCTCTACCAAAAATCTTCTACGGTTGCGGGACGTATCGGGCGGCTCAGATCGAAACGGTGCCATCCTGACCACAGGAGCCACAGGCAAAAAGCCTAAACTTCAAAAGCCGCTGGAGAGCTGAAGTTTTGCGACACCTTCTTGAGGTGCGGAGCATGGTTGGCCTTCATGCATCCATAGAACAGTCCCAATAACCCGAACGCTAAAATCGCCGCAATAATGATCGTAATGGTAAGTGTCGTGTTGAAGCCTTGTCTTGCTTTTTGTTCGTCTTTCATTGAAGAGTCCCACAACTTGGATGCAGTTGTCCTGGGGAAGGTGGAGCAGCACGGCTATGAGGAATGCGGTCTTATATTCCAACAGACTTGCGCACGGGCTACGAGGGGGGAGAACTCGATTTCGTGGTCACAGCAGCATGTATTAAGAGTGTACAGGGGCTGAAGCCCAGTATTTATAGGGCTTTTCGGCACGACTGAAAGTCGTGCCCTGTTACATGTCCAGTGGGCACATGCAAATTGCAGGTCTCACACACGCTCTAAAGTGCAGCATTTTTTTAACTTTACGCGACCCTGAAAGGGGCGCTCTTCCAGCGTACCGGACACAGCAACTATGGAATGGCTCTAAAAGCTAGCAGCTAGTGGCTGGTAGCTGCGTTACGCTGTTACCCCGCAACACTTCTTATACTTCTTGCCTGATCCGCAGGGGCAAGGATCGTTGCGGCCTACTTTGGCCGCGCCGCGAACTACCTGTTGCGGAGTGTTGCCATTGGTAGATCCGGCCATGCGGGCCTGCTCCAGTTCCCTCTTCTTGCGGCGCTGGAACTGGTCTTCAAGATCGTCCATTGACGTTGCTGCCCGGCGCCTCGGAGGCTGTTGCGGCGGCTGTTGCTGCTGGGGCGGCTGAGATGGAGATGAATGCTGATCGCCACCGCCGCTGCCTGCGGCTGCCGAGAGCGAAGAAGGCTCCACGATCTGCATATGAAAGAGGTAGCGGACCGTGTCTTCCTGAAAGCGCTGCATCATGGCTTCAAACATATCGAAGGACTCGCGCTTATATTCGACCAGCGGATCGTGCTGTGCGTACCCGCGCAGGCCGATGCCCTCTTTCAGGTGGTCCATGTTGAGCAGGTGCTCTTTCCATAGCGTGTCGAGCACGCTCAACATAATCATGCGTTCGTGGTAGCGCAGGCCTTCCGGGCTGAGTTGCTTCTCTTTGCTTTCGTAGATGCTGCGCAACTGCTCGAAAATTGCGTCGCCGAGTTCCTGGCGGTTCAGTTTGGCAGCGTCAATTCCCTGTCCGGCGGCGTCGAGGCCGAAATTTTCGAGCAGGAATTTGTTCAGCGATTCAAGGTCCCACTGATCAGGATGCGCAGTGCGGGGTGCAAAGCGGTCGAGCGCCTCGCCTACCATGGCCGCCACATAGTCATCGAGAATGAGTTCTTTCTGGTCTACACCTTCGAGCAACTGGCGGCGCAGGCCATAGACAGCCACGCGCTGCTTGTTCATTACATCGTCATATTCCAGAACGTGCTTGCGGGATTCAAAATGCTGCGCTTCCACGGCCTTCTGCGCGGCTTCAATGCGGCGGCTGATGAGACGCGACTCGATCGGAACGCCTTCTTCCATGCCCAGCTTCTGTAGCAGGCCGGAGACCCAGGCGCGGGCAAAAATGCGCATGAGATCGTCTTCCAGAGAAAGATAGAAGCGCGACGATCCGGGGTCGCCTTGGCGTCCGGCGCGGCCACGAAGCTGGTTATCAATGCGGCGCGCCTCGTGGCGCTCGGTGCCCAGAATGTGCAGTCCGCCGGTGGCCACGACTCTGTCATGCTCGGCGTCAGTATCCGCTTTGTATTTTGCGAGGGTCGCGTTCCACTGGTCCGTAGGAACCTGGAACTCGGTGCCGTTGTAATAGAAGACGATGGTCTGCTCGCTGTCCTGCTGCAACGCCACTTCGCCGCCTGTGGTGCGCAAGGGCTGCGCAACACCTTTCTTCACGATTTCCTGGCGGGCCATGAATTCGGGGTTGCCGCCCAGCAGAATGTCGGTACCGCGTCCAGCCATGTTGGTGGCGATGGTCACCATGCCCAACCGGCCAGCCTGGGCCACAATTTCGGCTTCGCGCTCGTGGTATTTGGCATTGAGCACCACGTGCTTCACGCCTTTGCGCTTGAGCAGGTCAGAAAGTTTTTCCGACTTTTCGATGGAAGTTGTGCCTACCAGAATAGGACGTCCATCGGCGCTGACCTTCTGCACCTCATCGGCCACCGCAAAATATTTTTCTTTCTCGGTGCGGTACACCACGTCTGCATTCTCAAGGCGCTGCATGACGCGGTTTGTGGGAATCACTACTACCGGCAAGTGATAGATATTGTCGAACTCAGGTGCTTCGGTTTCCGCGGTACCGGTCATGCCTGCAAGTTTCTTGTACATGCGGAAATAATTCTGGAAGGTAATGGTCGCCAGAGTCTGGCTCTCGCGTTCGATCTTTACGCCTTCTTTGGCTTCCACCGCCTGGTGCAAACCATCAGACCAGCGGCGGCCCGGCATCAGGCGTCCGGTGAACTCATCTACGATAATGACTTCGCCGTCTTTCACCACGTATTCCACATCGCGCCGGTACAGCGCATGGGCCTTTACCGCGGTTTCCACGTGGTGCTTAAGCGCCCAGTTCTCAGGGTCAGAGATGTTGCCGATTCCCAGCAGCCTCTCTACTTTTTCCCAGCCCTCATCGGTAATGATGGTGTTCTTGTTCTTCTCATCCACTACGAAGTCTTTGGTGTAGATCTTGGGCTCGCCCGGAGGAGTGTCAATTTCTTCGCCTTTTTCCAGATTGCCGATGATACGGTTGACACGGTCGTATTTATCGGTGGACTCTTCGCTTGCTCCGCTGATGATGAGAGGAGTACGGGCTTCGTCAATCAGAATCGAGTCAACTTCGTCCACGATGGCGAAATTATGGCTGCGCTGCACGCAATCGGCCAGATTGAACTTCATGTTGTCGCGAAGGTAGTCGAAGCCGAATTCGTTGTTGGTGCCGTAGGTTACGTCGGCGGCATAGGCCTCGCGGCGCTCTTCATCATCGAGATCATGGACGATCACGCCAACGCTCAATCCTAAAAACCGATAGAGCTTGCCCATCCATTCCGAGTCGCGCTTGGCCAGATAGTCATTCACAGTGACCACGTGGACGCCTTCGCCTCCCAGCGCATTCAGATAAACCGGCAGCGTGGCGACCAGGGTCTTACCTTCGCCGGTCTTCATTTCAGCGATCATGCCGCGGTGCAGCACAATTCCGCCGATCATCTGGACATCGAAATGGCGCATATTCAGCACGCGCCGGCCACCCTCGCGGGCCACGGCAAAAGCTTCCGGCAGAATTTCATCCAGCGCTTCTCTGCGGGCCGTCAGGCGCTCGGCCTCGTCTTCAATGCCTTCAACCCGGGTGCGGATCCGCTCCCGGAATTCCGCAGTCTTGGCGCGCAACTGCTCATCCGAGAGCCGTTGTATCTCCGGTTCCAGAGCGTTGATCTGCGCCACAAGCGGACGTAACCGCTTTACTTCTCGTTCATTACTGGTGCCAAAGATTCTGGCTGCTAATTTCGTTATCAAGATGGTTCCTTCAGAAGCTGGATGTCACAAGTGGTTGAGACACATGATCTTTTGATGCTTCAGCCCTTTTCAGAGGAGCAAAGAAACAGTGGCGACGTCCTGCCCTTTCAACCCCACCTGCTCTATTGTAAGGTATACGCCGAACGCGTTCTGGGTTTTCGTGAATCCGTGGTCATCGAGGCGTCAAGTAAACGAGAACATCTGCTTCTGTCGCCGGAGGCGATCCTGGCTGTGCCGCACCTGCAACAATCAGCGACAGGTGGGTGCTGTAATTTGTCTGCTCCCATCGAGACCACGAGCCGGCAACGCTGTCCAGGTGGTTGATTTCGCTTTTGCCGCCAGCTGGTGAATCTCCGTAGACTCTCACCACAGCGGCGCCATTCGACGGCTGAGTGACCGTTGCTATGATCGTAACGGCAGCATAATGCTCGACATCCATTTCTGCATAAATCTCATGCTGGGTGAGGTCGAGTTTCCGGTATTCGATCAACTTGCCGCCCTTGGTATTCCGTCCAGGTACGGAACCAAAATGAACACTGATCCATCCGACACCCGCGCCAAGAATCAGGAAGCCGCACAACATGATTCCCTGGCCCTTTAAATACTGCTTCCATGAAGCGATGCTGGAATCGCTCATCCTCATGAATTTATCGGATTGGGAATCGTGCCTGCGGCGCCAGATGAAAAGGATTGTTAGTGATACCGCCAACGCAATCGTTCCCACGGCTACCCATGTTCGGGGCGACAGAATGGAAGTAAGGGACATGCTTGCCTGCTCCTGAATCGCGCAAGCTGATATCGTACCTTAGTCCCTCTTGAATAATCGGCCACAATGATTTCCGATCGTTGGCTTACAGATTCTTTGCGTCTATTTAGCAATCACGCGGCGCAGACAGAGATAATTCAGAGACACCCCTCTTGACTATGACACTGGATACGGCTATTATACGGCTTCTGTACATCTAAAAACTGTATATAATACGGCAAGGAGATATTTAGCATGGCAGTCAAACTTACAGTCAATTTGCCAGACCAAACCGCAGAAGCTCTGAAAGGAATAGCCGAAGACCGCGGTACCACGGTCACCGAAGCTTTACGGCAAGTCATTGAAAGCCAGAGATTTTTACATCAGGAAGTCCAGGATGGTAACAACATTCTGATTCAGGATCCGAGCACCAACAACCTTCGCCAAGTCATTTTCAATACTCCGGTTAAGAAGAAATAGGAAAGTTGCCTGAGGAGACCATGGCTGAACAAGACGAAATAAGAGATTGGGACCTGAGCAGCAAAGAACCCGCGCCTCTGGAATCGTCTCCGGTTGGAGTTTCAATCACTCCATTTAACCCTGATAAAAACCGTGAAGAAACACGCGGAGATCTGGCGCGAGGTCTGCTCTGGCTGCTTACTTTCACTGTGGGTGGACTTTTGGTCTTCGTCGGTGTCGGAAGGCTGGAAGGTTCCGTGTTGACACAATCGGTCTTCCCTTCTCTGATCGCATTGGCAGGTACTGCTCTGGGCTTCTACTTTGGTTCGCAATCCACCAGAAC
Organism: Terriglobia bacterium; assembly: GCA_963823745.1. GTDB lineage: Bacteria > Acidobacteriota > Terriglobia > Terriglobales > Acidobacteriaceae > Angelobacter. The sequence goes on from CAWGMN010000016.1 coordinate 289,182, forward strand.
TACCGATACACCTGATGCCGGATCCAAAAAAGGGTGAATATAAATCGAAAAAGGCGAGCCCCGGCTAAAACCACCGCCGGGGCGTGTTCTCTGCATGAAGGTTTAAGCAGCGCTGCGGGAGCGGCGGCGGGTCTGTGAACCCTCTTCTTCCTCTTCGCCTTCTTCTTCCATGCCCGACTGCTGGGGTTTGATTTTCCTGGCGAAGCCATCCAGCTTCTTCCAGGTGGCCTGCTCTTCTTTGAGGTTCTGCTGGAAGAGTTTGACGGCCTTGGTATGCCCCATGTCCTGGGCCATTCTGATCAGCGACTCATAAGCGTTGATCTCATAGGCTTCCACCTTCATGGCAGCGCCAATGGTGAAAACATCGAGGATATCTTCCGAGGGATCTTCTTCCTCGGCAAAGGTCTCGTACTCTTCGATCAGACCTTGAATGCCTTTGCATTCGGTTTCTTCCGCTTCTTCGCCCAGTTGCTCGAACACCTGCTCCAGCCGCTGTACCTGCTTTTCGGTCTGCGCCTGGTGGGCGGTAATCGCCTTCTGCAACTGCGGATTCGAAGCTGCCTCTGCCTGTTTCCCCAGCGCTTCAACCAGCTTGCGCTCGGCGTCCAGCATGTCAGTAAGTTCGTGGATAAATAGTTCGTGAGCTGTTTCCATTTTTCAGATGTCCTCCGTGGCGTTACACGGTTAAGATTGCATTTGCTGTAACGCAGGCTGCCTTCGCGTGATTACATAAATGGAAAAATGCATAGCGTACAGCGGCAGCAGTTCACCATGCATGTTGAATAAGAATGAAAGCAATCCATGCCTGTGACGACGACTCTTTACCGCCCGGTTGGTTAGGCGGAACTCGACTTGATCGCGGAAAGTGAATTCAGGGCTTTTCCGCCCCGTCTTCCTGAGCAGCCGATTTTTTATCCTGTGTTGACTCGTGAATATGCAGAGCAGATTGCGCGCGACTGGAATACCCGCGACCAGCAATCCGGACAGGGTACGTGCTCGAATTCGAAGTGGATTCGGAATATCTGGAGCAGTTTGAATTCACAAAGTGGGCGGCAAATCTCATCTCGAATACTGGATTCCAGCCGAAGAGCTGGACGAATTTAACCGGCATATCGTGGGCGTGATCCGGACAATTGCGGTATTCAAAGCACCAGAGGACACCCGGCTACCCTGAACTGGCTTGATCAGAGCCGAATAATTTTCCGCGAGAATCGTGAGCTTCCACGCTGCTGCTGGAAAACGTATCCGCGTACTCTGCCGAAGAATTCGAAGGCATCCGTTACGAACTTCCGAGCGCCGAATTGCCTGCGAATGAACAGCGATAAGCGGCACATCGAAAGAGCTCTACTGCGCTACCCATATGATCACTGCCGCTCTGATCCAGAGATCTGAGGCAGATCTTTCAATATAATGTCCTAGCAATATAATGTCCTAGCTAATCCGCTGACCAAACACGCTCTAGTCCGATCTTCATTCCATAACTACACATAGTTATCTATACATAAACATAGCTAGTATCAATTTACCTATCATTCACTATCTTTACTATTCCGTTACTCTTGACAATTCAGAGTTCCTGAATTATTAGATATGCACCGCCCGGGATTTAGTTCAGACCTCTGCTGAAATTTATTCCGAACTGTTACATCTCGTTCTGCTTTTTAGAAAAGTTTTTGGCTTTGCGCGTGAATGCAATTGCATTGTCACAGTAGGCCGAAGATCAGCATGCCCGCTGGTGTGCGATTCCCCTGTCATGTTTAGGGTCGCAATTTGGGATTCAGGAGAGTGTCTTGCGTTTTCAAATACGTTGCCTTGTCTTAATCTTCCAGATGTTTGTACTGTTGTTATTTGCGTGTGGTCAGGATGCCAATGATTCCATTAAAGGCTATCCAGAGCACGGAGTCTTTCTTGGAACTGAAATTGAGAATGTTCAGATCAATAATGGCAATCTTCATATCGAAATTCCACTCGTCAAGACTCGGGGCCGGGGCTCCATTGCGTACTATGAGAGATTGATTCTGGATACAAAGTCCACTTTCCGGTTTCAGGACTTCTGCCCGAGTGGGGTACCGTTGGACCGCTGTACCTCCACGGTGAAGCCTGTGGAACACCCCAGTCTTTACGTTTACGACAACCTCACCCCCTTCCCAGGTTCTCAAAATGACATCGTTACCATCGGTACATCGTGCAACACTGGCATCAGTGGATCAAACAACACCTTCGGGCAGAATTTTCGCGTAAGTTTCACTGATCCGGGTGGCACCAAGCACCGGATGCTGCCCCTCGAGGTGACAGCGCATGATGATCCCTGCAAGTTAGCACCGATCGTAACAAAGATGTACGCGGCTGATGGATCCGGTTGGTCTCTGAATATTGATCCCAATGTGCCGGGCTTTGTCATTTCCGGTGCAGTTGCCAGAGATGGGACATCGCCGCTCAAAGATGCCAATGGCAACTTCATTGCCAATAACATCGGTTCGATACCCGCGACCCTCACCGATTCTATCGGCCGCGCCATACCACGCGCTTATCTCGTCAACGACGTCAACGGTAACTTCCAGTATCTTGCTGTACCGTATATAGACAGCACTGGAACAACCCAAATTATCCAGATCACTTACACTACCGCCACGGCGCAGACGCATTTGTGCCCATATGCAACTTATGATCGCTGTACCGAGTACACAGGGACCGTACAGGTGCCCAGCACCATATTGCTGCCCAATGGATTGAGCTATGTTTTCGGTTGGGCGCCTAATGGATATGCTTCACCGAGTTCTCTTACTCTTCCTTCGGGAGGGCAGATCAGTTGGACTTACGGGGTACCGGACACTGGAGGAGCACGAGTGGCCTCGCGCACCGTCTCTGACGGGGCCAATGTAGGGCGTTGGAGCTATGATTACGGGCCAGCCCCAAATCCGCCGAGCACCGAATATCCCTATACAACGGTTACAGCTAATGGCCAGGATACGCGCTACACCTGTACCTATCTCAATCCGATGCTGGATGGCGAAGGAACTCCCATTTGCTACATCTCCAAAGAAGAGGTCTTTAGCGGCGCGGTAGGATCAACGCTGATCAAGACTGTGCAGACGGATTACACCTCTGCGCCCCCCTACCTCCCTATCCGCGAAACCGTATGCTGGATCGCCAGCGGTCTTTGTGCAAAATCGGAAAAAGATTACGACACTATCAGCCTTGGGTCGGTGGGAGTGCAATCCAGCACCAGCTTTGGCAATGTCATTGCTCTTCGGCAATATGCTTATGGCAACAGTTCGCCTGGAGCACTCATCTATAGTGTGCAGAACCACTACTATTACCAGGATTTTCCGGCATATCTCACTGCCAATCTGCTGGACCGGATCAGATACACAAAGATACTGGATGCTGCCAGCAATCAAGTGTCGTCCGAAAGTTTCGAATATGACACCACTACAATCAGGGCCACCTCCGGCATAGTAGGGCACGACTATGCCAACTTTGGCAGCACGAACACCGTACGTGGAAATGCCACGACCGTTTCTATATGGAGAAATACTGACGGCGCTTCCCTGACCACTACCAATATATATGACGACCTCGGTAACCTGCTTAGCTCTGCTGATCCCATGCAGCATACGACGACGTTCGGTTACGACGACAATTGGAGTGGGAGTGGATGTGTACCGGCGGGTAGCAACACGAAGGCTTTCAAAACCAGCAGCACCAACGCACTGCAACAGCAAACCATTTTCACATTTTTTCCCTGTACCGGATTGCTTCAATCGATCAAGGATCAAAATGATATCAACGCCAGCCGAAATGGTACCATCTACAGCCCAGATTTGATGGGCCGACCGAAACAGGTCACCTATTCTGATGGCGGTTCAGTCACATACGATTACAGCGACAGTCTGGCTGACTTGAGTTTCACAGAAACCACAGCCATCACTTCCGATGGGCTGAAGAAGATCGTCAAAAACAGCGTGGACGGACTTGGCCGAGAATTAACGAACAGTGTGGAATCTGATCCTTCAGGAACCACTTATATTGATCACAAGTATGATGCATTCGGACGCAAGCTGAGCGTCAGCAATCCGCATCGCAATTCTTCCGCCGATACCGACGGCATCACTCAATACGGGTATGACGCATTAGGACGCATCACCGATCTAATTGAGCAGGATGGAGGAACTGTCCACTCCGATTATTCCACTTTTCCGGCCGTAACGGTAAAGGACGAGGCTGGCCATCAGCGGCGCAGTGTAACTGACTCTCTTGGACGACTGGTGGAAGTAGATGAGCCAACCGGAAATCCCGTGCAGGCCAATAGCTATGCGACTTTGCAGTCTGATTCCAATTTCGTGGTCTACAATCAGGCGGGCTCGGCGGTATGGCAAAGCGGTACCGCGGGCCTGAATGCCCCTAACATCTACATGCAGGATGACGGTAATCTGGTGCTCTACTCGCTTCGCTGGATGGCAGGCACCTATGCCACTCCGGTTGCCGGTCCCTATCCTCAGTCGTCGTGCAGCATCGGTACCTACCTAACTCCAGGGGAGTTTTTGCCTTCAGGCAAGTGCATTACATCCCCCGGGGGCGAATACTTTCTGCTGATGAATACCGATGGAAACCTGTTCATTTATGACTGGCATAGGGCTGTGGGCACCTGGGGGCCGGGAACTCAGGGTCATCCCGGCGCCTATGCCATTTTCCAGACCGACGGAAATTTTGTCGTCTATGATGTCAATGCAACTGTTCTGTGGCAAAGCGGCACCTCCGGCACCAATGCCGAACGTCTTGATCTCTTGGATGATGGGCGATTGATGATCTGGAAGTCGGTTTGGAGCAGCGGCACTTCCGACGGTCAATTCAATGGAACGGTAATCGCCCATCCGAGTTGCGACGCTGGCATTGGCACTGGATGGACTGGAGTTCTGGGTTCAGGGCAGTGTTTGGTCTCGCCCAATGGACGGTTCGAGCTCTTGATGCAGAATGACGGCAATATGGTGATCTATGATCGGTCCACCACACCCGCGTCGGCAAGCTGGGCTTCCAACACTACTGTCTCTCCGGTGGATCCTAGCGTAGCCATGCGCACTTTATACACTTACGATGTGCTCGGTAACCTGACTTGCGTCGAGCAGCACGGAACGGCGGCCTCCGGCACTGGTTGTAGCTCGCCTCCCAGCTCGGATACTTCTAGTCCCTGGCGGGTGCGCCGCTTCACCTACAACTCGCTCTCGCAACTGCTTACCGCTTCCAATCCCGAATCTGGGCAGATCAGCTACAGTTACGACAATGATGGCAATGTGGTACAGAAGACATCACCTGCTCCAAATCAGATTGGCACAGCAACTCAGACCATTAGCTATTGTTACGATGCACTGCACCGTGTAACGAGCAAAGCCTATGCTGCGCAAAGCTGTCCCTTGACTTCTCCGGTGATAAGTTACGTCTATGATCAGGGTACAGATGCTATCGGACGACTGAGTAGCGTGAATGACCAGGCCGGAACAGGCAGCTACGGCTATGATGCGCTCGGTCGCATTACAAGCGAGCGGCGTACCATCGCAGGAATAACGAAAAGCCTGGCCTATGGCTACAATTTAGATGGCTCGCTGGCCACCTTGACTTATCCGAGCGGCGCGGTGGTGACTTACACTCCGGATGGAGCAGGAAGAGTGTCTGCTGTTACCGATACCAGCCAGTCTATTAACTACATTGCAAACGCTGCTTATGCTGCCGATAAATCCATCACTGGCTTTGTCAGTGGAGGGACCATTACAAACAGCTTCAGTTATAACAAGCGATTGCAGCCTGTAAACATGGCAGCCACAGTGGGTTCACCCTCGCAGACCCTTTTCAGCATAAATTATGACTTTCATGCGGCAAATGGAGATAATGGCAATGTATGGGGAATCACCAACAACAAAGATGCCACACGGAGCCAGACATTTACCTACGATGCTTTGAATCGTCTCATCTTCGCCAGGAATGCGGGAACCGACTGTACCAAGAAGCTTCCTGATGGGAATTTCGAATACTGGGGCAACACCTACTCTTATGACGGCTGGGGCAATTTGCTGCAGAAGACAGTCATGCAAAACCAATGTGCCGGCGAAAACTTGAACATTACGGTTGGCGCAAACAATCGCATTCAGAGCGCAGGCTATGGGTATGATGCTGCCGGCAATATGACCAGTGACGGCTCGGGCCATAACTTCAGCTATGACGCTGAAAACCGCATTACAGCCCTCGCCGGTTATAGTTACACATATGATGCTGATGGAAACCGGGTAATGAAGAGCACCACAGTGACGCCTGCAACCGGCACGCTCTACTGGTATGCATCGCCTGGAATAGTAGCCGAAAGCGATCTGTCCGGCACTATCAAGAGCGAATATGTGTTCTTCAACGGCAACCGGATCGCCCGGCGTGATCTCACCGAAACTCCTGCCGTCTCTTATTATTTCTCTGATCATTTGAAAACTGCCTCCGTAGAAACAGACGCAGCCGGAAATATAAAAGACGAGTCGGATTTTTATCCATGGGGCGGAGAGCTTCAGTTCACTGACAGCAACGACAATCATTACAAGTTCACCGGCAAAGAACGGGACAGTGAAGACCAACTGGATTATTTCGGAGCCAGATATTACTCCAGCGGTTTGGGGCGTTGGATATCTTCAGATTGGTCTGACACCCCCCAAGCCGTACCATATGCGGATTTCAACGATCCGCAAACGCTAAATTTATATGGTTATGGCCGAAGTCTTCCTACTACGCAGACAGATTTGGACGGGCATCTTACGCCTGGAAATGTTAAGTGTTATGTGACATGCAAGACTCATGAAATAGCTAAAGATGTGAGGCAGCAGCAAATCGATTTTCTTACTAATGTGATGTATGTGATGATAACGACATATCTCACAGCCAGAAACATATTCAATTCCGATAACAGCAATAAGAAGTTTTTGCCATCCACAAATCCGAGTTCGCAGTCGACCCCTGCAGATCCGAATCAACAAGTGCCACCTGATCCAAATGATCCGGAGAGCAGACGCTACGAAGCTAATCCAAAACACGGAAGCCAGCAACTTGGTAGTGCTTCTCGCGCGCCGCAAAATGGCCCGAATACTCTAAAAAACTCAGTTCAGATAAAACCTACATCAACAGCTCGCGTGGGAGTTGATAGTGTGAATCAAGAAATTGTAGTATTTCGTGAGCATCAACCTGGTGTGTTCCACGGCTATGTTGAACAGTGGAGCACTCTACCAAATCAAGCGAAGTCTGCTCTGATCAAAGCTGGCCAAGTGACTCCAGGGGGTAAAATAATTCCATGAGCGAAGATCACAGGCGATATGAAGAGGCTGAGAACAGATCGAGAGAGGAAATTCTGGAACTGTTCAACACTGGACAAGAAGTCAAAATCATCTCCGCTCTTCATAGCGCAACCTATTACGATAGCGATTGGAGATGGTCACAGTCTCAATGTCTGCGGTTTTTGAATCACCACAGTGTTAATGTCCGCTGGGCTGCGGCTTCATTCTTGGGAGATATTGCTGCCCTCCACCACAAACTTGATTTAGATCTAGTGTTGCCGGCATTGCAAGAAGCCTCAAAAGAGGCTGCCATCCATTCCGTTATAGAGGACACTCTAGATTTTATACATAATTACATAAAGGTGCATTGATCAGTTAATATGCGAGAGAACCTAAGCTGAAATGTTGGACTGCGCTGTCTCCAGTTCCCAGAAATTCGGTTTCCTGAAACTCGACTTCCTGAAATATAAGGCGCTAAATAACTGCAATAGAAAATTCTGGGGTAAACGTTTCGGGATGTATAAAATCTTCCCTGGTTTCAGTTCTCATCAAAACACAGGAGAACAGCATGCGATTGCGTAACTTTTCCTCGGTGCTGTCTTTGGTTTCGGCTTTGGGCATCTTCTGCTTTGGGCCTTCGCTGGCGGCCCAGAGCACTATCTTGCAGCCTCTTTCGGACAAGCCGGTGCCCGGAGCGCAGGTCAAGCTGAAGTCTGACTTCTACGTTCCGGCCACCCCGGAGACTGTCTGTTGGGGTTTTCTGCCCGACAACCAAGCCAAGCCGGTTGTCACCGTGCCTTCCGGTTCGGTGGTGACCTTTGACACGGTGTCGCATGAGGGAATTCTTGAAGATCAGGGCCGCGATCCGGGGAAATTTTTCGGCAGCTTTGGCGTGAAGCCCGAGCAGGTGCTCGACGACGCTAAAAAGATTGCGGCGTCGTCTTTAGCACATGACTTTGTGAAGGACGGCCCTCACGTTGTCATCGGCCCTGTTGCTGTTGAAGGGGCACAGCCCGGAGACGTGCTGAAGGTGGAGATGATCTCTTTCCTGCCGCGTGTTCCTTACGGCGTGATCAGCAATCGCCATGGCAAGGGCGCATTGCCCGGCGAGTTCCCTGAGAATGCCGCCCCGGCGCCTGACGCCAGCGCGGCCAATCCGCAGGCTTATCACAACGTGTCAAAATTCGTTTCCATTCGCAATATCGGCGGCAAGTGGTATGGCGTGCTCCAGGACAAAGAAGGAACTGGAGGGAAAGAAATCACTTTTCCGATTGCGCCCTTCATGGGCACGATGGGTGTTGCTCCTAACCTCACCGGCAGACCGAACTCGGTTCCACCGGGAGAATACGGCGGCAACCTTGATATCCGTTATCTCACAGCCGGCGCGACATTGTATTTACCGGTGCAGGTTGCGGGCGGCATGTTCTTTATCTCGGATCCGCATTTCGTGCAGGGCAACGGAGAAGTTGCCTTGACCGCGCTCGAAGGTTCGCTGCGAAGCACCGTGCGGCTCACGGTGTTGAAAGCCGGAGATGCGGCTATCCCTGGCAAACTCACCGGCCCGGCAGCCGAGACGCCGGACTACTGGATCATGATTGGGCTCGACCCTGATCTAAACGAGGCCATGAAGAAGGCGACGCGCGAGGGGGTTCGTTTTCTGTCAGAAGCACAAGGCCTGGATCACGCTACAGCCATGGCCTATTTGAGCGCAGCCTCTGATTTTGAGGTTTCACAGGTGGTAGACAAAACCAAAGGCATTCATGTGCTGATCAGCAAGAGGGATTTTGGAAAGGCGGCTCGGCACGACTAGACCGCTTACACAGGGCTAAAGCCCGCAATCTTTTTCACTTCACGCGGCCTGAAAGGGCCGCTTTTTCACGGAAAAACCAGAGACAGCAACGCCACAAGATGTGCGTGGGCATGGATAGAAAATCTTATGTCGCCCCGGTGCGGGGCTCTTATCTGTTTTCCTCGACTTTTCCCAGGGCTTACGCCGCTGGGCTAACATATGCTGCCCCGTCTCGGGGCAGTTCTGTGAAAGTAAGTGCCATTAGGCCAAAGAGCGTGTGTGAGAAATCCGATTTCGTGGTCACAGCACCATGCAGCTAAGAGTGTGCAGCGGCTGAAGCCCAATGATTATGCGCCTTTACGGCACGAGTAAACTCGTGCCCAGATACTTGTGTCGTCAACCCACCGCAACTGAAACAACTTGCGGAAAAACGCAAAATCTCACGAAGATGCAAAAATGAAATCGCGTTTAAATGCCCAGGAACGATCGACAAGCCATACTTGATAATTTTCTATCACCAAAATAGGGCCGAATTTTTCTAGAAAGTTCGCTTTTCCGCAAGTTGTGAAAGTCGTGCCCTGTTACATGTCTCGTGAGCACATGCATTTTCAGTTCCCACACACGCGTCTCGCGGCTATACAGACTCCCTCAAAAAATTCAGGGCACAGCAAAGTTCCTGTGCCCTGGAGACAAGCTAAGTACCAACGGCTAAACGCTAATTACTGAACACAAAGTGCGCACGGCGATTCTGCTGCCAGCATGATTCGGCTTCCGCGGTGGTGCAGAAAGGCTTTTCCTTGCCCATGCTGATTACGCGGACTCGGTCAGCGCCTACGCCGTGCTGCGCGAGAATGCTCTTGACCGTGGAAGCGCGGTTCTCACCCAGGCCCATGTTGTAGTCTTCTGAGCCACGCTCGTCGCAATGCCCTTCGATCACCAGCTTCATCGCCGGATGCTTGGCCAGAAATTCAGCATCGGCATTCAGTGAGGACTGCTGATCTGACCCGACTTTCGCGTCGTCATACGAGAAGAAGATGTCTTTCACGTTCTGCGCGAACAGCTCTTCATCGGTGAGTTGTGAGACCTGCTTCTGCGGCGTGTTGACGGTGACGCGCGCACTCGCATCGGTGCTGCCGCCGTCGCCGGAGGCAGTCAGGCGGTAGGTGGTGGAAGCGCTGGGGGTGAGCGTCTTTGAGCCTGACGCCGAGACCGCACCGATTCCCTCAATGTTCACTTTGCTGGCATTCTCGGTTTTCCAGCTCAGCTCAACGGTTTGCCCCTGATCTACGGTCTCAGGCGTAACGGTCACGCTGGCTGCGGGCGCGGCCGGAGCCGCTGGTGGTGGCGGCGGTGCGACTTTGGCCACCGGTTGCTTGTGATGGCAGCCGGCCATGATCACGGTGAATGCAATGGCGAGCAACGATAAACGAATCTTACTGACTTTCATGAATGTATCTCTCCTCCGAAATAGAACCCCGAATCGGGTGGTTGCAGATATTGGTTACAGACACGTATTTAGCAACAAGAGCGTAATGGGAAAAACGGTCAGCAGCGCAGCACCGACCTGGAACAAAGCAGCGGCACGGCTTCCGGCCTGTCTTCTCCGCTGCGCTGGCGTAGCGCGATAAGGACCCGGGAAACCGGCAGAAGAGCAGTAAAGCAACAGCGCGACGCGGCAATCATGCTGAATAGCAGCGTGAGAAAATACCGCCGGGCACGCAGGGCGGTAACCGGACCGTGCGTTGCCGGGAAAGGGCCGCTCATGAGCGGAAAGAACAGCAGCAACAGCACGCACAGGACCGCCAGGATGCCAAGGCACCGTCCGCAAAGCGACGTCAGCATGACGAGAGTATGATTCAGAGCTGCTGGATTTTCAAGAAATATCGAGATGCGATATTGGCGTAGCGCGGGGCTAAGCGCATTACCCGGCCCGCTTCTCAGCCATATCCTCTACCTGGCGGATATAGCGCTTGCTGTCAAACTTCCTGGAAGTGCTGTTAAATGACATATATCGGACCTTGCCGAACACCGGCCGGTCAAACCACGGACGGTCGTGTTTTCCCACGATGGCCCAGGCTATACCGGCGTAGCCATTGGGATCGCGACCATCGAGTTCATATTTGTCATTAAAGTAAACGGCCGTCTCGTAAGCCTGCGCCGGAGTCCTGCTCCACTCCAGCAATTTTTTGGCCCAGTACATGCGCATGTAGTTGTGCATCCAGCCGCCAAAGACCATTTGCTTCTGCGAGGCGTTCCACAGCGGATCGGCGGTCTCCCCGTTTTCCAGTTGCTCCCGGCTATAGATCTGCCGCTGGTCACCCAGATGCTCGGCGAGGGAGCGGTGGGCCCAATCTGCGCCGCTTTCGAAATTGTCGTAGTCAGGATTGAACCGCACGAAGTTAATGGCCAGTTCACGCCGCACGATCAGTTGCTCGAGATAGGCTTCTTTGGCCTGCTCCGGAGCCTCCGCCTTCTGTATCGCCAGCGCAACGGTGTGCGGGCCAATATGCCCAAAATGCAGATAGGGGGACATGTGGCTGGTGGAATCATGTTCCGGCTTGTTGCGGTCAACGGGATATCCAGTCAGCTCTGTCTTGACGAACTTCTTCAGCCTCTTTACCGCCTCGTCCGTGCCGCCTGCAAAGCTGTCAACCGGAGGCACAGAGCGATCCAGCTTCCATCCTTGTGTTATGTCGGTGTCCGGCGGCAGACTTTGCAAACCTGCAGGCGGCATCCACGGAAACCTGGCCCAGGTATTCCCTACCGGCTTAAGAAACTCCGGCAGAAGGCGGCGAATCACCGGACGCGCCGTGTAGGCCCCATATTGCTCCTTCATCAACAACTGCGAAGGCACAATCACATCTGCATCTAGGGTCCAGAAAGGTATGCGCAACCGTCTGGCTACCACTTGCCGCCAGTGTTCAGGCTCGCGCATAGGATTCTCGTCGCCAATCACCAGTGCCGCGCCTACCTCTTCGCAGAACTTCAACAGATGATGGTCAGGATAACGGCGCAGAACGAATCCGATGCCCCGCTCCTGTAATCCAGCGGCAATCGCAGGGATGCCCTGGTTCAGAAAACGATAGTGGCGGAGATTGGCATGAGGATAGAACGGCACCGGAGCCAGAAAAACCACAATAGGCATGCCCAAAGCATTGGCGGCCTGCACAGCGGTTTCCAGCGCGGGATTATCGAGAGCGCGTTGTGAGCGCTGCATCCAGTAGACAACGCACTTCCCTTCCGGCTTTCCGCCGCGCCGCACGTTGACCCGAGCATCGGTCGTGAGTTGATCGAGGGAGTCCATGCATTGATTAGAACATCTGGTTCTGGCCGGTGAAGCCAGCCGCTTCCCTTAACGGGGCTAACTAAAGTTGCAAGAGCCTGGAGTGACATCAGTGAAAAACAGTTCCCATTCGCGCATGAGTGGTGAGGTTGCGCTTGCTGCTCCATCAGAGCGGTACAATTTATCCGGTGAACCCGCACATCCGCCTGCTGGCAATTGATATTGATGGCACTCTGCTCGACTCCCACTTCAAGCTTCCGGCCCGCAATCTGGAAGCTCTGCGGCGCGCCCACGAGGCGGGAATCGAAATCATGCTGGCCACCGGACGGCGGCATGATTACGCCCTGCCAGTGGCGAATGAATTGGGTTTTCCTGTATGGCTGGTGAGTTCCAACGGCGCGCTGATTCGCTCCAGTGGCGGAGAGACTTTCTTTACCGATCTGCTGCCTTTGCAAACCGCCCGCAAGCTGATTGCCCACATGGACCAGTTTCGCGGCAACGCGGTGCTCACCTTCGACCGCTCCGGACACGACGCGCTGGTGCTGGAACGGGTAGACGAGCTGACCCGCAGCATCTCCCGCTGGCTGGAGATGAACTCCGCCTATATTCGCTACGTCTCGCCTATCGAAGCTGCGCTGACCGAAGACCCCATCCAAGCCATGTATTGCGGCACTCTGGACCGCATGAAGGCGGCCCAGGAGCGCTTGGCCGAGGCCGGATTTCTGGATGAAATCACGATCCTGCGCACGCAATACGACCACCGCGACCTCTGCATTCTCGACATTCTCAACCGCGACTGTTCCAAGGGCCACGCCCTGCGCCGCTGGGCGGAGCAGCGTGGCATTACCCGGGAGCAGGTCATGGCCATTGGCGACAACTATAATGACTTGGAAATGCTTGAATTTGCTGGACTTCCCGTCATCATGGGAAATGCATCTGAAGAACTAAGGCAGAGTGGCTGGCATGTGACTGCCAGCAACGCAGAAAACGGGGTAGCTGCCGCCCTGGAGCAGCTATTTGGGGCTGGTTTTCAGCCAGCAGTTAAGGTTAAATAGAGTAGAGCTGAATGCGATTCCTGAAACCATTGGCGATTGGCCTGTTGCTTGTGGCCGCCCAACTTACCGCGATGGGCGCGGAGGTGGCTATTTTGAGCAATGGCCGTTCTATTCGCCATGATCGCCGGGAACAGATAGGCGAGAACACCCGCCTCTTCATTGATGGCGGATACATTGATGTCCCAACCAATACCATCGCTTCCTATGAGAAGGAAGAGTTAGTGATCGCTCCGCCTCAACCGGTGGCTGCCCCTCAACCGGTCGCGTCGGCTCTTCCGGTTTCCGAAGTCAAACCGATACCTGTGGCGGCAGCTTCTCCGCTGGACATAAATCAGGTGGTGCGCGACGCCAGCAACAAGCGCAGCATTGATCCTGACTTTGTGAACAGTGTGATCAAGGCGGAGAGCAACTTCCATCCGCACGCCATTTCCCCAAAAGGGGCCCAGGGACTCATGCAAATCATGCCAGGCACGGCCAACAAGCTCGGCCTGAGAGATGCTTTCGATCCTAAAGCTAACGTAGAAGCCGGCACCGCTTATCTGAGCGAACTGCTTACACTGTATAACAACGATCCCATCAAGGCGCTCGCAGCTTACAATGCCGGCCCGCAACGCGTGCAGCAGTATCACGGTGTGCCGCCCTACCGGGAAACGCGGGCCTATATATCGAGAATTGTGAGAGATTTCAACGCCAAGAAGCTGGCGCAGATGAAAGCAGCCGGCCAGCCCCTGCCCGCAGCCAAGCCTGCCGACTCCAAAAAGAATACGAAGAAGACCGCCGCCAAGCCTGCCCCGCAACAGGCCAGTCTTACCAATACGCACAGCCCGTCTTAAGCAAATCGGGCCGCGCAGCTTAGTAACATTACTTAAGCAAAGGTTCAGCAGTCTAACCACAGAATGAATCGAAAGAAGAAATTTCTTGTCTCCGCCCTGGTGCTCATGGTGCTTGCCGCATTGGTCTATTTTCAGGTGCGGGCATGGCGGAAATTTGACTGGCAGAAATTGCTGAACGAGCGTCCGCAGTGGAGTTACATACTTACCGGGGCGGCGCTGGTGTACGCCGACTACCTTTTGAGGGCAGTGCGCTGGAAGATCCTGCTGCGCCCGGTATGCAAGACCAGCACTAGGCGGCTTCTCGCTCCCACCATGATCGGGTTTACTGCTTTGGCTCTGTTAGGGCGTCCGGGAGAATTTATACGTCCCTACCTGATCGCCCGCAAACAAAGTCTGAGCATGGCGTCGCAGGTGGCGGTATGGACGGTCGAACGCATCTTCGATATGGGCGCTTTCGCTCTCATCATGGCGGTGAATGTACTGGTATTTGCGTCGCGGCTAAAAAGTCTTCCTGGTTTCCGCGAATCGGGAAATCCAAAGTCATTTATTGAATTTCAGATATCCGGCCTCTTGCTGCTGGGCCTGGTGTGCTTCGTCGGATACCTGGCATACGCCATCCGCAGGAATCCTGCTCGCGCCTCGGGGGCTGCGGAGCGGCTCTTTTCGCCTCTGTCTAAAAAATTGAGCCAGGCCATCTGCCACCGCGTTCAGGCTTTTGGAGAAGGCCTGAATACCTTGCAGGACTGGAAAGCGTTCGTGACGGTCAGCGCCCTCTCTGTGGTGATCTGGCTGGTCATTGGGATGGCGTACGTCTCTGTGACTCACGCCTATGCACACACTCGCCTGGTGCGCATGACCTTGCCCAGCGTGCTGCTGCTCACGGCCGCCAGCGTGGTAGGCGGTGTGTTGCAGTTGCCGGTAGTCGGCGGGGGATCGCAGCTTGCCACCATCGGCACGTTGCGCGGTGTATTCCACGCCTCTCCGGAATTGGCCACCAGTTGCGGCATCATGTTATGGCTGGTTACCTTCATGTCAGTGATTCCGGCCGGATTGCTGCTGGCGCACTTCGAACATGTTTCCCTGACCAAGCTGGAAGAAGAAAGCGTGGAAGAAGAAGAAAAACTCGAACACTCCGCCCAAACGGAGTTGATTGAGCCTATAGATCCATCAAAAATCAAAGAAGGCCCTTCCGGCCCGAATGAATGGATACATTGAGGGCGCAGCATCCCGGCAGCTGTACCACAGGCTCAGGCCAGAGCCCATTTGCTAGAATCAACTGTACCGGCGTCCTTGAATGATGTGGTCTTTTATCACCCGGTCTTTCATCACCAATGAAGTGTCCTTTTTGCGGCTTCGAAAATGACAAAGTGGTTGACTCTCGCGAGAGCAAGGAAGGCGAATCCATTCGCCGGCGGCGCGAGTGCCTGAAGTGTGAGAAGCGCTTCACCACTTACGAGCGCATTGACGAAATTCCCTACATGGTTGTGAAGAAAGATGGCAGGAGGGAGAAGTTCGAGCGCCAGAAAATACTGGCCGGTGTGCTCCGGGCCTGTGAGAAGCGGCCTATCTCCATGGGCAAAATGGAGCACATCGTAAACGACGTGGAGCAATTCGTCGTGGACTCGCCGGAGCGCGAACGCTCGACCACGGACATTGGCGAGCTAATCATGGAACAGCTCAAACAGATAGATAAAGTCGCGTACATACGCTTTGCGTCGGTCTATCGCGACTTTAAAGATGTAGATGAATTTCGCTCGGAGCTTGAGCATCTGGTCGGCGCCAAAGAAGACAAACATAAGCCGGTCAAAGCCAAGTCCGGCGCGAAGTAGTCTGGGAGTTTATGGCACATAAAGTTACCTTGATTCCGGGCGATGGAATCGGCCCTGAAGTTACCGGAGCGGTGGTCCGAATCTTTGAGGCCGCGGGCGTGAAGATTGACTGGGAAAACTTTAACGCCGGCTCAGAAGCTTTCGAGAAATACCGGGAATATATTCCCAAGGAACTGCTGCTCTCCATCGAGCGCACCGGAGTCGGCTTGAAAGGCCCAGTCACCACTCCCATTGGCGGCGGCTTTGCCAGCATCAACGTAAGCCTGCGCCAAAAGTTCGAGCTTTATGCAAACTTCCGGCCGATTAAGAACCTGCCTTCCCTGCCTACACGCTACCCCAGTGTTGATCTGGTGATTGTGCGCGAGAATACCGAAGGCGAGTACTCCGGCATCGAGCATGAAGTGGTTCCCGGCGTAGTGGAAGCCCTGAAGATCATTACTGAAAAGGCCTCGACGCGCATCGCCAAATTCGCGTTTGAATACTCGCGGCGGGAAAAACGGAAGCGCGTCCACGCCATTCACAAAGCCAACATCATGAAGATGACCGATGGCCTGCTTCTTACGCTGCTGCCGCAATGTGGCGAAAGAATTTCCTGAGATTACCTATGGCGAGCACATTGTGGATAACACCTGCATGCAGTTGGTGATGAATCCATATCAATATGACGTGCTGGTCATGGAGAACCTGTACGGTGACATCATCTCCGACCTGTGTGCTGCATTCGTCGGTGGCCTGGGACTAGTACCGGGAGCGAATCTGGGCGAACATTGCGCCATCTTCGAGGCTGTCCACGGGTCCGCGCCTGATATTGCCGGAAAGGACATTGCGAACCCAACCGCGGTGCTGCAATCCGGAATTCTGATGTTGCGGCATCTAGGCGAAACCGAGGCCGCCGACATGGTTCATGCGGCGCTCGAAAAGACTTTCAAAGAAAAGCTGCACCTGACACGCGATGTTGGAGGGACCGCGGGCACATCGGAATTCACCGATGCAGTGATCGAGAACATGGAACATGTGGCAGCGGCCACCGGCAAATGATCAGACTGTTTTGAGGGGGGATTTCGATGCGGACACCATCGTAGCGCCGCAGTATGCAGGGGCTAAAGCCCAATTCTATGCGGCTTTTCCGGCACGACTGAAGTCATGCCCTGATACAAAACTGTTGCGAGATGAAGTTCTCCCACACGCTCTTAAACCCAATATTTTCTCGATCGTGCGGGATTGATGAATGTCTTTAAAGAATTCAGGTATTTTCCAGGTTGGAATTTATACATAGCGTAGCAGCACTCAAATGAAAAATCTTGTTCTAATCTTCTTTCTAACGTTAACTCTGCTCTCCTGCAATCAATCGCAGAACTTCAAACCTGCGGGAAGCTCTTCCAGTTCTTCGCCGCAACCGGCAATCACCACGGTAGACAAAAGCACCGCAGGATCCATCAAAGGATTCGTCAGCTTTCAGGGTGCCGTTCCCAAGCTGCAACCACTCGACATGACCCAGGATCCGGCCTGCCCATCGAGCCCACAGGCCCCAGATGTGGTTGCCGTAAAAGACGGCAAGCTGGCCAACGTTTTCGTTTACGTGAAAGATGGTTTCGGACAGGCTGCTTTTGCTGCTCCGCAGGAACCAGCGGTACTCGACCAGAAGGGCTGCCGTTATGTTCCGCACGTGCTGGGCGTCATGGTGGGCCAGAAGCTCAAAGTGCTGAATGACGATAATGCCCAGCACAATGTACATCCCATGCCGCGCGATAATCCCGAGTGGAACGAAACGCAGATGCCGCGTGGCGATCCCATTGAGAAAACATTTCAGCACCCGGAGATCATGATGCCGGTGCAATGCAACCAGCATCCGTGGATGAAGATGTACATCAACGTGCTCACCAATCCCTTTTTCGCGGTGAGCGCTCCCGATGGAAGCTTCGAAATCAAAGATCTTCCGCCGGGCGAGTACACGCTGGCCGCAGTTCACGAAAAATTCGGCGAACGGACCGTGAAAATCAAAGTCGAACCAAAGCAGACGGCAAAAGCGGACTTCAGCTTTCAGCCGTGAATCGTGAGTGTTTAAAACGGCTGCAAGCGGCTAAAGCAATATTGAATTGTTGTCGACATTTTTAAAAACCATTCCGGCACTGATATGAAATCTATTCTGGTTTCTCTCCTCATCCTGATCACATGGGCGCAGGAATCCAAAGCCCCGACCCCTCGTCCAACAAAAATTCCGGTTGATTATTCCGCTGATCGTTTCATTGTGCAGCCGGTAACCACCGATGGTAACGTTCTGCGCCTGATCGCCGACACTGGAGGAGGGCTATTCATATTCGACTCAGCAGTTAAGCGGCTGGGTTTATCACCAAGAGAAGTAAGCGGAAAGGGAGAAAAGTCTACAGAAGTAAAACTACCGCAATTTAAGCCCGAGGCCAGCATTCCTTCTCCTGAATTCAATGATGGATGGATGCCAGTTTTCCCGGAACAGGGGCCTTCCCTGGACAACGAAAACCTTTCCGGAATGGTGGGCCAGGCGTGGTTTGCAGGGCATGTCTGGACGTTTGATTATCCGGGCCACAGTCTTTGGCTCTGGCCCAATAACAAATCCCCGGAGCGGAAGAATGGGCATGAACTCAGTCTGGGATTTCCCACCGACAGCTCGGGCCAACGCGGCGCGAATTTTCCGCGTATTCAGGCTACGATCAACGGCCAAACCGAAGAATTGCTGTTCGACACCGGCGCCACTACGAATCTCAGTCCTAGACTTCTGCAAGCACTCAACGATCATGGTCCGAAAACCCGGGCCACCAGCTTCATTACTCACAGCACCCTCACCCGCTGGCATCAGGCACATCCGGAATGGAAGATGATTCGAGACGAATCAGCAAAGCTCGATAAAGTGATGATCCAGGTACCGAACATCACAGTAGCAGGTTATACCGTAGGGCCAGTATGGTTTACCGAACGTCCGGACAAAAACTTTCATGAATGGATGTCACAATGGATGGACAAGGAAATCGATGGGGCTCTCGGCGGAGATGCTCTGAAATTTTTCAAGATCACGCTGGACTACCCGAACGCAAAAGCGTCTTTTGAAAAGCAACCATAAAGCTTGAAACACGGCGGAACAGCACCATCTCAGTGATAAAAGCGATGATGAGCGGCATGATAAACAATGAAGCAGGATTTTACCGTTCTGGTGGCTTGCCTGGCATTCCTGCTGTTGATTGCGGGTGGCTTGGTCCCGTCGCAACGGTACAGGGCCGAACGGTGGTTTTCCAAACGTTCTTAGCCAGATAATATTCTGCCAATCTTCTACATGAAGGCGGCATTACAATCCGTGCTGAAGCTGAGCGCAGGAGCATTCTTTGTGCTCACCTCATTGCTCTGTCTTCTCGCGTTCATTCCTTATACCTACCTGTTTTTGATAAAAGAACCGCCATATCTATGGCTCATATCATTTTTGCGCTACCACTCATTTCTGTACTGGGCGGCCTTCCTGGCAGAAGTGCTGGCATATTCGCCACAACGTAAAAACCTGTTCATTCGTGCAGCCCTGATACTCCAGGGCTTAACCGGCGTCTACATGAGTGCCCGCAATTTTTTACCTCACATCGAGAACCGCTGGCCTGCCTATGTGATCGGAATTGCAGTGTTGGTTCCAACGTTAATGGCCGCCGCGCCTCATTTCGTAGCTGTGGTCAAGAAATCTTCCGGAACCCAACATGGCATGTTCTCTTATGTCAATGCTGTGCTCTCAGCGGTGACAGTGGCAATCCTCTCCTGTTTCGGATCTTTAAGCCCGGGACATCTCGATCCCCAGCTTTTCTTGCACCCCTATTCAGGTCTGGAATTAGCAGTCTGCATTGTTGCTGCCCATATCTGGATTGCTGTCCTGGCAGTTTCAATCTTCAACGTTGTTTTATTTACCGCTCGAAAGATTGCTCCTGCTTACGATGCCCGTCCGATTCTGCTGAGCTTGACGGTTATTATTGGTCTTTCCATGGCATCGAGTCGCTTTCTTCAAGATTCCCTCACCTTTGGCGGATGGCTCAATGTGTTTTACTCGATCCTATTCAGTACCACGATCACGGCGGTGGGATTCACGGTTCTGCAACCGCTTCTGGTAAATGCACAGCACGGCGCGAGAAATGATAGGGGATCGCGCATCGCTCTCATGCTGCTGGCATGTTTCAGTGCTATTGCCGTAGTGTCGTGGCCCAACATTATCGGTGAGGTGGATTGGAACGGAGTGTTCAAGGGGAGCGTCACCATCCTGTTGTGGGTTCTAGTGTCAGCCGCGATTTTTCGGCTGCGGCCCCGATGGGAAAACCATTCTTTGCCGGGTATGAGCGCGGTCCTGTTGATTGCAGCATTTACTTATTGGGCACTCACAGCGTCAGCATTTCTTTGGGCCCGGGAGCTAGGCACGACCGAAGGACGCATTGCGGCTGCTACTTCTGAGTACGCAAACCAGAACGTCTCGTTCGGCATGACTCATGAATTAATCTCTGGCCGTTTTAGAGAACGCTGCGGAGAGCTATGCAGGACGATGCGGCAGTACACGAATATTCCGAATGCTCAGGCCAAATTCGATTTGCATCTCGTTCAGCAAATGGCCCCTGCATCCGTCAGATTTCCTAATATCTTCATGATCGTCGTGGATTCATTGCGCCAGGATCACGTTGGAGCCTACAACCCGCGTGTCCACTTCACGCCAAACCTGGACTTCCCTCGCGCGAGACAGCTTCGTGATGAAGAATGCCTACACTCAGTATTCGGGAACATCGCTCTCGGAATCAGCACTCTGGGCCGGAACGCTGTTGCTTCATTCTCATTTCATGCAGCCGTTTGATAAGGTCAACAGCCTGAAGAAGCTTGCGCAAACGGATGGGTATCAGATCATCGTGAGCTACGACGAGATCCTGCGGTCCATCCTTCCGGATAACGGTGACTTCACCAAGCTCGATGCAAACAAGCCATGGAATGAATTGGAATTATCAACTACGCTGCAGGAGGTTGAATCAGTTCTCGACAACCGCAAAGATCCGAGTCGTCCTGTATTTTTTTATGCGCAACCCAAGAACGTCCATTTGCTGGCGCGGAATAAACTTCCACATGCGACATCTAAGTGGGATGTTTCTCCGGAGTTTGATAGACGCATTTCCTGGGAACTCCACCAGGTTGATGAATTTCTGGGAGACTTCGTCCGTTACTTGATAAAGTCACGCGGTATGTACGATAACAGCATCATCATCATCACGGCTGACCATGGAGACGCAGAAGGCCAATTTGGACGATCGGGTCATGTCGGCATCATTGTGCCTGAGGTGGCCCGTGTTCCTGACTTGATTATTCATTTACCTGAATACATGCGCAGCAGATTTATTTGCGATCCGGACTTCGATCGCCACCCTGACCGACATTACCCCAACTCTTTATTATCATTGCTTGGTCATACGCCGATCGAAGAAAATGATCTGTTCGGCCGCCCCGTCTTCACTCACAGCAAAGAGGAATTGAACAAATACCACAGGACAGAGCTTTTTCTTGCCTCTGACCAGAGAGCTGCTTACGGATTGTTATCCGATAATGGCCGGTTTATGTTTGCCGCCTACGATTCGCCATTGCAAGTTTCGCTCTTTGACCTGCAGCAGGACCCCAACGCGACTCGCAACATTCTCACCCCGGCCGAAGAAAAGCAGTATGAACAGCGGGTGATGAACTACCTTGAGGAAATCGATCACTTCTACAATTACCATCCTACCGGCGCCAGCACCCGGTAAGCTGCCCCGTTCTTAAAATAGACGCCCTGATGCAAACATCCTCAGAACCAGCGCACCGCGGTGATAAAATGCTATTTACACGCCCAATATCATTCTTTGACTATTTAGGAGTAGTTCTGGCTTCATCTGCTTATCACGCCGCCCATCATCGTTTTACCGTTCTGGTGGCTTGCCTGGCATTCCTGCTGTTGATTGCGGGGGGCCTGGTCACCAGTAACAATGCCGGCCTTGCCGTCCCTGATTGGCCTACCAGCTTTGGTTCTCTCTATAAAATGCCGCCTATGATCGGCGGAATCAAGTTTGAGCATGGCCACCGCATGTTCGCCGAATTCATCGGCCTGCTCACCATCATTGTGGCGGTCTGGACCTGGCTCGTGGACAAGCGCCGCTGGATGCGCGGGCTCACGCTGGCTGCGGTGGCAGGAGTGATTTTCCAGGGCGTGCTTGGCGGTCTGACGGTCTTGAACTTTTTGCCTCCGGCGATTTCCACCGCCCACGCTACCGTTGGGCAAACCATGTTTTGCGTGCTGGCCGCCATCGCTGTTTTCACCAGCCGTAGCTGGTTGATCGAACCGCCGGAAAAGATCACGAAGAAAGAGGCGCGGCCGCTGGTGCGCCATTGCTGGATGCTGATCGGCTTCCTCTACTTGCAGCTCATTCTGGGAGCCGCCTTCCGGCATGTCTGGACCAAGCTGGGCCCCATGGGCGCCAACCGCTGGCCGGCCCACAAGATTATTCATGCATTCCTTTATCCGCACATGCTGAACGCGCTGTTTGTCACATTTTTGGCGCTGTATGTTGGCATCCGCTCATTCACCAAGCACTCCAACATTCCGCATCTGCGCCAGCCGGGGCTGGCGCTGGTTTCCCTGCTTGCGGTGCAACTGGTTCTGGGTTTCTCAGCGTATCTCACGCGGGTGGTCTACGGGGCCGCTGAGTTGCAACCAACATTCAACCTGGTCATAACCACGGTGGCTCACATGGCAGTAGGAGCACTGATACTGGCAACAACTTTCATTCTCACCATTCAGGCGTACCGGCATACCGGGGACGCAGCGCAAATTCTGCCGTTTGAACGCAAGCGCGAAGTGGTGAACGCATGAGTTCCGCCCCTCAGGTCGTAGGCCAGCCATCTGCCGCGCCGCAGCTTCTGGCGAAGAAACATTCGCTGTTCAGCGATTGCTCGCAGCTCTTTAAATTGCGCGTAACATCGCTGATCGTCATGACCGCCTGGACCGGCTTCTACATGGGTGCGGCCAAAGCCGGAATCTCGTCCCTTTCTCTCACGCTGCTCAATGCGCTGATTGGGATCGGCCTGACATCGGCAGGCGCTGCAGCCTTGAATGAAGCATTCGAGCATCGTGTGGACGCGCAGATGGCGCGCACCCGCAACCGCCCTCTGCCTTCCGGCAGAATGCCGCTGGCGGCTGGTTTCGCCGCCGGAGCGATAGCCGTTCTCGGCGGTTCGGCTTACCTGGTTTACACCACCAACATGCTCACGGCTGTGTTGGCATTCGCAACCGCGGCGATTTATCTGGGCTTCTACACCCCGCTGAAAAAAGTCTCGCCTATTTCCACTCTGGTGGGCGCCTTTCCGGGGGCCATGCCTCCGCTGCTGGGCTGGACCGCGATTCGTGGTCGCGTGGAAGTAGAAGCCATTGTGCTTTTCACCATTGTGTTCATCTGGCAGTTTCCGCATTTTCAAGCCATTGCCTGGCTCTATCGCGACGACTACGCCGCCGGCGGAATCAAGATGCTGCCTGTGGTGGATAAAGAAGGAAGCAGCGTAGTACGACAGATGATCTCCTATTCATCGGTGCTGATTCCGGTAAGCCTGTTGCCTTCCGGACTGCACATGACCGGCAAGATCTATCTCGTCGGCGCGCTCCTGCTGGGAATCATGTTTCTTTATTTCAATTTCCGCCTGGCGCGCACTCATTTGCCGACCACCGATCCTGCTTCTAAGAAGTTCGCCCGAGAGCTTTTGCAGGCCTCTGTTTTATACTTGCCGCTGTTGTTCGCGCTCATGATGATCAACGCAGTGCGGTATTAGATTTATGGCGACTACGTTGCAAAATCCGGCATCATCTCCGGTGCTTCAGACAGCTCCGGTGATCCAGATTGAAAATCTGCGCCACAGCTACGGCGACCGCACGGCCCTGAACGGCATTTCTTTCGATGTGCGTCCGGCGGAAATTTTCGGACTTCTCGGCCCCAACGGCAGCGGTAAAACAACTCTATTCAGAATTCTCTCTACCCTCATGCTGCCCAATTCCGGGCGCGCGCTGATCGCGGGTTTTGATACGGCGCGTAAGGCTGACGAGGTACGCCGCCGCATCGGCGTTGTGTTCCAGGCCCAGAGCGCGGACATCAAACTGACCGCCGCTGAAAATCTCTGGCATCAGGGACACCTCTACGGCTTGAGCGGCTCTGCATTGCGCACACGAATTGCCGAGATGCTGCGACGCGTCGGACTCGAAGATCGCGCTAAAGAAAAGGTTGAAACATTTTCCGGAGGCATGCAGCGCCGCATTGAGTTAGCGAAGGGACTCATGCACCGTCCCCGCATTCTGCTGCTGGACGAACCCACAACAGGCCTTGATCCGGGAGCGCGGCGCGACCTGTGGCAATACCTCCATGAACTGCGCAGTCAGGAGCAGGTTTCCATTATCGTGACCACCCACCTCATGGAAGAAGCAGAGCGCTGTGACCGGCTGGCCATCTTGAGTTCAGGCAACATTGTGGCGCTCGGAACACCTGCCGAACTCCGCAGCGAAATTGGCGGCGATGTAGTGCTGCTGGAAGCCGCGGATCCGGCAGGGCTCGCTCTGCGCATCGAGCAGCGCTTCAGAATTACCGCCCAAGTCATTGATAACAAAATTCGCATGGAACGCCGGGAAGGCCATAGGTTCGTCACCGACATCGTGGAGTCATTCCCCGGCGAGATACAGTCCATGTCGGTGAGCAAGCCTACGCTGGAAGATGTTTTCATCAGCCGCACCGGACACCGCTTCTGGTCACAGCAGGAAAAAGAACAGGAGCATCCATAATGGCCCAGGGAGCCGTCGCCACCGCACCACTTGCTTTGCCCCGCGTGAATCCGCTGCTGCCCGCTTTCACCCTGTGGTGGCGCGAGATCGTGCGTTTCTACCGCCAGCCGGCGCGAGTGGTGGGCGTGATCGTCTCTCCACTGCTTTTCTGGGTGGTCATTGGCGCGGGCTTCGGCACCTCTCTGCAATCGCAGGCCACCGGGCAAGGCAACTACCTGAACTACTTCTTTCCCGGCGCGCTGATCATGATTGTTCTTTTCACCTCTATCTTCACCATGATGTCGGTGATCGAAGACCGCAACAAAGGCTTTCTGCTTTCGGTGATGGTTGCGCCTGTCCACCGCTCCGGCATTGTGCTGGGAAAAGTTCTGGGCGGCACCACGCTCTCAGCTATTCAGGGAATGCTTTTTTTGGTATTTGCTCCGATGATCGGCATTCGCATTGGCGTCGACCAATTTCTTGAAGTTGCGCTGGTGGTATTTCTGGTGGCCTTTGCCCTCACCGCTCTGGGATTTGCCATAGCCTGGAAGATGGAATCGTCGCAGGGTTTTCACGCCATCATCAATTTGTTTCTAATTCCTTTGTGGCTGCTTTCAGGGTCTCTCTTTCCCATCAGCGGCGCTTCCGGATGGATCAAATGGCTTATGATGATCAATCCGCTGACCTACGGCCTTGACGCTTTGCAGTTGGCGCTCTTCCCTGCCACTCATCCGGCTACGCTTCTCTCGTTGTGGCCTTCCGTCGTGGTACTCGCTGCCTTCACCGCAATCGTGTTCGGGGCCGGATTCATGATCGCCAACCGCCGCACTACGCTGCCTGCCGCATAGGTTCCGACTGACCCGCGCTCTCAAGTTGCGCACCGAGTTCTGTTAAGCTTGAGGAAAATGGACTACGGCATTTTTCCTGTAATCAACGCCAGTTTGAATGGCGCCAGCGCTATGCTGCTGACTACCGGAAGAGTGCTGATCGGGCGTCACCGCGTCCGCCTGCACCGCGCCTGCATGATTACTGCCGTTAGTGACTTCCAGCCTGTTCCTGACTTCATATCTCTACTACCATGCCCATGTTCACTCAGTGCATTTTCCCGGACAAGGCTGGGCGCGTCTGCTGTATTTTACGATCCTGCTCTCGCATACGCTATTGGCTGTGTTCGTGGTCCCGCTGGTGCTGCTCTCGCTCAATTCAGGATTGCGACGGAGATTTGACCGCCACCGCCGCATCTCCCGCTGGACTTTTCCGGTATGGCTCTATGTTTCGGTCACCGGAGTTGTCGTTTATATAATGCTGTACCAGATTTACGGTGCTCACGCGTAAGAACCTCTTCAGTTTCGTGCCACGAAACGAGACGATAGTTTCGTGCCACGAAACGAGACGATGCAGGACAGGGCAAGAGTTTAGGCGGCCGAAATGCAGCGCATAGATCAGTTCGGAAAACTGTCCAGATTTCCACAAAAACAGCCTGTTTCCAACGGGTAGAACGTCTTTCGCATTCCATGGCTCACTGATATAGTGACCATACCTTCTCCGAAAAAGGCACTCTCATGGCAAAAAGCGTAAACAAAGTAATTTTGGTAGGTAATCTGGGAAAAGACCCCGAAGTAAAGTACACGCCCAGCGGCGTCCCTGTAGCCAAGTTCAGCCTGGCCACCAACGAGCGCTTTAAAGACAAGAGCGGCGAGTGGCAGGACCGCACCGAATGGCACAACATTGTTGCTTGGCAGCGGCTGGCTGAAATCGTCGGTGAGTACGTGAAGAAGGGCTCCAAGATCTATATTGAAGGCCGCCTACAAACCTCCAGTTGGGAAGACAAGCAGAGCGGCGAGAAGAAATACCGCACCGAGGTGGTTGCCAATGATCTGGTGCTGCTCAGCGGTCGCGGCGAAGGCGGCGGCAGTAGTGATGGGTTCGAAGGACGTCCGCGCGCCGCTTCCGCCCACGCTTCGTTTGACCAACGTTCCTCGCAACCTGCGGAAGACTATGGCCAGGCCGAAGTCGGGTCCGGCATCACCGACGACGACGTTCCCTTCTAAACAGAGCGCGACGAGATTTTCAAGAAAAGGAGGAACAGCCCGTTCCTCCTTTTTCTTGTCTCTCATTCAAGACATATAATCAAGTCATGGAAGACATCGAATTTCGCCGCCACGCTGACGCAGCCATTGACGGTCTGAAAAAAAGCCTTATTGCCGCCGAAGACAACGTGGACATGGAAGTCGAAGAGAACGCCGGCGCTCTTCACATCAGCTTCGACGATCCTCCCGGGGAGGTTTGTCATCACCCCCAATGCGCCCGTCAGGCAAATCTGGATTTCAGCCCTGGTCAGTAGCTTCAAACTCGACTGGTCAGACCAGCAGAGTGATTTTGTGCTGGGCAAAACCGGCGAAAATCTCAAGACCCTGGTAGGCAGGCTGATCGGAGAGCAGGTTGGCGAAGCGGTCGAGTTGAAGTGAACAGAAGTCCTTCGTCTGCTTTTTCAGTTCAAAGCCTAATTGCTCTCGCCCCTCACAAATACAATACGTATGAGAATTTACAATACGTATGAGAATTCCTGGATTCATTCCATCATCAAAATGAGTGGTTGTCAGTCTGCGTCACTTTCAAAGACATTTTTTGTCAAGAAAGCCTGATGAACCACCCCTCTCGTTTACACAGAGCTGCAACTCCGTCACATCACTCTTCTAACTAACTCAATGTTTTCATAAGCTTACATTTTATCCACCGGAAGCGAAAGCAGATTCCCTGGAATGGTTCCTAACATGCACTTGTCAAGGCAAGATCGAGTCCCTATCAGTGGGAACATACGAAACTCGAATCGAAGAGGAGATCTTCTAAATGCGCAAACAAAAAGGTTTTTCGCTGATTGAGCTTCTGATCGTGGTTGCTATCATCCTGATCATTGCTGCGATCGCAATTCCCAATCTGATGCGGGCGCGTATCACAGCCAATGAAGCTGCTGCTGCGAGCACAGTTCGCACATTGAACACCACAGAGGTTACTTATTCCACCACTTACCCGACTTCAGGTTTTGCCCCCAGCCTGCAGGTTCTTGGCCCTGGCGCCGGAGCTTGCGCTGGAGCTACCGCAGGCAATGCCTGCCTTGTTGACGGCACCTTGGGCTGCAACGCAGGTACCTCAGGCGCATACTGCACGAAAGACGCCTTCAAATATGCCATCACCGGCCTTCCGGCGACTACGCCCTTCACCGATTATGTGATCTACGCGACACCCACCGGCATCAACTCTGGCACAAAAGACTTTGCGTCCAGCTCTGACGCTGTGGTTCGCTTCCTGCCGGTAACTGCTGCTCCTACTGCTGCACCAGTGGGAACCGTTGCCGGAATCACGGGCACCGGCTGGGCTGCCCTCTAATCGTTTCGGCAAGTACCTGGGGGAGGGTACAAGCCACGGGGGACATGGTTCATAGCCATGTCCCTTTTGTTTTTCTGGTCGAAGTCGCAAGCCGAATGCCAATTTTTGTCGCAATACGAGCTAAAAGCACTCCAAATTGACAAAACTTGGCTCCCACCCTCAAACGCGAAGAATTACGAGAAAGCTTCTAACCTGTATTTTGTTGAAAGTATTAGGGTTACAGATCAGATCAAGTTTTGTTAACCTATGAATTAATGGCCGTAGAAGTGCTGAAATAGATTATGCTCAGTTCCTGGAAGCCCAATTTTGGCTAAAGGGTGAGCACCCCATTCCCTACAAGGAGACCAAAGAATGCGTAAACAAAAAGGGTTTTCACTCATTGAGCTTTTGATTGTGGTCGCAATTATTCTGATCATTGCGGCGATCGCCATCCCGAACCTCATGCGAGCCCGCATTACCGCCAATGAAGCTGCTGCTGCGAGCACAGTCCGCACATTAAACACAACCGAAGTTACATACTCCACCACATATCCAACTTCGGGCTTTGCTCCCAGCCTGCAAGTCCTTGGCCCGGGCGCCGGAGCTTGCGCTGGAGCCACTGCAACCAATGCCTGCCTGGTTGACGGCACCCTGGGTTGCAATGCAGGTGTCAGCGGTGCGTATTGCACCAAGGACGCCTATGAATATGCGATCACCGGCATTCCTGCGGCTACGCCTTTCACCGACTACGTGATCTACGCAACTCCCACGGGCATCAACGCTGGCACGAAAGACTTTGCTTCCAGCTCTGACGCTGTGGTTCGTTTCCTGCCGGTAACTGCTGCTCCTACTGCTGCACCAGTGGCAACTGTTGCTGGAATTACAGGCACGGGCTGGGCTGCGCTCTAAATTCTTTGCAGTATCAGGCACGGCTTAGAAGCCACAGGGACATGGATCAAACCATGTCCCTTTCTTTTTGGAATCAGAGAAATGGAGTATTTATCTAATGCAACTCTGCAGCAAGCGAGTGATATCCATCTCGTGTTGCGACAATTTGTCATCCCCCAATGACTTAATTTGTCATTTCGTGCCGCAGGCTACTTCTTACGACTTCTCACCGCTTCGTGAAATTATATTTAACACACTTAGAATCAATGAATTAGATCAAATCCTGTAGACTTTGGAAGGACTGGCGAGCCAGATGCAATACCAGATGTCAGAGCACAGAAGTGCTCGGCAAGTACCTGGGGGAGGGTACGAGCCTTGTTTGGGGGGAGCAGCAAAACTGCTCCTCTTAAACTGACACTACCTCTGACCCAAGAGCAAATCAATGAGCCGATCAACAACAGCAGAAGCGCAACGGGGATTTTCGCTGATTGAGCTACTGATCGTAGTAGCCATCATTCTCATTATCGCGGGAATTGCCATTCCTAATCTGATGCGGTCGCGCCAGAAAGCCAATGAAGCAGCCGCAGTGAGCACGCTTCGTACTCTTCATACATCGCAGGCAACCTACAACTCGGCGTATGGAGATGTGGCGGGGTTTGCGCCCTCGCTGGCAGCGCTGGGAACTCTTCCGGGATCCGCCTGCGATGCGACACATGCCTGCCTGGTTGATAGCCAGTTAGGCTGCGTATCCGAGCCCTGCATTCGCGGCGGCTACGAATACTTTTCGATGTCCGATTCCAGCAGCACTCCGTACACTGATTATGCCTTTACTGCAACGCCGGTAACCTGGAACAGCACTGGGACAAGAAATTTTTGCAGTGCCGAAGATGGTATGATTCGCTACGAGCTTACAAGCAGCGCATCACTAACCGCTGTGGTCCCGCACAATACATGCATGAGTTTTACAGTCTATGACGGGATTTAGCGATTAATATCGTTGAAACCTGCTTTCATTCATCCTAATCTATAGCCATTCATGGGAATCAACATTCAGGGAAGTCATGGCTGCGTTTGAGATTCAGGGTCTGGCAAAAAGCTATCCTGTAGGATTCTGGCGCAAGACATTGAAACCTGCGCTGCATCCTTTGTATCTGGCCGTTGAAGAAGGTGAAACATTCGGGTTTCTCGGCCCTAACGGCGCCGGTAAAACCACCACTCTTAAGCTGTTGATGGGCATTATCTTTCCGACCTCAGGCAGCGCACAGATATCTGGGCTGCCATTTCCACGATCCTGAGGTAAAACGGCAGATCGGCTTTCTGCCGGAACAGCCCTACTTTTACGACTACCTCAGCGCTCCGGAACTGCTCAATTACTACGCCCAGCTTTCCGGCGTCTCCGCAGAAGATCGCCGTCGCCGCATCCCCGCCCTGCTGGAGCGCGTGGGCCTTGCCGATGTAGGCAAGAAGCAGTTGCGCAAATTTTCCAAAGGCATGTTGCAGCGTGTAGGCATCGCCCAGGCCATTGTGCATGAACCGAAAATTGTTTTTCTCGATGAGCCCATGTCCGGGCTTGATCCGATCGGGCGCCGCGAAATCCGCGAACTGATTCAGGGGCTTAAAGACGAAGGAAAGACCATCTTCTTCTCCACCCATATCCTTTCCGATGCTGAAGCGTTGTGTGATCGCGTAGCCGTGATTCACAAAGGAGAGTTGCGCGGCGTCGGCGTGGTGGAAGACCTGAAAACGAAAAGCTCCGACAAGGTCGAAATCGTATGGCAGGGTGCTCACGCGCTGAAAGCCGTAGCGTCCCTCCTGGCTGAAAGTCATGTGACCGGGGATTCTGTCCGGGCGGTTGCGACCGCGGCCAATGCCGACCTGCTGGTGCAGAAGTTGCGGCAACAACATGCCCGGCTGATTTCATTCAACCCGCTCTCGGCAGCCGTCGAAGATTATTTTGTCGAGCACACTACCGAACGGGAGACGATCAAGGCATGATCTCGCGCCTGGCTGCCATATCGTTCAATACCTTTCGCGAAGCGGTGCGCGACCGCGTGCTGTATAACCTGATCCTGTTTGCGCTGCTGCTGGTGGCCAGCGCTCCGCTTTTCGGCCAGATTTCCATTGGCATGGAAAAGATCATTCTAGTGAACGTGGGGTTGAGCGCGATTTCCCTCTTCGGCATTGTCATCGCTATCTTTATCGGCATTGGCCTGGTAGCGAAAGAAATTGAGAAGAAAACGCTGTATACCATTCTGTCGCGCCCGGTGCGCAGATGGGAATTCATCGCCGGAAAATTTTTCGGCCTGCTCATGACACTGGTGGCCAACGCCGCCTTCATGACCCTCGGCTTCTACGCCGCTCTTATCCTGCTGGCTCACGGACTGGGAAAAGATGAGGCCCGGCTGCTGATCGCAATTTATTTCATAGTGCTGGAATTTTTCATTGTTACGGCCATCACTTTGCTGTTTTCTTCGTTTTCCAGTCCGATTTTTTCGGCGATTTTTGCTTTCTCCATCTTCGTGATTGGCACTTTCTCTGAAGATCTTCGTAACTTCGCCAGCCTGGCTACCGGGGTAATGAAGTGGCTGGCTACTGCCGTCGCCTATCTGGTTCCCAACTTCTCATCTCTGAACATTATTTCGCTCGTCGCTCATGGAGAGCCGGTTGCCGGCAAGCTGGTGCTGTTCAATACGCTTTACGCCCTGCTGTATTCCGCGGCTGCTACCGCCGCGGCAGTGCTGATTTTCGAACGGCGCAGATCTGAAATGACCTTGCGGCGTTCCATCAATCTCCCTGCCGCATTACTGCTGGTGATAGCTTTTGTCGGCTCGGTGCTGGCGCTCAATACCGTGGAATCCGTCCGCGGCAAGCAAGCCACTCTTGAGGAAATACTTTACATTCCTTCTGGTAAGACTCTGAAGAAGCTCAGCCTGGGATATTCCGGCCTCCTGGCCGATATCTACTGGACACGGGCGGTACAGTACTTCGGCGGGAAGCTCACCGGCGAAACTCGAGCGTTACGATCTGCTCTATCCTTTGTTGGATATCACCACCGATCTCGATCCGCACTTGATCGTGGCCTATGAATTTGGCTCTGTCTTTCTGTCGCAGCCGCCTCCAGCCGGCGCCGGAGACCCAGACAAAGCCGTTGCCCTGGTCGAGAAAGGGATTCGCGCCAACCCCGATTACTGGCGGCTCTATTTCACCCTGGGCTTCATCCATTACATGGACCGAAAAGATTACAAGGCGGCGGAGCAGGCTTTTCAGAAAGGTTCCCAAAACCCCCATGCCCTGGTATGGATGAAGGTAATGGCGGCCACCATGGCGGCCCATGCAGGCGAACCCGGTACGGCCGTTGAAATATGGAAGCGGCTCTACGAATCTTCTGACGACAAGATGATTCGCGACAATGCCGAGAAGCATTTAATCGCTTTGCGCGTAGATCAGAACATTCAGGATCTGGAGCGCCAGGTGCATGCCTACTTCCAGAATACCGGCCACTTCCTTCGGCATGGGTACGATATGGTCAGGGCCGGATTGCTTGGAGGCATTCCCCTGGATCCCACCAACACTCCCTATAAGCTGATGCCCGACGGCAAAGTTCAAGTCGAGAACCCTGACCAGCTTCCTTTCATTACTCAGGGCCTGCCTCCCGGCTGGAAAACATCAGCCAAACGTCCTTGAGTACAATCAAATCAGCAGGAACTCAAACCAAATGTCATACCTACGTTCTTTCGTTGTGGCTTTGGCGATAGCGTTCGCGCTACCGTCACTGGCCTTTCAACTCAAGGTATCTGATATCGCCAGGGCAACTGACAGCCATTACAACCAGTTGAAAACCTTCAAGGCCGACTTTACTGAAATCTATCAGGCGCCGGGCGTCTCACGCACTGAAACCGGAGTGTTGTGGTTGAAAAAGCCAGGCAGAATGCGCTGGGAATACCGCCAGCCTCGCCAAAAACTCTTTCTTTCCGATTCCCACACCGCCTTCTTTTATGTTCCTGGTGAGCGGCAGGCCGGAAAACGCCGATCAAGAACCTTGACGATATCCGTTCGCCACTCCGCTATCTGCTCGGTAAGACCAGGCTGGAAAAAGAATTCGATTGCCTTTCGCTGGCTCCCGATATAGCCCCCTTTCAACCCGGAGACGTGGTCCTGCGGGGTATGCCTAAGGGAATGAAAGACCGGGTCTCTGAGGTGGTGCTGGAGATATCCCCTGCGCACCAAATTGACCGGATCGTGATTCGGGAGGTGGATGGCACCACCACCGAATTCCGCTTCACCGGTGTACAGGAAAACGTGCCGGTGGAAGACGGCCTCTTCCGCTTTACAGCCCCTCCCGGGGTGGAACTGATTCCTGAGGGCCAAATCACGCAATAATTCCCCTTTGTCGCGTTCTGTCTACACGGGGTACCCTCTTGGAAACGAATAGTGGTAACGGTTAAGACCTGATAAATGTTAGACTTTAAGCAGGAGCACGACCTCTCCCCCCAACAATTTCATGGCTGAATTCATTATCAAAATGGCGGATGATCGCGGCCGCGTGCTCCAACAGGTGGAGAACGGCTTCTCGGAAAAAGAGGTTCGTGATCGGTATGTCCAGCAGGGCTACCTGGTCTATTCGGTCAAAGACAATCGCAAGGTTTTCGGCCTGAAGCTGGGCTCCGCCAGTAAAGTAAAACTTGATGAGTTCATCATTTTCAACCAGCAGTTCGTAACCCTGACTAAGGCTGGTTTGCCCATCCTTATGGGCCTCGATCTATTGCGCAAGCGGCAGCGCAACCGATTCTTCCGCTCCCTGCTGGAAAATGTGCGTGAACGGGTCAAGAGCGGTCAACTGCTTTCTGAGGCTTTTGAAGCCCAGGGACAAGGCACGATTTCGAAGATTTACACCACTACCCTGCTGGCCGGCGAACGTTCAGGCAATCTGGAAGAGGTGCTCACGCGCTACGTAGCGTACCAGCGGGTCACCTCATCGTTTCGCAAGAAACTGATTTCCTCCCTGTGGTATCCGGCTATCCTGGTGGTCGCCTTAACGGTGATGCTTTCGTTTCTCATCACCTATGTGGTTCCCAAATTTGCGGAGCTATATAACCAGTTCGACGCTCAACTCCCAACCGTTACCAAGATTCTGCTTGAACATCGGGAATACCTTTCAATCGTATTTTTATATAGTCGTGCCCGCCATCGTCATGGCGATCATAGGCAGCCATTCTCTGGTTCCGCTCTGAGACCGGGGCCGCTGTCTACGACGCTGTGCGTTTTCGAGTGCCGATCTTCGGCCAGGTCTGGCTGAAATATCAGGTTGCTCTGTTCTCGCGCACGCTGGCAACGCTGCTTACGGGCGGCATGCCTCTGGTGCCATCGTTGGAAACAGCAAGCAGCGCCATCAACAGCCGAAGAATATCGCGCAGCGTTGAACTGGCGGGCAAGTCAGTCCGCGAGGGGCGTACCCTCTCCTCCAGCCTCGAAGAAACCCAATTCTTTCCCGAACTGGCGGTGGAAATGGTCGAAGTAGGCGAGTCCACGGGAGCTTTGCCTGCCATGTTGAATTCAATTGCAGAATTTTATGAAGAGGACGTGCAGAACTCGCTGGCCACGGCGCTCACTCTGATTGAACCGGCGCTGCTGATCTTTATGGCGCTGATCGTCGCTTTTGTGCTGATCGCCCTTTACCTGCCGGTCTTCTCGCTCGGATCGCAAATTCACTAGTAGGTGGTATGAATCAAAGAAGTATCAGTGCAATCGAAAACGCAGTCGCCCTCAACGGCAATGCCATTGCCAGTGAAGAGCGGGCGCGCGATATCGCGGCCCGATACCGCTGCGAATTTATAGATCTGCGGGACTATCATCTCGATGCGGAGCTTTTCAAATCGGTGCCCGTAGACCTGATGTTCCGCTACAACTTTGTTCCTCTGGAAGAACGCGAAGGCTCCTTGTGGATTGCCATCGCCGATCCCAGCAAACTGATGCTGATTGATGAAATTGGCTTGCTGCTGAACCGGCGCATCAAGACCAAAGTCGCCCTGCTCTCCCAGATCAGCGACATTCTGAAGAAGACCGAGCAATCACAGCGCGTGCTCGAAGAAGCCAGCGAAGGCTTTGTTCTTGACGTGGTGCGCGAAGAGGAAGGCGCGACAGACGAAAATCTCTCCATTGACCGCATTACCTCGGAAGACGACATCAGCCCCATTATCCGGCTGGTGGATACCACTATCTTCACCGCCCTCCAGAAGCGTGCCAGCGATAT
Source organism: Terriglobia bacterium (assembly GCA_963823745.1). Lineage (GTDB taxonomy): Bacteria > Acidobacteriota > Terriglobia > Terriglobales > Acidobacteriaceae > Angelobacter. The sequence goes on from CAWGMN010000016.1 coordinate 324,576, forward strand.
TCATATCGAGTGTGAAAGCGATTCAGTGCTGGTCAAGTACCGTATTGACGGCGTGCTGCAACAGGCCATGCAGCCCATTGCCAAGGAGCACCACACCACCATCATCTCTCGTATCAAGGTCATGAGCGAGCTCGACATTTCCGAACGCCGCGTCCCGCAGGATGGACGTTTTCGCGTGAAATATACCAGCCGCCTCATCGATTTCCGCGTCTCCATCATGCCGACCATCCACGGCGAAAATGCCGTGCTGCGCGTGCTCGACAAGGAATCCATGAGCGAGAAGTTCCAGAACCTGGTGCTTGACGTTGTGGGATTCGATGAGGATGACCTGAAAAAATTCCGGCGGTACATCGCCGAGCCCTACGGCATGGTGCTGGTGACCGGCCCCACCGGCAGCGGCAAGACCACTACGCTGTATGCCGCGCTGAACGAAATCAAGAGCGAAGAAGATAAGATCATCACCATTGAAGATCCGGTGGAATACCAGATCAAGGGCATTACCCAGATTCCGGTGAACGAAAAAAAAGGCCTGACGTTTGCGCGCGGCCTGCGGTCCATTCTGCGCCACGATCCTGACAAGATCATGGTCGGCGAAATTCGTGACGCCGAGACTGCCCAGATTGCCATCAACTCCGCTCTTACCGGCCACCTGGTCTTCACCACCGTTCACGCCAACAACGTGGTAGACGTGCTGGGCCGCTTCATCAATATGGGCGTGGAGCCCTATAACTTTGTTTCCGCTTTGAATTGCGTGCTGGCTCAGCGGCTGGTCAGAATGATCTGCACGCATTGCAAAACCCGCGTCCATTATCCTGACGAAGTGCTCGAACAGAGCGGATTGCCTCCGCAAGAATGGCGGTCAGTGCCGTTCTACGAGGGACCAGGCTGCATCGAATGCGCCGGAACCGGTTATCATGGCCGCACCGCCATCCATGAACTGCTGGATCTTACCGACCGCATCCGCGAGTTGATTTTGGCAAAGAAACCTTCCTCCGAAATCCGTGCGGCTGCGCATGAGGAAGGCATGATGTTCCTGCGCGATTCAGCGTTGAACAAGATCAGGATGGGCGTCACTACCCTAAAGGAGATCAATAAGGTCACGTTTATCGAGGCCAACCGCTAATCATGGCAAGGCAGAACCAGACAGGCGCGCGACCGCGATTGGCGTGTGAAATAACTTCGCACCGCGTTATCGCCGCGCGCTCCACCGACAGGGCTGACGGCCTCGATATGGTAGCCACGCGCGAGCTGCGCGAAGGCGCGGTGGTTCCTTCTCTCGGTGGAACCAACATTCAGGATTCCACAGCGTTGCGTACCGCTATCAGCAGCGCTCTCACCGTGGTTGGCGGAAAATCCAAAGATGTAATAGCCGTGTTGCCGGATGCCGCCATTCGCGTTTTGTTGCTCGATTTCGAATCTCTTCCGGCCAAGCCGCAGGACCAGCAGGCTGTGGTGCGCTTTCGCCTGAAGAAGTCCTTGCCGTTTGACGTAGAGCAGGCTGCGCTTTCCTACGTTGTGCAGCGCAACAATGGAAGCGTGCAGGCTGTGGTTGCCGTATCTCCAAAGGAAGTCGTGCAGGAATATGAAGCTGCGTTCCGCGAGGCGGGTTATCTTCCCGGCGTGGTGCTTCCTTCTTCCATGGCAGCGCTCGGACTATTGCAGGGCGAACGCCCTACTCTTTTGTTGAAAGTAGACACTTTGAACATCACCGTGGCGGCCGCCGTAGGCTCGGAGCTTCGCCTGGTCAGGACGCTCGATAATCCGCATGGCGAGAAGGTACATGCTACAGAGCTGGCCGAAACCGTATTGCCTTCGATTGTCTTTTTCGAAGACACTTTCGGTTCGCGCATCGAGCAGATTTACTTGAGCGGCGTTTCCTCCATAGGTGAAATAGGCCCTATGTTGCACCAGCACACCGGCGCCAAAGTGGAAGAACTTACGCCGAATATTTCGCCGTTGGGCGGGAACCAACTGGAACCTTCCATGATGGCGGGAGTTGCGGGGGCACTGCTCGGATAATGCGCATCAACATCAATCTTGCTACCCAGAAATACGAAGATGCCCGCAGCTTTTATCTGCGCTGGGGCGGCGTTCTGGTAGTGCTTGTTGTGCTGACCGCTTTCCTCTTTATCCTTTCGTTAAAGAATTACACGGCCAGCAAAAGAGACCGAAAAGAGCTCGATGCGCGCCAGCGGGAAATTGCGGCTGTGGAGCAGGAACGGACGCGGAACCAGAGCGTGCTGGACCGGCCTGAAAACCAGGATGTCCGTGACCAACTGGCTTTCTGGAACGACGTGATCTACCAGAAGGAATTTTCCTGGACCCAGCTTTTCTCTGATCTTGAAAAAATCATGCCTGGCCGCACTTATGTTATTTCCGTGCAGCCGTCATTTACCAAGGAACGGCGGCTCAAGCTGGAACTGACGATAGGCGGCGAAAAACATGAGAATGCCGTTGAACTGGTGCGCAAGATGGAAGGTTCAGAACGCTTTCGTTTTCCCTCGCTCAAAGGTGAACTGGTCAAGGTGAATCAATCGAAACAATCGATCGTGCAATTCGATATCGAGACTTTCTACACTCCATCCGGCGCCGAATTTCAACCCCATCTCTCTTCCAGTGAAGGTGAGCAATGACCACTCTGCAAAGAATGCGGCAGCGCTTCATCGTGGCTGTTGTGTTGCTGGCGGTGCTTGATCTGGGGATGATGATTTATCTTCGCTGGCCCGGCACCTCGAACACGGAACGAGCGGCCCAGCAGAAAGCATTGGATCAGCAATTGGCGTTGGCAAAGCGAAATGCCGCACCGCTTCATGGCATTGACAAGAAGTTGCTTGACGATCGGGAACAGGTAAAAGTTCTTTACAAAAACGCTATTCCCAACCGCTGGTCCGAAATCTCTGATGAAATCCAGAAGTTGGCACTAGAAAACGGCATTCTCGCCCAGAGTATCAAGTATCAAGCCAAAGGCAGCGGGCTTGCTGACGTGCAGCGAATTGGCGTAGAGACATCTATTACCGGCGACTACTACAAGCTGGCGCATTTCATTAATGCGCTGGAGCGTGACAAGCTGCTCTTTTTAATTACCCAGGTTTCGCTCAACGGACAGGAAGGCGGAACGGTTCAATTGCAGATCAAATTCGATACCTTCCTGAAGGAAACGGCCTAGTGAAAATCGGCGCTGAAAATAAGAACAAGGTGGTCACCATGGTGGTACTGCTCGCCGTCGCCGTACCTGCGGCAATCTATTCACTCAAGCCTGTCTTCTCGGGCTCGCAGCCGGCTTCGGCTGCCGCGCGTCCGGCCGCAACTCAATCGGCACAGAAAAAAACCTCTGCGTTCCGGGAGCCGAATCTCGATACTACTCTGCGCACCGATTTACTGGCAGCCAGCCAGAAAGTCACTTATAACGGCGGCAAGCGCAACATTTTCCGCATGGAAGAACCAGCCGCGCCGCCTGTAGAAAAGACTGTGGCGCCTGTAGTACAGCAAGCACAAATAGGTCCTCAACTTCCGCCGCCACCACCGCCGCCGCCACCGATTACACTCAAATATTTCGGCTTCAGTAATAAACCGGGCGAGCCGCGCAAGGCATTCTTCCTTGATGGCGACGAAGTTTTTGTGGCTAAGGAAGGCGACATCATCAGCCGTCACTACAAGATTTTGCAGATCTCCAATACTTCGGTCATGGTGGAAGACGTACTCAACAATAACAAGCAGCAGATTGCTCTCACTGCGCCCCCGGCAGCCGGATGAAAAAGCTTTACTTCAATTTGAAAAGTTTGAATTCGAACAGCATGAATTCGAATAGCGCGGATTCAAAGAACAGAAATTTGAAGAGCCAGCGCGGCTATATTCTGCTCTCGGTCATGCTGCTCATGACGCTGATGCTGATCGCCATGACCGTGGAAGCGCCGCGCATTGCCCAGCAAATCAAGCGGGAAAAAGAAGAAGAGCTGATCCATCGCGCCGATCAATACCGCGTTGCCATTAAGAAGTTCTATCGCAAGAACGGCACCTATCCGGTAAGCCTCGACCAGCTTCAAAACACCAATAACGTTCGCTACCTGCGCAAGCGCTATACCGATCCTTTCACCGGCAAAGACGACTGGCATTTGCTGCATGTAGGCGAAGTGCAGTTGAATCCTCTTACGGGAGGGACCAGCGCGGCCGCGGCCCAGGGCTCCGGCCAGCCCACCGGCAACAACAGTCCTTTTTCCTCGACTCTCAATCCGTCCTCTGCATCCGGTTCTACCGGTTCGACAGTCGGTGCTACAGCAGGTCCTACGGGCGCCAGCCAACCTGGCCCTACCGGCGCCAGCCAGCCTGGTCCCACCGGTTCCGGTTCGACCATTGGCACTTCCGCAAGTTCCATAAGCAGTTCGCTGGGCGGAGGCAATCAGCAGTTTGGCGGCGGACCCATTATTGGCGTTTCCAGCACCAGCAAGAAGAAATCCATCAAAGAGATCAACGGCAAAGACCATTACAACGATTGGCAGTTTGTCTACGATCCCCGCCTCGAAGCTCAACAGAACCAGCGCGGCGCAGGTGGCATCCAGGGCGCCAATCCCATTGGTGGTCAGACCGGGCCCGGCGGATTTACCAACGCAGGCCCCGGTGGATTGAACAACGGATCTGGTGGATTTAACAATGGAGGTCCCGGAGGATTAAACAATGGACCCAGCGGCAACCCCACCCCGACCACTGGCCCGGGCCCAGGTGGAACCACCCCGCCTCCCGGGGGCACAACTACACCACCGTAGGATTCATTAGTGGCACACGAAGCCCAATCCGGGCAGCCTGCATCATTCATCGATTTGATGAAATCTCGGCAGCAAATCCACACACCCCGCCCGGTAAGCGCTCTTGAAGCTTTTTTGAGGCCTACTGATTAAAGCGGTTATAGAGTTCCATGCTGGCAATGACCACGATCAGCACCGCCGAGCCTGCGCCACAGACACGTACCCAGGGCTGGATTCTGTTCATCCTGCCAATCAGTTCTTCCTGCTCTTTGGCCATGTGCGCTTGAGTATTATCGAGAAAGAGCTGATCGTCTTCATGCATGTTCAGGGTGCCGCGATAGATCAGCAGGAAGATCAAAGCGACTGTTAAACCGGCCCAAACGATCACAAGTAGGGTCATCATAAGACGCCACCTTTTTGTCAGGAACCGGTCCCGCCTACTCGATGCCGTAATAGTAGGATTTACGGCGAGGGGGTATGTGGAACCTTAAACGGATTATATGCCCATTTTTGCGGGCAATTTCAATATAATTCGAAAGCTGGCCTGAGTAGAAGGCTCTTTGCGACCAGCCGGGGGTTTTGCTTCATCTATAGACAGAGAGCGCATTTTATCGGTCCCATGCGGAAATGTTATAATGTCAAAAGTTTCAAGGAGATCAAGTAATGGCAACCACTACAACTCCGGCTACTCCCGGCGTCGAAACCACCCCTAAAGGGCCAGTCAATCTGACTCCTACGGCTATCGACAAGGTGAAGGAAATTATGTCTCAGCAGAACCCTGTGCCTGCTGGCCTCCGGATCGGCGTGGTCGGCGGCGGATGCTCCGGGTTCTCCTACTCCATGTCCTTTGAAAACGCCCCCGGCGTTATGGACAAGGTTTATACCTTCGACGGCCTCAAGGTCTTTGTGGATGCCACCTCGGCCATGTATCTGAACGGCTGCAATGTGGATTATGTCGAGACCCTGGAAGCTGCCGGCTTCAAGTTCGAAAATCCTAACGTCAAGAGCACCTGCGGGTGCGGCTCTTCGTTCAGCGTATAATCAATCTTTACTTCATTCAAAGGCACAGCTTCGGCTGTGCCTTTTGTTTTTGCGCCATTGTTTTCGAGAATTTGTTGCTGCTGTTCAGGGTTCCGTAACTACGCCCAACTCCAAACGTCCTTCGGCCACGAACCGTGGCTGCATATCACCTCAACACATTCGTCGAAAGTAAAGCGAGGTGAGCTGATAGCCCACCTCGCGGTTGAACGTTGAGTTTGTCTAGAACCTTACGTGGAACGAAAGCTGGAAGGTTCTGGGAATATCGGTGCTGGAAGGATCTCCGATTCCATCCACTCCGCCCGGCGCTCCGAAAATCGGATTCAGCAGGTCCGGACTGATTTTCCCATGCGTGATGTCTGAAACATGCAGTACCTGTCCGTTGCTTCCAACCAGCGTTCCATTAGGACGCTGGCAGATTGTGCAAGTGAAGAAGTTGGATGCCGGTCCGGTGATGTTCCCGTTGGCGTCTCTGTTCACAGCAAAACCTAAAGCGGAAGTAACGTCGTTGGCATTGAAGCCCTGGAAGTTGGTGTGGTTGAGCACATTGAAAGCATCTGCCCTGAGTTCTAGCTTGACGTTTTCAGTATGCGGCATGCGGAAGGCCTTTTGCAGCGACATATCAATCTTTGCAAAGGGGGATCCTCTGCCTGCATCCCTTCCCAAGTTCCCGTTCAGGAACTGGAAATCGACGAGGTCACCGGTAAGGGAATCCACTGGTCCCAGACCACTTGGTCCGGAGGGCGCTAGGAAGGTGTTCTGAATACCAGAGCATTGCGCGGTGCTAAACCCGGCAGAGATGCAAGAGGCAACCGCGCCTGGCCCAAACAGCGCGTTAGACCCGCTGGATGACGCTATGCCCGCAGTGGTGATGGTGCCATCGGCCAGCACCCTGGGCCGTTGCTGGGTTTCGTTACCGGCGCCGAAGAATCGTCCATTCGCAAATCCGGCATCACCGGTCGAGAATGGATAAGGACGGCCGGATTGAAGCTGCCCAACAAAGCTGAGCCCCAGGTCATTGGTGAACCAGCGGACCACCGGAGTGTTGGTGAACCGGCCTGAATCCAGCACGACGCCGAAATTGGCGGCATGGCGGATATCGTTAAATGCCGGCCCCAGCTCTGCCCTGATGTTGTTCGGATCGCCAGGCTCAGACAGGCCGAAGAAATCTTCTCCCGAGGTCAGAGCATGCGACCAGGTGTAGCTGGCGTTGAACTGCACATGATTGGAGAAACGTTTGGTGGCGCTGACCAGCAGGCCGTTGTAATGCGAGGTACGGCTGTTTTCGTTAGTGCGCACGGCGGTGAAATGCGGATTAGGCCTGTCCTCGAAAAAGAAGAAACCAGGATGGGCAGGATCGGCGGCAATGATCGGAGCATTGGTGTCACGTTCGCCAAAAAGCCCGAAACCAAATTCGCCGATGTACTGCACTTCGCCTACCAGCGTCTTGGTGAATTCATGCTGAATACCCACGTTCACGCTGCGGATTTCAGGGTTCTTCAGATTAGGCGAAATCGGGCGGACGCGGCCAAAGCTTCCGGTCCCTGCGGGAGCCAGCGAGGCCAGCAGCGCCGGACTCGGAGCATTGGGGAAAGCCGCCAGCACTGCTGGGTTGGTCGTGGTCACCGTATTCAGCGTAGTGCCATCAAAGTTGAGCGAATCGAGCACCACGTTATTGAATGCCAGCACTGTAGTTTCGGCGAAACCAGCCTTGAATAAAGTCTTTTCGAAAGGCGCCCAGGTAAAGCCGACACGCGGCTGGAAGTTATTGCCGTCAGAGGAGCAGGCGGGAATCAGGCCGTTGCCCTGAAGGCAGGTGCCATTGGGCCCGGGAATTTTTCCACCCTTGAAAGCGCCGGCTTCGAAGGTATAGCGCAAGCCGTAATTCACGGTCAGGTTGTGCCGCAGCTTCCATGTGTCCTGGATGTAAGCGGCGTAGATATTGTCTTTTGATGTGACCTCGCCGGGACCGACTGCAAACGTGAATGAAGTCGGAACATTGGCGTCATTCACCACATACTGGCCAAAATGGAACTGCGGGAAAAGCGAGTTCCACGGGTAGTAGCTGATGTTAGCTCCGGTTTTGAAAGTGTGCGCGCCGTGGGTCCACGTGAGATTGTCTACATACTGGTAGCGCTTCTGCAATCCGCCCTGCGGGCAGCAGAAATTCGCGCCGGAAATGAAGCTCGGATGCACAATGCCGGGCGCGTCTGTCTTATCAGGGATGGAAGTGATAAAGCGGAAAAAGACGAAGCGGGCCTCATTCACCAGGTTTGGATTGATGGTAGAAACCAGGGCGGCGTTCAGCGTAGCCTCGTGGTTCTGTGAGCTGGTGAGATCGTCAGGCGTGATTGCGTTGCTGGTCTGCAGGATCACGTTGTCGGATATGGCGCGCTCAACGTTGTAGCGTACGTTGAAGGTGTTTTTTTCAGTCAGCTTGTAATCAATCTTGCCTGAATACAGCAAGTCTGATGTGGGCTGGGTTAGGGTGACGTTGCCGCTCGGCGGAGTCAGAACCAGCGGAAAACCCTGGTGGGTCAATTCGAAGCTGCCAAACCAGAAGAGCCGGTCTTTTACGAAGGGGCCACCCAGGGTGAAACCGCCTTCCTGGCGATGAAAGGGAGCGCGTGGCGCGCCATCAATCGGTATGTCCTGCTGGGCCAGACCGATGTTGTAAAAAGGCTGCGAAGCACCGAAATTGCGGCCGCGGAAATACATGTGCCCCTCGCCGTGGACCGCGTTGGTTCCTGACTTGGTCACCACGTTGATGATCAAGCCGCCGGCTTCGCCGTACTCGGCGTTGTAGTTATTGGTGAGCACCTGGAATTCCTGCACCTCGTCAACCGAAGCGCCCAGGCCATCGCGGCCGGAAACCAGTTGGTCGGTAATATTGGCGCCATCCACATTGAAAAGATTGCCGCGGTTGTTGATTGCGCCGGGGCCGATCAGATCGGTAGTAAGCGAACTGGTGTCTGACTTTACTCCGGGGGCAGTCAGCGCAAGCTGTGCATAGTCGTTGGATACGCCGCCGGAACCGGCAAAGGTCGGCAATCTTTGCATGTCGAGATCGGTGACTGCGGTGGAAACATCAGTCTTGGTTGTTTCGATGAGAGGAGCTGCGGCCGTTACTTCAATGGTTTCATTGCTGCCGGCGGCGCCTAATCTAAAATTCACGTCGCGCTGGTCGCCTACATTTACCTTGACGCCCTTTGACTCGCCCGCCGCAAAACTGGTGGCGGCAACCGAAACATCATAAGTGCCGGGAGGTAGATTGGGGATCGTGTAATTCCCGGTGGATGTTGTTTTTCCAACGTATTTGATTCCTGTCGCGGTGTTGATGGCTGTGACAGTTGCATTCGGTATAAGAGCGCCTTGTACATCAGCGACTTGTCCGTTAATAGTGGCTACATTCTGTGCGTAGCCCATCACTATTGTGAACAAACAGAAAACGGTTACTTGACTCCAGAAGAACAGCGAAGGCCGCATAACTGCTCCTTTCCCGAGTGGGGAACTCAGTTTTCATCGCGCTCGCGTCAAGCACGCCGGCGAGTGCGTGAAGGCGGGCAATTGTAATGCTTTCTTTGCTGTACGTTTTACAAATTTTTACAGTATTCGACTTTCAGTAACTCTGCCCCGGCTTTCAGGGGTTAGATTTTTCTCATGCTGGGGAATCACTCAAAAAAAGAACAGCAGTGACTTACAAGTGCGGGGGCATTGCATCGTTTGAAGCGTCATCTCTGCTGCAGGGCGATAGGCTTTGCCAGTTTCAAACTGGAATAGCACGCCAGCCTATGTTCCTGCGTTCAGGACTGGAGTTGAGCTTTATGCCGAGGAAGCCGTCAGTTCCAAGGCCCTGCTCTTCAGGGTGCGCAGGTCGAGCTTGCCTGTACCCAGGTATGGTAGAACCTCCACTCGAAAAAACTGGTTAGGACGTGGTTTCCATAATGCCGGCAGATCGGCTTGCCCCAGTTTTTCCAGCACCGCTTCGAGTTGATCCTCGGGCAAGGTATGCAGCACCACCAGCCGTTCGCCTTTTTTCTCGTCGGGAACGGCGGTTACGCTGAATACCTGTTCGCTGGCGTTGGCCAAGTCGTGCAGCTTCTCTTCGATCTTGATGTGCGGGACCATTTCACCACCAATCTTGCTGAAACGCGTAAGCCGGTCGGTGATTGTAAGAAAGCCATCTTCGCCCATCGCGGCAATATCCCCCGTGGAATACCATCCGTCTTTCAGCACCTCGGCGGTTTTTTCCGGTCGCCCGAGATAGCCCAGCATGACATTGGGGCCTTTCACTATCAGAAGGCCATGCTGGTCGGGGCCCAGCACCTTTGCCGTTTCAGGTTCAACAATACGCACGCTGATTCCAGGCAGTGCCTGGCCGATGGTCCCGCGGCGGGCTGCTATCTGGCGAAAACCCGGCCCGCGAAAATCTTTGCCATTCACCGCTACCACCGGAGCGCACTCCGTGGCTCCATAGCCTTCCAGCGGACGAATGCCAAAAACGTCTTCGAAAGCCAATGCCAGCCTTTCCGGCAGCTTTTCTGCTCCTACCAGCACATATTGCAGACTGCCAAAATCTTCGGGCGAGCAACGCCGCATATATGCCTGAAGGAACGTCGGAGTGGCAATCAGGAATGTTACTTCGTATTTCCTGACCAGTTCGCTGATGGAGCGTGCATCGAGCGGATTCGGATGAAACACCACGCCCAGTCCGTGAATGGCCGGAAGCCATAATTCCACGGTAAAACCAAACGCATGGAAAAACGGCAGGATGCCGAGGATCTTGTCCTTCCCTGTCAGCATGAACACCTGCGTCATCTGGCGGACGTTGGAAAGGATGTTGAAGTGGCTCAGCATCACTCCCTTGGGATCGCCGGTGCTGCCGCTGGAAAAAATAACTGTGGCCAGATCATCCGCGGTGTGCGGACGCGCGCCTAAATGTTTTTGCAATGCCGTTACCGGCAGCAGCCAGGCCGCCAACAGCGACTTGATCTTTTCTGACAGGCGCGGCGCAGCCAGCACATCTTCCAGCAGCACGGTTCTGCCTGGAATCTGTAGATCAGGAAATCGTTCCAGAAAGGCTTTCGAAGTAATCACCGTCTGCAAGTCGCATTGCTTTCCGCAGGAACCAAGAACTTCGTTGCTGGCGGTGTAATTGAGATTCACCGGCACTACACCCAGCATTGCCGCTGCATAGTTCACCAGCGCGCCGCCTACTGACGGCGGAAGCAGGATGCCGGCCATTTTCTGGTCTTTCCATATCGGGGCCAGTCTGCGCGCAACAAAGACAGTCTTAGTCAGCAGGTTGCCGGAACGCATGTGTGGAATGCGTCCGTCGGCGGCCGCGAACTGAAACGGATGCCGGCGGGCCGTGCGTACAAATACGCGGTCCAGGGTTTCGCGCGGATCGCGGTTGGCTTCAAAGGCATGCGGTCTCGAGTTCGCGCATCACACGCCGCACTTCCACCGTGGCAGTGTCGGAAGGCAGAGGATCGCCAAAACTTATGGTCACCGGATAAGGGATCTGCCTCGGCCACTTCCACAGGAATTTCTGCCGCTCGAAGCTGAAGATGCTTCCCCACAATCCGTGCAGGTTCACGGGAATAATGGGCGCGCCGGAACCTTTTACGATGTGCTCCATGCCCCGGCGGAACGGCAGCAGTTGCCCGGTGCGGGTAATCTGGCCTTCGGCAAAAATACAGACCAACTCCCCTTTGCGCATTGCCTCTGTGGCAGCGCGAAAAGAGCGAATCATCTCCCGGGGACGCAGTTCCGACGAAATGGGGATGGCGCTCAGACGGCGGGCAAAATGATGTATGGCCGGATTTTCGTAGATGTCTTTGAACATCATGAAGCGTATAGGACGATCAATCACGGCCAATAACAAAAGCACATCCACAAAAGAAGTGTGGTTGCAGACCAGCAGCGCTCCGCCCTGCTGCGGCACCTTGTCGCGGCCAATGACTTTTACGCGATAGATGGTGTGGGTAAGCGTCCAGAGCAAAAGCCGGATAAACCAGTCCGGCAGGCGGACCAGTATGTAAAGAAAGATCGCAACCAAGACGCCGATGATCAGGTAAGTCAGAGGAATGGTGCCCACGAGTGTCTTGGAAAATATACTCCTGCAAAGGCGTGCGGCAAAACCTCTTAATACCAGCCTTGAGGTTTATACCGGACACTAATATAGGCTACGTCGAGCAGGTCCCAATGATCCACGAAAATGACTGGTAGAGACGTAGCATGCTACGTCTGCTGCATGCGCAACCTCATACCTAAGGGCTGCCCACACAGCCTGCGGTAGAAACGGTGCTCTACGCACGGGTCCTACGAAGCTCTCCCCAATACCTGATCACGTAATTAGACGTTATGCTCCGAAGGATTTACCAGAGTGCCGGAGGCACGTGCGCCAGTAGCCCGGCATGCAGCGGCAGCGGAATGCCGGGTACGCTTAGGACAAAACCAAAGTCCCGGAGGGGACGGCCGATCTTTACCATTATCAAAAAGCTGCTATGCTACCAGTATGTCAAAAGATAACGGCGATAAAGCTCGATTCCACCGCATGAGAAAGAAAAGAATCGCTCTCAGAGAGCGCAAACAGGAACTGCAAAAAAAGGCGCAAACAAAAAAAGCAGGCTGAATTCCCTGCTTACTTCAGTTCAGCCTTGGTAAACAATTCGAGCATTTGCTGCTCCGGTGGCGCTTGCAATACATAGCGTGCCGCAAAATCCTGGGCTTGCGGATACTGCGTCTCGCGAATGCGCTCAGCCGCTTGCGCCAGATCGTAAGGCGTACGTCGAAGCTGAATGTCGGGGCCGAGCAAGAGCCAGTACGCGCCCGGCTCGCCGAATGGCATTCCCACACTGCCGGCGTTCACGACCCGAATGTTTCCGATCCTGCGATCGAACTGCATGTGCGTATGGCCGCAGACGACCGCGCACGCATTGATTCCGTCAAACACCGGTCTGAGCCGTTCTTCAGGCGTGATGCGGGTAAATATCTCAGTGTCGTTTCTCGGAGTGGCATGGCAAAACAGTACCTCTCCCAGGCCGCTGATTCTAACCTGAAGCGTTGCAGGCCAGCTTGCCAATAATAGTTCATATTCAGGGTGAAGCTGTTGCGCCACCCAGCGCATGGCCTCTCGAAACTGTTCCGGAACGGCGGTCGTTTCCGTACCTCGCATGAATGCCAGCACCTCGCAGTCCCCATTGCCATGGATGAACTGCATGGGAATCTCGACGTCCAGCAGGTACCTGAGAGTCTCGACCGGCATCGGTCCGGGAAACACATCACCTCCGACCACGATCTGATCTACATTCTCGTGTCGAATTTCTTCCAGGACAGCCTCAAGGGCCGGAAGGTTTCCATGAAGATCGTAGATGGCGGCGACTCGCATAGCAGGAGTTTCTCGTAGTTGGGATGTTTACGTCTTCAGCGTTATACCGTAAAGCCTATATCAATATGGTTCACTAACTTTTTGGCGATGTCTAACTCGAATTCCGGCGGAATGGCATTTTTGAGTCCAGCACGTGAGTGCTGGGAAGACGAAAGAACTGAATAGAGTCCTTCAGCCTGCATGATTCATCACGCTGACCCCATCATCATTTCAGGTTGACGAGACAGCTTGGATAATCCGCCCTCCAGTCCGGCAGGACGACCGAAAGTAGCCCGGTCACGGAGCTTCTCAGATGCGCATCTGTTGCAGCATCTGAGAAGCGGAGTGCCGGGTAAGGAGCGAAAAGAAACACTTCCTTGCGCCGCAGGCTCGCGCGTAGCTCCTGCTTTTGGAGCGGAGCGCACTAGAACAATCTATCGATACCGTCATAACGATTGCCGCATTCCAGGACTCAATGATCAGTGCTCTAAATCTCTTTTTGCTCATCAGTCGTGAATAATAATGCAGATGTTTCAAACCTCGAGCATGCAAGACGGCAAACCGACACGCATCAATTACCGACACGCATGAAGATTATTGACCTGCATAGAACGGAATTCCTCTCCCGATTTGATTGCAATAAACGAGACACAGCAGACTCTCTGTCTCTGCGGTAAAATGCTTCACCTCACAGAATTGCGAGAGTGGCGGAATTGGCAGACGCACCAGACTTAGGATCGAGTACCGGGCACTTTGCCCGGTTTGTGCGACCTTGCAGCCCCTAGTAAAATCAGGTGTTCCGCCCCTCAACAGCACAACCAAAACAAGCCCTTCAAACCCGGCATTCGCTACAGTTCCTGCTACATTCTCAGATGACGATCAGATCGTCTAGAAAGTTCAAACTCATCTTGATCCTGCGGCACCGGGTCAGGTATGAACACCTCTGCCCCCAGTTCAGTGGGGCCTTGTTTTCCACACCGTTACACACTCTTACACAAGTCTATTGCAGCAGGTGATTAGGTATCCTTGTTACATGAGGAACGCGAAAACGAGAGTTGATCCTATGGGAAAGACGTTCGAAAGGCACAACCTATCGACCCGGACGAGATGAACTTCATCATAGCTCTTGTCACGGCAGCCGCCACATATAAGATGCCTCACAAGAACCCGGTTGGCGTTCCCATAAATCTTGATATGGACAACGGTGAGATTGAAACAGTCAAACTCGCCGATATTCCCATCAATCGCGGCATGATGGCGATTAAGCGGCATTGTGGCAATGACAGGGAGAAGTTTTTCTCAGCAGCCCTGCGCTGCATGGCTCTTGCTGCGGTGTACAAGGACGAGCGTTGCAAGCAGTATGTTCGGGATGTACCAGAAGACGAACAGGTCTGGGATGTGAGTGCGGCGATAGGTCATGTCGCTGGCGTAATGCCACTTGACGAAGACGGCGAGTTTGACCTCGATAAGTTTTTTGTTCAAGCCCAGGAAATTAAGCGGACAAAACATGGGGAGGAAGATTGAGGTGATCCTTGCAAGGTGACAAAATCATCTACGAGTTGGGAACGGAATAGAGATTCACGTTACTCGTGAACGGAAGGTACTGCACGTAGTTCTTCATGATTTTCCAGAAGAATTGGACATCACGGAGACTAGACTTGGTCAGTTGCTCCTGAAAGAACACCGTCGCGCTTCAGGCCCTATACCGCCTGCCTCAACGCTGCTACACTGAATCTTCGAGCAGCTTGCACAGGATATTGATTCCCTGAAGGTCAAACCCGAATCTAGGGCATCTTTAGACTATTTAGATTTCATCATATTCATGCCATCATATTCATGCCATCATATTCATGCCATCATATTCATGCCATCATATTCATGCCATCATCGTCGAAAACATCGATCCTCCCGCTGCGATAAAAGCGGGGCCGCAGGTGATCATGTTCAGCGGAAATCCCCACACCGGACGGTATGGATTCTTTCCGCTGATTCTAATGAGAAAGCTACCTGAGTGGAAGATCAATCAAAGTCCGATACTTCTTTTGACATGCTGATTCACGCTGCCGCCGACCTGACAGGCGCAGATCGGATATGCTTTCATTGTGGCGAAGAGATGTTCTGTAAATGTGGCTGACTCGAGAGTTGTTATGTGAAGAACTCCTCTTGTCAAGTTTCCTGCGAAGACTTTGACGACGTTTGCGCCGTCAGGAGCGTTTTAATTAAGCATTCTAGACGAACTTGGCATCAGCGTCCTGCTCGGCATGTTCAAGATTCCAAAAAAGTATTTTTAACGGGTGCGTCATCACTCATCGGGCAGCCTCCCGGTCGGTCCAGGCGGGACCTTCGCATTCGTGACCGCGTTAGCGAAATAGGCTTCGACGCCCCCACCGGCCTGCCCGAAAGCAGGCGCGACCGTGCCAAAATCCACCGATGTACCTGCGGGTGCTTCGATCTGGTAGTGAAAAGACGCCGGCAGGGTGTTGGGCAGCGCGAACCGACCAACCGCAACAAACCCGGTGGGCACGAAGGGTACTTCCGATTCGGGCGCAGCATAGGTCCCGGCCAAGAAACTGCCTGTTACAGGATCAACCCGGCGGTCCGGATTGAAAGCAGAGAATCGGTGAAAAGTTCGGTTTGCCCCAAGCGTATCGTGCTTGACCAGGCTGCTTGGCAGGATTGTGCGCACTGCGGCGCCCGCGATAGGCGCAGTCGTTATTGCCGGCAAAGAACCAATGCGCGCATTTAAGAGCCGGAACGAGTGCGGTGGCGGTGCGGCAATCATTGTTGTGACCACGTCACCCTTCAGTATCTCAATGATACGAAGACCGTTTCGCAGGATGACTGCCGGGTCATCGCCTGGCAGGAGGCCTATTTCGGACAGATCGATGGCGCGTTCGGAATCTAAGACGAGGAGAGGCGTCGGTATTCCCCAGATTACCGCCTCGACGAACTGAAAGCCCATGCCGGTCTCCGGCAGGCCGGCAAGATCCTTGATTGCCGTTTCACCCAGATTCCACATTTTCATCTCGGGTTATCTTAGCACCGTGTGGTCACGAGGAAATGCAGTTACTTTCCGATGAGTTATGAAATGAAATGCTTGGCAACCAGTTTTGGTTATTTTCCGTAAGGTCTAGCATCGTGGCGCAACCTCGTTTCATTGGAGGGCCCCTTATTCCTTATGCTGCCAGCCTATGTTTCCCCGAAATCCTAATCTGATCTCAATCCAGGTCACTACGTGCACCTCTATAGCGCATCTATGCGACACGAATTTTTTGTTTTTCCTAAAGCTTAAATTCCTGCCCCTCATTGACTTTTGAAGTATCTATTGTTACCATCGGAAACGAATGAGCACTTTATCATCGCGTCAACTCGCCCAGATACTTGGTATTACTCACGCCGCTCTTAGCAAGTACATCAAGAACAGGCAAAATACCGACTCCCAAGACGGTTACAAGCGGACGAATGACGCTGCATCTCTGGTCAGAGAAAGACGTTGACCTCATTCGTCAACTCTTGCCGAAGATTGCCAACGGCCGGAAAACACGCTACCAAAAGCAAAGGCAAAAGAAAAAAACGGAGAAGAAGCCGAAACGTTAACAACCGGGCACCGCCCAGTGCGCTACACCGGGCGCGCCCTAACCACATTTCACCTGACGGGCAGGCAAAAACATGGCTGATATTGACCTTACCCGGTCTATCCCACTGGCGCAACCTTTGCGCCTGGATTGGCCCATTTCCGCAGTTCGGTACGTTCGCAGAGCTTAATGGCGGAACCCAGGCCCACCTCATGCAGGCGTCCAACGAGAGCTTGTACGCAATCAAGTTCCAGAACAACCCGTTCACCTCCCGCGCATTGGTCAGCGAGTTCCTTGCTACACGCCTTGGACTCTGGCTTGGGTTACCAATGCCCCAGGTCGAAGTAATCGAGGTGTCAGACTGGCTCGTTAATCACGAATTGCTGCGGATTGAGACCGATCACCGGCTCACCCGCTGCGCTAGTGGCAGACAGCTTGCATTCCGCTACATACCCGATGCTCTAGAGTCCCTGCCCAACAGACGGCTGCAAAAGTTACTCAATTCACAAAGTTTGATTCGCGTTCTCGCCTTAGACAAATGGACTGCCAATTGCGACAACAGACAAGCCGTCTTCGCGAAGCAGAAATCAACGTGAATACCGCGCCGCTTTTTATTGACCAACACAACTGCTTCAATGCTGGCCGATGGACGTTTCCCAACGTCCCGTACTTCGGAACCTATGAGCAAACGCATGTCTATGCGAAGTGACTGGCTGGTCGTGGTTTGAACCAACCCTCCCCCGGATTGAGGAAATCACCCCTTTCGATCTTTGGAAGCTGGCTACAGAAATTCCACCCGAATGGTACCAGCACGACACGGCAGCCTTGTCGCGCCTGATCGAGCGGCTCTACAAACGCCAGGTTTTCCGTCCGAACACTTATTAGCAAATTTCGCCTGTCCACCATTAACCCGTTTCCACACTGGAAGGCAACCTGGAGCGGCCATACCTGAAAGGGTATCTGGGGTTCAAATCCCTCCCTCTCCGCCATGCTAGTCTGCAGCCAGAGAATTGTTCTCTGATTCCCTCCAAAATGGCCCGAATCGGGCGTTTTCTCGATTAAAGTGGGAACGAAATGGGCAGTGGTATGCGCCGGAAGGGCCTAAAAAGCGGCTTTTTCTCTACCGGGCTAGTCAGTAGTCCCTTTCCAGGAATTAGGGAAATTGTCAAAAAGTCGCTTACTAAAATGGGAATGGGGGTTTGAATCCACTCCCATCAAAACTTCGATTGAATTTCAAAGTTTGAGGCGGTGTTAGCCTAGGCGAATGCCGTGCTGTAATGAGCACTGCATCGAAAGGAGTCATCGATGAACAGCGTACAAGTCGAACAAAAGAGCTATGAGATGCCGCCGCAAGACGGGATCAGCGTCGCGCAATTCCTCACGGTACCGACATCGAGCGATCGGCTCGTTACTACGAAAAGGTCTTCGATGCTCGCATTCTCAGCCTGGGCGACGGCAACGCACCCGGGTACCTTCAGCTTGCGAATATCTGGATGATTATCAACGTGGGGGGCGGCCCGACTCCGGACAAGCCGACGGTAACGCTCAGCGTCCCGGACCCGGATCACATCAGCAGCTTTATGAATTTTCGCGTCGCGGATATTCAAGCGTGCTATGAATTATGGAAAAGTCGAGGCGCCGAGTTCATCACAGAGCCGATTCCCAAGTACGGCGAAATTCGCTGCTATATCCGCGATCCCGACGGTTACATTATCGAGGTCGGACAAAGCACAGACCTCGCGTACGGTTAACGTTCGGCGCTGTGCCACACCTGTTCCTCCGCTAGCCGCGGGCGCGTGGTGCCGAAACCGGCATTTGCGTCGGCTGAGAGAGCCCGACAGTGCTGACCGATACACCGGCGGCGCCGGACGCGCTGGCTGGTACGCCGACGGTGATGCCTGCTGTGCCGGGGGCGGCCATGATCAGCTAGTGAGGAAGCGGGTGGTGCGATCCGCGCCACAGACTTCGCCTGCACGTTGCCGCCAGCCGCTGCCGAT
This sequence comes from Terriglobia bacterium, assembly GCA_963823745.1. Lineage (GTDB taxonomy): Bacteria > Acidobacteriota > Terriglobia > Terriglobales > Acidobacteriaceae > Angelobacter. The sequence continues at coordinate 343,297 of CAWGMN010000016.1, forward strand.
ACACCGGTGGCGCTCAGGGGGGCGCGCTGGCTGGTACGCCCGCGATAATGCCCGCTGTACCGGAGCAGCCATCGTCGGCCGGTAGACGGGCGGTGCGATCGGCGCTACAGACACTTCGCCTGTACGTTGCCGCCAGCCGCTGGCCGATACACCTGCTCGCGGATGACGATTCCTCCTTTATATGGACATCCCTGGCCCATACTCATGGATTACCGGTGATCCCGGAATGGGGTGAATGGTTCGTAGATCAACTCCAAATGCATCGCGCCATCGTGCCTTTAGTCGGCTTAGGCTAATCCCGTTCTGATAAAGGGCAACAAGCAGCAATTCTTGTCGTGGCTTTCCTGGGGGAGTGAAAAGCGGACAGCTCCGTCTTCCCGACGAGCGGGCGAAATCCCGTTGTAATCTGTGGTTGTGACAGGCACTGAATCGACTACGCGCTCAACTGACCGCTGCCGCAGCCTACTTCCAAACTGTTCAATTTGCAGAACAAGCTACCTGGACCGGTAGACCCGCTGAATGCTCGCGTTCCAACGCTCTGTTCCAAAATGGAACAGAAGCTCTGCCGTCGGCATGTAAGCAAAGCTCAACGGGATCACTCGCTGAAATGAGCATGCATCTATGACACTGTACGAAGTAGTACCTGCCTCAAAGCATCTTCCCCTGTCTGCTTGGGGTATTTCTGCTTACTTTGGTATGGCTGTGCATCAGGGTCAATGATGCCAAGGGCCAGATTCAATAGGCCCCAATGCACCGCCTCTCCTGGTCTCTCCTTCTGGCTCAAGAACACAAACTTCAGGAGGATCTGGGTCAATATGATCAAGGTGTCAGTATTCTTCGCGCATGTCTGTGGCTTCCAGTCCTCACTTTGGCTCCTGTTTCAGCCCAGGTTCCCGTCTCACAGCACGTTGTACTGGTAGTTGATGAGAATACGTCGTTCATTCCGCCTTCCCCACCGGGATGCCATGGATGTCAAACGAAGGGAAAACCTTTGGCTATGCAAATAACTTCTTTTCAGACGTATCCGGCTCTCTCCTGGATTACCTGATTCTAGCCTCCGGAAGTTCTGAAACATCATTCGGGTGCACCGGCAATACCTGTTCCAGCCCCATCACTGACCAGAACATCTTTCAGTTGTTCAGAAACCAGGGCATCGGATGGAAGGTTTACGCGGAGAACTATCTCAATGCCGGCGGATTGGTCACCACGCCCGATTGGAAATCCACGGGCAAACAGACGCACTACTACCGCCGCCATAATGGTGCTACATGGTACAGCTACGTTCTTGGTAATACGCTAGGATCGCAAGGCCAGGTTGTGGACTTCGAGCAATTTGGAATCGATCTGCAGAACGGCACCTTGCCGCGTTTCTCCATCATTGTCCCGGACGGTACTTATGACCGTCATGATGGCACTCTGGCTCAGGCGGACAACTTTTTGCAGGATACTTTGACTCCTTTACTCAGTCAGACTGATTTTCAAACTGGTGGAAGCGGACTGCTGATCATTACCTTTGATAACGGCGATGGTGATGGGCAAGGACAGGTCTTTACTGGACTCATCGGCCCTAACGTGAAGCCAGCCTTTATCTCCAATGTGTCCTATAAACACAAAATATTCTGCGAACAATGCTCGATTCTCTGAATATACACACATATCCAGGCTTGTCGGCTACGGCTTCAGACATGTCTGACTTCTTTCGGTCTAACGCGGGCGGCGTTGCCATTGATTCTCCAGCCAACAACTCCACGCAAAACATCTCGGTTCTGGTCAAGGCTACAGCATCAGAACTGGGCTGAACCATCGATCACATGGAGATTTGGGACAACGGTGCAAAGTTCAAATATTTTTGCATCCAGCGTGAATCAATCCTTTACGCTGAGCGCTGGGTCACACCAGATGGCGGTCCAGGATATTGGTCCCGGTCCTGGATTTGCTGTTCTACATAAAGAAACAACCAACTTCACTGTTTCCGCCAGCAACGCTGTCTTTCATCTCCACGCCTGCTAATGGAACCACCCAAGCCACGTTCCTGCCCGTCAGCGCGTTTGCTGTATCAGCCAGCACTCCTATTGACCACGTAGAAGTATGGCTTGACGGCAACAAACTCGGCGACTCTCCAAAGGGATCCACCGTGAATCAGTGGTTTATGGTTTCGGCTGGAACCCACAGCATGACGGTGCCATCCATGACCAGCCAGGCAGTTGTGATCAACCAATCGTCAGTTACGTTCACAGCGGCTTCGTCGAACGGAGTTTACGTGAACAGCCCCGCAAACAACTCGACGAGTTCCGCCACTATAGCCGTCAACGCGTATTCTTACGAGCAAACTGGCTCTACTGACGTGGTTGACCATATGGAGGTCTGGGACAACACGCATGGCGTGAAACTCGCTAACTCGCCTACTGGGACTGGTGTCACGAGTTGTATATCAACCAGAATGCACAGTTGACCGGGCCAAGTTCGGGCCGGGGACGTATCAGTTGGCGATTTCGGACATTCGCGCCGGAGCACTTACAACAATCCATACGACGTTTGTTAATGTGAATGTGCAATAAGTGAGACGAGGGGGCGGCCATCAACGCCCCTCGGCTGATTGTCCTTTGATTCGTGCGTTCTTCACAGACGGTTTAGAAGCACGGACAAATAAGCGCCACGATTGCCGATCGTCTGTTTCAGATTCATCATGCGCGCTCTGCTCAACCAGAACGAGCGTGCCGCTCTCAAGCTTCCAATGCTTCCAATGCGCCAAGCCATATGTGTTGTTGTAATCGAACTCTTCCTTGTCACCGCAATCAGTCGGTCCAGGATTGCCG
>CAWGMN010000017.1:0-174818 GCA_963823745.1 Terriglobia bacterium
GTACTCACAGATTCCGAAGGAAAGGGCCTATTTATGCGGCAGCTTGCGTTTCTCCGGATCGGGAAATCCAAGTGGAGTGCCTGTTACGTAATCTTTATGTATATCTGAATGCACATTTCTGAAGGGAGAATGAATTTCATGAATTGGAAGAAGAGTTTTAGTGTAGGCGTTATCGTGTTGCTGACCGTCCTGATGGGGTTCGCACAGAAGAAAGACAAGAAGAGCGACGGCGGCGGGACGCCGACTGATCCGCAGATCGTGGGCGTTGTCACAGCGGCCGACCAGATTGACATTGCTACGGCCAGGCTGGCGCTCAAAAAGACGAAAAATGACCAGGTCAAGCAGTTTGCCCAGCAGATGATTGACGATCACACCAAGCTGCAAAGCTCGGTCAACGATCTGGGCAAAAAGCTCAATGTGAAGCCGGAGCCCAGCGCTACCAGCAAGTCTCTGAAAACCGCCGCTGCGGCGGAAAACAAGAAGCTCCAGGGCCTGAAAGGCGCGGCCTTCGACAAGGAATACATTGACCATGAAGTGGATTATCACCAGCAGGTGATCGACGCGGCCAGCAAGGTGCTGATTCCCAACGCCCAGAACGCTGAGCTGAAATCGGCCCTTGAAGGCGCGGCGCCGCTGCTTCAGGGCCATCTTGACCACGCGAAGCAGATTCAGTCTTCGCTGGGCAGCGGTTCCAGCTCCGGACATTGATCTAAGACCTAATACCTAAGATCTGAGATCTGATTGATGTCGTCCGTTTTCAACAAGTGGTGTGTGCGGCAGAGGCTGGCGATTTTACTCCTCGGTGCCAGCGCCTCTGTCGCACAGCCGGGACCCATCTTACGGTCAATCCATTCAGCCGTACTTCTCCAGAAAGCTTTATTCACCCCCCCATTCACGCCCCCAGCCACTTCTTTAGTCACCCCGCCCGTCACGCCTTCGGCCACAGCTTCAGCCACGCCTTCGGAACAATCTGCGTCGGGAGCCCAGGTGATCATGAAGGGCATCCGCTTTCAGCCGGCGCAGCTCACGGTGCGGGTTGGCGAAGCGGTTACGTTCAAGAACGAGGACATCGTCGCCCATACCGTTACAGCGGATGATGGCAGCTTCGACTCAGGCCTGATTCAGCCCGGCGATACCTGGAAGATGACTGTGCAAAAGGACGGCACTGATTGCGTACCATTGCCGGCCGCATCCCAACATGAAAGCGACGCTGGTCACCGCAACCGCCACAAACTCTTCGGAAAGCGCCAGACCCAAGGCGGCCTGCCCGGTTTCAACCCGCCGCGAGCGCCGCAGGAACTTCATCCGATACTGGTCAATTTTACGGCTGCACTACTACCGCTCGCCTTTCTGAGCGATCTGCTGGGAAAGTGGCTGAAGCGCTCCTCGCTGCACAGTGCGGGGGCCTGGATGGTTCTGTATGCCGCTGTGATCACTCCTCTGACCGCGGCCGCAGGCTGGTGGTGGAAAAGCAAAGCAGCCGGAGGGCTTCCGCCAGAGGTGATTGCTGTCCACCAGTGGCTGGGGACGGCACTGGCCCTGATCTTCATCGTTCTTGCGATCTGGCGATGGCGGATTTACAAGCGGAACATTGCCCCGTCCTGGGGATATATGGGATTCGCCCTGCTGGTTGTGCTGGCACTCGTCTATCAAGGCAGCCTTGGCGGACTCATGGCGTTCGGCCACTGAGCAGTGGCTGTTCTGAAAGCGGTTGGCCAATCGTGATGGTCTGCTAATACTTTGTGCCGCCCCGCTGCCTGTATTATTCATCACGCTGAGTCCATCATCATTTCAGGTTGACGAGACACCTGGGATAGTCCACCCCTCCAGTCCGGCAGGACGACCGAAAGTAGCCCGGCCACCGAGCTTCGCAGATGCGCGTGGTTTGCGAATTGACGACGCGCGTGGTTTGCGAATTGACGATGCGCATGGTTTGCGAATTGACGAGGCGCGTGGTTTGCGAATTGACGACGCGCATCTGCGAAGCGGAGTGCCGGGAAAAGGAAGGAAAGACCCTCTTCCGCTCTGCCGAAGGCGGGAGCCTGGCCTGAGCGGAGTCGAACGGCCGCAGCTCGCCGGGGTCCCCAGTACGCGGGGTTGTTGCGCGTAACTGGGGTGGTCTCCTTTTTTTGGAGCGGAGCGCACTAGAACAATCTGTCGCGACGCCCTTACAACGATTGCTGTATCCGAGACTTAATGAACACTTGCTTTCTATCTCTTTTTGCTCATCAGTCGTGGATAACCCAGGCGCTGGGGCTCGGGGATCTTATAACGGCTTTCCCACCGCTTCCGCAGTGGGCTACCTTGTGTCACCCGCTTTGCGGGTTTGAACAGCAAATAGCAAGAGCCAACAAGTCCTTAGTGATCCTTCGTGTCCTTTGTGGTTGTGATGCCACAACGGTACCACTACGGCGGCGTAGTGGTACCACAACGCCGCCGTAGTGGTGTCATAGTGGCGCCATAGTGACACCATTGCTTGCATTCTGTATTTTTCCCGGATACTCTCCACCTCGCACCCTCAGGGGTGGCTTGATTTGTTCTTTGAAAATTGAAAATTGCAAATTGAACGTCATGCGATTGTTAACCATTGGCTGAGAGGCGCTGACAAACTGCTTTGGCCGTTGGCTCTTAACTCAGGCCAAAGCAACCCGCGAGGCGGCGCTATGTCCGCGCGCTTGCAATCCGCATTGGCCTGTAGTGGATGTAGCAGTCTGTTGCAGACCTGTTGCAGACTCGGTTTTGAGCGTTTCGTCCGCTGTTGATGCGGATTGTAGCAGTTGTAGCAGATCCAGTGGTCTTTTCGTGAATGGCGACTGGCTTTCCCGATCACCATCGGGCAATGAATCAGTGTGTGTCCAGGCGAGCAGTGTTATCAGCGGTAAGGTTTGGTTGTAGCGGACTTGTAGCGCGCTACGTAGCGCGTCAAAAAGACGGTTTTCGCCAGGAATGACGCGGGTTGTAGCGATGTAGCGCGAAAAGGGCACCAAAGTGATAGGGGGAAGGGGCAGGTGGCGATTGGCAACTCGCAATGTTCGAAGACCATTTACCATCAGGGACACGAAGGACCACGAAGGAAATTTCGGGTCGCGTACTCTTTGGGGGTTGTGGCCGGTAGGAAATCAGTGTGCATCGATGGCGATTCGGCGTTATCAGCGGTAAGAGGGTGGTTGTTGCGACCTTGTCGCGCGACGGTTGCGAGCTGAAAATGCAGTTTCCGCCGCGATTAACAAGGGGTGTAGCGAGTTGCGACCTTTTTGCGGAAATGCAAGGGGGTAGCGTCAATATTGGCGATCAGCAGTCAGCCAAGAGCCGGCAAACCCCTGTGAATCCTTAGTGTCTTTGTGTTGTGTCGCCGTTCAGGTCGAACTATGTGCGCCTGTTTGTCTTTGGTGATGCCGCCTAAAAGCTGTGTCGCCTCGCTGCGCTGGGGCTCTGCACGTTTCTAACTTTACCCAGACCTCCCGGTCTGGGCTAGATTGCCTCCGCCCTGCCGGGCTCGTTCATGCAGATAACCTGCATTTCCGATTTACCTCTATACCTGTTTAGAAAATAGAGGGCCGAAGTAATCATCTTTGGCAGTTTGACGATTTGTGTAGCTGCGGCGCCACCGGGCGCTAAAGCGCCGCTCATCACCATCGAGAGGCATGGCGCAGAGCATTTCTGCCAATCAGCGTTCCGATATCTCCCGTTCTTCCTGGAGCGAAAGAGGAGCAACGAACCCGACGAATGCAACAACGGCGACCAGAAGGCATATCGGCAAAAGAAGCGCATGGATTTTCCAGCGTCCGTGCATCCATGTACCGGCCACCGCTCCCGACAGGTAAAGAAACCATAGTGAGAAGATAAAGCGGGCGTTCCGCAGCACCTGTGACCGGGATTGCCTTGCGCTTTTCGACCCATGCATCAGATCGTAGGTAAGAAATGTCGCATGGGAGAGCAGTTGGGCAAGTTTGTTCAACATGCCGGTAATGAAAGTGGTGTGAATGGTGAGCGGCCCAACCCTGGTCAAGGTTGCGGTTTGCATTCCCATCGCCACTGCAAGCAGGCCCAGTAAAAGCAGCGGATTGGCTGTCTCCGACAGAACTACGGCAGAAAGCAGCGCCGCCTCGAGTGCAAGGGTCACTACGGTAATGGAACGCAGATTCCTGCGCGCCCCTATCTCTATGACTGCCCGGCCAACCAGTGAACCCCCGACAAAAGCCGCGATGATGGTTGCTGCGGTAATAGCCCCCGCCCATTGCTGGTCCAGCACTTTCTGGCCGAGATGTACGGTGTCGCCGGTCAGATGCGCAGTGAACATCCCCCCAAAGCTGAGATAGCCGATGATGTCCACAACTCCGGCGACGAAAGCTAAAATCAACGCTACAGAAGCTTTGGCCTTCAACTCATCAGAGTGCACGGGATCTTGCATGGATAATGAATGAGCGCGCGCGAGACATGCGCTTCTCAATAAGGCGAAGTACCACCAGTATCGCCGAAAACTTCTCCGGTTGTGTAGCTCGACTGCGCGGAGGCAAGCACTACATACGTTGAAGCCAGTTCCGCTGGTTGTCCTGGACGCTCCAATGGCGTATTGGCGCCAAACTTTTCCAGGTTTTCCTGTGTCTGCCCACCGCAGACTTGCAGCGGCGTCCAAAAGGGGCCTGGGGCTACCGCATTCACTCGAATTCCCTTGCTTGCCAGTTGCTTGGCCAGCGACTTGGTAAAGGAAACAATGCAGGCTTTGGTCTGAGCATAATCGAGCAGGTTTGGCGATGGCGCGTATGCCTGCACCGATGCCGTATTGATGATGACCGCGCCGGGGAGCAGATGGGGAATGGCAGCCTTGGTGATCCAGAACATGGCGTAGACATTGGTCTTGAAAGTAGCGTCGAATTGCTCGGTGGTGATATCCAGAATTGAATCTTGCGATACCTGTTTGGCGGCATTGTTCACAAGAATATCGAGCCCGCCTAACCCTGCAACGGCGTCGGAAATCAACTTCTGGCAAAACTTCTCGTCGCGAATATCCCCCGGCAAGGCGACGGCTTTGCGGCCCGCCTGCCGTATGATTGCAATCACTTCCTGGGCATCCGGCTCTTCCGCCGGCAGGTAGCAAATGGCAACGTCTGCTCCTTCCCGCGCAAAAGCGATAGCGGCTGCGCGGCCAATGCCGGAATCGCCTCCCGTGACCAGGGCTTTACGCCCCATCAATAGGCCAGTTCCCTTGTAGCTTGTTTCGCCATGGTCCGGCTTCGGATTCATCTTTGAAGCAAGCCCCGGAGGATCCTGATGTTGTTTTTGGAACGGAGGCTTGGGATAACCTCCCCGCGGGTCCTTTAAAGATGCTTGTTCACGGCCCGAAACCTGGGCTCCCTCTGCTTTCGGTTGATCACTCATTGCGAGCACCTGCTTAGTCTGGCGTAGCCGCCATGCCTGCTGCTCCAATCACAAAATCGGCGGGTTGAGTTCTTCGGGGCCTTCATTTTTCTCCGCTTCAGCCGCGATATGGATTGCTGCTGCGCGACGCAGTAATCACAAAACCGTGGCACTTGGGCTTATATAGAAGGAAGAATTGTCCGCGCGGTTGGCTCTGGAGCGCTTCCATGAATAGTGTAGCCCGTCTGCTGACTTGCAGCAGGCATGAGAGCGTATGTGAGAACTCAATTCTGATGGCAACATTATCGTGAGGTGAAAGGTGTGCAGGGCTGAAGCCCAGTATTTATAGGGCTTTTTCGGCACGACTGAAACTCGTGCCCTGTTACATGTCTCGTCGGCGTATGCGAAATTTAGTTGTCATAAAGGCTTATAGCCTGGATGCTGCGGGCTGAGTGCATAGGTCCTTCGGTGCTGCGCACATCCATGATGACAAGGCGCGGGCAGGATGACAGGACGCAAGAAAATGATTGCACCACTTCCAGTGGAACGCGATCTCAGTTGCGTATCATTTCGGGAAATCTAAATGCGAAATGAGAAAAAAATGCAGTGGAGACATTGAAGCAGAGAACAATTCTTTTTAATCTGAGAAAGCTGTAATCAACTTGCCCTTCTCTCAGGACAGGGCACACAAATGCGAATAGCTGAAGTCATGCAGTCCATCATCGGCATTGGAACAACACTTCCCGCCTCTGCCGACAGCTTCAGGGTTCAATGTCCAACCCTGATTTCCTGAATTGATCAACAACGAATTACACAAGAATCAATTCCATTGAAAAAAGGAGCAATCATGTCGAACCGAGTACTGAATCGCACGGGCGCGCGGCAATTAACGCCCGAAGAAGTCGAGCGGGTTTCGGGCGCCCAGACTGGATGTCGGGGCACCTCGCTTCACCCGGGTGGCCCCGTAGTGGATGTCCTCTGCGATCCGAGTTAGTACACCGGGAGCGCAGCTTCAGGATGAACACCGTTTAGAAGCGCATCATTTCCAAACCGGGTATCTGAATCATATGGTGCCTGTAGATCTGCTATACGAAAGAACGCGCCGATGAAAATATGAGCCGGATGTTTGTGCGTCCGGTTCGCATCAGCGACACCATTCATTCATCGTTATTCATCAACATGGGCCGAACAGATCCATCGTTCGACATGGATAGAACAGCAAGATCAACTCTCAATGAATGTCCGCTGCCTGCGGCGCAGCCGAATTGTTGCTGCTCAACTGGTGGCCCGGATTTCAACTGAGACAAATATCTGAGCTCGATACCAATTTTATAAAGGAGAAAAACATGTCGAAAAAAGAAGACAATCGCGTGCTTGGCCGTCAGCTTGCCAGGGACTTAACTCCGCAAGAGCTCGAAACCATTACCGGCGGATTTTTCACGAATCCGAACAGGGATGTAACCACCACGTTCTGTACCCTCGCTTCTGACGGGGACGACGACTAAACCGCAGCAGGGCCGCTGCTGTTGGCGGCGGCCCTGCTGTTCTTGCGGTGAGTCGCGTATTAGGAGGAGGACGCAATGAAGGTCGTGATTTTCGCATATCCGAAAGAAAACCACACAGCGCCGGTCAAATGGGCCCTGGAACAGGCTGGATACGAAGTGGCCTGCTGGGGCGGTCTTTCATTTACAGAGCAGCAGCAAGCCTCTCTGCTGGTGGATGCAGAGACTGACATGACGCTGGGGCCGTTCACTGTAGAGCCCGGTGACGCAATCTGGATCCGGCGGCCTGATCATCCGGCGCACAATCCCAAAGTGTCAGAAGCGGACAGAAAATTTGCCGAAATGGAGTACCGGTCCTTTTATCACTCCCTGGCTTACACGCTGGAAACGATGCCGGTGTGGTGCGTCAACAAGTTTTCGGCAGCGCGTTTTATCCACAACAAGGCGGTGCAACTGCGCCTCGCCAGGGCGTGCGGCCTGCGAGTCCCGAGGACCCTCCTGTCGAATTCTCCCGGCCGCATCCGGTCGTTTGTGGGCAACAATTCCCACCGGACCATCGGCAAGGGATTCACTCCTCACGTATGGCAGCGTGAGAACAGTGACGAGGGCGTGTCAGTAACCGAGACTTTCGAATTGACGCCCGAGCAATTGCCATCGGACGAAGTGCTCACCTACGCTCCCGGCATTTACCAGGACATGGTTGCCAAGCAATTTGATATTCGCATGGTGCTGATGGGGCACAGGGTTTATTCGTTTGCCCTGCACAATCCCAAGAAAGCCCTCGACTGGCGGCAGGATGCCGGGCTGGGCAATGTGCAGGTGGAGATCGTTTCCACTCCGCCCGACGTTGAGCAAGCGATATTGGCGTTTGCGCGGAAGGCCGGGATTTGCTTTGGTTCGGTGGACTTTGCTGTGGACAACGACGGGCACTGGTGGTTTCTGGAGATCAATGAGCAAGGCCAGTTCCTGTGGCTGGACCAGTTCAATGCGCAAGCTAAAACTCTGGAAAAATTCTGCGCGTTCATTACCGCGCCGGAAGGTTCCACCCAGCCACTGGAGGAACGCGAGCATCTGTTCCCCTGCTTTTCTGAGTTCATCGAGTTCTACAGAAGCATGCCGGAAAACCAGCAGCCTATTGATATAGCCGCAGCGGTTGCGGCTTCGCCTTATATGTCGCGGGAAACTGGAAGAAGCGGGTGAGGTTTGTGGGTGCTTCACTTGGCGCAAGCACAATGCATAGGTGTTCCGCGCAAAGGAAGCACCTCAAGCTGACATACAGTCACGCAAAACAAACTTGATTCCTGTGCGCTGATTGACGCGAGCCTCAGCCGCATGGTTCGATGAGAAGTGCTGCGCCGCGGACCTGCCTTGCCGGTGGATGCCATTCTGCCGGAGATTGTCGCTTCACTGAATCGCAACCCGAACCTTGTAATCGAGGCCCCGCCGGGAGCAGGAAAAACCACTCGCGTTCCGGCAGCGCTGCTTAGTGTTGTGCGCGGGCATGTTGTCGTGCTGGAACCTCGGCGGATTGCAGCACGGCTTGCGGCGCGGCGGGTGGCGTGGGAACTCGGAGAACGCGCTGGGCAGACGGCCGGCTACCAGGTGCGGTTCGAGGAAGCGGTTGGTCCGCATACCCGGCTGCGATTCGTTACAGAAGGAATCCTGAACCGGCGGTTGCTTTCCGATCCGTCGCTGCAAGGTGTGGACGCAGTGGTTCTCGACGAATTCCACGAGCGTCATCTGGAAAGCGATCTTGCGCTGGCCCTGCTGAAGCGCCTGCAACAAAGCCGCCCTGATCTTCGCATCATCGTCATGTCGGCCACTCTCGATACCGCGCCTGTGGCCCGATATTTAGATCGTTGCCCTGTGGTGCGCTCGCAAGGAAAGCTGTTTGAACTTTCGGTAGAGCACTTGCCTTATTCGCCCGAGCCGCTCGAAATGCGGATGCGGAATGCAGCAGAACTGCTTTCCGCGGCGAAACACACGGGAGACATTCTGGCGTTTCTGCCGGGGGCAGCGGAGATCCGCCGGACGATGCGCGAATGCGCCGAGCTTGCCCGCCGGGCGGGCCTGCTTGTGCTTCCATTGCATGGCAGCCTGCCGCCGAAAGAGCAGGAGCGGGCCATCGCGCCTTCTACGCAAAGAAAACTCATTCTGGCAACGAACGTGGCGGAAAGCTCGGTCACCATCGAGGGCGTTACCGCTGTCATAGACAGCGGGCTGGTGCGTATTGCCACTCATTCTCCCTGGAGCGGATTGCCAACGCTAAACGTTGGCCGCATCAGCAAGGCTTCCGCCAAACAGCGGGCCGGGCGCGCGGGACGCACCGCGCCGGGCCGGGTGCTCCGTCTTTACAGTAGCGAGGATTACGCGCTTCGTCCGGAGCATGATGAGCCGGAGATCATGCGTGCTGACCTGTCACACCTCTGCCTCACTTTACGCGCCATGGGAGTCGCAGATATTCAAACTCTGGATTGGCTGAGTGCACCTCCGCGTGCAGCGATCGAAAATGCTGAGTCGCTGCTTGACCGCCTGGGCGCCACCGGCGAACGGGCCAGGCGGCTTGCACGTCTTCCGCTTGCTCCGCGCCTGTCGAGAATTGTGGCCGAAGCGCTGGACCGTGGAGTAGGCGAGCAGGGCTGTATCGCCGCGGCTTTGCTGGAATCGCGCGCGCCCACGGAAAAGAACGATCTGCTTAGTGCAATGGATTCGCAGAAAGATCCGCTCGTGCTGCAACATATTGAGCATCTGCGCAAAATCGCGAGTCCTCCGCGACAGCAGCGGCATAACGACGAGGCCCTGCTCAAGGCAGTACTCACAGGTTTTCCTGACCGGGTTGCGCGGCGGCGCTCGGGCAACCAGGTGCTGCTCTCGACTGGCGGGTCCGCAGAGATTACGGGAGAGAGTCCGCGCTACGAATTCATGGTGGCCCTGGATGCTGAAGACCGCAAAGAAAAATCATTGCCCCTGGTTCGCATGACATCACGCATAGAGCCGGAGTGGTTGATTGATCTGTTTCCCGATCATGTGCGGGAACAATCGGGGGCTGTATGGAATCGCGCCGCCGAGCGGGTAGATGCAATCAGCAGGCTGATGTATGACGATCTCGTGATCCAGGAGTCAAGAGGCGAACTGCCAGAGACGCAAGCCGCAGCCGCGCTGCTGGCCCAAAAAGCTTTGGAAGCGGGCATAGAGCGTTTTGTTGATGCAGATTCTATGAGCGAGTTCATGGCCCGCCTGGAGTTCGCGGGCATGGAGGCTCCAGACATACCTCAGGCGCTGGCCCAGATGTGCTCCGGGCTGCGAAGTTTTGCGGAGCTGCGCAAGCAAGCCGCAGCCTTCCTCTCGATACTTGAACAACAGGTTGGCTCGCGCAAGTTGAATGAGTTGGCTCCAGCGCGCGTACGGCTACAGAGCGGGCGACAGACGAAGATCCACTACGAGCATGGCAAGCAGCCCTGGATTGCTTCCCGCCTTCAGGACTTCTTCGGCATGCATGACACTCCGCGCATCGGCCCGCAACGTCTGCCAGTAGTGATTCATCTGCTCGCCCCGAACCAGCGCCCGGTGCAGACTACGACGGATCTGGCGGGATTCTGGCAACGGCTGTATCCGGAAGTACGGCGCGAATTGATGCGCCGCTACCCGAAACATGCCTGGCCGGAGAAAATTTAAAGCCACAAGTTCTCGGGGTGACCGACTCGCACTGGCGGCGCGCTGCTTTCCTCAGCATTGCGGCGAGGCGAAGATGCTCTTTGTGAGATTGCCCTGTATCGTATAGTGAAGGACGCATCCCGTGGCCTCCTTCGGCAGGGCCAGGCTCTTCGACTGCGCGCAAATCGGGCGCTACGCTCTGGGTGACATTGCGTAAAAACTGACGAACATGGGCCTTCTTTTGTCTGTCCGAATGAGCCAAAAGCTTATGCCGTCCCCCTAGCGGAACTCGATTCTCGTCTACTGCTTTTCCCAGCACTCACGTGCTGGGCTCAAAAATGGCATCCCTCCGGGATTCAAATTGCGTATTGCCGACAAACAGTGTTTGCGCAAGCTGCAATTGCATTCGGCTCTGCCACTGCTTTCTATGGCAGAGCCGAATCATCCCCTCCGTCTACGAATGGTCAAAACACGTTGATAGTTACAGGCGCTGACGGAATTCCGTTCGCCACCACGACCAGAGTACTCAGACCCCTTTCCATGTTGAGTGGAGGATCGAACAGGGTTGAGACCTGCACGCCTGCCGTTGCCACCCCCATGGAGCTATGGTTGTGGGTGAAGGCATAGAAGACGTGGCCGGTCGCGTTGTTGGTGATTCTCACAAGCGGATAATTGGTTGCCGATTGAGCATCGTCACCGTACATGGCCCCCTGTGAGAGGCCGTTGAACTGGGTTCCGGTGATCTGGTACCAGGAACCGCCAATGGTAATGTTGCTGGGATAGCTATTGATGGTCGGCTGCCACACGAAGTTGAAGGTGCCCGAGGGCGTATACACTTCCACGTCAGTAGAACCGTCAGTGAACAGAATCTGCCCGGTGGGCAGCACCAGCATGCGTCCTACGAATGAAGGATCCACGTTGGCACGGGGCGGGTTCGCCTGCGCGGTCAATGTGGTGCCGTTGAACTCGAAGAACCTGCTGCCGGCCGCATAGCAGGGGTTGCTGGGAGCAGCGTCCACCAGTACATTGCCATTCGGCAACAGCGCAGCGGGGCCGTCAGCAATGCCAAGTCCGGATGGGAAGGTTGGACCCGTTCTCCACGTCTGAGTACTGGAGTTATAGATGGCTGTATTGCTGGTCGCACCGGTAGCAAAAACAGATCCGTCGGGCCGTAGGACAGCAGGGCCGATCTCATTGCACGTGACCAGTTGCACCGGAGTACTGCCAGCGGTTGACCATACACCCGAATTCGGATCATAGATCTCGGAGTTCGGAGTATTCGCAATGTCCACGGTCAGCACACCACCACGATGGGGAGTGCTAGCGTTGTCCGGCAATTCAGTCCAGCTTTCCTCGGAGTTCGAGTCAGCTTTACCGGCGCCAGTGATCGTCCAGGTGAGGGTGGAAGCATTCAGTAGCGCCTGCTGGCCGTTGCAGCAGTTGCCCAGCATGAAAGTCCCATTGGGCAATACGGCGCTCTGGGCATCACCGACCTGCGACCAGCCGGGAGGGCCTGAAAAACTGGTCCATGTATTGTTCGACGGATCATAGATCGCTGCCTGCGTAGTCTCAGCGACCGAGCCGAAGTTATATTCGCCGCCAACAATCACGACGCGTCCATCGGCGAGAACCGCCGAAGCATAATACAGAGGATCGTAGCCGGAAGGCAGCGAAGCAATTTGGGTCCACGTACCGTTCACGTAACTGCCGGTATTGTCAGGCTTCAATTTCCACCAGTGGTTCGGGCTTGTAAAGGCAGAATCCTGCACGATCACACTGCCATCAGTCAGCAGCAGCGCCGTGCCGGCGCCGAAGCTGGGTTGATGGGTCAACGGGGTCCAGTGGCCCTGCGCGCCAGCTAGTGTTGCCAGAGTCAGCAACAGTGCTACTAATTTAAATGCGTGGGGAATTTTCATAGGCACCTCTCTCCTTGGTTAAAGTTCCTTTAGTGTTTGAATCGCTGTACCAGACGCATTAAGTTCATGCGGACGCACATTGCATGAGCAACTACCTGGCCCAGAGCACACGAATATGGCACACCAGGGACGAGTGAATGGAAGGCTGGGACGAGTTGTTCGCAGAATGTTATGAGAGACGGCGGATTAGAAATCGCGGATAAAAGAGTACGCCGCCAGTAGCCTGTTTTTCTTCCATTTGGCATATCTTTCAAGCGTCGTCCTATGCTTTTCAGAAACAGCTCTATGATTGATATTCGATAGACGAGATGTTCTGTTGCAAAGTTTGTAGTAATAGCTGTGCTTTAAGCCATGCGATGTAACAAATGCGGTGTAATTCCACCGGCAAATAGTTCATGGACAGCAGGAGCAGAAGTATGCGTCCGGATACCGTTTTCCGCGCCAGCGCGTCTATTGAAACAGGAATGTACTTTTGAAGGACCCGAGGTCCCCCTGAGCCAACAATATTGCCCAGGCGGCAGGGCTCTATGATCCGTACTCTTATTGTTGACGATGGGTTGCTGGCGCGGAAGAAGTTACACGCCCTTCTTGCCAGCGAGCCTGATATCCAAGTAATTGCAGAATGCAAGGCCGGCGCCGAAGCAAAAGCAGCACTGCAACATCTAAAACCCGACTTGTTGTTTCTGGATATTCAAATGCCGGAGGCTGACGGTTTTCAGGTAGTGGAAGCTATCCTACCCGGATGGAAGACGATTGTGATCTTTACTACCGCTCATGATAAATATGCCATTCGCGCCTTTGATGCCCATGCCTTCGATTATCTGTTGAAACCTTTCGACCAGGGCCGGATCCATGCAGCGATGGAACGGGTAAGAATGGAGCTTTCCAGAAATGGCCCTGAACAATCGGGCCGCCACATGTTTGAATGGATGGTCCATCCGGATTCCGCCCGCGGAAACAATCAACGTCTGGTGTTCAAGACCGGAGGGCGGATTCTGTTTCTCGACGTAGACGAGATTGATTGGATTGAAGCTTCAGCGAACTATGTGCAACTGCATGCCGGCAGTCAATCGTATTCACTGCGTGAAACTATTGCCCACATTCTGGAGCGGCTGCATTCGTGGCGGTTTGTCCGTATTCACCGTTCGCTGATTGTGAATATCAACAGAATCAAAGAGCTTCAGCCCTGCAATAGCGGCGAATACATCGTGGTATTGAAGGACGGAAAAGAGCTTTCCTGCAGCCGAGGATATCGCAGCGGGCTGCAAAACTTTATTGGGAATTTATGAGGGTATGAAGATTGGATGAAAAAGATGGAGGCTCTGCGGGACTCGTCTATGCCAGATGCGCCTGGCTGAACCGGCGGGTTAGCTGCCGATCAGCCAGACGCGAAAGTCATTGCAACGAGATCAATCCGGTGAAGCTGCCGTCAGTGCCATTGCCTGAGAGGCGATTATTGCCGTAGGACAAAAGCGCTGAGCCGAAGGCGCTAAGTCCTGTAACATTATCCACGATAGTTGAATGATTCACGCGCACTACTGACGCGCCAGCCCCAGTGCCATTCGCAGCGAAAATGCCGACGCTGGCGCCTTGAATCAGGCAATTGTCTATATTCAGCTCCGTGGTACCTACATAATCACCGACTTGTATTGCGTTGAAGCCATCATCCGCCAAAACCGATTCGCGAATGGTGGCCTGGGAATTCTCTCCGACAAAAAGCCCCACATTCAAATTATGTTGTATCTGAGCATGCTCAATGGACGCGTGAATCATACCTGAAGGCGATTGCAGGCGAATTGCTGTCCATGCATTCTGAACTTTGGTGTCTTTGATGTACACGAAGCCCGGTCCCGCAATCGAAATACCATCATTCATCAGTTGATTGATGCTGCAATTCTCTATGTTCCATACCCCTCCACTGTTGAAACGAATTCCGTTGAATCCGTTGTTGAGGCCGTTCAAGGTCAGCCCGCGCACAATGACAATATCAGCCGATCCAGCGTTCACAGTAATCGCGTCAGTCCAGGGCGAAAAGATGGTGGCATCCACGCCCGGCGCTGCTCTGATGGTTACGGATCGGGTTATCGTGACCGGCGCGTAATCGCCGCTGTCCACGGCGACAATCTCGCCGTAGGGATCGGTAACGCCCAAAGCCGCGCCGAAGCTACGGCAGGGTGCAGTCACAGGACAGCCCACTCCGGCATTCCCATCACTTCCGTTAACGGAAACATAAGTTCGTGACGATGCATATACACACATGGAAGAAAAAAGCAGCAGCAAGATTGATAATTTGCGACCAAGCATAAGGTTCATTGACGCTCCTTTTGGTTAAGTTGAGGATTTCAGGTAGGGGAGCGGCAGACGTTACTACAACAACTCTGGATTTACGCAAGCTCGCCAGAAAATTTCACGAAATCAGACTTTCCCAGGGCTTACGCCGCTGGGCTAACATATGCCACCCCGGCTCGGGGTGGTTCTGTGGTCGCCGGACTCCATTGCGGGTGTGAATCGCGCGATCACGCCGAGATGAATGAAGTGCTTTGCCTCGGTACAATAATGGGCGGAGAACTGAAATGTCCTATCCAATCAAAATTTGTGCCGTTTGCTCGGAGGAATTTGAATTGAAGCCGGACAAGCCGGGGTTCGCCAACCGCTGCCCCGACTGCAGCGCTTCGGAGGAAGCTGGCCCGGTGAAAGAGCATAGGGATGCCGACCAACGCAGAAGCCAGAGCGAAGTGAATGCCGCCAGGAGAGAAGCGATGCGCAACCTTCTTTACCGCAAGGACAGCTAATGGGCTTCCATAATTTCGAGCTTGAATATTTCCAGTCGCAATTCGAACGTACCGTGGACTACAACCTGGCGGACAGCTCGGTAAAGTGTTTGACCACGCGTGAATGGCTGACCGGCGATGAGGCGGAGCAGCTTCTTTCGACTGGGCTTTACTATCCGGAAGTAAACGGGACAGCGTTGTTGCGTGAACGCATCGCCAGCCTCTACGCTGGCGCCGACGCGGGCAATGTTCTGGTAACCGTGGGCGCGGCACAGGCCAACAGCCTGATCTGCAACACACTGCTCGAAGCCGGTGATGAGGTGATCGTGATCTCTCCGGGTTACCGGCAGGTTTGGGGGCTGGCCAAAAATTTGGGCTGCAACGTGATTGAGTTCCAGTTGCGTCCTGAAGACCACTGGCGGCCTGATCTGGATCGCCTTGCGGCTCTAACCAGTGATAAAACCAAGCTGATTGCCGTGGTCAATCCTAATAACCCCACGGGAACCATCTTCACCGATCAGGAGATGCAGCGCATTGTCGAGATATGCGAGCGCTGTGGCGCATGGCTACACGCGGACGAGGTCTACCAGGGAACAGAGTTGGAGAGCGCGGCGAAAGAGACACCCAGCTTCTGGCGGCGCTACGACAAGCTGATCTGCACCAACAGCCTGTCGAAGGCTTATGGCCTTGCCGGGCTGCGCATTGGCTGGGCAGTGGCCGCGCCGGAGATGATCGAAGCTCTATGGCGATGGCATGAATATGCCGTGATCGCAGCCGCGGGCCCGAGCATGAAGCTGGCGGAAATTGCGCTTCAGCCGGCCAAGCGGGCCATGCTGCTGGAGTGCCAGCGGCAGCTCTCGCGAACAGGCCATGACATTCTGAGCAAATGGGCCGCGCAGCAGGAGGGCAGGTTCCTTGTGCAAACTCCCGCCGCTACCTCGATTGCATTTGTGGGCTACGATTTTGAAATGCCATCGGTCGAACTGGCCCATCACATCAGGCAGAAAGCTTCGGTGCTGGTTGCGCCGGGAGCGTACCTGGGCACCGAACATCATCTGCGCATCACGGTGGGGTATGATCCGGAAAAAGTGAGTGCCGCTTTAGAAAGGATCGGGGCGGTGGTGTCTGAGCTGGTAGTGCGGGCTTAAACCTCACCACTGATTGGACTGATTAAACTGATTTGCACTGATTTTGGCGATAATCGACCTGTCTATAGGCTCTTATTCGATCTGACATCATTATGAAATTGAAGGCGCGCAGAGGCTGAAGTCCAGTATTTAAAAGGATTTTTCGGCACGAGTAAACTCGTGCCCTGTTACATGTCTCGTCGGTACATTCAAAATTCAGTTCTCACACACGCTCTGAAGCCCAGTGTTGATAAGTTTCTCACCACGATTAACTCGTGCCTGTTACATATGTTCTTGAGGATGGCTCTGATGTATTGCGAAGAGCTGTAAGCGGCCCTTCGAGGGCCGCTCTTCACAGAATTATTGTTCGTTCCAGCGCCTGAAAATCAATGATCCATTGGTGCCGCCAAAGCCAAACGAATTCGACAGCGCGACTTCCAGCGGGAACTTGCGGGCTACGTTGGGCACGTAGTCGAGATCGCATTCGGGTTCCGGATTATCCAAATTGATGGTTGGCGGCAAGATCTGGTCGCGCAACGCCAGCACGACGATGCCTGCTTCCAATCCTCCGGCGCCGCCCAGAAGGTGCCCGGTCATGGACTTGGTGGAACTCACGGCAATTTTTGTGTCTTTGCCGAAGGTGCTCTTGATGGCCTTAGTTTCCAGCACGTCTCCAATGGGCGTGGATGTGCCGTGAGCGTTGACGTACTGAATGTCAGAAGGCTGAAGTTTGGCATCGCGGATCGCGCTCACCATCACCCGGTGGCCGCCCTCGCCTTCTTCTGCAGGCTGGGTAATGTGATAGGCGTCAGCGCTCATGCCGTAGCCAATGATTTCCCCGAGAATCTGGGCATCGCGCTTGCGCGCATGTTCCAGTTCTTCAAGTATCAAAATGCCCGCGCCTTCGCCAATCACGAAACCATCGCGGTCTTTGTCCCACGGACGGCTGGCCTTTTCCGGTTCATCATTGCGGGTGGAAAGTGCGCGCATGGCGGCAAAGCCACCGACACCCATGGGCGTGATGGCCGCTTCCGAGCCGCCGGCAATCATTACGTCGGCGTCACAGCGCTGGATGATCTTGTAAGCATCTCCAATGGCGTGGGCGCTGGTGGTGCAAGCGGTACAGGTCGCTTCGTTGGGGCCCTTGGCGCCGTAGCGAATGCTCACGTGTCCGGCAGCCAGGTTCACAATGGCAGCCGGAATAAAGAATGGGGAAATCTTGCGCGGGCCGCCTTTGAGCAGGGCCTCATGCTCGCGCTCGATCACGTCAAACCCGCCTACACCGGAACCGATATGCACACCGACCCGGGTATCGTTTTCCGGCGTCACCTTCAGGCCTGACATCTTCATGGCTTCATCAGCGGCGGCCATGGCCAGATGGATGAAGCGGCCCATTTTCTTGACTTCTTTTTTCTCGATGAAATTGAGGGGGTCAAAGCCTTTGACTTCGGCCGCGATCTGGCAGGCAAAGGCGGCAGCATCAAAATGAGTGATCCTGGTGACTCCGCTCTTGCCCGCAATAATGTTCTTCCAGACCTCGACGGAGGTGTTGCCGACTGCACATATCAGGCCTAAACCCGTGACAACAACTCTCCTCGCCAACTATTTCCCGCCTTTCGCGTGCTTATCAATATAGTCAACAGCGTCTTTGACGGTGCGGATCTTTTCTGCGTCTTCGTCCGGAATTTCGATATCGAAGGCCTCTTCAAAAGCCATTACGAGTTCCACGGTGTCCAATGAATCTGCGCCGAGATCATCCACGAAGGAGGCGTTGGCGGTAACTTCACCTTCATCCACTCCGAGTTGTTCCACAATGATCTGTTTTACTTTTTCCTCGACTGCGGTAGCTGCCATTTGCGTCTCCTTCTTTCGTTTAGCTGTGTTATTGCTTCACTGATTTTGCGTGTTTGTGAATGTAGTCCACCAGGCTCTGCAGGGTTGAAAGCTTCCCGGCATCCTCGTCGGAAATCTGCACATCGAAGGCTTCTTCTATGGCCATGATGAGCGTCACCGAATCCAGCGAATCCAGGCCCAGATCATCGAATGTAGCATCCGGGCTGATCTCCGCGGGATTCATCCCCATCTGCTCGGCAATCATCCGCCGGAGTTTCTGCTCGACCATAGGCACACTGCCTCCTGCCTAAGATGCCAAACGGGTTAGTGTAATTGCTGCAAAAATAGTATGTAAAGGGCTGGAGTGTGCGAAATCGTAAGATGCCTGTGAATTCTTTGAAACGTGTCAAGAGGCACACGAAACCAGCTTTCAGCGTCAGCCATCCGCCTGGGCCGGGAGCTGTACGGGATGGGCGTTCATCCAAAGCTCTGGCCACGAATTTACACGAATGCACGCGAATGAAAGCGGGAGACGCAATCAGGCGATCCGGCTTTTGTCATCAACCGAGTGCTACTTCTTCCTTGCAGTAATAAGCGTCTGAAAGCCAATAGGTTGCAGAGCCGTCTGCTTCACATCTTTGAAATCCTGCGTTGTGGCACATGGCTTCCAACTCCGCAAAGGTATAGGCGTCGCCTTGCTCGGTGTTGGCGAGCATTACCAGACTGAACGCTGCGGCAGTCGGCGGCGAAATACGGTCGGCATTGGGCACAAACTCTGCCATCGCGATTTGGCCGCCGGACTTGAGCGCGGCCGTTGCCTTCTTCAGCAGGCCTTCATTCACCTCAGGGGTAAAGTGATGAAGGAAATTGGTCAGCAGCACCAAATCATAGCCGACGCCGAAATCCGTATCGAAGGCGCTTCCGGGGATGAGATGATGGCGGTCGGCAACTCCCATTGCACGGGCATTTTGCTGCGCCACCTTCAGCACGCTGGCCCAGTCGAGCGCATAGATCTCAGCCTTCGGACTCTGTTGCGCGACGGCAATACCAAACATTCCATGACCTGCGGCAATGTCCAGGACTTTTGGCTGGTTGGCTGTATTCAGCAACGGCGCTACTTCAGCCGCTATCTGTTGAGCGGCAGGAAAAACCATGGGCGCCATGCCCCGGGCAAAGTCTTGCCAGATGGCATCGTCGGGCGTCATGGTATCGTGGGCAGCCTCTGATTGCTTGCCCCGCCGCACCGTTTCGCCTAACGCAGCGAAGTTCGCGACTTGAAATGGATGAACGAGGAACGCGACCGCACCGCCCACAAAGGTGGGCTGCCGGCTATCGAGAAACATGGCCGAATCAGGAGTCAGGTTGTAGCCATCGTCCTGCTTGGTCATGAAGCCTTGAATGGTGAGAAAATCGCAGAGAATTCGTGTGCCCCGTTGCGACGCCGAACATGCTGTCGCAATCTGCTCAACGGTGTGGCTGCCTTTCGCGATTGCCGTGAACAGATCAAGCTCGACTGCTGCCTTGAGAGCATAGGAACGCTGGAAGGCTCCAGCAGTTTCGAAAAATAATGCCGGACTGGGCTGGCTGCCCTGAACCTGGGACGCGGACATAGCGGTACTCCTTTTGTAAATTAGACCGGAGAATGGGGGAATAGTAAACAAGCGGAAAGTCAGCTTTTGGCTTTAGCTATTCTGGAAGCCTTAAATGAAAGTTTGTGGCGGAGCGACCTTGCGTGGCTGCATTCGGAAGATTGTAATCGCCTGGTTCGTCAACGGCCGCAGGTTGCTTAGAATCGAGGAGAATGTCCACTGGCACTGACAAACTGATCGAATCCTTTGCAATGATGCTAAAGGGCCAAGGCGTGCCTATTCAGAAGGTAGACAACAAGTCGCGGTTCGAACTACTGAGCAGAAATTGCCGAAGCGGCTCCCGCAATCATTCGCGTCGCTCCTGTCGCGGTACTCGTTTCCGGCATTTAACGTCTTGGGAATCTCGCTGTTTGGTTGGGATTCTGACTCAACCCCATATATTGAGGAAGCCTCAGCGGCTAAGGGCAGTCTGTCAGAGTTGTTGCTTCCAGCGGGGTTTGTCCAGATCGGTCGTCCTGATACGGGTAATTTTGACGCGATTTGCTTCTATTGCAACGAGCCAGCTCAGAACCGTGAGTATCGAATTGTGCAGATCGATCACGAAGACATTCTTTGCAACTGGAAGGTTCAAATTTCGGGCGAGTTGTGGCCGTCATTCATCAAACTTGTCGAGGGCGCGCTTTCGAGACGCGACCCCCATGTTTATCGGAAAGACTGATCGTGTAGATAACGTGACATCGCCATATCACTCACTGAGTGCTCGACTTTTGTCAATCTCTGACTTCGAAACTGAGCTCTTTATACGGAACGCAGGGCTGTGAGACCTGGTTGCGCAATTCTTCCCTAACTGTCCAATTGTTAAAATACTTTCTTGTCTTTCAAAGCCAAGTTTCTTCTCAAGTACGCTGCTGTCATTGCTGCCCTGAAGGCCTTGGGGGCGTGGGGCGTGTTGATTATTTCCTGCCTGGATGCATTCGCTTTTGGTGTTCCCATGGACCCGCTGATAGCGGGATATGTCTATAACAATCCTCACAAGACCCTGATTTATTGTCTGGCGGCATCTCTTGGATCGGCAGCCGGCAGCCTGATTCCTTTTGCGTTGGGACGCGCGGGCGGGGAACTCTTTTTGCTGAAGCGCATTGATGAAGCCCGGCTCAAGCGCATCCGCGATCGCTTTGAAAAACGGGAGTTCCTGGCGCTGATGATACCTTCCATGCTGCCGCCGCCCACGCCTTTCAAGCTGCTGGTGTTTTCCGCCGGAGTGTTTGAAATGAAAGTGCTGCCGTTTCTGCTGGCCATTTTCAGCGGTCGCATGGTGCGCTTTGCCATCGTCTCACTGCTGACCATCTTCTTTGGACCGCAGATTGTGCAGGAAACCAAGAGCCTGCTCAAAGGCCATCCGCTGGTTGCTATAGGGATCGTGCTAGTGATAGTGGTGGCGGGTTATTTTGTATATCGCCTGCTGCGCGAGCCTGCGGCTGCTGTAGCTAAGGAACTCGAGGCTACTGAGAAATAAGGTGTAGCGCATTACCTCGTTACACCAGGGCTAAAGAGCGTGTGTGAGAACTCGATTTCCGTGGACACAGCACCATGCAATTAAGAGTATGCAGGGGCTGAAGCCCAGTATTTACAAGGCTCTTTTGGCACGACTGAAAGTCGTGCCCTGATACATGTCTCGTTAGCCAATACAAAATTCAGTTCTCACACACGCTCTAAAGCCCGACTCTTTTCTCTATTTCCGCGACCCTGAAAGGGCCGCTCTTCCACCAAACCGATACAGCAAACTATGAAGTCGCTTTAGGTTCCATCCTGTCCTGCCGGACTTGCCTTTGAATTGCCAAAAGCAAAGGGGACGCAGCAGGATGCGTCCCCTTTAGTTTTCGGCAACTTCATGCCGGATACGCAAAGGCTTATTGGGCTCTTTGTGCTGCGGGCATCCGGTTCATCGCGGTCCAGAGAACCGGTATCGAGAACAGAACGGCCGAGAACAACAAGTCTGAGGCCAATCCTTTTTCAAAGAATGGAATCGCGGCCACGTAGCAGGCCGTCAGGCCGCCCACAGTGCGCGGGTACAGAACGCCGGCAAGCCACACGGCGAAGTTGCTTATCAGAAAGAAAGAGAGCGCCGAGCCTAAGGCAGCACCCGCCACATAGAGCGGTTTCACCCGGTCTTTGAGCAGAGAGCCCAGGAAGAACGCGACGATATACCACGCCCAAATGGCTGCCTGGTCCCAGTTCACGGCCATTCCATAGACCCTGGTGGTCAGGTAGACATCAGTGGCCATCAAGAGCGCAAGCGGCCCTACAAAGTGCTTGCGCGACATGCGCGAACCAAAGAACAGGAGCGAAGCCCCCAGCGGTGTAAAGCCCATGGTGCCCATAACTCCGGCGCCACTCAGAACCCGCACTGCAATCGCCAACAGCACAAATACGTAAGCCAGCATAGCCACCTCAGCCTTATATTGTGAGGGCTCGGGAGACGGACGTCAACCCGGGAAGAATCGGGCGATCTGGAGATCGGGTGATCCGGTGATTGGAAGTGTCGCTCAGGCTATTGCCTTGCGACACACTCAATTGGCTCAATCCTGCGCCATCTTCACGTGGCCCATGCCTTCGCTAACTACATGCAGATTACGATCCACGATCACGTAGCCGCCCAGAGTATCTCCCTTCCGGCGATCGGAAATATAGGCGAAACGCAGATCGGTAAACCGCACAATATAGTTTTTCTGATCGGGAAGCAGGGCAGAGTCCGTCACCGGATACTGTGCCCAGTCCAGATAGATGCGCCCCAGATAAGACTTTTTGGCGGCCAGAGTTACCGGGGTTTCCTGCGGCTTATAGCGGATTACGGCCGTTCTCTGCGGATCAACCTCCCCGGCGTTACTGTTAACCGTGGTCCGTTCAAAAAAGTTTTTGGTCTCCACGACACCATTCCAGATAAAAGGATTCACCGGAGACGGGTAGGCTGAGGCGCGCAGGGGTTGTTCGTCGGCATAGGTCAGTGAATTCAAGGCTACAACAGCGCGCCGATGCTCGAAATCGCGTACTCCGATCCAGGCGGCCATGCATAAGAGGACGAAAATGGCGGCGCCGCGCCCGCGAAACTCAGGCTTGTTGGAGCCAACTTCATCACCGATCAGGCCTAGTAATGCAGGTATGACCAGGCCCAGAAAAAGCAGCGCCAGAATGACCGGATCAAGAATAAAGATGATGTCCCATGAGTACCACTTCGGATGAAAAGGCGCGAACGGCCGCACGCCGTAATTGTTCATGAAATCAAGACAGATATGGAGCAGGCATCCCAGCATTGCACAGAGATACAGCCGTCCCCACCGGGTTGGAAGTACCGGGAGACGAAGGCGCGCGAGCATCGCGCGATATATGCCGTAAACGACGAGGAGTACAAGAGCGGCGACAAACGGCACACCGAAAAGGGTGTGGGTAATACCGCGATGGTGGGCCATGCCAAAGACTGATCCCCCCAAATACGCGACTATATCTATATCGGGCGCTTCAGAGGCCAGCACTATAGTCAAAGTGGCAAGGCCCGTGGTGCGGTTCAGTCCCGCGCGGCTCAGACATGCGCCAAATAAGAAGTGAGTGGTTGGTTCCATCGCATAACAAACTACATGGCACAGCCTGTAAATGGCAATCATAACCAACGTAAGCGTCTACCATAGAGCTGATGCTTGATCAGAAGTTCGAACTGAAGCACTTGGGCGACGAGCTTGCACCGGAGATTCGCCGTCTTATGCTGGAAGAATTCCTCTGGTCGCTGGAGCATGAGAAGTTTTACTTTAGTAAGTATTTGACCGAATCTGAATACGAAGAGTATCTGCGGATGCTGCACGAGGCGCTTGCGGCAGGCACGCCGGACCGTCTGGAAGAATTATTGAGCGCGCATGGGGTTTTCCGGGAGGACGCGCCCCGAAAATCCATTCAGACCTTTGCCTGGGATGAGTTCAACAAATACTACATGCGGGCTTTGTGCAGGTGGGTCCATGACCATGCGGGATATGAACTGGTTGTCATTCGAGGCCGGCATTCAAAAAACAGCCGCTCTTCTTCCAATACACTGTTGAGACAAACCAAGAAAGCTTCAAGTTTCCTGAATGGCCTGCGGCATTGGCCCAAGATCAATCCTTTCGGAGCTAATTCGGGCCTGACGCTTACGATTAGAGCTGTCAAGGCGTAAAACGCATCCCCGAACACGGGCAGAGCCATAAGTATTCCTTGCCGCCAACGCGCAGCAGTGGCGGAGCAGTCTCTTCGCCTGGCTCAGAAAGACACCGGCTAAAAGGTTTTGTTCAGACCTCTTGTAAATGGTTGCGCCTGCGGTCTCGCCGCACCTGCAAGCTAATGGTGCGTCGCGACCAACCTATCTCGTCAGTGAACGAAACCGCCAATTCGTATAACATGAGAGGTTTTTACGGAGGCTCCGGGGATGCGCTTGCAAAGACTGTTTCTTGTTATTGCTGTATTTTCCCTCACCTGTTTTGGCCAAAGCGGCGATAGTGGCAAAGTCAGCGACGCGCTGGTGGACCGCGTGGATACCACTGCGTTCATCCAGTTGGAGGCACAGAGTTTCAACAGCCTGAACGCCAAGCAAAAGCAACTGGCTTACTGGCTCGACCAGGCTTCCATCGCGGTTGATCCCATCATCTACGACCAGCTTTCAAAATACGGGCTTCGGCAGAAGCGGCTGCTGGAAGCAATCGTCGGAAACCCGCAGGGCGTGAACCCTGAGGCACTCAACAAGATTTCGTCCTATGCCAAGCTGTTCTGGGCCAATCGCGGCAACCACAACGAGACTACCTCGCAGAAGTTCTTGCCCACCTTCACTGAGGAAGAGTTGCACGCCGCAGCCAGCAGCGCATTCAAGAATGGCGCCATGCACACTGCCTACGGCGATCTGCCGCCGGTGCGCTCGCAGGCAGAGCTGGATAAAGAACTTTCTGATTTGAAGCCAGCATTCTTTGACGCGCAGTTCGAGCCCATGATTACGGCCAAGAGTCCGCAGGGCGGCAAAGACATTCTGCAATCAAGCTCCAATACCTTCTATTCCGGGCTTTCTCTGGAAGACCTGAAAGGATTTCAGGAAGCCTATCCGCTGAACTCGCGCGTAGTAAAGCTGAATGGCAAGCTGGTGGAAGAGGTGTACCGCGCCGGCACTCCGGACGGCAAGATCAAGCCGGGAGTTTACGCCGTGTATCTGAAACGAGCGAATGGGTACCTGGCCAAAGCAGCGGCCGTGGCGGATGCGCCGCAGGCCAAGGCCATTCGCGACCTGATTCGCTATTACCAGACCGGCGATCCTAAAGACTGGCTTACTTTTGACAAAGACTGGGTTCAAAACAACGCCATTGTGGATTTTGCGAACGGATTTATTGAGGTCTACCGCGATGCGCGCGGGGCCAAAGGCAGCTCACAAAGCTTTGTGAGCGTGACCGATGAACGCGTGAACAAGCTCATGCTCAAGCTGGCCGATAATGCCCAGTATTTCGAAGACCACGCTCCCTGGGACCAGCAGTACAAGAAGCAAGGTGTAAAGCCTCCGGTGGCCAAAGCAGTGGAGACGCTGATTGAGACTGGCGACTTCCATGTGACCACGGTGGGCGACAATTTGCCCAACGAAAACGAGATCCATGAGAAATACGGATCCAAGAGTTTCCTGTTCACAGGCAGCAGCCGCTCGCTCTATAAGGCCGGCGGATTCGGGCTACTGGAAGAATTCGCCACCTCTCCTGAAGAAGTAGAGATCGGCAAGAAGTACGGAGAAGAGGCTGCCACCCTCATGACCGGGCTGCATGAGGTAATCGGCCATGGATCGGGCAAGGTGAGTCCTAAGCTCACGCATGAGCCTGCCTATTACCTGAAGGAATACTATTCCACGCTGGAAGAAGGGCGCGCCGACCTGATGGCGCTGTGGAGTTGCTTCGATCCGAAAATGCTGGAACTGGGGTTGATGTCGAGTCCTGACGTTGCCAAAGCCATGTATTACCAGGCGGTGCGCAATGCCATTACGCAATTGCGCAGCAATCCGCGCGGAGACACCATTGAAGAAGACCATCAGCGCGACCGGCAGATGATTGTGAACTACATCATGGACAAGACCGGAGCGATCGAGCAGATCCAAAAGAACGGCAAGTATTACCTCCAGATCAAGGACTTCGACAAAATGCATCAGGGCGTCGGCATGCTGCTGAAAGAGATCATGCGCATCAAGGCGGAAGGCGATTACGACGCGATCAAGGCCCTGATAGACAAGTACGGCACGCACTTCGATCCTGCTGTGCGCGACCAGGTGGTAGCGCGCTACAAGTCGCTGAATCTGCCGACCTATTGGGCAGGAGTCAATCCGTGGCTCACGCAGAAGAATGGCTCGGTTGAAATTTCTTATCCACAGGATGCGGTGAAGCAGTACTTGCGCTACGGAGCTATGTACAGCGGTAAACCTCACCACTGATGACACTGATTCTGCTGATTCTCACTGACAGGAAAGAGGGAAGCTTAGAGTGAAGTCAGATGTGAGCATTTGTTTTGAGCAACTCGCGACAATTGTTTCGACGCGAACGTTCAAGACAAACACGTTTTGTGAGAATGCCTCGTATCTGTGTACTGAAGGATAAACAGCAAATCATTGCGGGCGGAAGCGCTCCATGAGCACTCGCTGTAATCGCGGCTTGTAAATCAGATCAAAAGCCAGCTCTTTATCGGGAAACATGGCCAGGGCGGCGGTTTTGCAATTGACGATCAGTTCCGACGCCTCCACCAGGGTCAGGCTGGGGTCCTGATACAGAACGGAACGGACCATGTCCACCATCAGTTGAAGACGGCGGATTTTCTTGAGTTCTTCCTGCTTCTCAGCCGATGTCTGACTCGCTTGCGGCTGGTTAGGAGAAAACTCTGCGTTGCCGGTGGAATTCATGTCCTCTGTAGGCATTCTTCCGTCGTCCATCGTGGGAATCTTCCGAATTGCCGCTTGCCCCCTTTTAGATGTGGCTTTCAGGCAATGCGCTGCACTTGACATACACCAAGGCTCCAGAGTGCATCCAAGAAATCGGAGAACATTATGGAACCCAAATCGCAGGATGATGAACTGGTCCAGGTTTTTGACACGCAGCAGGAATCTGAGGCCATGATAGTGCATGGCCTGCTTACTTCTGCCGGAATTGAGTCCATTATCAGCAACCTTGACGCTCCTCAGGACGTGCTTCCCGGCGTAGGGGGCGTGGTGATCAAGGTGAATCCAGAGCAGGCTGAGGAAGCCCGCCGGTTGATTGCCGACAACAGAAACAATCCTGCAAACGATATGGCTAACGATATTGCTGAAGACGAGCAGGACGTAGCTTAGCGGCCGTCACTGCCCTTGTAGCCGCGGTATAACCCTGCTACCGTCCAGCAGAAATGTCACCACCCCGGCAAGGTCAGTGCGATAGGTGCTGACCTGGGCTTCCTGCAGACGTTCCAGCACCTCCTGATCAGGGTGCCCAAACGGATTGTGGGCGCCGACGGAAATCACTGCAAATCGGGGATGAGTAGCTGTGAGCAGTTCGGGCGTGGTGGAAGTGGCGCTGCCGTGATGGGCAACTTTGAGCAGGTCGGCAGGCAGCAAGTCTTCTGCCATGAAGTCCTCTAAATCCTCTTCTGCATCTCCGGCCAGAACGGCTGCGGTGTTGCCGTAGGCCACTCTCAATGTCAGTGAATCGTTGTTGCTGGGCTGCGCTTCCGGTTCCCAGCCGGCAGGAGGCGAAAGCACCGTGACCTGCGCTCCTCCCCAATTAAAGACGTGTCCCTGCACTTCATAGCGAATCCGCACCTTCAGAAGTTCGGCGGTGTGTTGCAGCCGCAGCAAGGCCGGAATTTCAGGATTGATACCCAGCCATAACTCGCGAGGATGGAAGTTTTCCAGGATGCCGGGCAGTCCGCCGATATGGTCGGCATGGGCATGGGTAAGCACCACGGCGTCGAGACGATTAATGCCTCGCGACCAGAGATAGGGTGAGACTACATCTTCGCCGTAGTCGAATTCGCCCCGGCTGCGGCCCACCTCGCCGCCTCCGTCAATGATCATGGTTCGGCCTTCCGGGGAGACGACCAGCAATGAATCTCCTTGTCCTACATCAATGGCGGTGATTTCCAGCGAGCCAGGTTGAATGGCCGCGGCCGGATGGTAAAAAGCCGCCAGCACAGCGGAGGCGAACAAGATGCCTATGGCAGCAAAGGCTCTGACCCTTGATTGTGATTGGCGCACAGCGGCGAGAGTCAGGATGATTGCAATGGCAGCAATGAGGCATACCAGCAAGCCCGGATCGGCAGCGCGCCACTGCGCCATCTTCCAATGCGACAGCGAAGTTATGGTGAACAACGTGTAATGCAAAGTGACGCCGGCGACCCGGGCCACCAGATGCGCCGCAGGAAGATAGAGATAACTGAGCGCGATGGCAATAACCGCGGCATTCATCAGGATCCCAGCCAGCGGCAGCACCAGCAGGTTGGTGGGCAGCCCGGCGATGGCGGCACGATGAAAGTACAGGCGCATGGGAACGACGAGAACCGCCTGCGTGATACATGAAACCGTGAGCAGTTCAAACAGCAGAATCCCGATACGCAGGCTGCCGATGAGAGCAGTTTTTGCCGGCCATTTTCCCAGGAATCGCGCCAGCCTTCCGGCAATCAGGCGCAGATCGAGCCGCAATTGGGCAAATCGCGGCGGCAGCGTCAGATCGTAATTGGTGGAATCAAAATGCAGCAAAGCCCGCCGCCACAGGTCAGATGTGCGCTCCAGAATGGGCAGACTGATGCCTGAAATGGCCAGCAAAGCCAGAAAGGTGAGTTGAAAGCTGGGCTCGAACCAGGCATGCGGCGAGATTACCAAGACGATGAGTGCCGCAAATCCAGTGGCGTTAAGCGCGGCGCGGTCGCGATAAAACAGCCGTCCCAGCAGGTAGATGGAAAGCATCAGCACGGCCCTGAGAATGGGCACTCCCATGCCGGCGACAAAAGCGTAAAAGAGCGACAGGGTTATGGTGATTACCGAAGCCGCCCATTGCGGTGCGCGCAGCTTCTGTGCAAGCCAGTACACGATCAGCGCGAGCAGCCCTACATTCATGCCAGAAACTACGAGCAGGTGATATACGCCGGTTTCCTGAAATTCTTCGCGCACGTGACGAAACAGCCGCGAATCGTCGCCGACGATCATGGCCGCGAACAACGCGGCATCTTCCTGGCTCCATAGCCGGGGGTTGCGAACATGCCCGAGAATGCTGCGCCGCATTGCGCTTCGCCAGAAACCCAGACGGCTGCCGAATTTACCGGGCAAGATGGTGATGTCACCGGATACCGAGGCCATGGTGGAAATGCCCAGCCCATGTAAGTAACCTTCGTAGTCGAAGGCTCCGGGATTTCGAAAATTGCGCGGCAGCCGCAGTGTTGCCATAAAGCTGACCCGGTCTCCATAAGCTAGAACAGGGAGGCTGTGGTCAGCGGATTCATTGTCACGCACAACGAGATTGGCGCGGATGCCTGTGGGTTGTGAGAAGGTGTGTCCGGCGATGGTGAGGCTTTCGCTTTCGAGATCAAAGCGTTCGCGCGGATCTGAGCCGGCAAGAATCGCGCCATCATCGGTGACGTGGCCTGTAACTTCAACCTGCTGTGTGTAAAGAAAAGCCTCCGGCGGTGTCGTCACATTCGGCACAGGCATGAGAATGCGGGCCGCAGCACCGGCACAAATCAAGGCCAGGACTACGGAAGAATAACCGAGACGATACGCGTGGTTACGGCTGGCAGTCACCGCACAGACCACGAAGCCACTAGCAGCAACGATCCAGAGAGAACCTGAATGGTGAATGCGGCCGGCGAGCCAGATTCCAGTTCCAAAAGCCACCGCAGCCATCGCCAGAGGAGCATGCGCGGAGGAGATTCGACCTGAGAGCCGTTTTGCCGGTTTCATCGCCCCAGCATTCTTCACTATCTTTGAGGAAAAGGGAACGGTGAGTTTGTGTTCAACGGGGATTCTAGCGTTGAGGAGGCGTTACTGAGTGCCGCCCCGCCGGGACTCGGGTGTTCTCTTGTTTTCCCACCTTACGGTGTGGGCTAGATTGCGTCCGCCCTGCCGGGCCCTTTCTTATACGCTACAAACAATTCGAAGTTAAGTGAACCGTATTGAAAGCTAGCCTGCCGCCCCGCCGGGCTGTTTTGTACAGGATGCCAGCGTCCTCAATTTCCTTGTGCAATGCGGATCACGCTCGTTTCTTTGGACGGCTACGCGGGTCATGAGGAACACAGCATTTACAATGGACGACATGGCAGAAGCAAAAGCGATTCGGCTTACTGAACAGGTCAAAGCCGCGGGTTGAGCGAGCAAACTGAGTCCGGCGGCGCTGGACACGGTGCTTGGGAAATTAGCCCGGCAACATGATCCGAATGTACTGGTTGGCTTTGATACAGCCGACGACGCCGGAGTGTACAAAATTTCAGCCGAGCAGGCGCTGGTGCAGACGGTGGATTTCTTTACTCCCATTGTGGACGATCCGTTTACCTTCGGCCAGATCGCTGCTACCAATTCCCTGAGCGATGTTTACGCCATGGGCGGCAAACCGCTGAGCGCGCTGGCCATTGTTTGTTTCCCTGAGAAGGGTGATCTGGCGATTCTTGAGCAGATTCTGGCCGGTGGCCTTTCCAAGATGATGGAGGCCCGCTGTACGGTGATTGGCGGACACAGTGTGCGCGATCCGGAGATCAAGTTCGGGTACGCGGTGACCGGCACCATTCATCCTGAGCGGGTGCTGGCCAATGCGGGCGCCAAAGCCAATGACGTGCTGATTCTGACCAAACCTCTGGGTACAGGGGTGATCTCCACGGCCATCAAAAAAGGCGAGGCCCAGCCAGGGTGGATTGCTGCCGCTACAAAAGCCATGACTACCTTGAATGCGCGCGCAGCAGAGATCGCCACAGACGGACAATGCAAGGTCCACGCGGCTACCGACATTACCGGATTTGGATTGATTGGCCACGTGAGAGAAATGGCGCAAGGCAGCGGCGTGAGCGTTCAGCTCAAAAGCGCCAACATCCCGTTGCTGGAGGGCGCACTAGACTGCATCCGGGCAGGTTATGTTCCGGGAGGGCTGAAAGCGAACCGGGAATTTGCGGAATGCCTGGTGGGCTACGCAGAGGATATTCCAGACGAGATCAAAACAATTTTGTATGACCCGCAGACGGCGGGAGGGTTACTGCTGTCAGTAGCTCGTGAGGATGCGGGCGCGCTGGTGCAGGCATTAGTGGCTGGCGGGGTTCCGGCGGTTGAGATTGGCGAGGTCACGGCGACGGGGAAGCCTTTGATTCGGGTGGTGTGAGCACAGGTCTGCGCGGTAAGCGTAAATGTGCCGCCCCGTTGCGGGGCTCTCTTTTGTTTTTGTGTTTCGAAAACCCAGGGCTTACGCCACTGGGCTAACATATTGCACCCCGTCTCGGGGTGCTTTGCAGGCATAGTTCATTTATTGATGCCTACGCAGATTTGCACCTGCGGTTCTTATGTAGAACAAAGTAGTCGTCATCCTTGAATGCGTTCCCGGCTATAGAGATTCCTCACTGGGTTCGGAATTTATGAATACTCCGATTGGGATTTATAGAAGTCTAGTCGTATTCCTTCTGGCGTCCTTCAATGGCCATGAGCAATACGATGGCGGCTGTGGCGAGGCGGCGATCAAGCTGCCTGCCGGGGTCGCTGGAGAAGTCCACGTTCATTTTGGGAGCGAACAAGTTCCAGTTCTGGGTGGCGTGGCCTACAGGCTGTCCTTGCAGTTCGAAGGTATATTTCTGCGGGATGAGGTTGGTGAGGAAGCGGCGAACTAAGGCCAGGGCCAGCGAGTCTTCCTGAACTGTGCCAATCTCCTGATCCTGGGTATCGAGAATAATCCACTCTTTGCGGAGAAGCGATTTCCATCCTTTGCGTTTCAGTGCTCCTACCTTTTGATTATTTATGGAGTCGCTCACATCAAATGCCGTTCCCCAATCAATGATCTTGCGCGCCTTAATCTGGAGAAGCTCCATGGTTTGAGTCTCGTCGGTAAAAACGCGGATCTCGTCTTTCAGGGTAAACACTTTTTTGCGGAGGAAGGCCAGTGCGTTTCCCTGCTCATCGCAGAAATAAAACTTGGGAGCGAAAGAGAAGATTTTTTGCCGGGCCAGAAAGCGGTCCCGCTGGAATATTGCTGCATGAACTGCTGGCGAAGCTGTTTGGACCTGCTTGACAGCAGTTCCCAAACTGGGTGAGGCCATACGCAAGTTCCTCCCGATGCAGGGGAAATGATACAGAGGCAGGGGTTAATTAGGAATGTATCCAAAGTACCGTGCCCTGTTCAACGAAAATCCGGGTGGAGCTTACGAATTGGGCTGCTCTGGTGGGCTCACCACCAGAACCGGAAATGGATTCTCAGCAGCACGGCTGAAGGCGTTATCCGGCACTCTGCTTCCCAGATGCCTAGGACGCCGCATTGCAGTGCGAGGCATCCAGCATACCGCAGATAATTCCAGACAAAAATCAGGGCAGCCGAAGCTGCCCTGATTGTTTTCACTTTGAATTGTTTTATGCCGGTGATGGCTTGCCGGGCATGATGCCGGGGGTACGGCCGGGCTCGGGTTTGAGCACCTGCTGGACACCCTCATCATTGCCACTCTTCTGCGGAACCACCCGCGCGGGCAACGGCTGGCCTTCGATGAGCAGCTTAAGTTCAGCGGCATCAAGCACTTCACGCTCCAGCAGGGCCAAGGCAATGCGCTCGGTGACTTCGCGGTTGTCCGCAATCATCTTCTGGGCGTTTTCATAGCCTGTGCTTACGAAGCGGCGAACTTCGGCATCAATCTGGCGGGCAGTTTCTTCGCTGAAATCGCGGTGCTGAGAAAGCTCGCGACCAAGGAATATCTGCTCTTCTTTCTTGCCATAAGCCAGCGGGCCAAGGCTGCTCATACCCCACTCGCAAACCATTTTGCGGGCCATTTCAGTGGCACGCTCAATGTCATTGCTGGCGCCGGTGGACATCTGGCTGAGGAAGATTTCCTCTGCGATGCGTCCGCCCATCAATACAGCGATGCGCGTTGCCAGGTACTCGCGGGTGTAGTTGTGCTGGTCGGTCTCGGGTAGCTGCATGGTCAGGCCCAGCGACATGCCTCTGGGAATGATCGTGACCTTATGCAGCGGATCGGAATGGGGCATAAGGGCAGCTACCAGGGCGTGTCCCGCCTCGTGATATGCGGTGACCTTCTTTTCTTCTTCGGTCAGCAGCATGCTCTTGCGTTCCGCGCCCATCAACACCTTGTCTTTGGCCAGCTCAAAGTCATACATGAGCACCGCTTTGCGGTTATTGCGGGCGGCGTTCAGGGCCGCTTCATTGACCATATTGGAAAGCTCGGCGCCTGAGAACCCGGGCGTTCCGCGTGACAGGATGGCGAGATCAACATCATCCGCCAGTGGAATCTTGCGGGTATGTACGCGGAGGATTTCTTCGCGTCCACGAACATCGGGCAACTGCACGACTACGCGGCGGTCGAAGCGTCCGGGGCGGAGCAATGCGGGATCGAGAACGTCTGGCCGGTTGGTCGCGGCGATCAGGATTACGCCTTCGTTGGATTCGAAGCCGTCCATTTCGACCAGCAACTGGTTCAAGGTCTGCTCGCGCTCATCGTGTCCACCGCCGAGGCCAGCGCCACGATGGCGGCCAACCGCGTCAATTTCGTCAATGAAGATGATGCAAGGGGCATTCTTCTTGCCCTGCTCGAACAGGTCGCGGACGCGGCTTGCGCCTACGCCGACGAACATTTCTACAAAGTCTGAACCGGAGATGCTGAAGAAAGGCACATTGGCCTCGCCGGCGACAGCCCGGGCCAGCAGGGTTTTACCGGTTCCAGGGTGGCCTACCAGCAGGACGCCTTTAGGAATGCGTCCGCCGAGCTTCTGGAATTTCTGCGCCTCGCGCAGGAACTCGATGATTTCCCGCAGCTCTTCTTTGGCTTCGTCTACGCCGGCCACATCTTTAAACGTGACTTTCTTTTGCTGCATGGAGAGCAGCCGGGCGCGGCTCTTGCCGAAACTCAATGCCTTATTCCCGCCGTTCTGCATCTGCCGGATCATTACAAACCACAGGACGCCCAGCAGGATGACGGGGGAAAAGTTGATAAGCCACATGGACCAGTTGGCCCCCTGGCTGTCTTTGAACGACGTGCTTACCTCTTTGTGATCATTCAGGACCTTGACCAACTCAGGATTATTGGCAGGGACGATCAGGTGGTACTGCTTGCCGTCATGGAATTTGCCATGGGCTTCGTTGCCATTGATGGTAAC
Organism: Terriglobia bacterium; assembly: GCA_963823745.1. Classification (GTDB taxonomy): domain Bacteria; phylum Acidobacteriota; class Terriglobia; order Terriglobales; family Acidobacteriaceae; genus Angelobacter. Next base: position 34,092 of record CAWGMN010000017.1, read on the forward strand.
GTCCGCAATCTGTCCTTCGTTCAGGTCCTTGATGAATTCGGTGTAGGAAACCTCGCGGTCCCGTCCGCTGTTGGCGCTGGTCGAAATCATCTTCCAAAGCACAAGGCCAACTGCAATCAGAGTTACCCATAAGACCACGGTTTTGAATGTCGAATTCACGAAATTGACTCCTCTAAACTTTTGGCTTGCAGGGTATACACACTGCCGCCACGCTAAATCACGCTCCCGGTTCTTCTCTGGTCAGCATCCTTGGAGCGAACAAATGAATGGAAATGAGGCCTGCTTGCTTTACAGCCTAAAAACGATGAACTCACCGTAATTTAGATGCGGGGAAAGAATGCCTCGAATCTAAGTTTCTACTCCCAAAGATTTTATACTCTTTTCCCACATCTGTGGCTCGGCAAAACGGCTTAAACCTGTTTAAGCTTTGGCTCCCTCGGCCCGTGCTGAAATATAGGGCAAATTCCGGCCCAAATGAGGGTTCCCGAGTCCATAGCCTACGACAAAACTCTCACTCATCAGGAAACCAAAGTAATCAGGTTGCAGGGGTACCCGCCGGGCCGTCTGCTTGTCGAGCAGGGCTGCCAGCTTTACGGTGCGGGCGCCCCGGCCGTGGAGGTTGCGGATGAGGAATTCGCTGGTAATGCCAGACTGCACCAGGGCCTCCACCAGCAACACGTCCTGCCCCTGCACGTCCACTTCAGGGCTGAAAAATATTTCGGTAGTGTTGTTGGCCTCGGTAAACTCCGGTTTCACGAACTGGCAGACTACGGGCACTTCCAGTTCACGCACCAGATCGGCCATGAACATAAAGCCGTTTTCCAGAATGCAGACCACATAGACGGTTTTGCCGGTGAAGTCGGCGGAAATCTGCCGGGCCATCTCCCGAACGCGTTTGGCGATCTGGTCTGCCGAGAGCAGGACCCGTGGGAATTCCTGCAACAGGTTATCAATACTTGCGTTTTCCATCTGGCCCCATTTCGAATTCTTCAATCAATACCGCCGGCCCCGACTTGGCGGCAAACGCTTCGGGCGCGGGAAATCCGCGCAGCCACACAATGTCACCGGCACTTTCGATTACCGGCCACAGCTTACGCTCACCGGGCGCGATCTTGTGCCCGAGACGTCCAGCCTGCAACAACTCTTTCACTTTCCTGGGGGAGCGTGAATGTGCCGGAAAATACCTGTCGCCAGCGCGCCAGTTTCTAACTGCAAGTTCCGGCGCTAATAACGTGCGGTCTAGCAGTAGCGCGGAATTATACATTGAAATCCCGTTTTCAGAACCGAGACTTACCATCCGGGCCCGGAATGTCGCTCCCAATTCGGGAATCTCGACCTCTCCGGGTACCGGCAGGCGATAAAGATAATCCTCAGGTACTGAAGACACCGACGAGGCTGGACGGCGGCTGAGCTGTAGTTCCCGGAAGGAGCTGGCGGCCACCAGATCTCCTGGAAGATCGAGTTCCCGGCCTGCCTTGTTGCCTCGAGCAAACAAGAGCAGCTCCTGAACATGCTTGAACTCGAGGGCCACGCCGAAGTGCTCACCCATGGCGCGCATCACGCGGCGCTGCAAAGCCAGGGGTTGTGACTGCAATGCGGAGCACTCGATGCTGAGCGTGTCAGAAGTAGCGGCACTGCTCTGCTGGCGGTTGCTGCGCCCGCTGCGGCTTGGCTTGCCTGAGCGAACCAAACGGGCGAACAACCGGGGCACTTCCTTTTCCCAGAATTCCTCTTCGGCTCGCGCGATCTCGGCGAGGTCGGCCAGCGTCTGCCGGATGGCGGGATTGTAGTCTCTCTGCAATAGAGGCAGCAGTTCGTGGCGCATCCGGTTACGGGCGTGATGCAGGTCCTGGTTGCTGGAATCCTCTCTCCACGGCTGCTGAAAGCTTTGCAGATACGCTTCGACTTCCTTCCGGGTGACCGCCAGAAGCGGACGAATAAGTTTTTTGTCCTGCTGAAGAGGGGAAATGGCGGCCAATCCCCGGGTTCCTGTGCCACGTACCATGCGCATCAGCACGGTTTCGGCTTGATCATCTTCGGTGTGCGCGGTTGCGATCTTGTCGGCCTTACCATCAGCCAGCAGTTCCGCAAACCACTGGTGACGCAATTCCCGCGCGGCGGTTTCGAGGCTCAGCTTGTTCTCACGCGCATGTCCCGGCACGTCGCCGGAGCCAGAGTGGAATTCCAAGTCAAACTGCCGGGCCAGTTCGCGGACAAATTGCTCGTCTGCCTCTGCTTCAGCTCCCCGAATCTGGTGATTGAAGTGGGCCACCGTCAGCACCATGCCCAGTTCCTCGCGAAGCTGCAACAATGCCCGCAGCAGGGCCACTGAATCGGCGCCTCCGGAGACGCCAGCGGCAATGCGGTCTCCGGGCTTAATCAGGCCGCGCTCGCGCACGTAACTATGTACCTTTTCAATCACAAGCAAATCTTACTGCTTTTAGACACCGCGTCGCAGGGCGGCAGGCAACGGCACGGCTAAAGTTGTTATACTTTTTACCCCTTATGAAGGTTATCGCAATCATTCCTGCTGCCGGACTGGGCACCCGCATGACCCCTCCGGGGAAAAAGGGCCAGCCCTCGAAGCAATTCTTTGAGATCAACGGCGCGCCTATCCTGATTCATACATTGCGGGTCTTTGCCCGCAACCAACAGGTTACCCACATCATGGTGGCCCTGCGTAAAGGCGAGATGGAGCGCTTTCGCCAGCAGCTTGAGAAAGAAGGACTGGCCGCCAAAGTAGAACTGGTCGAAGGCGGAGAGCATCGCCAGCATTCCGTGGCCAACGCTCTGGCAAAACTGAACGCCGCTGCGGACGATATCGTGCTGGTGCACGATGCGGTGCGGCCCTTCGTAGACGATGAAATCATCGGCAACGTGATTCGCGAAGTACAGAAACACGGCGCAGCCATTGCGGGATTGCCCGCCGTAGACACCATTAAGCAAGTAGAACGCGCAGCAGAAGGAGCAATCATCACTTCTACCATTCCTCGAGAACGCGTGGTGCAGGCCCAAACCCCTCAGGGATTTCGATTTGAACTGATCAAACGGGCCTTCGACAGCGCCATAGCAGATGGGTTCACCGGCACGGACGAAGCGTCCATGGTCGAACGCATGGGACAAGACGTGTGGGTAGTCATGGGCTCAGCAAGGAATATCAAGATCACCACGCCGGCCGACATGGAACTGGCGGAATTCCTGCTGGCGCAAGCGAAGCGTGGAAACCTGGCCGGGTAAACCCCGTACCACTGATGACACTGATTTGACTGATTTTCACTGATACAAACCAATTAGGGGAAAGTTACCGCAATGACAATTGATAGGAATTACAAGCACTCTGAATTGACTGATCTCATCATCGGTGTCTTCTACGATGTTTATAACGAACTTGGGTTTGGTTTCCTGGAGTCCGTTTATCGGGATTCATTGCTGATTGCGTTGCGTGAAAAAGGCCTGGCTGCCGAGCAGGAAGTCGCTACTGCGGTATATTTCAGAAAGAATAAAGTAGGTGATTTCAAAGCCGATTTGATCGTAAACGGCTGCATTCTGATCGAACTGAAAACTGCGGAAACCCTTGCTCCCGCCCATGAAGCCCAAGTTTTGAACTACCTGCGGGCCACATCCCTTGAATTAGGACTTCTCTTCAATTTTGGCCCAAAGCCTCAAGTCCGTCGCATGCTGTTCGACAATGATCGCAAAAAGGTGAAAGTCCAGCGCGCAGGGGGCTCCATTTGATCACTTTGAAATCAGTTCCACCAGTGTTCATCAGTGGTAAGGGGTTCCCATGCGCATAGGGTATGGGTGGGATTCGCATGAGTTTCAGAAGGGTGTGCCTTTAAAGATTGGCGGGGTAGAGTTGCCGCATGAGCATGGGGCTTGCGGGCCATTCTGATGGCGACGTTCTGCTGCATGCCATAACTGACGCTTTGCTGGGCGCGGTCGCCGCGGGGGATATTGGCGGATACTTTCCTCCATCAGATCCCAGGTGGAAGGGCGCGGACTCAACGATCTTTCTCAAAGAAGCATGAAACAGGTGAGCAAGGCTGGTTACGGCATCGCCAACCTGGATTCGACTTTGATTCTGGCTGAGCCTAAGATTGGGCCTCACAGCAGCTAAAATTCAGTCGCGAGTGGCGGACCTGTTGGGAATTACTCCGGGCCAGGTGGGCATCAAGGCCAAGACTCCGGAAGGTATGGGAACCGACGATGCTGCAATCGCCCATGTTGCGGTCTTGCTGATGCCGCTTGCGAAGAAAAACGGACGCGTCACGAAAAAAGACTGTACGCAAGAAGAGCAGGTAGACTAAGAGACATTATGGACAATCGAAAAATCTATTGGCTTCTGGTGATTGCCGGTGCGGTGGCCGCCGTGGCCGGAATCTTTCATGAAAAGATCGATGGATCCGGCGGTACATGACAAGGCCACGATTGTAGGGTGGGCCGGGATCGCGGTGCTGCTGATCGCACGTATCGTATTCAGGAGAAAGCCCAGGTCTCAGAATGTGAGCGATTACTTTCCGCCGAAAAAGCAGGGCTACTGAATTGAATAACGATTATGACCCAGATACGGCCGGCTTCCAGCAGGCAGATGAAGATGCCGATCAAAAAGTAGAGGGTCTGGGCAGTAGCATCGCTGGGCGGGGTAGGCAGGTTCACGCCACGCTGCCGGAAATAGGTGTCAATGACGCGTTCCTGCTGCATCATTTTAGCCGCTATCGGGCGATGAAAAATTGCTATCAGCACGCCGAGCAGCAGTCTTGTGATTTCTACCACCATGCACCTCGAATCGTAATCATCCCATTGCTACTCCACAATCGGTAGAAAAACCTATTTAATGGCATGAATCGCTGGCTGAGCAGGGTTTTCAGCGTGTTAGAATTCTTCTATAGCCTTCCAACCGATGAACTCTGATCTTGAAAGACTGATCGAACTCGAAAAAGTTGACCGCGAGATCGCCCGCCTGAGCGATGAAGTGGCGGCCCTGCCGAAGCGTGTGGCGTCCATCGAGGAGAAGCTGGCAGGACACAAAGCAGCCGCCGAGAACGCCAAAGCCGCCATCAAGAGCAACGAGGCCAGCCGCCGCAAGCATGAAGCCGATATCCAGGCGGCCCAGCAGAAAATCGTGAAATACCGTGAGCAATCTTCGAAGGTCAAGACCAACGATGAATACCGGGCGTTGATGCATGAAGTGGAGTTTGCCGAGAAAGAGATCAGCGGCTGTGAAGACAAGATTCTGGAACTAATGATTTCTCTGGAAGCGCAGGAAAAAGCGGTAAAGGCCGCGGAAGCTGAGCTGAAGACCGAAGCTGCCGAAGTAGAGAAAGAAAAAGCCGAAGCGCGCACTCGCACCGCGGAAGATGAAAAACTGCTGGCGGAACTGGGGACTAAGAGAAACGAGTTACGCACCGGCGTAGGCGACAGTTCCCTGGCCCATTACGATCGCGTGCTGCGTCAGCGCAAGACGGCCATGGCCGAGGCCCGTGGGCAAAAATGTATGGCCTGCTTTGTCATGCTTCGTCCGCAAGTTTGGGAAGAGCTTCGCACCAACGAGCAGATCATTACCTGCAATTCCTGTGGACGGATTCTCTATTACGATCCGGCCAGTGAGCCGCCACCGCCGCCTGCGGAACAGCCGAAGAAGAAAGCCAAGGCCCAGCCCGCCGCAACTGAGAACGAACCGGAGCCCGCGCCCGCAGAGCAGTAGAATTTCCGTTATTCTGATGAACGGATGGCTGACCTCCCTTCTTCACCTTCACAAATCAGTATCAATGCCCGCGCCACTGCCCGGTTGCGCTCTGGCCACGTTTGGGTCTACGACTCTGACATCGTCAATCGAAATCACGCCAGGCCCGGAGCGCTGGTGCATGTAGTTGATCCGAAAGGCAAGCTACTAGGAACAGCGCTATACAGCAGCAGTTCGCAGATCGTGGTTCGCCTGCTGACGCGCGAATTGATCTCCACGAAGAAGAGTTGGGGCGGCTTACGCGAAAGCGGCTGGAAGAAGCCACAGCGCATCGTGAGAAAGTCGTGCTCGATTCGGATGCTTACCGGCTGGTGTTCAGCGAGGCCGATCGTCTGCCGGGGCTGATCGTTGACCGGTACAACGACGTTACGACTCTGCAAGCGCTCACTCAGGCCTGGGACGCCCGGAGCGCAAGCGTGCGCTGGTGCAATCACTGAAGGAATTAACACACGCGCACAACATCGTGGAGCGGGTGGATGATCGCATCCGTGAGTTGGAACAGCTTGAGCCGATGCAGCCAAAACTACTGGAAGGCGACAAGAGCGCAACGATCATTACCATGAATGGGGTGCGCTTCCACTATGACGCCCTCGCCGGACAGAAGACCGGGGCCTTTCTCGATCAGCGAGAAAATTATGAGGCTGCCACGGCCTATGCCCGCGGCGAAGTTCTGGACGTATGTACCTATCATGGTGGATTTGCCCTGCATCTGGCGCGCACCTGCGACCGCGTGACCGCGATTGATATTTCGCGCGAAGCTCTGGAAGTGGCGGAGCAGAACGAAAAGCTGAATGCGTCGGCCAACAAGAATGAAATTGAATGGATGGAAGCGAATGCCTTCGACCTGATGAAGGACTACGCTGCCGCCGGACGCCAGTACGATGCAATCGTTCTCGACCCCCCGGCCTTTGCCAAGTCTAAACGACAACTGGAAGGGGCGATTCGGGGCTACAAAGAGTTGAATCTGCGGGCGCTGAAGATGCTGCGTCCGGGCAGGAATTCTGGTGACCTGCTCCTGCTCATTTCATGTGAGTGAGGCCGACTTTATTGAGGTAATTACCTCGGCGGCGCAGGACGCACATCGCTCGGTGCAGGTGCTGGAAAAGCGTACCCAGTCAAAAGACCATCCGATTTTGCTGGGCGTTCCAGAAACATATTATTTGAAGTGCCTGATCTGCTCGGTGAGGTGAGCTTTCTAGTTCTACTCCGCTCTATAGCTTGCCTTCATCACAATCAGCGCAACCAGCAGAGCTAGCGTTACAGCATTGGCGACGATGATAGGCGCCTGCCGCAGCAGAAGGCCATAGCACAGCCACAATGTGACGCCTGCGGCAAAGGCCAGCAGCATTCCCCAGGAAAGATCGGTGCAGCGCCTGGTACGCCATGCTTTGAGCACCTGAGGAACAAAGGACAAGGTCGTCAATGTCCCTGCCATAAATCCGAGAAACCGGTAACAATGTGCATGTGCAAGGAATTTTATGCGATGTGAGTCACCTCGGGTGCTCTTCATGCGTGTGATGTTTTGCAGCGCGTGGCAGGCGAACGCATTTCTCGTGAGAATACCTCGTATCTTGATCGCTACCAATGGAGATCAGGGCTGCAATTTATAATCTTCCGTCCGGAGGACACGTGAAATATTTCCTTTTCGCTGCCATTTGTCTGATTGCAGTTTCGCTCGTCGCCGCTCCACCGCAACAACAAAAAGTTGGTGAAAAAACGCCGCCATCACTGCCGCTGCAAGGGTTTTTCGGCAACTCCGCGCAAACGGAACGCGACTGGGAAGCTAAATTCAGCGCGATTCCCAGCACAGACAACTTGCGTGAGTACATGCGCTTGATGAGCGCACATCCTCATCATGTAGGTTCTCCGTACGACCGGCAGAATGCGGAATGGATGCTCTCGAAATTCAAAGAGTGGGGATGGGATGCGCACATTGAAAACTTCGACGTGCTCTTCCCCACGCCCAAAGAGCGGCTGGTGGAACTTTTGGAGCCAACCAGGTTTACGGCCAAACTTCAAGAGCCGCCGTTGCCGAACGATCCAACCTCGAACCAGCAGTCGGAACAGCTTCCCACCTACAACGCTTATTCGATTGACGGCGACGTTACCGGACCGCTGGTCTATGTGAATTACGGCACGCGCGATGATTACGAGCAGCTTGCCCGCCTCGGGGTTTCGGTGAAGGGTGCGATTGTGATTGTCCGCTATGGCAGTTCGTGGCGGGGCATCAAGCCAAAGGTGGCGGCCGAACATGGCGCGTTGGGCTGCATCATCTATTCCGACCCGCCGATGATGGCTATGCCAATGGCGCCGTGTATCCGCAGGGCGCGTGGCGCAATGAGAACGGCGTCCAGCGTGGCGCGGTGACGGACACATATTACGCAGGCGATCCGCTTACACCGGGTTGGGGTTCAGTACCCGGCGCAAAACGGCTGGCGATCAAAGATTCTCCGCTGATTACCAAGATTCCGGTGCTGCCGATCTCTTATTCGGATGCACGTCCGCTGCTGGAAGCCATTCATGGACCGGATGTGCCGGCTACGTGGCGGGGCGCACTGCCGTTTCCATATCACATTGGGCCGGGACCGGGGAAGGTGCACCTGGTGGTGAAATCCAACTGGGACACAAAGCGCCTTTATGACGTCATTGCCAAGCTGCCGGGCTCGGTGGAAGCCGGACAGTGGGTGATGCGCGGCAACCATCATGATGCCTGGGTGAACGGCGCAAGCGATCCGCTGAGCGGGATGGTCGCGGAACTGGAAGAGGCCCGCGCGCTTGGGGAAATTTACAAGCAGGGCTGGCGGCCTAAACGCACCATCATTTACGCAGCCTGGGACGGAGAAGAGCCCGGCTTGCTTGGCTCTACCGAATTTCTGGAAACGCATATTGAAGAACTTCAACAGCATGCCGTGGCCTACATCAATTCCGACAACAATGGCCGCGGATTTCTGCGCGTTTCCGGATCGCATTCACTCGAACGTTTTTTGAATGGCGTGGCTCGCGACGTGGAAGATCCAGAGAAACACATTTCGGTGTGGCAGCGGGCCCACCTGTTACGCATTGCCGATGCTACGGGCTCGGAAGCACGGGATGAAGTGCGGCGGCGGGCCGACCTGCGCATCCGCGCCTTGGGTGATGGCTCAGACTACGCTTCTTTTCTCGACCATGCGGGCATCGCCGCGGTGGATATACGCTTTAGCGGCGAGGGAGGCGAAGGACAGTACCACTCGATTTACGACGACTTCTACTGGTACACGCATTTCTCCGACACTCAATTTATCTATGGCCGCGCTCTGGCGCAGACTGGCGGCACTGCCATCATGCGGCTGGCAGACGCCGACCTGCTGCCCTTCGACTTCACGAACCAGGCTGACACGATCAAGACTTACGTCCGAGAATTACAGAAGCTTCTGAAGACCGAACAGGACGATGCTCATGAGCGCAACCTCGAAGTAGAGGAAGGCGTGTTCAGCGCAATTTCTGATCCGCAAAAGCCAACACTGCCCCCGGCACACCTTGATCTTCCTCCGTTCATCAATTTTGCGCCTCTTGAAAATGGCGCTGAAGCGCTGTCTCGCGCCGCCCAGCGCTATGACGCGGCATTGAAACAAATCGCCGCAAGCGGCGGGGTACCTGCGCCACTTACCGCTTTGAATGAAAAGATTTATCAGAGCGAGCGGGTGTTTTTGAGCGAGAAGGGGCTACCGGGGCGTCCGTGGTTCAAGCACCAGATTTACGCGCCCGGGAGCTTACACGGGCTACGCAGTCAAAACCATTCCCGCGGTGCGCGAAGCCATTGAGCAATTCAAATGGCAGGAAGCGGAAGAAGGCGTTACCACAGTTGGTCAGATTCTTGAGAAAGAAGCAGCGCTGGTGAATGATGCAGCGGCCAGTCTGGAACAGATGGGAGGCGCACGGTAACGCCGGTGGGCTGTGCAGCGAGTGCGCAGGTTCTTCGGGCCGCGAAGAACGCGGCCCTTCAATCACATTACGTAGGATGACTGCTAACGACGAGACATGCTTCGCAGCGCTTACGCTAAGGCAATCACGTCAATCTCTACCGACACATCTCTGGGCAGGCGGGCCACTTCCACCGTTGACCGTGCTGGTGGAGCGCCGTGATGGTACTTGCCGTAGATTTCATTCATCTGCGCAAACTCTCCCATGTCTTTGAGAAACACAGATGTCTTCACCACTTTTTCCCAGCTACTCCCCGCAGCCTGGAGAATCGCACTCAGATTTTTCATGACCTGTTCGGTCTGTTCCTGAATACCTCCGGTAATCAGGTTTCCCGTGGCCGGGTCGAAGGCCACCTGTCCTGACACAAAGACAAATCCGTTGGCTTTTATGGCCTGTGAGTATGGCCCGATGGCCTTCGGTGCATTCGGAGTGGCTACAGCTACGCGATCGCTCATGTATAAGTGCTCCTGGTGGAGTTGACATAGAAGAATATCAAAGAGGAGCCGGTACGAAGACAATCTTCATGGAATACGGCGTTCTTGCGAGTAGGGATCCTCGCTGCGCTCAGGATCCACCACAAAAAAGCTAGACTTTGTTCAAACGCTGCACGTCGCGGATGCCGGGAATTTTTCTCAGGCCCACCATGATGCGTTCGAGATGTTTTACGTCTTCGATATCAATCACCATATCAATCGTGGCCTCGCTGTCGCCGGTGCGGGCCTCGATGTTACGGATGTTGGTGTTATCGTCGCTGACTACGGCCGTAAGCTGCTTCAGCATGCCTGCACGATCATCGCAGAAAACCGTGAGTTTCACCGGATACGTTGCCTGAGTTTCTTTCTTGCCCAGGCTCGCCGGTTTCGACCATTCGACGGCAATGCGGCGATCGGCTTCATACATCAGGTTGGTCACGTTAGGGCAGCTCACCGCGTGTACCGCTACGCCTTTGCCGCGAGTTACGTAGCCGGCAATGGCCTCTCCACGAATCGGATTACAGCAACGCGCCCGGTAAACCAGCAGGTCGTTATAACCCTTTACCTTGATGGCCGAGCTTTCCGCGCTCTGGCCGAAGACGCGCCGGATCACCGAGCCTATGGTGCTGGAGGGTTTCGTGGGCTCTTCCGCCACCGGAGTTCCATCGCCGTCGCTAATGCCAGGCGAGAGACGCGCCAGAATGGTGCGCGCCGAGTACTTGCCGTAGCCGATGCCAGCGATGAGATCAGGACCTGAACCCACACCATATTCCTGGGCGATTTTGTCGAGCTCTTTCTCGTTGAAATCTTTGAAAGCCAGGCGGTATTTGCGCGCCTGTTTTTCCATGAGCTTTCTGCCGATTTCGATGGCGCGTTCGCGCTGGTGAATATTGAGCCAGTGCTTGATCTTGTTGCGGGCCCGCGACGACTTGGCAAAACCCAGCCAATCGCGGCTGGGATTGTGTCCGGGCTGAGTCATGATTTCGACCACGTCGCCATTGTGCAGCTTGTAACGCAGGGGAACGATGCGTCCATTCACGCGCGCTCCTACGCAGGTATGACCAACCTCGGTGTGGATGGCGTAAGCAAAATCCACGGCGGAAGCATCGCGCGGCAGAATGACGACTTTGCCTTTGGGAGTGAAGGTATAGACCTCTTCCGGATAGAGATCTACCTTGAAGGTGGAGAGAAACTCGTTGGGATCTTTTACGTCCTGCTGCCACTCCATGACGTGCCGCAGCCATGCCAGCCGCTGCTCATCTTTGGCGCTGACCGGGCTGCCGTCTTTGTATTTCCAGTGAGCGGCAATGCCTTCTTCCGCCATCTTGTGCATTTCTTCGGTGCGAATCTGCACTTCGAACTGGTTGCCGTTTTCCGTGATAACCGTGGTGTGCAGCGACTGGTAGAGATTGGGCCGGGGCATGGCGATGAAGTCCTTGATGCGTCCCGGCACCGGACGCCACATCTGGTGAATCGCGCCCAGCACGGTGTAACAATCTTTGACTGACTTGGTAATGATGCGCACGGCCAGCAGGTCGTAAACCTGATCAACGGTAATGCGCTGCCGGATCAGCTTCTGGTGAATGCTGTAAAGGCGCTTGATGCGGCTGTCTACGCGCGCTTCCACCTGGTTTTCGTGGAGCTTCTGTTGCAGGGTCTTGACCATCTCCGCCAGGAATTTTTCACCGGCCTTGCGCCGGGATTCAATCGCAGTGCGCACCTGCTCGTAGCCGATAGGATCAACGTAGCGGAATGCGAGGTCTTCGAGTTCGCCGCGCACTTTGCCCATGCCCAGACGGTGGGCCAGCGGAGCATAGATTTCGAGCGTTTCACGCGCGATGTTCTGCCGCCTATCTTCGGGCAGATGCTTCAGCGTGCGCATGTTGTGCAGACGGTCGGCGAGCTTGATGAGGACGACGCGGATATCGTCCACCATGGCGAGCACCATCTTGCGGACGTTTTCCGCCTGGCGCTCTTCGCGGCTCGCGAAATCTATCTTGTCGATTTTGGTCACGCCTTCGACGATGTGGGCCACCTGGTCGCCGAAGTCCCTGCGGATATCATCATCGGTGACCGGCGTATCTTCGATGGCATCATGCAGCAGGCCGGCAGCAATGGCAGTGGAATCCAGTTTGAGATCGGCGAGTACGATCGCGACTTCCAGCGGATGAATCAGGTATGGCTCACCCGAGGCGCGCATCTGCCCGTCATGGTGCTTGAGGGAAAATTCGAAGGCTTTGCGGATGATTTCGGGATCGTCGTTGGGGCGGTTTTCGGCGACCTTACCCACCAGTTGCTGAAACTTGGTATTCAGCATCCGGGATGGAACTGTGGGCCGCGGGTTCGTCGCCATATCCGATTATAGACTGAAAAAATTGCCGAAACCTGGGTTATAACCCCCACTTTCGGGGAAAGTTGCTGATTTGGGGCTGTTTACTTTCAGCGGGTTATGCCCACAGCCTTGATGATGGCTCGCAAACGATGAATTTGATTATTTTCGCAAGTTGACTTTGCAAAGTCCTAAATTTGCAAAGTTTTAAAAGATGATGATGTGGATGTGTACAAAGATTACATAGGTCCTTCGGCTACGCGTTCAGGTTGACATGGGGCGTGAACCGCCGCTGCTTTGGCCCGTGCGCAAGGTCTACTTCGAAGGGGATTTCTTTGTCCGCGATGGCATCCCACCCGGTTCCGCGCAGCACGGGGCCTTGGATTTCTGTGATTTTCAACCCCTCCCAGGAAAGGCGGGGAGTGGTCCAGATGCGACCGGGCTCTCCCATCCCGGTAATTGAAGTAAAGCCAATGAACAGCAAGAGCCTGGGGTCGGCCACTGCCCTGACTTCCACCGCAGGACGCTGTTCGATGCGCCGCCAGTCTTCAGGATTGCGGGAATCCACTACGTAGGCATAGCCGCCCACCACGGCGCACAACCAATCAGGATCAGGGCACGAATAGATACCGCTGGCTACCTGCTGTGAATCGAATCCGAGAGAGAAAAAGCCGGTCCATGCAGGCGCATTGGGGGGGGAGACGCGCAGATAGATTCCGGTACGGTCGCGTTCTTCCAGTTGACTGGGATATTGATACAGCCTTTCGGCAGGATGCGGCAGATAGCTCGACAGCAGCTTAACTTCGTAGTTGCGAGGGAACGCGAAGATGAACCTGTTGTGTGCGCTGGACACTTACTCCCGCCGTTCAAGCGTCATCATGAATTCTGAAATGCGTTCCCCCACGCCTTTGATTCGCAGGGGAAGCGCCAGTTCGCTGCCCTGTTCCAGCAGGGGGATGACTTTGTCGAAATCCGGCCCGGAATGTGAACCAGTAAGCATAAGCCGCACAGGATGAAAAAGGTCTTTGCCCTTGGTCCCTGTTTCCGCCTTCACTTCATTCATAATGCTTTTGAACTGCTCGGGCGTAAGCGGCGAATATCGAACCGCCTTGTGCGCGAACGACTGAAGCACCGGCCAGGTTTTCTCCGCGGTCACCACTTCAGCGTTATCAGGGTCGGCGAGTGCGGCGGCAGCGCTGTAGTAGTAGATACGACCGGCTTTCTGCGGAAGCTCGTCGAGCTTGTTTACATAGGGCGCAAACAACGAAACCACTTTGGCAAACCACTCCTGCACCTGCGGGGTAGGCCGTTCGGGCAGAAGCCCCTCCTTGCGGAAAAAAGGCTCGGCCAAAGCCAGAATTCTTTCCGGAGGGCTTTGCTTGATGTAATGGCGGTTCAGCCAGATACAGCTTCTCCATGTCGAAGATCGCAGGGGAGGGCGTGACTCGCTCCAGAGAGAACTCCTTGACCAGCTCCTGGGGAGTAAAAGATTTCGCGCGTGCCGCCGCTGGGGGCCCATCCGAGCAGGGCAAGGTAGTTCACCAGCGCTTCGGGCAGGATTCCCATATCGCGAAAGTTGGCGATGGAAGTCGCTCCGTGGCGCTTGGAAAGCCGCTCCGGTCCGGCGCCCAGAATAGTCGAGAGATGGGCGAACTCGGGCACCGGCAGCCCAAGAGCTTCATAGAGGGCCACCTGCTTGGGAGTGTTGGAAAGATGATCGTCTCCGCGAATTACGTGCGTGATCTTCATCACCGCATCGTCAATCACCACGACGTAGTTGTAAACCGGAATGCCGCTGGAGCGCATGATAATGGGGTCGCTCACCGACTCGTTGGAAAACTCCACATCGCCGCGCACAACGTCATGAAAGCGGATGGGGCGCTCGGGAATCTTCAGCCGGATGGCCCCGGCTTCTCTCCTGCCGCCAGGCGGCTTTGGACGGTCGCAGGATCAAGATTTCTGCATTTGCCGGAATAAATCGGCTGGCGATGTTCGGCGAGCGCGTGCTGCGCGGTCGTGCTCGAGTTCTTCTGCGGTGCAAAAGCAGTAATAAGCTTTTTGCTCGGCCACGAGACGGTCGGCATGTTCGCGGTAGATTTCCATGCGGTCAGACTGGCGATAAGGGCCATAGTTGCCGCCCTTATCGGGGCCTTCGTCCCAATCGAGGCCCATCCATTTCAGATCTTCGATCAGTTGGGTTTCGTAGCGGGCCTCGCTGCGTTCTACGTCAGTATCTTCAATGCGCAAGACGTTGACTCCGCGCTTTTGCCGCGCAAAGAGCCAGTTAAAAAGTGCTGTACGCGCATTGCCGACGTGAAGCTGCCCCGTAGGAGAAGGAGCAAAACGGGCACGAACCTGAGTGCTGGAAGCCATCTATTTGATAGTAACAAAAGCACTCAAGTAGCACGGTTGCGGTGGGGTAATTCCGATCACCGATTTCATTTAGGGACATTCCGTCGGACGCTATCCTTCGCTGAGCCGCGCGGGGCGCGTCTCAAGACGGTGCTGAGCACCGTTTCCACGGCGAGCGGAATCGTGATCTTACAGTTCATCGTTGCGCAGGCAGTAGACGTAGCATGCTACGTCTCTACCAGCGGTTTGATGGAATGGAAGCTTTTTGGCGCTGACTACATGTAAAGTTGCCAACGGATAGATACGGTACAAGGGCTGAATGCTGAGTGCTGACGGCTCAGTGCTATCCGCGCCCCGCAGATCGCAGATGTGTCTGCGTAATGCGATCGTGCCACCCCAGAGTGTCTTCATCGACAAGGGCCCAGGCAAAACCCAATCCGATCGAGCAGCCTGAGAGCATGCTCGCCACGGCACGCCAGCGGCGCATGGTTACGGGCACCGGCTGACCGTCAAATGTACACAGCTCCAGTTGCGCCATCTGCATTCCCGGAGTGCCTGCTGCGTAGACAAGAAAAATATATTGATAGAGCAGCCACAGAGTTGAGCCCGTCAGGCAGGCACACAGAAGCACCATGCGGGCCTGCGGCATGCCGTTGGAAACAGCGAGGAAAGTTGTCACCAGCACGGCACTCGCAATCAGCACCATTCCAGCGTCTACCATGCCGGCGAAAAAGCGCTGTTGCAGGGAAGCGGCCTGCAATGGCAGATCGAGCCCTTTGGACGCGCGAGGCTCTTCGGCATCCAGCCGGATATCCTCAAAGGTAGGCAGCAGATCCATCTGCTCCGCCGCTGGCTCGGGTGCGTCCAGAATGCGCGGAGCATCAATGATCGGTTCTGCCAGCTCTAGCTCTTCGACTACGTCATACTGCGCCATTGGAACAGACTGCACGGTGACGGAGCGGGGAAAGTGGATGATCTTGGGCGGGTCCAGCCGCGGCCATACAGGCGCGGAAGACACAGGTTCCGCAAGAGGCGACGCATTTGTTTCCTGGAATATTTCCTGTGCGCGCTCAGCTTCTGATCGCTCGGCGGGAAAATCAAATTCCATCGAGCCGTCAGAATCATTGCGCCTGCGGCGTCTCGCGCGGTGCTGCTGCACCCTTGAAATGACTTCCTGACGCCAGAACTCGTCATGACCTGCGGCGGTGGTGGAGGGCGGACGCGCAGAAGCATAGCGCGGCCCTTCAGGCTTTACCAGCGCAGCCGAGCGCATGCTTTCATGCTGACACGGCGAGGATTTACCACAAACAGGACAGGGCATTTGTAAAAATTTGTGAGCGTTGCCAGAAACCGTGACAGACGGGGAGACATTTTGCCTTACAAAACGTGGCGTGTTACCTTGCCCGTTCGCTACTTTTTTTACGAAATGCGGTCCCCACAACATTTAGTTATCACAGCAACCCTGCTTTGTCATCTGTTTCTGGCTGCGCCTCTAGTTATCAGTCAGGCGCGGGCCTCAGGCGGTGCTGACCAAAAGTCGCCAGAGAACATCGCAGCGCTGGGAACGGCGCAGGTTTCGGCTACGCAAGGCGAGCCGATCACTATTTCCTCGCAGCAGCAGGAAAAAAAGGGCGACGTTTACACTTTGCGCGGCGAAGTGGAAATTCAATTTCGCAATTACACGCTGCAAGCCGACACTATCACCTACGACCGCAGTTCGGGCGACATCAAAGCCGAGAAAAACGTGATTCTGGATGGAGGCCCGCACGACATCCACCTGATTGCCAGCCACGGCACTTACAATGTTCAAAACCAGACAGGGAAATTTTACGATGTGGCCGGCACTACCGGCGCCCGCTTCAAAGGCAAGAACGTCACGCTTACATCATCGAGCCCGCTGGTATTTGGCGGAAAGATTGTCGAGAAGACCGGAGAGGACGAATACGTCATCCACAACGGTTCCGTCACTTCCTGCGAACTGCCTCACCCGAAGTGGTCATTCACAGCAGCAAAGATTGTGGTGGAGGTCGGGAACTCCGCCCATATCTACAACACATTGTTCCGCATCAAGGGCGTTCCGGTTGTTTACCTGCCGTTCGCCGCGCCGCCGGTGGAAAGGGTGGGACGGCAGAGCGGCTTTCTGGTTCCAACTTTCGGCACCTCATCTCGCAAAGGCACCACGTTGGGCGATTCATTTTACTGGGCCATCAATCGCAGCGCCGATGCAACGATTGGCGCAGAATATTATTCCAGCCGCGGATGGGCATTGCATGACAGTTTCAGGGTGCGCCCGAGCGATACATCGTATGTGAACTTCGATTATTTCGGAAGTGCTGGACCGCGGCTTTGGCACACCGAAGGCAAAACAGGGTGGCGAGGACATCAAACTGACCGGCGAGGCGCTGTTTCCCTATGACTTCAGAGGCGTCGCTTCTCTTAACTATCTGAGTTCGTTTGTATTCCGGCTCGCCTTTACCGAGAGCTTTACCCAGGCTGTTAATTCCGAGGTCAACTCAGTAGCTTTTCTTTCCAAAACATTTCAAGGCATCTCTCTTAACGCCTTTGCCTCCCGTTACCAGAATTTCCAAAGCCAGTCGCCAGGAGACCTGGTCACGATTTTCCATGCTCCGGGGCTCGAGCTTTCCAGTGTTGAACAGAAAATGACCAATACCCCGCTGTACTGGTCATTTGACACTTCTCTCGAGGGATTGCGGCGCACGGAACCCGGCTTTGACACTCCCAACCTTGTCGGCCGCTATGATGTTGCTCCGGACGTGGGATTGCCGCTTTCTTACAAGGGATGGGTATTCCGGCCCGATCTGGCAGTGCGCGAGACTTTTTACTCCGAGCAGCGCGTACCCAACGGAGGCGTAGGAGTGGCAGTGCAGCAGACGGTAGACCGCAAAGCCGTGGAAGCCTCAGTGGAACTCAGGCCGCCGGCGCTGGCTAAAGTATTCGACCACACTGTGGCCCATCACAAGGTCAAGCACGTGATCGAGCCGCGCGTGATTTATCGCTATACCAATGGAGTTGAGAACTTCCCCTCGATCATCCGCTTTGATTTTCGCGACATACTCAGCGACACCAATGAAATTGAATACGGGGTGCTGCAACGCTTCTTTTTGAAACGCGCACATCAGAATTGCGGCAGCGAAACAGCGAAGCAGGAAACGCCGGAAAAACCACAGGCAAGCGCAATGAAAGCAGCCAACCCTGCTTCTGACTGCATGCCTGCGGGCGCCGATGAGTTCATCAGTTGGGAAGTGAAGCAGAAATATTACTTGCAGCCGGACTTTGGCGGTGCGATCGTAAACGGCCGCCGCAATGTGCTGGAGACCAGCGAAGACTTTACCGGAATTGCTTTTCTGACCGATCCGCGCCGGTTCACTCCTATTGTTTCACGACTGCGCGTGAGAACCAGCGCCAACAGCGACATGCAATGGGAAGTGGATTACGACACCAAGAGAGGCCAGCTCAACAGCAGCACGTTTTTTACGACGATGCATTTGCGCGATTTCTTTATTGGTGGAAGCCACGCCTTCCTGCGCGTACCTGGAGATATTTTTGTAAGCAATCCCATTCCCGGCCCCAGCCAGTTCAACCAGTTCCGTGGAATCTTTGGCTATGGAAGTCCGACCAAGCGCGGCGTGAGCGCAGCCGCCAATATCGGATTCGATTCCACCTTCAGCTTTCTCCAGTATTCAGCAGCCCAGGGTTCCTATAACTGGGATTGTTGTGGCGTGAGCTTCGAGTATCGCCGGTTTGCCCTCGGTTCGGTACGCAACGAAAATTCCTACCGGTTTGCTTTTACCCTGGCCAATATTGGGACGTTTGGGAATCTAAGAAGGCAGGAGAGGTTGTTCTGAAGGCAGCTCCTAGCTGCTAGCCTCTAGCTCTTAGCTCTTGGCTCTTGGCTTCAGGGTATTGGCAGCGCCTCAATTACCAATGCTGCCGGTTTTAAAATTTTGGCAATTTTGGCATTCATGGCAATTTTGGCAATAGCTTATCGTTTCCTTCAAACTGCTAGAATTGATTCATGGATGTAGCCGCCAAGCGGAAGAAGCTGGACCAGGTGCTGTCGAGTATGGGACGCACTCTGGTGGCTTATTCCGGCGGGGTGGACTCGGCTTTTCTGGCCTATGCGGCGTACCAGGCACTCGGCAGCAATATGCTGGCTGTGATCGCAGATTCCGCGAGCCTCGCGCGCACCCACCTGCAAGATGCTATTGCGTTCGCGGAAGAGCAGCACATTCCTCTCAAGATCATCCAGACTTCTGAATTGGACAAGCCGGAGTACGCGCGCAACGATGCCGCGCGCTGCTTTCACTGCAAAGATGAATTGTTCGTCGTGATGGAGCAGTTTGCGCAGCAGCATGATTTCGCGGCCATAGCTTACGGCGTGAACGTTGACGATCAGGGTGATTTCCGTCCGGGGCAGAAAGCGGCCCAGAAGCACCATGTGGCGGCGCCCTTGTTACAGGCGGGGCTTACCAAAGCTGAGGTGCGTCAGCTTGCCCGGCAGGAAGGCTTGCGCGTCTGGGACAAGCCTGCTTCCGCCTGCCTGTCTTCCAGAATTGAATATGGGCGTCCGGTCACGCGCGAAGCGCTGCTCATGGTGGAGCAGCGGAGAAGATGCGCTGCACGCCATGGGATTTCGCCAATGCCGGGTACGGCATCATGGCGATATGGTCAGAATCGAAATAGCCAGGGAAGAGTTGCCGCGCGCCCTGAGCGTGGAAACGTTTTCAGAGTTCAGCCGCATCTTCAAGCGCCTCGGGTTTACTTATGTCACGGTTGATACCGAGGGGTTCCGCTCCGGTTCGATGAATGCGATTTTGCCCGCACAAAGCCTGGTAAAACTCCCTTTTTAGCGGCTTTTCTGGCTCTTCATGAGATAATTTCAACGTATTCTTCTGTTTTAAAGGTGGCTCTTTTGGCGAGAAAAAGTATTGTTTCCGTAGTTGTTCTGTTCTTCCTGCTGGTAGTTGCAGGAGGCTGTAGGGCGCAAAATGCTTCTGCGAGTTCGAAGCTGGACCCTGTGATCGTACATCGAATTGAGACCGAAATCCGGTCGCGCTACAGCGTGCCTGCGCAGATCAATATCTCGGTTTCCGATCCTCAACCGGGTGATCTGCCGGGATATGACAAAGTGGTAGTGACCTTTACTGGCGGCGACCACACTACCAGCCATGACTTCATGATTTCCAAAGACCGCAAGACCCTCGCCCATCTTGAGACCATTGATGTGTCGCAGGACTTTATGTCGAAGATTGACGTAAAAGGACGCCCGGTGCGCGGCAGTCAGGACGCCAAGGTCACTATCGTCAACTTCGACGATTTTCAGTGCCCCTTCTGCTCACGCATGCATTCCACGCTTTTTCCCTCGATTTTGCAGCAATACGGCAGCAAGGTGAAATTTATCTACAAGGACTACCCGCTGGTTGAAATCCATCCCTGGGCCATGCACGCCGCAGTGGACGCAAACTGCCTGGGTGATCTGAACAACGACGCCTATTGGGATTTTGCTGACTATGTTCATACCAATCAAAAGGCAGTGTCCGGCCACAATCGCGCTGAGGCTTACTTGAATCTTGATAACGAAGCGATAGCCGAGGGCAACAAGCACCACGTGGATGCGGAAAAGCTAAAAGCATGTCTTCAGAAATCGGACGAAAGCTCGGTAAAGGCCTCCATGGCGGAAGCCGATAAGCTGGGCGTTGACTCCACTCCTACCTTGTTCATTAACGGCGAGAGGATATCCGGGGCAGCTTCAGAAGACCAGATGCGGGCCATTCTTGACCGCGCGCTGGCTGACGCGGGAGATAAAGCGCCTACGGCTGCCGCAAAAAAGTAGCGTCCTGGAGTTGATTAGATTATGGTAGTGGCCATCATTATGCTGTCCTAAATAAAGGGGAGGCACACCTTTTGATCCAGACGCTCGAACGTTGGCGGAACCTGGTATTTGCGAGTGTTGCGCTGGCATCCGTAATTGGCGGGTGCAACCGGTCGGATTCCGACAAAGACGTGATGGCGAAGGTCAACAGCTACAAGATCACTCGATCTGAGGTGGACAAGAGTTACAACAGCCAGATCGCCGGAGCTCCCCAGAAGCCCAGTCCCACTGAAGAACAGGCGTTGCGGCTGGGCGTTCTCGGTCAATTGATCCAGTTTCAGCTTTATCTGCAAAAAGCG
Organism: Terriglobia bacterium; assembly: GCA_963823745.1. GTDB lineage: Bacteria > Acidobacteriota > Terriglobia > Terriglobales > Acidobacteriaceae > Angelobacter. Next base: position 55,141 of record CAWGMN010000017.1, read on the forward strand.
GAGAAACTGGGCATCGTGGCCACAGATGACGAGGTGACGGAGAAAGTCCGCCAGCTCAGCGCGCCCTATACGACGGAAGAATGGCAGAAGAAGCTGAAAGAGCAGGGTCTCACGGAAGATGATGAAAAGCAGACCATGCGGCGCAACATTACCATTGATAAGCTTTTCAATAAGGAAATTGGCTCCCGGGTCACTATTTCCGATTCTGATATCAAGAACTATTATGACCAGCATCGCGCCGACTTCAATGTGACCGAACCCCGTTATTACATGGCTGAAATTTTTGTGGGAAACCAGCCCTCTACCCAGCCTTCTGAAATACCTGACAAAGCGCAGAACGACGCTCAGGCCCGCAATAAGATCCGCATGATTTATAACCGGCTGGAGAGCGGAGAAGACTTTGCCCAGCTTGCCGCCCGCTATTCTGAAGATCTCAATACGGCGCGGAATGGCGGCGAAATAGGCCCAACACCTGAGTCGCGCATCAAAGCGGCCGATCCGGCCACGCGGGATGCGGTTCTTAAACTGAAGGCCGGCCAATATACTCAGCCGATTGTAGTCATCAACCCTGTGAACCACCAACCGACCGGGTACCAGATTCTTATGCTGATCCGCAGAGAGGCGGCCGGGCAGCGGGAGCTGAGTGATCCGGTGGTGCAGCAATCCATCCGAAGCCAGCTACGCGCCCAGCGTGAACAGGTTCTCAAGACCGCATACGAAGAAACATTGCGCGACAGCGCCGATGTGAAGAACTACTACGCTGACGAGATCGTGAAAAACGCGGGGCAAAAGTAGAGTATCTGGTAGTTAGTAATTGGTACTTGGGCACCTTCGATTCGTCCGCGGCACTGAATAGCGCCAGCAAAAAAAGATTACCGGTGGTTACGGAACCGGCCTTTGATCAGTCCAAATTCGCCCGGTGCTCTTTAAAGGGCTACAGGAAACCATTACAGCGAAGAAAACCTGCCTTTCGACAATATCCTGTTCGCAAATAATAAATAATCTGGAGCGCCCCGGAGCAGGCGTGTATGCCGTTGTTTGAAATTGAAGGCGAATAATTATTTGTCGCCGGCAGAGAAGCTTCAGAACCGGCTTGGAACCTGTTCCCGATTCCTGGCCGTCGAGCGGTTAAAATTGCATGACGGAGAGGCCGGGGATCGCGTGAAAGTGACGAAGGTTGTGGGTCGCTACGCTATAACTAAGCTCCAGTGCCGTCACTCCGATCAGGAGATCAGCGAGCGGAAGTCGCACTCCTCTGGCTTGATTCACTCCATCGATCTGTCCGGTCCGCAAAGCTATTGCCGCCGTGACAGGATGAACGGGCAGCGCCATTAGCAGTTCGTTGATGAACTGCTCGCGCATGCTTTTTCTCTCCAGCGTATCAGCTCGCGCTGCTCCATGCGCCAAATCCAACAGCGTGAGAACAGAAAGGGCAACTTCAATGTTGCCAAGCCGCGAAGAAACAGCGGCGAGCATTTGCCGCGCATTGTTGCCTTGGCGCTCGGCTGCTATTAGGACACTGGAATCCAGTATTACTCCCATGCAGTCGGGTCCAGCGCTTCGCGATGACTCTCGACGGCCGCTCGGACATCATTGGCAAAGTCGGCATCGATGGTGGCTTTGGAATCTCCCGGTAGCAGAGCAAGACATTGGGAGATCGTGCGGCGAACTGGTTCAGGAGTGTGGACCACTGCCACGGGTTGGGAGTTTTGTTCGATCACGATTTCGGCACCGGCTCGCACTTGCGCCAAAAGCGCAGCGAAATTTGCTGACTGCTTCAATTTCAGAGATGTAAATAACAGGTTTGGCCATGGCGACTCTGACTAATATATAAGGAAGAGAACTTGGGTGCAGGCAAAATGTGCGGCGGTCACAAGCGGCCAGTTTCAATAAATCTAACAGCTTTCAAAACGGGGCACAACGGGTTCAATATCAATCACTTAAAAACCTCAAGCTTCGGTGCCGTCATCTCTGATTAGATCACGCTCGAATTCAGGCTTTTGGAGGGGCAAAAAACAGCCATATCCGGTCTGTCCCAAGGCTGGTAGACGGTGAAGAAGCGCAGTCCCGTAGCCGGAATTTGGAACAAGTGGCTGTAAGCGTGGGCGATGAGTTCGTTGGCTTCTTAGTGGCGCATAAAGACTGATGGGGTGATCTACGCTGTCCTTTATTGAGAAAGGCAATTTCTTATTTGCGCCGTAAACGCTGGAACTGCTGGCATAGACAAGGTGTTTTACGGGTGGCGCCTGCAACCTTCCAGAATGTTGGTAAACTTAACCACATTGCTTCCGTTGTAGGCATGCGGGTTTCCAAGCTATAGCGCACGCCGGCCTGGGCCGCAGCAAAGAGTGCTTCCAAGGAGGTTCGCGTTCCGCCGCATCCATTTTGGAATCTGAAGTTAATAGGATTGCAGTTCGTTCAGGCGGGCGTTTTCAGACGCACATCATAATACGGGCTCAGATAGTCTATACCGACGACATCGTGTCCCGCCTGTCATTCAACTTCAGCCAACACCTGGCCCGCTTCCACAGCGGCACCTTCAGCGGCATTGATCTTCTTGACCATACCCTTTTTCGGGGACTTGAGTTCGTTCTGCATCTTCATGGCTTCAATCACCAGCACGCTTTGGGAGGCTTCGACCTGGGTACCGACTGGAGCGAGAATACGCACTACTTTTCCGGGCATCGGAGCAATAATCTTTTTCACCCCTTCAGACCCTGCGGCAGCGTGACCACGCGACCGCAACGAGCGTGGGTCGCGAACTGCCGCTCGGAAACGCTGGTTGCCTACCACCACCTGGCTTTCTGACGCTGTACTCTCCTGCTTCACCTCATACGATTTTCCTTCAATGAGCAATGAGAAGACGCCCGGTTGCGTAGAGATCACATCCAGAGGGAACTCGCGCCCGTCCAGACGACAGCGCCACCCGGAATCTGCTTTGGACAGTTCCACCTTGAAAGTCCTGTCGGCGATGGTAACTTCGTAGATCATGATTGGCGCAGCGCCTCGTTGCGACCAGTTCGCTTCCACTTCGATTCATGATCCTCGGAGGCGTAAGGCTTTCCGCCCCGGCTTGCGCCATTGCTGCCAGCCGCGGTCACAGCGGTAGCCGCGAAAAGAGCAGCAGAGATGGCGGCAATCTCTTGTTGCTGCCGGTCAGCAATGGGCTCTGCGGTTTTCTGAGAGGCTGACAACATGCGATCAAGAAATCCGGTATCAATGCGCGCGCTGACAAAATCAGGATGATCGAGAATCCGCCGGAACAATGACAAATTGGTCTTGATGCCGCCGATGAAATATTCGTTCAGTGCGCGCCTCATGCGGGCAATTGCCGAATAGCGATCCGGAGCGAAGGCAATCAACTTAGACAACATGGGATCGTAATCCAGCGGCACACTCCAGCCTTCATACACGCCGCTATCTTCGCGAATGCCAGGGCCGGCCGGCTGAAGCAATCGGGTGATCTTTCCCGGAGAAGGGAAGAAGTTATTGTCAGGATCTTCAGCGTAGATGCGGCATTCAATAGCGTGCCCGCGAATGGAAACATCTTGCTGGCGGAACGGAAGCTTTTCACCAGATGCGATGCGCAGTTGCAAATGGACCAAGTCAAGGCCGGTCACCAATTCCGTAACCGGATGCTCCACCTGCAAGCGGGTATTCATCTCTAAGAAATAAAAATTGCGCTTCGAATCCAGCAGAAATTCGACCGTGCCGGCATTGGTGTATCCGGCTGACTTGGCGGCCTGCACCGCAACCTCTCCCATGCGGCGACGCAAATCTTCATCCACGACTGCCGAAGGGGCTTCTTCGATCACCTTCTGATGGCGGCGTTGAATGGAGCATTCCCGCTCGCCCAGATAAACTACGTTGCCGTGCTCGTCGCCAAACACCTGAATTTCGATATGGCGGGGATTTTCAATGTACTTTTCCAGATAGACTTCGCCGTCGTTGAATGCCCGTTGGGCCTCGCTTTGGGCGGTCTGGAAGGCAGAGGCCAACTCGGCGTCAGCACGCACCATGCGCATGCCCTTGCCTCCGCCCCCGGCGGCCGCTTTGATCATGACCGGATACCCAATGCCTGCTGCAACCTCGTGGGCTTCGGCCAGGGTGAGTCCACGCGCCGATCCGGGCACGAAAGGTACTCCGGCAGCCCGCATGGCTTGACGCGCGCGGGTCTTGGATCCCATCAATTCCATGGCGCTGGCAGGCGGGCCGATAAACTTGATTCCTGCCTCCGCGCAGGCGCGGGCAAACTTCGGATTTTCCGAAAGAAAGCCGTATCCGGGATGAATGGCCTCGGCCCCGCAGCGGCGGGCGGTCTCAATGATCTTTTCTATGTTGAGGTAAGACTCTTTGGCCGCCGCCGGGCCGATTGGATAGGCTTCGTCGGCTTTGGACACATGCACTGCCGCACGGTCCACATCGGAGAAGACCGCTACCGAGGTTATGCCCATCTCACGGCATGCACGGATGACGCGCACCGCGATCTCACCTCGATTGGCTATCAGGATTTTCTTGAACATCTTCTTTGAATGCAGCAGAAGAATGATTTTACAGGAACGGATTCAATATGCAGGGCCGGGACATAAGATGCAGCTAATCAGACTTGCGGGGGCTGCTGCAAATCCAGCTAAGGCTTCTTGTCGGCATTTTCCGCTTTGATCTTCCGTGCTTCCATGGCATTATTCGTCCAATCCTTGGCCCGCTTAACGTCTTCGGCTTGGGCCTGGGCCGCAGCCTTGTCCCCGCATTCTGTATCGGCTTTGCGGCGATAGAGCAGATTCATATAAGTCATGGCATCAGCGTAGTGCTCGCGCTTTTCGAGGGCAGTCTGCAACATTCTTATGCCCTCTTCAATCTTAGGACTATCCGCAATTTTGATTTGCTCGCAAAGCTGTTGATTCTTTACCGGATCTTCCACCTTTAAACCGGCCTGGGCCTTGCGGTCGGAAACATCCTTGTAGACCATCGTCCAGTCAATCACGCCCACCGAATAGTAATTTTCCGGATCGTCAGGCGCCACTCGAATGGCCATGAGGTAATAATCGTGGGCGTCATCGAACTTTTTCATGTCCATGTAAAGAGAAGCCATGCCCTTTAAGCTCGTCACGTTATCAGGATCCTCCTGCAACACCGATTTGTATATATCCAGCGCCATCTGCGCATTGCTCCCATTATCAGGGCTTTTTACTCCCGGCTTAAATTGCTGGGAATAGGCGGTGGCCAGGTAGAGCTTGGCTACGCTCAGATTACTATCCAGTTCCACCGCGCTCTTGAAATGCTCAATTGCTTCCTGGTAGTCCGCATTCTTATATGCTTTCACTCCGAGATTTAATTGCTCACGCGCCATCAACTGGTCTTCAGACTGCACCTCAGACCGCACTTCAGGCTGTTGCTGCGACTGCCCCACCGATATGAGCGCGCAAAAAACCAAAAGAGAGAGCAAAAGAAGTTTCATGGGACTTGTGCCTACGAAAGGGAAGGGTAGCGAGGAATATTTTTAAATGCAAGCATTGGTGTCACGCAAAAATCTGTGAGCCGCGCTGGGCGCGTCTCAGAGACGGCGCCGGGCACCGTCTCTACCGCAGGCTCTCTGGTGACCAGAAGTTGTGGGTTGCGCACGCAAAGACGTAGCATGCTACGTCTCTACCGGTGATTTTCGCGAGCATTGAACCAGCATGCAATAGTCGGCGACCTGCCCCATTGCACCAAAAACAAAACCCCTCTCGAAAGAGGGGTTTGCTCGTAGCGGGAACTTGCTAGGGTTTCTTGGGCGTCTGGTCCTGGTTCTGGTTTTGATTTTGCTTTTGGTTTTGAGTCTGCTCCAGAACGATGCCGCCGGTGTTTTTCTTGGCTGCCTCTTCGGCCTTCTTCTTACGGGCGGCCATGGCCTTGTCGCTCCAGTCGTTGGCCGTCTTTACATCTTCTGCCGCAGCCTGCGGATCGCCACATTCGGTATCTGCCTTGCGGCGATATAGCAGGTTCATGTAGGCCATCGCGTCATCGTAGTCCTGCCGCTTTTCCATGGCGGTCTGCAACATCTTGATGCCTTCGTCTATCTTAGGGCCGTCAGTGGTCTTGATTTCCTCGCAAATCTGCTTGCCTTTCAGGGGATCGTCTACCTTGAGCCCCACTTTGGATTTGCGCTCGGAAACGTCTTTGTAAACGGCGGTCCAGTCAATCACACCTACGGAATAGTAAGTCTCTGGATCATTCACATCGGCTCTGATGGCCTTGGAATAATATTCGCGGGCATCGTCGAACCTTTTCATGTTCATGTAGAGGTAAGCGATGCCTTTCATGCTGTTCAGGTTATTAGGATCTTCCTGAAGCACAGATTTGTATTCTTCGATCGCCATGTCTGCATTGCGCTTGTTCTCGTTGGTGTCGACCCCCGGAACATATTGCTGAGCATAGGCGGTAGCGAGATACAGCTTGGCCACTTTCAGCTTGTCATCAAGGCTGACAGCATTCTGGAAATGATTGATGGCCTGCTCATAGGCGGCGTTCTTATATGCCTTGACGCCCTGATTCAACTGGTCGCGTGCCCTGAGCTTATTGCACCCCGCGGTGCTTAACATCGCCGCTGCAATGGCCAGCGCCATCGCGAGCCGTGCGCTCTTATTCATTGTTTTCGTGCTCCTTACCGGAGTTGGGAATTCTGGTTAGTAATATTGCCGAGTAAAAAAGGAACTGATCATTGCGGGGACGATTCAACAGCCGTCCCCCGCAATAGAGGAGTCTAACTTAACTACTCACCTGCTTCAATTTTCGCTGTGATCAAACCGATTTTGTCCACGACCTGTGTGCCGTGAGCAATATCAATCACCTGAGCGACATCCTGGAACTGGACTTCAGGATCACCTTTGACGAACATAATCCGTTCGGCGCGAATCTTGAAAATGTCGGTCAGGCGGGTTCCAAGATTGTCCCAGGAAACATCGTCCTGGTTGATCTTGAGCTTAGGTCTGCCGCCGTTCGGGTCTGGCGAAACCTGCACGACGACTGTACGGTCATTGTTGGAAGGAGGCGTGTTCGGCGGCGGCGGCTGCGGCACCAATGCTTCCAGTCCCTTGGGCGTGAGCGGCGTGATGACCATGAAGATGATCAGCAACACCAGCAGCACGTCAATGAGCGGAGTCACATTGATGTCAGCGGTTTGCCCTGCCGGGCCTCCCATAGACATTGCCATAGAAAATTACCTCTTTCGAAACGGCCTGCGTTCTTCTGCAGGCCCGGTAAATGTTTTACTGGCCGGGCTTTCTGCGCTCTTCCGTAAGCAGGCCCAACTGGTCCACACCGGCGGAGCGGACGTTATCAACCACATCCACCACTGCCTTGTATTTCGCGCGGGCGTCAGCCTTTACGTAGACGCGCTTATCAGCGCGGCTGGAGACACGGTCTTTCACCTTTTGCGTCAGGTCTTCCGGAGTCACCTGCTGCGTATCAAAGAAAATCTTGCCATCGCGCATCACCGCCACGATCAGCGCGTCTTCTTTGTCAGCATCGGGCATCTGGACCGGATTATTGGCCTGAGCCAGGCTTACCGTGACGCCTTTCTGCAACATGGGCGTGATCACCATGAAGATGATCAGCAACACCAGCATCACGTCTACCATGGGGGTGACGTTGATGTTGGAGTTGACCTTCGCGCCCTCGTTTCTTATTGAAATTGCCATTGTTTACTCCTGGGCTATCGCCGCGCAGTAACGCTGCTTCTCTTCAGGAAGTAATCCACCAACTCGCTGGAAGAGTTATCCATTTCCACGTCGAAAGCTTCCACTTTGCCGGTAAAGTAGTTGAACATCATCACGGCGGGGATGGCGACGAACAGACCCAGAGCGGTGGTAACCAGAGCTTCTGAAATACCGCCTGCGACTGCGCCCAGACCGGTGGCCTTCTGTTCAGAGATCTTGCGGAACGCGTTCAAAATACCGATAACAGTTCCGAACAGACCCACGAAGGGGGCGGTGGAACCGATGGTGGCCAGACCGCCAAGACCACGCTTCAATTCGGCGTGAACAATGGCTTCCGCTCTTTCCAGAGCGCGCTTGCTGGCTTCAATCTGTTCGCCGGGTATTTCGCTGGAATCGCCGTGGGCCTTGAATTCCTGAAGGCCGGCCGTGACTACCTTGGCCAGATGGCTCTTCTTGTTGCGCTCGGCCACGCGAATGGCTTCGTCGAGCTTGCCTTCGCGAAGGGCGCCGGCGACTGCGGGGGCGAACTGGCGGGACTGCTTGCGGGCCGCGCTGAAAGCGATGTAACGGTCAATCATGACGCCGATGGACCAGGCAGACATGATGAAAAGGATGATCACGACGATACGGGCCAGCCAGCCCATCTGCTTCCACAGTGAAATCGGGTCCCATCCCACACCGCTACCTTCGTCAGCAGCTTGGTACAGCCAAACGGCTACCAGGTGCGATTTGGCCAGGATCAGGGTTGCAAGGTTTGCTACTAACATGAGTTGAGTTTTCCTCCTCAGGAAACTTAGAAGCTTAGAAAATCAAAATAGCCGCCTCTCTGGAGCTCTGAATTTTCAGGCTCCAGGGAGAATCAATGCACGACACTCGAAGGGTTCACCTTGAATTTGGATGGGAGACGGCCGGCTTGCGCCAGCCGCCTCTTGTCCGAAAAGCCTTGGCTACATGTGGAACTTGACCGTAATCACGGTCTCAACTTCCACTGGCTCGCCATTGAGCAGGTAAGGTCTATATTTCCACTGCCGCACAGCGTCGAGAGCTGCCTGCATCAGCATTGGATGCCCGCTTACCACCTGCAGGTTTTCGATGCTCCCCGTTTTGCTGATCACGGCCCGAAGAACCACATCACCCTGGATGTGCGCAATTTTCGCCATCTGGGGATATTGAGGTGTTACGTCGTGCGTCTTCTGACCGTCCATTACGCCTTGCGAGATGCGTACCTTCTGGGGCGCGGCAACTTTGGGCGGGGGAGCAGTGGATTGGATGAGGCCGCCGATAACGCCGCCGGCGGAACCACCCGGAACTCCGCCAACCACACCACCAACAACACCGGTGGAAGGTGGGGGAGTTTCATGCTCCTCGACCATGTTGATCTTTTTGGGGATCTTGCTGGGCGTACGGAGTTCGCCGTTCACCACTTCACTTACGTGCGGAACCTGCTTAACAGCGGGAGCAGGAGGCGGTGGCGGCGGTGGCGGTGGCGGCGGGGCCACAACCATGGTGTTCAGCAGGCGGCTCGGTAATGCCTCTGTGTAGATCAGCGGCAACAAAACCAGAAAACCGATCAACGCTATCTGAACAAGGAACGAAATCGGCGTTGTCCACTTGGTTTGGGTGCGTATCTTGCCACCCGATTCCATCAGGCTGTCTTCAAACATCCCTGTTCTCCAATCCTAGGGGGACTCTTCAGTACTATTGGACACCGGGACTAATGATTTTGCTCCCAACCGAAGCTGGAAGACTTTTTTTACGCCTTCACACGCACCTTGCCTCTTCCAGCCTGAGCTGCCGGCAGAGGAACCGGAGCACGTCCGGATCGGCCTGTCCGCCAATCCTGATAGGCGACCAACATGGGAGCTGCCACGGCGATCGACGAATACGTACCTATTATGATGCCGATGACAAGCGCCAGAGAGAACCCATGAAGTACTTCTCCACCAAAAAGAAACAGCGAGAGTACCGTCAGAAAAGTGAGCCCGGAAGTCAGAATCGTCCGGCTCAGAGTCTGGTTGATGCTGCGGTTTACGATCTCCGCCAGGCTCTCTCTACGCATCAGTTTCACGTTCTCACGAATGCGGTCGAACACCACGATGGTGTCATTCATGGAGTAGCCGACAAGAGTTAGAATCGCGGCGATAACAGTAAGCGTTATGTCGGTATTCGTCAAGGAGAAGGCGCCCACGGTAATGAGCGTGTCGTGGAATACGGCGACTACCGCGGCTACTCCGTAAATCATTTCAAAACGGAACCAGAGATATACCAGCATGCCCAGCAGCGAATAGAGAATGGCCAGAAGGGCCTGTTTTCTGAGCTGCTGGCCGACCTGTGGGCCTACGATTTCTGCATTGAAAACGTGGAAGTTACTGATAAAGAAGTTCTGCTTCAGCCCGTCTACAACAGCGGCAGGAATGCCGGCCTGCTGCAACTCACCGAAATCTTTAATGATTCCGCCACGCTGCTTGTCGCGGTAGTCGAGAAGCTGGCGCGTGATGCGGTCATAGTCCTGGGCTGAGGCGTGCAGCGGGTCTGTGGTGACCAGCTTGTCCTTGATAACGTCAAACCCGACATAATTCAGGTCTTTATTAAAGTCCTGATTATTCGGTTCCAGGGCGCGAATGATCTGGTTTTTTCCGGCGCTTACGTCAGCAGTGTTGTTTTCGGTCTGGGGCAGATCAATAAGTTCTTCGTTGTTGGCCGCAACGTTGTAGCGCTGAATGCGCACATTGTGAATCCCGGCGCGATCCAGTTCTTTGCGGAGCTGGTCCTCGTCGGGTTTCTGGACAAACTTCACGTAAACCAGTGTTCCGCCGCGGAAGTCCACACCCAGAGGGATGCCATGCCAGAACAGCATGGAAAAAAGGCCAGCAATGCTGAAGATCAGCGAGAAGCCAAGGAAAAACCACTTCTTGCCAAGAAAATCTATATTTGTATTCCGAAAAAATTCCACTTTGTATTTCCTTAAGAGCTAGATACTCAGAGCCTCTCCCCGGCTTTTACGGGCGAGAATGGCGTCGAAGATGACACGCGATACAAAAACTGCCGTGAACAGGTTGGCCAACAGACCGAAGATGAGGGTAATTGCGAATCCCCGAACCGGGCCCGTGCCGAAAATGATGAGAATGAACGCAGAGACAATGGTGGTGACGTGTGTATCAATAATCGTCAACCAGGCTTTTCCAAAGCCCTGGTCTACCGATGCCGACGGCGCCTTGCCCAAGCGCAGTTCCTCACGAATACGCTCGAAAATCAGCACGTTGGAATCCACGCCCATACCTATCGTGAGGATCACGCCGGCGATACCGGGCAACGTGAGTGTAGCCTGACTGAAGCCCATGAAACCCAGCAAGATCACCAGGTTAAGGATCAGCGCCAAGTCGGCGTTGATTCCGGCGCCCCGGTAATAAACCAGCATGAAGACCATGACGGCCAGCATGCCAATCACTGCCGCTCTTACGCCTGAGCGGATGGAATCTGCACCCAAGGATGGACCGACAGTCCGCTCTTCCAGGTAATGCAGGCTGGCGGGCAGCGCTCCGGAGTTCAACAGTGTTGCCAGATCTTTGGCGCTCTGCTCGGTAAAGCCTCCGGTGATGCTGACCGTGTCATGAATTTCGGTCTTGATGCTGGCTGCTTCCCTGACGCGGTTATCGAGCACGATGCCCAGAAAGTGGTTAGGATCAGAACTGGTTTCGTTGTGTTCGGCGGTAAAAGCCGCAAACTTATTGCCTGCGGCCGCTGTCAGGTAAAAGACCACGTCGGGACGGTTCGTCTCATCGTGACTGGGCTCGGCATGGCGGATATCGGTTCCACCCACGATGGGCAATCTGGAAACGATATAGGTACGCTCCTGGCCGCCGCTCTCGGCATTCACGTCACGTCCATGGAGCAACATGGTATTCGGGGGCAGCAGGTTGTTGTGGGCCTTCATCGCGGCATCATCACTGTCATAACCCGCAGCCGTATCGAAAATCTGGTGGAGTTCAAGGCGCGCGGTGGATTGAATTATGTCTTTGACGCGGGTGGGATCGTCCACACCGGGGAGCTGCACCAGAATCTGGTAATTGCCCAGTCCGTGCTCTTCAATCACAGGCTCACTTACGCCCAGAGTGTCTACGCGCGTGCGAATGGCCTCAATGGACTGGGTAACTGTGCGGTCTTTGAGTTGCGACAAAGCCGTAGGCTTCATGTTCAGCACGTAAGAATTCTCGGCGCCGCCGGTCACATCGTAGTCGGTCAGGCGTTCGCTTACGATGGTGCGCAACTGGCCCACCGCGTCGGTATTGAGGCCTTTGACCACGATCTGGTCGGGATGGTTGGCGGGATCAGGCTTGCTGATGTCAGAGAAGGTGACCTTGGACTTCTGCAATTCCTCTTTCAGCAGTTCGATGGCGTGATCGGCTTCTGCATTGACGGCGTCGTTAACCATGACCTGCAAAATGAGGTGGGTGCCGCCCTTGAGGTCAAGCCCCAGGTTGATGCGCTGCAAGATGCTTTCTTTCAGAGCATCGCCGCTCAAGCCTTTGGGAATTCCAAAAATTCCATAGATGAATACCAGCAAGACCGCAATAATTAACAGGGTTTTGAGAGCTAAATTCTTCTGCATTGCTTAAATCCAAGTTCCTGCCTGTGAGATTTACTTCTTAGGCGGTTCTTCTTCCCGCGCTACCGATACCACTGACGATTTGGCTATCTCTAAACGCAAATTGTCAGGCGGTACCCGCAAGTGCACAGCATCTTCTTTGATAGCAATAATGGTGCCGCGCACTCCGCCATTGGTCATTACTTTGTCGCCGTTCTTAAGATTGTTCACCATCTCCTGCCAGCGCTTCTGGCGCTTCTGCTGCGGCATGATCAGCAGGAAATAGAAGATGACAAAGATGAAGATGAGCGGGAGCCATAACACTAACCCGCCTCCGCCCGGCTGGCCGCCACCTTGAAAAATAAATGAACTGATCGTGCTCTGAATCATTTTATGATCGTTCTGAGGCCCACACACACGCGTCTCCGCAGAGGGCGCTCAAATTTAACAGATTGTCACCGCTGATGATACCGCCCTGGTCTCCAGCATGATGACTTCCTGATGCTGAAGCAATTCGGAGTCTTCTTTTGCCTGAATCTTCTTTGCCTGAATCAAGGGCGCTCAGGCCATGGACACGCTTCCGGCAAGAATTCCTGAAAGGTCTCCAAGACGTATAGCATGACGTACAGCCCTCATAGTGTCAAGGTAGAAGGCTAGGTTATGCATCGTATTCAGTACTCCTGCAAGGGGCTCTCCCGCCACAAATAAATGCCTTAAATAAGCACGGCTATAACGCGCGCACACCTTACATTTGCAGCAGGGGTCAACCGGTCCCTGGTCGGCGGCAAAACGGGTGTTCTTGATATTGAGCCGCCCTTCTGAAGTAAACAACAGCCCGTGCCGGGCGGCGCGGGTGGGCAGCACGCAATCCATCATGTCCACCCCCATGGCTGCATAACGAACAATCTCATCGGGATACCCAACCCCCATTACATACCGGGGCCGATCCCGGGGCAGCACTTCGAGAGCGGAAGCGATCATTTCCTGGGTCTTTTCTCTCGACTCGCCTACGCTTAACCCGCCGATGGCGTAACCGGGAAAGCCGATCTCCACGGTGCGCTCTGCCGATTCCCGCCGTAAATCCGAGTACATGCCCCCCTGAACGATGCCAAACAAGGCCTGTTGCCGCTCTGGTGTCATAGGGTCGAACCACGGACTCTCAGCTTTATGGGCCTCAAAATAATCTTTGCTGCGCCGGGCCCAGCGAAGTGTCATCTCCATGGATTCGCGGGTGCGGCGCTGCTCGGCCGGGTGCTCTGTGCATTCATCAAAGGCCATGATGATGTCGGCGCCTAACGCAATCTGGATTTCCATGGAGCGCTCGGCAGTGAAGAGGTGAGAAGAGCCGTCCAAATGCGAGCGGAAGTCCACGCCATTTTCGCTGATTTTGCGCAGGCTGCTGAGGCTGAACACCTGAAATCCACCGGAGTCGGTGAGAATGGCGCGGTCCCAACTCATGAACTTGTGCAGGCCACCCAGCGTGCGTACCAGCTCGTGTCCCGGACGCAGATAAAGATGGTAGGTATTGCCGAGAATAATCTGTGCGCCGAGTTCTTCAAGAACGTCCTGGGGCACTCCTTTGACTGAACCCAGTGTGCCCACCGGCATGAATACCGGTGTCTCCACTTCACCGTGCGGCGTAATCATGCGGCCTGCCCGCGCAGAACCTGCACGGGCTTCAATAGTGAAAGGGAGTGACATGAAAGATTAGGTTAGCAGAGCAGGCTAAACCCCAAACAACATCTTTGAGATACAGAGTAAACGGAGTAATAAAGGATGCGAAGTTCGGGATTAGATGTCGACATCAGACAGCGTCAAATAATTCTGCGTACTCTGCTGACTCTGCTGACTCTGCGTTGAAAAAGATTTAAGGTTTATTTTCCGTGCCTTTCCGCAAACTTCGCTACATTGATAAACGCGCGAGTTACAGTGCCGCGGCCAATTTCTTCTTTGCCGTTATGGGCAGTCACGCGAAATACGAAAAAACGGCCGTTAACTGATTCGAGAGTGGCTTCCGCTTTTATGTGCGCTCCAACACCGGTGGGCGCGCGATGTTCGATATTGATGGCTGTGCCTACGCTCACCTCACCAGCATCGGCGTAGCTCTGCAAGGCATTGAAAGCCGCCACTTCCATCAGGCCGATCATGTGCGGCGTGGAGTATACCGGCGGTAGCGCCTTGTTGTGGTACGTGAGAGTATGCTCAAATTCAACGGTCTGTTCGGCTTCGCCGCGTATGCCCAGCGGAATAGATTTTGCCATGCCCAGACTTTATCAGACGGTGCGGCCAGGGTTCATTTTTACCGCGTCAGCGCCGCATTCACCTGTACCCAGTTCGGCTTTTTCAAAATCTCGCGGATGCGATCTTCAGAGCCATAGATGCGGAACTCTACGTTCTCAATAAACGGGGTGTTCTGCTTATGCACAAAGTGGAATTCGGTAACGCCGGAACTCGGATAGAGCTTGCCAGTCTTCCAATTGCCGAACGCCACCACGTACGATGAGCCATAAGAATAGGGATTGCTTGCTTCCTTGTAAGCGAACGCTGCTCCTGGCACGTGCAGATCGAGCTTGGGAGAAGGCGGAGGATCGAGATCAATATTGGTGATGTTGAAACGCACCTGCACCTGCACGTGCATCAGGTCCTGCATCTGAGCTGCGATCAGTTGTTGTTTCCCCTGGTCCTTCTCTCCCTTCATCTTGGCTTCCATGGCGGCAAGTTTGGCTTTGTAGGTGGGCGAGTCTTTGCGAAGATCGTAGGTACGCTGGAACATCTGGTTGATGGTGAGAGGGGCGCCTGTGTCCGGGGTTACCTCGACATTCGCCACTGTCGCATCAACTTTCTCGTCCCAATCGGGACCCCGAAATTGATCGAGCACCTTGCTGATTACATTCGCATACTTAGTCACTACCTTCTGCTCGGCCGGAGTAGGCTTGCGCGGCATGCCCATGGCATACAGAGCTACGGGAACCGCCAGAAATGATGCCAAAATGAAAATCAATGATCGACGAGACATGGCTGATGAGGCTCCGGTTCTGAAATTGGGCGAATCGTAAGCAAACTTTAACATGAGTTGCCGGTTTCTCTTAAGAACACCTGCGCGGCTGGAGAGTCGCGGAGGGACGAAGTGCGTTTCGAGGCCAAGCCGATACACAGCGATTCAACGGGGTATAATAACGAATTAAGCACATGCCATCTGGAACATCTGTGAATCCCACAAAAAAACAGGTCAAGATTCGCTCTACCACCGTGGTTGCGGTGCGTCGTGGCGGCAATGTGGTCATGGCCGCTGACGGCCAGGTAACTCTGGGTGAAGGAGTTATCAAGCATACGGCCAGGAAAATCCGTCGCCTGTATAACGATAAGATTCTGGCAGGGTTTGCCGGTTCCACGGCTGACGCCTTCTCCCTTTTCGCCCGCTTTGAGGCCAAACTGGAGCAGTATCATGGCAATCTGGGCCGGGCCGCGGTGGAACTGGCCAAAGACTGGCGCACCGATAAGATCTTGCGGCACCTGGAAGCCCTGCTGCTGGTCAGCGACGCACATTCAACCTTCCTCATCAGCGGCGCTGGTGATGTGATCGAACCAGACGGCGGCGTCGCTGCCATAGGCAGCGGGGGATCGTATGCCCTGGCGGCCGCCAAGGCCCTGGCAGAAAATACCGATCTGCCCGCCCGCAAAATCGCCGAAGAAGCAATGAAGATTGCCGGCAAAATTTGTATCTATACCAATGACACCTTCACCATTGAAGAACTGTCAGATGCGGAGAAGAAGAGCGCGGCCGGCACTCAAGGAGCAGTAAAGTAAATGGCAATTTATCTACCCGGAATCGCTGAGGAAAGCGAAATTTCTCTCGACGAGCTTACTCCTCGCGAAATCGTGGCCGAATTGGACAAACACGTGGTCGGCCAGCACGAAGCCAAACGGGCCGTAGCCATCGCCCTGCGGAACCGCATGCGGCGGCAGAAACTTGCGCCGGAACTGGCGGAAGAAATCATGCCCAAGAACATCATCATGATTGGGCCTACGGGCGTAGGCAAAACCGAGATCGCCCGCCGCCTGGCCAAGCTGGCTAATTCTCCGTTTCTGAAGGTCGAAGCTTCAAAATTTACTGAAGTCGGCTATGTTGGTCGCGATGTCGAATCCATGATCCGCGACCTGATCGAGATCGCGATTGACATGGTGCGCGAAGAAAAAATGGAAGAGGTGGCCGAAAAGGCCGAGCAAAACGCCGAAGAGCGGCTGCTTGACCTGCTGCTGCCTGCCGCGCCCTCCGCTTCCACCCCTGCGACTGCCGGCTTTGCACTGGCCTCGAGCGAAGACGGCGACTCGACCTCCCGTACTCGTGAAAAGCTGCGCCAGCAATTGCGCGAAGGCAAACTTGACGAGCGTACGGTGGAACTCGATGTGCGCGAGCGCTCCATGCCGGCCTTTGAAATCATCTCTAACCAAGGCGTCGAAGAGATGGACATCAACATCAAAGACATGCTGCCCAACCTCTTCGGCCAACGCACCAAAAAGCGCAAAATGAAAGTTGCGGAAGCCTTCGAATACCTGATTCAGGAAGAAGAATCGCGCCTCATTGACATGGACCACGTCACCCGCATTGCCGTGGACCGGGTGGAGCAGTCAGGAATTATTTTTCTCGACGAAATAGATAAGATCGCCGGCAGAGAAAGCGGGCACGGACCCGACGTGTCGCGCGAAGGAGTGCAGCGCGACATTCTGCCCATCGTCGAAGGCACAACCGTGAATACACGCTACGGCATGGTGCGTACTGACCACATCCTGTTTATTGCCGCCGGCGCATTCCATGTTTCCAAACCCAGCGACCTGATTCCCGAACTGCAAGGCCGTTTTCCCATTCGCGTAGAGCTGAAGTCGCTGACTATGGCCGATTTTATTGCCATTCTCACCGAACCCAAGTCGTCTCTGGTGAAGCAGTACACCGCGTTGCTGGAAACCGAAAACCTGAAGCTGGAATTTACCCGGGAATCGCTCGATGAAATTGCTCACTTCGCCTTTCGCGTGAATGAGTCCACAGAAAATATCGGCGCACGCCGCCTGCATACGATTATGGAGCGTGTGCTCGACCAGATCAGCTTTGACGCGCCCGACCTGAAAGAAAAGTCTGTGACTATAGACGCGCCCTACGTGCAGAAAATGCTGGCTGACATTGTGAAAGACCAGGATCTATCGCGGTACATTCTTTAAATCTTAATTCCGAGCGCAACGAGGAATCCCTCCAAACCTTTTGAAGGTTTCAGGGGTGATTCGCACAAGACAACAAGATCCTCGGGCTGAATCTCCATGCGCAGTTCACGCTCCTTCTTGTGCCCTGTACGGTTAATAGGCAAAAGGGTCTCCTCACTGCGTTCGGAATAAAAGTGCTGTGCTATCTTTTTCCTTCATGCGTACGATCACTTTCCTGCTGTTGCTAAGCCTTCTCGGCCTGGCAGGCTGCGGCACGCCCGGAGCGCCGCTGCCTCCTTCACTCAACATTCCTAAAGCAGTAAGCGATCTCAAAGCTGTGCGGAAGGGCGATACGGTCACGATTACCTGGACTGCACCGCAAAATACCACTGACGGCGCGCTGGTGAAGCATCCTGGAAAGATGAAACTGCAAAGATCGGTGCTCACTGCCGGTTCCAATGCTTCCACTCCTGCGGTGGTAACTGACCTTGCACTCAAGCCTGCATTAAAGAGCCAACAATCCCATCTGGTAAGCGCCAGCGACTCGATAGCGCAGTTGCTTCAGGACGCCAATCACGGCGACTTCGCCGTCTATACAGTGGAGGCAGTCAATGATTCCGGCAAGAGCGCCGGACCTTCCAACAAGGCCGCTGTGCCCTTGGTGGTGACACCGCCGACGCCCACAGCCGTGAGCTTAGATGTAGTGCCGAACGGCATCAGCATCAGTTGGAACCAGAAATGGGGGCCCGTCAACAACACTCATCTCAACACCGAATACGCTTACCGAATTATGCGGCGGGCGGCGGGCGCAAAAGACGCAGTTGCCATTTCGCAAGTCAACGCCAGCAATGAAGCCATCAAGGTAATTGATACGGGTATCGAATGGGAGAAGCAGTACGACTATTGGGTGGTGCCGGTCACGTTGTGGGAAGGCCAGGGAGAGAAAGGTGAGATTGAGGGCGCCGATTCCCGCCCTGCGCAAATTGTGGCGCATGATATTTTTCCGCCCGCTGTTCCCACCGGAGTCCAGGCCGTATTTTCTGGCGTGACCCAGCAGGCATTCATTGATCTTACGTGGACACCGAACACTGAGACCGATTTGGCCGGATACAACGTCTACCGGCGAACCGAAGGCACACAGCCGGTCAAAATCAATAAAGATCTAGTCAAGGCTCCGGCGTTCCGCGACCCGGCCGTGCAGGCCGGAACAAAATATTTTTATTCTGTCTCCTCCGTGGATCTGCGCAACAACGAAAGCGGCAGATCGCGGGAAGCGTCGGAAACTGTGCCTCAGCAGCAGTAGAATGGTTAGTCTGCCAGGCACAACAAATTCCAGTACGGAGCATTCATGAAATATTGCCGCTTCTCTTCGACCGAAGGACCGCAGTACGGGCTGCTGGAGAGAGTAGACGGAACCGACCACATCACCAGCATTCTCCCGCTGTCCAACGGTATTCCCGATCTGCAAAGACCACAACAGATAGGGCCACTGCCTTTGGTCTCGACGTTACTGCTGGCGCCAGTCGAACCTTCTAAAATCGTATGCGTTGGCCGCAATTATGCCGATCATGCCAAGGAATTGGGCAACGAGGTGCCAAAGGAAATCCTGATCTTTCTGAAGCCGCCAACATCCATCATTGCGCCCAAAGAAAAGATCGTGCGTCCGCCCATTTCGCAGCGGGTAGATTTTGAAGGTGAACTCGCAGTCGTCATCAGGAAGCGCTGCCGCAAACTCGGTGACAATGAGGATGTTCGTCCTTACATTCTCGGCTACACCTGCGCCAATGACGTGACCGCCCGCGACTTGCAGAAAAAAGACGATCAATGGACGCGCGCGAAAGGCTTCGATACTTTCTGTCCGGTTGGCCCGCTGGTCACCGACGAGGTTGATCCATGGAAAGGACTGCATCTCGAAACCCGCGTGAATGGCGAGGTGAAGCAGTCTGGCAATACCACTGATTTCATCTTTCCCCTGGACGCAGTGATCCGTTACATTGCCGGAATCATGACTTTGCTTCCCGGCGATCTGGTGCTGACCGGAACGCCTGCGGGAATCGCTCCGCTGAAAGCTGGCGACCAGGTGGATATAACCATTCAGGGCATCGGCACTCTGGCAAATCCGGTAGTGGATTAAGCAACTCTGGATTCGATAAACTAAGGTAAGGTGTCCTGCGGATTTTTTTGTAACAGGAACCGGGCTATCCTTCACAATAGAGTAGTGGCCGAACGCTTCTCTTGAGAGGCGTTACGTTATGAATCCAGCACTTCGTCTCATTCCTTATCTCGCTATGGCTGCCGCCGGCCTCACCTTCGCCGTGAGCGCGTGGAGCCGTAACCACCGCAAAACTCCGCAGCAGCAGGAGCAGGAACGCCGTCTGCGCATCAGCGAACTCGGACGCATCACCGATGGAACCGTGATTGACGTAAGCGAGCTCAACCTGAGCGGCGCTGCCGAGATGCAGTTGCTCATCTACCAATACGACGTGGCCGGCGTAAGCTACGAAGCATCACAGGACGTGACGCATCTCCGCCACAAAGTCGACCTTCATACCTGCCGTGTAGGATTGCCTGCTTCCATCAAGTACGATCCCACCAATCCCGGCAACTCCATCGTAGTCGCAGAAAACTGGACCGGACTCAGGCACTAAACTTAATTTTTACCGCTGATGCACGCTGATGCATAAAAGCGTCTATCCGCGACGGTCTCTATAGCACTGCAGCGAATAGATCCTTGCCTACACTGCTTTTAACTGCGCTGAAAAACAAAACTCGCTTGTCATTCTGAGCCGACAGGCGAAGAAACTGCTCCGCCACTGCTGCGCGTAAGCAGAGAAGTACTCAGCGCGTTTGTAGTGATGTCACGGCTTCATCGAAACAGCTCAAGCGAGCACCAGCGTCGAATTACTCTTCGGGCATGAACACACATAGCAGCCTGTCATGTTGAGCGAACGCCTCCCTCCGAAGGAGGGAGGCCGAAGTCGAAACATCCACGAAATGCCTCCGTGTTCCAATCTGTCTCAAGGCATTTCTAGAAACGCCTATACATTGATGAGCATCTATATATTTTGTCAGCGTCATCAGCGGTAAGATGCTCAACTTCCCAGCGCCTCCACGATCCGGTCAAAGTCCTCAAGCGAGCTGTACTTCAGAATGATGCGGCCCTTGCCCTTGCGATCATGGATATCCACCTTCACGCCCAAGGCCCGCTCCAGGGTACGTGCGGCTTCGCGTACATTCGGGTCAATGGTCCGGGTGGGTTTCTCGGCCTGCGCGGCCTCTGGAACTGGATTGATGATCTTCGATATAAGCTCTTCCGTCTGCCGCACCGACAGGCTCTTGGCCACAACTTCCTGCGCCGCTTTGGTTAGTTGTTCCGGATAGCCCACCAACCCACACAGCGCTTTGCCATGGCCCAGGCTGAGGTCGCCGCGTTCCACCAAGTCTTGAATTTCCTGCGGCAGCTTGAGCAGGCGGATAAAATTCGAAATAGAGGCACGGTCTTTGCCGGTGCGAACGGCAATCTGCTCCTGGGTGAAGCTGAATTCCCTGCTCAGCCTCTCGAAAGCCCGCGCCTGTTCCATCGGATTCAGGTCTTCACGCTGCAGGTTCTCGATAATGGTGATCTCCATGGCCTGCTCATTGGAGATTTCCCGCACTACCGCAGGGATCGTAGGCTTGCCGGCGCGTCTGGAAGCCAGCCAGCGACGCTCTCCGGCTACCAGTTGGAACCTGCCATTCTCCAGTGGCCGCAAGACCACGGGCTGTACTACTCCGCTGGCCCGGATGGACTCCGTTAGCTCGTTCAACGCTTCTGGCCGGATCTGGCGCCGTGTCTGATACGGATTAGGCTCGATCAGATCAATCGGAATCTCTTGTCCCGGCTCCGATTTTGCAGGGGCGGCAGCAACGGTGGCCGTAACAGTGGGTTTCACTGGCAGCAACGATTCCAGTCCGCGTCCTAGTGCTTTGCGCTTGTCATTCATGCTGATTCAGTCCTGTGAGTTGGTCTTTTTGGTCGAAAGATCATGAATTTTGGTCTGCGGTGACCTTTTCCGCTGGTTCTGCGGCGGCCTGTTCACTGGATGCGGCGGGTGCTGCTTCGGGGGAAATACGCTCCATGATTTCCTTGGCCAGCTTGATATAGCTCTCTGCGCCCTTGGAGCGCACATCGTAAAGCAGCGCCGGTTTGCCATAGCTGGGGGCCTCTGCCAGCCGGATATTCCTCGGAATGATGGTGGATAGCAGCTTGTCCCCAAAAAACTTTCTGAGTTCCTGGGTTACCTGCTGTGAAAGGATGGTCCGGTCGTCATACATGGTCAGCACCACGCCTTCCACGTGAAGCTCCGGATTGAAGCTCTGCCTCAGCCGTTCAATGGTGTCGAGTAGCTCGCTTACCCCTTCCAAAGCAAAATACTCGGCCTGCATAGGAACCAGCACCGAATCGGCGGCCACCAAGGCATTCAGGGTAAGCAGATCCAGAGCCGGCGGGCAGTCCAGCACAATGAAATCAAACTGCTCGCGCAGTGGATTCAGCGCATTCCGCAGCCGAAATTCACGCTCTTCAGCCGCGACCAGCTCGATATTTGCGCCAATCAGGTTCTTATGAGAAGGAATCAGGAATAGATCGTCCAGATCGGTAGGCAGAATGGCCTGTTCGGCAACTGATTCACCCAGCAATAAATGGTAGGTGCTGAACCTTTCTGGATCTCGCTGAAAGCCCAGCCCTCCAGTGGAATTGGCTTGAGGATCACAGTCCACCAGCAGGGCTTTTACCTCTGCGGCAGCAAATGAGGCGGCCAGGTTGATGGCGGTAGTGGTCTTACCTACGCCACCCTTTTGATTAGCAACGGCGATAATGCGGCCCATAAGTTTTCCGGAGCAGAGCAATTCCGACTCTAGCGAATGGTCGGCGAATGCGCAATACCATCAATTTGGTGCAGTGCTGAGGAAATTGAGGAAAACGGGGTGTTCCACGTGGAACATCGGATAATTTCTCTCACAAGCGATGTTCCACGTGGAACATTTCAGCGAGTTCGAGCAAGGGTTAACTACTTTGATTCCTTGTTCGAAAACCATCCAATAAGCGGGGACTCCAGCCATTTAGAGCCAGAATTATGTATGCAAGTGGCATAAAGGCTGCGTACGAGGACGAAACATTACGTAGAGACGGTGCTCTGCATCGTCTTTGAGACGCGCCCGGTGCGACTCACGGTTTATGGTTGCTGAACGGCAGCCCTCTTCAAAATTCCTGGAATCAGACAGTTTCTCCTGTGCTCGAAGAGTGTTCCACGTGGAACAGGATGTTTACTAACTCGGTTCCTTTTGATGTTCCCCTCCCACTCTTACCCTCGCTAGGGAGCATTTACGCGAAAACAAGGCTCAGAATTAACTCAATAACCCCGATATTCCTCCCACATTTACTAAGTTGGTTCACCACCTTAGGCAAAAATTCAGTGTTTCAGTGTTACAGTGTTACACCCTCAGCCTGCTTGATCCCCACCATGATCACCCGAGAATGCCCGCCCGGAATCGCAACCGGATCATGCCATTCCATCCCGTGTACCTTGTGAGCGGACTGCACCTGTCCGGAGCCGATCATCACTCCCAGACGACCTCCCGGTTTCACCAATCCAGCCGCCGTAGGCAAAACGGACTCGAAGGCCTCCACTGCCCGCATGGTGACCAAGTCAGCTCTCCCGGGGTAAGTCTCCGCTCGCTGGCTGAACACTTTTGCATTCTTCAACTGGAGCGACCGGATCACCTCATTCAGGAATGCCGCCTTTTTTCCGTTGGACTCGATCAGCGTGAACTGAGTTGAAGAGGAGAAGATCGCCATGGGCAAACCAGGAAAGCCGGCGCCCGATCCTACATCCACAACGCTGCCCGCTGGTTCTTCTGCAAGCTCCGGTTTTACAAACAAATGACGTGCGGCAAAAAACGATTCCCCGAAATGCCGCTGAATCATCTCTTCCGGTTTGCGCACCGCGGTGAGATTCATGCGCGCATTCCACTTCAAAAGTAGATTGACATACGTCAATGTATCGGCGAGTTGTTTTTGATCAAGTTCCGCGAAGGGCTGCAACCACTGTGCGGCTTCTTCAATATGCACGATGTTCCTCGCCACGCTGGAACCTGCGTACCGTTGCGCCATCTGCTGGCAATGCGGCCAGCAGTTCGCGCATAGTTTGTTTCAGCAACGGATGGCGCACCTCAGCGGCGATCTCCGCCAACGGCTCCAGCACGAAACGGCGATGCTGCATGGCCGGATGTGGCACCGTCAACTCTTGCGTATGAATCACTGCGTTTTCAAACAACACGATATCAATATCAATCGTCCGCGGTCCTTTCGGCCGGAGACGCTTGCGCCCCATGCTCTGCTCAATGGAAAGAATGTGTGCCAGAAATTCCTGCGGCGTCAACTCGGTTTCAACCGCGACCGCGCAATTGAGAAACCAGGCCTGCTCTTCTTCGGTCTCGACCGGTTCTGTTTCGTACAGCCCTGAGCGCGCGCTTACCGTCCCCAACTCCCCCAATCGCTTGATTGCCGCGTCCAGGTTAGCGACGCGATCACCGACATTCGATCCCAGCGAAAGATAAGTTGTATGTTTCATAGATGGCTAAGAGAACGATACCTGCCTGGAGACAGTAGCAGCATAGGGATGTGCGGAATAGGCGGCTAGTAATGCTCACTACGTCTAAGGACTTCGGAAAATCTCAGGCTTGGGCTTCGGCCTCGTACGCTAATGCGTATGCGCGCTCGGCAGCGGTCACGTCGGTAGTTTCTTCCCACAATGAGCGGTCTTTTAGAAGTCGCGATACCAGTGCCGTGTGCATGGCATGGCCGGCGCGATCTGCAACGATTCTGCCAATCACCTGTTTGCCTAGCAACGCCAAATCGCCAATCAGGTCGAGGGTTTTGTGCCGTACAAACTCATCAGAGTAGCGCAACGGGCCGTTCTTCACGCCCTCGCGAGTGACTACGATTACGTTTTCTTCACTCGCGCCGCGAATCAGCCCCATGTTGCGCATGGCTTTTTCTTCGTGGAGAAAACCGAACGTCCTGGCGGCGGCCAGTTCCTTGCGGTAGAGATCCCGGGAAAGATCTATTTCAAATGATTGCTCGCCAATGGGCGGCGCGAAGTTGATCTTGTATGTCACGGAGTAGCCGTCCGCAGGATAAGCGGCAATGAATTTGTCGCCCTCGCGGACTTCAATCTCGCGCAGAATTTTCAGGTAAGTACGGCGCTTGCGCTGCTGTTTCAGGCCCGCTTCCAGCACCATCTCGACAAATGGATTGGCGCTGCCATCGAGAATGGGAAGTTCCAGGTTGTCGAGCTCCACAATCGCATTGTCGAGGCCAATGCCGATGAAGGCGGAAAGCAGATGTTCGGTGGTGGAGATCAGCACGCCCTTTTTCTGAAGGCTGGTGGCATAGCTGACTTTGGCGACATTACGGCCAACCGCTTCCACTTCAAAGTTATCAAGATCAACACGGCGGAAAACAATGCCGGTACCGGCGGGCGCGGGCACGATTCTGAGCTTTACCGGCGCGCCGCTGTGTAACCCAACACCTTGACACTCTACCGCCGTACGGATTGTCTGTTCAAATGGCAAGTGGTTCTACTTGCAACAGATTACACCCGCAGGCCAAACCTGGTATGTGGTATTTTTGCAACGGACGTGGTGAAACCGCCGACTTATTTCTTCTTTACATCGAATTTCACCTGCCCGGGGTCAAACAGTGAGCTGCGCAGGTGGTTGTTATAGCTGATCGTTGTTACAAAATATTGCCGGAATAGCTCCCCATTTTTCGTGACCAAGGTGTTGTAAGGAGTGTTTATGCCCTGCACCATCTTGTAGTTGTCATAGACTTCAGCCACTTCATCGCGATCGCGGGTCTGCGGATCGCGCAACACGAAAGTTTTCTTCACCGGCAGGTGCGTGTCGGTATCAATGAAGATGGTGACCGAATCATTCTTCGAGTTGATGATGGTCAACTGCTCGGTGCTGTGATTTTCTGTGAGCGCCTGGCCTTCATCAAACAACGCCGTGCCCGGATCGTTCAGCCATTGGCGCAATACCACTTCCAGCGAGTAGTGCCGCCGTTCCAGATAGAGGCGCGCATCCTGCTCTTTCTGCGGATCAATCATGCGGGTCCCGCGGTACGTGAGTTCATACATGTTGTCGCCGACCGTAAGCTGCACCACATCTCTGGCTTTGGTGAACTCCAGGCGCTCTTTATCTGGCCACTGCCAATACCGCCAGTATTGTGCCCCGCCTTCTGATGTCCCGTGATAGAAGCGTCCGGTGCGTCCTTCAAGCTGAGAGTCCTGAAGCGTCAGATAATTCTGGCCACCCAGGGCCTGCACCATCTGGTCCAGAAACGCCCGTGCCTTCTTTTGATTCGCCTGAGCATCATTGCTCTGGGCAGGCGCGGGGGCAGACGCCTGCTGCGCCGCCAAACCCGTACACAGTAAGAAAATGGCAAGAAATTTCATATTCAATTTATTGGATGCATGCAGCAACTCACCCCACCAGCACCGCGCCACCGTTTACGTTGACGATCTCTCCGGTAATGAAGCCCGCATGCGGGGTGCATAGAAACAGCACAGTAGCCGCAATTTCTTCAGGCTTGCCAACGCGGCCCAGCGGAATGGAACCGAAAACCCGCTTGCTGATTTCAGGATCTTCCAGTGCAGGCGCCGCCATATCGGTTTCCACCCAGCCCGGAGCCACGCAATTGACGTAGATTTGATCACGCGCCAGTTCGGTGGAAAGGCCCTTTACCATGCTGATAATGGCGCCTTTGCTGGCCGCATAATCGCAATGGTACGCTTCGCCGCGTTGGCCGGCCGTGGAACTGATCAACACCAGGTGTCCGCCGGAACGCTGCTTTTTCATTTGCGCAACGCCCGACTTCACCAAGCCAAAAATACTGTCGAGATTCACCGAGAGGGTGCGGCGCCACTGGTCTTCAGGCATCTGGTCGATCGGAATATCGGCGGAAGGCCACACGCCATGGTTTCCGATCACGATATCTAATTTGCCGAAATGATCGATTGCCGTCGCGACCAGTTCTTCAGCCGCTTTGGCCGACGACAATTCTGCGCGCACAGCAGTACAGTGCGCATCGCCGCCGCATTCACGCGCCAAACGTTCCGCAGCTTCTCGCGCTTGCTGGTAGTTGAATACTACCCTGGCGCCAGCCAGGCAAAACAAACGCACGATGGCGGCGCCAATCCCACGTGAACCTCCGGTGACCACTGCCACACGGTTTTCGAGCGACAGCTTCAACCCTGGTCCAGACATGAGATAACAATACGGAAGAGTACAGGCCTCCGCAAGCACCTGACAGCCGCTTGCCTGCTGTCAAGCCAATGAAGGATGGATAAGTGTCTATTGATTCTTTCGGTGTCCAACCCTCGCTTTTTTGGTCTTAGCGCTGACGGAGGCCTTAGCAAAATCGCGATCAGCCTCTATATGAGTCGCTGCCTGCGCCAGGACGAAACGGGTGCGCACGCCACATTTCCGGCAGGTGGGGAACTGCTCTCCCTCGACGGCAAACACCTCGTGCGGCATCCGATGTTGATAGTGCGTCGCGGTATAAATCCCTGTAATCGGAACTTTTTCTCCAGCTCTAAAGGTCCCATCCGGCATAGTCGAGCTTCCTGATGGGGAACATAAGACGATATTAAGCAGACTCCAGAGCTGAATCAACGCTGCCGAACCGTTAATCGCAGTTAACCTTCTGAATCAATGAGAAATATTTTCTAAGCGTAAGTGACTCAGCGAATTTTACGCGAACTTCATCTACTTCACTCCCAGATGTCAGCAGACTTCCATCGGCTCACCGCCCGCACAAAAGAATCGAAGATGGCCCGCGATGCAGGATCGTCAGCAACATTGCGCTCTGGATGCCATTGCACCGCCAATACATAATGATTGTCGGCTGTCCCTTCCAGCGCTTCAATCGTATTGTCCTTTTCACAGCGGGCGACAGCCCGCAGACCGTCCCCTACAACCTCGGCTGCCTGATGATGGCTGGAATTCACGGCCATCACTGGTTGTTGGGTTTGTTTCAGCCCGACCTCGCTCGCCAACAGCGAATCAGGCGACACTAACACTGTATGGGCCATGGCACTTTTATCGGCGGGTGAATGATCTATGGCGGTCTCGATGTGCTGCACCAGCGTGCCGGTACGCCACACATTCAGCGATTGCAGGCCGTAGCAAATTCCAAGTACCGGCTTGTGCATGTTATAGGCGTCCTGCAACAGTAACTCGTCTGCGCTGTCGCGGGGCCCATCGGCGGGCGCAGTCTTCTGGTGTTTTTCGGCGCCATATTTCTGCGGATCAACATCGGCCTTGCTGCCGGGCAGCAATACGCCTGCGCACGCGCTGGCCTGACGGGCAATCTGCTCCGGAGTCGAATTCAAGGCAATCACCACGGCCTCGCCTCCTGCGCTTTCAACCGCCTTCACATAAGCAGGCAAGGCCCGCTGACTATATTCGCGGTCGTAGGAGCAAGGCTCAGGGATGGCAATCTTCGGTTTCACGATTTTAGTGTCGTGGTTGCGCGCGGCAAATGTCAAAAGCTGAAACCTTTGGGACGCAGAGGAACAGAGTCAGCAGAGGATTGCAGGGTTAGCTGTGTTCCTCTTTTGTTGTTTTGTATCGCAGTTTCTCACTATCTTAGTAGGACGCTTTTGTTTTTCAATTTTGGCATTTTTGGCAATCGTGGCAATTTTGGCAATTTCCTTGAGTAGCTATCAACTCTCTGCGCTCTCCGCGGACTCTGCGGTAATGTCCTTCTTCTCTTCTCTCAAATCACGTACAGCCGACCGCGCATAATAAAGCTGGGCAATGCTTTGCCTTGCTTGATTGGAGACTGTATCCAGATCGCGCAACGTCAATCCAGCAGTTGGAATCGCTTCGCCTACCACGATCAGCACGCGCCTGGGCATGATGTGATAGGTGTTCATGCGCAGGACTTCAAAAGTTCCAATCAGCGCCATGGGCACTATATCCACTTGGGCTTTGATGGCCACATAGAATGCGCCATTCATAAACGGCTTGATCTGTCCGTCGTCGGAGCGCCCGCCTTCCGGAAAGATCAACACAGGCATACCCTGGCGTACAGCGGCCGCCGCCTGCCCTAAGCTGCGCGCCGATCGGCGGACATTCTGCTGGTCTACCGGGATCTGTCCTGACCTGTGCAGATGCCAGCCCAGAAACGGATAACGAAAAAGTTCCTTCTTGGCCAGGATCCTGAAAGGAAAGGGCAAATGCCCATAGAGTACAGGAACATCAATCGCCGAGAGATGATTGACGGCATAGATATGCGGCTTGCTGATGTCAATCTTCTCCAGACCAATTACATCAACCGGCACGCCAATGGTGGCAAGAATCAGGCGCGCCCAAAAACGGGCAAAGCCATGCTGCATTGTGCCATCACGATCAAAGAAAGAGGACAACAGCGATAGAACGCCGAGAACAACGGTGTAGAACCAGATCAGGGGATCAAAGAAAAAATACGATCGCAGGCGCGACAGAAGATGACGGAACCCTGAAGACCGTTTCTCGCCTTCCCTGTTTTGTATATGGACGGTTTCCGACACAGGTTCAAGCATTCTGCCGGGCTGGGCTGTGCGTAAGAATTCCCAGCGCCTCGCCAACAATGTAAATGGAACCCGTAATGACCACCACGCCCTTTTCACCCGCCAGCGTACCTGCCGCCTGAATTGCCTGCTGGACGCCTTCAGCGGTAATCGCTTCGATACCACTCTGTTGCGCGGCATCGGCGATCACTTCAGGCGTGGCTGCACGCGGATTGTGCGCACGTGTGGCGATCACGCGCTCTGCCAATGGAAAGAGGATGCTGGCAATTTCGCGAATAGCTTTGTCCTGCATGGCCCCGAAAACGAATATCAATGGACGGTCTTCGTAGAACGTCGACAGGGCCGAGCGCAACGCCCAGGCCCCAGCAGGATTATGGGCGACATCCAGCACCGTTTCAGGGAAATCTTCACTCCGCGGCAGAACCTGGAAGCGCGCCGGCCAGGCGGTCGTTCGTACTCCCTCCTGCACATGCTCCGGCAAGACTCTAAATCCGAGTTGACCGAGCTGTTCCGCTGCGGCCAAAGCGAGCGCCAGATTGCGGAACTGGTGACGGCCCAGCAGCGGAAACTCCACCGTGATCTCCTGTTCGCCAAACACAACCGGAAAACGCGTAGGCCGAGCGTTGTGAATTTCAGAACCGGGTGCATCAGGAGTGAGAGGCGGCATGAACTTTGCCGCATTCACCGGCCGGGCGCCAACTTCAAGAATGCAATGCCCCAGCGTATCGTTGACCAACGGATGTTGCGGCAAGAGCACTACCACCCCGTTGCGGCGCAGGATTCCGGCTTTCTCGCGCGCGATTTCCGGTAAAGTATTTCCTAAGAACTTCTGGTGATCGAGATCAATATCGGTGATGACTGAAATGAGCGGATCAGCGATATTGGTGGCATCCAGCCGTCCACCCATGCCCACTTCAAGCACGGCAAGTTCCACGCCGGCGCTGGCGAAGTATTCAAACATCATGGCGGTGAGCATCTCGAAGAAACTCGGATGCCACGGCAGATCGCCTTGCTCCACCAGCCGTTGCGCTGCATTTTCCACCCGCTCAAACATCACCGCGAATTCCGCGTCGCTGATGGGTTCCCGGTTGATCTGAATGCGTTCATTGATATGCAAAAGGTGAGGCGAGGTGTAAAGGCCGGTGCGATATCCTGCGGCCTGCATGATGCTGGCCAACGTGGCTGAGGTGGAACCTTTGCCATTCGTCCCGGCGATCAGAACGCTGGGCAGCCGCCGCTGGGGATTGCCGAGCGCCGCGGCCAACGTGCGCATGTGCTCAAGTTCAAACTTGCGCACCACGGCCAACTCGTGGCCGAGTTCCAGCAATTTTGCTACTGCGGATTCATAGGTAGCGGGCACAAGCTGAATGAGAGTATCCGTTCTCACGCCGCTTTCGGAGACATAAAGTCCAGGGCGCGAGAGATGTAACTCTTCATCTCCTTCCGGTGGACCACGGCATCCAGCATTCCATGCTTCAGCAGGAACTCACTGGTCTGAAAGCCTTCCGGCAATTTCTGCCGGATGGTCTGCTCAATAACGCGCGGGCCAGCAAAAGCAATCAGTGCGCCGGGCTCTGCAATGTTGAGATCACCCAGCATGGCATACGACGCCGTGACCCCGCCGGTCGTAGGATCGGTCAATATCGAGATATACGGCAGGTGCGCGGTATCGAGGCGGGCCAGCGCCGCGGATATCTTGGCCATCTGCATCAGGCTGACTACGCCTTCCATCATGCGCGCTCCGCCCGAGGCTGAAACCACGATCATGGGCTTGCGCTTTTCCAGCGCTCGCTCGATGGCGCGGGTAATCGCCTCGCCCACTACAGCGCCCATACTGCCACCAATAAACGAATATTCCATGGCGCTGATCACCACCGGACGGCCGTTGATGCTGCCTTCAGCATTGATAATGGCGTCATTCAGGCCGGTTTCGGTGCGGCTCTTCTGCAAACGAGCTTGATACGAACGTGTATCGGAAAACTGGAGCGGATCAGTGGAGGCCAGCTTCTCGTCTTCAATCGCGAAGTTCTCGTCCAGCAGCAGTTCCAGGCGGCTGGCTGCATCAATGCGAAAGTGGTATTCGCACTTGGGGCACACATTCAGGTTCTCTTCCAGCTCTTTTTTCCAGATGATCTGGCGGCAGCCCTCACACTTGACCCACAGGCCCTCTGTGCGCACGCGTTTCTCGTCAGAAACCTGTATCTCGGTGGATTCTCTTCTAAACCAAGCCAAGTTGCGGTCCTTTCAGCTAAAGCCACTTTACCTGCGGGCAAACAGGCATTTAGTATTCGATTCCGCGCTGTGCCATCACGCCTTTTTCATAAGCATGTTTGACCTGTTTCATCTCGGTCACGGTATCGGCCAGCTCTACAATTGTCGGATGCGCATTGCGGCCCGTCAATATTACGTGCACCTGCTCCGGCTTCTGTTTCAAACCTTCCACTACCTTGGCCGGATCCAGCATGCCGTAGCCAATCGCATAGTTGATCTCGTCCAGAATCACCAGGTCCCATTGGCCGGAAGCAATGGCTTGTCGCGCTTCTTCCCACGCTTCTTCTACCAGGCGCACATCTTCAGGATCGGTTTCTGCGCCTCCTACTTTCACAAAGCCGCGCCCCATCTGCTTCATCACGAACTTGTCACCGAAAGCCTGGACTGCATCAAGCTCGCCATAATGCCATGAGCCTTTCAGAAACTGAAGCATCAATACCTTCATCCCATTGCCCACCGCGCGCAATGCGGTGCCCATGGCAGCGGTCGTCTTTCCCTTGCCGGGACCGGTGTTTACGATAATGAGGCCGCGATGTATGTCAGTCATTTGTTTCTGAGTCAATATATCTAATGGCCGGTGTGGTACGGATGGCCTTTCAAGATTGTAAATGCCCGGTAGATCTGTTCCAGCAAAACCACCCGCGCTAACTCGTGGGCCAGCGTCATTTTGCCAAAAGAGAGGATCAGGTCGGCCGAAGAGCGGGCTTCGTCGCTGAAGCCGTCCGCAGGGCCAACGGCGAACAACAGGTTCTGCGTTCCACGGTCCTGCTGGTCGCGCAGCAGTTCGGCGAATTCTTCTGAGGTAAATTGCCGTCCGCGCGAATCGAGTAGTATGAGCACCGGCGCGGTGCGCCCGGCGGCCCGGTCGGCTAGCTTGAATAATGAGCTTTCCGCCGTAAACTCGTGCGATTCAGCCTGCACGAAGCGCGAGATGCGCTGCAAATATTCGGCGCTCAATGACTGAATTGCAGGTTCTTTGGTCTTACCGATCCAGGCGATTTGTAGTTTCACGTTCCCGCTTACCTTCGAACGCTAGGATTGTAAATGATAGGAAGCATTCAGCAGTCAGTATCAGCAGTTAGCCGTTGGGACATTCCGGATACACCTCGAAACCTTCGTGGACATCGGAAGGTGTTTTATTCGCGCTCATTCACGAGATTCGCGGCTAAGTTTTTGGATTTATGAGGCGATCTTGTTTTCCGGGGAATTGGAGCTGAAATCTGCGGCTACCGGCTTGGGACCAAGGTCTGGCTCAATACTTGGCGATTGGGCAATGGCTTCAACGCTCTCCGCTGGTTCGCTTTGAGCACTGGCTGGGATTTCCGCGATTTTCGGTTCCACAGTGGCAGAGGTATTCTCAACCGCGAGTCTCCCCCGTAGAATCGTTGCCTGCCTGAGGATTTTTGTGTTCCTTCCGGTACACCCATTCAAACCAGGTCGCTACGGCTGCGAAAGTGACCACTGTCCACCACATGCTTCTTGATTCGATGCGGCGTGACTGGCTCCCGTTTGCCGAACAGCATCATCAATGCTTCAAAACCAGAGTTGTTGCTGGAACTCAGGCCGGCGCTTTCTAAATACGCCCGCAAAGGAGTATTTTGAATGCCATGAGCCAGACTGTATCCACCGTAACGCCGCTCCGCTCCAGCGCTGCCGGCCGCTTTCTTACGAACTCCCTCCGTCCGGAAGACATTTTTACCCGCGAAGAACTGAACGATGAGCAGCGGCTTTTCGGGCAGACTGCGGCGGAGTTCATCCGTAATGAAGTTTTGCCTCATGAGCAGCGGCTCTACCAGCATGACTGGGCTTTTGTGCGGGAGTTGCTGAAGAAGGCGGGTGAGCTGGACCTTCTGCGCCTGGAAATTCCACCAGCTTACGGTGGCATGGGCCTCGATAAGATCAGCGCGGCCTATGTAGGCGAGCAGATCGCGCTTACACCTTCGTTTGGCGGATCCCTGGGGGCGCATACCAGCATTGGCACCTTGCCGCTGGTGTATTTCGGCAATGACGAGCAGCGCGCCCGCTACCTTCCCCGGCTGGGCAGCGGTGAACTGGTGGCCGCCTATGCCCTGACCGAACCGCAATCCGGCTCTGACGCCCTGGCCGCCCGCACCACCGCGGTGCTTACGCCTGACGGCAGGCATTACATCCTGAACGGGCAGAAGGCCTGGATTACCAATGGCGGGTTTGCCGACCTGTTCACCATCTTCGCCAAAGTGGATGGCAAGCTGTTCACCGCGTTTCTGGTTGAGCGCGGCATGGGCGTAGTAAGCGGCGCAGATGAAAAGAAACTGGGCCTCGACGGCTCTTCCACCACTGTGCTCATGCTGGAAAACGTGAAAGTTCCGGTCGAGAACGTGCTGGGCAAGGTCGGTGAGGGCCACAAGGTCGCGTTCAATGTGTTGAACTTCGGACGCGTGAAGCTGGGCACGCGCAATATGGCCGCAGCCAAACAGGCGCTGGGCAATGCCGCCAGATATGCAAAAGAGCGGCGGCAGTTTGGCCGCGCCATTGCCGAATTCGGCATGATCCGGCACAAGTTGGGCGAGATGGCGGTGCGCTGCTATGTGGGCGATTCCATGTCATACCGCACCCTGGGCGACGTGGACCGCGCCCTTGAATCCGTTGACCCCAATGACAATGCCAAAGTTCTGGCCACCATCGAATCGTTCGCGCTGGAATGCTCGGTCAATAAAGTCTGGACCAGCGAAGCCCTGGCCTATGTAGTAGATGAATCATTGCAGGTATTCGGCGGCAACGGATATTCGCGTGAGTTTCCGGCGGAAAGAATGTACCGCGATGCCCGCATCACCCGCATCTACGAAGGCACCAATGAGATCAACCGGCTCATTATTCCAGGGCGGCTTTTGAAACAGTCAGCTTCGCTGTTTACATCCGAGGGCATGAAGGCGGCTTTGCGTGATGATCCATCCAGCAAAGACCGATGGAACATTTGCAGCCGAGCACCGGTTGCTGAACACGGGCAAGCGCCTGGCCATTGCTGGGCTGGGCCATGTTGTTGCGGTTTGCGGTGACGCGTTGAAAGAAGAACAGGAACTCCAGGCCCACGTTGCCGATATCGTGATTGAAGTCTACGCGCTTGAGAGCGCGCTGGCGCGTACCGAAAAGATGATTGCCGCGCGTGGCGCCGCACAGTGCAGCGTGGCCACCGATATTGCCAGGGTATATGCAAGCGACGCAGCCGACCGCATGGCCCATTCCGGCAAACAGCTTCAAGCAACGCTGGCAGCCCGTAACGGAGAGCCTCCGTTTGCGCCCATGGTTCACGCGCTAGCAAATCACAACGAGATTGATACCATTGCAGCGCGCAGGCGCATTTCCGATGCAGTGTTGGAAGCTGGACGATATCCGTTTTGAACGCACGTTCCGAAAAAGGAATTCAATGTAACCGATCAGCTACATTTTGTGTTGTAACCTATCGGTAACAAATTGACCTCCACATTGTCATTTGTGCCTGGATGAAGCAAAAAAAGCCCGGCCTGAGCCGGGCATCAAAAGAATTTAATTCGTTCTTGCTACTGCGGTGGTCTTTGCTGCCGCTGTGGCGGCTGCTGTGCTGGCTGGGTGGCTGGGTCTGCGGCGCAGCTTGCGCCGGTGGCCGCGCTTCCTGCGGACGGTCGGCGGCGGCCGGATTGGTTACCGGTGAACCCTGGTCCTGATCCTCATCAGGCGGAGGAGTCGGCGGCAACTCTTTCTCAATGAGCTTGCGTGGGAACATCTGGTCACGCATGGCAGCCTCATACACAAACGACGCCACAATCACCGCCATCTGTTTGAGATCTTCCGGCTGTAAACGGTCATACACATCCATATTGGAATGGTGAGTGCGGGTGTCGTACTCCACCGGATCTTGTATGAACTGGAAGCCCGGAATACCCACTGCATCAAATGACAGATGATCGGTACCGCCGGTGTTGCGCATAGTCAGCGTGTTCATCCCCAGATCGGCGAAGGGCTTCATCCATGATTCGAAGATGGGCTCCACTGCCGCATTTTCCTGCATGTAGACGCCCCGGATTTTCCCGGTACCGTTGTCCACGTTGAAATACACCGAGACTTTGGCCTGCTCCGGTTTCAGCGACATGGGGCCATTCTCGCGGCGGGTCACCGAAGGATCGCCTTTTCGTAGCGGATCATTGGAGGGCGGCCGCGAACCGAAATGCTGAGAGACGTACCATTGCGAACCCAGCAGCCCCTCTTCTTCACCACTCCACAGCCCGATGCGGAT
Organism: Terriglobia bacterium; assembly: GCA_963823745.1. Classification (GTDB taxonomy): domain Bacteria; phylum Acidobacteriota; class Terriglobia; order Terriglobales; family Acidobacteriaceae; genus Angelobacter. The sequence goes on from CAWGMN010000017.1 coordinate 90,754, forward strand.
AGTACGGCGCGGCTTCAACCCCAGCGCCTTGAGAATGCGCACCGCCTCCATCATCACCACCGTGCCTGCGCCGTTGTCGGTTGCGCCCGTGCCGCTGTGCCACGAATCAAGGTGCGCGCCCAGCATCACCAGTTCATCCCGTTTATCGGTTCCGGGAATTTCGGCGATGGTGTTGTACTGCGTCATGGCATTGTCGAAGAAATTGCTCTTCACGTTGAGTTCGACTTCCACATTCTGTTTCGAGTGCAGAAGGCGGGCAATGCGGTTCCAGTGCTCGGTGGCCATGGTGACCCACGGAACGTTGTTGGTCTCGCCCACTTTGTACGAGCCGCCCTGCTGCACAAACACAGTGCCGCCGCCCAGATCTCCCCGGCTGTGGTCAATCACCGCCAGAACTTTTTCATCTTCGAAAAATTTGTAGAGCTGGCGTTGAGCCTGGGCGCGCTGCTGGAACTGGCGGAACTGCGCATTGTTTCTCTCGCTGGGAATCTGGTACTGGTTGATCTCCTCCAGCGATTTCTCGTCGTAGCGCTCGGTAGAGCGGCTCAACCGAGGGCTTTACCTCAGGATCTTCGCCGATAAAGAACGATCTTGCCGGCCAGCTTGCCTTTGTATTTTGCTGCTTCCTGCACCGTACGGGCATTCACTCGCACCACCTGTGCCCGGACCTCGCCGTTCGTTCCCGGCGTCCACGCCTTCGGATACGCCAGCAGCGTGGCTACATCCGGCGAGACCATGCGGACATTCACATATTCGTTGGCCCAGCCGCGTCCAAATGGACTCCACGGCTCCAGATGAGCGTTCACCAGGCCGAATTCTTCCAGCTTTTGGCGCGTCCAGTCATTGGCGCGTTTCATATTGGGCGAGCCGGTAAGGCGCGGACCGATTCCATCCATCAGCCCGCTGGCAATTTCCATGATCTTGGAATTGCGGAAACCCTCATAACGGATTTTTGAAATCGCATCCAGATCCACTTTTTCCTGGGCAATCAACGGTACTGTGAAAATGAGACAAAGCATCGCCATAGCGGCGCAAGAACGCTTAAACATTCGGGATCTCTCCTTGTTAATGCAAATCGTGGCTGCTAAATCAGGGCAAGAAAGTGTAAATGATGGTCGAAACCAGTGTGTGAAGAATTGTGAAGCCGCGTCGAAAGCAGGGCTACTTTACCGTGGACTGGCCGCGCACCGAGCGGACCAGAGTCACAGTAAATCCGGTAAACGCCGCCAATATGGCCACCGGCAGAGCCGCCTTGTAAGTGAGGGTCATATCCGGATGCGTGTGCGTAACGCCTCGAACGATCAACAAAAGAAAGCTCAAAAAGGCCACGGACAGGAAAAAACAAATAATGCCTGCTGCCAGGCCAATACCAACGCTGATAAAGAATTTACCCATAATGCTTGTCCGGGCGACCTGATGCGCCCCTCAGTTAGAATAATACCGTGAGTCAGGCCGCCCATGCAGAAATGCGCTCCGCCCAGGAGATCATCCGCGATACGCGGGTCAACCAGTCCCCCAATGGAATCTGTTACACCACGGTAGGCGATATCACTCTGCCTTCCTCAGAGCTGGAAACCATGGTCAGCGCCGTGCCCATCAGTATCGCCGCCGCTCTGGGCCGCAAAGCCTACTACTTTGTTCCGCTGGCGGTGAGCGAAGGGGACAAGACCTTGATCGCCGAGCATTTTGACAGCACTCTGACTGACCGGGCCATCTGCCACCGTAATATTGATTCCGGCGATTCGCAGTGTGTGTTCATCTCCGCGCGGCTGCTGGAAGACCGCTTCTCGGTAGCTTTTGAGTTCTATATCAATGTGGCGCACGCCTTTGTGGAGAAGGCCGGCATCTCGTCTGACTTCGCGGAACTCGTATGGAAGCAGGCAACCGCCGGAGTGCGCGGCGAAACCAGCCTCGATGCCTTTGAATTCCGTAAGCAGGCGCTGGGTGAAAGCTCAGGGCGCGTGGACGAAAAAGCCCGCTCCGATTACTCGTCCGCGGCCTTCGCCGATTCCATTGCCATCTATATGTTGTCGCTGTACCTCGACATGGATTACTACGATCTGCGCGAGCGCGAATATCCGCTGCTGGCGCCATCAGCACTGAGCGAACGCCTCAAAAAAGTAGCGGAACTCTTCCCGCCCGACCCACATTTTCAATTCAATATTTTCTACCGCCGCCGCACTTAACTGAAGCTCATGTGTTAATCCAATAGTGTTCATTTAACTCAAGTGGCCTTTCCCACAGTTATCATGCTGAGCGCAGCGCCGTCTTTGGCGCGTAGTCGAAGCATCCACGTGATGTGTCCCGCACTTCGCTGATACGAGGCATTCTCACGAGAAACCGTTCGCGCTGAATTGTTGCCCGGGTGTCCGCCAGCCTGGAGGTTCGCCACGTCACCTCCACAGCTGTCATGCTGAGCGCAGCGCCCGCTTTTGGGCGCGGAGTCGAAGCATCCACGTGATGTGTCCCGCACTTCGCTGATACGAGGTATTCTCACGGGAACGTGTGCAGCCTGCCGCTTCCTGGGACCCACATCATTCATCACATCGCATCATTGACTTCAACCGCAATGCCGGCACCACGAACCTCCAGTCCGGCAGGACGACCGAAAGTAACCCGGCCACGGAGCTTCAGGATGTGCGCTGCTGTTGCGCATTCGGAAAGCGGAGTGCCGGGTAACGAACGAAAAGAACACTTCCTTGCTGCCGCAGGCCCGAGCGCAGCTCCTTCTTTTGGAGCGGAGCGCACTATTGTTTTCCGCTACAATCAACCTCTCATGATCGCCCATCTTCGCGGAAAGCTGCTTTCCAAGCATCCAAATCAGGCTGTGGTCGAGGCTGCCGGCGTAGGCTACGAAGTCAACATCAGCATTCCTACATTCACCAATCTGCCGGCGCTGGGATCTGAGGTCGCCCTGTTCGTCCATACCCATGTGCGCGAAGACGCGCTGGCTCTGTTCGGGTTTCTGCGTCCGGAAGACAAGCAGCTTTTCGAAAAACTTCTCAGCGTGAGTGGCATCGGTCCCAAACTGGCCATCACCATCCTGAGCGGCATGGCCGCAGACGCCATGGTCGCCGCCATCAAAGGTAACAACGTGGCCTCATTGACCCGCATTCCCGGCATCGGCAAAAAGACTGCGGAACGTATGGTGCTGGAACTGCGGGACAAGCTGGAATCCTTCGGCGCACCTGAGACGGCCGCAGCGGCCTCGCCCGTGGAAGAAGATGTGATCTCCGCGTTAGTCAATCTGGGCTACCAACGCGCGCTGGTGGAAAAGGCGCTGGCCCGGGTCACGAGGTCGCCCGAGGAAACCTTCGACACCCTGTTCCGCAAGTCGCTGGCCGCATTAGCAAAGTAACTGTCATTCCAGTCCAAGAATGACGTAGACTGCCGTCATGAAGACGCGCCGATACCGCATCGCGACGATTGTTGTTCTGCTGCTCGGCGCTTCTGTGTTGGCCCGGTCTTTGCGGGCCGCCTCTCCACCGGTTGACGACAAGAAAAAGCAGAGCTTTTATCTGAAGCCGGACCAGACCGTAGATCTCACCGACCCAAGAACGGTTACCGCCAAACAGAATTGCGAAAACTGGGCCCTGGCTGCGGGCCTTGAAGCCATGCTCAAGCAGCAGTCTGCCGGCATTCCGCAAAGCTACTGGATCATGCGTCTCTACGGCGGTGAGCTATGCGAGCCGGAAGCGCCTTCGGCGGACGCCCTCGGCCGGGAGGTCAACCGCGAGTTCGTCCTCGATGACGGACGCCACGTAAAGCTGGCGTTGCATTATGCGTCCGGCGCACCCAGCAATACAGACGCGCTAATTTATGCACTTAAAGAACAGCAACTTTCGCTGCTGGTGCTGCACGGACATCCCTTTTATCTGCTTGGCGCCACATACGACGAGCGCATAGGCCGCGACGGCCAGCGCATGTTCATCATCAAGGAACTGCGCCTCGCCAACACCTACGCCAAAGAACCCGGTCTCACGTTTGAAAATGGCCGCGACAACCTCGACGATATAGAAGGAATATTTAGCGTAAGCGTAACGCCGATTACTTCGCAGAAGTGGTAACAATTGAATGTCCCGAAGCACAGCGAGGAACCCTTTTACCCGCGATGCAGTCAAGGAAAAGCCGAGATTAAGTCATACGATTAGTTGGCGAACGTCTATGCTAAACTCCGCGTGGTGACGACCAGCGCCACGCCCATTCTTGATCGCATCGAGCCACTTCCGCCGCTTGGCGAGGTTCCTGACATCCGCAATATGCGTTCCCGGTCTCGCCGCCGGGATATATTTATCCTGGCTTCTCTGGCCTTGGGCACCGTCTTGTGGGTTTGTCTTCAGATATTATCTTGGTTCCACATACCTCGAATTGTCGGAGGCCACCTATCCGACGGTCTTTCTCTGTTCTGGCTTTTTTTGTATTTTGCCGTTCCTGGGCTTCTGCTACGCCTTGATTGTCCATGAGTGTGGACATCTGGTGGCGGGCTTCTGTATGCACTTCCAGTTAGTTTTGCCGCAAAAGGGTAGATATGTGTTCATCAGTGGCAGGATTTATTTCCCAATACAGAAGCTACTGAAAATCAAATTCAGAATGTCATCTGCGGTGGTCTCGCCGGTGATCGCATCCAGCGGACGCAACGCCCCATAAAGGTCCATCATGATCATCTCGTGTGGGATTTTACCTTGCACCGCCCTGCTTGCTGCTTCGAGGCTCTTCAGCGATTCTTCCACCAGCCGCTGATGGCGGACGTTGGTCAGAAATCCGGTCTCCTGCTCGCTGCCATGATTGCCCGACACTGCGGCCAGAATTTCAGAGCGCAACTGCTCAATGCCTTCTCCGGTTACCGCCGAAGTCTTCAGGACTTTCAAGCCGTCGTACTGAGGCGCCAGCCCTGCTGCCAGGTCTGCTTTGTTGGCGGCCACCAGCGCGCGCCGCCCTTCGGCCGGTCGCAGCAGATCGTGATCTTCACTGGACAGCGCTCTGCGAGCTGTCCAGAACCACCAGCACCATATCGGCCTCTGCCAGAGCCTCATATGATTTGCGGATGCCGATGCTTTCGGCTTCATCGGCAGCCTCGCGGATACCGGCCGTATCAATCAGCTTGACCGGAATGCCACCAATGGCCACCGTCTCGGTCACCAGATCGCGGGTGGTTCCCGGCGTGGCCGTCACAATGGCGCGTTCGCGCTCGACCAGGCAATTGAACAGACTCGACTTGCCCACATTAGGACGTCCCACAATGGCGAGCGTAAAGCCTTCATGCACCACCTTGCCGTATGCGAATGACGCTTTCAGCTTCTCCAACGGCTCCTGCACCGCAGCAATCCGGGCCAGTATCTGGTCACCCGGAAGCACGGAAACATCGTCTTCGGCGAAATCTATGCCGGCCTCCATTACGGCAATCAGGTCCACCAGTTTTTTCTTGATGGGCTGCAAACGCCGGGAAAGTGCTCCTTCAAGCTGCTGGGCGGCCACTTTGCTCTGGTACAGGGTCTGCGACTCGATCAGATCGCGCACGGCTTCGGCCTGGGTCAGGTCGAGGCGTCCATTCAGGAAGGCGCGCATGGTGAATTCGCCGGGTTCGGCCATGCGGGCGCCGCGCGCCAGTGACATTTCAACGATATGGCGCAGCACCACCGGCGAACCGTGCGAAGAAATCTCCACTACATCATCGGTCGTATAGGAATGCGGCTTGGCAAACAACGTGACTACGGCTTCATCCAGGCGCTCTCCGGTATCCACATCGAGCAGCTCGGCAAATACGACGCGCCCCGGCTGGAGATCGTGCTTCAGGCGCAGCATCATGGAAGCAATAGAACGCGCTTCAGGGCCGGAAAGCCGCACCACGCCGATGCCTCCCCGGCCGGGCGGGGTGGCAATGGCAACAATGGTGTCGTCGAGATTCACATCTCTATTTTAGAGGCGTGCTCAATGGTTGTTGTGATTGCGGCCTTCCAGGCGGGAAAGATGAGCTTCGAGCCGCTCGTACATGCGGTCTACCTTGTGGTGAAGATGCGCGACTTCGAGTTCCGATTTGAGGTTGACCTCGTAATCGAGGTCGGATTTCAGCCGGTCTTTGGATGACTGGCGGTTCTGCGACATCATGATCACCGGCGCCTGCACCGCGGCAGTCATGGAAAGAAACAGGTTCAGCAGGATATAGGGATACGGATCGAAATGGTTGCGCAACACTGCGGTGGAGTTCAGCAGAATCCACACTGCCATCGTTACTCCGAAGCTGATGATAAAAGTCCAGGAGCCGCCAAAAGCCGCAACTTTATCGGCAATGCGCTGGCCAAAGGTAAGCCGCTCAGCCTCTTCCACATTGACGTTGCGCGATACCTGGGTGCGCAGCAGTTCGTTGGTAGTGCGTAACCTGCTTCCCACCACGGTAAGCAAATCCAGCGCGGCATGCGGATGCTTATCAATAAACTCCAGCAGGCGCTCGCGGTCCATGGTGAGGGCCTGCGTATCTTCTACGGCCACAGCCGTTGCCGTGCGCGCGCCTCCATCGAGGAATGAAAGTTCGCCCAGAACGTCGCCGCGCTCGTGTTCGCCCAGCACCAGCTTTTCGCCTTCGGTATTCTCGATATAAATCTGCACCCGGCCATTGAGCACAATGAAAATTTCGTTGCCGGTATCGCCGTACTCGAAGATGGTTTCGTCCCGCTTGTAATCGCGGGTATCCATCAGATGGGCCAGCGCTTCGCGTTCTTCCTCGTCGAGCAGGCCGAATATCGGAACTTCACCGATCATGGTTACATCAGCGGACATAGTTATGTCTCCGTTGGGATGTGGAGTGCTTCGTCACAGGGAAGTGACAGCATAGCCAGATGGGCTGAGATTTGAAAACGAAAAATCGCTTAACGCCGCCGGGCGGGCGCGCTCGGCTTGTAGTCTTTCGGATAGACCACCACCGACCGGCGCATGCCTTCGCCTTCGCTCTGCGTCACCAGTGACTGGTGATCGCGAAAAGCCAGGTGGATCAGGCGGCGTTCGCGCGAACTCATAGGCGCAAAAGTATAAGGCAATCCCGTCTCGATGACCCGGTCAGCAGCCACCTGGGCCGCCAGCTTCAATTCGTGCTGGCGCGCGGCGCGGTGCCCGCGGCAATCGAAGCTGAGCTTATCGTGGTCTTCCGGCGACAGGCGCAACGACTCGTGGACTACAGTCTCGATCGAGCGCAGCAGCTCTGCACCGCGTTCCAGCACCAGGCTGCTGTCAGGCCCGCCCAGCTCTACCATGATCTCAGGTTGCTCCAGGTCCTGACCTCCCGGGGGAAGCGGCGGATTCACAGTGATGCGGTATTTGAGCTTGAATGCCCCATGCGCGATGATGCCCTTGAGCAGGGCGTCAATTTTCTTGGCTACTGCGATTTTGTCCTGAATCATAGAAGTTGTCCGTTCCAAATCGCGAATTATAAGGGACAAATTTAACGTTTACGCCGCTTCCGCATTTGTTTTCCAAATTCAGTTTGGTTAATGGCGAGTTGCTGTACCCATCCTAGAATGTTGGTAATGGCCCAGTAGACGCTTACGCCGGCAGCCAGATTCCAGCTCACCAGCCCAATCATCGCGGGCGTCATGAACTGAAGCATCTTCTGCTGCGCTGGGTCCATGCCCGGCTGGGGTGAGCTCTGCTGGCTGATGAACATGGTTATCACAATCAAAATAGGCAGCAGATGCAGCGGATCACGGGCGGAAAGATCGTGGATCCACAACCAGTTCGCCTGCCGCAATTCAACTGCGTTCCCCAGCACCGAGTAAAAAGCAAAAAGGAACGGCATGGTGAGCAGCAACGGAAAGCAGCCTCCCACCGGATTCACGCCTTCTTTCTTGTAGAGGGCAGACATCTCCTTCTGCATTTCGGCGCGCCGCGGGTCGGTTATGCCATAGCGCTTGTATTTCTCGGTGATGGCCTTTACCTGAGGCTGAATCTTCTGCATCTTCAGGCCAGACTTGATCTGCGAAATGCGCAGGGGCAGCATCACCAGATTGATTACCAGAGTCAGGAAAGCAATGGCCCAGCCCCAGTTGTGGATCATGTGGTTGTGGGTCCACTTGAGCACAATGAACAGAGGCCGGGCAATGAATCCAAAAAATCCGAAATCAATAATCTGGCGCAGATCCGGGCCGTTGGGCTGCGCCTTCGTGCTTTCCAGTATGTCTACTGTCTTCGGACCTACAAAGAGGCGCTCCCGCGTAATACCTTTAGGATTGCCGACTGCAATACCCAGCACCGAAGCTTTGTCTTTGCCGCTTTCTGCTGGTTTATCGAGGTTCTTAGGAATCTCCACGTCAGAATGGAGCGTGACCAGCGCGGCATCCTGAGGCGAATCAGGCATGAAGATGGAGGCAAAATACTGGTCAACAGTGCCTACCCATTGGAATGGGCCATTGATGGTCTGTCCGCCCACCACCCATTTTTTCCCGGTAAAAAACCAGCCCGATTGCGCCGGCTTGCGGGTGACCTCGTCATTTTGTACCCAGTCAATCCGGCTGCCTCCATAAGAGGAGAGCACTGTCTGATCGCCAAATCCGCCGGGCCATTGCGGGTACGCCTGGACGGTTGCGCCCTTATTCAGGACTTCGGTCTCCACTCCTACAACATAGGAACTCTCGTCGAACTTGAAAGTCTTTCGAACGCGTGTATCGCCATCAGCAAATTCATAAGTCAGCGAGTTCGAGACGGAAAGATTTCCGGTGGCGCTGGGTACATATAAAGATTCGTTCAGTTTTTTGCCCAGATCGCTGTCGTAGGTACGCAGCGAGAGAGGATAACCCAGCACCGGAGCGGTCACCGGATTCACGATATCCAGCGGTTGTCCTTTATCGTTCTTATAATCTTTTAATATCCAGGAGCGCACCACCCCGCCTTTGTTGCTGAAGGTAATGCGATAGCGGGAATTCTCAACCGTTGTAGTCGCTTCGCTGCTAGCCTGCCGCGCAGGAGTAGTGGGGACGGCCCCCGCCGCCGGCGGCTTGGCCGTAACGGTACCAGTAGGCAGAGGCGTGGGTGACGGCTGTTGCTCTTGTTGGGCTTGCGGCGCCGGCTTTGGCTGTGTCGGCGCTGGAGGTTTGGGCATGAGGTACTGCATGATTGCAATACCAATAAAAGTAAGAAGAAAAACCAGCAGCAGCCGTTTTTCGGCGCCGGGTTCCTGTTGAGGATTGTGATATTCGGGCAAATTCTTTCTCGATTAGTTTCCGGGCACAGGATCATGGCCGCCGCGGGTCAGCGGATTGCAGCGCAAAAGCCGCCACACAGCCAGTCCTGTTCCATAAAAGATTCCATGGCGCGCCACTGCTTCGGCAGCGTACTCAGAGCAGCTCGGCACATAACGGCAAGACACCGGAAGCCACGGAGAGATCAGCGTCTTATAAAATTTTAAACAGCCTGAGGCCAGCTTGTTCATCGGCCCCTTCCCTTCTGAATCGCCGCAAATATTTGCCGGACCTCAGCATGTAGCTGGTTGAAGTCCATGGTAAGAACCTGTTTGCGCGGATGCATAACAATATCCAGCGGCTTCTCCAGAACCGATAAATGCTGCCGGACTGCGGCCCGCATCCGGCGGCGGATCCGGTTACGCTCCACAGCGCCGCCCAATATCTTGCCTACCGTGAATCCAACCCTCGGCCCTGACTGGTCGCTCCGCTGGCGGTAAAACGCTGTGATGTTCCCTGAAAAATGCTTCCTGCCTTCCTGGTACACAGTCTGGAAGTCTGCGTGTTTCAGCAGGCGTGAACTTCTGGAAAACGCGCGTGAAGGCTGTTTCTGATTTTCGTCCACGGCTGGTGTGCAGCAGTTAACGGGTTGAGGAATCAATCACGAAAGCCTGGTTTTACCGATACCCGCTTGCGTCCTTTCGCACGGCGGCGTGACAGCACGGCCTGGCCGGCCTTTGTTTTCATTCGAGTGCGAAAACCATGCGTCTTGGAACGGCGACGGCGGTTAGGTTGAAACGTGCGCTTGGGCATGAACTATGGCGCTCCTACTTGGAGAAAATGTTTGCTTGGGGCAAACGAAAAGTATAAAGGATTTGCAGGGTTCTTGCCACTTGTTCCTGGCCGGCGGCAATTGCGGTTAAATTGGTAGGCGCAGAACAGCGGCGGACAGGTTTCTCCCCGTGCCGCTTAATTTCTTCTCGACACATTTCTTAGAGTTTTTTGGGGCTTAAAATTTTTGCGCGAGCACTCTACCATGAACTCGCAAAATGAAACACTGAAAAAAAATCCTGCACTCGCCATCATTCAGAATTGTATTTTTGTTTTTCTAAATTCGTTGTGCTCCGTTGTGAAGCTTTGTTTTTGCACTGCATGTGCGGCAATTTTTCATCGCGCTGATTACGAGTTGCACCATCACAATTGCATGAACACAGTTTGAAAAAATTTTCTTGTTGTTCACATTCCCCCGCTGAAAACTTCATGCTAGTATGCCCACCAGTCAAATATTTTATTTGCATCGCGAAGTGATCAAGTGCTCTGTGGATGCCCGCACCGAGTAATCCGAAATTATTCAGCTCCCAGTCGAACAAATCGGCTCAAGTAAGAAACAGTTCAAGCAATGTCATTGTCATCGTCATCTACCGCTGCAGCGTCCGCAAATCCATGGCTCCGAATCTTAGGAGCACTTGAAAAAAAAATCAGCAGGCACTCTTACGACACATGGTTGAAACCAACGCGTTTCAGTCATGCTAACGGCATCGTGCTTTTCGTGCGCGTGCCTACGCCGGAGTTCCGCCACATCGGAGAAAAGTTCGGCGACCTCATTCAGGAAGCAATGGACACATACGCTCCTGAATATCAGGATGTGAAGTTCGTTACTGCCGAAGAAGATCCGTCCGCGCCTCCCATGCGTCCCGATGGTGGTTTTGCGCCGGTATCTGCAACCAGTCCTGCTATCGTCAGCCCTGTGGCAGCCAAGCAACAACGGTTTGATTGGGATTCAGCAGCACAACTCAATCCCAGATATACATTTGAAGCCTTTGTTTGCGGCAATGGCAATCAGTTTGCTCATGCGGCCGCCGCAGCCGTAGCAGAACGGCCATCGAAAGCCTACAATCCGCTTTTTCTTTACGGTGGCGTAGGAATGGGAAAGACCCATCTGATGCAGGCCATCGGCCATGAAGTGAAACGCCGGCAGCCACATTCCGCTATCTGCTATATCTCCAGTGAAAAATTCACGAATGAATTGATCAACTGTTTGCGTTACGACCGCATGACCACGTTCCGCGACAAATTCCGGAACGTAGATGTGCTGCTGATTGATGACATTCAGTTCCTGGCCAACAAGGAACGCATGCAGGAGGAATTTTTTCACACTTTCAATGCGCTGCATGAGTCCATGAAGCAGATCGTGATTGCCAGCGATCGTCCACCTAAAGAATTGGCAGAGATTGAAGATCGGTTGCGTTCACGCTTTGAATGGGGACTGATTGCCGATATCCAGCCACCCGATCTGGAAACCAAAGTTGCCATTCTCCAGAAGAAAGCCGAGTCCGACCGGGTTGCGCTCAGCACCGATCTGGCGTTGTACATCGCATCCAATGTCCGCACCAACGTGCGCGAACTGGAAGGCGCGTTGATCCGCCTGCTGGCTTACTGCTCACTCACCGGCGCCGAGATTTGCCTGGCTACCGCTCAGCAGGTTCTCAAGAACTTTATTGACTCGCAGGCCCGCAAGGTCACCATTGACGCTATTCAGAAAGCGGTGGCTGAGCAATTCGGTCTCAGAGCCAATGAGATCAAGACCAAGAGCAATTCTCGCGCGATTGTCTTTCCGCGGCAGATCGCCATGTATATGGCGAAACAGATGACCGAGGCTTCGTTGCCTGAAATCGGACGTCAGTTTGGCGGCAAGCACCACACCACGGTGATGCACTCCATTGACAAGATCGAGGAACAGCGGCAATCCGACAAGGATTTGAACAGGCTGCTCAATAAGCTGACTGAGACCCTGAACGACTGACCGTTGCATCACCCTGACGCGCTTATCGGGTGAGTAGCAGAAGCACGAACACCAGTTTTCCACTTTAGGGCCATGTTTCCTCGCGGTAAAGATGTGGAGAGACTGTGGAAACGGTGTAAAGATCGGCAGCATTGAATGACTCGTCCCTTATATACTGCGGCGTACACCATAAAGGGGACCCGAATTGCACGTGGCCAAAGCGGGTAAGAAAATGGAATAGAAAGAGTTGTACCCGATTCCCACTTTTCCGCAGGCATCGACTATTACTGCTATTTTTAGTTATTTTGTTTTGATATAAGTAGAACCAGTATTCTCAAGGGGGCCACTCTATGCCTTCTTCCGCAGGTGCAGAGGCGGGAGCCGCAATGGAAATTATCGTAAGCAAAGCCGATCTTCTGAAAGAACTCACAGCCACTCAGGGCGTTGTGGAGCGGAAGACGACCATCCCTATTCTTTCGAACTTTCTGTTTGAGGTTGCCGGCGACAGGCTCTCGATCACAGCCACTGATCTGGATCTGAGCTTGCGCACCTCGTGTCCGGCCAAAGTAAAGAAGGATGGCTCCTGTACCATTCCCGCCCGCAAGCTCTATGACTACGTGAAGTTGCTGGGCGATGGCGAGATCAGCATCAAGCTGCTGGAAAACCACTGGGTGCAGATACGCAGCGGCCGCTCCAATACCAAGATGGTAGGCATGGCCCGCGCGAACTTTCCCGCGCTGCCGGCCTTTCCTGCTGAATCGGCCATTAAGCTGCCCGCTCAGGTGTTGCGCAGCCTGATCGCAAAAACAATCTTCTCCATCTCCAATGAAGAATCGCGCTATACGCTCAACGGCGCCTTGCTGGTGCTGAAGCCTGACAGCCTGACCATGGTGGCCACTGATGGTCATCGCCTGGCACATGTGGAGCACGTGAACTCCAAGCTGCCGGTTAGCGGAGAGATGAAGGTGCTGGTGCCCAAGAAAGCCATGGGCGAGCTGAGTTCGCTGCTGAACGCCGCTGATGTGCAGGTGGTGGAGTTCGCTAAAGATGAATCCACGCTGTTTTTCCGGATCGGAAACCGAGTTCTTACCTCGCGCCAACTGACTGGACAATTCCCAAATTACGAAGCGGTGCTGCCGCGCGACAACAACAAGTCAGTCACCATTCACTGTGACGAGCTTTCCGCCGCCATTCAGCGCGTCGCCCAGTTTGCAGATGAGCGCTCCAACGCCATCCGCATGCGCCTGGAAAAAGACGAGTTGAAGGTTTCTTCCTCCAATACCGAGATCGGTGAGTCGGAGGATTCCATCGAGACCAGCTACAACGGCGATGCCATGGTGATTGGCTTCAACTCGCAATACCTGCTCGAGTTCCTGAAGGTTGCCGGAACCGATGATGTCCGCTTTGAATTCAAAGACGCCCAGACGGCGGGCCAGCTTCGTCCTGACGAGCCGGCGGACAGCGAATACAAGTATCGCTACATCGTTATGCCAATGCGGATTTGATTCGAACAGCTTGCGCAGGAAATAGAAAAGGCCGGACATCGCGTCCGGCCTTTTGATTTGGAACTGAGTACTTGTTAGTTGGACATCTTGCGGGCGAGTACGCGATCCACGGTCTTCTCAACGCCGGGCAGGAACGAATCCACCTGAGAGAATGCCAGTTCCCCACCCCTGACCAAAGGGGTAGCCATAAGAGCTTCGTTCCAGCGCTGCAGAATGATGCGGGTAGGCGAATCCTGAGCGGTCTTGCGCTGCGCATCCGGTGCAAGCAGGCTCGACGTCCAGAAGCAATACAGGCCTACTGAGATAACACCATTAATCAGGTTCAGTGCAATATTTCCGTGAGGCATGCGCTCATACATATATGTGATGACAAGATCGGATGCAGCAAACGTGCCCAATCCCAAGGCAATAGACATCCCGTGGCTGCGCAACGACAATCCCAGGCGGCGATCAAACGTTAACACCAGAAGGAGCAGTCCACATTGCATGAGCTGTATGCAATGCTCAAGCAGTTGAATGGCGGTGCAGATCTTACCTAGCCGCGGCCCGGTGGTGACTAAGGCGGTAAGCAATGCTGTCAGGAAGAGAAAGAGGGCGGCCCACCAGAAAAGCATTTTGCCCAAGTCGATAACTGCGGAGTAAGGTTTCAGGATGGCAGTAAATACTTCGTAGAGAACGGCGAACCCGGAGAGCATGAGCAGGGCAGTGAAGACCCAGTAGACATAGCTGTACTCATGCTGAAACCAGCGGGATGACACTTGGAATGCGGCGGAGGTTATAACCGTCAATACCAGATAGTTGAAAAACATAGTGAACTTGCCGCGCATCCGGCGTTTGCACATCACAGCAATCACCACGAAGCGGCCCCGCTAGGGAAAGCAAGGTAAGCAATAGATCTAGGAAACTGGACATCGGTATCGCCTCCAAAGGGACGCAAGCATACCATCCCCTACGGGTGCGTTCAAGCACCCGTGGGCGACACTAAAGTACATTAACTAAGCAGTAAACAATCGCGGCTGCTGCTGCTAAAATGTTGTCTAACGTATTGATTAGCAGGTACTTAGATGTTTTATGATAGCTGTTAGGTTACCGAATGCCTAATTGTTGGTCCGGTTGGCAAATGCAGTTCGGACGCGGAGCGTAGATCGGAACTCCGGAGAGCTTGGTACCATCAGCGATTGCAGCGTAGCTGCCGAAAAGAGCAAGGGCGAAGATCGAGGAACGAAGTAGCGTTTTCATGGGGGACTTTCTCCTGTTTTTGTAGTCGTTTCGTATCTGTTTTTCTTTGGTGGCGTTTGTTCAACGCGAGACGAAGTATACAGGTTAAAACCGTCTAAGCAAGTGTGTTTTTAGTACAGTACAATTTCGGTAATTGTGATGTTCCCATTTTGGGATTGCACAATTCCGGCTCCGTGTTAGAATCAGCAGCTTTGTTTGCAAGGGTACTTTGGTGTAGTACCTATGTAACCACTTTTAACCATTCTGGCTGTGTCGTTTCCTTGAGATAAGGCCGAACGCCGCGCCGATCTCTAATCTGCAATCTCCAGGCGAGCCGAGCAGCCACAGTGAGCAGGCTCGATGCTCGCCTGGCGCAGAGGAGTAGTGTAAGAATTTCTAATCCCGCCATTCGGCGGGTTTTGTGTGGATAGGCCCAGTACCACATAGCGGATAGAACTATTCATCCGCTATGTCTTCCGCTATGCTTTTCCTCAATAAAGACGCGGCTCATAGCGGCATAGCGGATAACCCCCTTTCTGAAAATGTGGCTTAAAAACAGCAATTATGATTTTCTTGCCCTTTTCAAAAAACACAGAAGCCCGTTTTTATGGTTGCTTCTGGGGCTGCGTTTCGTGCTGTCGTGTGACATCTCACCTGTGCTATAATCAATCGTTGAGAAAACCTCTAAATTGTTGACTTTTCAGTAACTTGAAACACTTTCGGTGCGTTCCGCCAAAGTGCCGGGAATGCCCGATTTTGCCTTGAACAGGAGTATGAGTGGCCGCAAAAGATTCCACAGCAACCGCAAAACAAATGACAGATCCGACTAAAACCAAAAAGAACGGCGGGGGTGGGGACGGTAACTACACCGCGGACGACATAAAAGTTCTCGAGGGTATGGAAGCCGTTCGGCTGCGCCCGGCCATGTATATCGGCTCCAATGGTGAGATGGGTTTGCATCACCTCGTCTACGAGGTAGTGGACAACTCAGTGGATGAAGCGCTGGCCGGCTACGCCACCAAGATTGAAGTCACCATCCACATAGACAACTCGATCACCGTTGTTGATGATGGCCGCGGTATTCCGGTGGATGACATGGTGGTGGACGGTGAAAAGATTCCGGCCGCCCAGGTAGTGCTTACCAAACTGCATGCCGGCGGAAAATTCGATAGCTCCAATTACAAAGTTTCCGGCGGCCTGCACGGCGTAGGCGTTTCTTGCGTGAATGCTTTGAGTCATCAGCTCGATCTGGAAATCTGGCGCGACGGCCATGTGTGGGAACAAAATTATTCCAAGGGCCAGCCGCAAACCAAGTTGAAGAAAACCGGCACTACCAGAAAACGCGGCACGCAGGTCCATTTCCTTCCTGACAAAGAGATCTTCACTGCCACTGAATACAACTTTGATACTCTGGCGCAACGTCTGCGGGAACTCGCCTTCCTGAACAAAGGCTTGCAGATCACATTGACCGATGAGCGCCAGACTGATCCGAAAACCGGTGAAGCCAAGACGCTGGAATTCAAATATTCGGGCGGCATTGCTGAATTCATCAAGCACCTGAATCGCGGCAAGGCCGTGCTCCACGACAAGCCGATCTACATGGAGGCGGAGCGCGATGGCGTGCAGATGGAAATTGCGATGCAATACAACGACGGTTATTCAGAGACCGTCTTCAGCTTCGCCAATAACATCAATACCGTGGATGGCGGCACACATCTTTCCGGATTCCGTACAGCGCTGACCCGCACGATTAACTACGCCGGCCAGCAGCTTGGTCTTTTTAAAGACGTAAAAGAAAATCTCACCGGCGATGATGTGCGTGAAGGCCTGGTGGCGGTGGTCAGTGTGAAACTGCCGCAACCGCAGTTTGAAGGCCAGACCAAAGGCAAGCTGAATTCTGATATTGCAGGCATTGTGCAGGCATTTGTGAATGAGCGCTTGGGAGCTTTCTTTGAACAGACGCCGCCGGTAGCCCGCAAGATCATCAACAAAGCCATTGAAGCTTCGCGGGCCCGCGAAGCCGCGCGCAAAGCGCGTGACCTCACGCGCCGTAAAGGCGCTCTCGATGGCGGCGGACTTCCCGGCAAACTGGCCGACTGTTCAGAGCGCGATCCGAACCGCTGCGAGCTCTTCCTGGTCGAAGGTGAGTCCGCAGGTGGCACGGCCAAACAGGGCCGTGACCGCCGTTTCCAGGCCATTCTGCCGCTCAAAGGAAAGATTCTGAACGTTGAGAAGGCGCGCTACGACAAGATGCTCAGTCACGAAGAAATTCGCGCCATGATCACAGCACTGGGCACCGGTATTGGCAAAGATGATTTTGATCCAGCCAAACTGCGCTATGGCAAAGTCATCCTGATGACCGATGCCGACGTGGATGGATCCCACATTCGCACGCTGCTGCTGACCTTCTTTTTCCGGCACATGAATGGGTTGGTCAAGCGCGGCAATGTTTTTATTGCTCAGCCGCCTCTTTACGGCATTAAGAAAGGCAAGACGCTTCAGTACATCAAGGACGATCGTGAGTTCGTGCGGGTGATGGTCAAGCGGGCCGCTGAGGGAATGATAGTTCGTTATGGTGAGGGCGCGGCCAAGCTGGAAGGCAAGGACTTGGCCAAGTTCATGACCACGCTGAACGAATACATCGGATTTTTTGACAAAGTGAACAAGCGCATCCGTAATGAACAGATTGCCGCGCTTCTGCCTAAGCTTGGGTTTACGCAGCGAGCAGACTTTGAGGGCGACAAGAAAAATCCGCCGAAGAAAATCCAGCAGCTTGAGAAAGAGCTGAATAAGCTGGCCAAAGAACACCAGCTGAAAGATGTGGCCGCCAGCTTTGACGAAGAGCACAACTTGTGGGAAGTGAAGTTCACTGACTCGCAAGGCGCCGAGCGCCACATCAATTGGGTATTGGCATCAACCCCTGAATACCGGCAGATGATCGCCAAGTACAAAATAATTGAGCCCCATATGCAGCCTCCCTTTGTAGTGGAACTGGCAGGTAAGGGCGACAACGAAGACAACGCTGCAGATCTCAGCGATGCTGAGCGCACCGATCTGGAGAAAGCGGCCAAGAAAACATCCAAGGCCCCGACGCGCCGCACCAAGGTCCAGGCCGAAGTCGTGGAGAAACAGTCAGCTCGCGAATTGTTTGACTACGTGCTGAATGAAGGCCGCCGCGAATATACGGTACAGCGCTATAAAGGGCTGGGTGAGATGACTTCAGAGCAGCTTTGGGAGACCACCATGGATCCCGAACGGCGCACCCTGCTTTCTGTGAAAGCCGAAGATATCGAAGCCTGCGAACTCATCTTCACTACGTTAATGGGTGAAGACGTAGAGGCCCGGCGCAAATTCATCGAAGAAAATGCGTTGGACGTGAAGAATCTCGATATCTAACAACGCGGAATTTTAGCGATTATCGGTGGGCAGCCGCATGGTATACAGCGCTGCCCCTGGCACTTCTTTGCTGGGCCTGTACAGCAACCACGCCACAATGCTCATCAGTGTCAGGATCAGCAGCGCCAGAGCGCTGCCTTCCGGCCCTACAGTACCCCCGCTGAGCCATGCCGGACCGGCGACACGGGGCGATAGCAGATGTCCGGGGAATTGCAAGCCGCTGTCGCCTACGCCGTAGAAGTAGGATTGTGCCCAGTCCCATCCCGCATGGGAACCCACGGCCAGCCATAGATTGCCGGTACGCCAGAGCAGCAACGAAGCAAAAATGGCGAAAAATCCTGTCATCACCACGCCGATGCGGGTTTCTCCTGAGTTAAAAGAGTGTCCCAGCGCAAAAAGCGCCGCCAGCACAATGGACGCCGGCCAGAAGCCGATGCCATCTGCCAGCGTATACAGCGCGTAGCCGCGCAGCAGATATTCCTCGGATAGTCCCACAAAGAGAAACATCGCCCACCAAATGGCAGCCCAGTAGAAAATAGACGCGCCGTGTAAAGCGAGAGTTCCGAAGTAGAAAGCATGAAAGGCGCGCATGCAGAGCAGAAGCACAGTCAAAGGAATGAATCCCCAGAAGACATAGCCGCGAACGAAACGGGAGAGCGCCGTCTTCTGAAGAGGCAGCCCGTATTCGCCCATGGCACGATGTTCGATGCGGCTCATGATCCAGGTCGCGAGCACCACCCAAGCAAAAGTCAGGAACTCATTCGCGAACAGGAATCCAGGCGTGGGATGTGCCCTGTCAATCTTGTGCATGTCGCCCTTCACGGCGATGAATACGACGATCCCAGTGAGCAATTGAAGGAAAAGGAAGATGGCGATGAAGATCAGCAGCCGCCACCCCGCCCGCAATCCATGCTCGTTCTGAAAAATGTCCAATGAAGGTTCTTTGGGCGGTTGATTCGACAATGATTCTGGCTGAGTGTCCATTGGTAGGGCCTGTGCAGAAAACTCTAGCAGAGTTAAGGCCCGCGTCGCTTCTAAATTCCGGTGGCGGCAGGGGTGGTTGCTCTGCACTGATATGAATGGAGATGATGTGCAAAGCATTGCTATCCGGAATTGGCAGTCCGAAGCATGGCAAGTGCTATTCAGGAATCGGAATCGTTAATATCGAGAAAGCTATACAAATGACGGGAACTAATGACGAGCTGCGGGTCCAATGCAGTAGGCAGGAGGAGCGACCCAATAGAAAGCAAATGGTGGTTGATTGGAACGGCAAGGTTTCTAGTATTGATGCTGGCCCGTGTGCATGCGCAGGCGCCGGGCGGCGACGCATAGGTTGGAATGAGGAGTTTGACGACTGGTTGGGGATATTGAATTTTTTTCTGATTGCTTCGCCGGTGGCAGGCGCAGCGCTGGGAATGGGTCGATTGGTCACCGAAGCTAACAGCCGCGCTAAGCTGATGCCGATCAAGATGAATTAACTC
This sequence comes from Terriglobia bacterium, assembly GCA_963823745.1. Taxonomy (GTDB): domain Bacteria; phylum Acidobacteriota; class Terriglobia; order Terriglobales; family Acidobacteriaceae; genus Angelobacter. The sequence continues at coordinate 110,300 of CAWGMN010000017.1, forward strand.
ATGCATTGAAAATATCTGTGAACATCGGCACACGACGGTACATGATACAAATGTCAGTTCATGCTCCAGTTCATACGCGAGTTCAGAATCGGGCGACAGCAGATATATGCCGGCCTGCTGCTGCTGGTGTTTCTCGGGCAGTGTCTATGGGTGGCACATGGCCGCAGATTTTCTGATCTTGAGTTTGAATATATAGCTTCAGGGTTTCCCGCCTCACCAGGACAGGAGTTCCGCGTAACCTCACCCATGACCTCTGTCATGGGCGCCCTGCCATTGCGAACACTTTCGCTGTTGCGAAAATTCTTCCCAGCCGGTGGGCAGGCCGTGCTAGCGATTCCGCGGCCGTGGGTAGTGCGGCTGCCCTTCGTGATCTTTGGGCTGTGGCTGGGCGCCGCCATCTGGTGGGTTGCGAGACGGTTGTTCGGGGATGCCGGTGGCTATGTCGCATTGGTGCTGTACTGCTTCTCCCCGGCCATGGTCATGATCAGCAGCAATATCGGGCCCGAGATCATTCTGGCCTGGAGCGGTTTTGGGTTAATTTATACGGCCATTGGCGTGTCCCACACCGTGTATGCTCCACCACGCAAATGGGTGCCGCGGATCGTTCTGCTGGGACTTTCGATCGGCATCTGCCTGTCTGCGGCCCTCTGGGCGTTCACGCTCGTGCTGCTGGCCCTGATCTTCATGGTGTATCTGGCGCCGGGGCGACGCCGGCAAGTCATTGGTGTGCTGGCGGGAGCTTCGCTCATCGGGCTGCTCATCTTAGGCATATTCCACTGGCTAACTGGCAGCATCGGCCTGAGTTCCAAAGCGATGGTCACTCCCCATGCGAGCTTCCAACTGGTGCGTGACCTGGGATTCGTCTTCGGCGATGCCTTCGTGGGACCGCAGAGTGTCCGCAGCTATGTGCTTCCACTGCTGTTCATGGCAGCCCTGACTGTATACGGAAGCTGGGACAGAACACGTTATTTCGGCAACACTTCGCCCCTGATTACCTCATTTCTTGTGGTATCGGCGTTCGCCCTGGTTCCAGCCCTGCACTTGTGGGAAGCCCCACTTGGGCTGAGCTTTACATTTGTTTTCATTGGCGGGGTGGCCGCCGACCTGCTGGACACAGGCTTCCGGCGTCACGTGGCTTTATTTTTGGCCGCAATATTGGCGGTGAAGGCCGTTCTAGCCATGAGTCTTCTGAGTGCATGGGTGCATCAAAATCCTTTGTAGTACTGGCTTTCAGGGCTATGATGTAAGAAGAAGGTGCTTATGTTCCGGCCGGCATTAATTACGCTTTCTCTGGCGTTGCTCCTGCAGGGAACTCAGGCGCAAATGCAAACACACGGTGTTCCTGCCTCGATTACTTCTCCGGGAACCGATGGCAATTCGCACGGAACGCCCGCCAGCATCCTCTCGCCAACACCGGTGACGAACCGCAATAGCCGCATTTTTATCACCAGCAGCAAACGGGTGCGCTTTGGCAATCCACACCTGCGGCGTCCCCGCCGCGAGTTTATTCCGGTGCCGCTGTTCTATCCTGTTTACGATCTCCAAGACCCTACAGTTTCACAGGCCGATCCGCCAGTGGCCAATGAACTCTACTCGCCTTCGAACAGTGAAGATGCCTCCGCCGCGCCCGATGATGCAGTGCGAGAGGCCTATTTGCGCGGCGCCCATGATGCGCTGGCAAGGCAGCAACAGAAAGATGACCGCTACGGAGACCACTATCTGGATTCGCGCGAGAATGCCAAGTCGTCCGGCGCCCAGCCTTCCGCCAATGAAAAGCAGAAGAAAAAGTCAGCACCCAAGGAAGATACGGACCAGGAAACTGTTGCCGATGAAACTGCTGCGGCTCCCGCCCCGGTAGAGGACACTCCACCAACAATCTTCATCTTCAAAGATGGCCACAAACTGCAAACCCAGAACTTCGCGATTGTCGGCCAAACGCTGGTGGATTTTTCGAGCAACGCGCCCAAGAAGATCAAATTCGCAGACCTTGACCTGGATGCCACGCGCAAGGCAAATGACGATTTGGGAATTGATTTGCGGCTGCCTTGATGCTGAGGCACAGCCAAAGAACTCCGCTACTGATAGCACTTAAGCACGAATAAGCACTGATTCTCTTTGGAGAAAAGCAGCCGCGAATGATGCGGCTGCATTCGCCTTTTGCTGTGGTATAATTCCAGGTAGTCTCCCAACATATAACTTGCTGTAAATACAATGAGTTAGCCGAATTTCGTGCACATCAGGAAGGGCCGCTCAATCGTTCCCTGTGTGCCCGGAGCAGATGGCTGGAAGACGCCTGAAGGAAGTTTAGAAAACTATGGCAGATGATCAGAATCCGCAGTTGCCGTTGGAGCCTCCCAACAACGATGGAGGGTTGCCGCCGGGAAGTCCCGGCGCCGCCAATATCCAGCCGATCAACATTGAAGACGAGATGCGGCGCTCGTATCTCGACTATTCGATGTCAGTCATTATCGGGCGCGCATTGCCTGATGTGCGCGACGGCCTGAAGCCGGTACACCGGCGGGTGCTGTACACCATGCAGGAGATGGGCTTGCAGTACAACAAGAAGCACAACAAGTGTGCCAAAGTTGTGGGCCAGTGCATGGGCCAATACCATCCGCACGGAGACGCTGCCATTTACGACACACTGGTGCGCATGGCGCAGAATTTTTCGCTGCGTTACCCGCTGATTGACGGTCAGGGCAATTTTGGTTCGGTAGACGGCGATCCACCGGCGGCCATGCGGTACACCGAGTGCCGCCTCGCGCGCATTGCCGGCGCGCTCATGGAAGACATTGATCGCGAGACCGTGGACTTCACAGCCAACTACGACGAGAGCACGGTTGAGCCTACGGTGCTTCCCACGCGCATTCCTAATCTTCTGGTGAATGGTTCGAACGGCATTGCCGTGGGCATGGCGACCAACATTCCTCCCCACAATCTCACTGAGATTGTGGATGCCACGATCATGCTGATCAACAATCCCGCGACGTCACTCAAAGAAATTCTCAAAGTGGTGAAGGGACCCGACTTTCCCACGGGCGCTTACATTTACGGGAAGAGCGGCATTGAGAGCGCTTACACCAATGGCCGCGGCCGCTTCATGATGCGCGCTAAGGCGGGCATCGAAGACATGGCCCAGGGACGCAAGTCCATCATCATCACCGAAATTCCGTACCAGGTGAACAAGGCCCGGCTGATCGAGCGTATTGCGCAGCTTGTGAATGACAAGGTGATCGATGATATTTCCGATGTGCGCGATGAGTCAGACCGCGACGGCATGCGCATTGTGGTGGAGTTGAAACGCGGCGCTGAAGCGCAGATTGTGCTGAACCAGCTTTACAAGCACACCTCAATGCAGGAAAGCTTCAGCATGATCTTTCTAGCCGTTGTCCATGGCCAGCCGAAAGAGATGGGGCTGATCCAGGCCATCCAGCACTTTATTGATCATCGCGTCGACGTGGTGCGGCGGCGCACCGCGTACCTGCTGGAAAAAGCGCGGGAACGCGAGCACATTTTGGAAGGCTACAAGATTGCGCTCGACAACATGGATGCGGTGATCAGGATCATTCGTGCATCGGGTTCGCGGGCTGAAGCCAAAGAAAACCTGCTGGCCGCCAAATTCAGGATTGTAGACAAGCAGATTCAGCAGAAGGTAGGCGGTGCTGAAGGACGGCTTAGCGCCCGTCAGACCGATGCGATTCTCGAACTGCAACTCTATCGCCTGACGCGCCTTTCGACGGAAGAAATCCTGAACGAATTGAACGAAATTCGCGACAAGATCGCGGAGTACGAGTCCATTCTTGCTTCCGACAAGAAGCTGCGCGGCGTGATCGTGAAAGAACTCGAAGAAGTAAGAAAAGACTATGGCGACGCGCGCAAGACGGAAATCACCGATGAGAGCACCGAGATCACGCTGGAAGACCTGATTGCCGATGAGCAGGTTGTGGTAACCATGTCCCACAGCGGTTATCTCAAGCGCACTCCGGTTTCCATGTACCGGCAGCAGCGGCGCGGCGGTACGGGCCGCACCGGCATGAAGACCCGCGAAGAGGATTTTGTCGAGTACCTGTTCGTTCCGTCTACGCATTCCTATCTGCTCATTCTGACCAACGCCGGGCGCGTGTACTGGCTCAAGGTGTACGAAATTCCCGATGTAGGCGCGGCAGGCAAGGGGAAGCACGTCGGCAACCTGGTTGCGTTGCAGCCGGGTGAAACCGTGCGCACGCTGCTGGAAGTGCGCGATCTCGAAGAAGAGAACCGTTTTGTGTTCTTTGCTACTCGTAACGGAACAGTGAAGAAGACGCCAGTGAAAGACTTCTCGAATGTAATGTCGCGCGGCATTATCGCCATTGGTATCGAGAAAGACGATGAGCTGGTAGCGGCACGCCTGACTGATGGCAAGCACGTCGTATTCCTCGCTTCGCATGAAGGCATGGCGATTCGTTTTGACGAAGAGGATGTCCGCTCCATGGGTCGTCCGGCGTATGGGGTGCGCGGCATGGACCTCGATAAAGACGATTACATAGTGGGCATGGCTGTGACTCCGAAAGACGGCAAGAAGAAGAGCAACGGAAAAGGCAAAGAAGAAGAAAATGTGCCCAGCCTGATCCTGTCGGTTACCGAGCAGGGTTATGGCAAGCGCACTCCGATTGAGGATTATCGCTTGCAGAGCCGCGGTGGCAAAGGCGTAATCAACGTGAAGACCACAGCACGTAACGGCAAGGTTTCGGGCATCATGCTGGTGGATGAAACCTCTGAGGCGATGCTGATCAGCCAGTTCGGCAAGATCATCCGTATTGACACCAAGACCATCCGCGAAGCCGGCAGGTCAACACAGGGCGTGCGCCTGCTTCATCTGGAAGATGGAGATAAGGTGGCCTCGGCCGTTGTGCTTCAGGAGAAAGACGAAGACCCGAACGGAACTCTGTTGCAGTAACACTCATGCGTGTAGTCTTAGGCCCTCGATTTCGAGGGCCTTTTCTTTGGATTCAGCAGCGTGGAACAAACACCTGGCCGCGAATTGCGCGAATAATCGCGGATCAGTTAGCGGTTGAAACAGATTTTCTTAGCGCCTGGTCAGCATACAATCACGACTATCAAGAGACTGTCAGATGTTTGGATGGAAAATCTTTGGCCGAAAGGCACCAGCAAAGCAGGCCGTGACTACCGGCCGTTTCGAGATCGAGCGTAACGGAGAGACAGCCTATCTGGAATACAGTATGGCCGGAAGGGTACTGGCGTTGATCCACACTGAAGTTCCTGAAAAATTGCGCGGCATGGGACTAGCCTCTTCTTTGGCAGAGACTGCACTGCAATGGGCACGGGAACATCAGTTTAAGGTAGATGTTATTTGCCCGTCAGTGCAGGACTACCTTGTTAAGCATCCGGAATATTCAGATCTTGTTCTTCCGGGATGATCCGGATCGCTGGAGGCAAAAACCTATGCCTTCCCTGGCGCCTGGATTATTTACGCCTGACGAGGAAAAGGTATTTAAAGCAGTGTTCATTAAGCCCGTCATGCGGCAATTGTTGTAACGTTCAGACAGATTGTTCTAACGCGCTTCGCTCCAAAAGCAGGAGCTGCGCGCGGGCCGCAGGCGCAAGGAAATATCTCTTTTATTTTTTACCCGGCACTCCGCTTCCTCGGATGCGCAACAGAAGCGCATCCGGAAGCTCTGTGCCGGGCTACTTTCGGTCGTCCTGCCGGACTGGAGTGTGAGGCATCCAGCAATGTGGCCGATCTGAAATCAAGCAAAGGGACGATGAATAAAGCAGGTAATTTTAGCGGGACTCTCTTCCGTTTCCGTGTTGCATCTCCCAAAGTCTTAGGTGGGCGGTATGGAGGTTTATGTCGCGCAAATACGTGGCCCTTCTAAATCCGTTAAAATTTCATGATTCGTTCGGTGCTGGGGATTAATCCTATAGATTCCATACTGTATTCGATTTGAGAGAGGCTGGACATGAACATCGCCAAAGACGTGACTGAGCTGATTGGGAAAACGCCACTCGTACAACTCAACAGGATTACTAGGGGCTGTAAAGCCACCATCGTCGCCAAGCTGGAAGGGCGGAATCCTGCCAACAGCGTGAAAGACCGTATAGGTGTCAGCATGTTGCTGGAGGCGGAGAAGGCGGGCAAGATCCAGCCGGGTAAGTCGGTGCTGATCGAGGCGACCAGCGGCAATACCGGCATTGGTTTGGCGTTTGTGGCGGCCGCCAGAGGCTATCGCCTGATCTTAATAATGCCGGAAACCATGAGCATGGAGCGACGCATCGTGCTGCTGGCTTTTGGCGCGGAGATCATTCTTACGCCCGGGCCTAAGGGGGTTCGTGGCGCGATGGCCAAAGCCGAAGAACTGCTCAAAGACACACCCAACGGAATAATTCTCCGGCAGTTCTCCAATTCGGCCAATCCGAAAATCCACCGCGAGACTACCGGCCCGGAGATATGGAATGACACCGATGGCAAGGTAGACATCCTGATTTCCGGCGTAGGCACCGGCGGTACCCTGACCGGGGTAGGCGAGTACATCAAGCCGAAGAAGCCCTCGTTCAAGATCGTGGCCGTAGAGCCTGTGGACAGTCCCGTACTTTCCGGCGGTAAGCCGGGCCCAAATAAAATTCAAGGGCTGGGCGCCGGCTTTATTCCAGAGATTCTTCGCACCGACTTCATTGATGAAGTTGTGGCTGTGACCTTGGACGAATCGCTGCAGATGGCCCGCCGTCTGGCCAAAGAAGAAGGTCTGCTTTCAGGAATCTCTTGTGGCGCGGCGGCGGCCGCTGCCATCAAAGTCGGGCAGCGCGAGGAAAATGCCGGCAAGTTGATCGTGGTGGTGCTGCCGGATTTCGGCGAACGCTACCTCAGCACTTTATTGTTTGAAGACCTGCGCAACCAGGCGGCTAAGCTTCCAACCGAAGACGTGGTTCCCGTTTAATCGACCCATGCGAATCTGCGTCTTTTGCGGGTCGTCAGTGGGAGCGCGTCCTGAGTACGCTCAGGCCGCGCAACGCCTCGGCGCACTGCTGGCCCAGAGAGGCATCGGCCTGGTTTACGGCGGTGGCGGTGTAGGCTTGATGGGCATTGTGGCCGATTCAGTCCTCGAGCATGGCGGCGATGTGACCGGAATCATTCCTGATGCGCTGGTGCAGCGCGAAGTCGGGCACCGCGCACTCACCCAAATGGAAGTCGTGGACACCATGCACCAGCGCAAGGCGCGCATGGCTGACCTGTCCGACGCTTTTATCGCCATGCCGGGCGGCTACGGCACTCTGGAGGAATTTGCGGAGGTGCTCACATGGTCGCAACTCGGCATCCAGATGAAACCCTGCGGGCTTTTGAACGTGGAAGGCTACTGGGATGGGCTGCTGGAGTTTTTTGACCATGCCTGTGAGGAGCGTTTTGTCCACCAGCAGAACCGGCAACTGGTGCTGATTGCTTCCAGTCCTGAAGAGATGCTGGAGCAAATACTGGCGTGGAAGCGGCCAGGGCATATAGAGAAGTGGATGAATCGGGCGATGAGGTAAGTAGCATTAGCACTCAGTGGTCAGCCATTCAGCCCGCTTGCTGCTTTTGGCTAAAGGACAGATTCCTGTGGCATGATGCGAAAACAGCTTCAACCTTAACGGAGTCGTGAAAATGAAAAGAGCCTCTCGATGAGAGGCTCTGAATCCAACGTTGCCGTTTCTTAGGCTTTCACAACTTTGCCTGACTTTAGGCAGTTGGTGCAGACGCGCAGCCGCTTGGTCGCGCCCTGGACTTTGGCGCGCACCGGGCGCAGGTTCACATTCCAACGCCGCTTGCTGACATTGTGGGCGTGGCTGATTGCATTTCCAAATTGCGGCCCTTTGCCGCACAGTTCACATACTCGTGCCATATCGGGTAACTCCAGAATTGACTCAGAAGGGCTGTGGTACAAAAGGCTTCAGAGCTCGTGATTAAAGGTAGATTTTACAGGAGATGGTGATCCGAGGCAAATACATGCCAAGTGACTCAGTCGCCCCTTTTCGGCCCCCGATCTCGATCCGGAACCCTTAAATTCGCATAAGCACTTTTTGGTGTACTATGTCATCCATCTATCCCCTGGCAAATCCAACTGAGGGGAATTTCTGTGCCGGACCAACCTACAAAGATCATTAAAGCAAAGCTGAAAGACGGAACCACTATCAGAATCGAGACCGCTCAGGTCTCCGGCGTTCAGAAGGTCGCTTCCAAGCCCTTCGATTTTGAGCAGGTGGCCACATCCATTGAAGGTATTGTAAACAGCATCAAATCTACCCTTGACAGGGCGAAACCAAAAAAAGCCACGGTCGAGTTTGGTGTCGAAGTCGGTGTTGAAGCAGGCCAACTCACGGCCCTGATCGTAAAAGGTTCGGGGAAAGCAAATCTAAAAATTACCCTTGAGTGGAGTTAGTTCAGATGCAGGTTTCTGCCGCCGACATCATGGATTTGCTTCGTAACTGCGTTGTAGCCATTACCCATGGTGACAGCAGCGGCACCGGATTTTTTGTGGCGCCCAACCGTGTTCTTACCTGTCTGCACGTCTTGGAAAACTCCTCGGAACCGATTGAGATTCAGTGGCATGGTGAGCAGCGCACCGCAACGTTGAGCAAGGATTTCAAAAGCTCCCGCAAGAAGAAAAACGTACTGGATTTGGCGGTGCTCGAAGTCGACGAAAAGATTGCTAACTGGGACCATCCCTGTGTCCTGCTGGGGGATGAGATCAAACTGAAAGATAACCTATACACATTCGGACATCCTGAAGGAGATTACAGGGAAGGAGGGGAGTCAGAAACTTACGAGTACGAAGGGCCGATCTACGAAGGCGAAGGGAAAGACAAGGTAGAGTTATATAAGTTGAAGCTGGGTGAAGCAGTTCCCGGACTGAGCGGTTCTCCGCTGCTCAACCTTACTACCTACAAGGTTTGCGCTGTCGTTGGTACCACCAGGGGAGAGGGAACGCTGCTGGGGGGAGGCGCAGTGCCTGTTAAATATTTGCAAAAGCTTACCAGCAACATCTGGTCTGCGAACCAGGCCTATCACAAGACGCACCCATCCTGGCAGACCTACTCTCGTCAGATATCCGGACAGAAAATTCCAATAGTGGCGGGAAGTTCAAGCGGACCTGCAAAAGCGATAAGGCGGCGAATTTCGAAGGGCTCTCTTGCAAATGCCGCTTTGGCGGTACGCTCTCTGGAAGAGCAAAAATTTCAGCAATGGAAAGCGATCAAGGCGACCATTGATGTTGAGCGATACGGAGTTCGCGTTGACACGCTGATCATAGAAAAAAAACTCCATGACGATGGAAATTCAGTTTTTGTTTATACCTTGGAAGGCCTTCGGGTGAGCCGGGGCCCCTTGACAGGGTTGCGATGCATCTTCGAGGTAACCGCCGGCGTGGTGGGTGAGCCTGAACTTGATGAGCGCGGTAAACGGCAACAGATGACATGGCAACGTCATTCGGAAAAACGCACGACGCCGCTGCCCGTGGAAGAAAAGCTGAAGAGTGTTCGGAAGGTTTCTGGCGTTTTTCTCTTTGACGGACCGCTGGGTGAAGGAGATCCGCCAATCAGTTTCGGATGGACCATTCGTGTATTGAATGGTGATGCACTCTCTGATTGGGAATATGAGCATCTGTACAGCGACGAGTTGCAGGTCCATATGAACAACGTGCCGCTTGCCTTTCCTACTGAGTACTTTGCCCGCACGGTTTGGTTTCCGGTGAAAACGCTGAAAATGCGATTCCAAGTCCCCGATCGGATCGAGGAAGAACCTTTTCTAAGCATATTCAAGAGCGGCGATAAGCTCGTTGTTCCGGTAGAAGAAGTGGTAAACCAGGGGATTCTTCAAAGCCTCCCCCGACCGGAATCTGCCTGGGTGAAAGACAACGTCAAATGGCAGAGAGACCGGTTGGCACAACGAGTGGAACCCCCGCTGAAACTGGTCGGCAAACGATTAAACACAAAGTCAGAGGGGCCATCGCGAGTCTTTGAGTTTTCGACCACGCAGCCGCCGGTGGGCTGGTGCTATTCACTTGATTGGCTACTTCCCAAAAGCAAACTCGATGAAAAATTTTATGTTTTAGTGCTCAAATCGGCGGAAATACAGGCCAAGCTCATTCAGCATGGCCTCAAGCGAAAGTCCTCTGACGCTCCTGATCCGGGCACCCAGCGGATTCAAAACCTATTTTTCGCGTTTGGCAGTGAAATGTGCGAATCATACCGGCTCAAGAATGAGCAAATCATCATTACTCTCATGACATATGATTCTGCCAACAGAAAACTGGTTATGGTGGAAGCATTCAAAAACTCCGGCAAAATCTCACAAAGCGAATGGGATTTTTGGCTGCCGTTCGGGCTAGGGCTTGCAGGCGCATGTTTTCGCCAGGGTGATGTAGCTCTGATGTATGTGCATCCAGATAAGATCACTGAAGATGCCGGGTACTATTTGCCTATCTTAGGTTCTGAACAAGAATTTCTGGTGACGGTACCGCTTGATCATCCTGAATACGCACAGACTTCCGAAGTTTCCTCTCCCGATCGCTGCCGTCAGTTGGTGGGGGTATTGACCATCGGGTCTTCACGTCGCGCCAGCAAACTCAATGAGTTCCTGACTACGGAACCCCGAAAAGCTGTAGCAGCGCTTAGGAGCAGGTGCCAGCAACTTGCTGATAATATGGTAGATGTGCTTATTCAGAATTGAAGCTTGTGCATCCACTGGGAGTGCGGTAGCATCTAATTTCCACGAGAACAGTTATGGATCAATGGATACAGAAGACGCCCGGGACGTTCGCAATCAAGGCTCCAGCCAAACAGGCTCCAATTCCGACTCAGCCGGATCTTTCCCGAAATAAATAAACGGCTGAAAACCTCCCTTCCGCGTATGTCGCCCCCACGTCTTGCTCTTTTTCATTTAACCCCCGAAAACTACCAGTCCAAAGAGCATGCGATACTAAAAATGTGCTCCTTGCAGATCCTAAATCCATCAAAGTGAATGTCTCTTCCGGCTCAGGTGTGGATATTGACTGGAAAGACGGTCACCAGACCCACTACACGTTCCAGTTCCTGCGTGATGCCTGCCCTTGCGCCACCTGCGAAGAAGAGCGGAAGGCAGACAACCGGGAACCGGGCGTACAAGTAAAGCCCGCGGCCACCCTGCTGCCTATGTACAAGCCGCCGGTGCGGCCTACGTCAGCAACTCCGGTGGGCAAATATGCCATTCATTTCAAGTGGAATGACGGTCATGAGAGCGGCATCTACTCATGGGACTACCTGCGCGCGCAGTGCCGGTGCTCTGAATGCCAGGCAAAAATTTCTACGGATACAATTCAGTAATCGCTGTGAACCTTCTCGACAAACTCAATCCGCAGCAGCGTGAAGCTGCCGACGCCGTTGACGGCCCGGTGTTGATCCTGGCAGGCGCCGGCAGCGGCAAAACCCGGGTGATCACCTACCGGATTGTCCACCTGATTGAAGACTTGGGCGTGCGCGGCGACTCCATTCTGGCGGTCACGTTCACCAACAAAGCGGCAGCGGAAATGGCGGAGCGCGTTGACCATCTGCTGGGCGGACGCTCGCTGGCAAAGCCGCTCATCGCCACTTTTCACTCATTTTGCGTGCGCGTGCTGCGGCGGGACATAGAAGCTCTGAACGTGGTGAAGGGCGTCGGCTACAAAAAAGATTTTGCCATCTATGACGAAAGCGACCAGCAGAGCGTAGTGAAATCCATTATGCGCAGAATCGGCCTGGACGATAAGCAGATGAAGCCCAGCGCCGTGCTGTCTCGCATTTCGTGGGCCAAGAACCACATGCTTGACCCGCAGGAGCTTTACCTGCAATCCGGTGATCCGAACACGCAAAAGATTGCGCATATCTATGAGGAGTACCGCAAAGAGCTGCGCAAATCGAATGCTCTCGACTTCGATGATCTGCTGCTGGAGGCAGTGCGCCTGTTCAAATCGTCGGCTGAGGTGCGGGAACGTTACCAGCGCCGCTATGAATACCTGCTGATTGACGAATACCAGGACACCAACCGTCCCCAATACGAACTGATCAAGCTGCTGGCGGGTTCGCGGCACAATGTCTGCGTGGTTGGAGATGAAGACCAGTCCATTTATTCCTGGCGTGGTGCGGATATCCGCAACATTCTGGAGTTCGAGCAGGACTTTCCCGAGGCCCGGGTAATTCGCCTGGAGCAGAATTACCGCTCCACACAGAATATTCTCGAAGCTGCGTCGGCAGTGGTGGCCAATAACAAGCAGCGCAAAGGCAAAAACCTGTGGACCGACCGGCAGGGCGGCGGCCAGATCGGCTACTACGAAGCGCCGGACGGAGAAAACGAGTCGCTGTTTATCGCCGACTACATCTCCCGCTATTCAAGAAAGATGGCGGAAGATGGTGCGACCGACAATGTCCGCATGGCGGTTCTGTACCGGACCAATTCGCAGTCACGCCTGATTGAAGAAGCCATGCGCCGCTATCAGATTAAGTATCAGGTCGTGGGCGGATTTTCTTTTTACGAGCGTGCTGAGATCAAAGACATGATCAGCTACCTCAAGCTGATCAGCAATCTCCAGGATTCGATTGCCCTGCTGCGGGTGATCAATACCCCAACGCGCGGCATCGGCAAGACCACGGTGGAAACACTGGAACGGCTGTCGCTGGAGACCGGCATTTCGCTTTGGCAGGCGGTGGGGGAGGCCATTCAGCGCAGGTTGTTGCCGCCACGCGCCTGTGCTGCCCTGAAGAGTTTTAAAGAGATCATCGAAGACGCTCGCGCCATGCTGACGGGCAGCTTCGTCGAGCAGGTGAGCACCACCGTTGAAGAAGGCGCAGATCTCTCCGCCGATCAGGCTGAAATATCGGCTGAACTGGAAAACTCCGGTGAACCCATGGAGACCGTCGAAGGCGAGGACGCCAGCTTCGATTTCGGAGAGAACGAACAGCAGGAATTATTTGGTGCGCTGATGGCCGAGGAAGCGCCGGAAGCTCGCGAAGTCCCGCAATCCACGAAAGGTCCGGAAGCAGCCGAGAAGGTTGAAGCTGTTGAAGGTTTCCGTGCTCCCGGTGGCGCAGCTACCCTGCCTGAAGTTTTGAAGTTCCTGCTCGATCGCATCGGTTACATCAAGCAATTGGAAGAAGAGCACACTCCGGATTCGCAGGCCCGCATTGAAAACCTGCGCGAACTGGTGAACGCCGCCATGGATTCCCGCGACCGCGGCGAGAGCCTTGCAGAATTTCTCGATCATGCAGCCCTGGTCAGCGATGTTGATACCTATGATCCGCGCGGCCGGGTTACGCTCATGACGCTGCATTCCGCCAAAGGGCTGGAATTCAACCTGGTGCTGCTGGCGGGCATGGAAGAAGGTCTTTTTCCTCACTCGCGCACCTTCAATGATCCGCCCCAGATGGAAGAGGAGCGGCGGCTCTGCTATGTGGGCATGACCCGCGCCATGGACCAGTTAGTCCTGACCCGGGCTCGCTACCGCCGGCGGTATGGGACAGATATGCCCGAGGCCAGCCTGCCATCTCGTTTTCTCGATGAAGTGCCACCGCAACTGATGCAGGATTTTGGTTCTCCCCGAACGGGTGGAACCTCCCGCCGTGACAGCGAGCATTATGTAGAACAGCACTATAACTACGAAGACGAAGACCAGAGCATCGCGGCGCGTTACGAACAGGTGAGGCAGCAGAAGCCCAAATCCGGTTATTCCGGCGCCAAATACAACTCGATTGACAACATTGCCGAGTTCTTTGCTTCGAGGGGCAAGAAATTCACCCGTCCACAGGTCGCCGGTGGAAGAGCCGACCGGCAAGCGGGCATTCAAGCCCGGCCAGCGGGTAAAACATCCGAAATATGGCGAGGGTGTGGTGTACCTGCGGGAAGGTGAAGGAGAATCCGCTAAGATTACGGTACAATTCCCTCGATTCGGAATGAAGAAGCTGGTGGAAAAATTCGCGCAGTTAGAAAAGGCTTAACAGACAGTTGCAAGTCTCTGACGCGCGACCCGGCTGGAACAACATCGAGGCATTAGCTCTTACAGTGAGTGAGCCTCGAAGCATCAACCGGCACAGTAATGCCGGGCAGGCATAAAAATTTTCAATTTCATATCAGGATAGGTGAATGGCAAATACCAAGAGTCTCAGTGCGGAAGAACGTAAGAAAGCCAAGCGGACAGCCCGCAAAAAACAAGCTCCTAAGAAGCAGCGCGATTACGCGCGCGGATCGAAGAAGCGCAAAGTGAAAAAGCTGGCGCGAGGCACCTCCAAGCGGTAAGCGGCCAAAGCAGGCACGGCGGACCAGACCCGGTCCGCCGTGAGTTCACACAAGGAGCTTTTTTTGGCCAACCAATTCTTTGCCAAAAAGTCCATAGACAAACTCATATCGGACTCGGAAAGTCCCGAGCACCGGCTGAAAAAATCTCTGGGGGCATGGTCGCTCACTGCGTTGGGCATCGGCGCGATTATCGGCTCAGGAATTTTTGCGCTGACGGGCACGGCGGCCGCCGGGGAGCATGGCGATCCTTCTTTCTACAAGGCGCAGGTGCTCGATCTTTTCATGCACCTGGTCCGGCATGGAAACCTTCATGGCCTGGTCATGTATGGGCGTCCGCCGGCGGGGCCTGCGATTGCTCTTTCGTTTTTGCTGGTAGCGGTGGCCTGCGCTTTTGCGGGGCTCTGCTACGCCGAACTGGCCTCCATGATTCCCATTGCCGGGAGCGCTTACACATACAGTTATGCGACCTTAGGTGAATTAATCGCCTGGATCATAGGATGGGACCTGATTCTTGAATATGCCGTAAGCAATGTTGCGGTAGCCGTAAGTTTTGGCGGCTATTTCAAGGCGCAGCTCGCAGCTTTTGGCGTAAATATCCCTGATAAGTGGTCCACCCCTGTCTTTACCCCGGACGGTTGGAGCCACTCGTATTTCAATTTTCCTGCTTTTTTAATTGTCTTTATTCTCACTGTCTTGCTGGTTCGCGGTGTGCGCGAGTCGGCTCAGGCAAACAATGTGATGGTCATGATCAAGATCGGGGCCATCTTCCTGTTTCTCATTGTGGGAGGAATGCTGGTCAAGCCTGCGAACTGGCATCCGTTCGCGCCCAGCGGTTTTCCGGGGATCATGGCCGGCGGGGCCATCATCTTCTTTACCTATATTGGTTTTGACTCTGTTTCTACCGCAGCAGAAGAGGCGCGCGACCCGCAACGCGATCTGCCCTTTGGCATCATTGCTTCCCTGATCGTTTGCACAATTCTGTATATCGGCGTGGCCATTGTGTTGCTCGGCATGATGCCCTACAGTACGTTCGGTAACGCGGGAGAAGCCAGCGACGCTCCCGTGATTTATGCGCTGAAACAACTCGGGGCCAATCGCTTCTTCCAGGCAGTCATTATCCTCGGCGCTCTCATGGGCATGATTTCATCGCTGCTGGTCTTTCAATACGGCCAGACGCGCATCTGGTTTGCCATGTCGCGCGACGGGCTGCTGCCCCGTTTTTTTTCGTCATTGCATCCACTCTTTAAAACTCCGCACTGGTCCACCTGGATCGCCGGTTTTCTGGTCGGCATACCCGCCGGTATTGTGGATATCGGGCAGGCCGCCGACCTCTCGAACATAGGGACTTTGTTTGCGTTCGTGCTGGTTTCGCTAGGTGTAATTTTCCTGCGAAAGAACCAGCCGGACCGTCCGCGGGCCTTCCGCGTACCCTTTGTGCCGCTCTTTCCCATCATTTCTGTGTTGCTCTGTATAGGGCTGATGTCCGGACTGCTGGTGGTGACCTGGATACGTTTCTTTCTGTGGCTGGCCATCGGCCTGGTCATCTACTTTTCCTATAGCCGCCGCCACAGCGAATTCGCCGAAACAAAGTTGGCGGCGCCCTCGAGCCGATGAATTCCACTCGTTTCATTGCCGGATTGCCAAAAGCGGAGCTGCACCTGCATCTGGAAGGCACGGTTGATCCAGCAACTTTGTCGGAGTTGAGCCGGCGACACAACACGCCTCTGAGTACTGAGAACAACCGTTACAACGTTGAAGGCAGCGGCGATTTCCTGAGCGAAAGCGAGGTGGAGCAGCTTTACTCCTACAACGATTTCACGGGCTTCATGATGGCATTCAAGTCGGTGACCGAGCGGCTGCGCGATGCGGAAGATTACGAACTCATTACTTACCGCCTCATGGAGAAGCTGCACCGGCAAAACGTTTTGCACGCCGAGGTGTATGTAAGCGTTGGCGTAATTCACTGGCGTGGGCAGCAGTTTGAGCCGATCTTCGAGGGCATGGAACGGGGCCGTCAGCGCGGAGAACGGGATTTTGGCGTGTCGCTGCTCTGGATTTTTGACGCAGTGCGGCACTTCGGCGTTGAACCGGCCAAGAAAGTCTTCGACCTGGCAGCCAGCCTGCGCGATCGCAATGTTGTAGGCATTGGGCTGGGCGGCATAGAGAAGGACGGGCCAGCGGAAAACTTCAGAGACCTGTACTTCGAGGCGCGACAGCAGGATTTGCGTCTTACGGTTCATGCGGGTGAAACCACCGGTCCGGAATCCGTATGGGCTGCCCTGAACATCGGCGCAGAACGCATCGGACACGGACTCAGTATCCCCAATGATCCTGAGCTGATGGAAGTTTTGGCGCGCAAGCAAATACCGGTCGAAGTTTGCATCTCAAGTAATGTACGCACAGGCGTCTGTAGCAGCCTGAAACAGCATCCAGTAAAAATGATGTTCGACAACGGGCTGATGATTACATTGAACAGTGATGATCCGGAAATGTTCCAGACGTCACTGAATCATGAATACGAACTGGCCCAGCAGGAATTCGGTTTTTGTGACGACCATCTGCTGGAAGTAGCGCGCAATTCGTTTGAAGCGTCATTTCTTCCGCCCGAAAAGAAGCTTGAATTTCTTCGCAGGATTGATTCTCTGGCCGCATGAAACGAATCGGAATAGTCGGCTGTAGTGCCGAAGGGGCCGCACTTTGTTATCGCACCATCTGTCTTGAGGCTGAGCCTTACATGGGCAAGCATGCTCATCCTGAGATCGTGCTGCATACCATATCCCTGGCCGAGTACATGAATTACATCTCGCCCAGGGCCAATTGGAAGAAAGTGGGAGATCTTATGCTGCGCTCGGCCCACGCCCTGAAGCAGGCGGGAGCTGACTTCCTCATCTGCCCTGACAATACCGTCCATGAAGCCCTGCCTCACGTGCTGCCTAATTCGCCCTTGCCGTGGCTGCACATCGCGGAGGAAGTGGGCAAGGAAGCAAAGCGCCAGGGGTTTGAGCGATTAGGCATTACCGGCACCAAGTTTCTGGTTAGTGGCCCGGTGTATCCGGAAAAGCTCGAGCAGATGGGCATTCGCTGTGTGCAGCCAACGCCTGCCCAGCAGGAGCGGGTCAACGACATTATTTTTGATGAACTGGTGCGCGGCGAGCAGGTACTCGAGTCGCTGTTCTACTTCCAGCAGGTCATCGAACAGCTCAAGACCGCAGGTTGCGATGCTGTGGTGCTGGGCTGCACCGAACTGCCATTGCTGGTTGGCGATGATGAAGCCCCGCTGCCCATGCTGGATTCCACCCGCATTCTGGCACGCGCAGCTCTGAATTACGCGCTGAACCGATAGCTCTTGATCAGTGGTAAGGCCTGGTTATCACAACGGAAACACCAGGCAGGTAGTCGTCCCATGAGCATATAAGCGGTTCTGGGCATCATAGAGGCGTCCTTCGGCAGTGGCTACGCGCTTGCCAGTGGTAATCACTTTGCCTTCAGCCCACACTCGTCCGCTGTTTTCACTGAGAGCGCGCAGAAAACTGATCTTGAATTCCAGCGTGGTATAGCCACTGCCTGCCGGCAGGGTGGAATGGATGGCGCAGCCCATGCAGGAATCGAGCAGCGTGGCGGCATAGCCGCCGTGAATGGAGCCCATCGGATTGTAGAAGTCGCTGGTGGGTACTCCGCTGAAGACCACGCGGCCCTGCTCGACTTCCACCGGCGCAAAATCCATCACTTTACTGATTGGAGGCCGGGGGAGCTTGCCGGCAAGGATTTCCTGTAGCAGTTCCAAACCGCTCAAAGATTTTGCCTGTTCAACAGAGATCGTGCCGTAGCTGGCCTGGCTGGTTTCCATTCAGTTTTCACCCACACTCGATTTTGAGAACAGCATTGGATGTTAAGGCGGGAACGCGGGATTCTGAGAAACTTTGGTGCAATCGAAGGGATTCGATCGGCGCTGAGATTCGCTTTCGCCCACCTAAGATTCAAGATCGGATTCCCAGAGGTGTGAACACATCCCTCGACTAAAGTAGATCGTTCGCTGCGCCTCATTCACTGCTACTGCGAGGCAGTAGCGGAGCAGTTCCTTCGCCTGCCGGCTCAGGACGACATGACCGTGAGAAACGACACGAGGGGGAGAGGGTTGTTTGTTCGAAGCTTCAGGAACGAAGCTATTGCACTGCGACCGAGTTGCCCATATCAATCTGCACCAGTTCAGGTTGAGTGCGGTTGGTGCATTCGCATGATTCGCCCATTACGGTATGGGATTCGGCAGTCTGGGGGGCGCGCCAGAAATCCATCAACGAAGTCTGGTGCACACAGGAGACGGTACATACCGGGGCGCATGCCTTTTTTGTATTGAACTCGCGGCGGATGTCTTCTTTGGTGTACTGGGCGAGCGGAGTGCCGGGAAAGCCGCGTTGCTGCGAGCAGTAGTGCACCAGTCCGTGTTCGCAGATATAAAGAAAACGCGAACCGGCACGGCAGCGCCAGTTGTTAGGCTTGCCCTGCGCTATGTTGTTCTGGAAGCCGTTGAGCCGGGCATAGCTGCGCTTGGCCAGCTTGCGCGTTTCCTGAAACACGGCCCGGGCATTGGCGTCGAGCGGTTTCAATTGGCCAGTGCTGTCGTGGATA
Organism: Terriglobia bacterium; assembly: GCA_963823745.1. GTDB lineage: Bacteria > Acidobacteriota > Terriglobia > Terriglobales > Acidobacteriaceae > Angelobacter. Next base: position 129,198 of record CAWGMN010000017.1, read on the forward strand.
ATTCCCACGGTCGAGCTGAACCCAAGTCCTATAGCCCGTTTTGCCACAGTCAGGGCGTCACCCTGATTTTTGACTCCCGCGCCGATCACAGAATTGATATTCACGTGAAATTCAGCGTATTCATTCAGCCATTGCAGCTTCCGGTCGAGCACTTTCAGCGACTTGAACGAAACCTCGTCGGGCATCACGTTATCAATCGAGATTTGCAGATGGTCGAGTCCGGCGCGGTTCAGCCGTTCGATTCTTTCCGGAACCAGCAGATATCCGTTGGTGATCATGCCGGCAATCATGCCGCGCGAGCGGATGCGGCGGATAATGTCATCCAGATCGGGATGCAGCAGAGGCTCGCCGCCGCTGATGACGATGAGCGTGGTCCCGAGGGCCGCAAGGCGGTCAATGCGGCGGTACATCTCTTCAATTGGAACGGCTTCAGAGACGTCGTCATATTCGCTGCAATAGCCGCAAGCAAGATTGCACTTGCGCATGGGAATGAGTTGGGCCTGCACCGGATGACTGGTGGAGATGAGCCCTTTCCCCAGCATGAGCAGTTCGCGCACCTTACGGTGCATTGCTTTGATTCGTCGCCGAAACCTTGTCTTCACTAACATTTAGGTAAACAGTTATTAAAACATACACAGAGAACAAGCGCGAATGCACTCCCCCGAGCGGCTGCAATTTCGCACTAAGTGGTTGTTTTTCAAGCTTCTTCCGCTCAGGCGATGGATCAGCCCCGCATGGAAGCAAGGCCCGCAGATCCCAGTTTATAGAGAACGAAAATGATGGCTATAGTCGCGATTGCAGTGCTGGTCTTGAGCTTGCGGCGATTCGAATTCACGGCAAAACCAATGCCGAGCAGAATGACAGTCCAGATGGAGAAAACATCGAATGCCATCAGGAATGTGTATAGAAATTTCGATGTGCTTGCCGGGTCCATGAAATACGCGGGGTTGGTTGCAGACGGGTTCTGGAGATAGAAATTGTCAGGGTCTCCCTTCCATACGGCAATCATGCTCACAATGGTAGAAAGGGCCGCCGGCAGGGCCCATGAATACATAACAATGGAAAGGGATTGCCGGAAGGGCACCTGCGCTTCCATGGCAAAATTGAAAATCACCATCAGCACTGCCGCAATAATCAGCGCGTAGACCAATAAAAAGATCGGAGTCGCGTAGCCAAAGTATTTGAATCCGATGGTCATGGCTTTGACTTGCTGCGCCTGGACGTCAGGCGGCAACTGCTGCAGCCGCGCCGATTGAGCTATGGTGTCATGCGCAATTTTGTCGAAGCCCACGTTTTTGCCAACCATGGTCCAAAAGACAATCACAAGCACCGAGAGCAGCAGCCACGGCACCCACCAGCTTGGATTGCGGCGTATGTCCTCAAAGGTTTTGCTGGGAGCAAAGTACGTATTGATGATGCGCTGAGGCTCAGACAGAGCTGGAGCCGCCGGTTCGGCAACCGGTGTTGATGGAACGGGTGCGAACCCTTCGGGCATTGGAGGTGGAGGAGTGCCAGTGCTCATTTCTTGCCGCCTTTTTGTTTTTGGAAGCTGCCAAGGATTGTAGTCTTGGTTTCTCTTCTGCTTCCACTTAAATCTTGTTGAAATGTTCCCATCCGTGTACTGGCAGCGGCCTGAGTTTACCCCGGCCATCGCGCGCCCAGACCCCTGCGCGTCCCGGCGTTCTTGACTGGATTTCGCCGATTGATGTGACCGGTACTCCCGCGATAGAGGCAGGAACGGCTGCATTCTGCGCGAGAGGTAAACAGCAGTTCGTAGTCTTCGCCGCCGTGCAGGGCGTGTTCCAGATTGGCGCCGGGGGCGATCGGCAAAGCTTCGGATTCAATGATGGCTGACACTCTGCTTTCCTCGCAAATATGATCGAGGTCTACTGAAAGTCCGTCGCTCAGATCTATTGCAGCGGTTGCCAATCGACGTTGGCGCAGCCACTGCGAGGCTTTAAGCCGTGGGACCGGGTGGAAGTGGCGCAGTGCGCGTGTGGGGCGCACCTTCTCGCCGCGATAAAGACGCTGAAGGGTCGCTGCGGAACCGCCCAGTTCGCCAGTCACATAAATACGATCGCCGGGACGCGCTCCGGAGCGCAATAGCGCCTGGCCTGAAGCAACGCTCCCGACCATCACGATATCTGCCGTGATCCTTTCCGCGGCGGCAATATCTCCGCCAGCCAGAGGAACCTTGAATTCGTCTGCCAGCCGTAAGAGTCCTTTGAGAAACTGGTTGATCCACGACTGCGGCAGATGCTGTGGCAGTCCGAGCGAAAGAAAGCAGGCCAGCGGCTCCCCACCCATAGCGGCGATATCGCTGAGTCCGCGCGTGAGACAGCGGTGACCTACGCTGGCCGCCGGATGCCATTGCGGGCGAAAGTGGACATCTTCTATACAAAGGTCGGTGGTGATCAGCAGTTCCGAATCGGCAGGTGGTTTCAAAACGGCGCAATCGTCGCCGATTCCCCGCACCAACGACCGGCGGTTGGTGTGCCGAGCGAGGCGGCCAATCTGCTGAATCAGTTGTCTCTCCGGTAGGGGCAAGCGGCTATCCTGTTGAATAGGCAAGATTAAACTAAAGGCCCGGGCCCAGCACTGCCTTCTTTCTCAGGCACAATCGTATACTTTCGTTATCCGAATGATGTCTATGGCTGATTGACACGCAGAGAACGCACCTGCTAACTTTTACCCGCCATTACCTTACACCTCTGGCCTCCAGGAAGTTCCACTTGTGGCCGAGGATGAATTTGCGGACCGGGCCAATCGAGTTTAGGCCGAAATAAGAAACGCCACTTACGTTAAGTAAATACGCTGCGAACAAAATTCTGGAGCGGAGCATTTCATTGCGAAAACGTTTTTATATCATGCTGGTGGCGCGGAACTCCGAAGGGGAGTTGCTCAAGATACCCATTCCCCTGCACTACATGTACGTTTTTATCGCAGGCGCTGTGATCGGCATGCTTTCCATTACTGGCATGGCCGGCTCCTATACCCGGATGCTTCTTAAGACCCAGCGTTTCAACCAGCTCCGCACAGAAAAAGAGGCCCTGAAGTCGCAATATACCCAGCTTGAACAGGTGGCTGAGCAGAATCAGTTGCAGGCCCAGTCCCTGAGTTCCCTGGCCGGCGAAGTTTCCAGCCTCTATGGTCTGCGTCCCGATCCGGCTTTTCGACTGGACAATCCGGCTTCCTCCATCAGCGAGTTCAACGATCTGAAAAAAACCGCCATGAGCGGCGCAGCGGCCGTGGGTATCGGAATGGGTGACCTGAATGGCGCGACCACCAAAGACTGGCTGCGCCTGGCTGCCGCGCCTACGCTGTGGCCGGTCGAAGGGCCGGTGACCGGCTCCTTCGGTGAACGCATTGATCCGTTTAACGGTGAAGGCGCGTTTCACCGCGGCATTGACATCTCCAGCCAATACGGTACCCGGGTAATCGCTCCCGCAGATGGATGGGTACGGATTGCCGATTTCATGAATGGCTACGGCAAAACCATTCTGGTAGACCACGGACACGATATCAGCACACTCTACGGGCACCTTTCAGGGTTCGTGGTTACACCCGGTGAATACGTACATCGCGGCGACACCATAGGCTATGTGGGTAACAGTGGACGCAGCACTGGTCCACATCTTCACTACGAAGTCCGGATTTCCAATACGCCGGTAAACCCACACAAGTTCCTGCGCTTTACTGTGACCCAGCAGATTGCTTCGGGAGCGATGTAACCCTTCGCCACACAACGCTGATACGCAATCTGACTTGCCAAAAATCGCCATGACTGCCAAACATGTCAAAAATTGAAGGCATGCCTATCAACCGGATAGTTTCTATCTGGAGTTTTCGGCGTCCGAAATGGCCTTCTTCACGAATCCGGGAGGCACGGTCGCGGTCACAATGGCTTTGTCGCCTTCATGCCGCACCTGAATGCTGTCCATGGCAGCCTTCACGTCAGGATCGGTTCCTTTCGCGCCCACTGATTGCCCTACACTGCGGTAGATCGCTAAAAATGTGTTGATGGAGTCAGCCACATTGGAGGCCGCAGCTTCATCTGTGGCGAAGATCTGGGCCGTCAACTGCACCGCTCCGGTATAACGCAGAGATCCCACGGTCACGGTGTTCTGTAGAAAATCGAAACTCAGGCCGCCGGGAAGCTGGGGCGCAGCCGCATTCGACGGAGTGCGGTAAATGACCCAGGCCAGACTGGTCAGCGGCACATGCCCATAATAATTTTGGAGCAAAGATGCGCCTTTTCCAGCCAGCGACGCATTCCGGCTTTTATCAATAATGCTGTGCATGGGATCGGCAGAGCCGATGTTGGTAACCGCAACCTGCCGGGGGCCGAGTATGGCGACCCTGACGGTATGTCCCTGGTGCGGGATCGAATAAATCTGCTTGTCACTGTATCGCTCGGTAGAGGTGGCCAGCCGCTGCAAGTAAGGGGTGAGCCGTTGCTGGTCGAAGCGTCCGGTGAAAATCTCTGAGGAGTCGGTATTGTCGCTTCCTGGCGACCGCTGGGACATGGCTATTTCATCGAGGTCGCGTTCAAACTGAAAGCCGGTCTGCTTCACAAAGTCCTGGTATTCGGGATCTTCGGGCGGAGTAGTGGTTTTCCCAAGACCAAAAAGATGCGCGGGCTTCAGGTTCACATACAGCAGCAGGTCGCCTTCAGGCAATAAGAGCACGGTTTCCGGCTTGCGCACAACGCGCTGGTAGAAGATGAGACAGCCTGCGGCGACAACCAGCAGCAGAACGGCTACCGCTATCAGGACCTTACGGCTCTTAGGCATGGGGCGTTTATACAGGTCATGAGAGAAGAGGTCAAAGACAGGATCTGAACAAGGCAGCTTTGCGGTTTGTGACCGGTGAAAACTGGTACAATGGATTCCGGGCTGGCCGACGTGGGTTTTCGCCTAAACGGTTTGCAGTGCTGCTGTTGCACGTGTAATGCCGCTGTGCTAACTTATTATCTTTGCCCCGTAGTGTCGGGAAGGGTTGAGTTTCGCTGGCGTAGCTCAGTTGGTAGAGCATCTGATTTGTAATCAGAGGGTCGGGGGTTCAAATCCCTTCGCCAGCTCCAGATGATAAGGGGTTCCTGGAGCGTGTAGCTGGCGCGTTTTCAGGGTAAAAAGCAGATACTGCGCACGAAGATTTTCCACCGGAACGCATTCCAAACGAAGATTTCTCCGTAAGTAGCAGTTAGCGTCTGTGCGGAAGTATGTTTTTTGCGCGTTGCCTGTTTTGTCCCTCTTTAGTCAGCTTTTTGGCAAGTATAGAGCCCGCGGGAACTCGGCATGAGAAGCAGGCTCAGGAATGCACAGGTGGCCGAGTGGTTAATGGCAGCAGACTGTAAATCTGCCGCTCCTAGCGAGCTACGGAGGTTCGAATCCTCCCCTGTGCACCAGGTTTCAAGATTGATTTCAGGCTGATGTAGCTCAGTTGCGACGAAGCGGAGCGGAGTCTTGAAGAAAAGACCACTCCCTTGGTAAGCGTTGCGGCAGCGAGAGCGTAGCCGCAACATAAAGAGAAGCAGTCGCCGGGTGACCTCGACCGGGGATGTTGTAGGGTTCAGGCTGATGTAGCTCAGTTGGTAGAGCACTCCCTTGGTAAGGGAGAGGTCACCGGTTCAATCCCGGTCATCAGCTCCAGTTTTGAAAGTGTACGTTTGAAGAAGGGCTGATGTAGCTCAGTTGCAACGAAGCGGAGCGGAGTTCTAAAAGAGCACTCCCTTGGCAAGCGTTGCGGCAGCGAGAGCGTAGCCGCAACAAGAAAAGCTGTCACCGGTTCAGTCTTTTTTGTCCCGGTCATCAGCTCCAGTTTTAGAGCAAGAACAGACAGATGGAAAAGAATAAACGTCTTTGGATTGCTCTGGCTGTGTACGCCGTGTTGGGTTTGTTGATCTGGACGACGATGAGTGATGTCCCTGTCAAAGTTGGCGGAGGGCAGATCAGCATAAGGGGTATAACCTTGGCCATCGTCGCTTTCTTTGCAGTCAGGACGCTGCTGCACTGGAAGGCTGACAATATCCGCACCGAAGAAGAAGAAAATTAGATTGGATTGGCCGTCTGTCATCGAGTAACTCCTCCCCGAGAGAAGCCTGAGACACGGGCCCAGATCAGGAAGAATCGGAAGATCAGCCAGTACAAAGAGCAGGAGCCTGGACGAAAGTTGTTGTCAAGCAGAAGCAGGAAGCAATATCAGAGTTTTTGCTGATTCGGATTTGCGGTGGCAGGGTTGAGAAGCGGGAGTAACTCAGTGGTAGAGTCACAGCCTTCCAAGCTGTTGGTCGCGGGTTCGATTCCCGTCTCCCGCTCCAGAAATTGGCAGCGGCAGAGCATCGCCCGCACAGGGAAGCGATAAGAGATGGAATTCCAACAAGCGCAGATTCCAATCCAGAAGACGGAAGAATTTGAGCATTTGAAGCTGGCCCTTCAGCGGGTTTTTGCCGGGGCCACAGTAGAAAAGTTTTTGAAGAAGCTGGACGGCGCGGGTATCCGCGTACGCCAGTTTGAAAAAGTGCTGGAGCAGCGGATTATCGAAGAGGTAGATCCGGTGCTGGCCAGCGCCAGGAAATCGGCCCGGCAGCTTTATGAAGCGCTGGCCCTGTCAGACCAGGCGATGATGCGCGAATTTTATCTGGAGCGCATCGAGGAAGTAGCGCCGGAAATCCGGCAGAAATTTCAAAAAGTTTATCGGTATTACTAAGAGTTCTGAGGAGAGCAATGGCAAAGGAAAAATTTGATCGCAGCAAGCCGCACGTGAACGTAGGAACGATCGGTCACATTGACCACGGGAAGACCACGCTGACGGCGGCCATCACCAAGGTGTTGTCCAAGCACAATCCCAAGATCCAGTTTCGCTCGTTCGATTCGATTGACAACGCGCCGGAAGAGCGGGAGCGCGGCATCACCATTGCCACCGCGCACGTGGAATACGAGACCCCCAACCGGCACTACGCGCACGTAGATTGCCCCGGCCACGCCGACTACATCAAGAACATGATCACCGGCGCGGCCCAGATGGATGGCGCCATTCTGGTGGTGGCGGCCACTGACGGCCCCATGCCCCAGACCCGCGAGCACGTGCTGCTGGCCCGTCAGGTAGGCGTGCCTTACATCGTCGTCGCCCTGAACAAGTGCGATGCGGTGGACGACCCTGAGCTGCTCGACCTGGTGGAACTGGAAGTCCGCGAACTGCTCAAGAGCTACAAGTTCCCCGGCGACGATGTTCCGGTGGTCCGGCTTTCGGCTCTGGGCGCGCTGAACGGGGAAGCCCAGTGGGAAAAGAAGATTGACGAGCTGATGGAAGCGGTGGACAAGAGCGTGCCGCTGCCGGAGCGCAGCATTGACAAGCCTTTTCTGATGCCGATTGAAGACATCTTCTCGATCTCCGGACGCGGCACGGTGGTGACCGGCAGGATCGAGCGCGGCAAGGTGAAGGTAGGCGAGGAAGTTGAGATTGTGGGCTTCCGCGACACCCGCAAGACGGTGGTGACCGGAGTCGAGATGTTCAAAAAGCAGCTCGATGAAGGCATGGCGGGCGACAATGCCGGACTGCTGCTGCGCGGCATTGGCAAGGAAGACGTGGAGCGCGGCATGGTGCTGGCCAAGGGCGGCTCGATCACCCCGCATACCAAGTTCAAGGCTGAGATCTACGTGCTGACCAAGGAAGAGGGTGGAAGACATACGCCGTTCTTCAAGGGCTATCGTCCACAGTTCTACTTCCGCACCACTGACGTGACGGGAGTGGCGGAACTGCCGGCGGGCACCGAGATGGTGATGCCGGGAGACAACGTGGCGCTGACCATTGAGCTGATTACGCCGGTGGCCATGGAGAAGGGCCTGCGCTTTGCTATCCGCGAAGGCGGACGCACCGTGGGAGCCGGAACGATCTCGGAGATCGTTCAGTAAAATTGTTAAAAATGCCAAAATTGCCATGAATGCCAAAATCGCCAAAATTTGAAAGAGCATGACTGTTAAGGCAGCAGGGATAATTGCGGAAGCCCAAACAGGTATTCGAGCTTTCAATTTGGCAACTTGAATTCTGGCAATGGGTTATTCAAAGCGGCTGTTTGAGACTGATGAGCTAGAAGCCAGTAGCTAGCAGCCAGGAGCTGATTTTATGCGTGAAATCGTTACATTACAGTGCGGCGACTGCAAGAACCGGAACTACTCGACGACCAAGAACAAGAAGACCACGACTGGCCGTCTGGAGTTCAAAAAGTTCTGCAAGGCCTGCCGCAAGCACACGGCACATAAAGAAGTGAAGTAATTTGGTAATTGAGTGATCTGGTGATTGGGTAATTGCGTTGAGAGAGCAGAAGCATTCCGCAATTACTCGATTACCAAATTACGAAATTACCCAATGGGCACAGGGGCGTAAGCTCAATGGCTAAACTGCCGGTCTCCAAAACCGGACTTGGGGGTTCGAATCCCTCCGCCCCTGCCAGTTTTTTGGGTATAGCGGTGAAGGAAGGTACAGGAATTCAATGGCTAAAGTAGCAACATTAGCGCGCGACGAGCGTAGCCTGGGCGGACGGATGAAGCAGTTTCCGGCCCGCACCAGGAGCTTTTTCTCTGACGTTCGCAACGAGATGCGGAAGGTCACCTTCCCCAATTACCGGGAAGTGCGGGCAACGACCACGGTGGTGATCATCACTGTCTTCTTGTTCGCTTTGTTTTTCTGGCTGATTGACATGGGAATCGGGAATGCTATCAATTGGGTGCTGAAGCATGCCGCGCGCTAAAGCACCGGAAAGTCCACAGCAACTTATGGATGAACAGAACATAACCGGGCCGGAGAGCGTAGACGCAAACCCGAATATGAAGTGGTACATCATCCACACCTATTCAGGGTTTGAGAAAAAAGTAAGAGAGTCGCTCGAGTCCCGCATCCAGGCCTTTGGCCTGCAAGAGAAGATCGGCAAGGTGCTCATTCCTACGGAACCCGTCACGGAAATACGTGGCGGCAAGAAATATACCGTCGAGAGAATGTTCTATCCCGGCTACGTGCTGGTGCAGATGGATATGGATGATCACGTGTGGCACGTGGTCAAGTCCACTCCCAGGGTGACGGGCTTTGTGGGCACCGGACAGCAGCCAACGCCGCTGTCGGTTGACGAAGTAAACCAGATCGTATTTCGGGTAAGCAGTGGCAAAGACAAGCCCAAGATCCGGGTCAAGTTCGAGAAGAGCGAGACGGTACGCATTATTGACGGCCCCTTTGCCAACTTCAACGGCACCGTGGATGAAGTCAATGAAGATCGCGAGACCTTGAAAGTGATGGTCACCATCTTCGGGCGCGCTACTCCGGTGGAGCTTGAGTTTGGGCAGGTTGAGAAGGTGGCTTAAGAGCAGTCAGCAGTCAGTGCTCAGCATTCAGCCCGCTTACATTTTTGGCTAAAGAGACAATTGCTGTTGGGCATGGATGGATAGCCAGTACTAGCGCAGTCTTAGGAAAGACAAGTTTTCAAGAAGGTTCATTCAGAGGCGAGAAACGAGATATGGCACCGAAAAAAGTACAGACGAATGTGAAGCTGCAGATTGAAGCGGGCAAAGCTACGCCTGCGCCTCCGGTTGGTCCGGCGCTTGGTCAGGCCCAGATCAACATCATGGAATTCTGCAAGCAGTTCAACGCCCGCACTTCCAATAAAGAAATGGCCGGGCTGATCATCCCGGTGGTGATCACGGTCTATACCGATCGCTCCTTTACCTTTATTACCAAGACTCCTCCGGCATCCATTCTGCTCAAGCGGGCAGCGGGCATTGCCAAAGGTTCCGGCGCCCCCAACAAAGACAAAGTGGGCAAGGTGACGGAAAAGCAGGTAACCGATATTGCCAAGCAGAAGATGCCCGACCTGAATGCCGCATCCCTTGACGCTGCTATCAAGAGCGTAAAGGGAACGGCCCGCAGCATGGGCATTGACGTTGTTGCTTAGTTCAGAGTTTTGTATGAATCGCCAACACCACGGCCCGAAGTTGTTTTTTCGGCGCGGTGGGAGATAAGGAAACTACATGAGTTCAAAAGCTGGAAAGAACATCACTAAGGCGCGCAGCGCTGTTGAAAGTCGTCAGTATCCGCTGACCGAGGCTGTGCCGCTGCTCCAGAAAGTTAAATTCGCGAAGTTCGACGAGACAGTCGAGGTAACCCTGCGGCTGGGCGTTGATCCTAAACATGCAGACCAGATGGTGCGTGGCACCGTAGTGCTTCCTCACGGCCTCGGCAAATCGAAGAAGGTGCTGGTCATTACCAGCGGCGAGAAAATCCGTGAAGCTGAAGCCGCAGGCGCCGATTTTGTGGGCGGCGAAGACATGGTGGAAAAGATCCAGAAAGAAAACTGGACTGACTACGATGCCGTGATTGCCACGCCCGACATGATGCGTTCGGTGGGTAAGCTGGGCAAGGTGCTCGGTCCGCGCGGCCTCATGCCGAATCCGAAGACCGGCACCGTGACCGTGGATGTAGCCAACGCGATCAAGGAAATCAAAGCCGGTAAGGTGGAATTCCGTACCGATAAGACTGCGCTGGTGCATGTTCCGGTCGGCAAGATCTCTTTCTCTCCAGACAAGCTGGTGGAAAACGCCACCGTGGTAATCAGCAGCGTGGTCAAAGCCAAACCTGCGGCTGCCAAAGGCAAGTACATCAAGGGAGCTTATATCTCCTCGACCATGGGACCCGGCATTTCCGTGGACACCGCTTCGGTTGAGGCTGCCGCCAAGGTGTAACAGGCCGCTCTCTGGGGGCGCAGACGCGCTGCGCGTTGAATACAACAACAAGATTCGGAAAAGGATTGAAAAATGGCTGTCACAAAAGCAAAGAAAGCCGAGCAGATTCAGAAGCTCAAGACCAATCTGGACAAAGCCAGCAGCTTGATCGTAGGCACTTTTTCCAAGCTCACCGTGGCCAAAGATTATGAGCTGCGCAAGACCGTGCGCTCCGCCGGCGGCCAGTATGAAGTGGTAAAAAACACGCTCGCCCGGCTGGCCTCGAAAGACACCAAAGTCGGTGAGGCGCTGCAAAATCTCGAAGGCGTCACCTCAATTGCCTATACCAACGGCGACCCTGTCGCCCTGGCCAAGGCCCTGAGCAAGTATGTAGACGATAACCCGGAATACTCCTTCAAATCTGGAGTTCTGGAAGGCCGCGTGATCTCTCTGAATGAGGTCAAGGCGCTGGCCACTATGCCCTCGAAGGAAGAGCTTTACTCCAAGCTGCTCTTCCTTATCAATGCTCCGGCGCAGCGTCTGGTTACGGTGATGAACGCCGTTGGCCGCGATCTGGCTGTGGTGCTTGACCAGGGCGTACAGAAGGAAAAGTTTCAGAAGACGGGCGAAGCTGCTTCCAGCTAAGCCTGTTTCTTCTTTCCTGGGCGGTGGATGTGCGGCCGCTCAGGGATGGACGAAGTTCTCGCCGTGAAAAACCCGCGTGGCGCTTGTCTGGGCGCAATGGAACGCGCTGGGGGCTGGGCGGCGAATCAGCACAAAACTGATCACCTGATCAAAGAAAAGTGGAGAAACACATGGCAGATTTACAGCAGTTAGAAGAACAGATTGTGGGCCTGAGCCTGCTCGATGCGGCGCAGCTCGTAAAGAAGCTCGAAGAGCGGCTCGGCGTATCAGCGGCAGCAGCGGCCCCGGTGATGGTAGCGGGCGGCGGTGCGGCAGCGGCAGCTCCGGCGGAAGAGAAGACCGAATTCACGGTCGTACTGACGGGCGCGGGCGCCAACAAGATCAACGTGATCAAGGCTGTTCGTGAAGTCACCAGCCTGGGTCTCAAAGAAGCCAAAGACCTGGTGGACGGCGCTCCTAAGAACATCAAGGAAAACGTCTCCAAGGAAGAAGCCGAGACCATCAAAAAGAAGTTCACAGATGCCGGCGCTACCGTCGAAGTGAAGTAGTTCTCATTCTCCTCGAGAGAGGCAAAAGCACGGCCCTAGCGGCTGGGCTTTGCCCTTTCGGGTGGAATCGCCGGCTTTGAATCCAAAACGGGGTCTCTGTTATCAAATAGATACAGGGAACTCCCGTCATTTTGAAATTTTTGCGCAGCGCAAAGACAGGATAGTCCCTGATAGCGTAGAATATATATTTGCAGGGGCTGTGGCTTGCCCTGCCTTTGTGGCTTTTAACAGGCTTGCTGGCAGCAGGCCGAGAACGGTTCTATTCAGACGGGCGCGGACAAACACAATTCAGATATTGCAGTTAGCGCATTGAGCGTCAACGGGAACTCTTGTCTCCTGTTGACTCTTTCTGTCTTTACCCAACCGCGCGCGAAAAGTACGTATCCCACGCAGCCTTTGAAGCTGCATTAGTTAACAGGTTTGCTTCGCAAAAGCAAGAATTTTTGAACGTGCACCCCTCCAGTTCGCCGTTTGAGAGCGAACGGAACAACCAGATTTAGGAGTTATTCATGGCCAATACTAATGGCGCCTCCCGCTATCGTCTTGATTTCTCAAAGATTCCGACAGCCCTTCAAATTCCGAACCTGATCGAAGTGCAGAAGCGTTCCTACGATCGCTTTCTGCAAATGGACAGGCTGCCGAGCGAGCGTGATGATAGTGGTCTTCAGGCCGTTTTTCAGTCAGTGTTTCCCATTACAGACTTCCGCAATGTCTCTGAGCTGGCGTTTGTGGATTACGCCATCGGCAACTGGGAGTGCAAATGCGGACACCTTAAGGGCCTCCACCACCTTCGTACTACCTGCCGTAATTGCGGCAACACGGTCATAACCGATCCTTTTCATCCGGGCGATGTGCTTTGCGGCAAGTGCGGTACTTATAACGCTAATACTCCTGATTTTTGCAACAAGTGCGGTGACCCGGTCGGACTGCAATTGAAGTATGACGTAGCGGAATGCGAAGAGCGTGGCATGACCTACTCTGCGCCGCTCAAGGTCACGATTCGCCTGACCATCTACGACAAAGACCCTGAGACCGGCAACAAGAGCATCCGTGACATCAAGGAGCAGGAAGTCTTCTTCGGTGACATTCCGCTCATGACCCAGAACGGCACGTTCATCGTGAACGGCACCGAGCGCGTGATCGTGAGCCAGTTGCACCGCTCACCCGGCGTGTTCTTCGAGACCGCCAACAACCGCACTTATTTCCTGGGCAAGATCATTCCTTATCGCGGTTCATGGGTGGAATTCGAATACGACCAGAAGAACATTCTTTACGTCCGCATCGACCGCAAGCGTAAATTCCTCGGAACCATCTTTCTGCGCGCCCTGGGCCTGCGCTCCGATGAAGACATTTTGCGCACGTTCTACACTGTTGACCGCATCAGCCTGCGCGATAAAAAGCTGCGCTGGATGCTGGAAAGCGGAATCGAGCGTCCGACCAACCTGGTGGGACTGAAACTTGCGCATAGCATCAAGGACAAGAGCGGTCATGAAGTGGCGCATTCCGGCCGCAAGATCAGCAATGCCGTTCTGAAAGAAATCCAGAAAGCCAAGATCACTGAGATTGATATTGATACCACCGATCTCGAAGGCGCATTCACTGCCGCCGACATCGTTGACACCAACACCGGCGAAGTATTGCTCGAAGCCAACAGCGAGATCACGGCAGACAAGCTCTCGAAATTCATGGATGCCGGCATTGAAGAAGTTCATGTCTTCTTCCCGGAGCGTGACGATGTAGGCAACGTAATCAGCGCCACGCTGCGCCGCGACTCGGTCAAGACTCCGCAGGAAGCTTTGATTGAGATCTACCGCAAACTGCGTCCGGGCGACCCGCCGACTCTGGACACCGCTACTGCGCTGTTCCACAGCATGTTCTTTGACCCGCGCAAGTACGACTTCAGCCGCGTAGGCCGCTTGAAGTTCAATATCAAGCTGTATGAGCGCAACGACGCAACCGACCTCGACAAGCGCACTCTCGATCCGGATGATTTCTACTCGACCATCCGCTACGCGCTCAAGCTGCGCAAGAACATCGGCGCGGTAGATGACATTGACCACCTCGGCAATCGCCGTGTGCGCGCCGTGGGCGAGTTGATGGAGAACCAGTTCCGCATCGGCCTGGTCCGCATGGAACGCGCGATCAAGGAAAAGATGAGCGTCTACCAGGAAATGTCAACGGCCATGCCGCATGACCTGGTGAATGCCAAGCCAGTGATGGCTGCGATCCGCGAGTTCTTCGGATCGTCGCAGCTCTCGCAGTTCATGGACCAGACCAACCCGCTATCGGAGATCACGCACAAGCGGCGTCTCTCCGCTCTTGGGCCGGGCGGCCTGTCGCGTGAGCGCGCGGGATTCGAAGTTCGCGACGTTCACCCGACTCACTACGGACGCATCTGCCCGATTGAAACGCCGGAAGGTCCGAACATCGGCCTTATCAGTTCCCTGAGCTGCTACGCCCGCATTAACGATTACGGCTTTATCGAATCGCCGTACCGTCGCGTGAAAGATGCGCGCATTGTGGACTTTGTCACCGTGGTCAACGCTGGCGACAGCGATTACCGCGTGGGCGACCACATTGAAATGAAAGAGGTTGAGAAAGTCGGCGCAGACCTGAAAGAGCGCAAGAAAAAGCTGATTGATTACGAGCCGTTCTCCTTCTACCTTTCCGCATGGGAAGAAGACCGCCATGTGATCGCCCAGGCCAACATCGAACTTGATGAAAAAGGCCGCATCGTTGCTGAACTGGTGAACGCCCGCAAGGCCGGCAACTTCGTTCTCGTGCCGCGAGAGGAAGTTGACTACATTGACGTGAGCCCTAAGCAGCTTGTCTCGGTAGCTGCCTCGCTGGTGCCGTTCCTCGAACACGATGACGCCAACCGCGCTCTGATGGGCGCGAACATGCAACGCCAGTCGGTTCCGCTGCTGCGCGCTGCCGCTCCCATTGTTGGAACGGGAATGGAAGGCGTTACTGCCCGCGATTCCGGCGCTGTGGTTCTGGCCCGCCGCAACGGCATTATTGATTCGGTGGATTCCGAGCGCATTATCGTGCGCGTGGAAGGTGAACACCATCCCACGCAGCTTTCGCGCGAAGTGGGTAGTGACATTTACCAGCTCACCAAATTCAAGCGTTCGAACCAGAACACCTGCATCAACCAGAAGCCGGTAGTCAAGAAAGGTGACCGGGTGCTGAAAGGCCAGGTCATTGCTGACGGCCCCTGCACTGATAAAGGCGAACTGGCCCTGGGACGCAACGTGCTGGTGGCCTTCATGCCATGGCGCGGCTACAACTTTGAGGACGCCATTCTGGTTTCCGAGAAGATGGTGAAAGAGGACTATTACACCTCGGTGCACATCGAGGAATTCGAGATTGAAGCTCGCGACACCAAGCTGGGCCCCGAGGAAATCACTCGCGATATTCCCAACGTGAGCGAGTCGGCGCTGCGCGATCTCGATGAAAGCGGCGTGATCCGCATCGGCGCCACCATCAAGCAGGGCGATATTCTGGTAGGCAAGGTCACTCCCAAAGGCGAGACCCAGCTTACTCCGGAAGAAAAGCTGCTGCGCGCGATCTTCGGCGAAAAAGCCGGCGACGTACGCGACGCGTCGCTCACCTGCCCTCCGGGAATCGAAGGCACGGTGGTTGACGTGAAAATCTTCTCCCGCAAAGGCCAGGAGAAAGATGAGCGCGCCAAGTCCATTGAGGCCGCACAGATTGAACGGCTGGAAAAGAACCTGGCTGATGAAATCCGAATCCTCACCGATGAACGCCTGAAGCGCCTGGAAGCCATTCTGGGCAGCAAGGAAGTCCAGGCCGACCTGCACGACGAGCGCACCAACAAGCGTCTGCTCACCAAGGGGACCATGCTCGATCGCGAAACCATCGAGCGCATCTCCACGCGTAACCTGAAGCGCATTAAGTACAACGATAAAGACCCGCGCGTAAATGAGCAGATTGACGAAATCGAAGAAATGACCTCACGCCAGATTGACGTGTTGCGCAAGATCACCAACGAGCGCATCTCGAAGCTGCAAAAAGGCGACGAGCTGCCCCCGGGCGTGATCAAGCTGATCAAGGTCTACATTGCCATGAAGCGCAAGCTGAGTGTGGGCGACAAGATGGCCGGACGTCACGGAAATAAAGGCGTGATTGCCCGCATCCTGCCTGAGGAAGATATGCCCTATCTCAACGACGGTACTCCCGTTGAGATCGTGCTGAATCCTCTGGGCGTACCCAGCCGTATGAATGTGGGCCAGATTCTTGAGACCCATCTGGGTTGGGCCGGATTCCAGTTGGGCGAACGCATCACTCAGTTCCTGCAAGAGAACAGCCGGGAAGAGACGATTCGTCGCGAACTGAAGTCCATCTTCAAAGACACACCGTTCGGAGACAAGATTGCCGAGTTGGGAGACGAAGAACTGGTCAACGTCGCCAAGACCATGACTAAGGGCGTCTTCTTTGCCTCGCCGGTGTTCGATGGTTCGCGCGAGACGGAAATCAAGTCCATGCTGAAAGAAGCCGGGCTGCCGGAATCTGGCAAGACCGAATTGTTTGACGGCATGACCGGAGACAAGTTCGAACAGCCGGTGACCGTGGGTTACATCTACATGCTCAAGTTGTCGCACCTGGTAGATGACAAGATCCACGCACGCTCCATCGGCCCGTACTCCCTCATCACGCAGCAGCCGCTGGGTGGTAAGGCGCAATTCGGCGGACAGCGCTTCGGAGAAATGGAAGTCTGGGCGCTCGAAGCTTACGGTGCAGCTTACATTCTGCAGGAGCTGCTTACCGCGAAATCAGACGACGTGTTTGGCCGCACCAAGATCTACGAGGCCATTGTGAAAGGCGAAGCCGCCATTGAACCGGGCGTGCCTGAGTCGTTCAACGTTTTGATTCGCGAGTTGCAGTCGCTCTGCCTCGACGTTGAGTTGATCAAGAGTATTGAAGGCGGACGCAAGCAGGTTGCCGCCGCAGCAGACTAATGGGAGCAGGGCTTCGGCCCTGCCACTCCCCTCTCAACTCCAGTGGGCTTCCGATCTGGAGTTGAGCAGAAAAGCTATACCAGGAACGGAAGCCGTCCGCGGTGGGCGTAACTGCCGCAGGAGGACACCTTGTACCGTTCAAGTCCATTCGATTTGGGCAATGCAGTCACCGATTTCGACTCCATTCGCATCAGCCTTGCTTCACCCGAGAAGATCCGGAGCTGGTCGCATGGCGAAGTGACCAAGCCCGAAACCATCAACTATCGCACTTTTAAACCGGAGCGCGATGGACTGTTCTGCGCCCGCATCTTTGGCCCGGTCACAGACTGGGAGTGCCTGTGCGGCAAATACAAACGCATGAAGCATCGCGGCGTGATCTGCGACAAGTGCGGCGTGGAAGTTACGCTGTCCAAGGTCCGTCGTGAGCGCCTCGGCCACATCGAACTGGCTTCGCCCTGCTCGCATGTCTGGTTCTTCAAGGGCCTGCCCTCGCGCATCGGCCACCTGCTCGATATTTCGCTGCGCGACCTGGAATCAGTCCTGTACTTCGAGTCGTATGTAGTCGTTGATCCGGGTGACGCTCCGGTGAAAGACCGCGAGGTCATCAAGGAAGAAACACGCTTCCGCGAACTCGACCAGCAGTACCGCGCCACCGGCTTCAAGGCCATGATGGGCGCTGAAGCCATCAAGGAAATTCTGAAGCGCGTTGAGGTCGAAGAGCTTTCGGTTGAGCTGCGCGAGAAGATGAAGAATGAAACTTCTCTTCAGAAGCGGCTCAAATATGCCAAGCGGCTCAAAGTAGTCGAGGCCTTCCGCAAGAGCGGCAACAAGCCGCAGTGGATGATCCTCGACGTGATTCCGGTCATTCCGCCGGAGCTGCGTCCGCTGGTTCCACTCGATGGCGGCCGCTTCGCCACCTCTGATCTGAACGATCTGTATCGCCGCGTGATCAACCGCAACAACCGTTTGAAGAAGCTGATGGACCTGCACGCTCCTGAAGTCATCGTGCGCAACGAAAAGCGCATGTTGCAGGAAGCCGTAGACGCCCTGTTCGACAACGGCCGTCGTGGACGCGTGCTGCGCGGCGCCAACAATCGTCCGCTCAAGTCGCTCTCTGACACCCTGAAGGGCAAGCAGGGACGCTTCCGCCAGAACCTGCTGGGCAAGCGCGTTGACTACTCCGGACGTTCGGTGATCGTAGTCGGCCCTGAGCTGAAGCTGCACCAGTGCGGCTTCCCAAGAAGATGGCGCTGGAGCTGTTCAAGCCTTTCATTTATCACCGCCTCGAACAGACCGGACACTGCACCACCATCAAGCAAGCCAAGGAAATGGTGGAACAGCAGGAGCCCATCGTTTGGGACATTCTGGAAGAGGTCATCAAAGACCATCCGGTGTTTCTGAACCGCGCTCCAACGCTGCACCGCCTTGGCATTCAGGCTTTTGAGCCCGTGCTGGTGGAAGGCAAAGCCATCAAGATTCACCCGCTGGTCTGCACCGCGTTCAACGCAGACTTTGACGGCGATCAGATGGCCGTGCACATTCCGCTGTCGCCGGAAGCCCAGGTGGAAGCCAGTGTGCTGATGCTGGCCTCGCACAACATTCTTTCGCCTGCATCCGGCCAGCCCATCACCGTGCCTACGCAGGACATGGTGCTCGGTCTCTACTACCTGACCAAAGGCAAGCCCGGAGCCAAGGGAGAAGGCCGCGCCTTCGCCAACATTGACGAAGTGCTGCTTGCCCTTGAAGCCGGCGAGGTGGAAACGCTTACACCCATCCGCCTGCGCTATTCGGGCGAGGTGATTGATCTCACCCAGGCTTACGACGATCAGGACATTGTTCACACCGATCCGGTGCAGTTCGAGCGCCAGTTTGTGAACACCACCGTAGGCCGCGCCATTCTGAACGACCACCTTCCCGAAGGCATGCCGTACATCAACGGCCTGCTGAAGAAGAAGGGTATCGGCCAGTTGGTGAACTACACATACCTGCGCTTTGGCCTGGAAGTTACGGTCAAGATGCTGGATGAAGTCAAGCAGCTTGGCTTCCGCTTTGCGACCAGGGCCGGCTTGTCCATCGGTATTGACGACATGGTCATTCCCGACGACAAGAAAGTGCTGGTGCGCGATGCCGAGAAGCAGGTCATCAACGTGCAGCAGCAATACCTTGATGGCGCGATCACCAATGGTGAGCGCTACAACAAGGTGATTGAAATCTGGTCGAACGTGACCGAAAAAGTTGCCGACGAGATGTTCGCCAACATGCAGGAGCAGGACAAGACCGGCCAGTTGAACCCGATTTACGTAATGGCCGACTCCGGCGCTCGCGGATCGAAACAGCAGATTCGCCAGCTCTCCGGTATGCGTGGCTTGATGGCCAAGCCATCCGGCGAAATCATCGAGACGCCAATCACGGCCAACTTCCGTGAAGGTCTTACGGTGTTGCAGTACTTCATCTCCACCCACGGCGCTCGTAAAGGTCTGGCTGATACCGCTCTCAAGACCGCTGACTCCGGTTACCTGACCCGCCGCCTGGTTGACGTGGCACAGGACGTAATCGTGAGCGAGCAGGATTGCGGCACGGTAGACGGCATCTATGTAGGCTCCATTGTTGAAGCTGGAGACATCATCGAACCGTTGCGCGACCGCATCGTAGGCCGCGTGTCACTGGAAAAGATCAAGGATTACGAAGGCAATGTAATCGTTGACGTAAACAATGACATCACCGAAGAACTCGCCGGGGCCATTCAGGCCGCCGGTATCGAGCGCGTGAAGATCCGTTCGGTGCTGACCTGCGAATCGAAACGCGGTGTCTGCGTAATGTGCTACGGACGCAACCTGGCTTCCGGCCGTATGGTCGAACTGGGCGAAGCGACCGGAGTCATTGCAGCGCAGTCCATCGGCGAGCCTGGAACGCAGCTCACCATGCGTACCTTCCACATCGGTGGTACGGCATCGCGAGTTTCCGAGCAGTCGCGCCTCGAAGCCCGTAACAACGGCGTGGTGCGCTTCATCAATCTTCAGACCGTTAAGTCCAAGACTGGCGATCTGGTGGTGATGAACCGCGCCGGCTCTATCGCGCTGGTAGACGACAAGGGCCGCGAAAAAGAGCGCTACTCGGTGGTCTACGGCGCCAAGCTGAAGGTGACTGACGGACAGCCAGTCAATCTCGGTACAGTGCTGGTCGAGTGGGATCCGTATACTTTCGCGATCCTTACCGAAATCGGCGGCACCGTGCAGTTCAAAGACTTGCAGGAAGGCGTTACGCTCCACGAAGAAGTGGACGAAGTCACCGGCCTCTCCCGCCATGTGGTGGGCGAGTCGTCTGACGAAAAGCGCCAGCCCGCTATCGTGATCAAGGCCAACAAAACTACCCGGCGTTACCTCATGCCGTCCCGAGCCCACCTTATGGTTCAGGATGGCGACGAGGTCTTCCCCGGCGACGTGCTGGCCAAGATCCCGCGCGAAACCACCAAGACCAAAGACATCACCGGTGGTCTGCCGCGTGTGGTCGAGCTGTTCGAAGCCCGCAAGCCGCGTGAAACTGCTATCATCAGCGAAATTGATGGTGTGGTGAAGTTCGGCGAGGTCGCCAAAGGACAGCGCAAGGTCTACGTGGTCGCCGACAACGGCACCGAGAAGGAATACTCAGTGCCCAAGGGCGTACACATCAACGTGCAGGAAGGCGAGCGTATGCGCGCCGGCGAGCCGCTGATGGATGGTCCTTTGAACCCGCACGACATTCTTGCCGTGCTGGGCGAAAAGGAACTTCAGTCTTACCTGGTGAACGAAATCCAGGAAGTCTATCGCCTGCAGGGTGTGACCATCAGCGACAAGCACATCGAAGTGATCGTGCGCCAGATGATGCGTTGGGTCAAAGTGGAAGACGTGGGCGATACCAGCTTCCTGCTCGAGCAGCAGGTGGATAAGTTCCGCTTCCGCGAAGAGAACGAGAAGGTGATCTCCAACGGTGGACGCCCGGCAACCGGACGCCCGCTCATGCTGGGAATCACCAAAGCATCGCTCTCGACCGAGTCGTTCATCTCCGCGGCATCGTTCCAGGAGACCACAAGGGTGCTCACCGAAGCCTCCATTCAGGGCATGGTGGACCACCTGCGCGGTCTGAAAGAGAACGTGATTGTGGGCCGTCTCATTCCGGCAGGCACCGGAATGGAGTACTACCGCAATGTGCGCCTCTCACCCGAGCTCGAAGAAGCTGCGGCCAAGGTACAGGAAGAAGTTTCCCACGCCTACGCCGAAGCCGAGCGCGCTCTGGAAATGCTGCGCCAGGAAGGCGAAGCCGAAGAAATGGCTGCCGAGTAACTTCGCAGCAATCACAATCAAAAGGCGGGCTCTTTTGAGTCCGCCTTTTTCTTTTGGTTTTGATTTTGCTTTTCGCTTTGTCCCGACCGAAGGGAGGAAGCCCTATTTTTCTCACGCTCTGAAGATGACAAATTATCGGATGTTCGGGCCGGATTTTTGCAGAAGCCTGACCACATCCTCATATCCGTTTTTCCTGGCCAGAGTGAGCGCGGTATTGCCGTTGTTATCTTTGGCTCCTGCATCTGCGCCATGAGCCAGAAGAAGCCGCACAATCTTGCCGGCCTCGTGGGTGTCTTTTTCGGCGACAGCCGCTATCAGGGCTGTTTGCCCTTTCTTATTTTTCGCATTGACATCGGCATGACGGTCGAGGAGGAACTTTACAGTATCAGCGGTAAAGACCATACCCGTTGCGGCAAAGAACGTCGCCAGAGGCCGCCAGTATGAGCCCCGTGTTGCCATCTGAGTCCCTGTCGGATAGATTCGCGCCCTTATTGAGAAGCAACTTCACAATATCGGTCTGGCCGGAACTCACGGCAACCAGCAGAGCTGTTCGTCCGCCACCGTTTCGGGCCTTTACGTTGGCTCCTCGCTCCAGCAGTAATTTTTCGCAGGCCATTGTGCCGCCCATGTCAATGCTTACGCAGCCGCCGCATGCCGCGGAGATCAAGGCGGTGTCACCATATTGGTCTTGTGCTTCCATGTATGCGCCTTTGTCCAGAAGCACTCTTACGATACCTGCCTGGCCATGAGAGGCAGCCCGGATTAAGGGTGTCTGGTTTTGTTCATCCCTGGCTTCGATATCAGCACCTTTTTCCAGCAGCAGCTTCACGGTCTGGGACCCGTCGTGTACCGGAAATGGCGCGGCAGCCGAAGCTGGCCGGGAAACAGGCATTGGCAACATCTTCAGCATCACCGGCGCGGTATGGATGGCTGCAAACAGCGCCCGGTCTTTTTCTTTGAGTCTCGCGTCTTTGCCAGCAATATCTCTACAACATCAGGGGCATCGGTACTCGATGCTGCCATCAGAGCCGTTTCGCCATTATGGTCTGTAGCTTCTGCGTGAGCGCCTTTGTCGAGCACGAGTTTCACCATCGCTGGATCATCAAACTCCGCGGCCACCAACAGGGGAGTGGAGCCGTTCAGGTCTTGACCTCCGTGTTGGCTCCTCGTTCTAACAGCAATTTTATGAGCGCTATCGTACCCTGGTTTTGCTCTCCCATGGCATGTTCCCGATGTGCGACGATCAGCAGCGCAGTGTAGCCGTTCTGATCTTTGGCCTCGATATCGGCGCCCTTGTCCAGCCATTGCTTTGCAGCTACTGCATCGTTACGGGCAACAGCCTGCATGAACTCATGGTCAAGGCTACCCTGATTGATAGTAGGCTGCGCACAACTGGTCAGCGTCCCAGCCAACAGGCAAGTCGCAAAAGAGAGCGCCGCGAGGGCAGCTTTGGCGGAGATAAATTGAGCATGGTTCGACATGGATGAGTTCAAGCTACTTGCTTCATTCAAGCTCCCACTGCATGTGGTTGCTTGCTTGATTTAGTCGCTATGTTAGTCCACCATGCTTGCTATGCAAATCAATATTCACGAGGCACAGGCACACCTTTCCCGGCTGATAGACAGGGCAGTAGAAGGAGAAGAAATCACCATTGCCAAAGACGGAGTTCCTGCCGTCCGTCTGGTTCCTGTGCGGCCCACCGAAGGAAAGCGAAAACTCGGGCTGTATCGCGATGAAATCTGGATCGCCAACGACTTCGATGCGCCATTGCCTCCCGACCTTTTAGCAGGATTTCTGGGCGAAGATTCGGCATCGGAGGCCACGGACGACAAGCCTGATCTCAAAAATAAAGCTAAGCGCAGAAAGAAAAAATGAAGTACCCCCGACGCGGGTATTTTATCGTTCATCAATGCTAATGCGGTAGGCGATCTTCCAGGCATCACAACGATCCCTTTGATTCGCATTCTCATTGTTCAGGCCCGCATGGAACGCATGGTTCTGATGACTGCGGATTCTTTGTTTTCTAAATATCCGGTGCAAACATTGTGGTGCGCGGCTTGATTTTGATCGCAACCATTTACCTGTGAATCGTCCTTGCGCCCCTCCCCATCTCCCATTACCCTAGTCCCTTCATGCATTTCGTTACCCGGTTCAGGCGCGCCTTCTGGCGGTCATTCCAACACGGGCAATTTGCGCTGGCCAAGGCGGCCGCGTATTCGTCTATCCTTACGCTTTTTCCCGCGTTTCTGGTGATTACCTCGATTCTTGAGGCCTCCAACGCTACGGATGTCTTTATTCGCGAGATCGCTACGGCAGTCGGATGGGTGTTGCCTCCGGGGCCTAATTCCATTGCGCTGGCGTTCTTTCAGTCCACCAAGCACCATCCGGCACGCATTCTGTTTTCCGCATCTTCGGTTACCATTCTGGCTGCATCGGGAGTCATGATTTCCTGGATGGAGGGCTTTCGCAAAGCCTACAACCTGCCCAATACCTGGGGATTCTGGAAGGAACGCGCTGTTGCTTTTTACCTTGTGTTTCTGGCGCTGGTACCCTTGGGCTTTGCCACTATATTGGTGGCGTTCGGCAACCAGATCGAAGACTGGATGCAGCGCGAAGCCATGCACATCTTTCGCCCGGTGGTGCTGCTTTTCTGGGTCCTGGTGCGCTGGGCCATCTCCACTCTGGCCAGTATCGCCTGTATTGCGCTGGTCTACCATCACGGAGTTCCCAAGACGCAGTCGTGGCGGCGGGTCATGCCGGGCGCCATACTCTCGACTGTCTTGTGGTTTCCGGCCACCATCCTGTTCGGTTTATACGTTACTCATTATGCAACTTATAGTGTGGTCTACGGATCGTTGAGCGCAGCCATCGCTTTGCTGGTCTGGCTCTACATTCTTTCCGTCATTGTACTGATAGGCGCTGAGTTTAATGCGCAAGTTTATCCGAAGGAAGCGCCTAAACAGACTTCGGCGAAGAAGGTCATAACAAGGCAATATAAGGGTATAGACATTTTGACAAGCGCAGAAAACATCCCGGAAGCGGCGCAACGCGCGAACCGCAGAAAAGCCAAGATCGTATGCACGGTCGGCCCTTCCAGCAACTCTGAGGCAGCGCTGCGCGATTTAATGCGCCTGGGCATGGACGTGGCGCGGCTCAACTTCTCCCACGGTACGCACGAAGAGCACGCCCGGGTCATTGACCGCCTGCGTAAAGTGGCTTCCAAAGAAGAGCGCTCCATCTGCATTCTTCAGGACCTGCAAGGGCCCAAGATCCGCACGGGACGCCTTAAG
Organism: Terriglobia bacterium; assembly: GCA_963823745.1. Taxonomy (GTDB): domain Bacteria; phylum Acidobacteriota; class Terriglobia; order Terriglobales; family Acidobacteriaceae; genus Angelobacter. Next base: position 153,688 of record CAWGMN010000017.1, read on the forward strand.
TTCCGCACTCCAGTGGCGCTGAAAGCCGGATCCATTGTCACCATCACCCCGCGCGATCTACTGGGCACCTCTACGCTTCTCTCCACTACCTTTAAGACTCTGGCCCAGGAAGTAAGCTCGGGCTCCCGCATCCTGCTGGCTGATGGCTTGATCGAATTGCGAGTGCGCGCCGTTCATGGCGACGACGTGGAAACCGAGGTCATCAACGGCGGCATGCTGGGCGAGCATAAAGGCATCAACCTGCCCGGCACTGTAGTGCGCGTGCCGTCGCTCACCGAGAAAGACGAGAAAGACCTGGAATTCGGCATTAAGCACGGCGTTGACATGATTGCTGCATCGTTCATCCGCACCGCCGACGATGTGCGCGCCGTGAAGCGCATGGTGTATAAGCTGCACTCCGACGCATGGGTCATTGCCAAGCTGGAAAAGCCTCAGGCCATCGAGCACCTCGAAGATATCCTGGACATCGCAGACGGAGTTATGGTGGCCCGTGGCGACCTGGGCGTAGAAGTTGCGCCCGAAAAAGTCCCCATTATTCAGAAGCACATCATTCGCAGGGCCGCCGAATGGCGAAAGCCGGTGATTACCGCGACCCAGATGCTCGAATCCATGATCGAGAATCCGCGCCCTACGCGCGCTGAAGCCAGTGACGTAGCCAATGCCATCTTCGACGGCACGGATGCAGTCATGCTTTCAGCCGAGACCGCCAGCGGCAAGTATCCTCGGGAGGCAGTGAGCTTTATGTCACGGATCGTTGTGGAGACTGAAGCCAATATGCATGATGAAACGCGCAGGCGCCGCCATCCCCAGCGCAAACTCTCGATCTCTGAAACCATTTGCGAGTCCGTCGCCCATGCCGCCCAGGACCTCGATATGCGCGCCATCGCCGTCTACACCGAAACCGGCACTACAGCGCGGCTGGTTTCCAAGTACCGGCCGGAATGCCCAATCTATGCCTTTGCATCCAGTACGCACGTTTTTTCCCGGCTCAACCTGTTGTGGGGCGTGCAGCCTACCTTTTGCGGCGATGAGAGCCACAGCGAAGATATGGTGGCGACTGCGGAGAGAATCCTGCTAAAGAAGCATGCGGTGGATTGCGGAGATGTAATTTCGGTTGTCGCCGGCACCCGCACTACCAGCGGATCCACCAACTTCATGAGGCTTCACGTAATAGGCTCAACCGACCAGCAGCCCGGCAAAGAGCGAAGGAGAACCCCGCGAATCAGACCGGACGAAGAGGATTGAGTAATTTTGTAAGTTGGTAATTGGGTAATCGAAAAGCGAAAAGTAACACTCGCTCTCTTCAATTACGAAACTCGCTTTTCAATTACAAAATTACCAAATCACCCAATTACCCAATGTCCTCAGTTGACCCAGCCGCCCTTTCCATCCTTCTTGTCGTCATCCTCAGGAGGGCGGAAATTGCCGTACTGGTCAAAATATTCGTGTGGATCGTTGTTATGCTTGCGCATGTACACCTGAAATTTTTTCTTGGCCTGATCGCGCTTCCAGCGATGGTAGGAATTGCGTATTCCGTAAAAACCTTCTGAGAAGACGAAAGCAAAGCCGCGCCGCGGCATGAATTTCAGATAAAGGAATGCAAACAACAGGCCGCCAAGATGGGCGATATTGGCGGTTCCGCCGGAGTCACCCAGCGCGCCCGCCAGCGCGATCAGGATCAGGATGCCGACCATATACTTGGCCTTCATGCTGAAGGGCAGAGGGAACATAAAGACTTGCTGCTCGCCGTAATACCAGCCAAACGCCAGCAGCAGGGCATAAACGCCGGCAGAAGCCCCGACTGTCGGTGTGTTCGGGAAAAGCCCCAGAGCGCCCTTTCCGGCATAGGCAATGGCAATCGTCGTAAGGGCTCCGCCCACTACACCCAGAAAGTAAAATTCCAGGAACTGCCGCTGGCCCCAGTGCTGTTCCATGGTCGCGCCAAACATCCACAGGGTGAGCATGTTGAATAAAACGTGGAACAAGCCGGCATGAAGAAACGAGTAAGTGACGATCTGCCATATCTGGCCGTGCATCACAGACGCAGGAATCAGTGCAAAGGTCCTGAAGATATAGATTAATCCTGCATCCTGTCCGGCCAGCCCCATCAGTTTCATCAGGAAATAAACGGCAACGTTGATCCCAATGAGGGTCTTCACCGTGCGCGTAAATGGCGGAAAGGCAAAAGTAGCAGCTCTTGGCATTGTCTTATCTCATGGGGCCGGTCGTTCTATTCGCGCTCAGGCGCTGGAATTACCACTAAACTTCGGTGTCCCTTGGCGTCTACGGAACGCACCCCAAAAATCACATTATCTTTCGATTGCGGCAAATCCACCTTGGTCGCGGTTACGCGGGTCGCATTCTCCTCGGGAAAATCGGCATCGGTAGTTTTGCGCCATAGCACTTCGTAAGCAGTGGCTCCGGGTGCGGCATCCCATTCAATCTTGGAATCATTCTCTAACTGCTTGGTCAAAATCCGCGGCTTGACCGGAGCCGCCGGCGCTGACGCCAGCGAAGCCAGAGTGGCGGCATTCAGGCGCGCTACGTTGGCCACATAATCAAAATCAACAAATTTCGGCAGATCACCATATTCGATGCCGTTTTCCGTCCTCACGTTCTGGTGCTGGTGGTTGTAATCCTCTCGATATTCCGTAAACCGGACAGCAGCAAAGCCTTGCTCGTTGAACGATATATGGTCGCCGCCCCGCAAATAGCGGTCACGGCGAAACATGAGCTTGGGCGTAAATTGCCCGAACGGATAAATCTCTGCAACCTCGCGAATGTACCGGGCCAGTTCCCGCGAGGGGGAATCATTTTCTCCACCTACTGACCGGATGCCCTTCAGGTCAGCATCCGTTGCTGCAGTCGGCAGCCCCTCGGAGAACACTCTCACCCAATTGTTGTTCTGCTGCGTGTCTCCGGGGGTGCGATTGCCGCCCACAATGTCATTGTTCAGCACACCTTCGATCTGCCATCCCTCGCTCTTGGCCATTTTGGCAAAATGTGTGCTGCCGTTCAGTCCCTGCTCTTCACCGGCAACCGTTAGAAAAATAATAGTAGCCGGGAATTTATGTTTACTCAGGATACGAGCGCATTCCAGTGATACGGCTGTTCCGCTGCCGTCATCATTCGCGCCAGGTGCCTCATGGGTGGTGTCCATTACATCTGTTCTGCGGCTGTCATAGTGGCCTGTGACCAGAAAAATACGCTTGGCCTGCTCCGGATCGGTCCCTTTCAGAATCGCATAGACATTCTGGATTTCTGTCGGCTCCTTGATCCGGTCTTTCGGCCCCTTGGGTTGCTCTGTAAACGTATCGGTCTTCACTTCCAGGCAGCCGCCGCAATCGGCCGAGTAGCGCTCGAACTCCGATTTGATCCAGTTGCGGGCGGCAACGATTCCTTTGTCGGAAGTGGCGGCATCAGGGTTATTGACGGAGAGCGTGTTGCGCGTGTAAAAGCTCACTAGCTTCTCTATCGTCTGCCGTACGTGTTCGGGCGAAGCATCTTGAATCGCCTGGGCAATGGTGGCGTCGCGAGGCAGCCTGGGACGTGCTGCATTCTTCTCCTGAGCAGCCTTGTGTTTTGAAGTGGAAGCAGCTTTTCGAGCGCGTCCTTGGGCAACCGACAGTTGCGGCGCGCACATCAGAAGGGCAATTGTGACTATAGTAAGTTGGGCTTTTGTTCCGGTCAGGTTCAAGTGAGATTCCTTGTTCCAGAGCTTGACGGCTGTACCTGAAGATTCTAAATATATTCATAGGGCGTTCGCCACCTGCGGCGCAGCCCGATCATGACTGAGGAGGAATTTATGGCTGAATGCCCTAAATGTGAAAGCGATCTCGATCTCGACGAAGAAGAACTGGAAGAAGGTGAGATTGTTTCCTGCACGGAGTGCGGATCTGATTTTGAAGTGGTGACTGCGCATCCGCTGGAACTCAATCCCATTGACGAAGACGATGAAGATGAAGACGAAGAAGGCGGGGAAGAGGAAGACGAGGACAGTGACTATTAAGTCCGCGGTGACAGCAGTCCTGCTTTGCCTCCTCTGTTCACCTGCCGCACTCTCCGGAAAGGACAAGACCCTTCAAAAACATTATGGCCTGATTTTCGGGACTGCCTATGGGCCTGATGATCGTCCTTTGTACGGCGCCAAAATCGAAATCCATCCTGCCGAGAAGAAGAGCCCTAAATGGGAGCTCGTCTCCGATCATCGGGGCGAATTTGCGCAACGCGTTCCGGTTGGCCCCGGTGATTACATCGTGGCTGGAGAAAGCCGGATTGAGTCCCCGCAAACACATAAAACTAAAAAGGTTAAGACCGAAGCAAAAATCCACATTCAAGCCGACGAGCGGCAGGACGTGAGCCTCCACTTCCGGCCGGAATAGAACCTTTCTGCTCAAATTGGGTTTATATTGGCAGAGTAGAAGGGGAATAAAAATATGAAGAAGCTGGTGAAATTCGCGTTGGCCGCAGTGATTTGCGTCCTCTTCGTTTCTCCGGCGATTGCTCAATCCGCCAGCGAAGCGGCTGCATTCAATGACCGCCAGCAGGAGCAGGTACGTTCGCTCAACAGGGCACGTCTTAGGTCACCAGGACCAGCCGGTCAGCAAAGCGATTGTGTACCTGAAGAACACCAAGAGTCTCACGGTGACCACCTACATCAGCGAACCCGATGGCGCATATCGCTTTCCGGCGCTCTCGCCGAATGTGGATTACGAGGTCTATGCCGAATTCCAAGGCGCCCGCAGCGACGTGAAGACCCTCAGCGCCTTCGACAATCGCAAGCAGGCCAACATCAACCTGCACATCAAATAATTTGGTAACTGAGTAAGTTGGTGATTGGGTGATTGAGGGAATGCCAAAATTGCCATGATTGCCAAAATCGCCGTAATTGGGGCTGTAACCAAGTGCGGTTCTGATCTGCTGGCAGATTCCAATACGCAGGTGATGCAAAACAAAACGGCCGCCTGAAGGCGGCCGTTCGTAAATACCAAGTACCAATTACTTCTTAATCCTGATCATTTCCTGCGCGTTTCCAGTTGATGATATCGCCCAGCGTCGTGGTGGCGCTCGATGCCGGATGCTTGTAAGCTTCCACATCGGCGCGGCTGGCTTCTTCGCCGACGGCGCGCAGGCTGAGTCCGACTTTCTTTTCATCAGCATTCATCTTGATGATCTTGAAGTCGTGCTCCTGTCCTGCTTCCAATTTCACCGGAGCGCCTTCTGAATCCGTCGCTTCAGAGTTGTGGCACAGACCCTCAACGCCTTCCGCGATCTCTACAAAGGCCCCGAATTGCGCCAGGCGCAGCACCTTGCCGTGGACTACGTCGCCCACGCGGTGGGAACTGAAGAAGGTCTCCCAGGCATCCGGCTGAAGCTGCTTTACGCCCAATGACAGGCGCCGCTGCTCCGGTTCAATGCCGAGAACAATGGCTTTTACGCGCTCACCCTTTTTCAGGACTTCCGAAGGGTGCTTCACTCTCTTGGTCCAGCTCAGGTTGCTTACGTGGACCAGGCCATCAATGCCGTCTTCGATTTCGATAAACGCGCCGAAGTCAGTCAGGTTCCGCACCCGGCCTTCCACGGTGGAATCAATCGGATACTTCTCGTGCAGCCGCTCCCAGGGGTTGGACTCAAGCTGTTTCAAGCCCAGCGAAATACGGCGTTCCTGCGGGTTCACATTCAACACCACGCAGTCAATCTCGTCTCCCACATTCAGCATCTTTGAAGGATGCTTCATGCGCTTTGACCACGACATCTCGCTCACGTGTACAAGGCCTTCAATGCCTTGTTCCAGCTCGACAAATGCGCCGTAATCGGTCACGCTCAGCACCCGACCTTTGACGCGCGCGCCAATCGGGTAGCGCTCGGCTGCATCCAGCCAGGGATCAGGCGTAAGCTGCTTGAAACCCAGCGAGACACGCAGCTTGTCGCGGTCGAACTTTAAAACTTTTACCTGGATCTGGTCGCCTACATGCACCAGGTCGCGCGGATGGGTCAGCCGTCCCCATGACATATCGGTGATATGCAGCAGGCCGTCAATGCCGCCCAGATCCACGAATGCGCCGTAATCGGTCAGGTTCTTCACCGTGCCGGTGAGCACCGCATCTTCAGCCAGATGTTCCAGCGTCTTCTCACGTTTCGAAGAGATTTCCTCTTCGAGAATGGCCTTGCGCGAAACCACGATGTTACCGCGCTTCTTGTTCAGCTTAATGACACGTACGTCGACTTCCTGTCCCTTCAGGGTATCCAGGTTCCGCACCGGATGAACATCCACCTGCGAGCCGGGCATAAAGGCCTTAACACCAATGTCTACCGAGACGCCACCCTTTACGCGCTCCACGATCTTGCCTTTGATGGACTCCTTCGAGTGATAGGCCTTGTCAATCGTCTCCCAGACGCGTACGCGCTGCGCGCGCTCGTGTGAGAGAAGCACTGAGCCTTCCTCGTTTTCGCCCCTCTGGACCATGACTTCAATTTCATCGCCCGGCTGGAATTTTACATTGCCTTCGGAATCAGCAACTTCGGCAATCGGTACCAGACCTTCGGATTTGAAGCCGATGTCCACTACAACGTGGGTTGGGGTGATCTTTACAACGGTGCCTTTGAAGACGTTGTCTTCACTCGGCGCCGGCTCGGTTTCTAGGGTGTAAGACTCAAGAGCGGCTGCGAAATCTTCCATGTGGTTGTCTTCTTTTTGAGCAACGCCCACGTTGGGCTGCTCAGTGGATTGGACTTCAAGATTATTCCCTGGCATAACGGTCAAATTTGTGTGGGTGTGATGTTCCTGGTGACTGGCCTGTGGCTCAGTCTCGGCGGTTTCAAGAGTACGGGCTGTATTTGCGTCAAACATCGTCATTTTAGGAGCCTGAACACGTCTGGACCTTGCAGAGGAGCGAAAACGTGTATGAGGGCAAAACTCGTGATTCCGAGTCTGACTGGTGTGATTTGCCTCTGCTCTCGCAGGAGGTGGAAAAACCAGCGGCCGGATCTTACAGGGGCAATTTTTGGCACTGTAAGACTCCTTCGACTATAGCAACGCCTCACCGCAGTGTCAAACGCCCAAACCCAGTATTCATGCTCAAAATAGTACAGTGTCCGCAAGTACGACACACATTTCATGCGGCGTTAACACACGGTAAATGTACATGCTGAATCCAGTCCGCTTTCACCCCAAAATTTCTGGAAATCGGAATTCCCGCCGCTTTTAACCGGCACACTCGATCGCGTTTTATGGAGACAATCGCGAATCTTCCAACAAACTGGGAATCGTGGGCCTCTTTACACATCCGTTACACACCCGCAGGAATTCGTCTCAATTCTTGCCATTTCGGCATTCATGGCAATTTTGCCAATCTGTCTGTATCTTCATTGCTATCCATGGACCACATTTTCACTCCCTGGCGTTATAGCTACATTACTCAGGCAGATCAGGCGTCGGGCTGCGTCTTCTGCACACATCCGCAGATGAACGACGATGAGAAGGCTCTCATCGTTCACCGCGCCGAGCACTGCTTCGTTATCCTGAATGCTTATCCTTACACCTCAGGACACACCATGGTCGTGCCCTACCAGCACCTTGATGAGTTGCAGAGACTCTCACCCGCTGCGGCCCAGGAGATGATGGCGCTCACTCAGAAACTGGAAGGTATTCTGCGCCAGCTTTACCGTCCTGACGGCATCAACATAGGCATGAACATCGGCAAGGCCGCAGGCGCAGGCGTTGCCGGGCACATCCACATGCACGTTGTTCCGCGCTGGGTTGCTGACGCCAATTTCATGAGCGTGGTCGGAGAAACACGCATACTGCCTGAGACTCTCGATGTCACTTACAAACGCATTCATGCGCTCTTTCAAAAATAATTTTCGGCAATTCTGACTTTGCGCCCTTGTCCGTCTTAACAATTTTGTAGAAGCACTATGAAACCCAGCATCTCGCGAAAGATTTGTAACAGGGCACGAGTTTACTCGTGCCGCAAAAAGACGTACACACATTTGGACTTCAGTCCCTGCACACGATGGCTCCGCGATAATGTCACCCATTGCATCGAGTTCTTACACGCCTTTAACCTCTACAAAGCTTAGTCGGTGAATCATGTCGCTGGCGAAAACGAAGTTCCCCAAAAAATCAGTGTGAATCATTTCGATCAGTCTAATCAGTGGTGAGATTTTGCCGAGACATCAGCTTTGGATTTCCAGGCTCGTCGAGGCTGCACTCGCTCTACCTGTGGCATCCAAAAAGATAAGTCCATCGGAGGAGAGACATATGCCCCATTACGGTATTCTGCGCAATCACAGATTCGACGATGCTGAAGACGTTCGTGGCGCTGAGGTTTACGGCGTGAATGATGAAAAGCTCGGCAAGATTGATGATGTCATTTTCGATCACACATCAGGAGATATCCGCTACGCAGTGGTAGATACGGGCGGCTGGCTCTCGAGCAAAAAATTTCTTGTCCCGATTAACCGCATTTCACCCTATGGCAACCACGATGACAAGTTCTATGCGGAACTCGACAAAGAACGCATCCAGATGCTGCCTGAATACAGCGACAGACCTGCTGAAATCAGAGACCGACTGGTCCGACTTCGAGAAAAGATACGAAGAGCACTGGAGCACCACCGGCGACGTGATGCACAACACCGAGACCGGACGCATCATTACCCCACCCACCGAAGACCTGATTGGTAGCGGGTCCGGGTCGGTTGGCCAAAGCGGGAAGCGCGATGTATCTCCCGAAAGGCTCGGAACGCGGGACCTCTCCTACGATGCGAACGCCACCGGCATAAGATCAGGCGCAACAGATGTAACCCTTCATCCGAAACGGCCGTCTATGGGCAGTGGTGATGAACTGAACCAACAAGCTTCCCACACCAGGACGATCCGGCCTTCTTCCACCAGCCAACCGACGTTCTCTCAAGGCACGGTAAGTTCCAATCAGTCGCTCGAAGGCGCGCGCATTGGCGACCAGCCCGGATTGCAGGAGCCCGGCATCTACCGCGTTGATGCGGTGCCGGACGCCGAAAAGAGGTCTGACATGAACGAACCTCTTAACGCCAATTACGGGCGCCGCTGGATCGGTTTCCAGCAGAGACTCCGTGAAGGCCGCGACAAAGTGGTAAGCGATTGCCCGCTGTGCGGCACGCAGAAGAAGGTAGCTTAGAAGCAATTAGCAATTGGCAATTAGCCAAAAACTGGGCCGCGGTAATCGCGGCCCAATTTCTTTTCAAAGATCTTATGGAGTATCTCCGTGCCTCAGTGTCTCCGTGGTTGGTTTCCAATTACCCACTTACCAAATTTCCCATTTACCCAATCGCCATTACAAATCACCCGGCTTCACCATCTCTTCCATCTGCTTCTCATCAATCACCTTCACGCCCAGGCTTGTGGCTTTATCCAGCTTCGATCCTGCATCGGCCCCGGCCACCACGTAATCGGTTTTCTTGCTGACTGAGCCGGACACTTTTCCACCCGCATCTTCAATCATGCGCTTGGCCTCATCCCGGGAATAATTGGCCAGCGTGCCGGTGAGCACAAATGTTTTTCCCGCCAAGGCCGTTCCACGCTGTTTTTTCTTGCCGGTAAAGTTCAGGTACGTGCGCAGGCGCTCCACCAGTTCCCGATTGCGCGGCTCATTAAAGAATTCGCGGATGCTGGCTGCTATGTTCGGCCCGACTTCATTCACTTCTTGCAGTTCATCTTCATTGGCGGTCATCAGCGCATCTATCGAGCCAAAGTGCTCGGCCAGAAACTCCGCTGTGCGCTCACCCACAAAACGAATGCCCAGCCCGTAGATCACCCGCTCCAGCGGCTGCTTGCGCGATTGCTCGATTTCTCGCAGCAGGTTGTCGGCTGATTTGTCTCCAATGCGTTCCAGGGTGAGCAGATTCTCTTTGGTCAGTTCGTAGATGTCGGCAACATTTTTCACCAGCCCGCGATCGGCAAGCTGGTTCACCAGCGACTCGCCCATGCCTTCAATGTTCATGACCGAACGCGCGGCGAAGTACAGGATGCTCTCGCGCAGCTTGGCCGGACAGTTGGCATTCACGCAGCGATGGTCGGCCTCGCCCTCTGCCCGCACTACATGGCCGCCGCATTCGGGACAACGCTCAGGGAAATGAAACTCTGTATGTCCTCGAGGATGGTCTTTGTCTTCGACCACCTTTACGACCTTGGGAATCACGTCGCCGCCGCGTTCCACCATCACCCAGTCGCCGATCTTCACCCCCAACCGCTGGATTTCATCCTCATTGTGCAGCGTGGCCCGCGTTACCGTAGTGCCGCCAATGGGCACAGGCTTTAACGCCGCTACGGGCGTGAGCTTGCCCGTTCTGCCGACCTGTACCAGAATGTTCTCCACCTGCGTGACTCCGCTGCGCGCCGCGTATTTATAGGCGATGGCCCAGCGCGGGGCCTTGCCGGTAAAGCCCAGCCGCTCCTGCAGCGCGCATGGAGTTGACCTTGATCACGATGCCGTCAATCTCATACGGCAGCTTTTCCCGCAACTGCTCGTATTTGGCAACAAATTCCAGAATCTCATCGGCATTGTGCGCCATGGCCCGGTTCGAATTCACCTTGAAGCCGGCCTTGTGCAACATCTCCAGCGCGTCGGAATGGCGATCGGGGAAGTAGCGCCCGTCCACCAGCAGGAAGTAGGAATAAAAATCCAGCCGCCGCTGGGCCACGATGTTGGGCTCCAGCACGCGAATTGTCCCGGCGGCGGCATTGCGCGGGATTGGCGAATTTTGACAGGTTCTGGCGTTCACGCTCGTCGTTCATGCGTTCAAACGCAGCCAACGGCATCACCACCTCACCCCGGGCTTCAAAGTTTTCCGGCATGCCGGCTTTCTTGAGTGTGGCTTCCGGGATGGAAAGCGGGACCGAGCGCATGGTCCGTACATTCGAGGTCACATCTTCGCCCACGGAGCCATCGCCGCGCGTGACGCCCTTTTCCAGCTTGCCCGTCGCGGTAAGTGAGTGCCAGGGACATGCCGTCCATCTTCAATTCGCATACGTAATCAATCTTGTCAGTGCCTGCCAGTTCGCGCACCCGCCGCTCCCAGTCGCGCAACTCCTGCTCGTTGTAGGCGTTGTCCAGTGAGAGCATGGGGCGCGAGTGCTCCACTTTGACAAAACCCTCGCGCGGCTTGCCGCCTACCCGCTGTGTAGGTGAATCGGGAACGACCAGTTCCGGATGCGCGGCCTCCAGTTGCTTGAGCTGCTGCATAAGCCGGTCGAATTCCGCATCGGGAATCTCTGGGGCATCCAGCACGTAATACAGGTGTTCGTGCCTGCGGATCTCATCGCGCAGGGCGTTCATCTCAGTCGTAATATCCTTGGTACGCGAGGGCATAATTTTCAGTAAAGACGCATTCGATAAATCTCGTTGCAGAATATTCAGCGTTCGGCCACCGCTATTAGTCCAGCCCGTTGGCGCGTGCCTGGCCCTTGGGGCAGTATGTCTCTGTCGAACTGCTCGCAGATAGAGAGAAACGATTCCAGCAGAACGCCGTCGTGCGCTATCTTCAGCAGCGCCTCCGGTTCACAGAGTCCGGCGAGAGACCCAAGACCACCGCACCGCAAAATCTTCAGGCCGGCCCCTTCGATTATTTTTGTTATCTCTCTTGAGGAAAATGCCCTCATAGCGCCGAGATAATTCTGAGTCAGACCCTGTGTAAGGGCCTGGTTTGCAGGGAATTGTTCCTGATGCCATTCGCCACGCTCAAGCATTGCATCCACTGCCGGGCCGAGTTGTCCTGTTCTGGCCAGACTCAAACTGATCCATGAGGCTATCATTTGAGCCTGATGTGAAACTGTCAGGATCAGTTTTTTCTTTGTCACGCGGCAGCTCTCATAGATTGCTCTGATTGCTTTGGATCCCGAAAACGAGATTGCCCCATCCATATTCAAAACGAGATCAAAGCTACCCTCTGAAAACTGCGATAATTCGGCCCCATTTCCTTCGCAAAATTCTATATTCGTCAGCCCTCGGGCGTTTTCCTTTGCGATCGCCAGCATCTGGGGTGAGAAATCCAGATGTACCACATGGAAGCCGCGCCTCGCCAAAGGAATTGAAAATGCCCCGGTGCCTGCTCCGACGTCGAGGATGTCACCGACTCCTTCAAGATGACGCTCGATCTCTCGCCAGCGCAGAGCGCGATTGATGGCTTCATCAGCGCAGTCGCGCTCTTCTTTAGGAGCTTTGGCATCCCACCACTGTCTCTCGCGGTCGAAGTCTGTTTCCGGCAAGCTCATTTTCAAATTTAAGTTTTGCAATTTCAGCCTGCACTGTCCAGTATGATTTGTCTGGCCATGGTGGTGCATGGCCCGGTCTGGTGGCCAGCGAGCGCGGGCGAATTTTGGCGGACGAAGCGAATCGGTGGTAAGGTTCTGGTTCTACCCCTGGCTATTGATTTGCTGATTGCTGCGTGAAACGCGTCCTCCTGATTTATAACCCGTCGTCCGGCAGCGGGCGTGCCCGCCGCGCCCTCGTCGTTTCCCGTATCGTCCCTATATTCCGCAATGCCGGAATCGAAATAGAAGCTTTCCCTACTACCCACCCGGGCAGCGCCATTACCCAGACCCAACAGGCAGTTTCCGCGGGCTATGACACTATTCTTTCCTGCGGAGGCGACGGCACAGCCAACGAGGTGCTGAACGGCCTGATGCAGTCGAACTCCCCGGCGGTTCTGGGAGTGCTGCCCATGGGCAGCGGTAACCTGTTAGCGACAGACCTGCGGCTGCCACGCAATCCTGAAAAAGCGGCGCGCAGGCTTCTTGAGTATCAGCCCAGAGAACTGCATCCCGGAGTGCTGGTCTCGGCGGTGAAGAGCGGCCCGCCCAAACGTTATTTTATTGTGGCTGCCGGAGTCGGCTCTGATGCCGAACTTATGTACCGCACGGCAGTCGAGGCCAAAGGACGCTACGGAATCTACGCCTATTTTCTGGAAATGTTTCGCATGGCCCTGCGCGGCCGCTTTCACATGTTCCAGGTGGAATGGCAGGACGAAAACGGCGCCCTGCACCGCACCAGAGTTGCCTCGGTGATGGCCATCCGTGCCGCCCGCTTCCCCGGCGTGCTCCAGCGCGTGAACCTGGGCTCGGGACTGGCGCGCAACGATTACCGCCTGATGATGTTTGGAACCGACAAGGTCCGCCACTTCATGAATTACTTTGCCAGCGTGGCCACCGGACTGAACTGGCGCGTGCCCCAGGTGCAACTTGCCTATTCCACCTGGTTCCGCTGCCTGCCCCTGGAATCCCAAAATCCCGCCGACATCCATTCAGAAGTAGATGGCGAGCTTCTCGGTACGCTGCCGGTCGAAGTTTCGATAGACCCAAAGACATTCAAGCTGCTCATGCCGTAAGAAGCAGCTAGCAATGCACCCAGGCTTGCGATATATTCTGCGTCAGTCGTCTGGAATCCCATGGCAAAGCTTTTCGAACCGCCCCGCTATATTGCAATCGAAGGTCCTATCCGCGTCGGTAAGAGCACCCTGGCCAATATGATCGCTGACCGCCTGAACGCGCAGCGCGTCATAGAACCCGAGAACAACCCGTTTCTGCGCGCCTTTTACGAGGGCGAACGCGGGGCCGCCTTTCAGACACAGTTCGCCTTTCTGGTGAAGAGGTTTGAACAGCTCCAGAAGCTGGAGGTAGGGCCGAATTCCCAGAAGGCGGTGGTGGCCGACTACATCTTCGAAAAAGACAAAATTTTTGCCTACATCAATCTGAACGACTCTGAACTCGACATTTATAACCGCTATTACCAGCACTTCCGTGAACAATTGCCCATGCCCGACCTGGTGATCTATCTTCAGGCGTCGCCCGATGTCTTAAAGAAAAGATTGCGCAAAAAGAATTCCCCCTCAGAAAATGCGGTGAGCGACGACTACATTGAAGAGGTAGTGAAGGCTTACGAACATTTTTTCTTCCATTACTCCTCCTCAGACCTGCTGGTGGTGAACACCAACGACATTGATTTCGTGGAGCACCATTCTGATCTTCAGGAGCTATTACGGAGGGTCAGCGAGCCAATCCGTGGCACTCAGTATTTCCTGCCACTAAGCTCATCAGGAGCAGCCAGCGCGTAACTGCACACTGTCCTAATCTTGGTACAGCGAAGACCATTAGTGATTAACTGTTTTTAGAGTCTTCTTTTGGGCTTATTTGAAGTTCCTTCAATGCCTCCAATTCAGGCAAAACTTGCAAATCCTTGGGGCGTGCAGCGGCCCGCTTCGAGCGGATAATTGCATCCAGGGAAGCCACTCGCACTGAGAAATTTCCGAGTGAAATGTTGATTGCATCGCGAGCCAACTCTGGAAACTGTCCTATTCCGGATATATCTCCAAGTAAATCTATCTCTCCCACATCAGTTACCAGTGTGAAATTCATTCCCTGGGAGATCGCCCGTTCGTCAAACTGAAATGGCAGATTTCTGGGGCGCCCCTTAATTTCGGATGAATGGGCGCTATTGCGGCAGCCAGACGTTTGATATTGAGAGGAGTGCGTTCGTAGCAGATATCGAGATCTCGGGTAAGCTGGGCTGAACCTTGGATCACCGCAGCGTAAGCTCCGATTACAATAAAATTGACTTCCGCATCGCTGAGGGTTTTAAGCGCAGCTTCGAGTTAATCATTGCTTACGTGGGGACGCAGCTTCTCGCATCTTTTCCACGAACTTTTGGGCGCGTTCCATTTCACGGATGCGCTCTAATGGAGTCAGGAAAAGGCTCGCTAAATTCAAGGTCAAATCCACACCATATGCCTTCGCAGCCTCGATTTTGCTGCCAGGAGGCGGATTCTGCACCAACTCGTATAAACGTGTTTGCTCTTCCTGAGTCATAGCAAACATTATAATTCAAGAACTAACATCTTCCCCCATGTACTGAGATGTGCCGTCGGATGCCTACAGCTTTCCGGTTTGTGGCTCGTAAGTCTTGGATATTCTTTCTTTCTCCTGCGCTTGCATAGCTGGTCTTGAGATTCCGATATACCGATGCACCGATAACCTGATATCCCGATTCTGAACTGTTTAAACCCCAAAAAGAAACCTATCCCAGACCTCCCCTATGCGACTACAATAGCTTTCGCCGCATCTTATTGGGCGACAGGTGGTATCGGGTATTCCGAACTGCACTGGAGGAAATATGAGCATTACCTCTTTCGGCGAAAGCCGCCCGGGCGCGTCCCGCCCCAAAGTCACTTCCCACACCATTCAGGAAAAGAAAAACAAGCGCGAGCTGATTACCTGCCTGACTGCGTATGACTACGCGACTTCCCGTCTGGTAGACGAAGCCGGCATTGACATGATCCTGGTGGGCGATTCCCTGGCCCAGGGTCGTACTGGGATATGAGAACACCCTCCCTGTCACCATGGAGGAAATGCTGCATCACACCCGGGCCGTGCGCCGGGCCGTGAAATCGGCGATGGTCATCGCCGACATGCCCTTTGGGGCCTACACGGTGACGTGAATGACGGCGTAAAAAAATGCCCTGCGGTTTGTGAAAGAGTCAGGCGCTGAAGCGGTGAAGCTCGAAGGTGGCGAGAAGCGTGTTGATCTGGTTAAGCGCGTGCTCGATGCCGAGGTGCCGGTCATGGGCCACATCGGCCTCACGCCCCAATCGCTGCATCGAATGGGCGGCTACAAAGTACAGGGCAAGAACCTTGCCGATATCGAGAAGCTCGTAAAGGACGCAATCGCGCTGGACCGCGCCGGAGTGTTCAGCCTGGTGCTGGAAGGCGTTCCGCGCGAAGTGGCGGCCATGATTACCGCCGAGGTCTCGACGCCCACCATCGGTATCGGCGCCGGCCCCGATTGTGACGGACAGGTTCTGGTGTTCCACGACATTCTGAGTCTCACGTTTGCCCCACCCGCAAAATTCGTGCGGCGCTACGGAGATGCTGCTTCATTGATCTCCAATGCGGTGCAGCAATTCAAAGCCGACGTGGAATCGGGCAGCTACCCTTCCGATGAGGAGTCCTATCATCTGCCAAAAGAAACAAAGGCAGCCTTCGAGGCCATCGCCATGCGCAAGCAGTTGAAAGCGTATGGGAGTCGATAAACGTGTGGCCTTTGGCTCTTAGCTCTTGGCTTGTGAACGGGTTGCAAATGCCGCGTTTTGCGCTTGAGAATCAATCAGCGTCATCACCGAAATCACCGGTAAGATTTTGATCTTCAAATGTGGCCATCGAGAATGCTGCGAGGGACTTTGATTCAAAAGCCAATAGCTAAGAGCTAAGGGCCAAAAGCTGCCTATGCGCACCCTCACTTCCGCAGAACAAATGACCGCCGTCAGCCGTGAAGTGCGGCGGGCGGGCAAGCGCCTGGGCTTTGTTCCCACGATGGGCGCTCTGCATGCCGGGCATCTCTCGCTGGTGCGCACCGCCCGCTCCCAATGTGATGTGGTTGTGGTCTCCATCTTCGTCAATCCCACGCAATTCGGGCCTAACGAAGATTTCTCAAAATATCCGCGGACGTTTCAAACTGATTCGGCCCTGCTGGAAGCTGAAAAAGTTGACTTTATTTTTGCGCCCGAAACCGAAGAGATGTATCCCAAAGATGCCTCTTCCTGGGTCACGGTGGAAGGCATCAGCGACAAGCTCGACGGCGGTCCCGCCCCGGCCATTTCCGTGGCGTAACCACCGTGGTTTCCAAGCTGTTCAACATTGTGCAGCCTGATCTGGCTTTCTTCGGTCAGAAAGACGCAGCCCAGGTCGCAATCATCCGCAAGATGGTGCGCGACCTGAATTTTGACGTGCGCATCGTAGTTTCCCCCATTGTGCGTGAGCGCGACGGCCTGGCCCTGAGTTCCCGTAATGTGTACCTCAATCCTGAGCAGCGCAAGCAGGCAACCGTCCTTTATCGTTCTCTTACCCGCATACAGACTATGGCTGACCGGGGCGAAGACAATGCCTCCACGCTGATCGCGGTAGGCAAACAAGTCATTGCCGAAGAATCGGCGGTGCGGCTCGATTATTTAGAGATTGTGAATTGGGAAACTCTTGATCCTGTTGCCACCATATCGAAGGGCGCACTGGTTGCAGTGGCCGCCTACGTAGGCCAGACCAGGCTGATTGACAACATAGTAGTCATGGGCACCGGCAAGTCTATGGCGCTTTCATAATTACGTAATGCTAATGGTAAACAAGACTTATATCGCGAGAAATCGTCCCCTGAAGACACAGAACCCGTCGCCAGACGCGCGCAGCACGTGAACAAATACCGTCCTGCCTTCGGCATCCAGCCTAAATCAGTTGGCTCACGAATACTAAAGCGGCACAGCCATCCGCATTAAAATTCACGAATATTTAACATTCCAGTAACATCCACGAATGAGATTTTCACGGCGTGGGAACCGTTAAGAAATCGGGCAAACCTGAGCTGCTGAATCCAGCATCTCAGCCCATAGTTCCCGGATAAGGTTGTCGCTATGCGCAGTTGCAAGTCGTCTTCGTCCTTAGCAGGGTTCCTGCTTTGCCTTTTCATTATCAGCCTGTGCGGATGTGCCGGCTTCAGCAGGTACCGGTTCTACATCCAATCAGCCAGCCTTGGCCCTTGTCGCCATTGACATTGAGCCGCCAACAATCGTGCAGGGTCAATCAGCCACAATTACCTGGCAGGTCACCAACGCTTCCGCGTTTACCATTACACCGCCAGTATTGCCGGGAACACTTCCCATGTCCGGCTCGGCTACGGTAACGCCCACTCAGACACGACCTACACGGCTACAGCCACCGATGCTAACGGAAACTGCCACACGGACCATTGCGGTCACCGTGGTTAGTTCCACATCCACGCCGGCGGTCACCATGAGTATCCAGCCGCCGGTTGTAGCTGTCGGCGAGACGGCTACGCTGACTTGGAACGCCACCAACGCTACCTCGCTAACGATCACACCTTCGGTATTAACTGAAGACCAGACAACACTAGCCCTGACCGGGTCGGTTACCATTGTGCCGACTGCGGATACCACCTACACTGCGGTTGCCACTGGCGTGGGTGGGGCCACCGCCACGACTACGGCAGCGGTCAAAATCCTGAGCGTCGGGCTTACCGCTTCTCCGACCAGTTGGTTCCCGGCCAGACCGCCGCTCTGAAGTGGACCAGCACCAACGCACCGGCCTCAGCATTGATCAGGGAGTCGGCCGATAACAGGTGCGACCGGTAGTGTAATGTTTCGCCCCATAGCGCCACGACCTACACCATCACCGCGGTCAACGGCGCCGCGACAGCAACAGCACAAGCAACAATGACTACTCCGTTGGCGGTCACACTCTCTGCCAGCCCGGCAAATATTATTCCCGGCGGACAATCTACCCTGGCGTGGAATTCCCAGGGTGCCTCAACGCTGAATATTGATCAGGAATCGGTACGGAAGGGCCCCTCAGGACCACTGTCGTATCTCCGACGCAAACCACAACCTACACCATCACCGCCACCGATGCCGGCGGTAATCAGACAACAGCCCAGACCACCGTCACGGTATCTGCAACGGCGCGGGACTCCAGACCATCAAGCACATCGTCTTCATGTTGCAGGAGAACCGGTCGTTTGATTCGTACTTCAGCAATTTGGGGGCTTACGCCGTGGTAGAGGCATACCGAATTACCAGATCAACAGCGGGTATGATCGAACCAAACTCATGCCCTTAATTGGCGGAGGGCAGGCGCATCCGTTCCACGAGCCTACCGTACAGACAGAAAACCTTACTCCGAGTTGGGATGAAAGTCATTTTGATATTGACCAGCAGCCGGACGGCTCTTTCAAAATGGACCGGTTCGCGTTGACGACTCACTCCGTAACTCATACCTTCGACGAAACCGGCCTGCGAGCGCTTGGTTTTTATGATGAAACCGACCTTCCGTACTATTCGGAACTGGCGGTACAATTCGCCACCAGCGATTCCTTTCATTCACCGGTGTTGGCAAACACCATACCGAACCGCCAGTTCATGTTCTGTGCGACTTCCCAGGGGCGTATATTCCCATCCCCGCGGGACATCAGCCATGGACTTGTCCCACTATTTTCTCCAGCCTGCAAAATGCCGGCGTGAACTGTGAATACTTCTATAAGGATGGCGTCCTCCTGGCCCAGTTCCAGGACTGGAACAACCTTGCCATCCAGCAGAAAGTTTTCCCTGTTCAGCATTATCTGGATCTACTGGCGCGTCCAACCGCAGATCAAGACCTGCCTCCAGTGATTTTCATTGAATCAGGTTCAGGCGACAGCCATCTTGACGAACATCCTGACAATAATGTTCAGCCTGGAGCTGCGCATGAAAAGCGCTCATTGACGCGCTGATGAACAGTCCGGCATGGCATGATTCAGTGTTCATTCTGGCCTATGACGAAGGCGGCGGCCTCGATGATCACGTTCCTCCGTTTACAGTGGTTGCGCCGGACGATAATCCACCGCAACTCAAGCCCGGCGATCTGCCCGGAGATTTTACCCTGAGCGGTTTCCGCGTTCCTATGATCGTGGTTTCGCCCTGGGTGAAACCTCATTTTGTTTCTCACACCAACCGCGACCTCACGTCTATTCTGAAGCTCATTGAGACGCGCTTCAGCCTGCCGCCTCTGACTCGGCGCGATGCAGCAGCCGACGATATGACGAGTTCTTTGATTTCACAAATCCGCCAACCTCGCTCCCACCCCCTCCATTTCCAGCCCAGCCGACCACTGGGGTGGCAAATCCAAAACTGGAGGCTCCGCCGCAGTAGTCCAGTCACCATCTCGAACAACTCAAGGGCTGCAAATAACATTGCAGCCCTTTTTCATTTCAAGACAGGCTTAGATTTCAGTCGAACGGAAATGCAAGGGTTGCCGGCTACCAGGTAACGCAGGGGCATGTCAGCGGATTTTGCGATTCCAATGCGGACGGTGGTCTCGACTTCATCCACTTCATGGCCATCGTCTAACACCTGAAGATCCGATTGGGATGCCATTATATCTTTGCCGTTGTCGCGTTCGCGCGTGATTCCCAGGGCTTCTGAGAGTTTGCCCGGACCACTGGCCAGCTTACACACGTTGCGGCTTACGTTGAAATCGAGGTCCTGCATATGCCGTGCCAATGCCATCTGTTTGATTCCCGATAAAGGCTCAAGTGCGCGTACCAGCACGCATCCTGCTTCCCCTTCCGGCATGCAGGAAATATTCAGGCAATAATGCACTCCATAGATGAAGTAAATGTAGGCATGGCCGGGGGGACCCCAAAGGACATCGTTGCGTGCCGTGCGTCCAGCGGCGGCGTGAGCAGCCGCATCATCGGCGCCCAGATAAGCCTCAAGTTCAACGATGCGTCCGGAGAGCACCTTGCGGCCTTCTTTACGGACGATGATTTTGCCCAGCAGTTCAGGGCATACTTGGCGCGGATCGCTATTGAAAAATGCGCGCCGCACCAGTCGCGCCCGGCTCACATCGAAAGCTGGCATGTTACCGGGAGCCGCTTGCTTCCGAACCGCGACTCTTCTTCGCAATCCACTCATTCACGTTCCGCTCGAGAATATCGAGCGGCAAGGCCCCAGAGCCCAGCACCACATCATGAAATTCCTTGATGTCGAATTTGTCGCCCAATTGTTGCCGCGCGTGGGCCCGCAGTTCTTTGATCTTCAGTTCGCCTGTCTTATAGGCGAGCGCCTGGCCCGGCCAGGCAATATAGCGATCTACTTCATTGGTGATGTCCAGTTCCTGTTTGGGAGCATTGTCCATGAAAATAGCGGATGGCCTGCTCACGCGTCCAATGCTTGGCATGAATGCCGGTGTCAATCACCAGCCGCACTGCGCGCCACATTTCATAAGTCAATTGTCCAAACTTCGCATACGGATCGGTATACAAGCCCTATATCATCGCCCAGTGATTCGGCATAGAGTCCCCATCCTTCGACAAAGGCAGTGTATTCGCCGACCCGCCGGAACATCGGCAGGTCTCCCGATCTCCTGTCCGCGGGCAAGCTGCAAGTGATGGCCGGGCACAGATTCATGCAGCGTCAGCGCCAGCATCTCCCACTTAGGCCGCGTCTCCCGGCTTGTACAAATTCACAAAGAAAAGCGCCGGCCCGCGAACCATCGGGAGCGCCCGGACGGTAGTAAGCCGTAGTGGTATCCGGCGCAGCAACTGCCGGTATCGCCTCAA
>CAWGMN010000018.1:0-27049 GCA_963823745.1 Terriglobia bacterium
CAGTGGTTTTGCGCCCTTCGAGATCGCGATGGGCCTGTTGGGCTTCTGCGAGTTTGTAGGTATGATTGATCCGCAGGTGCAGCTTCTTTCGAGAATCATGTCAAACACATCGCCGGCCCGGTACTCCAATTCCTCGCGCGTAGCCATGTAGTGCGTCAGGGACGGACGCGTAACAAACAACGAGCCTTTCTGCGATAGCTTGATCAGGTCGAAGGGCGGGACCGGGCCGCTGGAAGCGCCGAACAGGACCAGGTATCCGCGTGGCCGCAGGACTTCAGGTCCTGATCAAATGTGCTTTTGCCCACGCCATCGTAAACTACGTGGACGCCCTTGCCGTCTGTAATCCTTTTGGTTTCGATTTCGAAATCCTGTTGCGAATATAAAATCACCTCATCTGCCCCAGCGTCACGGGCCAGTTTGGCTTTCTCCTCAGATCCGGCGGTGCCGATCACTCGCGCTCCCATGTTATGGGCCATCTGCACCAGCAGCAGACCTACGCCTCCGGCAGCCGCATGAATCAGCGCTGTTTCGCCTTTCTTCAACGGATAGGTACTATGGCACAGGTAATGTGCCGTCATCCCCTGAAGCATGGCAGCGGCGGCCTGCTGATCGCTGATGCCATCAGGCACGTGCACCAGACGGTCGGCGGAACAGCCGCATATTCCGCGTAGCTGCCCTGCACGCCGGTGTAGGCCACCCGGTCCCCGACCTTGACCTGCTTCACGTCACTGCCGACCGCAGTGACCGTGCCTGCCCCTTCCTGCCCTAAAACAAAAGGAAGCTGCGCGGGATAACGCCCTTCACGGAAATAGACGTCAATGAAATTTACGCCAGCGGCAGCAATCTTCACTACGGCTTCATTCGGTTTCGGTTGAGGAACAGGCAAATCAGCAACGGTGAGAGCTTCCGGCCCGCCGGTCTTTTGAACTTGAATGGCTTTCATATCCTAACGATGATATACGAGCCATTTGCTCTGGGTCATCGCCGGGGAAAGAAACTGGCCCCACTGCCGCTGCTCTCATTTACAATTTGCGGTCTGTTCAGGAGCCTGCTCATGAAGCGTATTCTTCTCGCCGTTATTGTCTCTGTGGTTCTCATTCTGCCGCTCGGCGCAGCCGACAGTTCTGCCGACGAGCCTTTGTACGGGTTCACGACGCAAACATCCCACGCCGAGCGTGATTGGGAAAACAAGTTCCGTGCCATTCCCGATCCCAAAATCCTGCGCGATACCATGCAGCGGCTGAGTGCGCGTCCTCATCATGTCGGCTCGCCTTACGACAAGCAGAATGCGGAATGGATCCTTTCCCAGTTCAAGTCATGGGGGCTGGACGCGCAGATTGAAACCTTTGACGTTTTGTTTCCCACGCCCAAAGAGCGTGTAGTGGAACTGCTGGAGCCCACGCGCTATACGGCCAAATTGCAGGAGCCGCCGGTTGCCGGAGATCCAACCTCGAACCAGCAGAGCGAGCAACTGCCCACCTACAACGCGTATTCGATTGACGGCGACGTGACCGGACCACTGGTCTATGTGAACTATGGCTTGCCCGCCGACTACGAGCAACTGGACCGCCTGGGGGTATCGGTGAAGGGAGCGATTGTGATTGCGCGTTACGGAAATTCATGGCGCGGCATCAAGCCCAAAGTGGCGGCCGAGCATGGAGCGATTGGCTGCATCATCTACTCCGATCCGCGGGACGACGGTTACTACCAGGACGATGTATTCCCCAACGGCCCTATGCGCAATGAAAACGGAGTGCAACGCGGCAGCGTGCTCGACATGCCTACCTATCCCGGCGATCCGCTCACGCCCGGCGTGGGAGCCAAGGGAAATGTGAAGCGACTCAGCGTGAAAGAAGCGGCAACCATTACCAAGATTCCTGTGCTGCCTATTTCTTATGGCGACGCCAGGCCGCTGCTGGCCGCATTGAAAGGGCCCATGGGACCTGAATCATTTCGCGGCGCGCTTGCTGTTCCTTACCACGTTGGTCCGGGGCCAGCCAAGGTCCATCTCAAACTCCAGTTCAACTGGGACATCAAGCCGGTGTACGACGTGATCGCCAGAATTCCGGGCGCCGAATCGCCCGACCAGTGGGTGGTGCGCGGCAATCATCATGACGCGTGGGTGAATGGCGCCGAAGACCCTGTCTCCGGCCAGATTGCATTGCTCGAAGAAGCCCGCGGACTGGCGACGCTGCTGAAGCAGGGCTGGAAGCCGAAACGCACCATTATTTATTGCGCGTGGGATGGCGAAGAACCCATGCTGCTGGGCTCCACCGAGTGGGCCGAGTTTCATGCCGACGAGCTGAAGCAGCATGCCGCTATCTATATCAATACCGACGGCAATGGGCGAGGATATCTGGCGGTAGAAGGCTCGCACTCACTGGAAAAATTCGTGAACGCCACCGCGCGCGATATTACCGATCCGGAAAAGAACATCTCGGTCTGGAAACGCTCTCAGGCGCAACGGTTGACCAGCGGGCCGCCGGCAGAAAGGAAAGAGGCGCGCACCCGTCCTGACCTGCGCATCGGAGCATTGGGCTCGGGCAGTGATTACACCGCATTCCTCGATTTTCTGGGTATTGCATCGTTGAACGTAAGCTACCAGGGCGAAGATGACGAGGGAATCTACCACTCTATTTACGATGACTTCTACTGGTACACCCATTTTTCCGACAAAGATTTTGTCTATGGCCGTGCCCTGGCCCAGACCATAGGCACCATGGTCATGCGGTTTGCCGATGCCGAAGTGCTGCCCTACGATTTCAGCGACTTCGCGGACACGGTGCGCACATATTCTGACGAGGTAAAAGCTCTGCTCAAAGAGCGGCAGGAAACCATTCGCGACCGTAACCAGTCGCTTGATGATGGAGTGTTCAACGCGATTTCCGACCCGCGCAGGCCCACGGTTGCGCCGCCGCGCGAGATGGTGCCGCCGTTTATCAACTTTGCGCCGCTCGATAACGCACAGGCCGCTCTCGATCACAGCGCCGAGCGTTATGCCAAAGCCATGCAGAAGTTCCTGCATAGCAGTTCCATTGCGCCTACAGCCCAGAACATGCAGGCTTTGAATATGAAACTGCTGCAACTGGAACGTCGCCTGACTGATTCGGAAGGCCTGCCACGCCGTCCCTGGTACAAGCACGTGATCTACGCGCCCGGCTTCTACACCGGATACGGCGCGAAGACGCTTCCGGGCGTCCGTGAAGCCATCGAGGAGAAACGCTATCAGGAAGCGGAAGCGCAGATTGTGCGGGTGACGAAAGCGTTGCAGGATTATGCTGCGGCTGTGGACTCGGCTGCCGGAGAATTGGAGAAGATGGTGCAGTAAAGATTTCGGCCTTTACCTTCATATAGTCTGTTGTTTATGCCAGAACATCGCAGCGCGCCCGCGATTGCTCTTACTACGTATGCTTGCCATCAGATGGCGAAATTGATGTATCAATCCTCCTATTGACATCAAATCTGATGTAGAGCATCATGTACAGGTATGAGAACTACTTTGAACCTGGATGATGATGTATTTGAAGTCGTGAAACGATATGCTGAAAGCCGCTCAGTCAGCATCGGCAAGGCCGCTTCCGATCTGGTTCGGCGCGGTGTAACGGCTTCGCATCCAACACGGAAAGTGAACGGATTGCTTGTATTTGACTTACCTTCCGATTCACCCGTTGTCACGAGCGAACAGGTAAAGGAGTTAGAAGCCGAGTGAGGGCATTTCTTTTAGACGTGAATGTATTGATCGCCCTAGTGTGGCCGGCCCATGAAGCTCATCAAAAAGTTCAGCTCTGGTTTCATCGCAATTCCAAATCTGGATGGGCGACTTGTGCTTTTACACAGGCAGCAATGGTACGAATTTTGTCGAACCCATCATTTTCGAGAGACGCTGTCAGTACAGCGGAGGCAATCAACTCACTTTCAGCCAATCTCGAACATCCTGCTCACGAATTCTGGCCAATCGATTCAGCATTCGTAACGGCCATTGAGCCGTTTCGGAAACGTGTAGTCGGCCATCAGCAAGTCACCACGCTTATCTGTTGGGATTAGTGATTAAAAACAAAGGTATTCTTGCTACGCTTGATACGGGTATTCGGTCTTTAGCGGGAGACCAGTATTCCAAATTAATTGAAGTAATCTAGCTGCAAATGTCATTTAGTCCTGATCGGATCCGGCATTGAATATGGATGTTCTCAAAACACTTTTCGAGCAGCATTTTCGCGTGCCGGTTGAGCAGGTACAGCCGTTGCAGGGACAGCTTGGTGGCTCGGGGCGAAGAATCGTCCGGCTGACCGCCGATCACGCCAGCGCCATCGGAATTCTGTATGACGTTCGCGAAGAGAATGTTGCTTTTCTGGAGTTCTCGCGCCACTTTCGCAAACACGGGCTGCCGGTGCCGGAAATTTTCGCCCAGGACCTGAACCAGGGCGCTTACCTCGAGCAAGACCTGGGAGACACAACGCTTTTCGAATTTCTGTCCGAGCATCGGTCCGGCAGCGACATTGCTCCAGAAGCCGTAGAAGCCTACCGCAAAGTTGTCGTTGAGTTACCGCGCTTTCAGATCGAGGCTGGACGCGACTTGAACTACAAAGTGTGTTATCCGCGCGGCAGCTTCGACCGCCAGTCTATTGCCTGGGACTTGAACTATTTCAAGTATTACTTTCTTCGGCTGGCCGGTATTCCGTTCAATGAGCAGGCATTGGAAGACGATTTCGGACGCCTGACCCGCTTCCTGCTGACCGCGAGCCGCGATTATTTTCTTTATCGCGATTTTCAATCACGCAACGTGATGCTGCATGAAGGGCAGCCGTATTTTCTGGATTACCAGGGCGGACGCAAAGGCGCATTGCATTACGACATCGCCTCGCTTTTGTATGACGCCAAAGCCGACCTGCCGCCGGAACTGCGACAGCAATTGCTCGATCACTATATAGAGCGCTTGGGCCACTCCGTGGAGATGCAAGGCGAAGTATTCATGCGGCACTACTATGCGTTCGTGTATGTCCGCATCATGCAGGCGCTGGGCGCTTATGGGTTCCGCGGCTTTTACGAGCGCAAGCCGCACTTCCTGCAAAGCGTGCCCTATGCGCTGAAAAACGTGCGCTGGCTGCTGCACAATGTCGAACTGCCGATCGCGCTGCCGGCGCTGATGGGCGCATTCCGCAACATGCTGGGTTCGGAAAAGCTGCTGAGCATTGGTTCTGCTTCGGAAGCAGAAAAGCTGGGTATTGCGGCACATGCGGAGAACTTGACGGTGAGGATTTTCAGTTTCTCGTTTCATCAGGGCGGCCCGCCTCGGGACGAGTCGGGCAACGGCGGCGGGTTTGTTTTCGATGTCCGCAGCGTACCGAATCCGGGGCGTGAAGAACGGTTCAAAAATCTTACCGGCAAAGACGCCCCTGTGATTGATTACCTGCAACAGCAGCCCAGCGCACATCAGTACTTGGCCAGCGTAATGTCACTGGTGGAAACGAGCGTGAACGAGTACCAGCAGCGGGGCTTCAAGAACCTGATGGTGTCGTTTGGCTGCACCGGCGGCCAGCATCGCTCGGTGTATTTCGCGGAGCAATTGGCCAAGCGATTGCGCGACCGTAGGGGCGTGGACGTGGTGCTGCGGCATGTGCAACTGGAAAAACTTGGGCTGGATAAAATGCACGCGGAGAACGCCGCCCAGTGAAAGCCATGATTCTAGCGGCTGGTTTGGGTACTCGCCTCCGCCCGCTCACTAATGAGCGTCCGAAAGCGCTGGTAGAAATAGCCGGACGCACTCTGCTGCAAATTACCCTGGGACGGCTGTACGAAGTTGGGATCCGCGAGGTGATTGTGAATGTCCATCATTTCGCGAACATGATCATCGAGTACCTGAAGGACAATAACAACTTCGGCATGAGGATTGAAATCTCGCGCGAAGAGGTGCTGCTCGACACCGGTGGCGGAATCAAAAAGGCTGCGTGGTTTTTTCTGGAAGAGCCGGAAACACCATTTCTCGTACACAACGTGGACGTGATCAGCACCATTGATTTGCGCCAGATGGTCGAGTCTCACAAAACAAACCATGCGCTCGGAACCCTGGCGGTGCAGAAGCGCAAGACTTCACGCAACCTGCTCTTCGATGACCAGCTATTTCTTTGCGGACGCCGCGCGGACAAAGAGGAGATAGTCAGGCCCGCGCAGCAGTTGGAACCGCTGGCTTTTACCGGCATTCATGTAATTTCCCCGAAACTGCTTTCCCTGATGAGCGAAGAGGGTGTTTTTTCGATTATTCCTGTCTATCTCAGGCTGGCCGCGCAGAGTGAAAAAATCATGGCGTTCCGCGCTGACGAATATAGCTGGCGCGACCTGGGCAAAGCAGAGAGCATCGAGGCGGCAGAG
Source organism: Terriglobia bacterium (assembly GCA_963823745.1). GTDB lineage: Bacteria > Acidobacteriota > Terriglobia > Terriglobales > Acidobacteriaceae > Angelobacter. The sequence goes on from CAWGMN010000018.1 coordinate 6,367, forward strand.
AAGGAAGCTTTAGAATCTCACCACCGAGACACTGAGGCACGGAGAAGAGCGCTACAACCAAAAAACCTCACCACTGATGACACTGATAAGACAGATCAACGCTGATTTTTTTGGGCGGAAAGCAGCTACGATAACCAAAACTCTGCAAGGACTAAATGCTGAGTGCTGAATGGTAATTGCTATCTGCCAATTGCTATCTGCTCCTTCAACACTTCACCACATGGATCGCCAACCCGCCCTGCGAAGTTTCTTTGTAGCGGGCCTGCATGTCGAGTCCTGTCTGGTACATGGTTTTGATTACCTGGTCGAGCGACACCTGGTGAGATCCGTCGCCGCGCATGGCCATGCGCGCTGCATTAATGGCCTTCACTGCTCCAAGCGCGTTCCGCTCGATGCAGGGAATCTGGACCAGTCCGCCAACCGGATCGCAGGTCATGCCCAGATGATGTTCCATGCCGATCTCAGCGGCATTTTCAATCTGCTCGTTGCTGCCGCCCAGCGCCGCTACCAGTCCGGCGGCGGCCATGGAGCAGGCCACGCCTACTTCTCCCTGGCATCCAACTTCCGCGCCTGATATAGAAGCATTCTCCTTATATAAGATACCAATGGCCCCGGCAGTCAGCAGAAAGTGTTTGATGCCTTCCTGTGAAGCTTCTTTGCAGAAGTTCTGATAGTAGTGCAGCACCGCAGGAATGATGCCGGCGGCGCCGTTGGTGGGCGCAGTCACAACTCTTCCTCCGGCGGCGTTTTCTTCATTCACGGCGATGGCATAAAGGTTCACCCAGTCCATGATGTCGAGAGGATCATCGGACTTGGTTTTCATCATCAGCTTGTGCAAGCGCGGGGCGCGCCGTTGCACGTTCAGTCCGCCGGGCAGTTCGCCTTCATTTTCAAACCCGCGCTGCATGCATGATTGCATGACCTTCCAGATCCTGCCGATCTGTTCATGAATCTGTTCTTCGCTGCGCCAGCATTTCTCATTGGCGAAAACCATCTCGGCGATGCTCTTGCCATGTTCATTTCCGAGTGCCAGAAGATCGTCGCCGTTCGTGAATGCATATGGCACATTCACATGGCTTTCGGCGATGGACGCATCTCCGTCTTTCACCACGAAACCGCCGCCTACGGAATAAAAAATCTGCTGTTGCAATTGATGTCCGCTGGAATCGTAAGCAGTAAAGCGCATGCCGTTGGAATGCATGGGCAAAACTTCATTGCCGTGAAAGAGCAAATCGGTAGCTGCATCAAACGTAATAGAGTGGCGGCGGAGCAGCGGCAGGGTTTTGCTCTGGTAAACGGCTGCCAGGTCCCGCTCCACTGCGGCCGGATCCACTTCTTCCGGCTTCTCGCCCAACAGTCCTAACAGAATGGCGCGGTCGGTGCCATGGCCTCTGCCAGTAAGCGCCAGCGATCCGTACAACTCGACGGTGACTCTCGCGGCATTTTGCAATGTAGCCATGCCTGTTTCTTCAAGAAACATGCGGGCCGCGCGCATAGGACCCACCGTGTGAGAACTGGAAGGGCCGATCCCGATTTTAAACAGGTCAAATATGCTGATCATGGAGATGGCTGGTATGTCTTCATTGTAGCGGAATCAGGAAATGCAGTTTTCATCCGCGCTTTGGGCTCGGGTGAGGTGCACAAACCGGACCGCAGACGATGTGCCGCAGCATCGTACAATCAACTCCATGTTTGCGCTCGCTGCCGCCATAGTGACCTTGCTCATCTGGGTCTATCTTGTTTTGTTCCATGGCGGGTTCTGGAGGACAGGCAGGCATCTCATTGCCAATCATTCCGTGGCTACCGGCCGAATCGCTGCTATCGTTCCGGCCAGGAATGAAGCTGAGGTAGTCGGTCGTTGCATTGCATCTCTTCTGGCGCAGAGCGGTAGCCACTCGCTTCACATTTACCTGGTAGATGATGGCAGCACAGACGCGACGGTCCGTGTAGCGCAGAAGGCTGCCGAAGATTCTGGCAAAAGTTCGTCGCTGACGATTCTGGAAGCCGGGCCTCCGCCGTCAGGCTGGTCGGGCAAGTTATGGGCAGTGCAGCAGGGAATTACGCAAGCGCAGAAAGAACAGCCGGATTTTTTCCTACTGACTGACGCCGATATTGAACACGCTTCCTTGAGTATCGCCACCCTGGCGGGCATTGCCGAAAGCGGCGGTTATGACCTGGCTTCGTACATGGTCAAGCTTTATTGCCAGAGCCAGGCCGAGAGGCTGCTGGTTCCGGCTTTTGTCTTTTTCTTTTTCAAAATCTATCCACCCGAATGGATCGCTGACCGCCGCCGAAAAACAGCCGGCGCTGCCGGTGGATGCATCCTGCTACGGCCTGAGGCATTGGAGCGCGCAGGCGGAATTGAGGCCATTCGCAACGAAATTATTGATGATTGCGCGCTGGCGTTGCGGGTGAAATCGAGTGGAGGCCGGGTGTGGCTTGGCCTTACGGAACTGGCGGCCAGCATCAGACCCTATGGGACTTTCTCTGAGATTGGGCGGATGATTTCCCGGTCCGCCTTCAACCAGTTGCACCATTCCGCTCTCATGCTGCTGCTGGCGACCATCGGCCTCATCGCAACGTATCTCGCGCCGCCGCTGCTGTTACTGAGCGGGCGTCCACTGGCTGTGGCTCTGGGGACGGCTGCATGGCTGCTGATGATGATTGCCTACATTCCCATGCTGCGGTTCTATCGCCTGAACCCTGCGTGGGCCCTTTTGCTGCCGCTGGTAGCAGTCTTTTATATGGGCGCGACGCTGCATTCGGCATTCAAATTCTGGATGGGACGAGGCGGTGAATGGAAAGGCCGCATTCAGGATCCTGCGAATTTTCCGTAAACGCAACGGTAATTGATTTGTCTGGATTTGTGACTGAAGATCGTGCGGTGAGCAGCCCATCGCCGCCGGACATTTTGGAAAACGATCAGCACTCATCATTTATAATGGCCGACCTTAAGGATTCAACTGAATCGAGGTGGATCATCATGCGCAGTTTTCGTCTTTTCATGCTGTTGATTTTGACTGTAGGAGCGGCTGTAGCGTTCTCCCAGACCGGCGACCACAAAGACGCTGCTCAGGCGGGTGCTCAGGGAACCCCAGCGGCAAGTCAGCAGTCTGCCGTGAAAACCACCGATCAGGCATTCAAGAACATCCAATCGCTTAAGGGAGTTCCGGCCGACGAGTTGATTCCCACAATGCAGTATTTCAGCGCTTCGCTGGGTGTGGGCTGTAATTACTGCCACGTAGAGCAGGGCGCCGACCTGGCCTTTGACGAAAGACGATAAAGACGAAAAGAAAACGGCGCGCATGATGATTGCCATGACCCAGGGAATCAACAAAGATAATTTCAAAGGCGATCTGGAAGTCGGTTGCGCTACATGCCATGGCGGACATGCGCACCCTTCGACTGTGCCTCCAATGGCCAGCCAGTTGGAAGCCGCGAACAAACCCGCACCGAACACTCCGGCGCAGCCGAATGCCGGGCAAGAAGGAAAACAGCCGCTGCCCAGCGTAGAGCAGGTGGCCGATAACTACCTGAAAGCGATTGGCGGGAAAGCAGCAGTGGAAAAATTGAGTACCATGCTGGAGAAGGGCACAGCCACAACGCCCCAGGGCCCGCTTCAATATGAGGTCTATGAGAAGGCCCCTAACTCTTATATTTTGAATGCGTCCTTTGCCGATGGACGCAAAATGCAGCAGGCCACCAACGGGGCCACCGGATGGCGCAGCGGCGGAAATGGCGGCGCGCAGGATCTGAATGGCTTGCAGTTGCGCAGCCTGATCGTCCATTCCCGTTTTGGCCGCTCCTTTATGCCGCTCGCCGTTTTTACCAAATCAAGGGTAACCGGCAGCGAGACCATTGACGGACATGATTGCTATGTTGTCCGCGGCCAGCTTGCCGATGACCATTTCAGCGAAAGGTTATATTTCGATAAACAAAGCGGCCTGTTGCTGCGTCGCGTCAGCTATCAAAAAACTTTGCTCGGTCAATTGCCCACAATCGAGGATTTCAGTGACTACCGCGACGTGCAGGGAGTGAAGGTCCCGTTCCAGGTGAAAAGCACGCAGCCCAACGCAGTGCTGGACTATAAAGCCGAAAAGATTGAATTCAACGTTCCTGTGGATGATTCCAAATTCAGCCGTCCAGCAGCGCCGGCAACGGGCAGCGGGAAATAGAGAATTTCCAGTCGTGATATAGACCAAGTGGTTCGGATATATAGGCAGCAGGGATCAAGTGCGTGTGTGAAGAACACTCGGTTCACAAAACCTGTATCAGGCACGACATACAATGTGCGAAATTTGTTTTGAAAGGGCACGGCTTCAAGCCGTGCCGTGTTGATCTCAAAAAAATTTCGGGCTTCAGCCCCCGAGGGAAGCTTGATTTGTAGCAAGACAGGACTTTGAATCATACCGAAAGTTTCGGGGCGACAGGTTAAAGTAAATTAACTTCCGCTATTCATAGCTCAAGACTTATCAGATAGCTATTTTGAGCTACCGCATACGAGCTGTTTCTGTTCATGAAAATTACCGCTTTCGACCGGCACCTTAACCTGCTTAGGTAAAGAATCTCTATGCTTCCTAGTCCCGCTACTTAGAGTAGAGATGGTATCTTTGTTACTACCTCTGGAGTACACGCCCACCTATCGGGGTGGAATCGCTGACTTCCCTGGTGTTCGGCGGTTTCGGAAAGATTCGATCTATCATGCGGCCAGGCACAACGGATACCTGGCTACTCGATCCATCCGCAACTGTGTTGTTGCCTTTTGCCATACCTCCTCTACCCCCGGGGGCTGGCGCGACCAAGTAAAGCTGTCGTTTCTGTTGAAGGAGTGCCTGTGAAAACCTCATGCTTGTTTCGTCTTCGGGACAAGGCGGAATGTCTCCGTCTGACCGTGCTCTTTGTTGTTGTCGCGCTGTTGTCGACCGTACCGGGCTATGCGCAGAGCCAGCCTGCGCCCACTGATCACACTTCGCCGCAGATCTGGCTGGGCGAACGCCAAAGTGCGCCCGTAAAACACGTGGTCGCCAACAGCACGGTGAACAACGTGGTTGCCGGCTCGCTGGGACAGCCGGTTTCCATGACCGAATCCGATGTAGATGAGGACGGCGTCAGCGATCTGGTGGTGGGCTATGCGGGGGGACAGGGCACCGGGTCCGTTGTGATCCATCGCGGCAACGTGGACGCTTTCGCGCCGCAAAGCGAAGACTCGTTCCAGGCTATTGGGCGTGGAGAGTTTCCTTCGCCATTTCTGCCTGAAGCGCAGACCATACCTGTGCCGCTGAAACCGGATTTCGTTGCGGTTGGCAACTTCATTGGCAATGGCCATTCTGATCTGGTAGTCGCGGCCAAAGGCGGAACGGCACTGTATGTTCTCAGCGGCGATGGACAAGGGCATTTCAGCGATCCGCAGATGGTTAGCCTGCCGGGAGGAATTACCACCCTGGCGGCGGGCAAATTTGGCAGCGCCCACGGGTTTGGCACCCTTCTGGTGGGCGTGGTATCGCCACAGAGTGTTTCTTTGCTGATGGTCCTTCGCGGCACCCCAAAAGGACTGGCGTCGCCCGCCAGCTTGCCGCTGAATGCTCCGGCCACCAGCATCGCGTTTGGCGATCTCGATGGTGATGGAGTTTCCGACGCCGCGATTCTCGCCGGCGGCCAGGTTTCAGTGCTGCATTCTGCATCACTGCTTGTGGAATCGGTGCAGGTTCCGGTTACGGCCAGCGCCATGGCGCTTGGCTCTTTTCTGCCCGACCGCATTCCGGGACGGCAGATCGCTCTGCTGACCTCCGACGGCAGCGTGCAGATTGTTGCCCACAACGACTTTGATCCGCGCTCCTTTACCGTGGAAGAAATGACGGCGGCCCGCAAAGCAACACTGCGCGGCCGGGCCAATCCGCTAGTGCCTGTTCAAGCTGCCAGCGCCAATGGATGGAAGATTGTAGAAACTGTTCCTTCGGCGGCGCCCTTCAGCGCCGGGAAAGTCCCGGTCTTTTTCAGCACGCGTATCTCCAGCAATGCCGGCGACGATCTAATGGCGCTCAATGCATTTACCGGAGAGATGTCGCTCATCTCCCACGCTGATCCAGCGCCCGGCGATGCGACTTTCCATCCGGCGCAGGTAGTCACGCGGCCTTATACAGGCTCGCCGCTGCTGGCTCTGCCCATGCGCATCAATATTGATGGACGCCCAGGCATCGTAGTGCTGCACAAAGGCGAAGAGCTGCCTTCGTTCATGATGCCGCTGCCGGACCCAACTTTTTTCGTCAACCGCAACGATGATCCGGTACCGGGAGCAACCGCCAGCACATGCAACAACACCAGCAACGCCGACACGTCCACTTCCTGTAGCTTGCGCGAAGCGGTGCTCAAGGCCAATGCAACAGCCGGTACTGACACCATTCTGCTGGCAGCCGGAACCTATACGTTAGCGCAGCCCAGAGTGGCCAGCAATTTCACGGGACAGCATGGAACGCTGGAGGTCACCGACTCAGTCAATATCGTTGGAGCAGGCCAGAACACCACCATTATTCAGGGCGGCACCAACGCCACGACCAGCGTGGACAAGGTGTTTTCTTTTAACCAGGACATCGCGGCATTCACTAACGCGACGGTAAGCGTTTCGAATTTAACCATTCAGTTCGGCCACAATCGCGGCAACACCGGCATTCAGGATGGCTGGGGCGGCGCATTTGATTTCGATACCGGCGGCACCACTGCCGGAACCGGCAACGCTAACCTGAGCCTGAGCAACGTTACGTTGCAGAACAACTCGCTCACCGATGGCGAGGGTGGCGGGTTCGCGATCTTCAACACCAATAGCGGGTCAGGTAACGCTACCGTCAGCAACAGCATCATCCAGAACAACTCCGCGACCCGCAGTTCGGCCAATGCTGCCGGTAATGGCGGCGGTATTTTTGTGGCCTTTCCTGCCGCGCTTACGCTGAACAACTCGCAGGTGCTCAACAACACCGCAACGCAGGTAAATGGCACAGGCACGGGCGTAGGCGGCGGTATCTTTATTATTGGCGGCAGCACGCATACCCAAACCACCATTCACGGTGGCACTATCTCCGGCAATGCGGCTTCAGGAGACGGCGGCGGCATCTGGAGCGACGCGGGCACTACCATAGACCAGCAGACGGTCATCAGCGGCAATACTGCGGGCAACAACGGCGGCGGCATCTGGTACAACGGCGCCGCGGCCAATACGGCGAGCTTTTCCAAGCTCACCATCACCGGCAACACGGCAGGGGTGAACGGTGGCGGAATCCATGCCGGCAACCCCAGCCTGGGCCCCACCCTGTCCATGAGCTTCAGCCGCCTGGCGGGGAACAGCGCTCCTTCGGGAAGCAATCTTGAAAATGCCGGATCAACGGCCACGGTCACCGACAACTGGTGGGGCACCAACTCGGCGGCCAACACCATTCATACGTCCGCGGGTACGACCGTATTTGATCCGTTCATTACGCTGACCAACACTGCAAGTCCCTCAACTCTCAGTATTGGTCCACCCAATCCCAGTGCTACCGTCACGGCCAGCTTTATCCAAGACAATCACGGCACACCGGTTCCAGTTGCAAATCTCAACGTGCTGATTGGACTGCCGGCGCCGGCTTCGATTTTCCCCGGCACGCCAACGCTTGGCACTCTGTCCAACGTACAGACCAGCATCCAGGCCAATGGACAGGCGACAGAAACATTTACGGCCACAGCCGCGGGAGTTGAGACCATTAATGCAGTGGTTGACCAGGCCACAGTGCCGGCCAACATCACTGTTCTGGCGCCTCCAACAATTTCAAAAGCTTTCGGCGCTGCTACCATTCCGGTGAATGGCACGACCACCTTGAAATTCACGGTCGATAATCCTTCGCCCAATACCGTTCCCATTCATGGCGTGGCGTTCAGCGATACTTTCCCGACAGGATTGAGCGTAGCTGCCACTCCGGGAGTGGTGAATACCTGTGGTGGGACTTTCACGGCTGCTGCCGGGGCGACTACGGTCAGCCTGTCAGGAGCCACCGTTAATCCCGGCTCGTGTACGGTGACGGTGAATATTACCGGCTCGCCTGACGGAGTAAGAAACAACCTGAGCGGAGCAGTCAGCTCCACCGATGCCGGATCCCAGAACAGCACCGCCTCGGCAAGCATCACGGTCGTTAACCCACCTGCCATCACAAAAGTTTTCGGCGCGGCCTCGATTCCTCTGAACGGCACGACGACTCTTACCTTCAACCTGCAAAGCACCAACGCCAACTTAACGTTGAATGGAGTTTCGTTCACTGATTCCTTGCCTGCGGGTCTGGTCGTGGCGTCCACGCCCAACCTGAGCAATACCTGCGGCGGTACCGCTACCGCGGTGAGTGGAGCATCTTCGGTAGGTTTGAGTAGCGTCACCCTCGCTCCCGGTGCTTCCTGCACAGTTTCAGTTGCCGTGCAAGGCGCCACTGCTGGAGTCAAAAACAACAGCGTGGCAGCCAGTTCTACCAATGGTGGTACCGGCAACACATCCAACGCCAGCATCACGGTAGTAGCGCCTCCTACGATCGCAAAAACGTTTGGCGCGGCGACCATTCCAGTGAATGCCACCACATCATTGGGCTTCACCATCGCGAACCCCAACGCTACGACTGCCCTGACGGGCGTTGCTTTCAGTGACACCTTGCCTGCCGGACTGGTGATCTCAACTCCGAACGGCTTCACGGGAGCTTGCGGCGGCGGCACGATCACGGCGACCGCTGGCGGCAATGTCATCAGCTTGTCAGGCGGCAGCGTTGCGGCCGGCGCATCCTGCAGCTTCGCAGTGAATGTGACCGGCATTACCGCCGGAGTTCAGAACAACACTACCGGCAACGTAACCTCAACGGAAGGTGGCACAGGTGGAACAGCTTCGGCTTCGATCACGGTGGAAACTCCTCCTGCGATCGCCAAGGCGTTCAATCCCACTACGATTGCCTTGAACGGGACAACTTCGCTGACCTTCACCATCACTAACGCGGCGGGGAATCCTGATCCGCTCACAGGCGTGGCCTTCACTGACACGCTGCCCACCGGCCTGACAGTGGCCGACTCATCAGCCACAGTCTGCGGCGGAACACTTACCACCACAGCGCCCACGGGCATTGCATTGTCCGGCGCAACGATTGCACCCAGCAGCCAGTGCCAGTTCAGCGTGACGGTGACGGGAGCAGCTTCCGGCCAGTACAAGAACGTCACTGGCAACGTGACCTCCACCAATGGAGGAACCGGCAACACCGCAACAGCAGACCTGAACGTAGCCAGCCCGTCGAGCATCACGAAAGCGTTTGGCGCGGATTCAATTCCGCTGAACGGCACAACCTCACTGACCTTTACCATCCAGAACCCGAACACCGGGCTGGCGCTCAGCGGAATTGCTTTCAATGATTCGCTGCCTGCCGGTTTGGTGGTTGCCACTCCGAATGGCCTTACCAATAGCTGCGGAGGCACGACTGCGGCAACAGAAGGCTCTTCCTCGGTAAGCCTGACGGGAGGCACGGTCGCTGCGAGCGCTTCCTGCACCGTTGTAGTGAATGTGCAGGGCACCACGGCAGGTGTGAAGAACAACAGCGTGAGCGTGAGTTCAACCGAGGGCGGAACAGGCAACACTTCGAACGCCAGCCTTTCGGTCGTCTCTCCGCCGACGATCTCCAAGACCTTTGGCGCTGCGAGCATCGGGTCCAATGGCACCACATCGTTGAGCTTCACGATTCAGAATCCGAATACCGCTGCGTCGCTGACCGGGGTTGGCTTTACTGATACCTTGCCGGCCGGCCTGGTGGTTTCGACTCCGAACAACCTTAATGGAACTTGCGGAGGTGGCGCCATCACCGCAACCGCGGGTTCAGGTTCCGTCTCGCTCACCGGAGCGACCCTGGCTGCGGCCGCATCCTGTAGTTTCAGCGTCAACGTAACTGCAACTACGGCTGGCGACAAGAACAACACCACCGGTCCGGTGACCTCTACGGAAGGTGGAACCGGAGGCACGGCTTCAGCGACGGTTTCGGTCATCAATTCTCCGTCTATCACCAAGGCGTTTGGCGCGGCTTCCATTCCTTTGAATGGCACCACGAGCCTGACGTTCACCATCGCCAACTCGAATCCGTCCACTGCGTTCAGCGGCCTGGGCTTTACGGATTCGCTGCCTGCCGGCTTAGTGGTAGCGCCTACACCCAACTTGAACAATACCTGCGGAGGCACAGCGACAGCAGCAGCAGGCTCGTCATCGGTAAGTCTGGCTGCGGGCACGCTGGCTGCAAGCGCTTCCTGCACCGTGTCTGTTGACGTGCAGGGCACGACCGCTGGGGTCAAGAACAACAGCGTCAGCGTGAGTTCGACCGAGGGCGGAACAGGCAACACCTCGAACGCCAGCATCGCGGTCGTAGCGCCGCCCACCATATCGAAAACATTCGGTGCGGCGAGCATTACGGTCGGCAACAACACGACGTTGAGCTTCCTCATCCAGAACCCCAACACTGCGACCGCGCTGACCGGGGTCGGATTCACTGACACATTGCCTTCCGGCCTGGTGGTTTCAACTCCCAACGCTCTGAACGGAACGTGCGGTGGCGGCGCTATCACCGCAACCGCCGGGTCGGGGTCAGTCTCTCTTACCGGAGCGACCCTGGCGGCCAACGCTTCGTGTACTTTCAGCGTGAGCGTGACTGCGACGGCAGTAGGCACTCAGAACAACACCACAGGACCGGTAACTTCCACCGAGGGCGGAACGGGTGGAACGGCATCGGCTTCGGTGGGCGTCACGCCTCCCGTGACTGTGCAGGTGACGGTTGGAACGACTCCTGCCGGACTTTCCTTCTCGGTGGACGGAACCACATTCACTTCGCAGCAAACGCTGACCTGGGTGGTTGGATCCAGCCATACGATTGCAACTACTTCGCCTCAGGCCGGCACTCCGGGGCAGCAGTTTGCCTTCAACAACTGGTCGGATGGAGGAGCTATCTCGCATACGGTGGTGGCATCGCCGGCGGTTACTGCGTACACCGCCTCTTTCAATACGCAGTATCAGTTGACGACCGGAGTATCACCGGCAGGTTCGGGAACCGTATCTCCGGCTTCCGGGCAGTTCTTCAATGCCGGAACCGTGGTGCCGGTCTCGGCCACCCCCAATAGCGGCTTCGCCTTCGCCAACTGGACCGGTCCGGTGGCGGATCCGAACTCGGCGAGCACGACTGTGACCATGAACGCGGCGACCAGTATCGTTGCCAACTTCACGGCCACCGGACCGACCGTCTCTCCGACCAGCATTGATTTCGGCACGGTCATTGACCCTGCTCTGGTAGTAAGGAAAGTGCACATCACGAATCCCGGAACGTCAGCAGTCCCGCTGCATATCACGCTGACGCCCGGATCGGGACCGCAAGCGAAGAATTTCTTCTTCCTCAGTGCGTGTCCGGCGACTCTACAGCCAGGCAAGTCGTGTGACGTGTTTGTTTCTTTCGCAATTCCGGAAAGCGACGAGCGGATCGGCGTTTCTACGGCAACCCTGAATGTGACCAGTGGCAGCAGCGTGAATCACGTTGCCATGACCGCGACGGTGATTGATCCGGAGCCGCTCTTTACTCCCGGACACCTGAGCTATGGGACGCACAAGGTGCTCAGCAGCACCACGCAGAGCACGATTCTCAAAAATATTGGGAAAACGCCCCTGCTCATCACCGGCGCCAGCATTACCGGTACCAATCCTGGCGATTTCACGCAGACCAACAATTGCCCTGCATCGTTGTCGCCGGGAAGTTCGTGCAACTTCAATGTGACCTTTAAGCCAAAGGCAAAAGGGAACCGCTACGCGAAGTTGAGCGTAACCAACAATGACAGGCCTGGTGTGACTACCGTTCCTCTAAGCGGAACGGGAAATTAATACCGGCTCGATAAAACAAATGGCCGGCAATTCGTTGCCGGCCATTTTTATTTCAAAATGTATACCGCATACCACATTGGCGCGGCAGCCGCCCAGTGGGGGCAGAACTACGACCTTCTGTCTCTGCGCTCCCTGCGGCCTCTGCGGTGATCAGGTGTTATGTCATCATCGTCATCAGCTTAGACCAGCCAGCTTCGCGCCAGCCGCGCTTCTTCCGATTGCGTGATCAGCGCCAGGCGAGTCTCACGCACCAGCAGCGAACAGCCAACCGACAGTCCGATAAAGCCCACGCTGCCGGCGATGAAACTGATTCCAGCGATGGCCGCAAAAGGCAGGCTGTAGCTGGAACCCGCAAGGCTTGCTCCGAGAATGGAAACCAGGCTGGCTGCGGCGAAGGCGCCGATCGCGGTGTAGAAGAAGCTCATCGCCCGCACCAGGAACCCGGCCCGTCTCTCCAGCCGGTCAAGATGCCGCACCCACATGGCTTTGAGATCATGTTCTGAAGGTGGCTGCGCGCGCAAGCTGCCTCCAATCTGGCGGGTGCGGTCTACCACCCGGGCCAGGCGGTTGGCTGTGCCTAGAGCAAGGACCGAAGAAGCGTTAGTGAAGACCGCCGGGGCCGCAATCAAGGTGAGAACCGCAAACGGATTTTCAGAGACAGGCGCGAACATGCAGGTGCAAGTCTAAAACAGTCTTATAGTTGCTGCATCCGGTTGGGCGTTAGGTGGGGTAAGCCTCTGGTGAATTTAAAACCAGAGCTGAAATGTCGTATTACGATTGTAACCTTTCATCAGGATAAGAACTCAGTACATGCGAGCCCTTCCGGGTGCTTATCTACCAGAAGAGGTTATCCTCGTGAACAAGCTGAAACTCCCCCTCGTGTTTACGCTCGTTGTTCTTGTTGTTCTCTCACTCTATGCAGAAGAAAGACATCGGCAGGCCCTTACCGCGACCGACGCGGCCATTAACCAGCATGGTGAGTCGCTGGTTGACCAGGGCAGGCAAATTTTCCGTTTCGATACATTCGGAGACCAGGATTTCTGGGGCGGCACGCTCCATCTCCATGAAGCCCTCGAAGGAGCAAAGCTGGGCGGCGTTGGCCCCGGCGTCTCCCCTGCCACGGCACTTGCGGTTGGGTTGAAAGTAGACCAGGACGCGCTTCCAGCGCAACTGGTACAACAAATACGCGCCGGAAAAGTAAATCTGAATGACCCCGCTACGACCCTGGCACTGCTCAAGTTGAATGCGGTCGTAGGCGTGACCGGCTTTTTCAACTCCAATGGCAGTTTGCATTCCGTGGGCATTCAGTGCGCTTTGTGCCACTCCACCGTGGACAACGCTTTTGCGCCCGGTATCGGACATCGTCTGGACGGCTGGGCCAATCGCGATCTGAATGTGGGCGCGATTATAGGATTGTCACCCAACCTTCAGCCAGTCGCGGATGTTCTTGGCGTGGATGTCCCAACAGTAAAGACCGTTCTTAATAGCTGGGGGCCGGGAAAATTTGATGCTGAGCTGTTCATGGACGGCAAGGCCTTCCGTCCTGACGGCAAATCTGCGGCGACTCTGATTCCGCCTGCTTTCGGACTCGCGGGCGTGAATCTGCATACGTACACCGGATGGGGATCGGTGCCCTACTGGAACGCGTTTGTCGCCAACCTGGAGATGCACGGCAAAGGCACCTTCTTTGATCCGCGCCTTGATGATGCGTCCAAGTTCCCGGTGGCCGCCAGAAACGGCTTCGGACACGTCCACAACCAGCCTGACCTTATCAGTTCGAAGTTGCCGGCTTTGCAGGTCTTTCAACTTGCTATCGCCGCGCCCGCGCCGCCGAAGGGAAGCTTTAATGCCCAGGCCGCTGAACGGGGCGAAGCGCTCTTCAAAGGCAAAGCGCAATGCAGCACCTGCCACGTGGATGGCCCAAAAACCGAACCGGGATGGAACATGCATACCGCATCAGAAGTGTGCATTGACGATTTTCAGGCGAGCCGCGCGCCCGACGATCGCTATCGCACCACGCCCCTGAATGGCCTCTGGACCCATACCAAGGGCGGCTTCTACCACGATGGGCGGTTCCCCACGCTGCTGGACGTTGTGAATCACTATGACGATTGCAAGAGCCTGGGGCTGACCAGCGCAGAGAAGAACGATCTGGTGGAGTTTTTAAAATCCATACCTGAGACACACACTGGTGACCGCGACCGTGATGGTGACGACCGCGATTGATTCGAACACAACCGCGCAGGAAAACTACACAGAGACGGTGTTCAGCACCGTCTCTGACTTTTTCTGTCAGGCGGAACGCGTCAGACATTTATCTATGACGTTGTTTTTGAAACACGGTGGCGACTCTCACTGTTGTGGGCCGCCATTAGCGCTATGCTGCTTTTCTTCGTGCCCGCGCCGTGCTCTTCGCCTGGCGCGAAAGCGCTTTGTGCGACGCGGCCCGATGCGGTTCGCGTTTCAGTGCTGACAGGCTGGCGCGCGAACGCCGTGTGGACGTCGATTTCTTGCGCCCCGTAGAGCTGTGTCCTTTGCTGTAGTCACGCTTGGCCTGTTTGCGGGTCTTGGCTGAGCCTTTCTTCGGAGGCTTCAAGTCCACGCCTGCGCGCCGGGCTTTGGAAAGACCAATGGCGATGGCCTGCTTGGTAGAGCGGGCGCCGTGTTTGCCTTCCCGAATGTGCTCCATCTCTTCGCGCACGAATTCACCCGCCTGGGTGCTGGGCGCTTTGCCTTCCCGTTTATCTTTTTGGGCGCGTTTCAAAGTGGCTTTTTCCGGCATGTAATTCTCCTTTATTCATTGGGATGCCGGCATGTGAATCAAAAGATTGCTTATGGCGAGGTTGAGAAAGATTCATCTGCTTTTCAATTTTGGCATTTTTGGCAATCATGGCAATTTTGGCAATTCCGCTCTGCGCTCTCAGCGCACTCTGCGGTGAAGTTTTTGAATTCTCCGTAGTTACTTTATGCATTTCGCTCAGCATTGAGATAAAAGCTATGATGGAACGCTATGGACTTTTCTTCTGTACGTCTTCTTACATTCGATTGCTATGGAACCTTGATTGACTGGGAAACCGGAATTCTCAATTCACTACGCGTATTGCTTCCGAAAGTTTCCGATACCTCAGATGACCAGCTTCTCGAAATGTATGGAGAGATTGAAGCCCGCATCGAGGCCGGTCCATATCTGAGCTATCGCGCGGTGCTCTCACGCTGTGTCGAGGAGATGGCGGGGCGACTGGGCAAGACGCTTGCTCCATCTGACGCGCAACGTTTCGCGGAATCGCTGAAGCAGTGGAAGCCCTTTTCCGATACCGTGGAAAGCTTGAAAACGCTGGCCGGCCGTTATCGCCTGGCCGTGGTCTCCAACGTGGATGATGATCTGTTTGCGTTCACCCAGAAGCAACTGCCGGTCTCATTTGAATTTGTGGTCACAGCGCAGCAGGTACGAAGTTATAAGCCATCGCTCAATAACTTTGGCGAAGCGGTCAAGAGGGCCTTGCAGGCGGGCATTAAACCCGACCAGATGCTGCATGTAGCACAGAGCCTTCACCATGATATTGCCCCCGCGAACTCTATTGGCCTGAAGAATGTTTGGGTGAACCGCCGTCACGGAAAGCATGGAGGAGGCGCTACCGTGGTGAGCGCCGCCAAGCCCATGATGGAGGTACACAGCCTGGCTGAACTGGCCCAGGAAATGACCAAAGCCACGGGAGAAACGGCAGTTTCTTAATTCTAGGCAGCCATTGACTTTAAATCCTGCTGAGACTATGGTTTTGGCAGCCTTTCATCTCTCCAGGAGGCTTTCTCCCCCATGCCTAATCACCTTAGTACCAAGCGGCTGCTGCACTTGCTGTTGGCCCTGATGCTGGCAGTTCCGGTTCTCGCGTCTGCTGCCGATGTTCATCCACTGTTCAATCTTCAATCCACCACTACATCGCCGTTCCCGAGCAACCGGTTTACGGTTTTCGATTTCACGCAGAACACCAATCTGCGTGTGAATCTGCCTTCGCCCAATTGCGCGACGCATCCTTCTGATTGCCTTGATGTGGCCCTGCTCAACCAGTTGGACGGCTTCAATACTCAGCCGCGCATTTCCATTCCTTTCGATGGAGCGATTGATCCCACCAGCGTAAACAGCAATGACGTATTTCTGGTAAGACTGGGCAGCCTCTTCGATCCGGATGGTGGCCCGGTGCGCCGGATCGGCATTAACCAGGTGATTTGGGATCCGCCATCCAATACTCTTACTGTCGAATCAGAAGACCATCTCGACCAGCACACCAGCTACGCCGTGATCGTGACCAACGGCATTCGTGATGCGGCCGGAAATCCGATTGGGGCCTCTGCCGACTTTACCTCGTTTATTCGCGGCGAAGGCCAGGGTGACGGTGGTGGAAAAGCAAAAGACCTCGTGTTGAAGTTCTATCGCGACGTTCTGAAAGATGCGATTGATGATGATCTTCTGGAGAAAGTAGCGCAAGGCGTCGAGCGCCGCAACATCGCTGCCGCCACCGTCTTCACCACGGGAAGCATTACTTCAACGCTGGAAAGAATTCGCGATCAGGTCAAGTCTGCTCCGGCCCCAGCGGTAAATTTCAATCTTGGCCTCGGCGGGGAGCGCACCGTATTTCCAGTGGCTACTGTGAGCGGCATCATCTTTAATGCCGACCATCCAACTCCTCCGACGCCCTCTACCATTCCGGTCCCAACACCGGCATTGCAGGTATTTCCGGGCTCCGTGGCTTCGGTGGCCTTCGGCAAGTTTACTTCCAAGAACTTTGAGACTGCGGGCGCATTCATTCCGCAGGTGCCCACCCGCATTGGCGTGCCTTCGGTGCAGAGCACGCAAGACGTTTTCTTTAACCTGTTCATTCCCGCCGGAACCGAACCCGCCGGTGGATGGCCGGTTGCCATTTTCGGCCACGGTTTTGGTGACAACAAGAACAACAGCCCGTTCGCAGTGGCTTCAACTCTGGCCCACAACGGTATTGCCACCATAGCCATTAACGCGGTAGGCCACGGCTTTGGTCCTAATGGAACCCTGGCTGTGATTCAGGGCACAACTACCACCATTCTTCCCGCTGGCGGCCGCGGCGTTGACCAGAATGGCAATGGGACGTTTGATTCCACAGAAGGTCTGTTCGCCACCGGCGCGCAGGCCGATCTTGGCAATCGCGATGGACTGCAACAGACCGTTGCCGACCTGATGCAGGTGGTGCGCGCCATCCAGGGCGGCATAGATGCGGACGGCGATGGAGTGGCCGATCTGAATCCCAACCGCATCTATTATTTCGGACAATCGCTGGGAGGCATTTACGGCACCACCCTGCTGGGTGTTGATCCTGATGTCCGCGTGGGCGTGCCTAACGTGCCGGGTGGCACATTGACCGACATTGCCCGCCTGAGCCCCAATTTCCGTCCGCTGCTGGCGCTGTTCCTGGTGTCCCGCGTGCCTTCGCTGCTGAATGGCGGGCCGTCCGGCTTTACCGACAATATCCCGCTGCGCAACCAGCCTCCGGCAATCAATACAGTGCCCGGCACCTTTGCCGTGCAGACATTCATTGATCAGGGTAACTGGTTACAGCAGGCTGGCGATCCAGTGGCGTGGGCGGAATTCGTGCGCAAGACGCCGCTGGCCGGGGACCCTGCCAAGAGCGTGATTATTCAGTTTGCCCGCGGCGATAAAACGGTGCCGAATCCCACGGCGACAGCGTTGATCCGTTCCGGCGACCTTACCGACCGGACATCGTTCTTCCGCAACGATCTGGCTTTTGCCGCCGATCCCACTTTTCCCAAGAACCCGCACACCTTCCTGACGAATCTTCTGCCGGGAGCGCCGGGAGTCGTGGCGGTCGGAGCACAATCACAAATCGGAATCTTCTTTGCGACCGATGGCGCATTGACCATTGATCCGGATGGACCGGGACCGCTATTCGAGGTTCCGATTGCCGGGCCGCTGCCGGAAGATCTGGGCTTTATTCCGTAAGCCACTGCCAAAGATAATCAACAATCCGGAGACACTGGCCTGCAAGGCAGTTGTTTCCGGATTTTTTTATTGGTGTTTTTTCAGTCAATGAGTAGTTTACGAAATAGATAACTACGTCCCTTGGAAGCGGTGAAGCGATGAATCCATGAATCCATGCTTCGCCTCTCGTACGTGAGCGATTGAAGTGTTTCACATGGAACACTGTCAATGCATGGCCGGCAATGCCTTCGAATCGCGCAACAATATCGTCCCATGCTGCGTTTCTTGCTCGCACAACGATGAATCACCGCATGGGGCGATGCGCCAGTCCTTAAAGAATTCAAAGACGCTGTTTCAACAGGACTGCGTGTTCTCTCTGGCCGATCTGCGAGTGATTAACAGCGTCTAATCATAACTTTATTTAACAAAATTTTCAGTGTTGCTGCTTGCATCTGGAGTTATATTCGTTCATCCTAAGTCACAGCAAATCCTGAGTTACAGGCTAACGCCCGCCTATAACCGGTCTCAGACAGGAAGAGAGATCGAATGTATGGAGAAGAAACAAGTGATCAGACCAGCTATGCAACAGAAACAGGAAAATGCGAATACTGCACCGAAAAAGCCTTGCGCTTCAGTCAAAGCACAAGCCGATACGGTAAGACCGTACACTCTGACCTCCGTGCAAAATAGCATGACCACACACTAAGACATACGACCCGCTCAAGATCAGCCCACCACTCGCGGTGGGCTGATCTTTTTGCAGACTTCTTCTCTCCATCTTCCATCTCACGGGACCTTGCGGAGTGCATAGCATTTCAAGCCGCTTCATGTAACACTCACACGCATGAGGGCTGCTCTTGTCGCTATAACTTTGCTTCTGTGGTTCGGACTCACCGCCCATCCCATAGAAGCCCCGTCTCTCCAGGTGCTAGTCGAACATTCAATGAGGGGGCGGGCGGGAGCAGTGGTGGTGATGAATGTAGCGTCAGGCAGGATACTGGCGGCGTCGCATCTGGATATAGCGGCGCAGCGGTTAGAGCCGCCCGGGTCCACAATCAAACCTTTCGTGCTGATGGAGTTGCTGAATACCGGAAAGATACAAGCGCAAAAACGCCTGGTCTGCCGGCGTCCTCTATCTATCGCCGGACGCCGCATGGACTGTACCCATCCGGCTTCCATCTCATCTCTTGATGCCCGTGAAGCCCTGGCCTGGTCATGCAACTCTTATTTCGCTCAGGCTGCCACCCAGCTTACGGCCACTGAGCTGCAAAATTTATTACAGCACTCATGGTTTCCGCCCGCCCCGGATTCACCGGCAACGAAGTTGCAGGCAGAGTCAGCATGGCCGGCGATCAGGCCCATTTCAATTGCAGGCCCTGGGAAATTGGGGCATTGAAGTTACGCCGCTTGAACTGCTTGCAGCTTACCGCGATCTTGCGCTCCAACGGCCGCGGTGGTCTCCTGCGGGCACGGCCACTCCGGTATTCGCGGGCATGGAAGATGCGGTGAAATATGGAATCGCCATGCAGCGCAGCCTGAAGGAATCACGGCCACGGGCAAGACCGGAACTGCCCCGGGATTGAACACTCCGTATTCCCACGGCTTTTTCGTGGGCTATGCTCCTGCCGACAAGCCTGAGATCGTGCTGGTCGTTTATCTGGAGCATTCGCGCGGAGTGGATGCGGCCGCCATTGCGGGCCCTATCTTCACTGCCTACGTGCAGGCCATGCATCGAGCTTCGCAATGATGGGCATACGCGGCATCTCAGGATGGCTGCTGTTCGTAATGCTCACATTGCCGCTGCATGGCTTTGCCGAAAACAAAACTGTGCGGGTCAGGCTGTTCAGTCTTCATCCCGAACACCACATCAAGCTGACTGCCACCAGCGGATCGCTCTTCTGGAAGACCTGTGAGCATGCGAGGAACGGAAAGCTCCTGAACTGAACATAGAAGCGTGGCCGGAACCATCAAGCTGGGGACAATAGAACTGGGCAGCAACCGCTTTCTTGTTCGCGGTAATTATCATCTCTCTCCGGAAACTGGATTGGGTTTCTCTGCCGCGTTCCCTTTGGAAATCAAAAACGGCGGCCAGATGCTCAGCGTTGTCGGAATTGTGCCGCTCGAAGATGATGTTGCCGCCGCGGTGGCTGGCGAGAGCGGCAGCTTAAAACATCTTGAAAAGCCTTAAAGCCATGGCCGTCGCGGTGCGCAGTTACGCATCCACTTCGGCGGTCGCCATGAAACAGAAGGCTACGATTTTGCGACAGCACGCATTGCCAGGTGTCGAGCTTCCAGGGGACCGGGCGCAGGCGCGTGCTGCGCCAATGCCACCCGCGGGAGTTACTGTGGTTCGACGGTGCGGTGGCAGCGGCTTTCTATCACCAGAATTGCGGCGGCACGATTGCGCCGCCAGTGAAGCATGGCCCGAATCCATGAACCTTATCTAAAGCAACATGTCGATTTCTAGCTCGCGACGCCGCTGCCTGGCGCGCAGATTTCGATCGCGAAATCCGGAACAGCCTGGGCAGCGGGGCTTGAATGTGCCGGAACACTCGGACACGCTGGAAAATGTCTCCGCAGTGCGAGGCAGGCACTAAGCTGGGTTCCAGAGGGAACGCGGCCGCCATAGATGATCTCCGCATCTTCTCTCTGCTTTGGATTCGCAGAGCTTTCGGGTGGGGTCAGGTGCGCAGCGACCTTATGATTCTTCTCAGCGCCGGTGATGCCGTAACCTTCACGGGCGGGGCCTGGCACGGCATCGGCTTATGCCAGGCGGGGCGGAAGAAATGGCCAGAGAAGGGAAAGAGCTATCGCAAGATTCT
>CAWGMN010000019.1:0-33587 GCA_963823745.1 Terriglobia bacterium
CGTTATCACAACTCGATAATCTAGAATCGCTAAATGTCAGCTTAACCGGAATCGCGGATCTCGGTCCTCTAAAACGCCTTACGAAATTGCGCTATTTAGATTTCTCCGGCACACGAGTTACTGATATTTCTGCACTTGAAGGACGCAACTAGCATGAAAAATCTTACAGCTAGTGAAACGGCCATAACCGGTTGGCCCGCCCTTTCTTCGATGCGCAACTTAGAGATTCTTAGCCTTAAGGGAACAAATATTTCAGATGTTTTCAGCCCTGCGAGATCTGCGGCAATTGTTTCTACTCGACTTGCAAGGAACCCGAGTGACCCAGGCATCTATCTGCACTTCGCGGATTGCAGAATCTATCTCATTTGGACGTCTCTGGAACGAAAATATCCGATTTCTCTTCACTTTATCAACTGCCTAATCTAAAAACTCTGAATATTTCGCACTCTAACTTGCCGTCCCTCTATAATCGTTAAACTCCAGCATGCAATGCCAAAAGTTATGATTTTATGTAGACGGAAAATTGATATGTCAACCTAATTCTGGTAAAGAAAAAGCGGAATAAGGAAGTAGGTGCTCTTGATTCATAGTCAGCGTAGAACAGCATGATGGTGTGAACTTGGTGCGATGCTGATATGAACATCATTGCAAGAACATGTACGTCGACCAGCCGCAGCCATCGAACTCGCCATCACAAGTAGCTGTGAAACCTCAAATCCATCCTCACTTCTTCTTCTTTTTCACAGAAACTATTTCCAAGACCCTTTTCGGATAGGCTTCTACATGGAATACATTGACTGCCAGATCTTTGTGGGCAGCGAGTACCTGGCGCGAGTGCTCCAGCCTGGGCCTTGCAGGGTTCGCACCATTCCGCCCAGTACTCCACAATGGCGAACTGGAACTCAGGGAAGTCCGGCAGCGGTTTTTCGTCAGGTCCTATGACTTTTACCAGTTCGTCGTGCAGCGTAGTTTCGGATTTGGTTGGAGTAGGCGATTTGAAAATCTTATTCAACTGGCCGGAAAAGGTATCATCGAATCCGCTTCCGAAATCGGCAACCTGCCGCCCCTGCCGGTCGTACACCCGGAATTGAGGAAGAGAAAAAGTTTTCTTTTTGGTGACTAACGCCTCAAGCTCCGTCCTCTTCAGGCTTCCCTCGATAAAATGCTGCTTGGAAGCTTCCTGGGCTGCGCACGCAATCAGAATGAAAAGCGACCTGCAACTAGAACCAAGCTCTTTTTCACTCATACCTCCACTGTGGAACCGCTAGAGTTTTCTAAAAGCACAAAAAGATGAACGGCTCTTGCGCCAGTTGTTGCAGATTAAATGGTGGAAGGAATCCACGTGATCTATCCCTTACGACGCTGATACGAGGCATTCGTACAAACCTGTGTACGCGTTACTGTGACAAAGCATTCTCACAAGGATCTGAAAATAGCACTCCCCCATCCTCTGCGCCCTCAGCGTCCTCTGCGGTGATAGAGTGCCTTTCCTCCCAATAATTCCTCAAAGAACCGGTCCACACTCGCCAGAATGTCCGGGCCTTCCTAGCGTGATAAACCGCCTGTCGCAGGGCGCTGCCTCCCGGCACGCCATGCGTGAACCAGGCTACAAACTGCTCATCTTGCCCGGTGTGCCGTGCACGTCCTCATCCACCAGCATCTGAAAATAGGTGCGGATCATCTGGTAACGATCGGCATCTCCCGGTTGGTCATATTGTCCGGTATCGGCATGCTGGCGAATCTGGCGGAAGATCCAGGATTCGAAGCCGCCGTCCGCCCGATCATGACCGCATCGCATCGCGTCTGCGCGACCATGGCAACTGCGTCTTGCGGAGTACGGATGTCCCCGTTGCCGATCACCGGAATGTTGACCGCGTCTTTCACCGCGGCAATCCACTCCCAGCGCGCATTTCCGCTGTAGCCCTGCTCGCGGGTACGCGCGTGGAAAGCCACCGCGTTCAGGCCGCATTCTTCAGCCATGCGCGCGAGTTCCACGCAGACGATGTTCGAGTCATCCCAGCCCAGGCGGAATTTCACCGTGAAAGGAATCGTGACCGCGACACGAACAGCTTCGAAAATTTTGCGGATGACCGGCAGATCTTTCAGCAGGCCCGAGCCACCATTACACTTCACCACCCGCTTGGCAGGACAGCCCAGATTCAGGTCCACCACATCGAAGCCGGCATTTTCGACAATCTTCGCCGATTCTGAAAGCGTGTAGGCGTCGCTGCCGAACAGTTGCGCCGCGATGGGATGCTCGTCTTCGTAGAAATGCAGGTAGCGCTTGCGTTTCTTTTCCCGCGTGCGGAACAGCCCATCGGCCGAGGTGAACTCGGTCATGAGCAATCCGCAGCCAGGAGGCGGCGTCATCATCGAAGAGTGTCCGAGCCATCCCTGATTCGAACGCCGGCACAGACATGACTTCGCGGGCGCTGCGGCTGAAGCTGGCATTGCGAATAAAGCGGCGGAAAACAGTGTCGGTCACGCCAGCCATGGGAGCGAGCACCGTAGCGGGCGCTCACGCGAACATTGCCGATCTGGAAAGAGTCGGGCACCTGCGCGTCCGAGAGGCAGCGTGACGGTGGTAATGCCGGACCATCCAGAATTTTTCACGCTACTGGTACTAGGCTACCACAGCCATTTTGCTCCCTTTGGTACTTAGCTTGTGTGAGATTTTCTTGGAAGAAAACAGGCTTGACATTCGTCGAAAATTCCCCTCTGCTGAACGCTGGAACGGGCCAATCTTGCTGAAGCACGGTGCTCCCCTGCAGGTACATTCAAATAGTTCTGACAAGGCTGCTCTATCAAGACCCTGCTGAAACCCGGATCACAAGCGAAGCATCCACCAAGTACTAACGACTAAAGAACTGCTCTTCAGCAAAAAGCCTCCGCCGCGGCGGAGGCCTTCGAGAACTTGCAGCCTATTTCTTGGTGTGGCCCCGGCCTTTTCGTATTTACGGCGATAGCGTTCCACGCGTCCTGCGGTGTCAACCAGCTTCTGCTTGCCGGTAAAGAACGGATGGCAATTGGAGCAGATTTCCAGGTTGATGTCGCCTTTATGAGTGGACTTGGTGGTAAACGTGTTGCCGCACGCGCAATGTACGCGGGTTTCATGATATGCGGGATGGATAGCTGCCTTCATTGACCTCTAAACCTTTCGTTGGAAAAGCTTTATTTTAGCTGAATTACGCCTCTTTTGGCTACTCGTGTGGCATTAGATGGGCCAGCTACGCATCCGGATTCAAGGGCCAACTCCTTGCCACTGCATCCGGTTTAAGGGAAATGACCCCTTGCCAGCGGCAAAATGGTCGGTGGCGCAGCACTTTTCACCGTCTGTCATCCTGACCGGAGCGCCCTCTTTTGGCGCGGAGCCGGAAGGATCACACGATGTCTTCCGACGATGCTGACGTGAGCATTCTCACCAAAATGTTTTCTTGACGCATCCCCTCTGCGCTCTCCGCGGAAAAGATTGTTCTTGATTTTCGTTTTTTGTTCGTATACGATAATTCAGCTTTTACATGTGCCGGAATGCCCGAGAGGATAGCCGGCAGGCCCCAGTGAAGCGGCCCGCGTTTCGCCTAAAGGTCGCGGAAGAAGTGTGGTTGAAAAGCGCTCTCCAGAAACTCCGCAATTGGTTACCGATGAAACGAATCCATATCCATTAACATTCTGCGGCTCAACGCAAGTTCAATCAGGTAATCTCTTGATCTGTACCGATACCGAGGCTGCGGGCTAAAGGTTTACAGCTTGGACGCTACGGGCTGAGTGCATAGGTCTTTCGGTGCTGCGCACCTCAAGATGACATGGCGCGGACTGGATGATAGGACCCTGAGCGGTATTGATCTATTGACTTCCGCGGGACGGGACTGGAGCAATTTTTTATCATCCGGAAAGTTATAGCCGTGAGCGGCTCTGTAGAGTTTCTGGTTCATGCAACACCCGCACTTCAGGTCGTTCGGGCTGTTAACGACTTCGCTAACACTTTCTTCTTTTGTTACTGAAAAGTCAGGGGACCTTCCCACCTCCAGACCACGTCCAGACCACGTTTTGTGAAACGCAACTAACGGAAAGTCTGATCTGTGGCCATGTCCCCGGATTCCGCCCGGCTGTCGTAGAATCAATGTTTTAGGTCATCACGCTGCACCACACTACTTGAGGAGCCACTGCGCCATGGTTCGTAACGATATCCTTCAGAAATTTCCAGATCTTTTCGGCACGAAAAAGGTGAATGGCCGAGAGGTCAACGTCGAAGAGGCCATTACCACTTTGACCCGCGAATTGCGCCCGCTCATCGCTGCCGCCCTCACGCGCGCGCCGCGAACTGCTGCAATCCTCGGCTCCGGTGCGCGAAAAATACTCATGGCCCAAGTGGGACGAGAAATGGGAAGACCCGATCTCCGGGCAGTCGTGGACCTATCGCCAGATCATCCAGGGCATGATTGATAACTTTCTCGGACGCGACAGCCAGTGGCGCTGGCGGCTGAATGATGAAGTGCCGGTGCCCAATGACGCTCATCCTCTGAAGAATGCCGGACTGGAACTGACCGGTCCCTGGCATCCGCTGGACATGGCTTTCAACGCCCTGAATAGCCCGGCGCCCATGAACATGCCGGACTTTGAAGACGCCTCGCCTTCCCACTTTCAGCCGTATGGCACCCCGGCCAGCCAGCCGGTAGGAGTTTTTGCCGCCCTGCAAAATGCCAAGGAAATCTTTGCCGGGGAATGGAATGGCCGCGCCTATGAGGTCGAGAAAAAAGGCAAGAAGCGCGAGTACAAGATCAATACTCCGCCTGCCAAATGGCCTACGCGGTTTGGGCGTCCGCCGGGGCTGCACATTCATTTTGACCAGATCACCGTAGACGGCCAGCCCGCTCCGGCCATGATCGCCGTAGCCACTCTGTGGGCGTTCAACAACTATGACGCGTTGAAGAACGCCGGTAGCGGCGTCTATTTCTATATCCCCAAGCTGCAAACACCGGCGGAAGCCCTCATTGTCGAGAAGCTGCTGTCACGGCTCGAAGGCATGATCGGCGTTCCCGCCGGCACCATCAAAATCAAGATGCTGTACGAAGAAGGGAATGCCGGACGCAGGCTGCCTGGCATTGCCTGGGTGCTGCGCCGCCGCCTTCTCGGGACCAACGTAGGCCGCTGGGATTATCTCGGCAGCCTGATTGAAATGTGGAAAGACGATCCGCAGGGCGTCTACCCTGATCCGCAGTCCATCGGCATGGCATCGCCCAACATGATTGCCTACCAGCGCTACAACGCTCTGGTCATGCTCATGGCCGGGATGAAGAATGGAGAGCTTGCGAACGCCGCGCCTATCGGTGGCATGGCGGCAGTCATGATCTACCAGCCCAGCGATCCTTACGGACGCTCACAATATAATCCGCTGGCGTTGCGCGCCATGGTGATTGATAAATTGCGCGAACGCATGTTGGGCCTGATCTTCGTGCCCGATCAGGCGCTGCCTGCGGGCGAGCAACCGACGCTCGAAGACATTCTGGCCAAGCGCGTTAAAGGCCACTTGTATGACGCTTACCGGCAAAGCTGGGTCGCCAGTCCGGAACGAGACTACGTGGCGGCGGGCAATGTGCCGCTGCAAACACCCATTGAGAAACTTCAGTCGCTGGTGGATGCTCCGCAAAGCACGGTGAAAGTAAAAGACCAGCCCGTGCCGGTAGCGGCCAGTGGGCTGAGCGAAGCGGAGCGCACCGTGATGCACTCGCGCGGACTCCTGAATGCGCAAGGCAAGATCACTCCGCAGGTAATCACCAAAGAATCGCTGGATACCCCGGAAAAGTTTCTCAACCAGCAGCTTTGGGACGCCATCTACGGCGTGCCCAAAGGCGATATCACTATCGAGCGCATCCAGCACGCTTTCTATATGGCTGCCAATTACGGATTCCAGATTCTCAATGGCAACTTTGCTGCCGCCATTGACGATTACGAACTCAAGCTGCGCTTCATGAACGATCTGGCCACCTACCGCATAGATGTTTCCTGGCTGTGGACACTGATCCATCATGAAGCCGCCATTACGAAGGATGGCTATTTCAAGCGTCCGGCCCTGACGGAAAATGGAGTTGAGCCGGCTGAAAATGCAGAGCAGATCAAAGCCGGCACCCGCTTCACCAAAGAGCTGTTCGATAGATTATGGAACTACCACAATGAATGGACAGCCGCATTTTTCGCCGAGCAGGACCGGCGGGGCGACCAGGGACGCTTCGACCGCAGCAAGTCATCTCTCATCATGGAGATATTGAAGAAACAACTGCCCTCGCCACACTACATCCAGCACAGCGCCCGGGTGCTGTTCATCATCGGCCAAGCCAGCCAGCAGGAGCAGGCACAATTTCTGGAGGCCATTTTCGATCTGTCTCGCGACGAAGTCGCCCAACGCGTGAAGGCAGGCAAGATGAGCCAGGCTGCTCTGGCCGCCCACGATTATGTGTTCGACATTTTTCCCGACGCGGCAGAGAAACAGGCGGCATGAGCGAGGAAAGAATTGCCTTGGCTGGACGAATGGATCACATGATGACACTGACCTGCATCGCTGAAACTTGTCCGGTGCAATGTCTGTGAGAATCTTGTGGACAAACTGGATTCCAAGCCGCCGAATTGCGCATGATCCGCCATGCATTGATGGTATTTTTAGCAGAGAACTTCATGTCATCTTTGGCTAATGCACAACCCGGCGTCGAATGTCCTATTTGCGATGGCACCGGCTGGAAAAATGTAACGGTCGCCGGAAAAGCCGGGCGCGTCACCCGTTGTGAATGCCGCATTGACGGCCGCACCGCGCGTCTGCTCAAGTCCGCCCATCTGCCCGCGCGTTACGAGCACTGCACGCTCTCTGATTTCGATACTGCGTTTCAGGGCGCCCATCGTTCGCTGGCTGCCGCGCGCCTGGTGGCCGGACGCTTCGTAGAAGATTATCCGGTCGAGAAAACCGGTTTGCTGCTGATCGGGCCGATTGGAGTTGGCAAGACCCATCTGGCTGTCGGGACGATTCAGGAACTTATCCGCAGCAAGGGTGTGCCCTGCCTGTTCTGCGATTACCGTGAGTTGCTGAAACAGATCCAGAATTCCTATAACGCCACAGTACAAACGACTGAGCTGGAAATATTGCGTCCGGTGTTTGAAGCAGAGGTTCTGGTGCTGGATGAATTAGGCGCGGTGAAGCCTACCGAGTGGGTCTGGGACACGGTGAGCCTGATTCTGAATACACGTTACAACGACAAACTGACCACGATCATTACCACCAATTTTTCGGATCAGCCCGCCGGACACGTTTCCGGCCCGCGCTCCGCCGCCCGCGAAGAAACTCTGGGCGACCGCATTGGTGAGCGTATGCGCTCGCGTTTGCACGAGATGTGCCGCGTAGTGCAGATGGACGGCAGCGATTTCCGCCAGCATGTCCAAAGCGCAAACTTCCGCTAAAGCGCTTCCAGAATAGGTGTAGCCCGTTGCGTGATTTACACCAGGGCTAAAGCCCAGACTTTTTTTAAACTTTACGCGGCCCTGAAAGGGCCGCTCTTCCACCACACCGGAACACAGCAGCTATAGAATGCCTCTTAAGTGTAGCTACAGCGCGTGGACTTCGCGTTGTTGGGCTGTGGGCTAAAGGCTTACCACTTGAACGCTGCGGGCTGAGTGCATAGGTCCTTCGTGCTGCGCACTCAGGATGACATGGCGCGGGGGGATGATAGGACACGAGCGGTAATGATCGGATGAACTTCCGTGGTGCGGGACTGGAGCAATGTTGTATCGTCCGGAACGTTGTTGCTGAGAGTCGTTCTAAAAATCTAGCTATGCAGGTAGCTATTCAATCTTGTTTGCGTTATCCGTTTCAACCGAACTAGTCACGGTCTCAGCTAAGGGAGATGCAGGAGCAACCGCCTCTTTTTCTCCGCGATAAACCCGCCCAATGGCATTGGCTATTCTTCGCATCGGCAGTTCTCCCTTGTCATTGGCAAAAAGGATTTCGCCGGTTTTGTGGGTACGGTAATACCAACGTTTCAAAATTGCCAGTTCTTCCATGAACTGGTGTGCTGACGTCGCGCCTGAGCCCGCCAGCTTTTCCAGTGGCTCACGCAGGCGGGTTTCCAGTGACGGCGCTTCGCCTTCTGCTGGAGGCTCGATCTCCATGAGAAATGTTTCCGGCCCGCACAGCTCTCCGTTCTTGAAGCGGAACAGGGCCACTGATTTGGTTTCAGCCGATGTCTGCACAATCGCCGAATCCAGGCTGCTGATGCGGCCGCAAATTTCATCCGTCTCTGCGGCAATGGCTTTGACCTTGGAAACTTTGGCGTGCTGCTGTGCGGCCGCTTCGAAATCAAGTTCAGCAGAGAGGCGGTCGCGCTCGGTTTCCAGTTCATGGACCAATGATTCTCCACAGGAATCGAACCAGCCCTGCACTCGCGCCACTTCAGCGGCGTATTCTTCGCCGGTGCAACCCTGGAAGCAAGGTGCCAGGCACATCTTCATTTCCGAATATACGCAGCCAGGAAAAGCAGGATCAGGATTCAGGTCGAACGTGCAGCGCCGCGTCTTGAACAGATCGAGCGAATCGTTCATGAATTTTTCGGCTACAGCCTTGGACCGGAACGGCCCGTAATAAATGGACTTGCCATTGAGCCGTCCAATACGCGTGGTCACGTAGGCGCGTGGATATTCGTTATCAAGATTCAGGCGAATGAGCGGCGCAGGATGCAAGCGCAGGCGCTTCTGGTAGGTCTGTGGGAACTCGCGCCGCAACATTTTGTACAGCAGCAGGGTGGATTCGAAATCGGAACCGGTCAGCACATACTCGATCACACTCACCCGATCACGCAGGTTCAGGCGTTTCGACTGCGACTCGGGCGGGGCCAGCAGCCGTTGCAGTCGCTTGCGCAAATTCGAACTCTTGCTGACGTAGGGTTCGGCGGTCTGCTCAGCGCCACGCAGAACGAAGACAGCCGGCTTCGCGGGACATTGAGCAAAGAAGTCGGGCGGATGATCAGCGGAGAACGGAATGGAGACGGTGCTGGGAATCGTTGATTTTCATCCCTTTAAATTGGATGCGCCGAGCACAGTTTAGCGCACATGCAGAATGACTTATAGCAGGTGTCACTTTTTACTAACTGAGTTGCCGGTGCGAATTGCGGAGATGAGTTGGGACCGAACTTCGGTCCAGGGGATGGCTGCAACTGACTTGGAATCAAGTTCCGCCCTGCGCTTTCGAATTTCTTCACGCCGCGCATCTTCCCAACCGGCATCAATTTCCGGTTCCAGGCTGGCCAGAAGAGTATCGGCCAAGTCCGCTCTGGTTTCTGGCGGTAGCGCCAGCGCATCTCTGAAAATTTCGTTGATGTCACGGCCCATAGAAGAATTGTAACTTGTGAACGAGAACCAGCGCGTCATGACTTCGCTGTCTGATTTGAGCTTTTCCTGAAGATCACCTTCAGCCCTTCACGCCAGCGCTCATCCAGCCCGACCAGAGTCCAGCGGATCGAAGGAGAGAAGTACTGCAAAACCGTCTCCACCGCGGGATGCACACGCAACGCCGGAGCCACAAGAATGAGCAAGGGCGGTTCTGCGGAGAGATCTACATCTTTGAAATATCCGTGCTTCTGGAAATCCCCGCGCTCGTGGTGCCAGCGGACGCGCGCCCAATAATCGAGTCCCTGCACAGCCAAGTGGATATCTTCATCGGCTTTCAGTTCCAGCACGGCCAGTCGTTTGTCCTGAGTGCAGGTCAGCAGGTCAATCAGCGAACGATCGCTGGCCGAAAACGCCGGTACCTGCGAGTAGACATGAGTCGAATCGAGATGCGAATCGAGCGCGGCAACATTGTTCAGGAGCAGCGATTCAAGCCAGCGCTCCGGATACATTCTCCACACTGGGTTGTTCCTGTCACCCGCCGCTGTGCGGTGGGTGACGATGCGGCCCACAAAGTCCTGAAAGAACTCTTCATTCTGGTGGCTCAGCACGTGCTCGATTCCGGAAAAGCCAAAGACGATTTCTTCCCGGGTTCGAAACGACGCCGGATCGCTGGCCAGGCGGGCTCGGGCGAATTCCAGCCCATGCAACCGGAAGGAGATTTCACCCGGCGAAAGCACAGCCAGCTTGGCATCCATGGCCAGGCCCTGGATGCGGTTGATGCTGGCGCCAAACCGCGAATGCAAGTCGCCCGCATCCGGCGCATCCAGCAGATGGCTGTCAAGAATTGCGACGCTGGTACATTCTTTTTCCGTTACCGAGCGGTCTTCATCGAGTTCCAGCAGATGGAAGCGGGCGATGCTGTGGTTGAGCTGCGCAATGCGCAACTGCAAGGTGGCGGAACTTCCACGAGGCACATAGATTCTGAGCGCCTCGACGACCGAACGCCCGGCCTCGCGCTCACGGCAGTGGTGCAGCCACAGCAAACCGAAGGTAAGGGCCGCGTCAATCGAGGCTTGCGTCTCTTCGGCGTTTACGCCCAGCACCGCCAGGGAACTCTGGCCTTTTCTGAGCAGGCCGCGGGTGTAGACGGGAGAGAAACTGCGCTCCAGGTTCATGCTGGTGGAAAACTTGTCCGCCGTCCAACCGGGGAAATCGCGCAACAACACGCTTTCCAGCAGCCGCACATAACCGGTGCGGGCGCTGGTGCGGGCAGCGGCTGTGCGCTGGTCGCGGTCACGGCAGATTTGCAGCAGGTGAGGACGCGACTGCGCGAACTTACGCACGGAAAGCCGCAGAACTCCTTTCCTGGCTTCCGAGTCTACGACTTCGCGGACCAGGTTGCGCTCTTCCGACCAGATGTGCAGCAGGCAGCGTCCGCGTTCGGCGGAGATGGAATAACGGGCAGAACCGAGATGAAAAATGACCTGCCCTTCTTCCAGAATGACGCCATCGGTGGCATGGGCGAGAAAGTCTTCCAGAGATCGGGCCAGCAGCTCAGGTGTCATTGGGCAAGATTAGGAAAACTTCAACTTGGCGATGACAATACCAAACGGATAGGTTGTGAGCAACATGCGGTAGCCATCATCAAGCTGAGAGGGGTTGGCTCGCCCGTCAATCAAAGTGTCCATATGATTTTCGAACCGGGGAACGAGGCGCATTCCGCCTTAATAAATATGCCGTTGATGAGGATATAACTAAGCGTTTCAACTGTTTGCGGCGATCATGTCGGGATGCGAGAATATAGTTACGGATGGTTCTTCCAGAGGGGCTGGAGCATCCAATATCTGGACATACATGACTGATCAACAAAACCTCTTCTTTCAGAAATTCGGAATAACCCCCAGCGATTTGCAACGGTATCTCAGTGAGGCGCTTTCCGCCGGCGGCGATTATGCCGATCTCTATTTTGAGTACCTGACTTCCACCTCTATCAGTGTGGATGAATCCATTGTGAAGTCAGCCACCCAGGGCATTTCAGCCGGATGCGGTGTGCGTGTGCTTTCCGGCGAGCGTACTGGATACGCTTACAGCGACGATCTGGCCCCGGAAAAGATTCTGCGTGCCGCCCGCACGGCGGCCCTGATTGCCCGCGGCCCTGCCACGCAGCCTGTTCAGGGATTCAAGGAAAATGCGGCCCATCAGCTTTACCAGATTTCTTCTCCGTCAGTTGATGCGGACATCGCAGCTAAGCTTGACCTGGTGATGCGCGCTGATCGCGCGGCCCGTGCCTTTGATCCTCGTATCGTGCAGGTGCGCGGCAGCTACGCTGATGAGTTGCGCCAGATTCTGGTGGTAGGCTCTGATGGCACTTTCGCCACGGACGTGCAGCCGCTGGCCCGCATTGGCGTTCATTGCATTGCCCGTTCCGGCGAGAACTCCTCCCGCGGACAGGCCGGCGGCGGCGGACGCGTGAGCATTGATTATTTCCTTACCGAAAAGACTCCTGAACACTTTGCCGCCGAATCTGCCCGGCAGGCCATTATTCAGCTTGATGCTCGCGAAGCTCCGGCCGGTGAGAT
The DNA here is from genome assembly GCA_963823745.1 of Terriglobia bacterium. GTDB lineage: Bacteria > Acidobacteriota > Terriglobia > Terriglobales > Acidobacteriaceae > Angelobacter. The sequence goes on from CAWGMN010000019.1 coordinate 11,946, forward strand.
GGAAGTGGTGTTAGGTCCGGGATGGCCGGGCATTCTGCTGCATGAAGCCATTGGCCATGGACTGGAAGCCGACTTCAACCGCAAAGGCACATCCGCGTTTTCGGGCCTGATCGGCAAACGTGTGGCCTCGGAGAAATGCACCATCGTTGACAATGGCACTCTGCCTTCGCGCCGGGGCTCGATCAACGTAGATGATGAAGGATCGCCGACTAAGGAAACAGTTCTCATCGAAAACGGAATTCTCAAGGGCTACCTGAGCGACAAGCTTTCTTCCAAGCTCATGGGCATGCCTGATACCGGCAACGGACGCCGCGAAAGCTACGAGCATATTCCCATGCCGCGGATGACCAATACCTACATGCTGGCCGGCAATGATTCACCTGAAGATATTCTGCGTTCGGTGAAGCGCGGGGTTTACGCCGTGAACTTTGGCGGCGGGCAGGTGGACATCACTAATGGCAAGTTTGTTTTCTCGGCCTCTGAAGCTTACATGATCGAGAACGGCCAGATCACGGCGCCACTCAAAAATTGCACGCTCATTGGCAACGGTCCTGACGCGCTGACTAAGGTTTCCATGGTTGGCAGTGATTTGCAGCTTGATGAAGGCGTGGGCGTTTGCGGTAAAGACGGCCAACATGTGCCGGTAGGCGTTGGCATACCTACCATCAAGCTCGACAGCATGACCGTGGGCGGCACGGCGAGATAAGATATGGCCACTCACACTGAAGTACTCAGCACCGTAGAGCCTGACTTGCGCGAACTCGCGTCAGATGTGATTACGCGCGCCGTAAAAGGCGGGGCCACAGCCGCCGAGGCCGTAGTTCAGGAAAGCACCGAGTTTTCTACTCTGGTGCGTCTTGGCCAGGTCGAAACACTCAAGGAATCAGGTTCGCGGGCTATTGGCTTGCGCGTGTATATGGGCCAGCGTTCGGCCAGCACTTATTCCAGCGATTTCAGCGCAGACGGGATTGACCGGCTTCTTTCCGGCGCGCTGACGCTGGCGCGCGTGACTTCAGAAGATCCCTCTGCCGGATTGGCGGAAGCTTCCGCCTTCGGCAGCTTTGCCGGCGACCTGCGCCTGTACCACAGCGATGTCTACTCGCTTCCTGTGAGAGGAACGGATTGAGTACGCGCGCCGTACGGAGCAGGCGGCGCTCGCGGTAGATCCGCGCATTAAGAATTCTGACGGCGGCTCGTTCGACGCCTCCACCGGCCATAAGATTCTGGCCAACTCACTGGGATTTATCGGCGAGTATCGCCGTTCGTATTGTTCGCTCTCGACCGCGCCTATCGCGCAGGACGATCAAGGGAAGAATGCAGCGCGACTCCTGGTATTCCACGGGACGCAGCCTGGCAAGGCTCGATTCGCCTGAGGCCATCGGGAAGGAAGCAGCCCAGCGCACATTGCGCCGTCTGGGCGCGCGCAAGATCGCATCAACCCGCGTTCCCGTGATCTTCGATTCGGAAACAGCCCGCTCTCTGCTGGACGAAATTGTCGGGGCTGTAAACGGAGACAGCATCTACCGCCGCGCATCGTTCCTGGCCGGCAAGTTGGGCCAGAAAGTTGCGGGAGAAAACATCACCATCATTGACGATCCGACCATTCCTGAAGGGTTTGGCTCGGCGCCTTTCGACAGCGAGGGAATACCCACGCGGCGCACAGTGGTGATCGAAAAAGGCGTGCTTCAGTCTTATCTTTTGAATACTTATACGGCGCGCAAGCTGGGCCTGAAAAGCACAGGCAGCGCTGCCCGCAGCCTGGCCGGCACTCCCGGCGTAGGCCATGGAAACTTTTTTCTGGAAAAAGGTACGAAGTCTCCGCAACAGATCATTGCCGGAATCAAACAGGGATTGTATGTAACTGACCTGATCGGCTTCGGAGTGAACCTGGTCACCGGAGATTTTTCCCGCGGCGCCAGCGGCTTGTGGATCGAAAACGGCGAGCTTACCTATCCGGTAGAAGAAATCACCGTAGCCGGCAATCTGCTCGACATGCTGAACAACATCACAGAAATCGGCAACGATCTGGAATTCCGCGCTACCATCGCCTCTCCCACACTGCGCATAGATGGCATGACTATTGCGGGAGAATGATAATCCGATGACGAAGATACCGACCTGCAAGATCTTAAGATCTATGCTGCGCTAATATGGATTTTTCCAGGACCACGTCCGCGAGCCTTCTTTCGAATCAGTATCTGAACGTCTGCTCCCAAGGCGGTTAGTAAGTTCATGAGCCTCTCCACAGAAAATCTGTCCAGTTTGTAGTTCGCTAGTGCTGATATTTTTGGCTGATTCAAATTCAACAGCTTCGCTGCGGCAGCTTGTGATATGCCTGAGTTTTCGATGAGCCGGTTAATTTCGACAGCAAGACGGATTTCCTGAGGTCCGCTTTTCTTCGGCGTGTGGCCGTCCAAGGTCTGTAAAGACATTACCGGAGCTGGCAACCACCGCTGTTTTAGCCCGAGAGTTTTCGATGTGTCTGCGCATGATGCTCCTCTCTGGCTCTCTTAAGCCGTCTATGTATGAGTTCGATATCGCTTTTTGCTGTTTTGATTCCTTTCGGAGATTTTTTCTGGAAAAGGCATGCAACACGTAAATTGCATTTTCAAATTGAACCGTATAAATTGCGCGAAACGTATCTCCTCGATGATCTTCTACAATCTCCATAATTCCTGGCCCTTCGCTTTTCCAAGGTTTGGCATTTGGATGTTTTCCTCCGAATTGGGCGACGCTCAGGGCCACGCCCATTTCATCCTGAACCTGTTCTGGAAAGCGGAGCAGATCCTCTTTGGCCGTTCCTACCCAGAAAAGAGGCTTCTCGCCTGGATTTATCCTCGGTCTCGCCATTCGGATATATCCCAGATCAGGGATGAGCGGAAGTGTACCATGGAAACCCTGCCAAGCAGTGGATAAACAAGTGCTACTCCCGAGACACACTCTAGTAGAATCTGCTCATGACTGACGCGGACAATAACACACCTTTCGCCGAACCCCGGCAGGAAGAAAAACATAATTGGACTCCCATGATCATTGGCGTCGCTTTAGTCGCCGTCATTGTGGCAGTCGTAGCTTTTATCGGACAAAGCGGCGGTGACAAACCTGTCGCAAATCGCACCGACCCGTATGCAGCCAAGCTGCAAGTTTCTAACCTGCACATGGCCACGGCGGAAAATTTTGCAGGCGGATCCGTCACCTACATCGAAGGCAAGCTGATCAATAGCGGCGATAAAAAGGTCACTGGAGCCGGGGTTGAACTGATTTTCCAGAACTCACTGGGACAGATCGCCCAGAAAGAGCAGTTGCCGGTCATGGTGCTGCTGCCCAACATTCCCTATGTGGACTATGGCCCAATAGATCGCGCGCCACTTGGCCCCAACCAGTCACGCGATTTCCGCCTGACGCTCGAGCACGTAAGCGCCGACTGGGATGGCCAGCTTCCGCAGGTGAAAGTGACTACAGTGAAGAGCAACTAGCAAATAGCAATTGGCAATCAGCCAAACGTGGCCTTTAGGGGTCGGCGGCACGGCGGCATTTTTTGTATCACAGCGATTTGACTGCCTCGCGAAAATCTCAAAAAGCTTCTTGTTCTTCTCCGTGCCTCCGCGTCTCCGTGGTGGGTGTTCGGATTATCGCGACAACTTCACCATGCTCTCGATATGAAAAGTCTGCGGGAAAAGATCAATCAGGTGGACTTCTTCCATCTTGTAGCCGAATTCCAGCAGCACCTGAAGATCGCGCGCCAGCGTCGTGGGATCGCAGGAAAGATAGACGATCTTGCGCACCCGCAACGCGGCCAGCAGCTTTGCCGCCTGATCTCCCAGTCCGGCGCGAGGGGGATCGGCAATCACCATCTCCGGCTTCAGGTTCAGCGACTTCTGCAAAAACTGCTCGGTGGTCGCCCGCAAGGGAGTTACGTTTTTGAGCGCATTGGCCTGCAAGTCTGCGGCTGAAACCGGCGACGACTCAATGGCAAACACGCGATCAAAACGCTTGGCCAGATGGTTTGTAAACAGGCCCACTCCGGCATAGAGGTCGAGCGCGGTCCCTCCACCGTAGTCGGAAACTACGGTGCGCACTAGTTCGTTGACCAGATGACGGTTGGTCTGGAAAAACGAGCCGGCGCTTACGCGAAACTGTTTTTCTCCGGCCTGGTACATCAAAAATCCGTCGCCAATCGTCTGCCTCAATTCGGGTTGGCTGAAGCCTGGGCCTGAGGGCGGCGCTCCGAAAAAAGCCACGCCTTTGATTTCAGGAACGCGCACCTGCAAATCGCGCACAAGTTCCTGAAGGTTGTCACCGGCTTGCGATCCGTAGACCTCCAGCAGCAGCGCCGAATCATCATGATTGGCGAAGATTTCAATTTCCGTGATGCCTTGGGGCACGCGCTGTTCGCGTCCAAGCTGCCACAGATGAAAGATGACGCGATTGATGGCGGGCGAACTGATCGGGCATTTCTCCACGGCCAGCAACTCATGGCTGGCCATGCGATGGTAGCCTATCGCAAAGGCTTCGCCCGTTCGTACTTTCATGCGCGTGCGGTTGCGGTAATTCCACGGTTCGCCGGAATGCGTCACGATTTCATTGGTCCATTCGAACTTGCCATTACGCCGGAAAGTCTCGCGCAAAATGGTCTGCTTGAATTCCAGTTGGCTTTCATAGCCGGCGTGCTGGTAATGGCAGCCGCCGCAATCACCGAAATAAGGACAGGGCGGCTTGGCTCTGGTTGGCGAGGGCTTCAGCAATTCGTCCATGTTGGCCCGCACGAAGCCGCTCTTTTCTTCCACTACTGTGGCGGTTACTTCTTCGCCGGGCAGCACAAAGGGCAAAAAGACCGCTTTGCCGGCTTTTCCAGCATCGTCGGCTGCCCCTTCTTGGGCATGGGAGAGGCCGTCGCCTCCGTAGATCATTTTTTTAATAGTGAGTTTCAAATGGGTAGCTTCACATGTAGAAAAGACTGAGACGGGGAATCTTAAACTGCTCGAACAGACGTTTGTGAATAAATTGTTTCTGAAGTTGGTCAATTTGGGCCGCAGGCATCTTGCTGCGATACGGCCCAATCTCGCGGTCAGCTTCAGTGCGGGCGGCCAGCAATACCGAATCCGGCGCGCTGATGGTCAGTGCGGCAATCAATTTTTCCTCAAGCACCGTAAGATGCCGCTCAAGATCTTCCAGCCGCAGTGGGGCCGGTTTCTCCTCGAGGGTGCTGGCCAGAGTGTTCAAGGTATTCGCACATTCGCTTATATGCTGGCGAACTTGCGGCACACTGGTTGCACTCTGAAGCCGGGCCGCATTCTGGCGCAAAAACGCGGAGATTGCAGCGGACTCAAGTCCGGGTGCTTCGCCGGTGGCGCGCGTGGTACCGACAGCGGCTTCTTTCATGTCTTCGCGCAGCCGCCAGCACCTCCTGAGAACAGTAAGCGAGGCTGTTGATTTTCTTCGTCTTCACCGGACGCCGATCATACGTGTCGAAGGTCGAATCAATGCCGCGCAACACCGCTTCCAGCGGGATGCCCGCATCTTTCCAGGTCTCGATGAGCGCCCAATCGAGGGTTGAAAGCAGCAATCCGGTGCCGCGTCGGCGCTGGAATAGCTCCTCGATTTCGGTGAAGTAGTTGAAATAGTTTTGCACTGCGGCTCTTGGCTCTTGAAAAAGACTGTGTTGTCGTCGGCAAGTATTTTTATCAGTTCACATCGAAAACCTGTGCCGCCCCGCTGGGGCTCGGATTTTTCCGTTTCGCCCACCACTTCCGTGGTGGGCGAGAATGCGTCCGCCCTGCCGGGCTTGTTCTTTTACGCTGCTGATAATCCGAAATCCCTTCAGTGAACATACCGTGCCGAAAGCTAAGAGCGGGAGTAACGGCTAATTGCAATACCGTTCACTTAATGCGGCAATGAACCATCAAGGTAAAAATGCGCCCGACAAAAGCTTGTGCCGTCCCTAACGGGACTCGACGCGTATCTTCTGCTTTCCCAGCACTTACGTGCTGGGCTCAATAATGTCATCCCTCCGGGATTAAATTATCTCCAACAGCAAATGTTTCTCCTAAGTGCGCATATCGGTCAGGCCCCAAAGCCACAAGCTAAGAGCCAAAAGCCCCCACTAACCCCTCATAGAGTAGTCAGTGATCCTTCTGGATCGCGCCCGGCGCAATGACCGCTAATTGCTAATTGCCAATTGCCAATTGCCATTTGCTAACTGCTTAACTGCTTCCCCTCTGCTTTGCGGTGGCGGCGTTGCGTTCCCAGATAATGCGCAGCCCATCGAGCGTGAGCAGGTCGTCTACTTCCTGAATGAATTTCGAACTTTCGCCAATCATTTTGGCCAAGCCGCCGGTGGCCACTACTTTAGTGTCGCTTCCCATATGCTCGATCAGGCGCTCCAGAATGCCGTCTACCAAACCCAGATAGCCGAAGAACAGACCTGACTGAATGCTGGAGACTGTGTTGGTGCCGATGATCTTCGCCGGATGGCGAATGTCCACGCGCGGCAGGCGGGCGGTGCGCTCAAAAAGCGCCTCGGCTGAGATGCCGATGCCCGGCGCAATCACGCCGCCCATGTACTCACCTTTTTTCGATACAGCATCGAACGTGGTAGCGGTGCCGAAGTCCACGACTATGCAGGGGCCACCATATTTCTCGAAGGCCGCGACTCCGTTCACAATGCGGTCGGCGCCTACTTCCGCCGGATTGTCGTAGTGGACAGGCATTCCGGTTTTCACTCCGGGTTCGACAAACAACGGCTTGAGGTGGAAGTAGCGCTCGCAGACTTCGCGCAGGGTGGAATCCATAGGCGGAACCACGGACGAAATAATGATGCCGCGCACATCGGCGGCTTCGATCTTGTCTATGGCAAAAAGATTCCGGAAGAGGACGCCGTATTCGTCTACGGTATGGCTCTTGATGGTGGCCACGCGCCAGTGGGCAATCATGCGCGGCGCGGAGTTGGACTGCTGCACAAAGCCGGCCGCATTGAGCTCATACACTCCGAGCACGGTATTGGTATTGCCGACGTCAACTACCAGCAGCATCGGGTCTCCTTGCCAGAGGGCGCACACTGCCGGAAATTGCCATACGCAGCCCGTGTTCGGTGCGGACGCGCAGGAATCCTCTCGCATCCAGACCATCGGTGATTCCGCTGAAGCCGCCATTCTCGTCCACGTGCACATGCTTGCCATGGACATAAGAAGACCGCGCCTCTACCCGCTTGAGAATGGACTCGAAGCGGACCGCGGAACTGGGCATCGGAGTATTGATGGCGCGCATCAGCGCGCGGTATTCGCGGTCGAGCGCCTTGAGCAGCGCGGCGCAGAGGTCCACGCGGGAACACCGTTTGCCGGTTTCAATATTCAAAGACGTCGCACTGGCGGCAAGCTCGCCAGGAAAATTCTGCTGGTTCACATTCAAACCAATGCCCACAATGGCGTGATTCACGCGGTCTGATTCGGTGCTCACTTCGGTGAGGATGCCGCAAAATTTCTTATCGCGGGCGAGCAGATCGTTGGGCCAGCGGATATCGGCAGTCAATCCGGTGACTTCTTTCACCGCGTCCTGAACGGCCACCGCGGCAATCAGTGAAAGCCACAGCACATCCGCGGCCTTGAGTTGGGGGCGGAGCACGACGGAACAATAGATTCCTGAGCCCCGCTCAGAATGCCAGGAGTGGTCGCCGCGTCCGCGTCCGGCCGTTTGTTCTTCGGCCAGAAATACCTCGCCTTCGGGCCGGTCGTCTGAATGCTTGTGTGCGGCTGCTGCCCGGGCCGCCAGCAGATTGGTGGACTCCGTTTGTTCGCAGTGATGAATGTGCCCTGCAAAGATAGTGTTGCGCACCAGCGAGCTTAGAGTTTCGGGCAGCAGGATGTCCGGGTTCACAGCGGTAACTTCCCTGATGAATTTACTTGCTACGTACGTCTCTCAATCTTCGAGATGAAAACAACCAGAGCCCGGATTTTTAAGCGGAGCTTCTGACCAGCCAGGAAAAACTTTCCTTATGGGAACAACACGATTGTAAACCGAGCCACGCAGCTGCGGCAGAGTACAGCAATACCTGGGACTCGCGCTGCTCATGCGGGCAGAATTCTCATGCTCAAATCTACGGCCTGAGGCGAATGCGTAAGAGCGCCCACGGAAATATATTGCGCTCCGGTTTCAGCATAGGCGCGCACCGTTTCCAGCGTCACTCCACCGGAAATCTCCACCGGAATACGGCGAGAATGGGCACGCACCCGCTCGATGGCCTTGCGTACTTCGTCCACTGACATGTTATCGAGCAGCAGGGCTTCGGCCCCATTGGCCAGCGCTTCTTCCACTTCATTGAAATTACGCACCTCAATTTCAATGGGCTGCTCGCCCCGGCGGTTCTGCAAAGCTTTTTGCAAAGCGGCAGCCACGCCACCAGCCAGCGCAATATGGTTGTTCTTGATCAGCACTCCATCGGAAAGATCAAGACGATGGTTCTGGCCTCCACCGCAGCGTACCGCGTATTTATCGAGGATACGAAGGCCGGGAACGGTCTTACGCGTATCCAGAATGCGGGCATTGGTGCCCTGTACGGCATCCACAAATTTGCGCGTGAAGGTGGCAATACCGCCCAGGCGCTGGAGCACATTCAAGATGACCCGTTCGCAGGAAAGCAAAACGCGGGCGTTGTGACGAATCACCGCGATCGCCTGGCCTTTGTGCAGACGCACGCCATCGAAGATTTCACCATGGCTGATCACTTCAGGGTGGCCGATGGCATGCTGGTCGAGCCGTTCGTAGATTTCGAAAATTCTGGAGATCGCGCCTAAGCCGGCAAGAATGCTTTCCTGCTTGGCCAGAATGGTGGCGGTGGCGCGCTGCTGCGGATCAATGCAGGCGCGCGAGGTCGCGTCGCTGGTGGCTTTATCTTCCAGCAACGCATTTTCGAGAATGGCGGAAATTCTTCTGCTGTTCCAGTCCATGGAAAAAAGCTGCTAGCTTTTAGTCGCTAGCTCCTAGCTGTTCGTCCCTGCGGGACGATAACTTCTTTCACAACTTAACTCTTAGCTTCTGATCCTTAGCCATCTGAAGGCCAGAACATCTGGAAAAAGCTGCTAGCTCCTAGCTGCTAGTGTGTTCGTCCCTGCGGAACGACACTTTTTTATTCACGAATGCCACAACTTCAGCTTATGACCTTCAACCCTGCAAAAGCCAGAACATCTAATTGCTGGAAAAGCTGCTAACTCAACTAATGACCGCCGGCCTTGGTGTAGCTAGAAGCTAGTGGCTAGCAGCTAGAAGCTTCTTTTCAAGATTACCCCAGCTTCGCCAAAGCTGTCTTGATCTTTTCTATGAGCCCTTCCACCTCAGAGTGGCGTCTGCGTAATCCTTCCACCACCTGGGGCGGGGCCTTCTCCAGAAAGCGCTCGTTGCCCAGTTGCCGCTGACCATTGCCCAGTTCGGTTTCCAGCTTCTTCAGTTCCTTGCTCAGGCGCTCCTTTTCGGCTGCTACATCAATTTTCTGTTCGTAGACGATGGCGACTTCGAAACGAGGCGTGGTTCTGGCTCCCGCCACCTGGGCCAGGGACTCGGAAGTAAAGTCCAGCCCTTCCACGCTGGCCAGCCGTTCAATCATGCCTCGATTTTCTTCCATCAGGCGGCGCACAGCAGAGTCGGCAAAAATACGCGCCGGAACCTTGACCTTGGGTTCCACCTTCTTCTCGGCGCGCATGTTGCGGATGTTGACGATCGATTCCTGCAAGGTCGCCATTTGCGCTTCCGCTTCATCATTGAGCCAGCGCTTTTCCCGCTCAGGATAGCGGACCAACGCAATGGACCTGGCTGGCGGCTTACCTTCATAGATGGCATTCCATATCTCTTCCGTAATAAAGGGCATGAAGGGAGAAAGCAGGCGCAGCGAGCCTTCGAAGATGTCTCCCAGAACTGCCAGGGCAGCCGTGGCCTCTTCGGCAGGCCCGGAGAGCCGTGGCTTGATGATCTCCAGGTACCAGTCGCAGAACTCGCCCCAGAAAAACTCATAGATGGAGTTGGCGGCCTCGTGAAAGCGGTACACGGAAAGGCTGTCATTCACTTCCCCAGCCACACGGTTGAAGCGCGACATGATCCAGCGATTTTCGAGGCGCGACATCTCCTGTTCCGGCGCGCCGCTGGTCAGGCTGGCGTTGCCGCCCACCCGATCGAGATTCATGAAGACGAAGCGGGCCGCATTCCAGATCTTGTTGGCAAAGGCTCGATAGCCTTCCGTGCGGTCCTCTGAAAATGCAATGTCGGTGCCGGGCGAAGCCATGGAAGCGAGCGTGAACCGCACCGCGTCCGTACCGAAACGTTCAGTGATCTCAATGGGATCAATCACGTTACCCTTGGTCTTCGACATCTTCTGGCGCTCGGCATCGCGCACCAGCGCGTGAATGTAGACCTCACGGAAAGGCACGCTGCCCTGTTCATGGCCCTGCATGAAGTGGCAGCCCAGCATAATCATGCGCGCGACCCAGAAAAAAAGAATGTCAAAACCGGTGATCAGCAGCGAGGTTGGATAGAAAACATCCAGATCGCGCGTCTTTTCCGGCCATCCGAAAACCGTGAACGGCAGCAGCCCGGAAGAAAACCAGGTATCGAGCACGTCCTGGTCCTGCTCGAGTCTGGCGCTTCCGCATTTAGGGCATTTTGCCGGAGCACTGCGGGCCACTATGATTTCCTGGCATTCGCGGCAGTGCCACGCGGGAATACGATGGCCCCACCAAAGCTGGCGGGAGACGCACCAGTCATGGATGTTGCGCATCCATTCGAAGTAAGTCTTGGCGTAATTCTCAGGCGTAAAGACGATCTCGCCTTTTTCCACCGCCTCGGTTGCGCGCTGGGCGAGAGGCTCGATCTTGATAAACCATTGCGTGGAGAGCCGGGGCTCCACGATGGTCTTGCAGCGGTCGCATTTGCCGATGGCGTAGATGTGGTCTTTGGTTCCGACCAGCAGGCCACGGTCCTGCAAGTCTCGCAGCACCCGCTCGCGAGCTTCATAGCGGTCATGTCCGGCATAAGGGCCGGCATTCTCGTTCATGAGCGCCTGGTCGTCCATTACATTGATCTGCGGCAGATTGTGGCGCTGGCCGATCTGAAAATCGTTGGGATCATGCGCGGGCGTGACTTTGACCGCGCCAGTACCAAACTGCGGGTCGGCAAATTCATCGGCCACCAGCGGAATCTCGCGCTCCATGAGCGGCAGGCGCAGCTTGCGGCCATGCAGATGGGTGTAACGTTCGTCTTTGGGATTTACCGCAACCGCCGTATCGCCCAGCATGGTTTCAGGCCGGGTGGTGGCCACTACGATGAATTCGTTGTCTGAGCCGGAAATCGGATAGCGTATCTGGTAAAGCTTGCCGGCGTATTCCTCGTGCTTCACCTCCAGATCGGAGATGGCGGTCACGCAGCGTGGGCACCAGTTCACAATGTAGTTGCCGCGATAAATCAGCCCTTCTTCATGCAGGCGGACAAAAGCCTCGATCACGGCGCGAGAGAGGTTCTCGTCCATGGTGAAGTATTCGCGGTCCCAATCCACGGATGCGCCCAGCCGCTTCATCTGCGCCTGGATTGCGCCGCTGTAATGCTTTTTCCAGTCCCAGATGCGCTGGACGAAAGCTTCCCGGCCCATTTTCTGGCGATTCAGTCCCTCGCTGGCCAACTGCTTTTCCACCATCATCTGGGTGGCGATGCCGGCATGATCGGTGCCCGGAAGCCACAGCGTGAGCGAACCCTTCATGCGCCGCCAACGGGTGATGATGTCCATCTCCGTCTGGTTGAGCATGTGCCCCATGTGCAGTTTGCCGGTCACATTAGGGGGCGGCAGCAGCAGAGTGAACGCCGGGTTGCCGGACTCGCCAGGCGCCGGCGTCTTCACGGAAAACAGCTTTTCCTGAATCCAGTAGTCGGCCCAGCGAGGCTCGATAGCCCCGGGATCATAGGTTTTAGGGAGTTCGTGTGGCATTCTCAGAACGCAGAAACTAACCTTCGATATTACAGGCGCGAAGCGGAGATGGGCAAACCGCGACGGAGCCAGGAGAAGCCAGCTCAACGCTTCATACAAGCTGGGTGTTAGATGAGAAGCTTCGCTGCTGACTTAGTGCAGGCTCTGGCTGGCGCCTTCAAAGACCTTGGTGACTGAGCCACGGCCAATGCCGTAGATGATGAAGCTCTTCTGGTCTGCACCGTATTCCCGGAAGAGCAGTTCGCCCAGGCCGTCACCATCCGCGTCCACTGCGTCAATCAACTCCAGCCGGGGAGCGACGTCCAGTTGCGAAGAGTCGGTCACGCTCACAGCCAGACGTTGCGGACTGCCTTCAGCATCCACACGGGCAATGAGGGTGATGTAGCGGGAAACGAACTTTCCGGGAGCGGTCTTGCCGCCTTTGGCCAGGTATCCGCCGGGAACTTCCGCGGTAAGAACCATCACGGCCTCGTTGCTCAAATCGAGATCAAAGCTACGGATGACCACATTCGTCATGGCATGTTCGTTGGCCTGTGCGGTTTCATTGGGCAACTGCACCAGCGCCAGCTTTCGCATTTTGGCTTCCATGGCCGCCTGCTCTCCGGCTTTCCAGACATATTCAAAAGACCGGGAATCGCTCGATTGAGCGTCTGAGACCGCTACAAAGGTCTGGAGCCCCGGCGCTGACACTGCCGGAGGGGCTGTGGAGACTGACTGTGCAGGCGCGGAAGCTGAAGGAGATGGCGTAGGCGAAGATGGTCGAGGCGAACTTGCGGGCGCTGGAGTGGTTTGCTGCTCAGGATGGTCTGTCGGATTACGCCGCCGGAGCACCGGCCGGTTGGGATCGTCGGGGCCGGAATCTGAATTGCTGGAGTTGTTCGAGCCTGAGTTCGAAGCGCTGGAATCTGAGCTGTCGGAACTGCGCGTGTCCGGAGCGGACTGCGGCTGACTTTGCGAATCACCGCCACGGTGCAGCACCGGCCGGTCACTGTCAGAACTGGAAGGCGCAGAGGAAGACGGCGAACTGCTGTCGTTTCCACCGCCGCGATGCAGCCGCGGACGACCGTCGCTTGAGGAAGAATCCGAGTTCGAAGAAGAGCCTGGGGATGGCGAGGATGAACTTTGGCTTGGGCCGGAAGAACTTGCATCGGCTGCTGATGAAGCGGAAACCTGGGTCACAGGCTGCCATCTGCCGGTAGCAATCCAGGTGTCTTCCATGCGCTGGCCGTTGTTGATGGTTACATAGCCGACGGGAACACCGGACTTCTGCGCCTCATAAACTACGCCATTGTCCACCGCCATGGGACGCGGCTTGGATTCGTAGATGCTGGCATCGTGAAAGCGTCCTTGATCGAGGATGGTGATGGGAATGATCCGGGTGCTTACGGTTCCGGAAGCGTCGGTTTTCAGCTCCAGCAGCGCTATAGCACGCAGCTTATGAGCAGCCCGATGCTGGTAGGGCAGGGCCAGGGCCACCATGGAACAGAGCAGCAGGAGCGCTGCACTAGCCCGGAGTACGCTTCTGCGATATAAATGCAGTCTGTGAATGTGAATTGAAATCATGGAAATCAAAGATAAAGCTCCCGATTTCGCAGTGCCCAACCAGGAAGGCACAACCGTCTCTCTTAAAGATTATCGCGGAAAGCCCGTGGTTTTGTTTTTTTATCCAAAAGCGAATACCTCCGGTTGAACAGCAGAGGCGTCCGGGTTCCGTGACGCATACCAGAAGTTCCAAAAAGCCGGAGCGGTTTTGCTGGGCATCTCTCCAGATAAACCCTCGGCACAGAAAAAGTTCCAACAGAAATACGGCTTTCAATTCCCGCTGCTCTCTGATGAAGACAAATCCGTGGCCAAAGCTTTCGGAGTGCTGAAGGAAAAGAGCATGTACGGCAGAAAGTACATGGGAATTGAGCGCACGACGTTTGTGATCGGCGGCGAGGGCAAAATCGCAGGGATCATCGAGGGCGTCAAGGCCGACGAGCATCCGGCGGCAGCTCTGGCTGCGCTTAAGGACATCTAAATCGCTTCAGAGAAGGTGTAGCCCTGCGATACCACCAAGGTTGAAACCCATTTTGCGAAACTCACGCGGCCCTGAGGGGCCGCTCTTCCACCCGCAGTGCGAAAAAACGAGGCTAGGTGTAAGTCCCAGCCTCTTTATTTCTTGATGAAGGTCAATTACCTGTGAGCGCCACGAGCTGAGGCCCGGCCCGCAGTTACGGTAAAGCTCATCAGCGTTTCCGCCGGCAGAACGACTTCTTCCTTGCCGGTATAAGCTGCCACACCGGTTCCGGCTGCACCACCTGCCAGTGTGCCAACCGCAGCGCCTTTGCCTCCACCAGCTAATGCGCCAATCAGAGCGCCAGCGGCCGCGCCGCCGCCGATCTTCTCAGCATTGCCCTTGGTGTGGCTCTTTCCGGTGCGCGCGTAAGGCGTGCTGGAAACTGCCTGACCGTTGACTGAGGTAAGACGGCAAGACAATTGTCCGGGGGCATGTAGACGTCCACTGGACTTCGCATTGGTGACTCTGCCTGTGACTTCATCACCACGTTTGGCAACTGTGGTTCCGTTTACAACTACATCTTTGGCGAGAGTACCTTTCCAGGTATCGCCGACCTTTGCTGTGCCCGAGCTGAGTTCCGAACCCAACCGGACTGTGACTCTGGTTCCTGCGGGAATACTCGCTGCGTTCACCAGCAACGTCGAGCCGAGCAGCAACATTGCTAATACCAAAAACCTGCGCATCATCTTCATAACTTTTGCTCCTTCCATATGCCGCGGAGATAGAGCTATCCCCTGGATACTCAGATGCCGGAACTTAGACCTGAAACACTGCCCGGCTTGAATAATTGCGGGTCTCTGCTATAAGTTCGGTATGCGCTTTGGCACACTGCTCCTCCTCCTTTTTACATCTTCGCTTTCCGCCTGGGGACAAATGCCTTCTTCTTCGACTGCACTCAAAGACCTGATCAACACTGAATGGGACTACGAGATGCAGCAGCACCCGGAAGAAGCCTCGAACCTGGGTGACCGCCGCTGGAATGATCGCTGGTCTGACGAGAGTCCTGAGGCCTATGCTCGGCGCAACGCCCATCATCAGGATGTGCTTGCCCGCCTCGCCAAAATCAACCGGGCCAGCCTGCCTTCCGCCGATCAGCTCAATTACGACCTGTTCAGGAAGCGCTATGAACAGCGGGTGGAAGAGTATAAGTTCCATTGGTTTCTGCTGCCGCTGAACCAGCGCGACGGCATTCAGACCATTGACGATCTGGCCGACGCCCTGCGCTTTGAGACCGTAAAAGATTACGAAGACTGGATTGCCCGGCTCAAAGCCTTCCCCGTATTAATGGACCAGACTATCGCGCTGATGCGCCTGGGAATTAAAGAACGCATGGTGCATCCCAGGGTGATCATGGAGCGGATTCCAGCGCAGATTGACAAGCAGGTGGTTTCTGATCCGGCCAAAAGCGGCTTCTACAAGCCTTTTGAGCATTTCAGCAAAAACATATCGGAAGCCGACCAGCAGCGGCTTAGCTCTGCGGCCCGGCAGGCCATCGAAGAGCAGGTGGTGCCCGCCTTCCGCAAGTTCAAACAGTTCTTTGTGAGCGAATATCTGCCCGCCTGCTATGACCAGGTAGGCGCATGGCAGCTTCCACACGGAGATGAACTATATGCATTTTTCGTCCGTAATATACGACTACCCAAGTTACGCCCGAGCAGGTACACCAGACCGGACTGCGGGAAGTAGAGCGAATCCGCAATGAAATGCAGGAGATCATGCAGCGGACAGGATTCAAAGGCTCCCGGGAAGAGTTCTTCAAATTCCTAAGGTCCGATCCGCAGTTCTTCTACAAGACACCCGAAGAGCTTTTCGATGCCTATAAAGTCATGGCCAAGACCATTGATCCGCATCTGGTGCAGTTGTTCCGTACTTTGCCGCGTCAGCCTTACGGGGTTGAGGCGATACCGGCAGTTGCTGCGCCGGATACCACTACGGCTTATTACCGTCCGGGCGCTCCCGATGGTTCGCGGGCCGGCACTTTCTTTGTGAATTTGTACAAGCCGGAGACGCGGCCTAAATGGGAGATGCTGGCGCTGACGTTGCATGAATCTGTGCCCGGCCATCACTTGCAGCTTGCCCGCGGACAGGAGATGGGAGACTTGCCGATGTTCCGGCGGGTCGGCGAATACACTGCCTTTGTCGAAGGATGGGGACTTTATGCCGAATCACTGGGCGATGATATGGGCTTGTATACCGATCCGTATGCGAAGTTTGGACAATTGACTTATGAAATGTGGCGCGCAGTGCGGCTGGTGATTGACACCGGCATTCATGCCAAGCATTGGACGCGTGAGCAGGCCATCCGCTATTTCATGGACAATGCCCCCAAACAGGAACTGGACATCACCAATGAAGTAGATCGCTATATTGCCTGGCCGGGCCAGGCGCTGGCCTATAAGACAGGCGAACTGAAGATCAAAGAATTGCGGGCCCACGCGCGGCAACAATTGGGCGACAAATTCGACATCAAGGAATTTCATGATGTGGTGCTGGGCTCTGGGGCGCTGCCGCTCGATATTCTTGAGCGGAACGTGAATGAGTGGATTGCGAAGAAGAGTCGCGGTTCGGAAGCAAGCGGCTCCCGGTAACATGCCAGCTTTCGATGTGAGCCGTGCGCGACTGGTGCGGCGCGCATTTTTCGATCGCGATCCGCGCCAAGTATGCCCTGAACTGCTGGGCAAAATCATCGTCCGTAGAGAAGGCCGCAAGGTGCTCGCCGGACGCATCGTTGAACTTGAGGCTTATCTGGGCGCCGATGATGCGGCTGCTCACGCCGCCGCTGGACGCACGGCACGCAACGATGTCCTTTGGGGTCCCCCCGGCCATGCCTACATTTACTTCATCTATGGAGTGCATTATTGCCTGAATATTTCCTGCATGCCGGAAGGGGAAGCAGGATGCGTGCTGGTACGCGCACTTGAGCCTTTATCGGGAATCAAACAGATGGCATTGGCACGGCATATGCAGGACCTCGATTTCAACGTAAGCCGCAACGTGTGTAAGCTGGCCAGTGGTCCGGGCAAACTCTCAGAAGCCCTGGGAATCACGCGCGAACGCGACAACGGCAAAGATATGCTGTCATCCCAATCGGATCTTCAGGTGTTAGACGATGGCCATGAAGTGGATGAAGTCGAGACCACCGTCCGCATTGGAATCACAAAATCCGCTGACATGCCCCTGCGTTACCTGGTAGCCGGCAACCCTTGCATTTCCGTTCGACTGAAATCTAAGCCTGTCTTGAAATGAAAAAGGGCTGCAATGTTATTTGCAGCCCTTGGTTGTTCGAGATGGTGACTGGACTACTGCGGCGGAGCCTCCAGTTTTGGATTTGCCACCCCAGTGGTCGGCTGGGCTGGAAGTGGAGGGGGTACCAGCCAAGTTGGCGGATTGGTGAAATCGAAGAACTCCGTCATATCGTCGGCTGCTGCATCGCGCCGAGTAAGCGACGGCAGGCTGAAGCGCGTCTCAATCAGCTTAAGAATGGACGTGAGATCGCGGTTGGTGTGAGAAACGAAGTGAGGTTTCACCCACGGCGATACCACGATCATGGGAACGCGGAAACCGCTCAGGGTAAAATCTCCCGGCAGGTCGCCCGGCTTGAGTTGCGGTGGATTATCATCCGGCGCAACCACTGTGAACGGCGGAACGTGATCATAGAGGCCGCCGCCTTCGTCGTAGGCCAGAATAAACACTGAGTCGTGCCATGCCGGACTGTTCATGAGCGCGTCAATCAGTGACTTTACATACGCTGCTCCCGGCTGCACGCTGTTGTCAGGATGTTCATCAAGATGGCTGTCGCCTGAACCTGATTCAATAAAGATCACTGAAGGCAGGTCTTGATCTGCCGTTGGCCGCGCCAGTATGTCCAGATAATGTTGAACAGGGAAGACTTTCTGCTGGATCGCGGGGTTGTTCCAATCCTGGAACTGGGCCAGGAGCACGCCATCATTATAGAAGTATTCCCAGCTCACGCCCGCGTTTTGCAAGCTGCTGAAAATCGTGGGACAGGTCCATGGATCATGTCCAGCGGGCGAGGGGAATATCCGCCCCTGGGAAGTCGCACAGAACATGAACTGGCGGTTGGGTATGGTATTTGCCAAAACCGGTGAATGGAAGGAGTCACTGGTGGCGAATTGTACCGCCAGTTCCGAATAGTACGGAAGGTCGGTCTCATCATAAAAACCAAGCGCTCGCAGGCCGGTTTCGTCGAAGGTATGAGTTACGGAGTGAGTGGTCAACGCGAACCGGTCCATTTTGAAAGAGCCGTCCGGCTGCTGGTCAATATCAAAATGACTTTCATCCCAACTCGGAGTCAGGTTTTCTGTCTGTACGGTGGGCTCGTGGAACGGATGCGCCTGCCCTCCGCCAATTAAGGGCATGAGTTTGGTTCGATCATACCCGCTGTTGATCTGGTAATTCGGTATGCCTCTACCAGCGGCGTAAGCCCCCAAATTGCTGAAGTACGAATCAAACGACCGGTTCTCCTGCAACATGAAGACGATGTGCTTGATGGTCTGGAGTCCCGCGCCAGTAGCAGATACCGTGACGGTGGTCTGGGCTGTTGTCTGATTACCGCCGGCATCGGTGGCGGTGATGGTGTAGGTTGTGGTTTGCGTCGGAGATACGACAGTAGTTCCTGAGGGGCCACTTACCGTACCGATTCCCTGATCAATACTCAGCGTTGAGGCACCCTGGGAGTTCCACGCCAGGGTAGATTGTCCGCCGGGAATAATATTTGCCGGGCTGGCAGAGAGTGTGACCGCCAACGGAGTAGTAATTGTTGCTTGTGCTGTTGCTGTCGCGGCGCCATTGACCGCAGTAATGGTGTAGGTAGTGGCGCTATGAGGCGAAACATTCACACTACCGGTCGCACCTGTTATCGGACCGACTCCCTGATCAATGCTGAGGCCGGTAGCGTTGGTGCTGGTCCACTTCAGAGCGGCGGTCTGGCCGGGAACCAACTGAGTCGGAGAAGCGGTAAGCCCAACGCTCAGGATTTTGACCGCTGCCGTAGTCGTGGCGGTGGCCCCACCCACGCCAGTGGCGACCGCAGTGTAGGTGGTATCCGCAGTCGGCACAATGGTGACCGACCCGGTCAGGGCTTGTGTAGTCTGGTCTTCAGTAAATACCGAAGGTGTGATCGTTACCGCGGTAGCGTTGGTGGCGTTCCAAGTGAGCGTCGCCGTCTCGCCGACAGCTACAACCGGTGGCTGGATACTCATGGTGACAGCCGGCGTAGATGTGGAACTAACCACGGTGACCGCAATGGTCCGTGTGGCAGTTTTACCGTTTGCATCGGTGGCTGTAGCCGTATACGTGGTGCTCTGAGTCGGCGTTACCGTAGCCGAGCCGGACATGGGAAGTGTTCCC
Source organism: Terriglobia bacterium (assembly GCA_963823745.1). GTDB lineage: Bacteria > Acidobacteriota > Terriglobia > Terriglobales > Acidobacteriaceae > Angelobacter. Next base: position 31,334 of record CAWGMN010000019.1, read on the forward strand.
GGCAATACTGGCGGTGTAATCGTAAACGCGGAAGCATTGGTGACCTGCCAGGTAATTGTGGCTGATTGACCCTGCACAATTGTTGGCGGCTCAATGTCAATGGCGACAAGGGCCAAGGCTGGCTGATTGGATGTGGAACCGGTACCTGCCTGAAGGCCGGCACATCCGCACAGGCTGATAATGAAAAGGCAAAGCAGGAACCCTGCTAAGGACGAAGACGACTTGCAACTGCGCATAGCGACAACCTTATCCGGGAACTATGGGCTGAGATGCTGGATTCAGCAGCTTCAGGTTTGCCCAATTTCTTAACAGTTCCCAAGACGTGAAAATCTCATTCGTGGATGTTACTGGAATGTTAAATATTCGTGAATTCTAATGCGGATGGCTGTGCCCTCTTTAGTATTTGAGCCAACTGATTTAGGCTATGCCGAAGGCAGGTCGGTATTTGTTCACGTGCCCGCCGTCTGGCGACGGGTTCTGTGTCTTCAGGGGATGGTTCTGGCGATATAAGTCTTGTTTACCATTATCATTACGTAATTATGAAAGCGCCATAGACTTGCCGGTGCCCAAAACTACTATGTTGTCAATCAGCCTGGTCTGGCCTACATAGGCGGCGACTGCCACCAGTGCGCCCTTAGAGACGGTGGCAACAGGATCAAGTGTTTCCCAATTCACAATCTCTAAATAATCGAGCCGCACGGCCGGTTCTTCGGCAATGACTTGTTTGCCTACTGCGATCAGCGTGGAGGCGTTGTCTTCGCCCCGGTCAGCCATAGTCTGTATGCGGGTAAGAGAACGATAAAGGACGGTTGCCTGCTTGCGCTGTTCAGGATTGAGGTACACATTACGGGAACTCAGGGCCAGGCCGTCGGGTTCACGCACAATAGGGGAGACTACGATGCGTACGTCAAAATTCAGGTCGCGCACCATTTTGCGGATGATCGCGACCTGGGCTGCATCTTTCTGTCCGAAGAAAGCCAGATCAGGCTGCACAATGTTGAACAGCTTGGAAACCACGGTGGTTACTCCACGGAAATGGCCGGGGCGGGACCGCCGTCGAGTTTGTCGCTGATGCCTTCAACCGTGACCCAGGAAGAAGCATCTTTGGGATACATCTCTTCGGTTTCGGGCGCAAAAAATAAAATCGGTTTTTTCAGCTTCCAGCAGGGCCGAATCAGTTTGAAACGTCCGCGGATATTTTGAGAAATCTTCGGTGGGGCCGAATTGGGTGGGATTGACGAAGATGGAAACCACAACCACATCGCATTGAGAGCGGGCGGTGCGCACCAACGAGAGGTGCCCGGCATGCAGAGCGCCCATCGTGGGAACAAATCCAAGACGCTTGCCCGCCCGCCGCACTTCGCGGCTGACGGCGGTCATTTGTTCTGCTGAAGTGAGGGTGCGCATAGGGAGCTGTTGGCCTTTAGCTCTTAGCTATTGGCTTTTGAATCAAAGTGCCTGGCGGCATTCTCCATGGATACATTTGAAGATCAAAATCTTACCGCTGATTTCGGTGATGACGCTGATGATTCTCAAGCGCAAAACGCGGCATTTGCACCCGTTCACAAGCCAAGAGCTAAGGGCTAAAGGCCCACGTTTATCGACTCCCATATGCTTTCAGTTGCTTCCTCATCGCAATCGCCTCAAACGCGGCCTTTGTTTTTTTGGCAGATGATAGGACTCCTCATCGGAAGGATAGCTGCCGGATTCCACATCGGCCTTGAATTGTTGCACTGCATTGGTGATCAACGAAGCCGCATCGCCGTAACGGCGCACGAATTTCGCGGCGGGAGCAAACGTGAGGCTCAGAATGTCGTGGAAGACCAGCACTTGTCCGTCACAATCGGGACCGGCGCCGATACCGATGGTCGGTGTCGAAACCTCGGCGGTAATCATGGCCGCTACTTCGCGCGGAACGCCTTCGAGCACCAGGCTGAATACCCCGGCGCGGTCCAGCGCGATCGCGTCCTTTACGAGCTTCTCAATGTCGGAAGGTTCTTACCTTGTACTTTGTAGCCGCCCATCTTGTGCAGCGATTGCGGAGTGAGCCCGATGTGTCCCATGACCGGGACCTCGGCATCGAGAACACGCTTGACAGGTCAACGCGTTTTTCGCCACCTTCCAGCTTTACCGCCTCGGCGCCTGACTCTTTCACAAATCGCAGGGCATTTTTTACCCGTCATTCACATCGCCGTGATAGGCCCCAAAAGGCATGTCGGCGATCACCATCGCCGATTTCACTGCCCGGCGCACG
>CAWGMN010000020.1:0-149109 GCA_963823745.1 Terriglobia bacterium
TGACCGGGTGCTGGCCGATGTCCCATGTTCAGGGACAGGCACGCTGGGACGAAATCCGGAAATCAAGTGGAGACTGACAACCGACGACATTGCCGATTTGCAGGCCCGCCAGATTGCGATTCTGAATGCTGCCTTAAAGCATGTTGCGCTCGGCGGCAGGCTGGTGTATGCAACCTGTTCGCTGGAAGTGGAAGAAGATGAACAGGTGGTGGAGGCGGGTTTGCGGCAGAATCCGGGGTTCAGGATCGTGCCCATGAGTGATGTGCTTTTCGATCTACAGAAAGCAGGAGTATTGGTGTGGCCCGGAATAGATGAACTGGTGAGCGGAAACTACCTGCGGACATTTCCGGGAATGCATCCGTGCGATGGTTTTTTTGCGGCGGTGGTGGAGCGGATTTGATCGGCAAGTTTGGCGCGGACTGAAGCCCAGGGGTTATAAGGCTTTTTGGCACGGCTGAAGCCATGCCCTGTTACAAACCTATGGCTTACCATAAGGATTTCTTGACGCGGGAAGCTATTTCAGGTGGAATAAGGCTGACATGACCAAAGCCGACCTTATCGAGGAAGTCTCCCGCCTGGCCGAACTTACGCGGAAAGACAGCGAGATCATTGTAGAAACCATCTTTGACAGCGTGGTGCGCTCGCTGCGCGCTGGAGACAAGATTGAAATACGCGGCTTTGGCAGCTTCCGCACCCGCCAGCGGCGTCCTCGGGTGGGCCGCAACCCTAAGACCGGAGCGCGGGTGGAAGTGCCGGCCAAGAAGATTCCTTATTTCAAGCCCAGCAAGGAATTGAAAGACCTGATCAATCACATTGAAGCGGAAATGCTTAAGCAGCAGGAACAGCAGCAGACGACGCCTGCGCCTTCTTCCTCTTCTTCGGGAACACCACAATCGTGACGAATAAAGCTCAGAGCACTGAATAGGTAGCAACTGAAAGTTGGGAGCTTTAATGCCCGTTTTGGTTTACAACCACCAGCACTCTTCAGCAAAAACATTGTTACCTTCCTTCTCTTTTTTCCTCTCACCTTCTATTATTCCGAGATTCACTTAACGCATGCTCGCGTGATTTGCCGCTTCAAGATTAAAAAATACTCAGACGGCGACTGAACGGCAGCAGCACGCCCCAAACGGAGAAGGTACATTCGTAACAGGAAAGAGAGGCCAAATGAAAGTTATGAGATTCAGCTACATAGCCGCCGTCGCCGTGTTTTCCATGACGCTGGCCGTTACCGCATCTGCCCAACTGGCAGTCAACCAGACAGAAGGTTTTGGTAAAGACCGACTGCTGACATTCACCTACGAGCAGAATTTTTCGTGCGTACATGGGCCCTTTGATGATCTCGACCATAATGGTGTAGTGGCCGCTGCTGATCCGAACGAGTTCCAGACGCCTCGCTGCGTTGTCGGCCTTACACCAGCCAACACTCCTGCCGGCGTGCCTCTGCAAAACGTGCAGAAGCTCTGGGTGATCGCCCCGTTCTTCGAAACCAATCCTGCCGAACCGGCCTTTACGCCTGAATTGGGAACAGCGTTGAAGCAGTTGTTTGGCTTCGTTCCCGACGCATTTAAAAATCATCCGGGTGTTGCGGTGCAATGTCCTGAGCCCGGGCCGCCAGTCACTACCCATACGGGAATGCCCGGCACTTGCACCATGCATACCAGCAAAATTGATCTGGGACCCGCGCTGGCCGCTCTGGGCAAGGTACCCCCGGGAACATCAGTGATTGTGCCTACGCTGAACCACAGTCACATCATTGACGAGTCATTGCATACCAGCCCGATCTGGTGGGAAATTATTTCTGTTCTGGTTACCGATCCGGCGGCATGGCCAAGCGCTGACGGCAGAACGGGAATCACTTCGCTGGACAAGCTGCGCCAGGCCCAGGCCAACGGACAGGCGCGGCCCGACAATCCGACGAACTTCTTCTTGTTCTTCGCGTCTGACGTGAAGCATAACTAACACGCTGTTTGTATTTGGGAAGGGAAATGCCTGCGGGCGTTTCCCTTTTTTAATTTTGGAGCAGGAAGCCTCAGCAGTCAGCACTCAGCCCGCTTGTTTTCGGACTGAAGGAATGCGGTTCTTTGGGCATGGATAAGCGTTTTCAGCCTTTAATGTGGAGTGGGTTAAAAATTCGATTTCAATCAACAACGTTCGTCAGGTGGAAGGTGTGCAGGGGCTTGAAGCCCAGTATCTATAAGGCTTTTCGGCACGACTGAAGTCGTGCCCTGATACATGTCTCGTCTGGGCATGCAAAAAAATCAGTTCTCACATACGCTCCCAAGACAATGATTATGCGCCTTTACGACACGAGTAAAGTTCGTTTCCTGTTACAAGTCTTGTTAATTATGAAGGCGCGAATTTTAGACCGCCGAAGTTATCTTCGCATCCCACACGAAGTTCAGCCGTCCTCTTAGCGGGGACTCTGTTTGTCATTTCAAACTTCCCGCCCTTGAAACGGCGGGCTAGCTTCATACGTCCCGCGGGGGCGGGCTGGAGCAATTTCGCGCGAAGCTGATGCGCTATGTCACAGATGTGGGCTGTCAATTATCAAGATCATGGGTCGGCTATTTTAGGGTGTCTTGCCGGATTCCGATTACTGCCATCATTCTTCCGGTCTTTCCCTTTTCTGCGCGATAAGAGAAAAACTTTTGTGGATTGCAGGAAGTGCACTGGTCCACTGCCGAAACATTTTTTTCCGGAACGCCTGCCGCGATTAGCTGGCGGCGATTGGCTTCCATGAGATCGAGGCGAAGCGTGGGACCCATGTCGCCGTGGCCGGGAGCACGGGCGTTCATAAACAGCAGAGGATATTTCTCGCGCACCGGATCGGAAGAAAACACCTCATGAAACAGTTCTGCGGCATACGAGAACTGTGATTCGAACTGGCTTTTTACATCCTCGCCAACTTCGTAGCAGCATTTCTGAATGCCGGGGCCGATGGCCGCCTTGACGTCCGGCGGCAGCGTGCCGTATTCATGACGCATGACGCCCAGTCCTTTTTCTACAATGCGCTTCAATGTGCCGCGCCATCCGGCGTGGAAGATCCCGATGGCCTTATGGCGGGTGTCCGCCAGCATGACAGGAAAGCAGTCGGCGGTCTGAATGCCGAGTGCTATGCCGGCTGCATTGCTGACCAGCCCATCACCGACTAAGGCGCCAGGATTGCCGGAATTCACAACATGAATGAGATCAGAATGGACCTGCCGCAGAGTTACCAGCGGCCACGGCTTAGTTCCGTTCGTTGCGCCCACTGAACGGAGGAAGATCGCGCGATTTTTTTCTACCGCTTCACGCCTATCATCTTTGGTGAATCCCAGGTTGAGGCTGCGCGCGCCGTAGGCAGTTGAGTGGCCTGCCGGGCGAGTGCTGAAGCCGTGGACCACCCAGGGAATTTTCTTGAGTAAAGGCAATTGCAGAATTTGAAGTCTGTTGGCAGAGCGATTCGGGGCCGGCGTTTTTTGCGTGGTGGAGGGCACGGATGATTTTAGCGCGAATGGCAATTAGCAAATGGCAATTAGCAATTAGTGCAAGACGAACACATTCTTGTGAGAATGCCTCGTGTCCGCGTGGTAAGGGAGACATCACGTGGATGCTTCGACTTCGCGCCAAAAGCAGGCGCTGCGCTCAGCATGACACCCGGAAAAGCTTGTGACAGCTTAGTAAAGGAGACATCACGTGGATGCTTCGACTCCACGCCCAAAAGCGGGCGCTGCGCTCAGCATGACAGCCGCGGGAATTGAACGGTATTGAGGGTAAGTAATGCCGGACGAACAGCGTTAATCCTGAAATTGGCATCGAACCGCTTAGTAGTTCGGAGTCACTGCCGTGAGCACCCAACTAAAACCGCGGGAAATCGAGAAAGCGCGCAGCAAGAGCGACAGCGAAGTAGCAATCCTGATAAAGCGCCATGCGGCGCTGAGATGGTTTGCCATCATCTCCATGATGGCCATCGCTTCGTGGATTATCATTTCGCTCTTCGGGCCGGTGCCGAAATATGAACTGGTGAAGCATCAGCCACTAGCGCTGGATTCGCCGGAATTTATTCATGAACTGGCTGCGCTGGCCAGCGCGCGCATTGACGAACACACCAGCGTTGATGTGCTGACCAACGGCGCCAAATTCTATCCTGCGGAATTGAATGCTATTCGCAATGCTCATGAGAGCGTGGATCTCGAGGCTTATATCCTGGAGCGGGGAGATATAGCCAAACAGATTGTGGAGGCGCTGACAGAACGCGCTCGTGCCGGTGTAGAAGTTAACGTCGTCGCCGATGCGGTGGGCAGCGCCACCACGCGCAAGAGCCTGTTCGACGAACTGAAGCGCGCGGGCGGGCGGGTCGCGTGGTATCACCCATTGCGCTGGTACAACTGGCCCCGGGCCAATAACCGCACGCATCGCGAGATGCTGATTGTGGACGGCAAGACCGCCTTCGTGGGCGGCGCCGGCATCGCGGACCACTGGTGGAAGGCAAAGAAGAATGATGCACCCTGGCGCGACACCATGGTGCGGGTCACCGGAAGCGCCGTGACTTCATTGCAGGGAATTTTTACCGAGAACTGGCTGGAGGCTTCCGACTACATTCTGATCGGCGACAAGTATTTTCCGCCGACAGCAAATCCTGACGGCGCCACGGCTCTGGCCATTGGCAGCAGCCCGTCAGAAGGCGGATCAACCCGCGCGCGCGTGCTGTTTCAGGTGCTGATCGCCTCGGCGAAAAGCAACATCGCGATTACCACGCCTTATTTCCTGCCGGACGAGAGCCTGCGCAAAGAGATGGTCCGGGCCATGCGCGAACGCGGGGTCAAGATACACATTCTGGTGCCGGGCAAGCACAGCGACCACAGTATGACCCGCAGTTCCAGCCAGGGCGTTTATGGCGATCTGCTGAAGGCGGGCGCAGAAATTTCTGAATACCAGCCGGCCATGATCCACGCCAAGATCATGGTGGTAGATGGGTTGTGGTGCGTGCTCGGCTCCACCAACCTTGATCATCGCTCCTTCGGACTGAACGACGAAGATAATTTGGTAGTCTTAAATCGGGAGCTTGCAGCCCGCCTGCTGTCTGATTTTCAAAACGATCTTTCCCAGTCCCGCAGAGTTACGCTACAGGAATGGGAAAACCGGTCGGTGTGGGAACGCGGCATGGAGTGGTTTGGATGGCTGATCTCCCGTGAGCAGTGAATGTCCGCAGCCCTGAAAGAACCGCCCCGTTTTCGAGTCGCTACTTACAACACGCATAAGTGTCGCGGCATGGATGGCCGCATCCGTCCGGTGCGGGTCGCGGAAGTATTGCGCGAACTGGATGCCGATGTCATCGCGCTTCAGGAAGTGGTGAGCCTGGCAGAGGGCCGCAGAGAAGAAAACCAGGCACAATATCTGGCCGACGCCGTGGGCTACGAGTTCCGCATCGGCGAGACCCGCAAGCTGGGCAGCGCCGCCTATGGCAACGTGGTACTCAGCCGTTTCCCAGTCAAGGGCCTCGGTGTGTACGACCTGACCGCGTCACGCAGGGAACAGCGGGGCTGCATACGCTGCGATATTGAGATTGCTCCGGGGAAAGTGGTTCACGTATTCAATGTCCATTTAGGAACCGGATACCTGGAGCGCCGCAAACAAGCGCGCCTGCTACTGAGCAAAGATGTGCTGCTCTCGCCTGATTTGAAGCATCCGCGTTTGGTGATCGGAGACTTCAATGAATGGACGCAAGGGCTGGTCTCGCGGATGTTGGAGCAGGCGTTTGAAAGCGTGGACATCAAGCTGCACCTCAAGCGCCGCCGCACCTATCCGGGGGTGCTGCCGATCATGCATCTCGATCACATGTACTTCGACCGGTCATTAGTACTGGAAAGCTTTCTGCTGCATCGCAGCCGCATGGCTTTGATCGCTTCAGACCACTTGCCGCTGATTGCGGATTTCCGGTTGCAGACGAGGGCCAGGTAAGGCTTTACCGCAGAGGTGCGCAGAGAGCGCAGAGTGGTGGCAAGATCAAAGGCTTGGCCGCGAATTTCGCGAATGGACGCGAATGAGTCGAGGGCAAAGCGAAAGCTTCATCGCAGAGTGCGGCCCAGCAATTAGCAGTCAGCACTCAGCATTCAGCCCGCGAACATTTCAGGCTAAAGGGCGACATTCCTGTGGGGCAAGCAAGGCGAAAAAGCTTTTCCGCAGAGGCCGCAGAGAGCGCGGAGAACGGCTGGGCAAGATCAAGGGCTTGGCCGCGAATTTCGCGAATCTACGCGAATTGAGTCGAGTGAAAGGTAAGGCTTCACCGCACAGTGCAGAGTAGCAATTAGCATTCAGCCCGCGAACATTTCAGGCTAAAGGGACACATTCTTATGGTCATGGATAGATGATGCTCCCGAGGCTTGTAGAATCAACCTGAATGACTCGTCCTGAAGCGGCGCGGCGCACAGCGAAAGAACCCAGAGCAGCTACACTTACTTTTGTTGTGGGCAAAGGGGGAGTGGGCAAGACTACGGTTTCAAGCGCTTATGCTTTGAATCTGGCGGCACGCAATCCCCGCAGTTCGGTGCTGCTGATGTCCACCGATCCCGCGCATTCGCTGGCTGACATTCTCGAAATCAAGCTGGGCTCTGAGCCGAAACGCATTCCCAAACTCAAAGGGAAATTATCAGCGTGGCAGATTGACAGCGATCTGGCCTTCAAGAAGTTTCTGGCCAGCTATCGTGACGCCATCCTGAGCATTGTCGAGAACGGGACTTTTTTTTCGAAGGAAGAAATTGCTCCGCTGCTCGACACCACGCTGCCGGGCATGGCCGAAGTCGCCGGGCTGCTGGCCATCCAGGAATTATTGGAGAAGGCAGAGTATGACCATATTGTCGTAGACACCGCTCCGTTCGGTCACACGCTACGGCTGTTCGAACTGCCGGCACACTTCCAGCGCTTTCTGAACTTTCTGAATGTGGCTTCCAGCCGCGACGCGCTGCTGGCCGAGCGCTTTGGCGGACGCGCTGTACTGCCTGCGCATGCATTCCTGACCCGCTGGGAGGCCATGGTCAGGCAGGTGCGCGACGCTTTCAGTTCGCAAAAGGCAGCAATCTTTCTGGTGACATCGCCGGAAACATTCTCGCTTAATGAAGCGGTGCGGTCGCTCAATATTCTCGACGAGTCTGTGCCGGAGTTGCGGGTGACATCCATCGTTGTGAACCGGGTGGTGGAGGGTGATCAGACATGCCCACGCTGCCGGCGGCGGGCGCAGATGGCGCGCAGAGCCCGGCAATTTCTCAAGCAGAGCTTTCCTCGTATTCCTGTGCTCAGCGGTCCTGATCCGGGGAATCCGATTGTGGGAATTGAGCTGCTGCGGTGTTTCGGCGGCAAGGTGTTTCAAGGGCGCAATGCCCGCCTGGAAAAAGCGCCGCCTCACACATCTACCGGCAAGTTGAAGTTCAAGCCCCATGAGTGGCCGGTCGCGGAGACCCCACTGTCGTTTACGGTAGGCAAGGGCGGAGTGGGCAAGACCACTACGACAGCGGCCCTGGCATTTCACGCGCGCGCGGCCGAGCCTGAGGTGAATGTGACTGTGTGTTCCACCGACCCGGCGCCATCGCTCGACGACATCTTTGAGAAGCCCATCGGGAACGAACGCCAGCCGGTGCTTGGAGACTCGAGGTTCACGGCCATGGAGATGGACTCGGTTGCCGAATTCCGGCGCTGGGCGGCAAACATTAAGCAGAAGCTGACGGCGGAGATGAGCATGCAATCGGGCGGCCTGCATGTGGACCTTACCTTTGAAAAAGAAATTTTTGCCGCGCTCATGGACATTGTTCCGCCGGGAGTGGACGAACTGTTCGCCATCTTCCGCATTCTTGATCTAGTGAAGGGGCGCGTTGGACGAGTGCTGATTGACATGGCGCCCACCGGACACGCGCTGGAACTGCTGCGCATGCCGGAGCGAATCCTGCTGTGGTCACGGCTTTTATTGAAAAGCCTGGCGGCGCACCGTACACTAGCCCTCGCTCAGGATGTAGCTGTGGAACTGGCGTCTCTGGGGCAGCAGGTGCGCAAGCTCATTGAAATCATGAAAGACCCGGCCCAGGGCCGGATATGGGCAGTCATGCTGCCGGAACCGGTTCCAGACCATCAGACCGTGCGCCTGTTGAAAGCGGTGGGGGAGATCGGAATCGCGGTAGACTCATTGTTTGTAAACCGGGTGCTGATGGAGGCGGCCACCCGGGTGCGCTGCTCCCGTTGCGCGCGGGCGCAGCAATGGCAGATGGCGATTCTGAAAACATTGCGGAAGAACTACAAGCAGTACCGGATCTATCTGGCGCCTGAACTTTCCGCAGAAATTTCCGGAGCGGCGGCACTGAAGAAATTTACCTCGCAACTATGGCAAATAGCGTAACCACCGGCGACCAGGCGCTTTATCTTTACGGAATCTCCATGGCTTCCGGCGGCAAGCGCATTCGCATTGCCAGCGATGGCATTGACGGCATTCACAATGTGCAGGCCCTGCCATGTGGAAATTTTCTCTGCTGGGTCTCGGCGGTAGACCGCAACGGATTTGCCGAGGCCATCAACAAGAACATGGAAAATCTGGAATGGCTGGCGCTGCACGGCGTTCGCCATCAACAGGTAGTAGCCGAAATTGCGGAGGCCACTACGATGATTCCGGCGCGCTTCGGCACGATTTTTTCCGGCGAGCAGGCGCTTTTCAAAGACGTGAACTCGAGAAAGCCGGCGCTGGAAAAAGTTTTCCAGCGAATCTCGGGGGCCGACGAGTGGGGTGTAAAAGTATTTGCCGAACAGTCGCCTGCGCCGGCAGTGGCCGCCAATGTGAGAAGCGGCAAAGACTACCTGGAGCAGAAAGCGGCGCGCATGCAACGGCGTCCGGAAACCTCGGGCTTGCAGGAATTTGCCACCACGCTGGAAAAGATCGCAACCGATTACGGCGCCCACCGGCAAGGTGAGCGGCGGCCAAGCAAGCCTGCTATGGCAGGCCACTTTTCTGGTGCCGCGCGCCAAACGCAAGCAGTGGGACCAGGCCCTGGGCGAATTTGTGAAAAAATGGAGTGGCTCGCGGCGCATCGAAGTAAATGGGCCGTGGCCTCCGTATTCTTTTGTCTCCGATGCCGAATGATTTTGAAGCCATAACGCTGGGCGGCGATTCCCAGGAAGATGTTTCTCTTCTGGACATTCTCGACCATGTGCTCAACGCCGGAGTGGTGATTCATGGCTCACTGGTGCTTTCCATTGCCGGTGTGGACCTGGTCTACGTGGGCCTGAATGTAGTGCTGACATCGGTAGAGACGGCCCTGCGCACCCTGCGCTCTGAAGAAAGGCGGCCACTACACTGACCCGCGCTTTGGCTTATTGCGGTTTCCGGCGGGATGCGTCTGTGACTATGCCGTCTAACGGGGTGAACGGGACAGCCGTAAACCTGCTGAATGCCGGTGAGCTTTCCTTGCTCTGGTCGGAAATCGAGTGGCCCCTGAATTCCGGAAACGTCCAGCAGAATGCAGTGGAATTTCACCGGGTGATCAGCCATGTGTTCGCACAGACAGCGGTCGTGCCATTCCGCCTGCTTACGGTGTTTGAAAGCGGGCAGTCCCTGGCCACCTTTGCTGAAAGCCATGCTGCAGAGTTTGTGGCTGACCTCGACCGCCTGAGTGCTTTCGTGCAAATGGAGTGCATTTTGTTTTTCAAGATGGCCCGCGCTGCCGATACCAGTTCAGGGCAGGCCTACCTGCGCCAGAAAGCAGGGTTGCGGCATGCATTGGATGCTGCCGGAGCGGCATTGACAACTGCTTTGTCGCCGCTGGCCTGCGAAGTGCGCAGCAAAGAGGTAAATAACGGGTTGAGGACTTTCTGTCTGGTGCAGAGGGGAAAGGAAGCTGCGTTTCGCGAGAGCGCCGGCAGCATTGCCGTGCCGCCGGGCGTGGAACGCCGCATCAGCGGTCCGTGGCCTGCGGCTGAATTTTTGAGCGACGCAGTCAAAGCTCCACAGATTGCGCAGGAACCGCAATGACCGACGTTCGCAAGATCAGGCCGGAAGATATTGCCGCCGCCGTTTCCGATCTGAACCGTGAGCTCAAGTCGGCGGGCGAGCGAACTATTGAGCGCATCGAGTGCTCTCCGGAGAATATTGAGCAGGGCCTGGCACGACTGGTGCTCAGTTTGATCGAGTTGCTGCGCCGTCTTCTGGAACGACAGGCCATACGGCGGATGGAAGGCGGTTCCCTCGACGATCCGAAAATCGAAGAGATGGGCCAGGCATTGATGAAGCTGGAGATGAAAATCAACGAGATCGCGGCGATGTTCGGGCTGCGGCCCGAAGACCTGAACCTGGAACTTGGTCCTTTGGGTAATCTGCTGGATAAGTAACACCGTTTACCGCAGAGTACGCAGAGATCGCAGAGTTTTGTGGGATTGCCATGATTGAAGGCAGATTCCATGTCTTAGTGGAATCAGAGTGGGGAGCCAACACACACCACCAGCAGCGTCATTGGCTCATCGGCGGTAAAGTCCTGTCTTTTCGATCATTGGCCAATCAAAATTCAGTGCAAATCAAATTATCACGTGTTACGATACATTTTTTACGGTATCGTTTCTGCGCGATGTCGTTGTTTTACGATATCGTTTGTGCGATGTCGTTCCTGAAGACAACGGCCCTGTGATGAAGCGCAAATCCAAACCGCTGCCGGATCGTTCCTCTAAAACTTACAATGACCTGTGGGTGGCGCAGCACATGAATCTGAAATCAGGAGCGATCAATTCTGCGGAGGCAGGACAGCCCGGCAGGTCTGCGCGGCTCCTGGAATTGGCTGACATAGCGCTTGGCAATAAAAAATCCAGCAGCAAGAAAGAGCGCTTCAGCGTTGCCGAGAGTGGGCCAGAGCGGTAGGAATCGCCACCCTTTTTCAACTTTATGCCGCCCCGGTGCGGGGCCCAACGACCTCGCGTCGCTCGAAAGCACGATGGCGTCATTCCCGAGCTCTTTCTGCGCCGATTCCAAGCCTTCCTTCGAGCGCCCCGTCACCAGAACGCGCGCCCCACCATCGAGTAGCATCTTCGCTGTAGCGAGTCCCATGCCGCTCGTGCCGCCAATAATGACTACTGTTTTACCTTCGTACCGTTTCATGTGAATTCTCCTTGTGGCTGGTTGTCGTCCGCTTTTTCGCCGTCATTCCAAGTGACAAGGAAAGTCGATGCCGGAGACCTTGACGATTGCCCGCCAGGCGGCTTCTTGGCTGGCGCGAATTATGAATGTGTGGGGTAACGCTCCATCTCGATTGGGCCGTCGACTTCCGTTGGGGCGAGGCGGAGCAATTGTCCGGAGGCGCGTCGGTTCCGAGCACCTACCGTGTGAAACGATGAATTGCTTCGTAGGCGTTGTCTTGAAATGAAGTGTTTTTCAAATCAGTAAAGAAGGTGCTCTGGTCCACCATGTCGCCAGACAACTTACCCTCTTTGCTGGCATAGAACACGCCGCTTTTGTATCGATCATCCGAAATGACATCTACAAAGCGTTTTGCACCTACGTCCAGCGTATGCACCATTTCGCCCATCAAAGGGAAGACGATGGGCATCATCACATAGTTCAGCATGAACCGCATTGGCGGCGGAAGGCTGTCTGCCGCCTGAGTTCCTTTTGTATTCCCTGGGCTCACAGCAACAAACTTGAGTTTGGGGTACTTTCTTGCCATGGATAACGCCCACATGGTTTCCGCATACTTGACATATGAATATGCGTTCAATGCCACGAACTTCTTGCCAAAATATGATCCATCAAGAACAGCAGCAAACTCATCGACAGAAGAAGTGCTCATTGAAACTCGTTTTACTCCGAGCATCTTCACGCCTGGAACAGCTTCGGCGCTGACTGCCAGAACCGCCTTCCTTAACTTGTCCCGTTTGATCAACTCATCCACGAGGACCACATTGCCCAAAATATTCGTGGCAGCTAATTGATTCATGCCGGAAGGCGTAAGGCTCGCTGCCGTTTTTCCAATTGTTCCGCCTGCATTTAAAACGACTGCATCAATCGGTTCCTTTATCTCCTCGACCGCTTTTCTTACGGAATCTGCATCGGTAACATCCCCAATAACAATTTCAAATATCTTTTTCCCCGTCTTCTCCTCAAGGTCTTTTTTTGCTGCCGCTGCTCTCGCTCGATTTCTGCAAAAAAGAATTACCTTTCTTGTTTCTTGCTTCAATGCGAACTGTCGGGCAGTCTCTTTCCCAAGCCCAGCATTTGCTCCGGTTATCAAGATACTTTCGGTCATTTTGTTCTCCTTCTTGGGTTGTTAGTTACTTGGGGAATGGAGCAATACGACAGTCGCGGTAGCCCTCGGAGATGTGCAACCGGGCTCCTGCGGGACCGAGCCCGGAGATGGCGCGCCGGTGACGAGGGCGATTCGAATTCATGAGAGGCTCCTCAGCAAAAGGGCAAAGTAGAACCGGAAAACCGTTAGGCCGAGCTAACCGCGATTATCGAACTGTTTAGTTCTATATTGGTAGAATAGGGAGTGTCAAGGAGTTTAGAACTATATGATTCAAAAATCCGCTAAGCCGCGAGGACGACCGCGCAGCTTCGACGAGACGGGGGCGATTGAAAAGGCGACCCAGGTGTTCTGGTCAAAGGGCTATGACGGAGTGACGATTGACGACCTCGTTGCCGGGATGGGTGTGGGACGGCCAAGTCTCTATGCCGTCTTCGGGGACAAGCGGGCGATATTCCTGCGCGTTCTCAGGGCGTACGCAGAAAGGAAGGGCGCATTAGCCGCGAAGGCACTCCTCGCGCCACAGAGTCTTCGAGACTCAATTGCGGGCTTCCTCAGCTACAACGTCGAAAGTGCGACCGAGAAAGGGTCTGCCCGTGGCTGCCTTCTGATTTGCGTCGCGCCGCTCGTGAACGACGCTGAGGTTCAACGTTTCTTGCAGAACGCAGCCACGGGCGGGGCTGCGCTGCTGGAGCGCCGTTTCCGGGACGGGATCAGTGCGGGAGAAATCTCCTCTGACTTTCCCGTCGCAGCGCGCGCGATCCAGGTTACGGATCTAGCGCGTGGGCTGACCATGCGTGCGCAGATAGGGACGCCACGCAAGGCGCTCCTCAAAGATGCTGAGGAAGCGGCCGATTTGGTGCTTCTGCCGCCCGTGTGACCAAACTTATGATGGGACGGCTCACACTCGGGCAGCACCTGTCAATGTTGACACTTCAAAACGTGCTCCTCAGGCTGAGGGGAACCGCGACAGATGAGGGCTAGAGATGAATGTGACGAAAGAAAAGGCCGATAGCCTCAAGAAGGATCTCGAATAGTTGCTTGCCTAAGGTGCAGCCCGGAGATGGCGCGCCGGTGACGAGGGCGGTTCGAATTCATGAGAGGCTCCTCAGCAAAAGGGCAAACCTCCGTGTCCGGGCTACTTTCGGTCGTCCTGCCGGACTGGAGCGTGGACTCTCCAAGGTGTCTCGTCAACCTGAAATGATGATGGACTCAGCGTGAGCATAATGCAGGCGCTTCGGGACTGTGGGTTTCTGTTCATCGCGACCCGGCATTTCAGGGGTGGAGCAGGCTGTTCCATGTCTCGCCGGCATCTGGCAAATTCAGTTCTCACACATTGCGGTTTTGTTGATTTCACGCGTCGTGAAAAGGGCCGCTCTTCGCCAACACCGGGATACAGCGGCTTTGGATTCGTTCCGGCGCTTCGGGCTGGAGCAATCCTGGCCAGGTATTTCCACATGGAAAGATCAAGCTGAAGGAGTTGCAGAACAGTAAACACTGACCCGCCTATGTTGAACCTTCCATAACCAGCAGCGTGTTTTTTGGTTGGTTTTGCACGGCGCGCACAGGCTATTTTGGCGGTAAAGCCAACCAATCGAGCAGGAGCTTGCATCAGAATCCAGAGTCGTCTCCTCCCCCATTGAAAGCAATTGAAAACATAAGTGCAGGGTGCGCATTGGAGTGCTACTGAGAGAGTTGACAGTTGTGCTGGGGCTAGTTAGGATGCGTGACAAGGGTCGCGCTTCATTTCCATCCCAAGGGCGATCTTCTCTCGTTGTCTCCTGAGATAATAATGCAAAGAGTCCCAACGGTTTCCGGAACAACTAACCTTGTCGACATACTTGACCGCGTGCTCGATAAGGGCCTGGTGATTGCCGGTGACATCCGCATTTCGCTGGCAAATGTTGAATTGCTTACGATACGTATCCGTTTGCTGGTTTGTTCTGTGGATAAGGCAGAGCAGATCGGGCTGAATTGGTGGAAATACGATCCGAACTTGACTACCTCCCTGCCAGAATCCGCCGGAAGGCGGGTGCCGCTACCTGCTCCAGGCCCGGAAGAAGCAAGAGCTCGGAATAGCCAGACCGCACGTCGCCGCAAGGCGAAATAGAGATTGACTCTGATGAAGGAGGCCCTCGATGGCCGTTGAACGCGTATCCGGTGGTTCAAGTCTTATAGACGTTTTAGACCGGGTATTAGACAAAGGCATAGTGATTGACGCCTGGGTCCGAATTTCTCTCGTCGGTATTGACCTGATTACCGTAGAAGCCCGCGTAGTCGTCGCTTCCATTGATACCTACCTGAAATATGCCGATGCTGTCGGCCTTACGGGACTGGTATCGCGTCCGCAGTTGGCGGAAGGCGCAGCGGAGGAAGAAGAACTGATAGAAACTCCGCCCCGCCCCACTCGCAGGCGGCGGTAGGAGAGGTGTTTGGCAGCGCGTATGGCTTCCGCGGAAATGCGGTTCCAACTTGAGCAACGCAACGGGCGACGTGTGACCACGCCAGCGCGCCGCCCTGCCGTTCTGCGCCTGCTGGAAGCGGAGCGCTCGGAAGAGATATTCCCCCTGTTGCTGGAAGAGATCATCGCTCTGGGTTTTCCCCGGGCTCTGGCGCTGGACGTGAACTTCGATACCGGTGACGTGACGCCGGCGGCTGCGCTCAAATGGCCGCGCCAGGGTATCCAGAATTTCAGCACCGCCCTGTGGATGTCAGAAAACCAGTTGATTGGCGTTCTGCACACCAGCCAGCCTGCCGTGCTAAACAAAAGCAGCCTTCATAACCGGCCCATCTACGTTCATCCCATCGTTTTTGCGAACCGCAATCTGTGCTGGGAAGCTGACCGGTTGCGCACCGGCAGTTGCCTGGCGGTACAGAACACCCGCAAGGAAAAGAAGATACGCCTGGAAGACCAGGTATGCTCCACCTGTGACATGCGCGCCTATGCGGCCGTGATTGTTACAGAGGTGCCCAAAGGCGCTGACGAAGCGTCAGTGGCCGAGCTTTCTGAATTAATTGAACTGGCCAACCGCTATCTTTCGCGCCTCTTCAAAGTTGAGCATTATTACAACCGCATGCGCGACATGGAAATCACCATCGCGCAGATGGGCACGGTCATGCAGAGCATGGCCGATCCTGTGATTCTTACTGACACCCAGCATCGCGTCATCATGCAAAACAAGGCTGCGGAGCGCTTCTTCAAAGTGCCCGACGAAATGACCGAAGGCCTGGTGCGCGCCGTGGAATTCAACAACATGCTGTTTTCCGCCGCGCTGTCTTCCATGCTGGTTTCCGGCACTGACTCCCATCGCGACCTTACCCTGATTGACGCGATTGAAGGCGAGGAAATGCTGTTTGAAGCCGTCTCGGCCCCTACGTATGGCCCCGAAGGAATGCAGATCGGCACAGTCACCGTGATGCGCGACGTGACTGACCTGCGGCGCGCCGACCAGGAGTTGCGCACCAACTACGACCGTCTGCGCGACGCTGAAGAAGTGGTTCGCCAGGACCGCGACCGCCTGAACCTGATTATCGAAAACGTAGGCGATCCCATCGTGGTGTGCGATAGCGAAGCCAAGATCGTGCTGGTGGATCCGCTGGCCCAGGAATTGTTTGGAACGACGCCGGAGGCGGTGAAAGACGCAACCCAGCTTAAGAACACCAATCAGTTAACTACCTACATCACGTCGTTCACGTATTCGTTTGCTGAGCGTGAAACCGCTCCGTTGCGGCTCTACAGTCCATCGCTCAAGCAGGAAATTGAATACGACGCGCGGTCGGGAAAGATCTTCGACGAACGCGGGCAGGTTTCTTACACGGTAACCGTATTGCGCGATCTCACTGCGGTGCGCAAGGTGGAACAGCTCAAAGTCGAGCGCCGCATGCTGGAAATCGAGAAGTTTGCCGCCACTGGACGTCTGGCCGCGACCATCGCTCATGAGGTCAACAACCCCATGGAAGCGATCAAGAATGCGATTTACCTGCTGGTAGGCTCAGTGCCTGAAGGCGCAATGCCGGTCTATAACATTCTGAAATCTGAGACGGAGCGGGTGGCCCGCATCGTGCGGCAGATGCTTGGACTGTATCGCAACACCGAGCAGGTCAAGCCGGTGGATGTGAACATTATCATAGAAGACACCCTGCTGCTGCTGAACCGGCAACTCCAGCGTGCCAACGTCGAAGTGCAGACCGACTTGCAAAAACTGCCGGATGCCGTCATTGCCGCCGACCAGATACGCCAGGTGCTGTCGAACCTGGTCATCAATGCCCGGGACGCCATGCCTAATGGCGGACGGTTGCTGCTGCGTTCCCGCCATGTTTCCAGTAAAGACGACCTGCATGGCTGGGTGCGCATCCTGATTGCCGATACAGGCTCGGGAATTCCGGCAGAGATGCTGCGCACGATTTTTGAGCCCTTTGTGACGACCAAGGGCGAAAAGGGAACCGGCCTGGGTTTGTGGATCGTAAAAGGAATTATCCAGAACCATGCTGGTAAATTGGTGGTGAAGAGCAAGATAGGTAAAGGGACCGTGTTTAAGATTGATCTGCCGGTCGTGAAAGTGTGACGGACGCAAAGAAATTTCGCGTGTTGGTGGTAGACGATGAAAGTTCCGTACTTATCACCTACCGCCTGATTCTTGAGCAGCAAGGCTATGTGGTGACTGCGTGCAGCACGTCGCGCGATGCCATTGCTGCTATCGAAAAGCAGTTTTTTGATGTGGTGTTGTGTGATTATTCGCTGGAAGAGCAGCATACAGGGTTCGAAGTAATTACAGCGGCGCGCAAGCGTGCTCCCGAAGTTCCAGCCGCGCTCCTGACCGGCTATGCCACCAAGGAGACGGCCGATGAGGCTGAAAGCAAGAAGATCGGGATCATGTTCAAGCCGATTGAAATTGAAGAATTCCTGGCCACTACCTCCAAAATGCTGAGGAGAAACGATGAGTCCAACGAGCAAGAAGGCCCCGGCGAAAAAGGCCCCGGTCCGGAAGACAGCCCCAAAGGCGGAGATCAACGCGGCAACGTCAGTGCTCGACGCTCCTCTGCCAAGCGCGGCTTTAAAGATTGAGCCACCTGCCCGCGCCCAGCAGCAGGAAGGGCGCTACGTCTACGGCGTGATCGAATCGAGATCGCCCGTTACGTTTGGCAAGAGCAGCATTGGCGGCGTGAGTGAAGACGTCTATACCGTCCATTATGGTGATATTGCGGCGGTAGTCAGCCGCACCCCGGTGTTTATCTTCGATCCCACGCGCGACAACGCGCTGGCCCATGAGCACGTGATCGAGTCGGTCATGAAGAATTACACCATCATTCCCATGAGCTTTGGGACGGTGTTCCGTACTGACGACGACATTCGCGAAGTTCTCAAGAGCATCTATCCTTCGCTCAAAGACGTGCTCAAGCAGATGACCGGGAAGCTGGAGTTCGGACTGAAAGTTACCTGGGACCGCGACCGGATCATTGAAGAACTGAAGCGCGAGCATGAAGAGATCCATCGCTTTCACCAGGAGCTTACCCGCAAGCATCTGCAGTCCACCTATTTTGCCCGCATGCAGCTTGGCCGCATGATTGATAAGGCGCTGGCTGAGCTGGCCGCCAACTACGTCCGCGAAATTTATGACGGACTGCGCAGCGTATGCGTGGCTTCGCGCGACAACAAGCCCATTGGCGATAAGATGATCATGAATGCCGCCTTTTTGATTCAGAAGCAGCGTGAGGCGGAATTCGATGCGGGCGTGAATAAAGTCGCCCAGAAGTTCGGTGACCGGCTGAACTTCAAATACACAGGGCCGTGGCCGCCGTATAACTTTGTGAACATCAGGCTCAAACTCGAGAGAGGCACTTCAAGCTAATGCTGTTGATTGATGATCTGCTCTTCGCCCCGTTCAGCGGTTGGAACTTCATTATGCGCACCTTGCTCAAAGTGGCTGAAGAGCAATGGACCGATGATGCTCCGCTGAAAGAACAGCTTCTGGCTTTGCAGGTGGAACTAGAAGAGGGCAATCTGACTGAAGAGCAGTATCTCGAAGCCGAAGCCGCCATTTTGCGCGAGATTCGCGAAGTGCAGCGCCGCAAGATCGAACTGGCGGGCGGCGATCCGGACGCTTTTGCTACAGGAATGTCAGGCACGGTGCAGGAAGGCTCCGGCGCTTCGATTACCTGGGACCCTGAAGAGAGCAACGAGTAAGAGCTTAGCCGCGAATTACGCGAGTCGACGCGAATAAAAACCGGGCTTACCGCTGATTTTCGCTGATGACGCTGATTCAATCCACTCCCTAGAATTCCACAACTTGTATAGCTTTTCTCCGTGCCTCAGTGTCTCCGTGGTGAATAATTTGTTTTAAGCAGCTACTTCCGCCAGCTTGACCGTTGTTTTTGCCGCTTCTTTCGCGCTGCGCTTGGGTCGAATGGTGATCTCGACATCATTATCAAGCGCCATAAGAAAATCGATAAGACGCTCAATGGAAAAGATTTTTATGTTGTAGTGAAGCAGAGAGGAAACTTCAGGCTGAGTGCAATTCATGAGTGACGCGGCTTTCTTTTGTCGCAACTGGCGTGACTCAATGATTTTGTTAATAGCGACCGCAAGTTGAACCTTGGCATTTTTCTCCGTAGCGTCAGCTATTCCAAAATCAGCGAATAAATTCGAACTGGCCTCTTTAATCCCTTTTTTTAGCTTTGAAGTTTTCTTCATAATGGCTCTCTGCTTTCTTCATTCTTGAGCTTACTTTCTTTATGTCCGGTTGAGGAGTTTTGCTGCCGGTCTTCGATTTCTTATTGAATACGTGTAGTACGTACATGGCCTCTTTGAAACGAACCATGTAAACAGCCCGAAAAGTGTCTCCCCGATAGTCTTTGACAAGTTCGTAAATCCCTGGCCCAGCACCCTTCCACGGTTTCATGTTGGAGGGAGTGCCGCCCAGCCTTGCAATCGTCAACCCCTTTAGAAACTCCTCTTTGACCTCTTCCGGCAAATCATTTAGATCGTTATCAGAAGAAGAAATAAAGAAAAGCCGGCGCTGTTCCAGTATGGGCTGTGTTGTTATCTCAGTTTTAATATATCTTGTCAACCTTTTTCTCCGCTGCTCCACCTAGCTGCCTTTGTTTGCAACGCAAGAGTGTATCGTTACCGGTACTGAAATGCCGAAGAGATGCGTCTGGGCGACGACCAGGAGGCTTTTGAACTGGCGGGCGGCGATCCGGACGCTTTTGCTACAGGAATGTCAGGCACGGTGCAGGAAGGCTCCGGAGCTTCGATTACCTGGGACCCTGAAGAGAGCAACGAGTAAGAGCTTAGCCCCGAATGTGCGCGAATTCGGCGCGAATAAAAACTGCGGCTTACCGCTGATTTTCGTTGATGACGCTGATTCATCCACTCCCTTAAAATTCCATAACTTCTGTATAGCTTTTCTCAGTGCCTCAGTGTCTCGGTGGTGAATAATAGCTGGTATGCCTGATGCGGTAGAACTCGAGATTTTCAAGAACATCTTCCATTCCATTGCCGAAGAGATGGGGGCGGCGTTGCGGCGGACTGCGTTCTCACCCAACATCAAAGAGCGGCGTGATTATTCCTGCGCAGTCTTTGATGACAAAGGGGAAGTGGTCGCCATGGGCGATCACATGCCCGTGCATCTGGGGTCCATGCCTATGTCAGTGCGGGCGGCGGTGGAACAGCTGGAGTTGGGCGCGGGCGATGTCGCTATCCTGAACGATCCTTTTTTCGGAGGCACCCACCTGCCTGATATCACGCTGGTGGCGCCGGTATTCCTCAAGAAATCGAAGTCCCCGGCGTTCTATGTGGCCTCGCGGGCGCATCATGCGGACGTGGGCGGCACCTATGCGGGTTCCATGGGCATCTGCCGCGAGATCTACCAGGAAGGCATTCGGATCCCGCCGGTGAAGCTGGTGCAATCAGGGAAGATGCAGCCCGACATTCTGCGCCTGCTGCTGAACAACGTGCGCACGCCCGAAGAGCGCGAAGGCGACTTGAACGCTCAACTTGCCGCCTGCCACACCGGCGCCGCTCGCCTGCTGGAGATTGTGGAACGCTACGGCGCACAGACCGTCCGCCAAATGATGAATCATTTGCAGGACTACTCGGAAAAAATCATGCGCGCCTTTCTTAGCGACGTGCCGAAAGGACGTTACAGCGCGGAAGATTTTCTCGATAACGACGGGGCTGGTTCAGGGCCGGTGCGCATTGCGGTCTCCATTACGTTTCAGAAAGTGGCCACAGGCAAGCCGCTGGTGACCGTGGACTTTACCGGCAGCTCGCCGCAGGTGGCGGGCAGCATCAACGCCGTTGAAGCCATAACTTATTCGGCCTGCTTCTATGTTTTTCGTTGCCTGTTGCGTGAGGATGTCCCTGCCACTGCGGGACTGATGCGCCCGGTTCGCTTGATTGCTCCTGTGGGAACGATTGTCAATGCGCGCCCGCCTGCAGCCGTGGCCGGGGGCAACGTAGAGACATCGCAACGAATTGTGGACACGCTATTGCGCGCTCTCGCCCAGGCATTGCCGGAGCATGTGCCGGCGGGATCGTCGGGGACCATGAACAATCTGACCATTGGCGGCGTGGACGAGCGCAATGGAGAGCCATTCGCCTATTACGAAACTATTGCCGGTGGCATGGGCGCGCGGCCTGACCGGGCGGGAGTGAGCGGCGTCCACACGCACATGACCAACTCGTTGAATACTCCTGCGGAGGCGCTGGAGTTCGCTTACCCGTTGCGTGTGACTCGCTACGCGTTGCGGCAGGGAAGCGGAGGCCAAGGCAAGTATCGAGGCGGAGATGGCATCGTGCGCGAGATTGAATTATTGGCCGACTCCGAAGTGACTGTGCTGGCGGATCGCCGTTCGCGTGGCCCATACGGGCTGCAAGGCGGCGAAGATGGCGCAGCAGGGAAGACGCAAGTCATTCACCAGAACGGTGAGAGCGAAACTTTGCCCGGAAAAACCAGCCTGCGCTTGAAAAAAGGCGATCGCGTGAGGATTGAATCGCCTGGCGGCGGAGGGATGGGAAGAATCGGGCCACGAAGAATCGGGTGATCGGTAGATCTGGTGATCTGAAAACTCCAGCAGCGCCATGCTGGCGCACGGTTCTCAATTATCCAATTACAACATTACTCAATTACCAAATCGTCATCGCCCATTCCCCGGACTGGAAATCCGGGGCTTCCACCAATGTGCCGTACAGCATTTCTTAATCCGCATAGCCATCGGATCACATCCTCATTTCGGCGTAGTGGGCGGTGGCGCCTGCTTCTGCTGGTCTTGTTTCTTTTTGCGGTTCTGCAATACCTGATCCAGCACGTTGCCTAACGGATTTTGTTGTTGCTGCTGCTGTTGCTGGCCTGAGTTGTTACCCACCGCCGGATTCGCAGGTTGCTGCTGCTGGTTCTGCTGCGTCTGCTGCTTGCCGGTCAGGGCACCGACAATTCCTCCCAGGCCGCCGCCCGGCTGTGACGTTCCTGTGGATGCGCCGCCAGATTGGTTCTTGCCGCCCAGAATAGCTCCTACGATTCCGCTGGTGAGCGCGCCGGGATTCTTGCTGGTGGGCAGCAGGTTTTTCAGTTTCATCTGCGCCAGTTCCTGCACATCGGGCGCGACCTGTGGATGCTGGAAGGTCCCGGTCAGAATTACCGGCAGCACCAGTTCCCCCTGATTATTTGCCAGCGCAGTATTCATAAATCCGCCAATGCCGGTACCTCCGACGTGTTGGCTCATGGCCTTATCGAGCACGGCGGTAACGTGCATGTTGAGCGACTGGTCGGCCAGGTTCACAAGTCCGGTTGCAGCCAGTGTTCCCCCATCAATGATCGCCTTGAGGTTGTTGGTCTGGGCCACGCCGTTCTTTACGTCAAAGTTTCCGGAAAGCTGCGCCATATTGGTAAAGCCCTTGGGAGCAGTCGCCGGGCCGCCCAGGAATTTCCCGACCTGAGCAAGCTGGTTCAGCATGTCGAGATTCGCCAGCTTGCCGTTAGTAAGATTCAAGGCCAGCGTGCCATTCAGGCTGCGCGCAATCGAATCTGCGCTGGTGGAACTGAACGACGCGTTCACATTGGAATTCAGCAGCCCGTAAAGAGTCTGCTTGAGCGACGAAACCGAGGATATCAACTTATTGGCGTCAACTTTCTCGGTCTTCAGATTCACGTTATAAACCGGCTGCGCGGCGCGCATATCAATGGTGATGGCTCCGGTTTCTTTGCCGTTATAAACGTCAGCGCTGATCGGGTTCAGATGAATGAGGCCGTGGTCCAGCGTTACGTTGGAATGGACGTTGTTCAGCAACAGGTCGTCATACTGAACCGTACCGATGCTTACCGTTCCACCGCCGGTCATCGTGGTAAGCATATTCGGCTCAGTTGGTTTTGGGCGCCTCAGCATTGGCCTTGGGAACCACACTCCAGAAATCGTTACTCCAGAAGCCTGGCTTCCCCAAGTCATTGCTGGCAGTGCGCGGCGGTGCCGGCGAGGTGGCCATGAGCTGCTGGAGTTCGGCTACATTGACTTTGTCGGCATTCAGGGTGAACTGTACCTGGGGCGCGGCGAAATTCTTGAGCGTCACTGCGCCGGTGGCGTTGGTCTGGCCGACGGAAGCGGCCACGTTCTCGAGCATGGCTGAATTCTGGCTGAAACGCAGATCAGTATTGCGGATGCCCACGGGCTTGGTGAGCGACGGCACTTTCAGCGTGGCATTTTGCAGCTTGCCAGTGCCGGAAAAGCTCAACGCCGAAGTGTTCTTGATGGGGCCTTGCACATGCACGTCCATGCTCAGGCTGCCATCGCCCGACATGCCTTCCACGGCGGAAACTCCGTAGGCTTTGGCAATGTTCAACACTTCACCCAGGCGCGCGTTTGCCGCTTTCAAAGCTGCGTTCACGCTGCTGTTCGGGCTTGTGTATTGCGACAGTGCGAAATTGGCGGTAACGCTGGTGGACCCGGTGCTGGCCGTGAAATCGTTGGAGCGGATGGTTTCCGGCGTAAGCGCAAGGTCAATGGAATTTACCTTGACCGGCTGCGGAAGCTCCTTGCCGCTGATGACGAGGTTGCGCGCCGAAAGCTGGCCGTTCATGCTGGGCTGTGTGGATGCGCCTTTCGCCGTGATGTTGGCGCTGATCTGTCCGTTCACTTCCATACCCGGATTGAAGGCCACACCGAAAGCCGAAGCCAGCCGCGCCGCTTCCCCAATGGAAGCATTGGACGCGGTGAGCTTCACATCAATCTGCGCGGGCGTCGGCCGGGTGTTGAGTGTGCCGGCCACAGAAAGAGGAGTGGACCCCAATTTGATATTGCCGCGATTGATCTGGATTACATCAGTCTTCAGATCGTCAGCCACGTCATAATCCAGCGTGATGGGGTACCCGACATTCACGTTGTGAATGCGCGGATTATCGAGCTTGATGCTTCCATTCGAGGCCATCTTGCCGCCCGAATTTTTCAGCTTGGCATCGCCGGAGAGCAGCGCGTCAATTCCGTTCAGCGCCTGCGAGTTGAGGAACTTATCCACCGCCGAGACTGAAACCTGGTCCATGCGCAGCGTTCCATCAAAATTGGTGTTCAGCAAATCTGCCTGCTGGATAGGGCCGCCCTTGCCTTCCAGAAAGATCGCCTGTTTTCCCTCGCCGGGAAGATGGGCCGCCACTTTGAGTGAAAATGCCTGGTTGGGCGCAAAATCATTCACGCTCAAATCAATGTGGTCATAGACGGCCCGCGACTGGTGCTTCTGCCGGTCGGTAATGGCCACCTGTCCATCGGTGATGGTGAGATTGGAAAGCTCGATCTGTCCCGCGGGCTTCTTGCTTTCCTCGGCTGGCGTCTGCGTCTTCTGCGCAGGCGTAGGTTTCGGTTCCTGCCCCAGCGTGGCGAAGTTCCATTCCCCGCGTTCGTTTCTGACCAGCTCAATGTGCGGACGGTCCAGTTGCAGCGACTTGATCTCTACATCCTTGTGCAGCAACGGCATCAGCTTGACTGAGATCGAGAGCTTGTCGACGTTCGCAAAAGCGCGGTCAGTGTTGAATGTTGGATCTTCGCCGATTTGCGCATTCGCGACCTGGAAAGAAGGAGGAAACAGGCTGAGGCTCATCTCTCCCAGAGAGACCTGCCGGCCGAGTTTCTTCTGAAGCTGCGCCTGAATCTGGTCGTGGTAGCTGTTGATGTTCACCACGTGCGGAATAATGAGTACCGCCGCAACCAGCAGCACCACAATCACCAGAACGGCTATTCCCAATTTACGCATAACTGCCTCCCTCTGACCGGCCAGAGTGAAATCAAATCAATGAATGCACACGAGTGGCTACTTTATTAGAAGCCATAAATGCAAAGGTGCGTTGCAGCTAGAGCCCTGAAATATTGCTTGCGGCGGCAATTCAGGCGATTGCGCCTTCATTGCGGCTGTTGGTTGGCGGGCCGGTTTTTGTGTTGTCCTGGCTTCACGACGAAAACGTGATAGGTAGCGGCGTCCCAGGCATTATGAATTCCGATAAAGAGCAGAAGCATAGCCACTGCTCCAACGCCAAACATGGCCTCGCGCAGATGCGACAGTGTCATCCATGCTGACGAGGCAAGTGCTGCATAAGCAACGAACGGCAGCAGGGCGTGAAACAACCAGTCCTCAAATTCAGGCCGGTATGCGGTTTGCCGCTTCATGCGCCGAACCACGACTGCGATGTACACCAAACCGCCGAGGCCCAGCAGGCCCAGCAGAATTGCAGCGGGTACAATCCCATGCCATGGCGCGCTCAAGATGGCCGCCAGCAGCAGTACGACGCTGAAGTGAATAATGGTTGGAGTAGCGAAAGCCTGGCCGGCCTGCCCTCCATCATCCGGGACCGGTATGTATGCAATCAGGCTGATGAGGACGAATTGCAATCCAATCAAGGCGCCCGCAGACGACCCGACGATCACATAGAAGTTCTGCCATGCGGACAGTTCTTTCATCTCAGCACCTTTTGTCGTACTCCAGCAGCAGAGATCTGCCCAGTGATTTTCAAGGTTTGAGAATGGCCCGTCAAGCAGTGGCCTGGTGCGCAACGGTCGCCCATGCAGGCGTGCGTCACTCGAGTGCCGGAACGCAGCGTCTGTAACGTTAATCAACAGATTGTTTTAGTGCGCTCCGCTCCAAAGAAGGAGACCACCCCAGTACGTGCAAAAGCACCACGCACTGGGGACCCCGGTGAGCTACGCACCAGCCTTCGGCAGAGCGGAAGGAAATCTTTTCTTTTTCTTTTCCCGGCATTCCGCTTCCCAACTGCGCACAAAACGCGCATTTGGGAAACTCCATGGCCGGGCTACTTTCGGCCGTCCTGCCGGACTATGCCACCTCTGCTTCGATCACGCTGAACGGAGACTTGGTGGGCATGATGCGGGTAAGATGAAAGCCGGCTGCGTTGAATAGATCGCGCCATTCCTGCTCCATGCGTTCGCGGCCACCGGGGAAGAAGAGCATTTCGATGTCAATTATTTTCGACGGATGGGGCTCGTTCCCCGGAGGCACTACAAACTCCAGGAGAATGATTTTGCCCTTCCTGGACCCAAAGGCCTGGCGGCAGTTTCGCAGAATGGTCGTGGCCTGCTCGTCGGTCCAGTCGTGCAGGATGTGCTTCATGAAGTAGACGTCTCCGCCCTCGGGCACTGTCTTGAAGAAGTCGCCATGAACAGTGCGGCAGCGATTCTCCAGGTTGAGTTCGCGAATGCGCTTTTCCGCTCCTGGCACAACATCTTCGAGATCAAAAAGAACACCCTGCATGTGCGGGTATTTCTGAAGAATCGAGCAGATGGCAAAACCGTGTCCGCCGCCCAAATCTACAATGGTGCCCACGCCCGAGAAGTCGTAAGCCTCGAGCGCCGCCCCAACGGCCATCGCGCTCAGGTTGGTCATGGCACGGTGAAAGCGGTCAGACTCCACCGCATCGGTGGAAAAATATTCAAACGCAGGCTTGCCGGTCACGTGCTGCACCGTGGGCTCTCCGGTGCGGACAGAATGCAGTAACTCGGCTGCTATGTTGAAGTGGAAGGGGTCGGTCAGCCACACCACGGTATCGCGCATGGATTGCGGATGGTCGGAGCGCAGCAACTCGGCCTGCGGAGTGAGCGCAAAGTGCCGGAGCCCGGTCTCTGTGAAGATGCCGCCCACAGCCAGCAGGCGCAGGACGCGAAAGAGCGCGTCTTCATTGGTATTGGTTTTCGCCGCGAGTTCCGCGGCCGATTTCGCTCCCGAGCCAATCAGGTCGGCGATCTTGAGTTCCGCCGCTACCCAAAGCGCGGCACAGGAAATGTAAGAAGTTGCACTTTGCAGCAGGGCCTGTGACGGGTCTGGGGCTTGGGACGCAACCGATGGAGCATTACGCTCGACGAGAGAAGGAGAAACTGTCATTTTCAAAATCCTGGGTCGTAAGAGTGAGTGAATGACTTACTGATTTGCTTTTCAGCGCGAGCAATTGTTCAAAATATACCAAGCATGCGCATCAAGCTCAACATAGCTCCGCAAAGCGCAGCGCGAAACCGGGTATGTGCGAGTTGACCGTCCGCGTCGCCGGCGTTTAGATTCAACCCATGTCGAAAGTCCGCGTCAGCGCGTTTGCCGTATCGCTTGATGGTTACGGCGCCGGGCCTCACCAGAGTCTCGAGAATCCTCTTGGCGTTCGTGGTCCGGAGTTGTTCAAGTGGTTCGTCTCCACACACACGTGGAAGCAGATGCAGGGCCAGGAAGGCGGCTCGACCGGTGTTGATGATGAGTGGGCGCGGAGGGCCATGGAGAATGTGGGTGCGTGGATTCTCGGCCGGAACATGTTTGGACCTGTGCGCGGCCCCTGGCCGGACGAGTCATGGAAAGGATGGTGGGGTGATGAACCGCCTTATCATGTTCCTGCGTTTGTGCTGACGCACCACCCGCGCAGATCGATTGAGATGAAAGGCGGCACGACGTTTCACTTCGTCACCGACGGAATTCATTCTGCACTCCAGAGCGCGAAAGACGCTGCAAAGGGACGAGACGTCAGAATCGGCGGGGGAGTCTCGACCATTCAGCAGTATCTCCGGGCAAGGCTTATTGACGAGCTGCACCTTGCATTGAGTCCGGTGCTCATGGGTTCGGGAGAGAACCTATTCGCCGGCGTCGACATGGCTGCGCTCGGCTATCACTGCGTTGAACATACTTCCACCGAAAACGCGATCCATGTGGTCCTGACGAAACAGACCTAAACGTAGATGCTCAGCGCGTGTGCGTTCTTTTCTCACGCTGAAAATTCGCCAGCACTGTCGCTGTTGTCATACACCGTTCTTCTTCCTCAGGTGGATTAGCCTCGGCGAGTGACTCCCTTTCCCGAGGCCTCGGATCCAGGTGGTTCACGGAACGGTTCCACAGGGATGCGCTGGTAACACACTTCCAGCACGGTCAGGTTTTCTGTGCCGCCCGGCAATTGGAGAACTACGCTGTCGCCCGCTGCCGACTTCATCAATGCGCGCCCCAGAGGTGACACCCAACTGATGTGGTTGCGGTCGAGATCAACCTCGTCGGTGCCGACGATGCTCACCACTCGCTCCGCGCCCGCGGCATTGGCATAGCGCACGGTGGCTCCGAAGAAAGCCCTCGTGGCCGCCTGCCCCGTTCTCGGAGCTTCGGGATCCACCACTTCCGCGGCTTCGATTCGCTTGGTGAGAAAGCGGATCCGTCCATCGATCTGCCGCAGCCGCCGTTTGCCGTACTGATAATCGGCGTTTTCACTGCGATCGCCGTTGCTCGCAGCCCATGCCACCACCTCGGTGACGGCCGGGCGTTCCCTGCTGAGCAGAAACCGGTGCTCATCTTTGAGGCGCTGCAACCCGCTCGGCGTTATGTAGTTCTTGACTGCCGTCGCGGGCTCGTCCGCTTTTGGTTTTCTGGTAAATCCTTTCCGCATCTCGTAGTCCTTCCGGCTCGATCCTGTGGCGCCGTAATGAACGCGGATGAACGCCGATGGAAAAACACTATGCCGCCATGGTTGGTACTTCATCCAGCACATGGAGGTATTCGCTGCTCCAGCTTAGCTCTGTCGCTGTAGCGCGAGAAGATTACGTTTCTACAAGCCGACTTCACAGTACCGATCCGGTAACTTCTTCGAAGCCCGTCTACGGAACCGAAGTTGCGTCCGGTTCAGCTCACGCGCCATCACTGCTCGGACTATTTACCGGCATTTTTAGCCTGTTTCAACTTCCAAACCAACTCACATGCATTCTGCACGTCCCGGTTGATGGGGTTCGTCGTCACACAAATATGGGATACATCATCCGGTCGAATGCCACCGAAGACGCGAGCTTCGAAGCTGTTTCCATACAGACGCGGAGTGATCTGACGCCCTGGGCGATTGTTTTCGACCAGAGTTGAAAAGCTCCG
The DNA here is from genome assembly GCA_963823745.1 of Terriglobia bacterium. Classification (GTDB taxonomy): domain Bacteria; phylum Acidobacteriota; class Terriglobia; order Terriglobales; family Acidobacteriaceae; genus Angelobacter. The sequence continues at coordinate 28,612 of CAWGMN010000020.1, forward strand.
CAGCGGCTTCTCCAATCTCCTGTGAGAGATAGAGCTCTTACGCTTGCATCGTCGATGTCACCCGACTTCAGTGCCTTACCAAGTCTTCCAACGTCTCCGTTGAAATCAGAAGCCTTCCCCAAACAGAGGCGAAATCGATGATCAAGGTGATCCCGGAGCCGCGACCATAGGCGGGTATCATATTCTTGCTTGGAAGGTCGTCGAGATGTGAGCGGTGGCGCACGCGAATCTTACCGTACTTGGGTATTCAAACCGACTGATGGCTCGGTAGACTGAACTACGGCATCGCTCGACTTCTCCATAATTTGAATTTCGAATCCCCTTCTTTGAGAACCTCTTGAAGTCGGTAAGCCCAATATCGTGGGTCAACAAGATCTTCCCGGGCTCAGGCCGTGGAAGTTTGCTAATGACGAAGCCTTCCATCAACAGCTGAGACGATGTATTCACAAGTCCTTCTTTTCTCGCTTTTTCACTTAACTGACGTCAGAGGGCAGCCCAAGTTCCAGGCAAGAGCCGCATCCGGAAATGATTCTTTCTTTTATCGAGTAGTAGAACGGAATACAGATTGAAGTACCCGCAACGAGGATATTCATCGAAAGCAGTGGCCAGACCTGAGACAGAATTTCTGACAGCGGCCGCTGCTCGGGATTGCAAAGCGTTACAGGTCTTGTCGGCTGATCGGTTGTGCCAGCCCAAGTCGGGCCATGACCTCGGCCAACGCTTGCCAGGACCACTCTTCGGCCGATCTGAACGGCAGTACGTCGAGCACCTTCGCAATCCCCTCTTCGTTCAGTTTTAGATAGCTGTCATTGATGGGGCAATTTCCAAATTTCGAAAAGATGCATACGCGAAATCATAGGAGTATTTAAATACTGTAGTTGGCAGCTGGAAATACCGTTCAACTGGTGTGGGTGGAGCTTCTCCGCTCCTCAAAAGTTCCATGAGGGTCGTGTAAAACCCGTACAGGCACTGCTGGCGGTTTGGGCTGCTGAAGACTTTTAGATCTTGGATGGTCTCAATGTCAGTATTTTGGAGCTTGCCCGAGTTCCCATCACCGAAGAAAAACAGCCCCTTGCCTAAAACTACGATCAGGTTCGGTAGAACCTCTTTTGTATGCAGAGCCGCGAGGTTCTTGATGTCGTCGCACAGTTTTGCCGGTTTCAAATCGGTGGCATAGACGAAGGTGATTGCCGAAGTCCGATCACTTGTGCTCGAAGAGCGCGGACCTTGAGTAGACCGCTTGTAAGAGGCGATATTCTCAAAAGCGTTTTTCAGTTCGGCCTTCGTGAGTCTCGATTTGACCTGGATTGCACCATACGCGGACTCAGATGGGTAGACCCGATACTCGTCTTCACGCTTCATCAGCACGATACTTGTGGCACTGTCGAAGAGCAGAATGTCGATCCGCGGCTCACGAAGACCCTGCGTGGAAGCGACGACGACGATCGTGTTCGAGACGAAACGGCGAGGAAAATATCCGCTCTACCAAGGAACCGACTAAAGAATGCTTCTCTCGGGTTGCCGACATCTAGGGGCAGTTTGATGTCCATGGACGTCTCACGGTGGAGCATCTCGGCTTGCTCGTAGAGAAACTCTCGTTCAAGACCTTGGAACGCATGTTCATTGATGCTCCAAATTTCATAAGATGCTGGGCCTTTTCTGCCCAAAACTCGCGAATGCCTTCTCCTGCTGTTCCGGGGACATCTTGATGAGGTGCGTGTGTTGGCGCAACGTCCTGACAAAGGCTCGGCTTGATCTAGCGACTCGTCCATCAATGCCTATGGTTGGAGCTTCAATCTCGACTTACTGTGAATAGTGTAATGTAAGGGGTGTTGTTGTTCTTGGATTTGGGAGGCAAAATCCAGCCCTCATATAAACTCATGGTCTCACGAGGACCTGGAGTTATGACAGGAAGTTGATCGCTGACGACGTATCTGTAAGAGGCACGATCGGCTTGCAATACAAAGCAAATGACGAGTTCCACATAAAGGCGCATGGAGGCCATGAACCCGTACGATCGTGGAAATGTGGCGATACAGTTCGGCGCTTGGCGCCTCCACGGCGAAAAAAGGGCGAATCCGAGAACTCGCACGATGTCAGAACTCGCGCCAAATGCCGCCGACTGTTCTCTTGCAGTAGTTGCGGTGCCGGAGTTTCGAAGGTGCGGGTAGCGGGACCCACAACGACTCGACCGCTTTGAAGTGATTAATCGGGCGATGTCCGTGTGGACGATCTGGAATTCGCAACTCCGGATTTCCTCCCGGCGAATCTTGCTCGATACGAACATTCTGATCTAACTGCCGAAGGCGTTGGGGAGGTCACCTAACCCTTCGCTAGTGGCTTGCCACTCCGTGGTTTGACACGACGGGCCAAAGACTACGGATGATGCGTCGATTCCAGCCTGAATACGGCCCTACTGAAAGACAGACATGCCTGCAGAATGCCCCCGCCAAGCTCAATGTAGGTCGGCGGTGTTACTCGGTGTATCCTACTCGCAGGGGAAGGGGGGCATATGGCCAAAAATGAGCTGTATATCGAACAGCGCGAAGAGGGAGATTATGCGGTAAGAAAACCGGGTTCGGAAAGGGCCAGTGCAATACTTCCAACCCAAGCTAAAGCCATTGAGAAAGCTCGCGAGATGAACCCGGATGCAGCCGTTCATGTTGAGCGCGTCCGTGACACCAATGTCGGCGGCAGGGACAAATGGCGGAAACTCTAACAGCTAAGTAACTCACCGCGCTATTTTAAAGAACCGAACCATCCTGCTTCTCCGCAGAGTCTCAGTTTGAATGTCCGCCTTGACGGTTCGCAAACTAGTTTTCAGCCGATGTCCTACTACTTCGTGTACTGGTTCTTGATCCGGGCTGCAGCCTTGTCGATCTCAGGGAAAAGTGTGCTTTCGTTGATGCCAAGATTTGCGAGTGCCTTTCGAATAGGGCTCTTCTCGCTTTCTGAGGAACAAGGAACGGTGTTTCTTCAATCTTGTACGGAAAAAATAATTTCTTAAGTGGATCTATGCCGTAAAGGATGAAGGCGCCGGATTGCGCCAGGATTCGCCTATTGCTCATCTTGGGATGAACATAATATGGCTTAAATAAATCTATGGGGTCGATAATTGGCTGAAAATATGGTTTTTCAGACCGAATAAATTGATGAAGTCGTTTTATAACGCCATCTTCATTGAATTTCTTGATGTTGCTCGCACTCGAAATATCTCCTGTTAGCGACTCTTTCAGTCGATAAATCTCGTCCTTCTCCTCAGAAGTCATATTGGCCAAATTGGCAAGGCAACTTACTGAATCGCTGTCAAAATACTTCTCGCGTTCTGGCGGAATTGCGAAAGCTGTCACCATGCCGTCACTCGATTTACCACCATCAGGGCCTGGGTCAGTTGCAAAATAAAGCGCGACCAGTGCGTTCCGCGAAACATCCAGCAATCGAGTCGGCAGTCCAAAATGCTGCATCCGGACGAGCTTATCGAACATGGTTTCGTCGGATGCAAACTCACGAGGATGAACTGAGATCAGATCCCGAACTGCCCTTTTCTCATTCTTCAAGAAGCTCTTTGAGATCAGGTCGGAATATGCCCGCTACATTTGGCCAAGAGGAGTCCCGCTGGCCGCGAAAGCATTTCAGGTAGTTAGAGCCGGACGAGTATCGTGCAAATTCCTCTATGAAGTCAGTGAGAGTCTGGGGCGGTACAGATTTTGGTCGTGCTTTTCCTAGCCATGCGACACCTAAGATGCTCCGATACAGAAAGGGCAGCGCGCAGCTTTCTGAACGATCTGTTCATAGTAAATGGCAAAAATCAATCTCTGCAATGGTCGGGGCCAACTCCCAGAGGCCACTCTACAAGCAAGGAGTGCCGATAGGCCGCGCCAATCAAGAGCGGCATACCTTTCCCCGGAACTAAGCTTCCCGAGTTACGGCCTTTCCCCATGCATTTCTGGTTACTTTCGGGTTAATACCGGAGTCAGGCGTTAGTCCTTAGTAACTTCTCAGGCAAATTTAAGAACCGTGTGCAGCAATACCACAATAACTTGTGGTGTTAACGATTCAGGAACACAGGATTTTGAGAATCTGCGGGCACGAAAGTACCATGAACCCCCGGAGACTTCAGGTAATACCCGAAGATATCGGAAGTTCTTGCTTGACCCGCCTAAGTGTCGCAGTTATAACTGGCCCCGAACCTGAAGATTTCCCCCCGAGAAAACATAAGTCAGAAGGATGTTCCGCAGGCCCAGGGTAGGGGCCGACAACCCACTGTGGAAAGGCTACGTTTATGGCAGCAGATTCGCGTGAGGTAATGAATATTCGCCAGGCATCGCAGTACCTGGGAGTCAGCGCTGACACGCTTTACAAGTACGTGACTGAGGAAAAGATCCCTGCCTTTAAGCTCGGAAACCGCTGGAAGTTCAAAAAGACCATCCTCGACCAGTGGATGGAACAGAAGAGCACCATGAATATGAGTGATGCTCGCAAGAAACCGAAAGCGGCGCGGGCCGCGGCCGGCGGCAGGTAGGAACAGATTCAGGCAACGATTCAGGAAACACTTTCAGGAATCAGGAAGGCGGACGGCATGTTTGGATTAGGTTCAGCAAAATCAATTGTCGGCTTAGACATAGGGTCAAGCTCGATCAAGGCAATTGAGTTGAAGCGCTCGAAAGGCGAAATCCAGGTTTCCCACCTGGGCGTCGAGCCGCTGGCCAGCGATATCGTGGTGGACTCCATGATTGTTGACTCGGGCAGCGTTTCCAGCGCGATCAGCAAGATTTTCACTGACCGCAATATCAAGACGAAACAGGTGGCCACCTCGGTCAGCGGACACTCGGTAATCGTAAAACCCAACATTACCGTGCAGTCCATGAGCGAAGCCGAGCTTGCCGACAGCATCAACACCGAAGCCGCCCAGCACATTCCTTTCGACATCAGCGACGTGAACGTTGACTTCATGATGCTGAATCCTGAGGAAGAAGGCCCGCAGATGGACGTGCTGCTGGTGGCGGTGAAGAAAGACAAGATCCTGAACTACACCAACGTGCTGTCGCTGGCGGGCAAATCGCCCGCGGTGGTGGACATTGACGCCTTCGCCTTCCAGAACTGTTACGAGTACAACTACCAGCCTTCACCGGACTCCACGGTCGCCCTGCTGAACCTGGGCGCCAGCGTCATGAACATCAACATCGTGAAGGGCGCAACGCCGCTGTTTACCCGCGACGTGAGCGTAGGCGGCAACCAGTACACCGATTCATTGCAGAAAGAACTGGACCTGAGCTTTGACGACGCCGAGTCGCTCAAGCTGGGCAAAAAGGTCGGCACGGTAAGCGAAGATGCGAAGCTGCCGATTCTCCAGCAGGTCACGGAAATCATCGTGCTGGAAATCCAGAAGACGTTTGACTTCTTCCGCGCCACCGCATCCGGCGAGCACATTGAGCGAATTTATCTCGCGGGCGGATCGTCCAGAGTGCCGGGCCTGGTCGAAGCATTGCGCCAGGAATTCTCATTGCCCGTGGAAATACTGAATCCGTTTCAGCGCATCATGCCACCTGCGGATTCAACGGAAAGCAGCCTCCTGGAACAGAATCCGGGACAACTGGCGGTGGCCGTGGGACTCGCCCTCAGGAGCTTTGACGACCTATGATTCGCATCAATCTTCTCGGAATTCCTAAAGCAAGACGGGGCAAGCGCCCGGCAGCCAGCGCAAGCGTTGGCCAAGGGGTGAGCACGGGTATGTTGGCGCTGGTCTTCGTGGCAGTGCTGGCGGTTTTGTTCTACGTAAGCTATGCCTCGGTGCAGCACCAGAAGACCGCGTTGCAGGCGAGTTTGCAAAAGGCAAACGACGAGAACAAGCGCCTGGCGACCGTAAAGGCCAAGTACGAAGCCACCAAGCTCAAAGCGGAGCAGTTCAAGACGCGGCTCGATCTGATCGGACAGTTGCATGACCAGCAAGCCGGGCCGGTGAACCTGCTGAATATGGTGGCCGACACCATCAACAACACCGAACAGGTATGGCTCGAAGCCATGACCGACGACGGCAAGAACATTGACTTTACCGGAATGGCATTAACGCCCGATGCGGTGGCCGATCTGATGGCGAACCTGCAAAAAACCGGAGCGTTCAAGTCAGTCGAGATCAAAGAGACCTCGCAGGACAGCGCCATGAAAGAGCTTCAGGCATTCAAGTTTGAACTGGTTTGTGAAAAACCCGCAGGCACGCCCAAAGCGGCAGCAGAGGCCAAGCCGGCCGACGCGAAGACAGCAGATGCCAAGGCGGACAAAACAGAGAACAAGTCCTAGCAGGCGCATTGAGGGCTTTCAACAAATTCAGAAGTAAGTTGGAGACGGTACCATGGCGAAATTCGATGAGATGTCAGTAGCCGCAAAAACCGGTGTGCTGTTCCTGGTTGCCCTGCTCGCAGGCGGTTTGTATTACTACGGCTTCCTGAGCAAGAGCATTGACGAGAACAAAGAGATACAGGCCCAGGTCAAGGCCAAGCAGGATGAGAATGACCGGCTGCGGCCCTATCAGGACAAGCTGAACGACCTGAATGCCGATCTGATCCATTTGCAGCAGCAGTTAGACCGCGAGAAGCTGATTGTTCCTGACGAAAAAGAAGCCGACAAGTTCATTAAGCTGCTGCACGACACGGCGGCGGCGGCCGGCATCGAAGTGCGGCGTTTTACCGCCATGCCCATCGGCAATAAGGGATACGTAACCGAGGTCCCGTTCCAGATTGATCTCGACGGCCCTTATTACTCGGTCGTGAATTTCTTCGACCGCGTGGCCAAACTCGACCGCATTATCAATATCACCAATCTGCAAATGGCCAATACGAAAGTTACAGGCCCATCCAAGGTGAAGACGACGTACTCGTATGCTGCGGGCGAGACGGTGGTTGCCAGTTGTACTGCGACTACTTTCTTCAGCCATGATTTGCAGCCGCAAGACGTTGCTCCAGTCAAGAAATAGTGAAGATTGAATAAAAGGGAACTGAGATGAAGCTGATTCAAATTTTCGCGATTGCAGCAACCCTGGCAATAACTGCCTCGGCGCAAGAGCAGAACCCCACCAGTCAGAACGCGGCGCCGACGACTCAGCCGAAAGTGGTTGAGAAGAAGACCGACACCAGGAAGAAGAGTGACAAGACGGCGGCTGGAAAAGATGCCAAACCGTCCGCAACCACTCCGATTCAGGTCACAGTGCCCCAAAGTGGATCAAAGCCTGGATCTGCGCCGGCGGTGAAAGCCGGAAGCGCAGCGACCAAGCCCGTGACTGCCGTGAAATCTTCGGCGGCTGCCACCACCACCACAGGCACAAAAGCGACCAAGCCTGCGACGGCGCAAAAGACTGGTCCGGTGATCTCAGTAGTTCCGCAAGCCGCGGCCAAAACCACGGCTGTCAAAGCGGCCCCGGCTACGGCCAAAACGGCGCAGAAGGTCCCGGTGATTGCCGTGACTTCTCAAGCGAAAGCGCAAACGGCGCAAACGAAGACCAGCGCTGCGGCAAAAAGCGCAACCACGCAAAAAGATGCAACGAAAAAGCCGGTTGCGGTTGTGTCCGGCAAAACTCCGTTTGCTCCGAAGGGCGTTGCCGGCGGCAAAGCGGTAGTGGCCCAGAAAAAAGTTGAGCCCAAGGTGGTTGAGGCAAAGAGCGCTGCTCCTGCAAAAGATAGCAAAGACGCGCCGAAGCCTGTGGCCAAGCTCAGCGCCAGCGGACATCGCGATCCTTTTATCAGCCCGGTGCGCAACCTGTCGACAACGCCGGTGGGGCCAAACTGCTCAACCGGAAAGAAGTGCCTGTTTATTCCTGAACTGGTGGTGCAGGGCACAGTGAAAGATAACCAGACCGGGGAAATGATGGCGGTGGTGGTGAACCGCGCCCGCCATACATATTTCCTGCGGCAGAACGATCAGGTTTTCAACGGCAACGTTGAAAAGATCACCAGCGATTCCGTGATCTTCAGGGAATTCGCTACAGATAACCTCGGCCGCGAGAACGCGCACGAGGTAGTCAAGAGAGTCAGTCCGGTTTCTTAACGGACCGCAGTCAAGCAAATAGTTAGTTTTATGCAGTTTGGGCCGAACCTGGGGAAGTAGCAACAAGCCGTCATAAAAACGGCGGGTCTAATTTCTAAGCGGCTGAAGGGATAAAACAGTCCCATGAAGCCGCGCGCGCCAACGGTGAAAGATGGCCGTTGCCGTGAGGAGATAATAATGATCAGGCTAAAGCAACTGCTGGGAATCTCACTGTTGGCCATTGCGGCGACATCGCTGGCCGCAGGTTCCGTATCGCAACTGGCTGGAGTGCAGGTAGAAAACCGCGACAACGCCAGCATCATCACCGTCCGCGCGAACGGAACATTTACTCATACCGAATATCGTCCGACAGAAAGCTTAATGCTGGTGGACCTGGCAGGGGTCTCAGTAGCTCAGCAGGATGCAAACGTACATTCTGTGAGCGCCGCGGGCGTGCAATCGTACCGCGTGGCCAGCTATCGTTCCGCCAGCGGTGCGGAAGTCGCGCGTCTTGAGCTGAACCTTGCGCCAGGCGCGACAGTGAAAGTGGCCGACATTGAAGGCGGAGTTGAGCTGCGCGTAACCGGCGCGGCCCATACAGCCAATGCTTCGGCTGCGGCCCCGGTCTCTGACTCCGCGCTGAGCCGCATCAGCAACATCGCGGTGGCCCGTGGCAAAGACGGGCTCAATATCGAGATCACGGGCAGCGGTCCCATGACCGCCAGGACCATGAAGCTGAACCATCCTGACCGGGTGGTGCTCGATATTCCGAACTCCGTTCTCGAAGGCCGCGCAAGAGAGATTTCGGTGAACAGCAGCGACGTGAAAGATGTTCGCGCTGCCCGTTTCCAGAGCACAGCCACACGCATTGTCGTGGATATGGCCACTCTTCACGAATTTGAAGTTGTGCCGGCCGCCAACAAGCTGGTGTTGATGCTGAAAACGCCATCGGCTGCGCCGCAACCTTCTTCTCCTGCGAAAGAGCCTGTGAAAGAGAAAGAAGTGGTCGCGCAACAGACTGCTCCCGCAGCTCAACCGGATGCAAAGACGGCTGAGCCGGTAGTGGCGGCGTTGTCCGCTCCGGCTCCGGCCAAAGTTGAGACCAGGCCTGAAGGCCGTACCCGCGCCGATCTGGCAGCTTCTCATTTTGTCTCTGGCGACGGCGCGCAGCTTATGCCGGCCAATGCCAGCATGGCTATGACTCCGGCCCTGGTAAATGCCGCTCTCAAGCAGCAGGCCACTGCGCCGGCACAGCCTCAGGCTCAACCGCAGTCATCGTCTGCTTCTGGTGCTTCGGCATCTAGCTGAGATGGCCACCGGTTGCACCACTGGCCGCTACACCGGCACGCCGTTCAATTTGAACCTGAAAGACCTTGATCTTAAGGACTTCTTCCGGCTCATCTCCGATATCAGCGGCCTGAACGTAGTGCTCGATCCCAGCGTGAAAGGCTCATTGACCATCGTGCTGAACGATGTGCCGTGGGACCAGGCGCTGGCTATCGTCCTGAACAACAACGGTCTTGAATGCCAGTTGCAGGGCAACGTGCTGCGCATTGCCACCATTGAAACTCTGCGCACCGAAGCCGAAGCGCGCCGGGCCCAGCAGGAAGCCCAGTCGCTGGCCGTTCCCAAGCAGACATTCACGCGTTATCTGAGCTATGCCCACTCGAAAGATCTGGTGGCGGTGATCAAACGCTTCCTCTCGCCCCGCGGCGACGTGGTTTCTGACGATCGCAGCAACGCTCTGATCATTGAAGACATACCCGGCACACTGCCCAAGATTGACGCTTTGCTTACCGCTCTCGACCGCAAGACTCCTGAAGTGGAGATCGAGGCGCGCATCGTGGCCGCAACCAGAAGCTTCGCCCGCGACATCGGTACGCAGCTTGGTTTTGGCTGGGGCAATAGCGTAACCGCAACGGGTGGCGGATCGGGCGCCAATTCACCTATCACTGTGACTCAGCCGCCGGGACGTAACGCCCAGCTTCATCACCGCTCCGGGCAACAGCTCAGTCATTCCGCTGTTTTCGAACCTGGCGGCATCGGGCCCGACCAGCGGTTTCTCACTGGTCAACTCCTCTTCCATCTATCGTCTGGACTTTGTCCTGACTATGGCGGAAAGCAGAGGCTTGCTGAAGATATTGTCCCGTCCGCGCGTCGTGACGCAGAACAATATCACCGCGCTGGTGAAACAGGGTTCCAGAATCCCGGTAGTCACGCAGGCCCAGTTGGGTGGACCGCCAACCGTAACTTACGTTGACGCCTTCCTGCGGCTTACGGTTACACCGCAGATCACAGCGGAAAAGACCATCTTCCTCAACGTTGATATTGAGAACACCGTGCCTGACTTCAGCCGCGTCACCGGTTCGCAATTGAACCCGACGCTGCAAACTCAGCAGACCACCACGCAGGTGCTGGTCAACAACGGACAAACCATCACCATCGGTGGCGTGATCCAGGTAAACAACAACGTGGCCGTTGCCCAGGTTCCGTTGCTCGGCAGCATCCCGATACTTGGCAACCTGTTCAAGCACACCACGGTCAACACCAACAACCAGGAGCTGATCTTCTTTATTACGCCGAAGATCATCCAGACCTAGAAGTTTGCGCATTACAGGCAAAACCCCCGGCTTCGGCTGGGGGTTTTACTTTTTTGAGCTGATTGCGGTGCAATCAATATTGCCCATTCTGGGTCGCGTGATGCATTGCACCATCTTTGGGCATTGACTCCGGGAACAATGGCACTAGAATCTGTAACACTATGAGTACTGATGTGAACAAGTTCCCTCCTCAATCGGCCTCGTTGAAACCCTTCTCCTCGGTTCGGGCCGCGTGTTTGAATGTGTTGCGAAGCGCCAAATCTTCTTGTGGACGTTCCATCCCGCTCACAGCCAATGAAATCCACCGGCAGCTTGAAGATCAGGGATTGCGGGTGCGAGACGCAGGACATCGAAGCATTGCTTCGCGAGCTATCGCTGGATGGCACAGTGCAGGAAGTAGATGCCGACGCCGGATTCAGATGGGCTGGGGTCGCTGCTTAAAGCCATTGCTGCCTAAAGCCGTCTCTGCCTAAAGCCGCTCAACTGGCGATCGTCGACATTTCATCAACGCTTTCCAGCACCACATGGCTGCGCCCTCCGATGACCTCTTGCTCTTTGACCGGACGTATCAGCAGAAAATAAACGCGGGCTTTGCAGGTTTTACAGCGTGGGAAGCGGCCGCCGCCCAGCAGGGTGGCTTCATGCATGAGGCGATGACTATCATGGTAGACCCGATAGACCCCGCTTTCAGGGATTACGTCGCCGGGACAGAATTTCTTTTCCAAGAGTCACCCTTCGCTGTCCGGCGGTGCCCGGATTCAGCTACGTGCAATTAGGCATGTAAAGAGATGCAGCAACTTACTACCAAGTTGCCATCCAGCTACTCTGTTTTTAACAAACTATGTTTTTGAAGACTTCGTGGTGCTGCCCATGCCCTTTGCAGAGTGCTGGCTCACGCAAAATAGAGTGCTGGCTCACCCAAAATCGACGGGTAGAGACGTAGCATGCTACGTCTGCTACTTGCGTCACGAGAAACTTAAGGGTCGGCAAGGCTTCCCCCAGCATAGGCTTCCCATAAGAGGCGGTGCTCCGCACCGTCTCTGAGACGCGCTTTGCGCGGCTCAGAGTTTTTGGCCAAGTCATCTGGATCATATCTCTATAGGCTTCAGTTGCTTTACTTTGAACCGGCTTCAGCCATCGAGACATTTCCGCGGCTACCCGGAAAGTCGCGACAGGGTCAGGCGGCCGGGACCGGAGAAGTCAAAGTCATGGGTGATATGGCTGCACTGGACTTTGATTTCGTACTTGACCTTCTCATGGCAGGTGCGGCATTTGGGGAATTCTTCTCCGCGGATCAGCACTGCGTCATGCGGAGGCCGGTCGTGCAGTTCGGGCCTGTGAGTCACACGATAAATTCCCGTGATCGGAACCAGTTCTTCTGGAAGGTATGCAGGCCCGATTTTGGAAATGGAGGTCATTGGGGCAGGCCAATGGAGTAGGCGATACAGGTAGGAAGCGATGGTAGGAAGGGGAGTTGTCTCATTTATAGACCCCGTGCCTGTTACGATAGTCTTTTCGCGATGAATTACGCTGCCCGCCAGAGAAATCTTGCCACTCAATTGCGTGAATCAGGCATTGAAGCCCTGCTGGTCACTCATTTGCCCAACGTGCGCTACTTGTGCGGGTTCACCGGTACGGCAGCAGCGCTCTTGTTCTGTGCAGGCGAGCGAACGCCCAAAGCCTACTTCTACACCGATGGACGTTATACGCAGCAGGCATCCGCAGAAGTCAGGAACGCCAGAATCATCATCTCCAAAAAAGCGATAATGGCAGAAGCCTGTGAGCGGGCTGAAAAGGCCAAGGTGAAGACGCTCGGCTTTGAGGCCGACCACCTCTCGTATGTCGCTTATCGCCAGCTATGCCAGATTTTCCGCGGAAAAGCCAAGCTCAGGCCGGTGGCCGGCGCCATTGAGCAGTTGCGCAGCGTGAAAGATGCCGATGAAGTGGAGCAGATCAGGGCGGCGGTGCTGCTGGGTTCCAGCTTATTTCAAAGTGCGTTGAGCACGATCAAGCCGGGCGTGCCTGAAAACACGATCGCCGGGGAACTGGAGTTGCAGGCCCGGCGCGCGGGTGCGGAGAAGATGTCATTCGACACCATTGTGGCTTCTGGCCTGCGTTCTGCCCTGCCCCACGGGCGCGCATCGTCTCAGCCCGTCTCCGACGGATTTATTATCCTCGACTACGGTGTTATACTCGCCGGTTACTGTTCCGACATGACCCGCACCGTGTACATGGGTCATGCTTCCCGGACGCACCGCCGCATGTATGAAGCTGTTAAGGAAGCGCAACTTGCTTCGATTGATGCTGTGCGCCCTGGTATGGAAGTCGGGGAAGTAGACCGGGCAGGTCGTCTGGTGCTGAAGAAGGCCGGGTATGATGCATATTTCACCCATTCAACCGGGCATGGAGTAGGCATTGAGATTCATGAAGCGCCAAGAGTGGCCCGTGCCCAGACCCAGAAGCTGTTGCCCGGCATGATCATTACCATTGAGCCGGGAATTTACATACCTGAGGAAGGTGGCGTGCGCATTGAAGACATGGTGCTGGTCACAGCTTCAGGACACGAAGTTCTAACCCCTACCGCAAAGGACCTGATCGAGCTTTAGCTGCAAGAGAGCCGACTTATATCATTCATGAACCAGAAAGAGCTGAAAGAGCTTATTGAGTTCCTAATCGATAAGGACATTTCCGAGTTTGAGCTGGAACGCGGAGATGTGAAGGTCAGGATCAAACGCGGAGCGGGCGCGCAGCCTATTCCAGTCGTTCAGCAGATCCCGATCGCTGCTGCCATTCCCGCTATTCATCCAGCAATGGGCGGCGCTGCTCCTGTGGCGCAGCCGCCTGGGCCCGGGGCAAGCAAACCGGCCGAGGCAGAAGAAGATCTGCATATCGTGAAATCTCCCATCGTGGGCACCTTCTATGAGGCGCCGTCGCCGGGCTCTCCTCCGTTTGTGAAGGTTGGAGACGTGGTGGAGGTGGGCCAACTGATGTGCATCATCGAAGCCATGAAGCTGATGAACGAAATCGAATCGGACGTGGCCGGCGAAGTGGTCAAGAGACTGGTGGCCAACAGCCAGCCGGTGGAATATGGCCAGCCGCTGTTCGCTGTGAGGCCGAGGAAGTAGATTCGGCCTTCGCTATCGTTCCTGGTGAGCCGGCTGCCGTAAAACACAAGCATGTTTAAAAAAATCCTTATAGCAAACCGTGGAGAAATTGCGCTGCGGGTGATCTGCGCCTGCAAAGAGCTTGGCATCAAGACTGTGGCTGTCTACAGCACTGCCGACCGTAATTCGCTGCACGTCCGTTTTGCTGACGAAGCTATCTGCATCGGTCCGCCGCGTTCCTCGGAAAGCTACCTGAATATTCCCGCGGTCATCAGCGCTGCCGAGATCACCAATGTGGAAGCCATTCATCCCGGCTATGGGCTGCTGAGCGAAAACGCCAATTTCGCGGAAGTGTGCGAGACCTGCCATATCAAGTTCATTGGTCCGCCGCCTGACGTCATCCGCCTCATGGGAGAGAAGGAAAAAGCCCGGCAGGCGATGAAGCTGGCCAAGGTGCCGATATTGCCCGGGTCGGACGGCGTGATTGCCAGCGCCGAAGAGGCCCGCGAATGGGCGAAGGACGATTGGCTATCCGGTCATCGTAAAGGCTTCTGCCGGCGGTGGCGGACGCGGCATGCGTGTGATTCGCGCCGAAGCGGAACTTGAGAATCTGTTCAACTCCGCGCAGTCGGAAGCCGCAGCCGCCTTTGGCAACGGCAATCTTTACATGGAGAAGTTCATCGAGCGGCCCCGGCACATCGAGTTTCAGGTTTTTGGCGACGAGCACGGCAATGTGATCAGCCTGGGCGAGCGCGAGTGCAGCATCCAGCGGCGGCACCAGAAACTGCTGGAAGAGTCGCCCTCAACCCGGGTGACGGAAGAGATGCGCCAGGACATCGGTAAACGGCTGGAAGCATCGCTTTCCAAGATCGGTTATGTAAATGCCGGGACCGTAGAGTTCCTGATGGATGAAGACGGCAGCCTGCACTTCATCGAGATGAACACTCGCATTCAGGTCGAGCACCCAGTCACCGAGATGGTGACCGGATTAGATCTGGTGAAATCGCAGCTTCTGCTGGCCTGCGGCGCGAAGCTGAGCGAAGTCATCCCCAAAGTGGAGCGCCGGGGACACTCCATTGAATGCCGCATCAACGCCGAGCACCCGGAGAAATTTACCCCATCCGCAGGCAAGATCAAGACTTTCAATACTCCCGGTGGAGTGGGCGTGCGGCTGGATACAGCAGCCTATGCCGAAGCCGTGATTCCTCCGTATTACGATTCTCTGATTGCCAAGCTCATTACCCACGGCAGAGACCGCGAAGAAGCGGTCATGCGCATGAGGCGCGCGCTGGAGATGTTTATCGTGGAAGGGGTGCACACGACCATTCCTCTGCACCGGCGCATTCTGAAAGATGAGGAATTCCTCGCCGGAAACATTGATACCAAGTACCTGGAACGCCTGCTGCCGAAATTGCAGGAAGAACGGGCCAGGGAAGCGGCAGCGATGCAGCCTTGATGGCAGGCTTGCAGCTTCCACGCCTTTATCCCATTGTTGATGCTTCCCGGTTTTCTGCTGCGCCTGACCCGCTGGCCGCCCTGCTGCACTTTGCCGGCGAGTTGATTGCGGGTGGGGCTACCCTGCTGCAATATCGCGGCAAAGCTTTGTCTCCGCGCGCCATACTGAGCCAGGCCCGTGAGCTGAATCGCGCCGTCAGCGGGCGCGCTACGCTGATCATGAACGATCGCGCTGATCTTTGCCTGGCTGCTGGATTTGACGGAGTACATCTCGGCCAGGATGATCTGGCTCCGGAGGAGGCACGCCGGATTTTCGAGAATGTCGCAGGCGGTGCACAGATCAAAGTCACGGTGCCAAGGTGCGGCGGCAACTCTGGATTGGCTTCTCAACCCACAATCTGGCCCAGGCAGCCGCAGCCAATGCATTGCCGGTGGACTACATCGCCATTGGACCTGTCTTTCCGACCGCTTCCAAGGCCAATCCTGACCCGGTCATCGGGCTGGATGGGGTAACTAAAGTACGCCGCGCTACGTCAAAACCATTGGTGGCCATTGGCGGCATTACGCGCGACAACTGCCGTCAGGTGCTGGAGGCCGGCGCGGATTCCGTCGCCGTGATTGCTGACCTTATAGACTCTCCCCGCAAATCAACAGAGGCATTTCTGCGCATTTTGGGGTAAAACATACAGACCATGTCCACCTCAACGGATACCCGGCTGCACACCACCATTCCGGTTCAGGAGGGAGCAAACCCTGAACTGGTGAAAGGTCTGGGCCTCACCAGCGCCACCACGCTGGTCATGGGCTCCATGATCGGCTCCGGCATCTTTATTGTGTCCGCCGAAATTGCCCGCGAGACCAACTCGCCGGCGCTGCTGCTGGGCGCCTGGCTGATTACCGGATTCATGACTATTGTGGGCGCGCTCTCGTATGGCGAACTGGCGGCCATGATGCCCAAGGCTGGCGGGCAATACGTTTATCTGCGCGAATCGCTGGGGCCGCTGTGGGGCTTCCTCTACGGATGGACTTTGTTTCTGGTGATCCAGACTGGCACTGTAGCCGCTGTTGGAGTGGCCTTCGGCAAGTTTCTTGGCTATTTCTTTCCTTCGGTATCTGCCGACATTTGGATATGGCACATTGCCCACGTTCCACCCATCCATATCGGGCCCATGGTGCTGGGCAACATGGATGTGGGCCTGAATACCCAGAACCTGGCCGGCATCCTGATTGTGATTCTGTTGACCGCAGTGAACATCTGCGGCCTGAAGACCGGCGCGGCAGTCCAGAACATCTTTACTATCGCCAAAGTTTCAGCCTTGTTTTTGCTGGTTGTCGCTGGTGTGTTCCTGGGACGCAATGCAGGAGCAGTGGCCGCCAACTTCACCAATTTCTGGCGCAATGCGGGTCTGGGAGCGAAACACGCAGTGCAGGTGGGCGTGGGCGGTCCTATCGCCATGGTGAGCACGCTTACAATTCTGGCAGTGGCCCAGGTAGGCTCACTGTTTTCTTCCGATGCATGGAACAACGTTACATTCACTGCCGGTGAGGTAAAGAATCCGCGGCGCAATCTGCCGCTGGCGCTGGCCATGGGCACCGGCGTGGTGATCGCTGCTGTATGTGCTGGCGAATGTGATCTATCTGAGCGTGCTGCCGCTCGAGGGCAATGCCCAGGGCGCAACCGTTTTCGCAAGGGGCATTCAGTTCGCCTCTGCCGACCGCGTAGGGACCGCGGTGATGCAGCAGATGTTTGGCGGCACCGGCGCGGCCTTGATGGCCATTGCCATTCTGATCTCAACATTTGGGTGCTGCAATGGCCTGATTCTCGCCGGTGCGCGCGTCTACTACGCCATGGCCAAAGACGGGCTTTTCTTCAAGAGCGTGGGCAAGGTGAATCCGAAGTTCAAGACGCCGGCAATCTCGCTGATCGTGCAGGGGGTGTGGACCTGCCTGCTTTGTCTTTCCGGCTCTTACGGCCAGTTGCTTGACTACATTATCTTTGCCGTGTTGGTGTTTTACATTCTTACCATTGGGGGCCTGTTCGTGCTGCGCGTCAAAAAGCCGGATGCTGAGCGTCCCTACCGGGCAGTGGGCTATCCGGTGCTGCCTGCGATTTATATCGTGATGGCTTTATTTATTGATGTCGTATTATTGCGCTATAAGCCACAGTACACTTGGCCGGGCCTGATTATCGTGCTGATGGGCATTCCAGTGTATTTCATCTGGTCGCGCCGCAGCACCGTGACAACCGAGGCGTAAACAAAGAGGAGACAAACCGAATGGCGAATTTGTTCGCTACAAAGCCTTTAGGCATGATTCTTTCTGAGTCGCAGGAGTCTGGAGAACACAGTCTGAAACGGGCGCTCGGCCCCACCAACCTGATTACGCTTGGCATTGGCGCCATTATCGGCACCGGAATCTTTGTCATCACCGGCACCGCTACCGCCGAGCATGCCGGGCCCGCGATTGTTCTTTCCTTTATATTTGCTGCTTTCGGCTGCGTGTTTGCCGGCCTCTGCTACGCGGAGTTCGCTTCCATGATTCCGGTGGCTGGTTCTGCTTACACCTATGGCTACGCCACTCTGGGCGAGATTATTGCCTGGATCATCGGCTGGGACCTGGTGCTGGAATATGCGTTCGGCGCCGCTACCGTCGCTTCCGGATGGAGCGGATACTTCATCAGCCTGCTGGGCGACTTCGGCATCAAGCTGCCGGCGTCGCTTGCCGGTACTCACTGGGACGAATTCATTTTCTACAACAACCATTGGGAACCGGTGAGGCTTCTGATGCCCAAGCTGAAGGCAGCCGGGATTGATGCCGCGACCCTGCCCCATGCTCACGGCGTCTTCAACCTGCTGGGATTCATCGCCATCGTGCTTACGACCATCATCCTGGTCATCGGCATTAAGGAATCGGCCAATTTCAACTCGGCTATCGTGATCATCAAAGTAGCCGTTCTGCTGATCTTCCTCGGTATTGGAATCAATCACCTGATGAAGAACCCTGAGCTGATGGCCACCAACTGGCATCCGTTCATTCCGCCCAATGCCGGATCGTTCGGGCAGTTTGGTGTGTCGGGAATTCTTCGAGCCGCCGGCATTATTTTCTTCGCTTATATAGGATTTGACGCGGTCTCTACGGCCGCGCAGGAAGCCAAAAACCCCAAGAAAGATATGCCGATCGGAATTCTGGGTTCTCTGATTATCTGCACCGTGCTTTACATCCTGGTGGCAGGCGTGCTGACCGGACTGGTGAGTTATCACGACCTCGACGTGAGAGACCCACTGGCCATCGGTATTGACAGCACCGGAGTGCGGTGGGGCAGCCTGCTGGTGAAGATTGGCGCACTCATGGGGTTGAGCAGCACCATCGTAGTCATGCTTCTGGGGCAATCGCGCGTATTCTTTTCCATGGCCCACGATGGCCTGCTTCCAAAAATGTTCAGCAGTGTGCATCCGAGGTTCCGGACTCCGTGGATCTCTTCCATTACGGTAGGCACATTCGTCGCATTGCTTGCCGCTTCACTTCCGATTAACGTTCTGGATGAAATGGTGAGTATCGGTACATTGCTGGCTTTCGTGATCGTCTGCGCCGGCGTGTGGGTGATCCGCCGCCGCGATCCTGATCTTGAGCGGCCTTTCAAAACGCCATGGGTGCCATTTGTGCCGATTATGGGCATTATCATTTCTTTTGCGATGATGGCGAGCTTGACCGGCCTGACCTGGATCCGTCTGGCTGTGTGGCTGGTTCTGGGCATGTTTATTTACTTCCTGTACGGAAGGCACCACAGCCGCGTTCAGCAGCACCTGGCTACCCCCGAGCTACAGGTAAGGCGTTAGCTGTCGAAGCTTGTTCAAAGGAAGAGTTTTCAAAAGAAGACTTGTTCACAAAATCCTCCGCTTCGGCGGGGGATTTTTTTATGGAAGAATCATTGACCTTTTTACACGCAACGCGGGGCAGATGCTCAGACTGACGCCAACATAAGGTATTGTGTTCATGAGCAAAATGTCCTATGAAACGACTGCCTGCACTGCGCATGCTTGCCATAGCCCTGGTTCTGCTTACGGCCATGGGCACTGCCGGCTTTCACTACATAGAGCACTGGTCGTGGTTTGATAGCTTTTACATGGTGGTGATTACCCTGAGCACTACAGGGTATGGTGAGGTCCATCCGCTTTCTGTTGCCGGGCGCGTTTTCAACATTGTGCTCATTACTGCGGGCGTCGCCATCGTCTTGTTGATGGTCGGGGCGCTTACACAAACCCTGCTAGAATTCGAGCTGGGTAAGGTGTTCGGAAGGCGCAGGATGGAGCGCGAAGTAGCAAACCTCAAGAATCACTACATTATCTGTGGCGCCGGACGGGTCGGCAGCAGTGTCGCCCTCGAGCTGGCAAAAAAGCCGTGTCCATTCGTGGTGGTTGAAAGCAGCGAAAAGAACCTGGGAGACATTGATTCCAGATGGTTGGTGCTGATTGGCGATGCGGCCAGCGAGAAGACGCTGCGTGACGCGCGCATCACTGAAGCTGTCGGGCTGGTGGCCGCCACCACTACTGACGCGACGAATATTTATATCGTGCTGACCGCGCGCAGCCTCAACCCGCGGCTGAAGATCATTGCCCGCGCCAGCGAAGAACGGGCTGAACGGCATTTGAAAACTGCCGGAGCAGATGTCGTAATCTCGCCCTATGCTGCTGCCGGACATCGAATCGCGCAGAGCTTTCTGCGTCCCAACGTATTGGATTTTCTCGATATTGCTACCGATCGTTCAGGATCGCTGGAGATGGTGATTGAAGAAATCAAGGTGGGTCAGCAATCATCGCTGGCCCAATCTACGGTAGGCAGCTCTGGTATCCATCATGAATTCGGCATCATGATTCTGGCGATTCGCGGGGCTGACGGAGGAATACGCTTTAATCCACGCGCGCAAGATCCCATCCACGGCGGCGACTACCTGATTGCCATGGGCGAACCCGCACAATTGATGAAACTGGAGGCACTGGCGGCCCAGGCCGTCACCGTCCGCTCATGAGGGTACTCACCGTTAAAGAAATCAGGGAGGCCGAACAAGAGGCCGCAGAGCAGGATGTAGGCACACTCCTGCTGATGCAGCGTGCCGGCTATGTGATTGCCCAATTCTGCCTGGAGCAATTCAAATTCGATTCGGTATGCGTGGTGTGCGGCAAAGGCAACAATGGCGGCGACGGCATGGTCGCCGCAGAGGCGTTGCGCGAGTTCGGCAAAAAAGTTTCGGTGATTGTGCTGGCCAAAGGGCCATCGGAACTGTCGCGCGACGCTGCGCATTTTTGCGGCGAGCTTTCCGTTGCGCCCATCTGGGCGTCCAAAGAGTCGGACTTGAATGGTAAAGCCGTGGAAGAAGCTTTCGAGACCGCTGATCTGGTGGTGGATGCCATCCTCGGCACTGGCTTTAAGCCGCCCCTGAAAGGCATGGCTAAAAAAGCGGTAGAACTCATCAATGAATTTGACTATGACGTGGTGTCGGTAGACCTTCCAACGGGGGTAGATGCCGACGAAACCTCCGATGAGTTCGAGGAAGGCGACGTGATCGCCGCGGATGGGATCGTCACATTCATCGCCCCTAAGCCCGCTCATGTGTTTGGTGATCTGACCTCCGGCGCCATTGCGGTGCATGACCTCGGCATTCGCGAACCGTTTGTGCAGGATGAGCTGAATTTGAACGTCACCACCGGGCAGGAAGTGATGATGGTCTTTCCGCCGCGCCATGCCGACGCTCATAAAGGTGACTTTGGCCATGTGCTGGTGATTGGCGGCTCCATGGGCAAAGCCGGAGCCGCGGGCCTGGCGGGACTTGCGGCCTTGTACACCGGAGCGGGGCTGGTAACCATCGCCTGTCCCAGGTCGGTGCAGTCTACGGTCGCGAGCTTCGCTCCTGAACTGATGACCGAAGGACTGCCCGAAACTGCTGACGGCGCCATTTCTCTGGAGGCGAGCGAGAAACTGGATCGCCTGCTCACCGGGAAAGATGTAATCGTGCTGGGCCCCGGGCTTTCCCGCAACGAAGAGACGGCGGAATTTGCGCGGCAGTTTGTGGCGCGATGTCCTTTGTCGCTGGTGCTGGATGCTGACGGCCTGAATGCTTTTGAGGGCCATTACGAAAAGTTGAGCTCACGGGGCGACTCCGCTCCTTTGCTGGTGCTTACGCCGCATCCGGGAGAGGCTGCGCGCCTCATGGGACTGTCCATTGAACAGATCCAGGCGCAGAGAATGGAAAGGGCGCGGGAAATAGCGCAGAAAACCGGAGCCTGTGTTGTGCTGAAAGGGCGGCGCACCATCACCGTGGGCCTTTCCAACGAAGTATGGCTCAATATGACTGGTAATCCGGCATTGGCCAAAGGCGGCTCGGGTGATGTGCTCTCAGGCATTATTGGGGCCACGCTGGCCCGCCACCAGGGCGGGCTGGGCTGGATGCAGGGCGCAGATGCAGTCTCTGAATTCCAGGAGGTGAATGCGCTGCTGGGCGACTTGTTTGAGTCGGAGCCCGACATCGAGAAGCTTGAGACCGATGAACTGCTGCCCAATTTCGGGCGAGTCTCGGCAGCGCTCAAAGTACAGAAAGTTGCGGCGGCTGTTTACATGCATGGACTGGCAGGCGACTTGGCCCGCGATCGTTCGCACGAAAATTGCATTCTTGCCCGCGACCTGCTGCACGCGCTGGGCGAGGTCTTCAACGATTGCGACCGCCAGATGGACCACGGACTGTACTACCTTCAGAAATGAAAAGCTTTGAGACCCACTCGGCAGAAGAAACCACACAATTAGGGCGGGAGCTTGCGCGCGAGCTCAGGCCCGGCAGCGTGGTGTTGCTGCGCGGCGATCTGGGCGCGGGAAAAACCACGCTGGTCAAGGGAATTGCCGAAGGCTTCCAGTCTGCATCAGCCCAGGACGTGACCAGCCCAACGTTCACGCTGATCCACGAATACCGCGGCCCCCAGGTAACTCTTTACCATATTGATCTCTACCGCATAGATACCCAGCGCGAACTGGATACGCTGGCTCTCGATGACCTGATCGGCCCTGACAGCATTCTGCTGATCGAGTGGGGCGAAAAATTTGAGCGCTTCGTAAAGGAAAGGCAAGTGGAGATAGCCATCGAGCACAAGGGCGGGGATGATCGCAGTATAGCTTTGTCCTAAGCCGCAGATTTCGTGGGGCGCAATCCTTGGTAGCGTCCTAAGACTGTGTTGCTGAAAGGAACACACTAACATGACACTGCCCCATCCTTTCAGCCCATAGAGACGAGCTCCACCGCTGTTCCTTCGGTCGGAAGATTGGTGAAAGGCACTGGTCAATTACAGGTACTCCGGTGCTCACGACCGCGCACCACATAAACATCTGAATAGTGGGTGACCTATAAGAGGGTACTTTAGTTGTTAATCTACCTTTATATGGGTACAATAAACCGTGGCAAAAAACAGTCATTCTTATAAGGCATTGCCTGCTATCGCTTTGGAGCAGCTGCAAAAGCTGGGCGAGGATATCGCAGTGGCACGTAAGCGTCGCCGCATCTCCATGCGAGACATGGCAGCGCGGATGATGGTGAATCCAAAGACAGTTCAGCGGTTAGAAAAAGGCGATCCAACAGTCGGAATCGGCATCGTCGTAACCGCCCTCTGGATTCTTGGTTTAC
This sequence comes from Terriglobia bacterium, assembly GCA_963823745.1. Taxonomy (GTDB): domain Bacteria; phylum Acidobacteriota; class Terriglobia; order Terriglobales; family Acidobacteriaceae; genus Angelobacter. The sequence goes on from CAWGMN010000020.1 coordinate 51,450, forward strand.
ATAGGCGGTTAGGGGAGATTGTCTCACCCGACAGCGATAAAACAGGGCTTCATGAGGACATCAAGCACCTGCCCAGGGATTTTCGAAAAAAGAGGAAACCGTTGGATCATTTTGATTTCTGATTAAACCATGCCAGAAACCTACGTTTATGTGTATCTCGATGAAGGTCCGGTTCCTGCGGGTCTTCTGGAGGTAACGGGAGCAGGGCGCGAAGAGACATCGCGTTTTCGCTACGGGCGCCGCTATCTGCAACGCAAAGACCGAATTGCTGTCGATCCTATTCAATTGCCATTGCCTGAAGGCGATCCCGATCGCGATTATTTCGCTCCCGAAGGGTTCGTTTTGTTCAATGGCATTCGTGATGCTGCGCCTGACGGCTGGGGCCGGCATGTCATGGACCGTGCGGTGCGCGCGCGCTCTCTCTCTGAATTCGACTATCTTGTCGCGACCAATGATGGACGGGTAGGCGCGCTCGCTTTTGGCCCCGATCTGTCTGGACCACGACGCGTTGTTCAATGGACGGAAGACAAGCTTGATGGCGAGGTCCTCGATCTTGCGGGAATGCTAAAGGCCGTTCGGGAACTCGACAATGCAGAGGATCTGCTGCCTGAACACCGTCGCTTTCTGCTGCGGGGATCATCGCTTGGTGGCGCGCGTCCCAAGGCGACCACGGAACATAAAGGCGGGCAATGGATCGCCAAGTTCGGCAGGACGAGCGATCGTTATCCCGTGTGTCGCGCCGAATACATTGCCATGGTTCTGGCGACTGAGGTGGGCCTCAATGTACCCCCAGTTCACCTAAAAAAGGTGCTTGACCAGGATATCTATTTAATCGAGCGGTTTGACCGAATACCGGAAGAGACAGGATATCGGCGTGTGCCTTTTATTTCAGGCTTGACGATTATTGGCGCACATGAAAGCGAGTCGTCACAGCAGAGCTATCGGCGCTTGGCGGAGCAGCTCCGCGTGTTCGGCTCCAATCCTGTTAATGATGCAAAGGAACTGTGGCGGAGGATGGTCTTTAATATTCTTTGTAATAATACTGATGATCATCTGAGAAACCATGGCTTTCTGTGGAACGGAAAGGGATGGAGACTTTCACCCCTTTATGACGTCATGCCGTTTTTGGAAGTGAATCTAGATCGGTATCTTGCCATTGGGGTCGGCAGAGACGGCCGGCGGGCAACTGTGAACAACGCACTGAGCGACGTCGCAAGTTTTGGTCTCGACCGGCCGGAAGCTGTTGCAATTGCAGTTTCTATGCAGAGGATAGTAAAAGCGCGATGGGAAAGTCTTTTCAGGAAATACAGATTTACTGCTGCAGAAATCGAGCGGTTTCGAACTTGCTTTATCGCCTGTGACGAGGAGGTTGGATGAGGAGAACGAACCGTTGTCCAAGAATCTTTAAAGTGTGCCGGATCAACGACGGAGAGTGGTGGGCGTTGTCATTTTGCGGTAAATAGGCAGCACGGGCCCGAGAACATGGTCGGGTGTGATGACGGTATCAGTAGGTCTTCCAAACTGCTTAATGTATAGAACTGTTGGGTGTGACGACGAAAGTGGAAGACTCCACGTTGATGTCTCCCGTTCCAGGCTGTATCAGGGAGCGCTCACGAGGCAAGACAAAGTCTGCTTGAGCTCTCGGAGGGCAAAGATTTCGGAGGGCAAAGATTAAGGATGCTATCGTTCACGATTCCCATGCGGCGTGTTTCTCACCGTGATCCAGATCAGCCACAGTCCATTCAGGCAGAAGAGCACGATCAGCGGAATCATGAACCGGCGGGCAGGAATGCGGTGAAAGAAACACCAAACCCCACCGGCAACGATCATGAGATCAATGGCGACGAAGATGGAAAAGATTTTGAGTTTGCTCATGATTCGTAATCAAAACCTGTGAGCCGTGCTCAGGCACGTCTCGGAGACGGTGCGGAGCACCGTCTCTAAATCCAGATTTTCGCTGCCTATACGTTTGTCTTGCGCGAGCCAAAGCTAGTAGCTAGCGGCTAGAAGCTAGAAGCTAGAAGCTGCTCTTTCAAAACCCCATAATGTTATACCCGCCATCCACGTAGATAGTCTCGCCGGTGATTCCGGTGCTCAGGTCTGAGGCCAGATACAGAGCGGCATCCCCAACTTCTTTCACTTCCACATTGCGTTTAAGCGGGGAGCGTTCTGCCTGGGCCTTCAGCATTTCGCTGAAGCCGGCGACGCCCCGGGCGGCGAGGGTTTTGATCGGCCCGGCGGAAATAGCGTTCACCCGGATCTTCTGTGGCCCCAGATTGTAAGCCAGATAGCGGACGCTGGCTTCCAACGCCGCCTTTGCAACGCCCATCACGTTATACGATGGCATGACCTTTTCTGCGCCGAAATAACTCAGCGTGATGATGCTGCCACCGTTGGACATGAGCGGCGCTGCGGCGCGGGAAAGCGCAATCAAGGAGTAGACGCTCACATCATGAGCCACCCTGAACCCTTCACGCGAGGTGTTTACGAAATCGTTTTTCAGTTCATCCGCCGGGGCGTAAGCCACCGAATGGACGAGAGTATCGAGACGTCCATGGCGTTCTTTGATCTGGGCGAAAAAGCCGTCAATTTCCGGGTCTTTGCTTACATCGCATTGAAAAGCTTCAGCGCCGGGCAGGGCCTGGATCAGTTCGTGGGCCTCCTGCTTCAGCCGCTCATTCTGGTAAGTAACAGCCAGTTTCGCGCCAGCCTCACTCAGCCGCTGCGCAATTGCCCAGGCGATACTGCGTTTGTTGGCGACCCCAAAAACCACCGCGTTGCGACCTTCGAGAGAAAGCATGGCTTGCCCACCTCACATGATGGAAACCGGAAAGGATAACAGATTGGCGAGTTGCTATTGATGGAAGGGACGAATTCAGGCCCTACATTCGTTGAAAGATGGCAACAACGGTGTCACTACGCCGCCGTTGTGGTACCACTACGCCGCCGCAGTGGTGGCGTAGTGACACCATTGCTTGCATTTTCATTTTTTGTCGGCTACGCTCCATTCTCACCCTCAGGGGGTGGTTAGTTTTGTTCTTTGACATTTGAAAGACAGCACAGGTTTTCAAGGCCGAGCTATGCCTGTTTTACTGGTTGTCTGTCGCGCGATTTGTCGCGCGACAAGTTGCGCGTGAAATTCACCCTATCACGCTGAGAATAATGCTTGTAGCGCGTGTAGCGCGAAAAGGCACCAATTGATAGGGGTGGCAGAACCGGAAAGACAGAAGACCGGTACAGCGCTGTTGCACGTAGCAGACCTGTAGCAGACTTGTAGCAGATCAAAAGATGGATTTTGACCAGTGTTTATGCGGGTTGTAGCAATGTTGCAGACTTAGGGGTAAAAAGCTCTCGGGGCTTCAGAGCGTGTGTGCAGGCTGGTTTCGGTGGTGAAATCATGATGGGAATAAAGGTGTGCGGGGAGCGCAATAGGGGCGTCACAACGTAGCCCATCTATGAGGAAGTCGGCGGTGCCAAGGAGTCCGGGCGACACTTATCCTGAGCTTTTAGCCCCGCGTGAATCTGTGTCCGCCGACAGATCTACACCCGACAAAATCTTTAGCTAGCCTGCGCGCTGCGCCTCGAGGTCACCTGCGGTCTCTTTTTCATGAGCGCTTTCCTTGAGCGGCCAGGCGCTGGTGATGCAGGCAATAAGGTAAAGGCTACCCACGAGGGCAAATGCCACCGTCAGGCTTTTGTCATGTGCGGTTGCGCCAATCACAAACGACAGCACGAATTGCAGGCAGGTAGCGGAAAAGTAGAAGGTGTTCTGCACCCGTCCCATAAAGTGTTTGGGCACCAGTTCCATCATCGTGGTGGTAATGGCCACGCCCCCCAGGGCGCGGGAGCAACCCATGATTGCGTACACGACCACCGAAGCCATCAGCGCGATACTCATCAGTCCGGCGCCGTGCAGGTGCGAACCCCCGTACAGGTGTGAACCAATGAACGGCACAATGATCAATCCACTTCCGAGCACTACCATGGCTACAGTAATGGCCCGCTTGCCAAGTGAGCGGATGATAACCGGCATAAACAGCGCGCTGGCGCAGGCGCCAACGGCCCAGCCGCAATTCAACCATCCGTAGCCGACCGCGCCGGCTTTCAGAATGCGGTCACTGAAAGGCGCGGTAATGATTCCCTGGGAAAGCATCGCGCCCATAAACAGCGCCCAGGTAATTCCCACCAGTACCACGCGCGGGCGCGGACGCATGTAGGCGATTCCTTCGCGCATTTCATGAACGAACCGCCGCACTGCGCCTTCCGGCGGAGGCACTGAAGTTTCAGGCGCGGCAACTACATGGTGTCCGCGGCGCACGAACAGGTAGCAGAGAAAAGAAATGACGTAGCTGATAAAGTCAATGAACAGCACGCCGCCCAGACCGATGGAGTTGTAGACGAAGCCTACAATGGCTCCGGCTATCAGCCATCCGCCCTGAAGGCCTGCCACCAGCAGACTGTTGGCGCGGACGAATTCCGATTCAGGCGTAAGTTCCTGAATGAGCGCATTCATGGTGGGCCAGAACATCCAGAATGCAGCCGCCACCATCACGCTCATTAAATAGACTTCCCACAATTTCGCCATGCCGCGCACCGCCAGTATTGCCACCGTAAAAATGACGAGGCCGCGGGCCGCATCGAGAATCATGACCAGCTTGCGCCGGTCTTCGCGGTCAATCACCACTCCGCTGAAGGGAAGCATAAGAATCGCGGGAATGGTCTGTAACATGAGCAAGGTGCCCAGAGCCGTCTCTGAGTGGGTGGCCTGGAGCACATACCAGGTCACAGCGGCGGTGTTCATGCCGCTGCCGATCATGGAGATCAAATTTGCCGTTAGCACGAGCCGCAGCCCGCGATTTTTAAGAATCTCCCGCATTCTTTTTCCACTTTAACATCAGTTATCTTCACTTATCGCGGCGATGGTGGCATAATCAGCGCAGGTGCTCACTTCCAATTTTCAGAAGCTGTTCCAGTTCTTTATTCTGGCAGCTACGCTGAGTTTTGCTGCTCTTCTCCAGAACGCCACCAAACCGCTCACTGCCTATTACGAAAGTGCCGTCATCGGGTTTTCACCTGAAGCGCCAGACGGACGCCATCAGGCAATGCTGGGCCCGTGGAATTTTGGCGAGCTTCTGCATCAGGAAAAGCCGCTCGATAAAAGATTGAATCTGTATATCGTGGTTCCGGGCGAGCAGTACCGTTCCGCAACTCATCCTGAGTACGATCACAGCCTGGTGGTGAATACTCTCACGCACGATAAGGCGCGTGAGTGGGACCTCTACTGGTGCTTCATTCTCGACTGGCGGCTGACCACCGACCTGCACAGTGAGAAAGAATTGCTGGGCGCGGCGCAGCAGTCATTCCGTCCGGCTGATTTGTTTGATGTGGAAGATATTCCGGCACACGAATTGTTCACAGAAAAAACCGGAGTGCGGACCCTCGAAGATCTCCGCCGCTACCGCCGTAAAGATGGCACGCTGCCCCGGATGCTGATATTGCCCGCGCACGAGGCGGTGAGCGCTACTGCGGAAAGGCCGGAAGAAGAAAAGCCTTGACCACAGAGACACGAAGGCACGGAGAAAGGCATTGGTAGGGGGTTTGAGTGCAGTCAGATCGGTTCCCTCGAAGATTTCTCGCGCATACGAAGAGTAAAAACCTCCCTCCTGTGCCTGCATTTATACTAGCCCTGACTTCACCGTATGAAGGACGCTGACTGTATCCATTCATCCATATAGGACCGCTCAGGCTGGGCACGTTCGGGCTGCTGATGTGGCTGGCCTTTGTCACGGCCTTTCTCGTCCTTGACCGCGAAGTCCAGCGGCGCAAGCTCAAGATCGATGCGCAGATGATCATTGCCTACATGGCGGTGGCCGGAATTCTGGGCGCCAAAATCTGGCACATCATTGACACGCCGGATGACCGTCCGACATTTGATCTTTTATTCAGCCGCGGACTCTTCGACTGGTTCGTTGGCGGCTTCGCGTGGTTTGGTGGTTTCGTTGCCGGCATTTTAACTTTGCTGCTGCTGGCCCGCCGGTATCGCATCAGCATGCTTACCATGCTCGACATTTGCAGTCCGGCGGCAGCCATCGGCTACGGGGTCGGACGCATTGGCTGCCTGATCTCCGGCGATGGCGACTATGGAAAGCCCACATCACTGCCCTGGGGCATGGCTTTTCCGAATGGGCTGGTTCCAACGACACAGACCTGCGTGCAGTGGGGATGGCCTTCGACATGCCGCGTGCATCCCACGCCAATCTACGAGTTCCTGGCCATGCTGCTGATCTTCTGGTACCTGTGGCGGCGCGGAGGCCGGTCTATTCAGCATCCACTAGCGTCTGGAGTGATTACCGGAGAATTCCTGGTCCTCAGCGGAATCGAGCGCTTTCTGGTGGAATTCCTGCGCATTAATCCGCGGGTGATTCTGGGCATGAGCAATGCGCAGTTCACGGCGCTGCTTTCCGTAGCGGCAGGTATCATTTTGCTGGTTATCGCGCGGCGGCGCTTCCGCAAAATAGATCCGGTGCACCGCGTGCTGAACCATGTGAACCAGCACGGCAATCCGCCCAAACCCGAATATCACCGCGCTACTCCTGAATGCCCTCATCCGGAACGCTGGAGCATGTTTGACACTATGACTGCCGAAGTGGAAGTACTGGAATTTCTGAAATGCCTGATGACCACAGTGAAGCCTAACCTGGTGGTGGAAACCGGAACCTTTCTGGCCGTGAGCACTCTCTATATGGCCGAAGGGCTGAAGCAGAACGGCACAGGCAAAATCGTTACCTGCGAACCCGATGCGGAGGTGTTCGCCAAAGCCAAAGAGAAGATTGATGCGTCCGGACTGAAGAAGTGGGTGGACTACCGTTGCGAACCCAGCTTGAAGCTTAACGTGAGCGGCACGATTGATATTCTGTTCTGCGACTCGCTGCCCGAGTTGCGCGAACCGGAAGTGCGCTACTTTCTGCCGAAGATCAATCCCAATGGTTTGATTCTGATGCACGACGCCAGTTCACATCTCAAGACCGTGCGCGAGGCGGCGTTGCGGCTGGAATCGGAAGGTCTGATTTCCGTTGTGTTGCTGCCTACACCTCGCGGGTTGGTGATCGCGCAGAAGCGTGATGGGCGAAGGTAAGAGCTTAACCGCAGAGTGCGCAGAGGCCGCAGAGGTTGGGGAAGTTGGTACCTGCTCGCTTCGCTCAGGAACGCCCTTGTTATCTGTAGAGTTCCCTCGCTCTGCTCGGGACAAAGAACATGCGGCGTTCTTCAACCCCGGTTTTTCGATCCAGCATTCCTGCTTAATTCCCAGGCTTTAGCGTATTTCCAGCTTACGTAGCTGGCATGGGTCATGAGCACCAGCAGGCCTTCGCGTCCGTCGAGAAATCCCAGGCGAAAGATGTAGGAATACAGAAATCGCACCATGGGACGCAGTACGATATTAATGAAGCTGAAGCCCACCGGAGCTTTGTCTACCACCATCTGCGCGCCCAGAGACGAATAGCGGTTGGCGTGTTCGATAAAGCTTTCCAGTGTTGGATAGGCGTAATGGATCAGGTCGCCTTCCATCTTTCCAATCCGTTCCGGCTTCTTCAAGTCTTCATGGACAGCGCGCAATTCGAATTCGGCCAATTCGCGTTTGATCAGGCGCAGCTTTTCATCGGGATAGTAGCCACTGCGTTTGATCCAGCGGTTCATATATAGATTTCTACGTTCTATCTTGTAGCCATCGAATTGCGCATGGCCGGCCTGCTTCCACGATTGAATGCTGGTGGCCAGTTCCGGGCTGACTGCTTCGTCGGCATCGAGCGACAGTATCCATTCGCACGTGGCCTTGGCGATGGAAGAATTCTTCTGCAACGGAAAGCCTTTCCACGGTTCGACAAAAACTTTTGCGCCAAAAGATTGAGCGATGGCTACTGTGCCGTCCGTGCTGCCGGAATCCACCACAATGATTTCATCGGCGACGGCGCGCACGCTCTCCAGCGTGCGGCTGATATTCGATTCTTCATTGAAGGTGATGATGCAGGCCGAAACTTTCATGTGCGGAAAGAATAACAGCATTCAGCAATTGGCAAGGAGCAATCAACACGATCAGCATGTTGGCTGAAGGGAGACATCATCATCGGCCCAGGCGGTGGCTTGCAGATGTATGAAAGATTTAGATTCAAGCTGATCGCCGGATCCCATGACGCGAGGGGCTGCAAAAGAGATATGCTGTCAGGAGAGATTGTAATGCTGGAGGGAAAATATGCAGGAACAACAGCAAACGAATAGGGCACGCATGATCGGTTATGCCATTGGTTTGGTCGTCATGGCGGGAGTTGTGGCGTGGAAGTTTGTGCTGGTGAAGCTGTTTTAAAGATGGCTGCGTAAATTGCGGCAGCAGGTCACAAATCGGCGTTCACCAGTTGAATGCATTGCTGCTGCACTTCTTCCTGATCGCCGAATCCGTTGAGCCAATGGGCTATAGGTTCGCGGCGAAACCAGGTCATCTGCCGTTTGGCATAGTTGCGGTGTCCCTGCTGCGCCAGCGCGATAGCCTGTTCCTTGCTCAATTCTCCGCGCAGGTATTGAGCGGCCTGCTTGTATCCCAGTGACTCCAGCGGACGCGCCGCGTTGCCGTATTTCTGCTGAAGCAGGCGGGTCTCTTCTATCAGCCCGGATTCAAACATCCATCGCGCGCGGGCGTTGATGCGCCGGTACAGCTCTTCACGGTCGGGGTTGAGCCCCAGGCGCAGGATGCGAAAGCCTTCCAGTGGTTTGCGTCCTTGCTGCCACAGTTCGGTCATCGGACGCCGGGAACTGATGCTGATTTCAAGCGCGCGAACCAGCTTGGGAATATCGTTGGCGTGAATGGTCGGCGCCGCCTGGGGATCGAGGCGCCGCAACAATTTGTGCAGGTGCTCAGGGCCGCGCTCCGCCGCCCGGGCGCGCAGACGCTGCCGTAGCTCTTCCGAGCGGGGCGGCCCGGCAAACAATCCATCGAGCAGGGCGCGCTGGTATAGTCCGGTGCCGCCTACCACGATCGGCAGATGTCCTCGGGAATGAATTTCATGCAAGGCCTGCCGGGCCATGCGCGAATAGTCGCCGGCATTGCATTCTTCGCTGGGAGAGACAACGTCAATCAGGTGGTGGGGCGCCTGCGATCGGGCCTGGGCATCAGGCTTGGCCGTCCCGATTTCAAGTTCGCGGTAGACGGCGACCGAATCACAACTCACGATCTCGCCGTGAAATTGTTTGGCAAGCTTGAGCGATAAAGAAGTTTTTCCGCTGGCAGTTGGGCCGACAAGCACCACCAGCAAAGGCAGCTTCACGCTGTGCGTCAATGTGTACCCCAGAGCCGGCGCACAAAAATGAAGAGCAGAATGAGAATGACGATTATGACCAGCCCCATCACTCTTTGGCGTTGTGATTCCATCAGCGCCATTGTAATGGAGGCAGCCGCGCGTAGCTGCTAGACTGAATGGCTTCGACCCCATGCAGCCAGTGCTGAAATACAGGTTCGCTGACTTTGAGGCTGATCTCAAAGCGGCGGAGCTGCGCCGCAACGGCATCCGCCTGAAAGTGCAGATGCAGCCCTTTCAGGTGCTGGTGGCGCTTTTGGAACGTCCACGCGACGTGGTGACCCGCGAAGAGCTGCGCCAGCGCTTGTGGCCTGAAGATACTTTTGTGGATTTCGACCACGGCCTGAACACTGCCATGGGCAAGTTGCGCGATGTGTTGGGCGACTCGGCCGCCAGGCCTCGTTACATCGAGACCATTGCCAAACGTGGATATCGCTTTCTGGGCGAGGTCACCAGCGTTCCGGCGCCGGGCACCGCCGTGCAGGAATCGGCGCCGGTTCCAACGCACCAGGCTGTGCCGCAAACTTCTGTCGCCCAAATTCCACCTGTCCAAACTCCAGCCGGCCTTAGTACCGCTGTCGCTGAGTCATCTGCTGACGTTGAGCTTCCCCAGGCCAGCCGTGCGACCGCGCGCATTCTGTTCGTGCTGGCCCAGGTCATGTATCTGGCGTTTTATATTTCTGCCCTGTTCGATCTGCGGCAGCTATCGGAATCTTCCTACAACGCCTGGCACAACGCCGGACACACTGTGTTCGTGGTCTATCTCGTGACTGCCCTGGTGGGAGTGGCCGTGCGTCTGTATCTGATTACGGCGACGGCATTTGATTATCACCTGTTCGCGGAGAAGTACCGCGTGATTTTTCCGGCGTTGTTTCTGCTCGATATGCTGTGGGCGCTCTCTTCGTTGCTGATTGCCGACCGAATCGGCCTGGGACTGGCGCTGGGCTCAATTGCCGCGTTGATCTATATGCCGTTTGCGCAGAGAGTGCTGGTGAGGATGATGAACAAGAATCGGGTGATCGGGTGATCGGGTGATCGGGTCATCGGGTCATCGGGTCATCGGGTCATCGGGTCATCGGGTCATCGGAGGCGATCGGGTCATCGGGTCATCGGGTCATCGGGTCATCGGGTCAGATGGGCCCACGGGCATCGGGTCATCGGGTCATCGGGTCATCGGGTCATCGGGTCATCGGGTCATCGGGTCATCGGGTCATCGGGATGCACGGTGAGCAGAAAATCTTTCTATTCAGCCAAGGATAAATGTCAGATCAGCGGCATCAGCGAAATCAGCGGTAAGGTTTTGTTCTTCAGATCACCGGATCACCCGATCACAAGATCTCCCGATTCTTCCCTATTCCAGTTCGTCTTTGTTCGGGTTGTACAGGAAGCGGATGCCGAGTTCGAGGAATTGTCCTTTGAATTCAGGAGGAAGGCGATCAAACGGATCCGAACCGGTGATGCCGCTCCAGGCAGCGCGGTCGAGCGCGACGTCTCCAGAGGGCGTCACCATCGTCAGTCCAGCCACTTGACCGTTCTTCAATATGGCAAATTTCAGAGTGAGCTTGCCCTTTTTCATGATGGGCGGCCGCGCCACTTCAGGAATGGCGTTATACCAGTTCTTTTTGATTTCCCAGAGGACACGCTGTAGATACGGACCGAAATCCACGCCCATGGTGTCACTCAAAATTTCTACGTCGCCGCGGATATCGGTATTGGCCTGATGCCGGCTCGCGCCATAGTCTCCGCCAAAACCAATGCGCGAAGCGCCGTGATTGGCCGCAGTTGAGTGAATGGCCTGATCAATGGCTGCCCCGGGCGCCATGGCCGCCTTGAATGGAGAGGGGCCTTTCGGCTCCGGAGGAGTCTCAAGCTTGGCCGTCTGCGTGGGTTGCGTTTGTGGCTGCTCCTGCGTTGTGGCTTGGTTATTCCCGCTGCCTTGCTGCTGGGGTTGCGGAGGCGACTGCTGCTGCTGCGCAGTCTGCTGGGGCGGCTGAGGCCGTGGAGCGGGCGTCCCAGGCTCCTGTGCATTCAGCACCGGGCGCGGCGGTTTGTAATTCGGAGTGCGCGATTGCGCAATACGGTTCTGGTCGGAAGTGATATTCGTCTTTGGGACCCTGTGTTGTTGCAGACTCGGTGGAAGCGGTAAGAACACCGGCTGCCTGGAAGTCTCCGAGACCGGCAGTAGTATGGCAGTGCGGGGCAGGAAACGGGGGGCGAAGATGAAAGCCAGAAAGATGACGATATGGATAACAATGGATACCCACACCGCTTCGCGCCAGCGATAAGAAGAAAGCTCATCATCCATCTCGCTGATCAGCAGATGTAACTCATCTACCGTAGGAGATGCGGGATTTTGAGTATCAGGGACCGGAGCTTCCATTTCTGGTGCCAAAACTGCCTTAGACATTAGACTCTTTCGCGTGAAGTCAGGTACATCTATTTTCTCATTAGAACGGCCCGGGACGAGAGTTCATGCACCAAAGATCGCAATTATTTTGACTAGTGTGAATATCTGAATGCGAAGTAAGGCGCTGCATTTACAGGGACTTTACAAAACATAACGAAGATCACAGCGGCGAAGATCACCACGGAGACACTGAGGGCACTGAGAAAACCTTTTTACCGCAGAGGCCGTAGAGAGTGTCAATAGATTCGAGCTAATAATGTCCACTAAGTTGCCATTATGGGTTCGCGAACAAAAATTTCCGCTGCTCAATGAAGCTGTTGCTTTTAAGATTTTCCCAATATTGGCATCATCGCAATTTTGGCAATTCCCTAAGGACTCTCTGCGTTCCCTGCGCACTCTGCGGTGAAAAAGGTTTTTCCTACAGCGATTGCAGGTTGGCGGCTTTTGCGTGTTCGCCTATCGCTGAGAGAATGTTGAGCGCAGTCTCGAGGGCGCGGCGGCCGTCTTCTAACGTCACTTCAGGCTGGCTGCGCTGGCGCACGGCTTTCAAAAATGACTTGAGTTCGGCGCGCAACGGCTCTTCTGCGTCAATGGTTGGCTTGTTCATGGAGACGCCGGGTATGGGCACCGCCGATGGCGACGACGCCATGGCAAGCAACTGTTCGGCGGAAAATTTATGGCTATCGGCTACGCGAAACTGCAAGACATCCTGACGGCCATATCACTGAGATATATTCACGTGGCTGAAAGAAGCGCAGCTTGCGCACCCGCTCGGTGCTGATGCGGCTGGCGGTGAGGTTGGCTACGCATCCCGATTCAAATTCCATGCGCACATTGGCTATGTCTACTTTGCTGCTCACTACCGGCAGTCCAACCGCGCGTATTTCTTTGATCGGCGAACGAACAAACGAGAGCACCACATCAATGTCATGAATCATCAGGTCAAGCACCACGTCTACGTCGAGGCTGCGGGGGGTGAACACGCTCAGCCTGTGCACCTCGAAAAACATGGGCCGGGTAATCAGCGGATACGTGGCGCGAACGGCAGGATTGAAGCGCTCCAGATGCCCGGCCTGAGCCACGCGATGGTTGCTGCCTGCCAACTGAATGAGTTCGGCGGCCTCCTGAAGGCTTGATGCTAGCGGCTTTTCAATCAGCACATCAATGCCGGCAGCCATGAGCTTCGCGGCCACGTTCAGATGATGCACGGTAGGCACGGCTACCGATGCCGCCTGCACGCGTCCGCGCAGTTCTTCCACTGTGCTCAGGGCAGTACAGCCAAATTCTTTTGCCACCGCTTGCGCACGAGCCAGGTTGGCGTCCACTACTGCGGCCAGTTCCACCCCTGACCTTGCTGTTGGAGTTCGTAGTAGACGCGGGCATGGTTGCGGCCAAAAGCGCCTACACCAACGACTGCCACCCGAATTGGACTTCCGTTATGCAAACTCATGATTTTCTCATAGCCTCTCACCGCAGGCGGCTGCTAGGTTGTAAACAGGGAACTTCGCATTATCGCCGCACAAGCCAGCCGATAGGCTCATGCGGTAAGGAGTAGAGAGATGGGCCGCTCATTTGGATTGATCGCCGTTGCCATTGTACTGGCCGCCGCCTGCGGCATCTACGTGCGCCAGGCCAAATCCGTGTCCACCGCCGGAAATCCGGTGGCAGACGTTGATATTGTGGGAATCAAACATGATCTTATGGCGATTGCCCAGGCCGAACGCTCGCATAACGCACTGCACGGCGGCTATGCTTCGCTCGACGAACTGCGCTCTTCCGGCGATCTCAGCATGTCGCGCGACAGCCGCGGATTCTATACATATACCGCCGAAGTCAACAGCTGCGGCTTCACGGTGACCGCGACTTACAACGGTCCTGCGAACTCCTATGGCGCCGAAATCAGTGACGATTGACCAGAGCATGAGCATTATTCAGGAGTAGCGCCGGAAACAATGGCAATCCCGGCCTGGTCGGCGGCCGCCGCAATGGCATCACCTTCAAGAAACAGGCACCGGCCTGCATCCACCGCCAGACAAGTTGCTCCTGCCTGCTTCATGGTTTCGATGGTTTTCGTTCCAATCACCGGCACGTCAAAGCGCATGTCTTGATTGGGCTTGGCCACTTTCACCACCGTCAACGCCCGGCTCAGCAGGGAATCGTCGCCCGCATCATCATGGCTTGAGCTTTTCATGATCTCTCCTGCGCGCAGAATGGTTGCGTCGGTTCCTTCCATGGCTTCCACGGCAACGCAGGCAGCTTCGGCAATCACCACGGTCTGGCCAATGTCATACTGCGCCAGATGGCGCGCCACCTGGCGTCCGTATTGAATGTTCTTTTGCTCGGCCTCAGTAGGGACGCGGCGGGCAAGCACTCCAGCTTTGGCCAGCAGCGGCTCAAGGTAAGTTGTGGAACTGATCAGGTTGATGCCTTCGTCGGCCAGCACCTTGGCCACCGCGCCAATCAGCGAATCGGTGTTGCGAGTAGTGAGTGAGAACAGGATTTTCGCCAGCCGCCAGTCAGGGCGGATCGCGGAAAAAATCTGCTTATGCTTGACCTGCCCAGCCATGATGGCGGTGTCTACGCCTTCGCGTTTGAAGGTATCGATGAGCTTGCCCAATTCTCCCAAAGAAAGCCAATGGACCGAGCTGGCGCCCCGGCTTTCAATCAGCGGAGAGGTTTCTTCACGGATGGCTGCGACCACAACCTGAGCGCCCTGGGCGACGGCAGCGTCCAGCAGCAGCAACGGAAAGCTGCCGTTGCCTGCAATGAGTCCAAGCTTCTGATGTGATGGCACTTATACAGTTTAAAAGATGATAGACCAGGGCATCTAATCCCGGCCTAAGGCATCTTATCTTTATAAATATTAACCAAGCAGTTAACACGCCGAGAAGCAAGCTGCAAGCTTAGGAATTGGTGTGTTATCAGCTCAGCAAATAAATTATGGGCAAATTCAAGTTATTCGATATCAAACATTTGAAGCCGTTTCGCAAGCTCGGCGACCCGCTGCCCAGCTCAGCCGCTGAAGACCGCCAGTTGCGTGGGGTAGATCCCGACCTTCAACCGGAGGAAGAGCGGTACATACGGCATTATCTGAATTATGCCGACGTGCTGCTGGCCGATAGAACTACTTCCCAAGAGAGTGAAAACGTGGTTGAGTTCCCGCTTCCCATCGACCGTCGTGTCGCCTAGAAGCAAGCTGTTATTTGATTACGCCCCTCCCCGACTCTTCAATAAACCGAATCAGCATGGCAACATCTTCGCCCTGTTCGCCTTCTGCTTTGAGCTTTTCGAGTGCCTGAGTGGTATTCAGCTTGGAATTCAACAGCACACGGTAGGCGTGGTGGATTTTCCTGATCCGCTCTTTGCTGAATCCGCGCCTTTCCAGCCCAACTGCGTTCAATCCATAAGTTCGCGTATCGCGCGGAGAAACTGCCTTTGCAAAAGGTAGAACGTCTTTGGTCACTACGGTTCCGCCGCCTATATAAGAGTGCGCTCCGATGCGGACAAACTGATGCACAGGGCACAGCGCCCCCACCACCGCCCATTCTTCCACTGTCACATGACCTGCCAGAGTAGCGCTGTTAGCCAGCATGGCCCGGTCGCCTATCACGGAATCGTGGCCCACGTGGGAATAAGCCATGATGAGGATGTGACTGCCAATTCTGGTTATGCCTCCCCCTTTGACAGTGCCGCGATTGATGGTTACGTATTCACGGATGGTATTGTGGTCGCCCATGACTACGCTGGTTTCCTGTCCGCTGAAGCTAAGATCCTGGGGTTCGGTGGCAACGGCGCAGAAAGGAAACAAGCGGTTCTGCGATCCAATCTTTGCCGGTCCCTCGATTACGACATGGGAGATCAGTTCGCAGTTTTCGCCCAACTCCACACGCGGGCCAATAACGCAATAAGGCCCCACGCGGCAGGAGGCCGGCACCTTTGCCGCCGGATCAATGATGGCGGTGGGATGAATCATGCAGAGGTTTCAGGAGTGGCAACGGAGTTTTCGGCTGGCTTGCTGCGTGCCCGATCCACCAGTGCGCAACTGATCATGGCTTCGGCCACCAGCTTGCCTTCCACGTAGACCCTGCCTTGCATGCGGCCCATGATCCGCCGCCAGGCCAGTACCCCAACTTCAATCCGCAATTGGTCGCCGGGAACCACCGGACGGCGGAATTTCGCGCGATCAATTCCGGTAAACACCACCAGCTTGTCATTGCGGTCTTTGATTTCGGTGAGCAGCAGCACTGCACCCGCCTGGGCCATGGCTTCCACAATCAGCACTCCGGGCATCATGGGAGCGCCGGGAAAGTGGCCGGAAAAAAAATGTTCATTCACCGTGACATTTTTCAGGGCCACCACCTTCTTCATGGGTTCGAGTTCCAGCACGCGATCGAGAAGAAGAAAGGGATAGCGGTGCGGCAGAACGGCCTGGATCTGGTTGACGTCGAGCATAATGCCGGTAGTCTCGGCCATGACGGGTAGTTCGCTCCTGACAAAGCGCGAATTATAAAGGATTCACAACCTTCGAGCACCCCATAGGTCTTCAGCTACTCTGGATTAGCACTTCAATGTCCAATTGTAGGTACCGGAATACCACTTTTTTGGACCGGGCCTTAGGTTTTCAGAGAGCAGCTACTTGGCTTTTAAATTGCTTTAGGTAATGGGCAGATCGCCAAACCAAATCGAAGTATCGAGGCCGAACCCAATGAAGTACACCATCGTTACCGTCCTTCTCTTAACAGCTCTCTCGCTTCCCAAAGTAGCCCGCGCTGACTGTCCGACACCTTCCAATGTAGGTGTGGTGATCTGCCAGCCCAGCGCAAATTCCGTCGTCACCAACACTCCGTTTATTGAGGTCAACAGCAATCCGACTTCAGGCTCGATTATCTCCATGCAGGTTTTGATTGATGGCAAGCAGATCTTCCAGAACAACGGTCCGCAGCTCAACCTGTTTGATGGCGGCATTACCGATGGTACCCACAAGCTCGACATTCGGGCACAGGATGGGTTGGGACGCATTTACGAAGCTGGAGAGTTCTTTACGCTGGTCGGTAATCCCCCGAGTTCGTGCGCGCCGTCAACAACAGGCGTGCGCATCTGCTGGCCGCTGGCCGGTCAGTTCACTGCCCAGGATTTTTCTACGGCCATTGGCTTTAAGGGAACATCGGCGATCAAGGCAGTGCGCTTCTATCTCGACAACAAAGACATCATGGACTTTACTGCTTCACCGGGACAGAACCAGTTGTTCACCGGCGGCAGCCATACCACTGCCGGCGCGCATACTCTTGCGGTTGTGGCCTGGGATACCGCCAATCGCGTCTACAAGAGTTCGGTGAATTTCAGCACCTATTACGACGGCAACTGCCCCCCCAAGGGAACCTTGGGATGCGGTCCCGGCATTTTCAGCGTGACGCCAGCCGACAGTCAGGACGTCCAGTCACCTTTCAGAATCGCCGGCAACGTGGAGTTTAATACCGTACCGATCACCAACATGAAGGCCTATCTCGATGGCAAGGTGGTGGCCCAGTCGTTTGGCCCGACTCTGGACCAGTCCATTGAGGCGCCGAAAGGCACTCACATCCTGGTGTTCCAAGCCTGGGACACACAGGGCAAAGTCTATAAAGTTACTGGAAACGTGAACGTTCAATAGCGATCTTTGTCTGCGCGCTCCTTCGTCGAAACGGCGGCCATGAGGCCGCCGTTTTTTTTAAAAATGGCCTGTTGAGGACGTCTCAAGGACGGATACAAATCTGGGACCTTCACGAGCCTTTAAGGTGGAAGAGCGGCCCTTTTCAGGGCCGCGTTAAGGCTGGGAGCGTCGCTGGCTTTAGCCATGGTGGCGCTGCACCTGCTATCGGTTAAGGAATGGTTTTCAAGGTCGTCTGAGGCTGATAGAATCTCAAGCTTTCAGTCGGGCATGAATGCACTTAGCTCCTCAGCAGATACGAACCTTCTTCGTTACGTCTGTCACCGCTGGACGGCGGGCAATCCTTCAATCCCATCGAAGTGCAACCCTGCTTATAGATGTCCTTCAAGACAATCGGAAGAAAGGGAGATTTGCATTACATGAATTTGTGATCAGGCCCAACCACTTCCATTTACTGCTTACGCCCGCTGAAGCAGTTACACTCGAAAAAGCGATCCAGTTCAATAAGGGAGGATTTCCATTTCGCGCGAAACGGGAGATTGGAATGCGGTTTTCGATCTGGCAGGAAAGTTTCCACCAATCATCGAATTCACGACCTTCGTGATTACCAGCAGCATGCAATGTACATCAGACAAATCCTGTGGGCGCACGGCTGGCCGAAAAAGAAGAGCTATTCCCCTATTCGTCCGCTTTCCCACACGCGGAGCTTGATGCAGCGCCACCATGGCTAAAGCCATCAGCGCTCTCTGCTTCCACGCGGCCCTGAAAGGGCCGCTCTTTCACCTGTTTCACAACTGCTTTGCGCGCTTGTATCTGTCAAAGGAATTAAGATTGTTGCCTATGACCTCGACCATTGCCCGTCATCTGGAGTTTTGTGAACGCCAGCAGCCGCAGATGCTGGATACGCTGAAGCGTATGACTGAAATGGAGTCGCCCAGCGACAGCAAAGAGCATGTAGACAAATTGGGCGCGGTGCTGCGGCAGGAACTGGAAGCGATGGGCGGCAAGGTCACTGTGCATGCGGCTGCGCGGTTTGGCAATCATCTCCAGGCGGAATTTCAGGGCAAGAAACCGGGCAAGCCGGTGTTGCTGCTGGGACACTTCGATACCGTCTGGTCATTGGGTACGCTGGCAGGCATGCCATTTCGCGTGGAAGGCGGACGGGTCTACGGTCCGGGCGTGCTCGACATGAAAGGCGGCATCGTGATGATGCTGTTTGCGTTGCGCGCGCTGCGCGAGGCAGGTACGCAGCACCGGCCGGTAACCATTTTCCTTGATACAGATGAAGAGGTGGGCAGCGAAAGTTCGCGTTCGCTTACGGAATCCATTGCCCGCCAGTGTGAAGCGGTGCTGGTGCTGGAACCGGCGCAGGGTCTACAGGGACACCTGAAAACCGCCCGCAAGGGCGTTGGCGACTACACCATTCGCGTGCATGGGCAGGCTTCCCACTCGGGGGTGGATTTCGAAAAAGGACATAGCGCCGTCGTGGAACTGGCGCGGCAAATTCTTGAGGTCGCCACATTCACCGACCTTCCCGCAGGCATTACCGTAAATCCCGGGGTGATTCAGGGCGGCACGCGGACGAATGTAGTGGCCGCAGAAGCGCAGGTGGAAGTGGATGTCAGAATCGCCCGCATGGCCGACGCTGCGGGCCTGGAGCAGAAATTCCGTAGATTGAGGCCTGTGGACCAGAATTGCCGCCTGGAGGTGAGTGGCGGGCTGAATCGCCCCCCCATGGAACGAACTTCGGGCACAGTTCGGCTGCTGGAACTTGCGCAAAGGCTGGGGCAGGAGATCGGGGTGGAACTGGGAGAATCGGCAACCGGGGGAGGTTCCGATGGAAACTTTACTTCAGCGTTGGGTATTCCTACCCTCGATGGTTTGGGTGTAGTGGGTGAAGGCGCGCACGCGATGCATGAGTCGTTCATCCTTGAGCATTGGCCTCGGCGGACCGCCATTCTGGCCGGGTTGATCGCCGCCATTTGAAGCCATCTTTGAAGGCATCTGAGGAAGCGCGGCCGCCAACCCCGGGCAGGCAGGAACAAAATGTGTTTTCAGGCCAATAAAAGCTATTGTCCATAGGTACATAGGTCGGATGCGTCGCGACAGAGCGCAGCGGAGGGCTCGTACAACATGTAAAAAATTTAATATTGTAGGGTTTCAGTCTTAGATAATTCAGAGTTTTTCAGGTGAACTCGTTGATAATAAGCAATTTGCTGAATATTAAGGAGTGCCGGCTGAGACTGTATTACGTGAAATGATTCTTTGACTCTGGCTGCGAAATTGGCCTACAATCGTTCTCTAACACACACCCCTAACAGGCGACGACGGATGCAGTAGACTTGCTGATGGGATTGGAGCATAAAAATGTTTGGCGGAAGACTTGGTGTACCAGAACTGTTGATTTTATTCGCAATCGCTTTGCTATTCTTCGGCCCGGGCAAACTTGCTGACTTCGGCAAAGGCCTCGGCGAAGGTATCAAGAACTTCAAGGGCGCATTGAAAGACGGAAGCAGCGATCAAGCGCAGGCTGCTGCTCAGTCCGGCGACAAGAAGTAATTTGATTCAGGATTGCAAGAATCCAGAGGCACGCAACATCTCTGTCACCACTGGCAGAGGGAGCCCCACCACATTGGAGTAATCTCCAGTGAGTTGGAGTATCCAGCGTGCCGCTTCTCCCTGAATGGCATAGGCTCCGGCCTTGTCCATGGGTTCTCCCCCCGCAATGTATTCCTGAATTTCTCGCTCGTTCAATTGCCTGAAACAGACATCGCTGGCACAGGTGCGCGTGTCTGCGTCTTTTCCGCCTGTCACTAGACTCACTGCGGTGATCACCTGGTGAGTGCGTGCGGAGAGCATACGCAGCATGCGTGCCGCGTCATCGGCATCTTCGGGCTTGCCCAGCACTTCGCTGCCTACAACCACAATGGTGTCGGCGCCCAGCACAATATGCTGAGGAAACTGCCGCGCCACCTTCATCGCCTTTTCCTGCGCGAGCCGCGTCGCATAGGCCAGCGGCTGCTCGCCGCTATTTCTTTCTTCCACAATATTTGCCGGATGCACTTCGAAGTTGATTCCCAATTCACGCAGTAACTGCTGCCTGCGTGGCGAAGCAGAAGCCAGGATTAGTTTGTTTTGCTGATGCATCCTTGGGGTAAGTGGTTCCGTCTCAAGATACGTGAAACAGCCGACCTTAAGCAAAATCAGCCCAAATGCGATGGCGACGTCTGCAGCAGAGACCTCTATGGCGGGCGCGACCCTGTCGTCAAACGGATGCGAGTTTCGCGTGTGGGCGCCTGCCGCGAAGCAGGTCACGCTGCGGCTGATGCAGGGTGCGGCTTCCCGCGATCTGGCGATGGAACGGGAAGAAGACGGTTATTTCGTTTTGCAGGCCGATGCTCATGCCGGTGACCGGTACTTCTACATTGTGGATGGTGGCATTCCTGTACCCGATCCGGTGTCACGCCTGCTGCCCGAAGGCGTGCATGGCCCGACTGAAATTGTTGATCCGCGCAGTTTTGAATGGCGCGACCAGCAGTGGCGCGGGCTGGGCCTGGAAGAGTACGTAATCTATGAACTGCACACCGGCACGTTTACTCCGCATGGCACCTTCGATGCGGCCATCGAGAAGCTGCCTTACCTCAAGAAGCTGGGTATTTCCGTCATTGAAATTATGCCGGTGGCGGCTTTTCCGGGTACGCGCAACTGGGGTTATGACGGCGTTTCGCTGTACGCAGTTCAGGCCAGCTACGGCGGCCCCCAGGGGCTGAAGCGGCTCATAGACGCTGCGCACCGCGAGGGCCTCGCAGTGATTCTGGATGTTGTCTACAACCATCTCGGCAACGAAGGCAATTACCTGCGCATGTTCGGCCCGTACTTTACAGACAAGCACACCACCCCCTGGGGCGAGGCTGTGAACTATGACCAGCCGGGCTGTGACGGCGTGCGCCGTTTCGTGGTGGAAAACGCGCTGTACTGGCTGCGCGAATATCATCTCGACGGCCTGCGGCTCGACGCGGTGCAGACCATCAAAGACGATTCCCGTAAACATATTCTTCAGGAGATCACCGAGAGCGCAGCCACGCAGGCGCAGGAAGCAGACAGGAAAATCTGCCTGATTGCCGAAAGTGATGAGAACGATTCGAAGCTGGTTCAACCCTGGGGCCAGGGCGGCTATGGCCTGGATGGCGTGTGGAGCGACGACTTTCATCACGCTGTGCATGCGTTGTTTACCGGCGAGCGCCAGGGGTATTACCAGGATTTTGGCAAGCCGCAGCAAATTGTTCGTGCGCTGCAGCAGGGTTTTGTCTTTCAAGGTGAGCCGTTCCGGTTCTGGGAAGGGCGTCCTCGGGGCACCAGCAGCAGGGAAGTGCCTGCGCCAGCGCATGTGATCTGCATACAGAACCACGATCAGGTTGGGAACCGCGCGCACGGCGAACGGCTGACCAAACTCATACCGCATAACGCGTGTATGCTGGCTGCGGCGCTGCTGCTGCTCGCGCCTGAAACTCCGCTGCTGTTTATGGGGCAGGAATATGATGAACCCAATCCTTTCCAGTTCTTTACCGACTATGGCGATCCCACATTACAAAAAGCAGTGAGCGAAGGCCGGCGAAATGAATTCAAAGACTTCGATTTCAAAGATGTCCCCGACCCGCAGGATCCCGCTACATTCGAACGTTCGCGGCTGAACTGGAAGCTGACAGAAGGAGAGAACTCCATGCTGGAGTGGTATACAGCGCTGTTGGAATTGCGCCGCCGGTATGTCGCGCATTCCGGGGCCGAGCGCACCTGCAAAACCGAACTGCAAGACGGCATTCTTTCCATGCAGGTCCCGGCAGCGTCGCCTCATCTCAAACTGGTTGCACGTCTGCAAGGCGAAACACCATTTCCCGAACCCGGCGCAGGATGGGAAAAGGTATTGAGTGAGGAAAGTGACCAGTTTGCGGTGACAGTTCACGTGAATTCCGCCAATCAGTCTTTACCGCAGCAGCCGGAAGCGCAGTGATAGCCGGACATTGAGAGCTTTGGCACGCAAAAGAGGCTCCACGATAAGGAGCCTCTTTTGCTTCGGCTGAAGAAGAAGCAGACTTCAGTTACTCTTTGCCACAGAACGCACTGAATGAATTACATCCTGTGATTTGATCGACTTTACTACGGGTGACTTGACGGCTGTGGGCTGGCAGATGATCGCAGTTGGATCGCAACCGGGATTTGTACAAGTGCAAGTGCCAGGGCCCAGCTGCCGCCGTTATTAATACAGATCTGTTGTTGTGTGGGATCGCAAACTGGACCGAATGTACAGCTACACGCATTCCAGTCCCAGTTGCCCCCGTTATTCAGGCATGAGGCCTGCGCGTTGGGATCAGGACAAGAACTTATCGTTGAGCATTGTGAAGGGGAGGCCGAAGCCACTCCCAGACAGAATTGGCGGTCGTTGGCGTTGCTGATTGCGGAGCAGAAGGATGAATCGTGCAGCGCCATGCCATTGCACAGAGCACGCGAGTCAGCATCGGCCATAGTGCTGCAATTCGGTGAGCCATTGGTCCCCCGCTCGAAACTCCATAGCAAAACGCCTGCATCTGCGGATTCGTGATGTCCCGGCAGTTGGTTGGGAAGTTAGGCGCAAATGCAATCCCAAAACACGAAAGTTGCAGGTTACGGTCTGTCACCGGGGTGCTGCATGGAGTCTGGCTGTGCTGCGCAACAGCCTGGCAAATCAGGCGGTCGTTGGCATCGCTTATGTTATTACAGTCGGCTGTTGAGCCGCTGGCAATTCCGTGACAACCGTAATACTGGTCGTGCGCGCTGGAATACAGAAACACGTTGCCGGTGGAAGACATTGTGCATCTTCCGCCTCCGTCATTCAGAAAAAGCGTCTGGGAAAGATAATTGACTCCACCGAGCGTCAGGTTGGCCCTGGAACCATTGGGAGCTGCAAAGGTAGGCTCAAACTGCTGGAAGCAGATATCGCCAACTTCCAGGATTCTTTTAGGATCTGATGTTGGGTTGTACCAGGCATTCACGTCCGGGTCAGTTACAGTTTCGCTCAGTTCATGGCTGATTGTATTCACCATGGCGTCGGCGCCAGGGTTGCCATTTGGGCTGACTGACTGGTTTCCCTCGAAAGCGCAAGTCTTCAGCGCACTTGGATTGTTTATACATTGCGGGAACCCGTTACCCACAAAGGCATACTTGATATCGGACCCGAAAAGGGTGGCACGAGTGTGCCATCCGCAAAAGTCCGAGCAGAATGTTCCACTTGATCCGCTCTCCGTTACATCGCCGGAGCCCAGCACAAAGTAGATGCCATTTGCGTCAACAGGTAGCGCGCCACGAGAGATGGCGCCCGAAACTACTCCCAAAACTCCGGTATCAGTCAGGGCCGCGCCCTGTGAATAACTGTCAAATGTCTGCGTGCTCATGCCCACGCTGCTGCCGATACTTTTATTGTTGCTGTCATCATATGTAGTGTTGATGCTGAAGTATGGGCTGTTGCTGAGGTTTTGTACGAATTGCGGGAGCAGCGTCAGCGCGGAATTCCCCGTCCAGTTCCCGTACCAGATGAAATAAACATTATGAGTAGTCAACATCAAGGGGCCGCCATGATATTGAATCCCATTTCCACTGGAGGCTTCGGCAATAGGGCCAATCTGGATCTGGGCGTCAGCGGCGGGACTATTGTCGCTGATGGGCTGTGTATCACTTGCGCCCGGCGTCTAGGCGCAACAGGTATTGTGGCCGCAACTCCCCGCTGGTTCGACGGCTGCACCTGTTGCAGACATACGCCGGAGTTCGTGAACATCAACATCACTGCGATCAGCAACCCCGGCCATTGTCTTCCGAACTTTGTAACGCCGCCTGCTGATAAACGATCATAGGGCATATTCATCAAATCCTCGCTTTATAAACAAGTGGTAGACACGCCCTGCATGGCAGCCCAACTCGCACTGAAAGGCATTGTTCAGGCAGCAAGCATGCTGATTGCAAATTGTGTCTGATTACGAATTGCTTATATCGTGAGTTCCAGCTTCTTGAACAACAAAATCGATTTTTCGCGCGGCTTCCGTTCCAGAATGGGAAATCCACAGAAGCATATTCACAAAAAGCTGCCTCAATGCGGAGATACAAAGCGCATATTGATTCACCTTTTACTCTGCAATTGGAACATGAGTGTCTGAGCACTTAGCTTGAGGAAAGGTCCGTAAAGGCACATTTTTCAGGTATCGGAAATCGCTATAATGATGGGCTTCAGAGCGTGTGTGAGCACTTAGAAATTTGCGTGGGTTGACAATATAAGTATCAGGGCACGAGTTTACTCGTGCCGTAAAGGCCCATGAACATTGGTGTCAGGCCTGTACATCTGGGTTCCACCACGAATAGAGTTCTCACACATGCTCAAACGCCGGGAATCGACTATCGGAAATCTGTAAAAAAATGGACATAGTCTATAGATCGGCAACCCTGCTTTTACCCTATTGCTTCTGATATTCAGAACTCGCGCAGCCCGGACGGGTATTGCCTGGGCGGGCTTGCGGGCGCCTGGGACAGTCGCTACCATCTGAGGGAGAACTGCCGGGGCACGACTCCGCAGCCTTCCACATGAGAGGCATGTTCTTAAGCAAGCAGATTTCATTTCGATTGACAGAGAAGCGGGCCGGGAAAGCAAATTCCGATTTGATTGATATGCCTACTCAGAAAAATAAATCGAGAACACCCGCTGTTGGCCTTCCTGGCGGAGTCCCCAGCGCCATTGCAGAGGAAATACTTTCCGGCGGCGGCGAAATGGGCGAAAGAATACGTGCCTTCGACTGGTCGCGCACGCCCATGGGGCCGATTTCATTGTGGCCGCAAAGCCTCAAAACAGTGGTGCGTATTTTAATCACGTCGCGATACGCGATGTGGATGGGATGGGGGCCGGAGCTCATTTTCCTGTACAACGACGCCTACGCCCACATGACGTTGGGTAAAAAACATCCGTGGGCACTGGGACGGCCGGCCCGTGAGGTATGGGCGGAAATCTGGAGCGACATAGGCCCCCGCATTGAAAAGGTGCTGAAAACCGGCGAAGCAACATGGGACCAGGCGTTGCGCCTCTTTCTGGAGCGTGACGGCTATCCTGAAGAGACTTATCACACGTTTTCGTATAGTCCGCTCACCGGGGATGACGGCAAGATCAAGGGTCACCTGTGCGTCGTGACAGAAGAGACGGAACGTATTATTGGTGAGCGGCGGCTGGGATTTTTGCGTTCTCTGGCGGCAGCACTTAGCGGCACGATCAGGGAACAGGACGTTCTCGCCGCCATCCGGGAAAGCCTGGACGCAAATAAAGAAGACCTGCCGTTCACGCTCACCTACCTGTTTGAACAAGGTAATTCTTATGCGCGATTGGCCTGCGCTACAGGAATAGCGACAAGTCACCAGGCAGCGCCTGAAGTGATTACGATTGAGGCGAACGGCGAGGGTGACCAAACCTGGCCGCTGGGCGATTTGCTGGGCCGAAGAACCTCCGTTGTGGTGGAAAGTCTGGCGCGATTGACTGATGTGCCCAAAGGCGCATGGGACAAGCCGCCCGAGCGTGCGCTTCTGGTTCCGATCACGCGGCAAGGGCAAGACGTGCCGGCAGGAGTGCTTGTGGCCGGCCTCAATCCTTACCGTCCATTGGATGCGCGTTACTCCGGATTCATTGATCTGGTAGCCAGTCAGATCGCCGCGGGAATTTCCAATGCGCGCGCGTACCAGGAAGAGCGCAGGCGCGCCCAGGCCCTGGCAGAACTCGACAAGGCAAAAACAACGTTTTTCAGCAATGTAAGCCATGAATTCCGCACCCCTTTGACCCTGATGCTGGGCCCCACCGAAGACGCACTGGCTACTCCGGCAAAGGCCTTACGGGGCCAGGAACTGGAGACAGTCCACCGTAACGAGTTGCGTCTGCTTAAGCTGGTGAATTCATTATTGGATTTTTCGCGGCTCGAAGCCGGCCGGGTGAAGGCAAGCTTCAGTTCCACCGATCTTTGCGCCTACACGAAAGAAGTGGCCAGCGTCTTTCGGTCAGCCATGGAAAAGGCTGGACTGACGTATGTGGTGGAATGCAGGCCATTGCCGCAGAAGGTGTACGTGGACCACGAGATGTGGGAGAAGATTGTGCTCAATCTTATCTCCAATGCGTTAAAGTCCACCTTCGAAGGTTCTATCGCAGTCCGCCTTGTAGACCAATCCGACCATGTGGAACTGACAGTGCGTGATACCGGCACTGGAATTCCCGAGCAGGAAATCGGGCATCTGTTCGAGAGATTCCGGCGAATTGAGAATGCGCGGCGGCGCACGCACGAAGGCAGCGGCATAGGGCTGGCGCTGGTGCACGAACTGCTCAACATGCATGGCGGCAAGATCAGCGTGCAAAGCCAGGTGGGTAAGGGAACCACTTTCACCGTTTCATTGCCTTACGGCAGCCAGCACCTGCCTCAAGACCGCATCAGGCCGGAAGGCAATGGAGTGGTGACCGGCGCATCCCGGGCTGCGTTCGTGCAGGAAGCTCTGAGTTGGCTGCCGGGAAAGCAGCCTTACGGGGACGGTCATGTTCCGTATACCACTCCAACTGACACCGACTCCGCAGCCGACACTGCAAAGCCGGCTCCGGTTGCGGGGGCCAGGGAGCGGGTACTGCTGGCCGACGACAATCGCGACATGCGCGAGTATGTTCACCGCTTGCTGAGTTCACGTTTTGAAGTGGTGACTGCGGAAAACGGCCGCGATGCTTTGCAAAAAGCAAAGAAGAATCCGCCTGATCTGGTGCTGAGCGACGTGATGATGCCGGAAATGGATGGCTTTCAACTGCTGGCGGCATTGCGCGAAAACCGCTCAACCTCTTCCGTTCCCGTGGTGCTGCTGTCAGCGCGCGCCGGTGAAGACGCGCAGATCGAAGGCATGCAATCGGGCGCGGATGATTATCTGGTGAAGCCGTTTACCGCGCGGGAACTGCTGGCGCGGATAGAAGCGCACATAAAAATCGCGCGCTTTCGCCGCGAGGCATTGGAAAAAGAATTACAACTTCGGCGCGAACTGGAAGATGCGCGAAAAAAAGCGGCAGAGTCGCTCGACCACATCAGCGACGTTTTTATCACTTTCGATGCCGGCTGGCGCTACACCTATATCAATACAGCGGGGTTGAAGTTGCTGGGGCTTACTTCGGACGAACTGCTGGGGCAGGTCATTTGGGAGCGTTTCCCGCTCCTCGCAGGAACAGAGATGGAACGGGAATACCGGCGGTGCATGGAACTGCGAGTGGCGACTGAATTTGAACACTTGTCTCCATTGAACCGGCGATTCTTCCGCACTCGAATCTTTCCCGCCCCGGATGGTGGCCTGGTAATTTCGGCGACAGACATCACCGAACGTAGAAGGGCAGAACTGGACCTGCGGGTGAAGCAGGAGCACCTGTTGCTGACCCAAAGGGCAGCGCGGATCGGAAGTTGGGAGCTGGATCTGGAAAGCGAACAGCTTTCCATCTCTCCCGAATTCGCTGAGATTATTGGGTTGCCAACTTATGTTTCGAGGTTGCGCTATTCAGATTTTCTCGGTTCGCTGTTTGTATCAACCGATCGCCACCAGGTGCAGGCCGCTTTGCAGAAAGCCCTGCGGGGAGGCAAGGAATTTACCGTGGAACTGCGGTTGAAGCGTCCCGACGGAGCGGTGCGGGTGGTCTCGAATCGCGGCAAGGTTTTTTACAATCAAGGTACGCCCACTGTGCTGGGGGTGCTGGTGGATGTAACTCCCGCGGAAGACGCACCTTCACGCAAGCGCCGAGCACCCGCCGGCCGTAAGAAATCTCTAAGAAGACGAAGCGCCTAGCCAGTCAATCCAGGCATACAAAAATGGATCGCTGAAAATTGAAGAACAGAACAGAACAGAACAGAACAGAACAGAACAGACAGAACAGAACAGAACAGAACAGAACAGAACAGAACAGAACAGAACAGAACAGAACAGTTCGCGGGGAACTTTCGTTGCTTTGATTCCCTTTCAGAACGCATACAATAAGCTATGGCCGACCAACATCTCAACGGATGGAAAGAGATAGCCTCCTATCTTGACCGAGGCATCCGTACGGTCCAGCGCTGGGAGACTGATCTGGGTTTACCGGTTCGCCGTCCTCGGGGCAAAGACCGCAGCGCCGTCATTGCTCTGGCCAGCGAACTAGATCAGTGGCTGGTCAAGGCTCCTTCCCGGGTTTTCGAGGACCAGAATGGCGATGATGACCACCCAGGGCCTGCATCCGCTATGCGCATTCTGGTCGTAGAAGACAGCGTGACCGATGTTCATAGCTGTGTCTCACTGCTGCGCAGGTTGCGGGTAAGCCAGATAGACGTTCTTAGCAGCGTTTCAGCCGCTAGGCTGAGACTGGAAGAAATCAGCGAGGGATTACTCCCGGCTCCCGACGTGATGATTCTTGATCTTAATTTCTCGTCGGAAAGCGGTTTCGAAGTATTGCGGTTCTGGAAAGACCGTCCGGCGTTGAAGGGCATGCGCGTTATTGTCTGGACGGCTATGGGAGAACCTGAGCGAATGTTGTCTGGCTTATTTGGCGTAGACACAGTCGTTCCCAAATGGGCGGGGCTGAGAGAATTGGGAATGGCCCTGACACGATCATCGGATTCCACCCTAAAGCAAGCGAATGGTTAAGGGCGCATCGTCATCGGCGGAAGACAATGCTTTTTAAATCAGCCCCAATGTAAGGCAGCCAGACGAACGAGCCCTCTCTAACGCGAGCTATTGTTTTGGCTTCCACAAACCTAGAAGTTTGAGAAGAGCTTCAGGTCTGACAGGTTTAGGTAAGAGTTCGAAATCATGGCCCTGCGAGCGCGCCTGTTTCAGTAAATCCGCCGTAGAACCGTGGCCGGAGAAAAGAATAATCCTGCAATCGGGACAAATCCGGCGAATTGCTATGGCAGTCTCGATTCCGTTCATTCCCGGCATAGATACGTCGGTAATAACCACATGAGGGCGGAGTTCCCTGGCCAGTTCCACCGCCGCTGCTCCACCTGACACGGCCATCGCGCGGCATCCTTCGCCTTCGAGAATG
This sequence comes from Terriglobia bacterium, assembly GCA_963823745.1. Taxonomy (GTDB): domain Bacteria; phylum Acidobacteriota; class Terriglobia; order Terriglobales; family Acidobacteriaceae; genus Angelobacter. The sequence goes on from CAWGMN010000020.1 coordinate 80,930, forward strand.
TCGGCCAGGGAATCGGCAATCACAGGCTCATCATCTACTACGATCACCTGCATCGCTTTGACAGATTTTTGTCTGCAATCATTCTCTTCTTCAGGAGACAGAAATGCCGGCGAGGGTCTCTGAGGCTCATGCATATAAACCTCAGGACCACAGGAGATCACATCAAGCCTCATTTTTTTCCTTTACCGCCCCAATGTCTTTACTGTTGATGGCAGCGAGCAAGACATCCGGGTTCACGGGTTTTGCCAGAATTTCAAAACTGAAGCCCTGCCGGCGCGCGTTGTCGAGCAGGGTCATGCTGGCGATCTGTCCTGAAAAAAGAATGATTCTGCAATCCGGCACGCAGCCGAGAATGGCTTTGGCAGTTTCCACCCCGTCCATTCCAGGCATAATCACGTCACTGATTACCAGATCTGGCTTGATCATTCCAGCCCACCGGACGGCGGAATCTCCGTTGGAGACGGCCACCGCTTCGTGGCCCTCGCCGTTCAGGATTTCAACTAAGGTGTCAGCAATGATCGGCTCGTCGTCTACGACAATGATCTTCATTGCTCAATATCCCTGCTGTCCAAGGAAGACGTGAAGTCGAAGACCAGTTCAGGATGCAGCAGCGGACTTTTCCATTCCATGAGATTCCAACGGCAGGAATACTGAAAAAACAGTTCCACTCGCCGCCGGACCGGTCTTGCTGCGAACACGAATCATTCCCCTGTGTTTCTCAATGATTCCGCGGGTAATCCAGAGACCCAGCCCGGTGCCTATATCTTTTTTCGTGGTAAAGAAAGGCTGGAAAAGATTTCTTCTGTGTTCCGGATCAATTCCCGAGCCGGTATCAGCCACCGTAACACGGATTCCGGGAATCCCGGAATTGTTCCACTCCCTCGATTCTGAGATCCGCAGCGTCAGCGTTCCAGGCTCCGGCATAGCATCTATGGCATTGGCGATCAGATTCGAAAACACCTGCCTGATCTCGCCCTCCAGGACTGTGACCGCCGATGTTTGCTCATATTGCCTCACGACTTTCACACCTCTGGTTTCAAGCCTTCTTCGATAAAGGGACAGCACTTCGTCCAGCGCCTGAGAAAGGTTGACACTCGCGGGCGAGGAGTTGTCGCGGTAGAAGCCCAGCGTCTGGCGGGCAATATGGGCCACGCGGTCGAGTTCCTGGCTGGCCAAGGCGATCCTCTGCTCAGCTTTATCAGGATCTGAAATGTCGCGCTTTGCCAGATAGAGAAGGTTGGTCACTGCTTCGAGTGGATTATTGATCTCGTGGGCCACGCTGGCCGCCAGCCGGCCAACCGAGGCCAGCTTTTCCGTCAAAATCAAGGCCTGTTCCATCTTTTTCTGTTCAGTCACGTCAACGGTGAAGCAGCGCGTGTGGATGAATTTGCCATTCTGGGCAAACACATTCGAATGAATGCGCACGTGGCGAATGGATCCGTTTTTGCAGCGCAGGCTGGCTTCGTAGCCATGCAATTCTTCGTTACGACCTAAACGCTGCAAGATGTCTTGAATCACTTCCAGGTCCACGTAAAACTCGCGGATATGGTGGCCGATATATTCCTGCCGCTCGTAGCCCAGCAGCGCCATCTCTGCTTTATTGGCCCATAAAATGGTCCCGTCTGCGGCCACCCAGTGCATGCCGATCACAGCATTTTCCAGAAAATCGGTCAGCTCCGCTTCCCGCAGGTGCAGGGCATACTGGGCTTTTTTGCGCTCCGCTACTTCCGTCGCCAGCGCCTGGGCTTTCTGCTGTAGCAACGTAATGCTGCGCAGGCGTTCCTCATCGCCTTGAAGCGATGTGTAGCTTTCATCCGGGATTACGTGGGTATGTTCGGCGCATACTTTTTCAATCAGCTTGCCATGCTCCTCGTTGGAAAACAGGCCGAGCGGATAGGCGCAATGGAGGTGGAATGACTGGGTTGCGGCCAGCTCGTTCCAGAGTTGTTCCAACCGCAGGGCAGCTTCCGCTTTGCCCTCCAGCCATAAAAGAGCGACCATCTCTCCGAAGGCGGCAATACGTGGCTGGCTGCCGCGAGACGCCATACGGGCCTGCCGGATCACTTTGCCTATAACTTCATGAAACTGTTTTCCATCCGGCCATCCATCTACCATGAAGAGAGACAGCGTTTCTGCGGCATCGAGGGTAATGAAGCGGCCCTGTTGCACGGCGAGTGCTGTATCCAGACCGCAGGTCTGTAACCGCTGCGTCAGCCCCGCGCGATGGGTCTTGGTGGCGATGACGATGCTGGCATCCCCGGCGCCCAGCGCCGCGCCCACGAAACGGCTCAGCCCATCGAGAAGAAACGAATCGTCACCATAAAATTGGACCGAATGCGCATGCGCTTCCACATGGGAAACACTTTTCATGGGAGCTGTGAGGCCCTCTGGATAGGAAGCTGGGCTGAAATTGGTGCTCATCTTTGATCCCTTCGTGAGCTGCTGCTCTCACATGAGTGATTGTTTGCGTATCAAGGCAATCTTGCGTAATGATACGCTCAGGTTATGCACTTTTAAAGCAATGAAAGAGTCTAATGCAGTAAACAGATATTATATATCGTAATACGATAGCTTCGAAGCGCGGCAGACACCCTGCCATCGAAAGTAAGATGAAGTTTCGGGTGGCTTGGATGTGCAGCACTCGAATTTCATGTTCACTATGTAAAATTTTCATTTAGGGCGCAATGCATGAACTCAGCGGAATCAGAATGTGTCCAGACCGTGACATCGGTCATTCGCCGCCTCGTACACTGCCGCACTTCGCGAAGCAAATAGAGCGTTGAACTGATTCTACAAGGCGGGCGTCCTGTGCTTTTTGACAAAACCAGGACTGGCGTATAGCAGTCCAGTGTTGAAGATGGGCGGGGCAAAGCTGGTTCGCGTTCGATGCTTTAGATTTGTAATCTTGAACAGCGTTGGACATGCCAAACGCATCCAATCTCTCTGCTGCAAATATTTACCTGTGTTCATGGAGCCCGTTCATCATCGACAGTCATGATGCCGATCATCATTCGCAGGAGTTGTCCCTTCACTATAAAGGGGTTCTGTGGAGCCCTGGTTCCCGGGAAGCTGTCTTGACGATTAAGCCCTTGGTTAAGTTCGGTGCGAAGTTCAACTCTCCCCTGAACACCTGAAACGGAGTGTTGGGAGTTCACAAGGCACGGTTCATTCAGCACAATTGAAACCGAAAGAGGCGATTAACTCGGATTGATTCAGGACACAAACCAAGATGGTCACAATCGCAAATACATCCGATAAGCAGGCGCTCGATCCGGCGCTCCAGCATGACCAGATTTTCCGCACCATGGTGGAATCGGTCAGGGATTACGCGATTTTCGTTCTTGACCCAAGCGGGATTATCGCAACCTGGAATCCAGGGGCACACCGGATCAAGCAGTATGAGGCCGAAGAGATTATTGGAAAACACTTCTCAGTGTTCTATCCGGAGAGTGACATCCGCAATGGCAAGCCGGATATGGAACTGAGAGTCGCCGCAGAAGTTGGACGTTTTGAAGATGAAGGCTGGCGCCTTCGCAAAGACGGCTCCCGCTTCTGGGCCAATGTGATCATCACCGCCATTCGAGACCAAGATGGCAAGTTGCTGGGATTCGGCAAAATCACCCGCGACCTCACCGAGCGCATAGCTGCGGAGCAACGCTACAGGTTGCTGGTGGAGGGAGTTACTGATTACTCCATCTTTTCGCTCGATCCCACAGGGGTGGTAACCAGCTGGAATTCCGGCGCAGAACGCATCAAGCAATACACGGCATCGGAGATCATTGGCAGGCATTTCTCGACCTTCTATACTCCCGAAGACCGTGAAGCACAAATGCCGGCAATGGTCTTGAGGACGGCGGAACAAGAGGGGCATTGGGAAGGCGAAGGCTGGCGCGTGCGCAAGGATGGGACTCGCTTCTGGTCAAGCATAGTGGTCAGCGCCATCAGAGATGAAGAAGGCCGCCTCACCGGTTTCTCAAAAGTCACCCGCGATATAACCGACCGCAAGAAGTTGATGGATGAGCTTCAGCGTCACACCGAAGAACTTGAAGTGCAGGTAGTGGAACGCGAGCGGACGAACGCTGAACTGGAGGCCTTCAGCTATTCCGTTTCCCACGATTTGCGCGCTCCTCTGCGGGCCATCGAAGGCTTTGCCAGCGCATTGCGGGAAGAGTATGGCGACAAGTTCGACGCTGACGCTCAGGATTATCTAAACGAGATCATTACCGCGGCCACACGCTTGAACCGGCTGGTGCAAGACCTGCTCAACTATGGCCGCATTGGTCGCACCGAACTGCCGGTGTCGCGCGTAGTGCTGAAGCCGGTGATCAAAAAAGTGCTCAATGACAATGCGGAGAACCAGGCGCAGCTCAGCGTCACAGGCCAGCCATCGCGCGTGGTTCTGGCCCACGAAGCGACCGTCTACCAGATTATCTCCAATCTGGTCTCGAACGCCTTGAAATTCCGCCGGCCTGACGTTGAGCCTCATGTAGACATTGCAGTTACCGCTGCCAAAAATGGCATGACGAGGATATCTGTGATTGACAATGGCATTGGAATAGCTCCCGAGCATTCGGAAAGGATTTTTAAAGTATTCGAGCGGCTGCACGGAATCGAAGAATATCCAGGGACCGGAATCGGGCTGGCGATTGTGAAGCGGGCGGCGGAGCGCATGGGCGGCCGCTGCGGCGTTGATTCCGTTGTAGGCAAAGGCAGCACCTTCTGGGTGGAACTGCCGCAGGCAGGAGAGGAAAAATGATTGATTCTCAAATACTGCTGCTCGTCGAAGATGATCCTGCGGATGCGCGGCTGATCATGCGTGCCATGCATAAAGCCTCAGTTCCTGCCATGGTGGTCCATGTAAAGGATGGGGATGCCGCCGTGGCTTATCTTTCCGGGGCTGAGCCCTACAGCAACCGCAAAGCCGATCCCCTGCCTTCGCTCGTGCTTCTTGATATGAAGCTGCCGCGGCGCTCGGGCCTCGAAGTGCTGCGCTGGCTGCGTGAGCAGACATCGGGAGCGGAGCGCGTGCCCGTGGTGATGCTCAGCTCGTCACAACACACCGTGGATATCAATCGTGCCTACGAAAGTGGCGTGAATTCTTACTTGGTGAAACCTGAAACCAGCGAACAACTTCTCATGCTGCTCACCAGCTTGAAAGAATATTGGTTCAACCACAACCAGGGCCCCGTGCTGCCCTCGTAATTGCCGGCTTCCTGATCTTCCTCAACGGATCACAGATGACGCGGGAAGTAGCGCGAGGCTGGCACAGCAATCACTGGCTGAATTCACCATGCCAAAAATGATGATATGCGTAAGCCAAAATGATTTTTGCGGGCTGAATGCTGAAAGCTGAGTGCTAACCGCTCCTTGCTATTCCCCCAGAAGCTTCCGCGCCAGCACAACCAGATCTTGCGGATCACCTTTATGCACGAACGCAGCAGCGATATTCTTCATGTCTTCAGGAAGAGTGTCAAAGCTGGAAAGCACGACAATGGGAACGTGCGGGAATTTCTGCCGAAGTAACTCGGCGATCTGGCGCGCGCTGAGGGAGCTGTTCAAGCGATAGTCAAGCAGAATCAGCGAGGGTATTTCGTCATGGAAGCTGAGGGAATTCGAGCCTACCAGTGTCGTGATGGGACGGAACCCCGCTTTTTTCAGAACGAGCGAGTGCAGCTTTAAATGCTGCGAATCGTCGTCCACCAGCAGGATTGTCCTCTCAGACATCCAGAGTTACCCCTTAAGCCCGCAGGGGCAGGCTTTTCCAGCTTATATCAGGGGTTAGCGAAGTAGCAACGCTGCCGGATACCGGATGCGCATAGATGGAAGCCGAATCATCTGCACTGTACGACGAAAGAACGACTGTACATGCACTTCCGGACCCCGCCATCCTATTGTTCGCCGGAGATTGCCGGGATACATTCTCTTTGCGAAACCATCTTTCTCCGGAGGAATACCCATGAAGATCCGTGTTTCCGAAGTATGGACGATTGTATGTGTCTTGTTGTTGGGGAGTTCTCTGGTGCAGGCGCGACGCTCATCTGCCTGGAATATTCCCGGTGGCACTCCCATCAATGTGCGCATCAACGAGAACCTCTCGAGTGAAACTGCCAGAACGGGCGATCCGTTTACAGGCGTTCTTACTCAGCCGCTGGTTGTGAATGGCGCAACCCTGTTCTCGCGAGGCGCAACCGTCCACGGACAGGTAATGTCAGCAAAGAAGTCGGGCCGGCTCAGTGATCCTGGAGAGTTGGAATTGGCGTTGACCTCGATTGGTAACGTGAATGTTTCCTCGCAGTCGTATCTGATCAAGGGCGCTTCTCACACTCGCGGCAACGTCGGCAAGATTGGGGGCGGTGCAGCGGCAGGCGCGATTGTCGGCGGAATCGTAGGTGGAGGAAAAGGTGCTGCCATTGGCGCCGGAGTTGGAGCAGGCGCAGGGACCGCGACGGCAGCCGCTACCGGCAAAAAACCGGCGACCGTGGAATCAGAAGCTATATTGCAATTCGTGAGTGCTGATTCCGCTGGCCGTACCTACGATCGAGGCAGCGACGGCAACAGCTATGCGGACCGCCCCCGCTCGCATCATGGTGAAGACCACGATGATGACGGTGACCGGCCGCGCAGACATCATGATGAAGACCGCGATGATGATGATGACGATGACCGCGGGCAACGTCGGGACAGGGAGCATGACGCTGGCTACACATTCAGCAACCATGACAGCGACGTTCTCAATAGCTGCCTGTCTGGTTATAACTTCGACAGCCTGCCTCCCGGAATACAGAAGAAACTGGCGCGCGGCGGCTCTCTGCCTCCCGGACAAGCAAAAAAACTGCATGCCTTGCCGGATTCCTGCAACGCACGTCTGCCGCAACTGCCGCGCAACGTCGAGCGCGTCATCTTTGGCGATCGGGTGATTGTTCTCGAAGCCGGCACCCGCATTCTGGACATGATGACATTCGAGAGATAGCGAGACGTCGCAGTCGCAACAGCCCAGCAATGCCGCCAGTTCGTTCGATTTGAACATTGATTCGAAATACAAGCCAGGAGTGTATCTGCGATGATTGCCAGAATAGCTAAAATTTCGATGATTGCGCTGCTCGCCAGCGCGGGATTTTCCCAGAACTCTTCCTCGAACCAGAAGCAGGCCCCGCAGCAGGTCGAAGACAAGGGATGGACTTCGTCTATGAACTTCGACGGCAGCGTCAATTCGCAGGAGCGCCTGTTCGACCTGGACTCAACCGTTGGCTACAACTTCAGCCAACACTGGGGAGTAGATGTAGGCGTGCCGTTCTCATTCGTGTCTTCCTCGTCGTCCTCAAGTACAGCCACGACAACCACCGGCCGCAAGAGCGCCTCTAGCGGCGGTTCGTTGAACAGTATCGGCAATATCCACATGGATGTGAACTACAAAACGGGGACTAAAGTCGTGAATTACTCCTCGACCGTCACGGCGGCGGCTCCGACCGGCAGCACATCCAATGGTGTCAGCACTGGGCGACCTAACTTTGGATGGAACAACCACCTCGAACATGCTTTTCAGCGCCTCACGCCGTTCATTGAAGCCGGTCTTTCCAACGGCTTGACGAATACGCAGTTCTTTCAGCGCCCATTTACGACGCTCGGCTTCGTAAGCCAATTCAGCGCTGGCAGCACACTCGACCTGGGGCACAACTTCAAGCTTGGCGCCAGCCTCTACGATGTGTTGCCGACCGGACAACAAAAGGTGTTCAGCAGACTGGTCGGTAAAGGTTCGGGCTCCTCCGCCGGATCAGGCAAGCACGGCCGCTCCTTTGAACTCGCATCTGAGAGCGTGGGCGACGCTTCACTTACCCGCGATAACGGTGGCTCCGTGTGGGGCGAGTTCTCGCCCGGTGAAGTGTTCGATTTCCAAGCCGGATACACGCATAGCGTCCACTACGCCCTCGATACCGTCACCTTCAATGTAGGAGTTAATCTAAGAAAGCTGATGAAGAAAACGAACTCGTACTAGAAAGCTCTCCATCGTTCGCGTTGTTCATCATTCGTGGTTTTTACCAGATAGCTGGACAATCCATGCTCCAGTCCGGCAGGACGCGTGAAACTATCCCGCCGTTTCAACGGCGGGAAAGCCTTTGATTCATGCTGCGCGGCAGAGACTCATTTGAGCGAAGTCGCTACTGTGCGAACTTAGAGTAGATCAGGCGCCATTGCTAATTCGCAACGGAATTCGCGAATTAGCATAGATTCACGAATTCACAATCGTTCACAATTCACAATGGTTCCACGAAAATCATCGGTAGAGACGTAGCATTGCTACGTCTCCTGCCTGCGCAACCACACACTTAAGGCCCGCCAATACGGCTCCCGTAGAGACGGTGCTCCGCACCGTCTCTGACACGCGCCCCGCGCGGCTCACAGGTTTTTACGTTAGGTCCACATCAAATTGAAATTGCTCTTCCCATCAACTCTGAAATTCTTTAGGTGCATAAGCGCATGCATACAAAATCTTGATTATCTTCTCTCGATTAGAACTATCTAACCCGAGATCATTTTGTACCTTGGGGTGCGGTTGAACGAATTCGAAAAGCGATCTCGAATGGTCTTTATCGCTGTTGATTTCCGCCTTAACTAATAGATCGGAATAGAGCATGAGCCGCTGAACTTCATACATCGAGCAGCAAGACTGTTTAAGCAAAATTGTGCTCACAAAATTCAATTTCGGAGAAAGCTGATCTGGCTTTAGCTGGATCGGAGGAGTAACTACGATGTCAGTAAAAACTTCAGAAGCAACTCAGACTAGAAAACTAAATCATGCGGAGGCAGGCCCGGGGGACCAAACGGTAGCTGAACTCGTTACGCCCGGATCGGCGTATCTTGAATTACTACTCTCAAGATGGCTCAGACCACACTCAACGTTTCCTTTGTTGCAAGCGGTCAAGCCACGGCGACGGTGCAGGTTGACTTTGGCCCGCAAAAGCCATTGCCGCAGGGAACCCAGCAATTTACATTTTCACAGGCTCTCCAGCTATTTGTCACGAATCAGTCCGGCGTCGCCAAGTATGGCTGGGCGGTGGTGTCATAGTTAAACTTCGGACGGAAATATACATTGGTGGGACTGAAGCCAGTCCCACCATCTAATCGGTATAGCTCTGGCCCAGCACCAACTCTTTCGAGACTCTATCGAATCCCCACCTGTCCTTTCACAGCATCAATCAACTTCTTAGAATCAAAACCCACGCCATCTTTGAACACAAGTTCAACGTTCTCGATGTCGCTGATCTTGCTCGAGGGGTCGCCTTTGATCACCACAATGTCAGCCTGCTTGCCGGGCGCAAGCGTGCCTATATGATCTTGCAGGCCGAGGAACTGGGCGCCGTTAAGGCTGGCGATCTTCAGCGCCTCTAACGGCGTGAACCCGGCGTCTACCAGCAACTCCACTTCGCGCAGATCGCCGAAGCCGGCAATCACTCCCCCGATGCCTGTGGGATCGAGTCCCGCCATGAGCAGCCCGCCCGCTTTTACAAATGACCGCTCGAACTCCATTTCTTTCTGGAACATCACCGGCCATGGGCTCTCTTTGTTTTGTGCCATGCGCGCGCGGTTGGCCTGGTAGGCTTTGCGGGCTTCGTCGGAAAGAAGTTCCTGGGCCTTCTGCGGCACGTCGGGACGCGAGGAAACGATCTGCTCAAATACCGGCAGCGTGGAAGTGAGTGCTACATGATGCGAGATCAGCGTGCTGATGGTTTGCTGTATCTCAGGGCCGTTGACGTCGAGCTTCACGGCTGCCGCTACCGCCTGGTTCGGTGGCGGACACACATCCGTCTGCTTGCCGGGAAAGAACTCAGTGTCCACGGTAAGGCCGTGCTCCAGATTATCAATGCCGATCTCTGCTGCCTCACGAAAACCGATGGAACACAGGTGTCCGGTCACTTTCAGGTGACGCGCATGGGCGGCGTCAACCACGGCCTTCAACTCAGCGCGAGTGATGTAGTTATAGACCTTGAATGATTCCGCGCCTTCCTCGGCCCAGTAATTCACGGTGCGTGTAGCATCTTCAGGGCCGGTAAGCTGGTGCAGTTGCAGCAGCGGTATGCCTTTGCCTTCAAGATATGGAGCGCTGGCGTTGATGTGAGGGCCGGGCAGCTTGCCTGCATCCACCGCTTTCTTGATCTCCAGGTCGGTATACGGTTCCATGTTTCCGGCTGTGCGGATGGTGGTGACTCCCAGCGCCAGATAGAGGCGCGGGAAGCTGAAAGGCATGTCATGGTACAGTCCTCCACCGGTTGGATAAAACAGGTGGTCATGCATGCCGACCAGCCCCGGAATGACGGAGTAGCCGGTAAAGTCCATGCGGTTGGCGCCTGCGGGAATCTGCGCTCCAGCGGCGCTGCCGATAGACGCGATCTTGCCGCCGGAAATCACGACGGTCTGGTCGGCTTTGGCAGCGGCCCCGGTGCCGTCAATCACGCGCACATGCTCCAGCGCGATCACCGGAGAATCCACCCGGATGTAATCTTTCAACGTTGGTTGTGGCTGGGGCTGCCCGAAAAGCAGCGAGGCAGAGAACATCAGCACAGTGGTGAGCAGAAAGCGACGCATGGTCCAAACCTTTCAGAAAACTCCGCAGCATACTCGGAAGCTGGGCTCGTGTGCAACTTGGGGCAATCTTATAAGCCCAGGAAAAAACAAAACTCACCGCTGATTTCGCTGATGACGCTGATCAGGAGGCAGGAGTTTCACTGTGAGCCCAGACACGGTTGGTATAGGGTAGGGTTTCCTGCTGCGCTCGGAATTAGAAGGCTGCTAGAATGAAAGACTAAGCCCATCTGCATGGATCGCGCACACATCCGAAATTTCGCCATTATTGCCCACATTGACCACGGCAAATCCACGCTCTCTGACCGCCTGCTGGAGCTGACCGGGTCCCTGTCTATGCGGGAAATGCAGGCGCAGGTGCTGGACGCCATGGACCTGGAGCGGGAGCGAGGCATCACCATCAAGGCCCATGCCGTGCGCATGAAATATACGGCCCAGAATGGCGAGGAATATCAGCTCAACCTGATTGACACTCCGGGACACGTGGATTTTTCTTACGAAGTCTCGCGTTCGCTGGCCTCGTGCGAGGGCGCATTGCTGGTCGTGGACGCTTCACAAGGCGTGGAAGCACAGACCCTGGCCAATGCTTATCTGGCCATCAATCACGGTCTGGAAATTATTCCGGTCATCAACAAGATTGATCTTCCCAGCGCCGAAGTTCCGCGCGTGAAAGAGATGATCGAGCAGACTGTCGGGCTCGACACCAAGGACGCTCTGCTGGTCAGCGCCAAAACCGGATTGGGTGTGCCTGATGTCCTGGAAGCCATCGTGAATCGTCTCCCGCCGCCCAAGGGAAGTCCGGAAAGCCCGTTGCAGGCGTTGATTTTCGATTCCTGGTTTGATCCATACCGAGGCGTCGTGGTTCTGGCGCGGCTCTTTCATGGCACCCTGCGCAAGGGCATGAAGATGCGCCTGTGGTGGAATGGCAAGACCTTCGATGTGGAGACTCTGGGAGTGCTCACTCCCAAGCCGGTGGAGATTGAAGAACTGGTCGCCGGCGAAGTAGGTTTCATCATCGGCAATATCAAGAACGTTGCCGACACCAAGATCGGCGACACCATCACCGACGCTGACCGCCCATCGCTGGAGCCGCTGCCCGGCTTTGAAGACATCAAGCCCATGGTCTTTGCCGGTCTTTACACCGTAGATGCCCACGAGCATACGGCGCTCCGCGAAGCGCTCGAAAAGCTGCGGCTCAACGATTCTTCTTTCTTTTTCGAGCCGGAAAGCTCCGCCGCCCTGGGATTCGGCTTTCGCTGCGGCTTTCTCGGACTGCTGCACATGGAGATTATCCAGGAGCGGCTGGAGCGCGAGTTCGGTTTGGAACTCATCATCACCGCGCCCGGCGTCCGCTACAAGGTAACGAAAACCGACAATGAAATCGTGGAAGTGGACAATCCTTCGCGCTGGCCTTCACAAAGCGAGATCGCCAAAGTGGAAGAGCCGGTCATCCGGGCCATGATTCTGACCAATGAGGAATACGTTGGCGGAATACTGAAGCTGGTGGAAGAGAAGCGCGGAAAGCAGAAAAACTTCGAGTATGTAAGCGCCAACCGCGTGATGCTGACGTACGAATTGCCGCTGAATGAAGTTGTGCTCGACTTTTACGACCGCCTGAAGACCATCTCCCGCGGCTATGCCTCGCTCGATTACCATCTGGCGGGAATGTGGGAATCACCCATGGTGAAGCTCGATATTCTGGTGGCGGGCGATCCGGTAGACGCGCTTTCCATCATTGTGCATCGCGACTTCGCCTACGAACGCGGACGGGCGCTGGTCTCGAAGATGAGGGAACTCATTCCCCGGCAGATGTTCGAGGTGGCCATCCAGGCTTCCATCGGCGCCAAGATCATTGCCCGCGAGACGGTTCATGCCATCCGCAAAAACGTGCTGGCCAAGTGCTATGGTGGTGATATCAGCCGCAAGCGCAAACTGCTGGAAAAACAAAAGGAAGGCAAGAAGCGCATGAAGCGTATCGGCAAAGTGGATATTCCGCAGGAAGCCTTTCTCGCAGTACTGCGCGTCAGCGAAAATGCCTGAGTTTATTGCATTTTTCGCTCTTGCTATTTTGCTGGACACATGATGGTGTAGTCGGCATTTTGGACTAAGGGTGCTCAGTGCCAAATGTGCAAATCGCTGATTTTCCCCATTAGTAACCATGTAAATGCTGCCCCACCTCTTGGGCGGTCGGCAACGATTTGCAATCCTTTTGCTTTCAGCAGCTTACCGAATGCCACACACATGAGGCAAAGACGGGTAAGTAGCTGAAAATGAGCGTGCGCCAAAATCTTTCCTAAATCTTGCACAGACTTTTCCACAGGTTGAAGGCTTCTAATCTTGGGCTATTCCCTTCTGAATGTAACGGTTATATACGTCTCCACCTCGGTCGGCACGCCATTTAACTTGTAGGGACGGTATTTCCACTGACTCACCGCGTCCAGGGCAGCGCGGGTCAGCAGCGGATGCCCGGCAATCACGCTGAGGCTCTGAATGGAGCCGTCGGTGGCGATGATGGCGTGTAGCTTTACCGTTCCCTCAATGCCGGCGCGTGCCGCCGGTACTGGATACACGGGAACTACTTTGTTCTGAAGCATCGCTTCCGACATCGCAGAAATCTTTACCGGACCGCGAGGCTGCGCCGGAGGAGGCACAGGTATCACGCGTCCGGCAGGAATAACGCCGAGCGAAGGGCCTGACGATCCGGTGATCGAAAGATCAGGCGAGGTGGCGGTAGAAGCCCCGGTGATGCCGGAAGAGTGCGCAAAGGGATCGGTAATGTGCGAGGTGTTATTCACCGCAACAACAGTAGCTCTGGGAAACCTCATGCTGGTTGAACTGCCGATGGTGCGAGTCGTATCCGAAACCGTTTCAATGGGCGTGTATTTCACCGGAGCGAAAAACGGCCTACGGGATGAAATGGGAATGATGCCGGTAGAAAGCAGCGGCAAAATCACAAGCGCGCTCGCGAAAATCATCTGTAGAGTGAAGCCGGTCGCCATGGGCCAGCGGCTGCGCCGCGCAGCCATAGGCGCAGACTCAAGAAGAGTTTCCTGAAACATTGTTTCCCTCCGCTGGAGAAACAGACACCGGAATGCCGTTCGGAAGTTCCGAGGATTAGTGATTAAACTTGAACTCAGAGTTTGTGTGCGTCAACCTCGATCACCACAAAGCGCAACGGTTTTTGCTTCTTGTTCCCCATGCCTCAACCTTCAGCCAAAACCGCTCCCCCTTGTCATCCTGAGCGGCAGCGAAGGACCTCTGTACTATGCCGGCGCTATAGAGCTGTAAACCTGTGGCCCGTGCTGCCGGCACGAACATCTTCTTCCTCTATGTACTCCATGTCAGCATGCAGTTTGTTCTCTTCCATATCTCTCTTGCATTGCTCGATGTTGAGGACAACATTATCGTGAGGTGGAAGGTGTGCAGGGGCTGAAGCCCAGTGTTTATAGGGCTTTTTCGGCACGACTGAAGTCGTGCCCTGTTACATGTCTCGTAAGCACCAGCAAAATATCAGTTCTCACACACGCTCTGAAGTCCAGTATTGATAAAGCTTTTTCGGCACGACTGAAACAACTTGCGGAAAAACGCAAAATCTCACGGAGATGCAAAAATGAAATCGCGTTTAAATCCTCCAGGAAGGATCGGCAAGCCGTACTCGATGATTTCCTATCACCAAAATAGGGCCGACTTTTCTAAAAAATTCGTTTTTCCGCAAGTTGTGAAAGCCGTGCCCTATTACATGTCTCGTCTGCACCAGCAAAATATCAGTTCTCACACACGCTCTTCAGCCCCTGAAACTGCTCAGAGCAACTTCGTCACAAAAAGAAAATGGCCGCCGATTTTGCGGCGGCCATCGAAGATTAAATACTCTTACGGCTTTTTGGGTGCAGCAGCAGGAGGACGTGTCGGTGTGGTCGCCGGGCGGGTCACTCCCGCAGGCTTGGGAGCAGGGGCAGAAGGAGTTGAGGGCGCTTCCGTATTGTAGGCGTCCACAAGCTCTTTCGTGATGTTGGTACCCTGGCTGGCCCAGAGAACCGGTGTCTGCGGATTGGATACGTCCAGAATCACCGAGTATCCATTGGCCTTCGCATATTTTTCCAGCACATTGAGCATCTTGGAACCAATGCGGTTCACAACTTCCTGCTCCGCCTGCTGGAATTCATTCTGCGCGTCTTCATAATTGCGTTGCAAATTCTTCTGCTTCACTTCCAGGCTTTTCACGCGGCTGTTGCGCTCGTCGTCGCTCAGCTTGTCGGTAGTGGTCTGAAGCTGCTTCTTGAGGTTTTCGACCTCATCATTCTGGTTCTTCAATTCGCTCTCTTTGGGCGAAAAGCGCTGCTTCAGTACGTCAAATTCTTTTTTGCCTTCGTTGGTGGCAATGATCGCGTCCTGGATATTCACGATACCGATTTTGGTTGTCACTGCCGAAGAAGTTCCGGTAGTGGAGGCGCCAGCGGACGGGGCCGCTGTGCCGGTGGCGGCCGAAGCCGAACCCTGACCCAGGGCGGCGGTAGCGAGCAGAAAGCTCAGGCCCAGGCCGAGGGCGAAAGTGTGAATCTTTGACTTGCCTGACATGGAAATAGTGGGCTCCTTAGTGCGTTTCGCTGATCGAATTCGTCGCGTGTGCTCTTTGATCAACCGCTCAAAGGGTTGCGGGAAAGCTGGCAGAGGGGACGAATACTCTCATTATAAGTTTAACTTCCAGCAGCGTCAAACAATGCTGTTAGAAGGTTGTGCTGATGGTGAACCTGAAAGTCTTTCTCGGCTCTTTCAGCTGGAAATTAGGGCCAAACGCCGCGATAGCGTTCTGGAAACTGAAATCACCGGCCCCGCCTGCCGGAAACATACTGCGGGTGATCAGGTTCGAAGCATTCACGTTCGTATTCAGAATCAGCGGGTTATACGCATAGTAGATACGGAACGGGGCCTGCACGATGGGAAGCATCACCTGAAGCTCGAGGCCGGTAGACATGCGCGGCACATAGTTGGTGCCGGGTATGGTCTTGAGGTCTCCGCTGAAAGGAATATTCTGGCCCCGCCAATGCAGGCAAAATTCGCCAGCGCCGGACAGCCGAAAGCGGTGCCATTGAGCTGGGCCAGTGAATCCGAGTTGATCTTCAACTGCGACTCGCGCAATGCGAAATTCATGCCGAAATCCATGAACGGCGCCAGAGTCACCGGACCCACCACCCGGATGCGATATTCCACGTTGCTGAGCAGGCTGGTGTCGCCGCCCGGGAAAGTCACGCTGGTCAAAGGAATCGGAACCTGTATGCCTGTTAGTCCCGGGAGGATTACGCCGCGGGTTGCTGGGATCTACCGGCACCGGCGTGCCATCAGGGTTGGTGAGGGTCGTATTCTGCACCGACGTGATGAACACGTAAGGAGATACGGTGCGGATATCGAATCCGCGCAGATCGTTTTCGCCACCCATATAAGAGCGTTCGTAAGGCGGCGCAACTTTTCCGCCGTAGCCGCTCACAAAGCTGGCTTGCAGGTGGATGCCGAGGGTATTGCCAGGATGGAACAGCGGCTTCCATTCCGTAAAGCTGACCACCGGGCGATAGAAGGCCACGTTACCGCCAATACCGGCAATGTCGGTGGAGATGAACAGGCTACGTCCTTTGTAGGGTCGCACCGGACTGTCAATGGTGCTGAACCCGAAGCTCGGCACCAGCTTGCTGGTGATAATACCGGTAAGAGAATCGGGGCCGGAAATGTTGCGGAAATTCACGGCCTGAAAGAAATTGGTGGACGCGGTGCTGAAAGGCTTCAGAGTCGAGGTGTCGAGGGAATAGGTAAGGCCTACGCGTTTGAATGATCGCAACAGGTAGCTGATCGAACTGGTAAAACCGGTGCTCGACTGGCTGAAATTCTGGAGCTGATCCAGTACGCTTTGCGACAAATTGAGTTTTTGTCCTGTAAGAATCGAGGTCTGCTGCGCCTGGTTGAAATCGAACTTGCGGTTATAGACGGTAAAGCCCAGTTGCAGCGGACGATCAAACAGATAAGGCTCGGTAAATCCAAACAGGATATTGCGTTCGCGGTCGCCTACGTTGCCTTCCAGAGTGAGTGTTTCGCCCAGGCCGAGGAAGTTATTCGTCTGGTAGTTCAGGCCGATGAAAGAACCCGCCAGGCCGCTCACGCCGCCGGTAAGTCCGATGCTGTTCTTGCCTTTTTCCTTCACCTTCACAGTGAGATCAACGGTGCCGTCTTTCTCGTTGATCTTGCGTTCGGTATCGTCTTCCGGCTTTAAAGCTTCGAAATAATTCAACTGGTTGAGGCGAAGTACGCTCAGTTCCCACAGGCGGCTGTTGAACACCTGGCCTTCCTGCACCATCAGTTCGCGCCTGATTACGCGGTCGCGGGTGGTGGTGTTCCCCTGGAACTCGATGCGCCGGACAAAGAAAGGCTTGCCCTCATCCACGTCAACGTTCAGGGTCAGCAGCTTCTTGTCGTGATCAATGTCGGTTTCCGGTACGGCAGTGAAGTTGATGTACCCGATTTCGCCGTACGCCTTGCGCAGGTTCTCCAGGCCTTTCTGCACCTGGTGCGTGTCAAAAATGTCCCCATCTTTCAGCGGGAAAAGCTGGCGCAACAAGTGGGTATTCATAATGGCCTTGTTGCCTTTGAAGGTAATCGCCTTAAGCCGGTATTTGTCACCTTCCTGCACCGGGATGGTGATGTCCATGGCTTTGCCGTTGCCCTTCTGAAACGGAGGAATGTGGAAGCCGCTGCCGGTATCGCGAAGCTGGGTCTTGGGATCTTCCACCAGTGCTTCGAAGTACCCGTGATGGCGCAGGTCGTCGCGAACCCGCTCAGCATCTTCATCGAGCTTGGAAGAATCGAAGGTGCGGGCGAATATGTTTTCGAGATAAATCGAGCGGGGAATGCCGATGGGATGCAGGTTATGCATGGCCGCCCGCAATTCGCGGCTGGAAACGTGTTTGTTGCCCTGAAAACGGATTTTGCCGACTTTGATCTTAGGGCCTTCTTTTACGTTGAAGGTGATTCCTACGGCTGAGGGCGGAATGTTCTCTACCTGCGCGTTCACCGTAGCGAACTGGCGTCCGTGCTCGGAAAGAAGGTCTTTCAGCGCCACTTCGGCCTTGATGATCTTGGCCGGATCATAAGGGCTTTCCAGAGACAATCCTAATTTGATTTTCTTGAACCGTTCGAGAACGTCGCTCTGAGAGACAGAACTTAGACCGTGATACTCAATCGTGCGGATAGTGGGCTTTTCCCGCACGTAGATCCAGATGCGGTAGCCTCGGGGAGAGGGCTCGCGCTCGATCCTCACGTCTTCGAAATAGCCGGTATTCCACACTGAGCGCAGGTCACGTTGCAGCGAAGCTTCGTCATAGACGTCTCCCGCCCGGGTGTAGACGTGCGCCATAATGGTTTCACGGGGGATTCTGCGGTTTCCCTTAGGATCAATGGATTCAATGATTGGCCCGCCCTGGGCGGCAAAAGCGAGGGGCGCCAGGCAGGAGAGTAGAAAGCCAAGAACCAAGCCAATAGACAAGGTCCTGGTGACGTGCACAGGTCTGCTTTCCTTAGAGAACCGCAATTATGACTACCCTCAGAACAGTTAAATGGGAATTTCGATTATACGGAAGTCACTGCTGAAGCGCCACTTATGCCCAGCCAACCGATTTCATCCCGCTTCAATCTAAGTTCACTGAAGCAGGGTTTCGGGGGAGCAGCATGACGCAGGAAAAAGTGTATCGCTCTGGACAAAAAGTGCCGGAAACCGCCCTCTATCGCGTTTTCCATTACCAGCATCGACTTCCACATGATGTAGTGATTGAACAAGGAGAGAATTTCCCGGCCTGCGACCGGTGTGGCCAGCGTGTCGCCTTCGGCATCTCCGACAAGGCAGAGACTCTGTATAGCGACGCTGATTTTGAAATTGCTGCCTAGGCCGGCCATTCCATATTCCCCCAGGCTGCGCCGTTGCGCGACCCGCATATAGAACGCGCGTTCCAGAAGAAACTTGCAATTTTTTTTCAGTTTTAAAAGCCCGACGTATCGCGCTGAACGTCTACCAGGCAGGAATAAAACGTAGGCCCCCGCCCTATGTCAGTGAGCGTTTCCGCAGTGAGCTGGTTAATGCTTTTCTGGCTGGGCGACAGCTTGGCCCAGGTCAACTTTGCGGCCACCACTCCCGGCTGCACAGAGCCGTTCACATGGGCGCGCAGCCTGACCTCGCCTCGCTGGTTGAACACCCGGACCCAATCGCCTTCACGGATGCCGCGTGAGGCGGCGTCAGAAGAGTGCATTTCCAGCAACTCGGGCTGCTCCATCTTTTGCACAGAACTCAGGTTGGCAAAGGTGGAATTGAGGAAGTTATCGGCCTTGCGCGGGAGTAATTCGAGCGGGAACTTGGTGGCCCGCTCGGTGTGCCGCGATTCCTCTGGTGCAACAAAGGATGCGACCGGGTCGAGTCCCTGCGCCGCCACTTGCTGGCTGAATAGTTCCGCTTTGCCTGATGCAGTGGGAAAGTTGCCTTCCGCGAAAGGCAGAAATGGGCCGTCACCCAGATTCAGGCGCACATGGCCTTCCTGCTCCAGGCGTTCGCGGGTAATGCCTTCCATCCATCGCGCATAGCTCGAACCGTTATTCGCCACGGTCACGTCAATCATGTCATCTACCGTCTGGCGGAAACAGTCATCGGTAAATCCCATGCGCTGGGCCAGTTCGGCAAACAAAGTGGTATTCGATTTGCACTCGCCCAACGGAGCGATGGCCTGCTCTGAGACTTGCAAGTAGGTGTGTCCGTAGGACTTGACCAGATCTTTCTGCTCGAAGAACGTGGTCGCGGGCAAAATCAGGTCAGCGTAGCTGGTGGTATCGGTAAAAAACTGCTCATGGACTACGGTGAACAGGTCAGGCCGCAGAAATCCCTTCACCACGTCACTGTGGTTCGGCGCAATGACTGCCGGGTTGGAGTTATAGACGAAGACGGCCTTTACCGGTGGATCGCTAAGCTCGTTCAGCGCCTTGCCCAATTGCGACATGTTGACCACCCGCGCAGCCCGGCCCAGCGGGCTTTTGAGCATCAGGTCAGGACGCTCAAGCGCCTGATCGTTCAGCGGGAATGTTCCGCTCATCGAGAGTTGCAGGCCTCCGCCCACTTCTTTCCATGATCCCGTAATGCAGGGCAGCATGGTAATGGCGCGTACGGCCATGCCTCCGTTTTGCGAGCGCTGCACTCCGTAATTCACGCGAATCACCGCCGGACGGCTGGTCGCGTATTCGCGGGCCAGCTTTTCTATGTCTGCGGCCGCAATGCCGGTCCATTGCGCCACGCGGGCCGGCGGGTACTCCTGCACTTTCTTCTTCAGGTCCTCGAAGCCCAGCGTGTAGCGCGAGACGTAGTCGGCGTCATAAAGATTTTCGTTGATGATCACGTGCATCATGGCCAGCGCCAGCGCCACGTCAGTCCCGGGATTGATGGGTAAATACCAGTCGGCACAACGCGCCGTTCGCGTCTTATAAGGATCAATCACCACCAGTTTGGCGCCCTTGCGCCGGGCCTCTTCGATGAAAGGCCACAGGTGGACATTGTTGCCGTGAATGTTCGCGCCCCAGGCAATGATGTAGCGCGATTCAGCAAACTGCTGCGGCTCGGTTCCCACCTTTTTTCCCAGAACGGTGAGAAGCGCGTCGCCGCCGGCCGTGGCACAAATGGTGCGGTCCAGTTGCGACGCCCCCAGCCGGTAAAAGAACCGGTGCGCCATGCCGGTGTTGTTCAGCACGCCCAGGTTGCCGGCATACGAGTAGGGAAGAATGGCCTCGCTGCCAAATTCACTGGCGACCTTTTGGAAACGGGAGATGATTTCGTCCAGAGCTTCATCCCAGGAGATGCGGACGAAGTCACTGGCGTCTCCCTTGCCTTGTCCTTTGGGAGCGATGCGCCGCATGGGATACAGCAGGCGGTCAGGCGAGTACACGCGGTCGAGATATTTCGTGACCTTGGCGCACAGAAATCCGCGGGTGACCGGATGCGCCGGATCGCCCTGAATGCGCGTGGCCCGGCCATCTTCTACGGTGATCAAAACTCCGCAGGCATCAGGACAATCGTGCGGGCAAGCCGCATGGACAGACTTCTTAGCCATGGGAACATTATATGTGGATTTGGTAATTGAGTAAGTTGGTAATTGGGTAATTGAAGTGTTGCCGCGACCCGCAAAGATCTTGCCGCGAATTGCACGAATCAAAGGATGGGTAATCGCGTAATTTTGTAACTAGGTAATTTGCAAGGCTGAATTCGTTTAGAACCTGCCTGCACAATTAGGTGCTCAGACTATTGTTGCAGTTCAAAATCGAATTCGTGCTCGTCTCTTATTCTGGTTTTCATTCGCGAAATTTGCGTGAATTCGCGGCAAAATTTTTGTTTGTGCCTTTGCTTCTCAATTACCCAATTACCCAATTACCCAATTACCCAATGCCTACACCGTCATCAGCTCTTTTTCCTTCTGCTTCGACATCTCTTCCATCTTTTTGATTTCGTCATCAGTCAGCTTCTGAATTTCTTCAAGCGCCTTGCGTTCGTCGTCTTCGCTGATCTTTTTGTCTTTCAACGCCTTCTTGATTGCCTCGTTTCCGTCGCGGCGGACATTGCGTATCGCCGTGCGATGGTCTTCCAGGATTTTGTTCAGGTGCTTGACCATGTCTCGGCGGCGCTCTTCGGTGAGCGGTGGCACGGGAATGCGCACCAGCTTACCGTCGTTCTGCGGATTCAGCCCCAAGCCGGCGGCGCGAATCGCTTTTTCGATCTCGCCCAGAATGCCCGGATCAAACGGCTGTACGGTAAGAAGCTGCGATTCCGGAGCGTGTACCTGCGAAATCTGGTTGAGGGGCATCTCTGAGCCGTAATAAGGAACACGGACCGTATCAAGCATGTGTACTGAAGCCCTGCCGGTACGCGCCGCCGCCAGATTGGTGCGGAAGTCTTCGACTGCCTTGTCCATGCGGGTCTTCAGTTGCTGGTAGACATCTTTCAATGCGGGAAGTGTAGCCATTGACGATTGTGCCATGATCAGAACGCCTCAAAGTTGGTAATCAAAACTCCTGATTATACTTGAGCGCCCGCCTACGCGCGTGCCAGGGGCGCAGTTCGCAAATCTTGAGCGCCAGACGCGCGCCACAACGTAGCCAAGGCAGAAGCCTTGGGAACTCTCCTGCATTGTTCACTACTTTGAAAATCAAATTGTAGTAGGAACGGAGATAGATGAACGAAAATCCAGTCCGGCAAGACGACCGACAGTAGCCCGGCCACGGAGCTTTCCAGATGCGCGCCTGTTGCGCATCTGGGAAGCGGAGTGCCGGGTAAGGAACGAAAAGAAACACTTCCTTGCGCCTGCGGCTTGCGCGCAGCTCCTGCTTTTGGAGCGGAGCGCACTAAAACAATCTGCGATGCTGTTACAGCATCTGCCCGAACTCCGAAAAACGACCATGCTCATGTGTCTCCGCCGCTTCGCACTTGTCCATAATTCAACAGGCTCACAATAGACACGCCGCCTATGATATTTCCGAGAGTCGCCGGAAGCAGCCATTGAAAGTAATTGCTGAAGTGCAGGTGGCCGGACATAATGGCCGCCACAATCTCCGCGCTGCTGGCAATACAGTGGGAAAAATGACCGGCGCCCACAATGAAAGCAAGCATCCAGGTAATCACAATCTGGGCAATGGTCCAGTGGCTCGCGCAAACCATCCAGGCCAGCAGCGCAATCAGCCATCCGCCAATCACGCCTTTGGCAAGGATCAGGGTGAAATGCCCTTCAGCGGCGTGAAGTCCAAGGCCGGCCAGCGCATCGGCAAAGTTGCCGGGCAGCGCTCCGGTTTTCATCACGAGCCATCCGAAAAAGACCGCGCCTGCCACATTGGAGACAAATACCGCCACCCACAACCGCAAGGTATTTAATACGTGCTTGCGTTCATCGAGAATCAGCACCACCGGATATAGAGTGTTCTCGGTGAAAAGCTGGGCACGGGCGATAATAATTACGATGAAGCCGATCGGGTAGAACGCGAAGGAGATGAACTGCTGCACCGGCCCATCACCCAGATAGCTGAGCGCCAGCGCCACTCCCAGCCCGGTAAGCCCCATGCTGATTCCGCCGGCAAAGCCAGAAAACAGCAGCGCTGAAGTGGAGCGGTCAAGCTCTTCGCGGGCGTTGGCGATGACCACATCGAAGATTTCCTGCACACTGCGGCGGGTGCTGTCCTGCGAATTGCTCTGTTCTTCCGTCTTTTCTGGCATATTCACTTTCTTTTAAACCCCGAGCAAAGCGAGGGGTCTCTATAACAACGAAGCTCTTAGGTTCAGCTTAAACTCTCCTGAATCTAAGTCATATTCCCGCTCTCAGTATGAGCGCTAAGAGACGCCACCAACGAAAGCGCCTCCTCTTTCGTGCTGATGGAGCCCTCCAACTGCGCATCTTCCACTGCGGTGAGCAGTTCTCTGAATTGCGGTCCAGGCTTGTATCCAGCGGCGATCAAGTCATTCCCGGTCAACAGGGGTTCAGGGCGAATCTGCTCAGCGGGCATGCTGCTCAGCTTCTCCCGGGCAAAGTTGTACAGCGCCAGATCGCGATGGCTGCTCAGGCAATCGAGCCGGTGCAGTTCCAGATGCTCCTGAAAACGCGGCAGGCGGAAAAAGCGCTTCAGCGTGGATTCCTTCATGCGCTTCACGTCGCCGAATCGCATATGGTTCGCAACTAAGGCACACACCTGCTCGGTCTCATCATTGGACAAGCGCATGCGATGGCAGATTTCTTCTGCCATGCGCGTCCCGACTTCGGCGTGCTGGTCGAAGCGAATGCGGTCCGGCGCCACGCGAAAAGTCGGCGGCTTGCCTACGTCGTGCAACAAAACTCCCAGCGCCAGCGTCTTCGAGCAGCCCGGCTCCAGGCCTTCCAGCAGTTTGAGAGTGTGTACCCACACATCACCTTCGGGATGATATTGCGGCGGCTGCTGCACGCCCTGCATCCGTTTGATTTCCGGCAACACCTGTTGCAGCAGGCCGGTCTCATCCAGCAATTCAAAGGCGTGTCGTGCATGGCCTTCCGTGAGCATCTTCAGAATTTCATCGCGAATCCGCTCCCTGCTCACCTGATGGATCTGCTCCGCCAGTTCGCGTATGGCGGCAAATGTCTTGTTTTCGATTTCGTATTCGAACCGGGCGGCAAAGCGCACTGCGCGCATCATGCGTAGCTTGTCTTCCGCGAATCGCTGGTGCGCATTGCCGATGGTGCGAATCACGCCGCGCTGCAAATCTTCGCGCCCGTTTACATAGTCGAGCACTTCTCCCGAAAGCGGATCAAGCAGCAGACCGTTGATGGTGAAATCGCGCCGCTGCACGTCAGTCTGCGCATCCTGGCTGAACTGCACCTGGTCCGGATGGCGTCCGTCGGAATAAACGCCGTCGCTTCGGAACGTCGCAACTTCAATGGCGTAATTGTCGCGTTCGCCATCGGAGGTATTCCGTCGCACCGGCACCAGCACCACGCCGAACTGCACCCCCACTGCGAAGGTCTCGGGAAAGATTTTCATCACTTGCTGCGGCGTGGCAGCGGTAGCTACGTCATAGTCGGCGGGTTCGCGTCCCAGCAGCAGGTCGCGCACGCATCCGCCTGCGAGGTAGGCGGAATGTCCCTCCTGGCGCAGCACCCGCACGATGCGCGTGGCTTCCTGCGCCTGTTCTGAAGACAGGTCAATCTGTTCCTGCGGCCTGGTCTGCTTTTCCATACTGCGCTCGAATTCCATAATATAGATGTATGGCTGACGCCTGCATTCTCGGCATTGAGAGTTCCTGCGACGAAACTGCCGCCGCCGTGGTGCGCTCCGGCGAGCAACTGCTTTCCAACGCCGTCCTTTCGCAGATCGCCACCCACCAGCCTTACGGTGGAGTGGTGCCTGAACTTGCCTCGCGCGAGCACCTGCGCGCCATCGTGCCGGTGGTTCGAAGCGCGTTGCAGCAGGCCGGGCACACCTATGAATCCATTGATGCCATTGCCGTGACCCAGGGCCCCGGTCTGGCCGGCGCTCTGCTGGTGGGCATCAGCTATGCCAAGGCACTGGCCTTTGCGCTGCCCAAGCCGCTGATTACCGTAAACCATCTCGAAGGACACATCCATGCGGTGCTGCTGGAAGAGCGGCAGAAGGGAAGTTTTCAGGTAGAGTTTCCGGTGCTGGCCCTGGTGGTTTCCGGCGGACACACTCATCTTTATCTCGCCGAGCAGCGCGAAGCCGGATGGACCTACGAAAACATCGGACGCACCCGCGACGACGCCGCCGGTGAAGCCTACGATAAAGTCGCCAAGCTGCTGGGACTGGGCTATCCGGGAGGGCCGGTGATTGATGCGCTGGCACGGCACGGAAATCCTCAGGCGGTGCGTTTCGGTTCAGCGCAAATCAAGCATGGCAACCGCGGGGTCCCTAAACACCAGCAGACGCCTCATGATTTTTCTTTCAGCGGCATTAAGACTGCTGTATTGCGCTACGTGGAACTGGAAGGAATGCGGGAAGCGGTCATCGAACGCCAAAGGCAACTTGCACACATGCCGAAACCCAAAGCTGATGACCTGCTACCCTTGTGCGATCAGAAGACCCTTGATCTGGTAGCCTCGTTTCAGCGCGCCGTAGTCGAAGACCTGATTTCTAAAACACTGGAGGCCGCACGCGAACGGCAGGTACGCACTTTGTTTGTAACCGGAGGCGTCGCTGCCAACAGCGAACTGCGGGCCCGCTTCGAGAAGGAAGCCGCCCATGAAGGACTGCCGGTTTACTTCCCCTCGCGCAAGCTCTCGACGGACAACGCCGCCATGATCGCCGCGGCCGCCTATCCGAAATACCTGCTCAAAGATTTCGCCAGCCCCGAATTTTCCGCCGAAGCCTCGATGGTGTTGCGATAGCTTTTGGCTGTTGGCTCTTAGCTCTTGGCTTTGTCTCGTTGTGCCGGCTTGTTGGCCTTCCTTGGTCATTCTGTTATTGCATCGCGCTTGATCTGTATGTGAGAACTGAAGTTTTGTTTGTGTCAACGAGACATGAAACAGGGCACGACTTAGTCGTGCCGAAATGGCTTGTAAATACTGGGCTTTAGAGCGTGTGTGAGAACTGAAATTTTGTATTGGCTAACGAGACATGTATCAGGGCACGACTTTCAGTCGTGCCGAAAGAGCCCTGTAAATACTGGGCTTCAGCCCCTGCACACTCTTAATTGCATGGTGCTGTGTCCACGGAAATCGAGTTCTCACACACGTCTTTAGCCCCTGCACAAACCTTTAACTCGCCACAATGTATCCACGAAATAGAGTTTCAATACATGCTGAGTTGCGCGGGTTAACAAACTTCCGCAAAACTCTGCCACATTTGATTGGGCATAAAGAAATGACCGTAACAACGATGCTCAAGCCAAGAGCCAATAGCTAAGAGCCGATCTTAGCCAGCGCCAAAGGCCCCAACGCCGATTCCAACACCCGCTCAAGCTGCTCAACCAGATCAATCTCTTTGAAGATCAGATAATCTCCACGATTATCGGCGTTGAACTCGGCGTTGGACTTCTTGGTGGAAAGCACCGCGATCGGAATATTGGCCATCGCCGGACGCGCCTTGATCGTGTCTATCAACTGCCGTCCGTTCATTTTTGGCATTTGCAGATCGGTAATGATCAGGGCAGGGGTCAGCGTAGCCAGCATCTCAAGGGCTTCGGCGCCGTTGGTGGCTGCCTCCACGGAATACCCGTGGCCCTCAAGAAAGCGGCACACTGCGTGCCTGATCAACATGGAATCATCTACAACTAAAACACTTGGTGGCATGCGAGCCCCCGGGCAATTGTGGGGAGGCTAACAGAGGCACTGGCTGGAAACAAGCAGGAATATGCCTATGCTCGGTACTGAAGTCATGGACCGCCGACCGGGTGTCGCTGAAAGGATTAGGCTTCTTCCGACTGGATATTTTCTTCTATGGCCATGTCTTTGAATTCACTGGAATCAAAGACATCGCCGCATTCCTGGCACTCGACGAATTCAGCGTCTTCTTCGCGCGCCACCACGCGCACGCGTGGATGCCTGCAGATTTTGGTCATATCTCTGGTTTCGGAAGTTAGATTCGAGACTGGTAATGTTGTGACTTGGTTCATATCGATACTAAGGCGTGTTCGCCTCCGGCGCCTTTGCACGAATTGCGGGTATTTTTATGCGAGAATCGCGGCTTGTCAAGTGTCTTTCCGCAGCGCCCGGAGGGCCGAGGTCTCCATTCCGCTGATTATGGATGAGGTTTTCTGAAGCAGGGTTGCTGCCCTAAGGCATGGGATAGATGCCGGAATCACGGGCTTGCTGGATCAGTACGCGGGTCACCGAGGCCGGTGCATACCTGGCCAGACCTTTATCGGCAGACGCAATAGCGGCTTCGAAGGACGTCCGGCCGGTCAGGGCCACGTCAATAAACAGGAACTTTTCAGAGCCATGGGCCACGCGTACCCCCACGTATGCGTGGCCCGGGACGATTACCACGGTCGGATCCATGCCCAGATTCTCAAACAATGAGGCATACATGACCGCGGCATCAATACAGTTAGCGCTGCTTTGCCCCAGGCTTACATGGGGCATGCGCACCCGTTCGCTTACATTCCTGTGGTCGCCAAAGGTAGTGGAACTCTTTACATACGACAGCCCTGTCCGCTTCAGGGCCGTGAATATGGCTTTCGCCTGGCGATAGGTCTCCTGCTCCTGCTGCGCCGCATCCTTCCAAGGTTCATAGCCGGGTAAGCGATGGTCAGGGATGAAATTCTTCGACCGCGCCAGCAATGATTCCACCCGCAGGTCATGGGGCGTCACCCACGAGGCGATGAACGGCGCGTATTTGAAATTGCTGCCCCAGTACATATCCTCGGCAGAGCGCAACCGCACCGGCAAAGTCGTTTCATAGACCGGCTTGCCCGTCATGTCGGTAATCGAAATGTCGGTTGTGGCCGCGGCGATTTCATGGTTCTGAAAGAAGCGCGGCAGAAACGTAGGCGCAAAAACGTAAGTTTTCGAGGCGCTGGGCGCTACTTCGGCTATCTGGATTTCCTGATCGCTCCAGCCCGGTACTTTTACCGCGATCCGCTGGCGCAAAGGCTCGTCGCTGTGATTCGAGACTGTAACGGAAACTACGCCGAAGCTGCGGCTGTTTTGTTTTTGCAGCGATGCGTAGTTGGCAAATACCGGATAAATCTCACCGTCGAGGCCGGCTTCAATCTTGTAAGTGGGCGCTGGAACGCGCGGCGGATGCGGCAGGCGGCCCTCGCCGCGGTCCACTGCATCGTCGCTGGCGAAAGCAGGAGTGAGCACTGCGAGCAGCAATACCAGGCTCAACCACACTGCGGGTTTCAGGAAGAGGCGCATCCCTACTCTGGAGAATAGTGGACACATTGGAAGAATCAAATCGAGTAGATGCCCTAAGCCGTAGTGACACGAACTAAGTGATACCGAGCAACTAGCACTCAGCATTTAGCACTCAGCATTCAGCTTCAATTCCAAATCACTGTCATCAACTCATTGCCATCAACTCAAGGTCTCGCCTCGTGCTGTATTGATTTTTTAAGACTTCAAAGCAGTAACAGGGGCTGAATGCTGAGTGCTGACGGGCTGAGTGCTCTTTTAAATACGACCAAATCAGCCGCATTTTGTTAAACTATTCACCAGCAGCAAGTTACCGTTCGCTGCGCGTTTTCTCCGTTCCCTGTGGCAACTTGCGTTTCTGCCGAATTCCCGCATAAAATGGATATGCGACCAAAACAGTCGCAGTTACATTTTCATGCTCAAGCTCACCAAAAAAGCCGATTACGGTTTGATCGCGGTCAAGCACCTGGCCGAGGTCGGTGAGAAGAGCTCGTGCAGCGCTAACGATATTGCCGAGGCTTACGGAATTCCTCCGGCGGCCCTGGCCAAGATTTTGCAAAAGCTGGTCAGGAACGGACTGCTGCTGTCGCAGCATGGAATTAATGGCGGCTATGTTCTGGCCCGTGAGCCAAAAAACATAAGCGCTTTGGAAGTGATCAAGGCCATTGATGGGCCGTTATTCATTACTTCATGCGGCGATGAAAATCATGGATGCTACCAGAGCCGCAAATGCACCGTGCGTGAGCCGTTGCGAAAAGTCAATGAAAGCATCCAGCAGGTTTTGAGCCGTATTTCCATTGCGGACATGAAAGAGCAGCCGCAGGAAGCGGACGTCACAGGAAACGACACAAGAACCAATAAGAATGAACAGCCCGCGCTGGTGACTTTGACCAGCCAGTGAGCTGAGGAGATGAGCATAATGAGCGGTAACGGAACGAACGGAAACAACGGACACAACGGCAATCTTCCTGCGGGAGTGAAGCTGCCGATCTACATGGATAATCACGCCACCACCCCCATGGATCCCCGGGTGCTGGAGGCGATGCTGCCCTACTTCACCGAGAAATTCGGAAATGCCGCCAGCCGCAACCACCAGTTCGGCTGGGAAGCGGAAGCGGGTGTTGAGACTGCCCGCGAGCAGGTTGCCAGGCTGATCGGCGCGACGGCCAAGGAAATCATCTTCACTTCGGGCGCCACCGAGAGCGACAACCTCGCCATTAAAGGCGTGGCCGAGATGTATCGCGAGAAGGGCAACCATATTATTACTGCCGTGACCGAGCACAAGGCGGTGCTCGACACATGCAAGCGCCTCGAAAAATACGGCTACAAGGTCACTTATCTTCCGGTGAAACCCGATGGTCTGGTTGACCTCGACGTGTTGAAAAATGCCTTCACCGACAAGACCATTCTGGTGAGCATCATGGCCGCGAACAACGAGATCGGCGTGATCCAGCCACTCGCTGAAATCGGCAAGCTGTGCCGGGAGCGCGGCGTGCTCTTCCATTCGGACGCAGTGCAGGCGCTGGGCAAGGTGCCTCTCGATGTCAACAAGATGAACATTGATCTGGCATCGCTCACCGGCCACAAGCTTTATGGTCCCAAGGGATGCGGAGCGCTCTACGTGCGCCGCAAGAACCCCAGAGTGCAGCTTGCCGCCATTATTGATGGTGGAGGCCACGAGCGCGGCATGCGTTCCGGCACCTTGAACGTGCCCGGAATCGTAGGCTTCGGCAAGGCCTGTGACATCGCTTTGAAAGAGATGGCGGAAGAGAGCAAGCGCGTAGGCGCGTTGCGTGACCGTCTGAAAGACAAGCTCATGTCGGAACTCGATCAGGTGTTCGTGAACGGCAACATGGAACACCGTCTGCCGGGGAACCTGAATATCAGCTTCCTCTATGTGGAAGGCGAGTCGCTGCTCATGGGCATCAATGATGTTGCGGTCTCCAGCGGATCGGCCTGCACCTCGGCCACTCTGGAACCTTCTTATGTGCTCAAGTCTTTAGGGCTGGGTGACGATGTGGCCCACAGCTCCATCCGCTTTGGAATTGGCCGCTTCAACACCGAAGCTGAAGTGGATTACGTGGCCGGCCGCATGATTGAAGTAGTCAAGAAGCTGCGCGAGCTTTCACCCTTGTACGAGATGGTGAAAGAAGGCATTGATCTCTCGAAAATCGAGTGGCAGGCGGAAAGTCATTAATCGCAAGTTGGCGCTCCGCGGAGGAATCCACGGGCACGCAGAATTAATCAGATAGAACAGGGCAAAAAATAGGAGACAAGATGGCATACAGCAATAAAGTTCTGGACCACTACACAAATCCCAGAAACGTGGGCACGCTCGACAAGAGCAGCACCGATGTGGGTACCGGACTGGTTGGCGCTCCGGAATGCGGCGACGTGATGCGTCTTCAGATCAAGGTGAATCCCGAGACCCATGTAATCGAAGACGCCAAGTTCAAGACCTTCGGCTGCGGCTCGGCCATTGCTTCGTCTTCACTGGCGACCGAATGGATTCAGGGCCGCACGGTGGAAGATGCGCTGAAGATTTCCAACACTGACATTGTGAAGGAACTCTCGCTGCCTCCGGTCAAGATTCACTGTTCGGTGCTGGCGGAAGACGCTATCCGGGCAGCGATCAATGACTGGAAGAAGAAGCATCCCGAGGGCATGACGGCGGCTGCGCCGCAACCGGCGGAAGTGAAGACCACTGCCTAAGCTGAGGAATTGGAAACGATGGCCCTGACCCTGGACAGTCCGGTACTCAATGCCGATAACTCGTCGCCTACCGCGAAAAGCGTGCAGGTGACCGAGCGGGCATTGGAGCGCATTCGCGCCGCCATGGAGAAAGAAGGTGTTTCTCCTGAGCATGGTGGTCTGCGTCTGGGCGTTCAGGGAGGCGGCTGCTCAGGACTGAGCTATAACATCCGTTTCGATACGCAGCCCCGCGAACGCGACCGGGTATTTACATTCAACGGCGTTCGCCTTTTCGTGGATCCGAAATCTTTCATCTATCTGGGCGGCATGATTTTGGACTACGAAAACACGCTGATGAAGCAGGGATTCAACTTTGTGAATCCCAATGCTTCCAGATCGTGCGGCTGTGGTTCGTCGTTCTCGGCATAACTCTTCTGTAACAACAAGGTCGGGGTACGGATGACAATCGTCATCCGGATGCCGTGGCCTTTTGACAGTCATGCTGCTGCGGGAATTCATGGCAACCAATCTTGCACAAACCGAAACCGGAATCGCCTGCTGGTCTTGCGGCCAGCCCGCTTCAGGACACTTTTGCAGTGGCTGCGGCAAGATCCAGCCTGCACAGGCGTCTGACTATTTCTCCTTTTTCGGTCTGCCCCGCAAATTGAATATTGATCTTGCCGCGCTTGAGCGTGAGTTCTACCGGCTGAGCCGCAAGCTGCATCCTGATCTTTTCGCCCGCGCCTCGGCTGCCGAGCAGGACTGGAGCACCGAAAAAACCTCGTACCTGAATGACGCGTATCGTGCCCTGCGCGATCCGATCGCCCGCACCGAGTACCTGCTTGAACTCGAAGGCGTGAAGCTGGAAGAGCAGTCGCGTAATGCCACCGACACCGCGCGCCAGAGCGGGACAGAAAAGAAACAGGTCGCGCCGCCTGACCTGCTCGAAGAAGTCTTTGAGCTGAACATGCAGCTCGAAGAGATGCGCATGAACAAGAAGATGGGCGAAGACGATCCCAACATCGTGCGCGATCTCCAGCAGGCCAAAGCGCATTTCGAGCAGAAGATGAGCGAGATTACAGCGCAACTGAAACAACATTGGGACCAGTGGGACGCAATTGTGGATACGTCCGACACAGCATCACGGGTAAAAGTACGCGACCAGATGGTAGACCTGCTGAACCGCCGTTCGTATATCAGGAATCTGGTGCGCGACGTGAACGAAGCTCTGAGCTAATGGTGCTCTGAGCTAACGGTGAAAGAACGGCCTTTCAGGGCCGCGTGAAGATGAGAAAATGCGGGCTTTAGCCCAGGTTTACCAAGGTCTGTATCAGGGCACGAGTTTACTCGTGCCGTAAAGGGGCATAAACACTGGGCTTTAGCCCCTGCGGCACTTTCGATATCACAAAAGGATTCATGGCAGAGAAAGAATACATAGTCGGCATTGATCTAGGGACTACCAACTCCCTCGTCGCCTACATGCAAGGCGACACGCCGGTGGTCATTCCCGGCGAAGACGGCCTCAATCTGGTGCCCTCACTGGTCGCCCTCGATGACGAGCGGACAATTCATCGTCGGCAACGCCGGCCCGCAAGGTGCTGATCGAGCATCCGGAGCGCGCTATCTATTCCGTCAAGCGGCTCATGGGACGCGGCGTGGAAGACGTTCAGGAAGAGCTGAAGCTGTTTCCTTTCCGCCTCGCTGAAAATTCAAAGCCCGGAGAAGTATTGCGCATCCGGCTGGGCGACCGTGAATTCACGCCGCCGGAAATTTCCGCGCTGATTCTGCGGCAACTGAAAAAAAACGCCGAGCGATTTTTTGCCGCGCCGGTCAGCAAAGCGGTCATCACCGTTCCTGCATATTTCAATGATGCTCAGCGCCAGGCCACCAAAGACGCGGGCCGCATCGCCGGACTCGATGTTCTGCGATTGGTGAATGAACCCACTGCAGCCTCACTGGCCTACGGTCTCGACAAGAAGAAAGACGGCATTGTCGCCGTTTACGATCTGGGCGGCGGTACCTTCGACATTTCCATCCTGAAATTGCACGAAGGCATTTTCGAAGTGCTGGCCACCAACGGCGATACTCATCTGGGCGGCGACGATATAGACAACCGCCTGCTCGCCATTGCCATTGACGATATTGCCAACGACCTGAAGCTCGATATCCGCAGGAACGGCGAAGCTCATTCAGGCCTTGCGCAAGTCCATCATCGAAACCAAGATCGCGCTTTCATCGAACACCGAAGCCAAAATAGATGTGGCCCTGCCCAATGGCGTCCGCTATCAGCGCACCATCAGCCGCGAGTTGTTCGAACAACTCGCGGAGCCCATTATTCAGAGGACAGTCGCGCCCTGCAAACAGGCCATGGCTGACGCTCAATTGCAGCCCGCTGGAATTGATGAAGTGGTGCTGGTAGGCGGCTCCACGCGTATTCCGCGCGTGCGCGCTCTGGTGAAAGAGCTTTTCCAGCGCGAACCGCATACTGAACTGAATCCCGACGAAGTGGTGGCTCTGGGCGCGGCCGTGCAGGCCCACATTCTGGGTGGCGGTTCGGCTGCGACTCAGGACATGCTGTTGCTCGACGTGACTCCTCTTTCTCTGGGCATCGAAGCCCTCGGTGGCGTCGTCGCCAAGATCATCCAGCGCAACAGCACCATTCCCGCTTCGGCAACCGAGCAGTTCACCACCGGAGTAGACGGCCAGACCAATGTCGCCATCCACGTAGTACAGGGAGAGCGCGAACTGGCGAGTGATTGCCGTTCGCTGGCCCGCTTCGACCTGAAAGGCATTCCGCCTATGCCGGCTGGTCTGCCTCGCATCGAAGTGAAGTTTCTGATTGATGCCAACGGCATTCTGCACGTAAGCGCCAAAGAACAACGCAGCGGCAAAGCGGCTGAAATCGAAGTCAAGCCTACCTACGGGCTCACCGACGATCAGGTAGAAAAGATGATTCTCGACTCCTTCGATTTCGCCGAAGAGGACTTTCGTCAACGCCAGGTAATCGAGGCCCGCAACGAAGCGGAAACCATCGTGGCCGCCCTCGATAAAGGACGCCGCAGCCCGGCATGGCAGCGGCTCAGCGAAGAAGAAAAGCGGCAGATCGCCGACCGCGAAGCGGAACTGAATGAGGCGAAGCGCGGAGACGATTACAAGCAGATTCGCACTGCTCTGGAAGCGTTGAACCAGGCCAGTATGCATCTGGCGGAATTGATGATGGACTCAGCCGTAACGACAGCGCTGAAAGGCAAGAACATGGACCGTACGGAAATGGAAGGCGGTCCCACGGCCGCCCATCCGATTGCCCCAGCAGAGATTACGAGGGATTGAGTTTCTTAGTACATCCCGAGCAAAGCGAGGGAGCCCTACAGCAACGAAGATCTTGGTGCCAGTACCAGCGGGTGTAAGAAGGATCGCGCGAACAAAGAAGAACCGGGGCAAATAGGGGGAGAGTCGCCTTCAGGCCTACGCTAAGGAGATTGCTTGACGGAACATGCCAGAGCACCAATCCCGTGCTCGCGGCAATGGCAAAAATGAACATCTCGGCCTGTTCATTTACTGCTGGTTCTCGCAAGTCCCGGCAGGGACGGTCGCTAGTAGCCCGGCATGGAGCGGCAGCGGAATGCCGGGTTGGTTGAATCGCAGATAAGTCCCGGAGGGACGACCGAGGTATGTTCACCCGGAAGATTTAAGGAGTCTGAAAGAATGGCAGAAGAGAAAAACCAAAGCACAACCGCCACGGCCGAACCGCCGGGCGAGAACACGATACGCATCACTTTCCAGCCCGAGAACGTGACGGTGGAATTCGAGAATGGAAAGCTGCCTTACAAAGATCATGGCAAGCCGCAATCCATTCTCGACATTGCCATGAACAACAACATTTTTCTCGACCACGCCTGCGGTGGAAACTGCGCCTGCACCACCTGTCACGTCCACGTGAACAAAGGCGCCGAGTTGCTGAACGAAATGGAAGATGACGAAGCCGACCGGCTCGACATGGCCGCCGATCTCCAACTCAATTCCCGCCTGGGCTGCCAGGCCATAGTGGAAAAGCCGGGTGAAGTGGTGGTCGACGATTCCTGCATGGAACCGCAATTACGTTTCTGAAGGGCACTGATTTTGAGGGCTGATTTAAGGGTTTCTGAGTAAAGACAAGGGCATTCGCTCGAAGAAAGGCAATCAAGAATGGCTGCGCAACTATCGTGGGACAACGCTGAAGACCTTGGCATTCTGCTTCAGGAAAAATATCCTGATCTCGATCCGCTGACCGTCCGCTTCACCGATCTGCACCGCTACGTGACCGAACTGCCCGAATTCGCAGGCGATCCCAAAGCTTCGAACGAAGGCAAACTCGAAGCCATCCAGATGGCATGGTACGAGGAATACAAGGACAATCAATAGATCGTCTTTTCATGAATGCTTTTTCTGGAACGGCTTCACGCCCGGGAGCACTTCCATCTCGAACAGTCATCGGGAACAGCTCCACAACGGAACGAGCTTCACACGGCGACAGCTTGACCGGAACATCACACAACGGATCAACAAAATCTAAGTTCGTGTCATCCTGAGCGGCAGCGAAGGAACTGCTCCGCCCTTGCTGAGCGTCAGCAGGAAAATGAAGTGCTGAGCGGAATGCCACTGGCAGAGGATGTGTTTACACCGCTATGGAACAGCTCTAGCTCGGCGGCATAAAAACCATAATGAAACAGCGCCCCGAAACGGGGCGCTCCAAATTTATGTCCCCAAATCAGGGGAACTGATCAGCGAATCATTGACCCTGTTGGTGAAATTGGCAACGCACGTCGTAAGCGCCAGTTCGATGATCTGTTCCTCTGAGAAGTGCTTTCTCAATTCCTGCAAGTCGGAGTCGCGAATGGTGGCGGCAGCGCGCGTCACCTGGTCGGCAAAGTGAATCGCTGCTTTCTCCTTCTCATCGAAAAGCTGGCTGCGGTGATAAAAAAGCAGCGCCTGGATTTGTTCGTCGGTAATGCCGATCCGCTTCGCCGAAGCGGTATGGGCGCGCGTTCAATATTCGCAGCCATTAATGGTTGAGGTCTTCAGGTAGGCGAGTTCCTTGTATTTCTGCTCCAGTGCGCCCGGTCCGGTAATGGCGCCGTAAAAAGGAAGAAAGTTTTTCAGCACTTCGGGCTTGTGCGCCAGCATGCCGAAAAAGTTGGGCATGCGTCCGAACTTGTCTTTCATGGTCTGGTAAATAGGTTTTACTTCGCCAGATGATTTTTCTTCAGGCAGTGGATTTACAACCGGCATAGCGTTGCTCCCTCCGTTAGAAGTTTAACTCTTTACCGCCGGGAAAGGGCGAGTGCTCGCGAAAGTGCTCATCTTGACGGACCCATCAACCTGCTCTGTCTTGTTCGCATCCCAACAAGGAATGGGAAATCTTTTAGGTAGTTATCTGGTGAGTCTCCGCCCCCGGGCGGAGCACCTGCAAATGAGTCAGGGACGCACGGTGCTGGTGACCGGCCGCAATGGCTTTGTGAATGCGCGCCAAACCGACGGCTTATATGTTTACCAGACGCGGCTGCTCTCGCAATACGAATGGCGCGTCAATGGAGAGCTGCTGCGTCCGGTTGCGCTTTCCAACGTGGAGCAGCACAACTGGCTGGGCTACTACATTGTGGCCGGCTCCCGGTGTGGAAGGGTTCACCGACGAAGGCAGCGGTGAAATGGAAAATGCATCGGAGGAGACGCTGGAGATACTGATTTCGCGTTTTGCCGGTGAAGGCGTCCACGAAGACCTCGACCTTACCAACTTCACGCTGGAAACCATCGAGTTCGACCTGGAATTGAGCTTCGACGCCGATTTTGCCGAGGCCTACGAAGTGGATCAGGGTAAGCGCTCGCAGCAGGGAACGAAGCAGGGCCACTGGAAAGGAGAAACTTCGCCCGGAAAATGGGAATTCACTTTTGACTACCATGCGCATCACCACTACAGCCATCAAGGCGACGAGGGGGATGTAGCGATCCATCGTGCGGTTACGATTCAGGTTGAGAAAGCCGGATCGCAGCCCCATTACCACGAAGGCAAAATATCTTTCCATGTGCAGCTAGGCCCCATGCAAACATGGCATGTCTGCGTGAACCTGCTGGCCCACATTGACGGCCGTGATTTGCCGCTGCACTATCATTGCAAATCTTTTCAGCCGCAGAAAACTGAATATGACCACAAGCGCCAGCAGTTCCTGAAGACCGCCACCCGGTTTTCCACCGACGAGAGCGAGAGCCTGAACGCGCTGGTGCTCGACACCTTGAACCAGGCCCGCCAGGACCTGATGGCGCTGCGGCTCTTTGACATGGACAAGTCTGACAGTGAATGGGTCATGGCCGCCGGGCTTCCCCTATATCTGGCCCTATTCGGTCGCGACACACTTACCTCTGCCTGGATGTC
The DNA here is from genome assembly GCA_963823745.1 of Terriglobia bacterium. Classification (GTDB taxonomy): domain Bacteria; phylum Acidobacteriota; class Terriglobia; order Terriglobales; family Acidobacteriaceae; genus Angelobacter. The sequence goes on from CAWGMN010000020.1 coordinate 117,995, forward strand.
ATCCATTCTCGATCCGGGCATGATGTCGGGCGTGCTGGCCGAATTGCCCAAGTGGCAGGGAACGAAAAAAGACGACTGGCGCGACGAAGATCCCGGCCGCATGTTGCACGAAGCCCACGTGGGGCCGCTGGAAATGCTCAATTACAATCCGCGTGCCCGCTATTACGGATCGGTCACAACGTCAGGCTTTTATCCCTATGTTGTTTCCGAACTCTGGCACTGGACCGGGGACCTAGACCTGGTAAGGCCTTTGATAGATCCCGCGCTGAAGGCAATTGCCTGGAAAGAGACAAACGATCTCGATGGCGACGGCCTTTACGAATATCTCACGCGCTCCGAGCAGGGCACCCGCAACCAGGCGTGGAAAGACTCGTGGGACGCCATTGTCTATGAAGACGGCACGGTGGTTGAGCCGCCCATTGCCACTTGCGAAGAACAGGCCTTCTTTTACGTGGCAAAACTGCAATTCTCTGAACTGCTCTTCTGGCTCGATCGCAAAGAAGAAGCCAAGAGAATGTTCGATCAGGCGGAAGAGCTGCGCAACCGCATCAACGAACATTTCTGGATGCCCGATGAAAACTTTTATGCCATGGCGCTTGATCCCAAAGGACGGCAGGTCACCTCCATTGCTTCCAATCCCGGGCACGTGATTGCCGCCGGAGTGCCGGACAAGAGCATGGTGCGGGCCGCGGCTGACCGGCTGATGTCCGACGAGTTATATAGCGGCTGGGGCGTGCGCACCTTGTCGAACCGGCATCCTGCCTTCAATCCCTTACAGTTATCATCGCGGGACCGTGTGGCCGGTCGAGCAGGGCGCTTTTGCCATGGGCTTCGCGCGCTACGGACTCTACGACCATCTGCATCGGCTTTGTAAATCAATGTTTGAGGCAGCCGACTATTTTCGATTTTCATCGCCTGCCCGAAGTCTTCAGCGGACATCCACGCGACGACGCGCATCCATTTCCGGCGTTCTATCCGAAGTCATGCTATCCGCAAGCCTGGTCGGCAGCGGGGACATTCGCCATGATTCAGGCCATGCTGGGAATCTATCCGTATGCGCCCATGAACATGCTGCTGATTGATCCACATTTGCCTGAGTGGCTGCCCAATTTCACAATAAGCAATTTGAAAGTAGGCAAGGCCGCCGTTGATATCCGCTTCTTTCGCGAGAAAAACGGGCACAGCAATTATGAAATTCTCGATAAGCGCGGATCGCTGCATGTGCTCCGCCAGCCCAGTCCGTGGTCGCTGAGTGCTACCTGGGCCGAGAGGATCATAGATATGTTCGAGAGCCTGCTGCCGGGAAAATAAAGAGAAACAGAATTTACCGCAGAGGCCGCAGGGAGCGCAGAGAGGGTTTGGTGTGGTTAGGTGAACTGTATCCTAACAAGTGGAGTAAGGCTGTTGCGAGTCAGCAGCTATCAGCGCTTTCGGGATGACGCTGAATAAGACCAAAGCTGAAACCCGCTCCGCGCATCAGTGGCACGAAGTTTAACGGCGGAAAAGTTTTGAAAAACTGAGTCTTCGCAGGTGACGACTGAATTTTCGCAGCTAAGATAAATTCTACAAAGTTCTACTGAAAAGGTTTTAGCTCCCCATCTTTCTCTGCGCTCTCAGCGCACTCTGCGGTGAAAAGGTTTTGCGTTATACTCCGTGCCTCCGCATCTCCGCGGTGATTCCTACACCATGAGGCTCATCGGCTGCACTTCTTCCACGCTGGCTTCGCGCAAGAACTTGGCTGCTTCTTCCGGCGGCGTGGGATTGATGTAGAACCCCGTTCCCCATTCAAAGCCGGCAGTCTTCGTCAGCTTGGGAATAATCTCCAGGTGCCAGTGATAGTAGTCGTTGGTATTTTCATGAATGGGCGAGGTGTGCAGCACCAGGTTATACGCGGGATTATCGAGCACATGAATTGCCTTGATGAGAATGGTGCGTAGAATCCTGGCCAGGTTCTCGTAGATATGAGAAGGCGAATTCTCAAAAGCCGACTCGTGGCGCTTGGGCAATATCCACGTTTCAAACGGATAGCGGGGCGCGTAAGGTGAAAGCGTAACAAAGTCCTGGTTCTCGGCGGCGATGCGCACCCGCGTCTCCAGTTCCTGCCGGATGATGTCGCAATAAATGCAGCGCTCTTTGTTCTCGAAATACTTCTTGGCGCCGTCCAATTCTTCCACCACCTGTTTAGGCAAAATCGGCATGGCAATCAACTGCGAATGCGGATGCTCCAGCGACGCGCCCGCCGGTTCGCCATGATTTTTGAACACCATGATGTACTTGAAGCGGCGGTCCTGTTTGAGATCGAGGATGCGGTCGCGGAACGCCCATAGCACATCTTCCACGCGCTTGACCGGCATGGTGGCCAGAGTTTCCAGGTGGTTCGGAGTTTCGATCACTACTTCATGGGCGCCGATGCCGTTCATCTTGTCGAACATGCCATCGGCCTGCCGGTCGAGATTGCCTTCAATGCCCAGCGCCGGAAATTTATTGGGAATCACCCGCAGGTTCCAGCCGGGCTTGTCGCGCATGGTGTTCTCGCCGGGACGATAGGCGAGGATCTCGGAAGGCGTCTTGGCTTCATTCCCAGAACAAAAAGGGCAGAACCCCGTTCCTTTAATGGAAGCGCGCTCACGGGAAAAATCACTGGGACGCTTGGAACGGTCGGTCGAGATGATGACCCAGCGTCCGGTTACAGGGTCTTTTCTAAGCTCAGGCACGTCTCTATCTTAAAAGCTGGAACGGAAACTCACAATAAACTGGAACCCTGCCATTCGAGGCAGCAGCATATTACGGCTGTCATTCTGACCGAAGGCCGACCGACGAAGGAGGGCGGACGAAGCGGAAGAATCCACGTGAGTTGTCCTGTTTCAGCCTGCACCAGGGCGTTCTCACGGGACTCGAACGGCCCGCACGCTGCATGAGAGCTTACGCAATCGCAAACGCATTCTTAAACAACACAAAATCCGGCTCGCGTCCCGCTTCCAGATAGACGCTGACTATGTCGAACCGAAATGCCGGCTCATCGGGGATTTTGCGCATGAATTGCCGGGCAACGCGGGAAAGATCGCGCTGTTTTTCGAAATCTACCGCCAGCTCGGCAGGCAGAAAGTTGCGGGAGCTGCGGGTCTTCACTTCGATGAAGCAGAGCGTCTCGCCTTCCCACCCAACCAGATCGAGTTCGCTGCGGCTGCGGGCCGCGCGGTAATTGCGCGCCACGATCACGTAACCTTGCTGGCGCAGGTAAAAGTAAGCTTCTTCTTCGCCCCTGCGTCCGGTCTTGAGATGCGCAGGCGCAGAGTCGCGCTGCGGCAGCAGGCGGGCCAGCGAATCGAGCGCGCGAATTGTGACTTGGGCAAAGCGGCCAGACATGCAGCGCAATTATAGCTGCGAACGGAGCGGCTGAAAGCCGTTTACGGTATAGTATGTCGGACTCGATTTGCCTGCTGGAAATATTCGCTGAGAGGCATACCCATGATTCATGCTTTGTTGCTCTGCTTGATGCTGTTTCAGGCCAGTGCTCCGGCTGAGCTTAAGCCGGTGGTTGACAATGATCGCGTTATCGTCTGGGACGTGACTTCGGCCAATGCGCAGCCCCTGGATGCGGTGATTGTCTCCACCACGGGCGAGGCCACCTTCGTCCCGAAAGGCACTGCACCCAAGCTCAGTGGACGTTCGTTCATGATCGACCTCAAAGATCATCCTGGACCGAAATATACAAATACCAGCACTTATCCGCTGGCCTTTCCACGCCCAGGTTCGAAGAAGATTCTGGAAAATGATCGAGTGATCGTATGGGACTACACCTGGACGCCTAACGAGCCCACCCCCATGCACTTTCATGACAAGGACGTTGTCGTGGTGTTCCTGAATGACGGCGATCTCACATCAACCACGCCCGATGGGAAATCGGTCCTGAATCAGTACAAATCCGGCAATGTCAGGTTCAACCTCGGCGGACGCACGCACACCGAGACGCTGGTTCGAGGCCAACAGCGCGCAATTATTACGGAATTGAAATAGCACTCAATTCCAAATACAACCACATGAAATCTAAATACGCATAAGCGTGTGTGCGAACTGAAATGTTGTATGTGGCCACGAGACATGTAACAGCCCGAACCACCCCTGAAGTGCGGAGTGGTGCATAAACCAGAGCTCCAGCGCGGATCTCGGCTACAACGTTCCGGATGATACAAAATTGCTCCAGTTCCGCCCCTTGGAAGTCAATAGATCAATACCGCTCGCGTCTTATCATCCAGCCCGCGCCATGTCATCTTGAGGCGCGCAGCACCGAAAGACCTGTGCACTCAGCTCGCAGCGTCCGGGCTGTGAGCCTTTAGCCCGCAGCCTCGGCATCGGTAACGACTGAACTTGCCTTGGCTGGTAGAAATGGATTCGCGCCTTTATGACCAACAAGTCTCTGCGCTCTTCTTATTGCGCTTCTTTTTGCAGCCGACCGATATTGGTGCGGTGTTGAAACTCCGGGCTTGAAAGCAAAACAGGGTTGGCTTGTTCTCCCTGGATTGTGTCCACCACGTCCACTACATCCTGCCAATCCACATCGAGGCTGGCCGAAATATAGATATGGTCATGCGGAGGCCTGGTCCTGAGTTCTTGTTTCAGGCGGTCTTTGAATGCTGCTTTTGGTATGGAGGCGGAATTCATGAGAATGCTCACTGAACGATGCGCATCAACTTTTATCCGAACGATCAGGGGAGCGGGTGATGAAGCATCATGAAGCACAACTACATCAGGCCTCGCGACAGAAACTTTGAAACCGATCATCATCGGGCGCAGAGAAGTTAAAATCCAGATCGGCGCCAGAGCGCAAAAGTATGTGACCGACGCGACCACACCAAAAGAAGCAAATCCTGAAAAACCAGGCTTCAACGTTTGTGTTTGTGCGCGTCGAAGATAGCGGTAGACCCTGTGCGCATCGTCAAAACCTATCGCCTGCGCCGGATCAAGTCGAAAACGCAGGAAGCCAGACAGGAGCAACAGGCTGGCTCCCGTGGCCAGCGCAAGCAATGAGAGCCACTGGGAGAACACGGTGGATTCCATATACTCACTTCTGCTGGTCTCGATCTTCAACCGGTGATTGGTTGAATTCAGGCAACCGGCATCCGAAAGGACTTCCAGGTCGAGGTCATAAATCCCTGGCCCCGCTTCAAACTCACCCAGATAACCGGAAAAGCTTTCTTCATCATCATGCCGTACTGCAACATTACCGTTCCTGTACAGAATCCAACGTGCTCTAAGGGTAGAGTACGTTGCGTAACCGGGCTTGGGATTGGGAACTTCATTCATGCCGATCGATACCGAATATGTCCCATGTACGTTTATGAGGAATGGCCCAGTCTTAATATGATCTCTTTCAAGAAGGACTGGCCTGTTGAATGGCACGAAGATTCTAGTGGCCAGCCGATGCTGGATAACGGCAAAGGAGAGCAGCCCGCCAGCGATAGCAAAGATTCCGAGCCATGCTGACGCCGGCAGGCGTGAACTTTGCCGCGAAACCTCTTGCGGGTGTTGCACAAGCAGCGTTTCTGTTTCAATCAGAGATACTCGTTGCGGCCCGGACGCTGTGAAAGAAATCTTCTGATATTTCTGCGTGCGCATCAGAATACCTTGAATAATCAGAATCGAGCCCACGCACGCAAAAAGCAAAACCATTAGAAAGATGGCGGTACTCCAGTCATCGTAACGCCTGTACATAGCTCCACAATCAGTGACAATTAAATGAGGATGACCGGGATTGAGGGAGCTACCGTCGTCCATGACCTCCATGTCCAGAACATAATGTTTTCCCTTTCCAGCAGAGAAGGCCCCCATGCCACGGCCCATTGTTACTGATCCTCCCAACATCCCATGGTTGTTATCAGTGCCGCCGCGCGCGACAATCCGCCCTGCTTCCGACAATGACCACGATGTCCTTAGGACCGAAGTGGTACCGTCACATCCATCGGTAAAGAGCCCTAAAAGGCATGGGACCTTTTCATAGTTCCATTGGCCTTCGACTACAACATAGACCCAATATGAATCTGGCACATTGATCTCGAACTCGCCGGTCTTAATATGGCCGCGAGATAAAGAGATTGGAGTGTCTACGGGGTCCCAAATCCGGGTAGATGTCCAACTCCGCCATGCTGCGGCAGAGATCATTCCGGCGAGAAGGAGCGCGATACCAATTCGAGCCAATGTGAGCACTTGCGTCACAGCATCTTTAGACACCAGAAAACGAGACTGGGCCAGATGTCTTCAGTAATTTCATGGTATGAAGAGTCTCCGGTGCGAACGATCAGTGTGCGCGAAACCGGCTAAAACTTATCTATATTGAGGATTGGTCTAACTTTGAATGGTGTGCCTGCGTTAGAAGGGCTAATCTGGGCAGAAGCCAGCCAGCATTACCACGAACCGGCCCTCGCCGCGTTGATCATCGCCAGTACCATGATTAATGTCTGGAATCGCATCAAGTACAAGGAAATGGGTAACCTGGCAAGCAGGAACATTCACCCACTTACCAAGTTACCAGATATCTACCGTTCTTTTTCTACGATCGAGATGCAGTCTTCGAGCACATCCAGCGCAACGTCCGCCTGCTCTTTGGTGACGATGAGCGGAGGCGCAATGCGGATGGAGTTGTGGCCTGCGCCCAGATAGAGAATGCCGCGCTCGAATGCCAGTTCTACGATCCGGTCGCGTTCGTCGTGGGCCTGCTCTTTGGTCTGCTTGTCTTTTACGATCTCGATGCCGATCATGAGTCCGACGCCGCGAACGTCGCCGACCATGGGATGCTTCTGCACCCAGCCCTTCATGCGCTGCATGATGTAGTTGCCGACCACTTCGGCGTTGCGTATGCCTTCGCGCTCCAGCACGTCCATGGTCGCGAGTGCGGCCGCAATGCAGACCGGATTGCCGCCGAAAGTCGAGGCATGCGATCCGGGCACCCAATCCATAATGGGAGCGCGCGCCAGAGTCACGCCCAGCGGCATACCGGAAGCAATGCCCTTGGCAATGGTGACGATGTCGGGTTCCACGCCGGTATGCTCAATGGCCCACCATTTGCCTGTACGTCCGGCGCCGGATTGCACTTCGTCAGCCACCAGCAGGATTCCATGCTCGTCGCAGATGCGGCGAAGGTGCTTCATGAACTCAGTCGAAGCCTGCACGTACCCGCCTTCACCCTGGATCGGTTCGATGAAGATCGCGGCGCATTCTTCCGGCGGCATCACCGTCTTGAAGATTCGGTCTTCGATGAAGTTGATGCAGTCCTGCTCGTACTGCGCTTCGGTCATTCCTTCCGGACGGCGGTACGTATACGGAAACGGCACGTGGGCCACGCCGGGAATGAGCGGGAAGAAGCGGCGGCGCTGCTGGACTTTCGATGCCGTCAGCGAGAGCGCGCCCATGGTGCGTCCGTGAAATGCGCCGTAAAAGGCGATGATGCCCTGGCGCTTCGTATGGTAGCGGGCCATCTTGATGGCCGCTTCGATGGCTTCAGTTCCGGAGTTGCCATAATAAACCCGCACCGGCCCCGACATAGGCGCTATATGGGCCAGCCGCTCGGCCAGCGTGATCAGGTTTTCGTAATAGAAGTCAGTGCCCGACATGTGAATCAATTCGGCGGACTGCTTCTGAATGGCGCTTACCACTTCCGGATGGCAGTGTCCGGTGGACACCACGGCGATTCCCGAAGAGAAATCAAAAAATTCATTTCCGTCTACGTCTTCCACTACCACGCCGCGGCCGCTCCTTGCCACCAACGGGTAAGACCGCGTGTAGGAAGGGGAGATGTACTTGGCATCGCCGTCGAGAATTCTTTGCGCGTTGGGACCGGGAAGCCTGGTCTTGATGTTGGGTCCCACGGAAGTCATTGTTTTCGTTGTCATGAGTCGTCCTCTTTTCGTAGTCAGGCGCGTAGTAACGCGCGATTGCGAACTGGGCCTGCGCACAGGCCAGGATTCAGACGAATGGGAAGAGGATTAGTCGCCGGCAAAAAGATTGGCGCGAGCGTGTGATGGCAGAACCGCCAGAAAGCGGCGCGGGCATACCAGGAAGTCCACCCAGCAGGCTAATGCCCGCTTGGGAGCAAACCAGGACGTGCCTTGCAAAGATGTGCCACGCAACTTCATCGTCGTATTATACCGTGCCGCAGCCTGGAAAGCAGCCGCAAAAGCGGCGATTGAATCCTCGAATCCCACGTTATCTAATCCTCCAGACCAGCATCATCAGCGCAAATCAGCGGTAAAATTCCTGAACCATGATCCCGGGCTATGCTCAAAATCTGCGCCGCGAATTAAGTGCCCGCAATGAAGCCTTTGCCAAAGCCAATGCACTGGCCCACGTGCTGAGCTATGGCGAAGCTCCGGTCATTGTGTATGCCCCGGATGCGGACGGAAAACGCCACGGAAACTTCATCCACAGCAGCTATGCAGCCATTCTCAAGCGTCCGGAATGGGCCCGGCGCATGGAAAAGGTGCATAGTCATACGCGGCGTTCGCTGCCCCGGGCGGAACGCGTGTGGAGAGAGCTGGATTCCTCCATGAGTTCCGATGCGTTGCTCATGAACATCTTCTGCTGTCCCGGCGTATGCGGCAGCCAGGCAGTAGCCGCCATGCTGGGGACGGAAATTACCGATGAACCGCACTTCGGCCACAAGGCGCGCGTTCCGCTGCTAAACGGACGCGCCGACCGCACTGAGATTGATATGAAGCTGGGCAACCTGTTTGTGGAAGCGAAGCTGACTGAAAGCAACTTTCAGAGCCGAGCAGCGGAAGTCGTCGAAGGTTATCGCGACCTGTATGAAGTGTTCGACGTAGCGGCCCTGCCGCGCCGGAATGGTTTCTATCTTTCTTACCAGTTGATTCGCAATGTGCTGGCCGCCCATGCGCAGGAGGCCAGCTTTTGCGTGATAGCCGATGCCCGCAGGCCCGATCTGATTGAAGCATGGCACAGCATCATGCGTTGCGTGACCTACGCGAATCTTCGGACCCGCTGCAAAGTGCTCACCTGGCAGGAACTGAGCGCAGCGTTGCCACGGCGTTTGCAAACCTTCCTTTATGCGAAGTACGGGGTGCAGGTTGCAAGATAGGGACAAATGTTGAGCGATGCATGCGAAAGGCTCCCTTTGAGGTCTGAATGCCAGAAAATCTCCATCTCTTAGTCTGTATAATTCCTTCGCCATGCCTATTCGCTTGCGACTTCTACGGTGCGGTTTTTCCATCATTGTTTTGTGTGCTGCAGTTTTCTGTAGCGCGGCTGAGAAGTGCGAAAACCTGAGCGCGCTGAAACTGCCGGACACCACCATCACCTCCGCGCAGGTAGTGGCAGCAGGCGCGTTCACACCATCCACTCCAGCCGGAAATTCTTCTGCGGTTTTCAAAAATCTGCCGGCATTCTGCCGGGTGACCGCCGAGATCAAGGCGGCCAAAGATTCCGATATCAAAATCGAAGTATGGATGCCGGTAAACGGATGGAACGGCAGATACCGCGGAATTGGCAATGGCGGTTTTGGGGGGAGCATCGGTTATTCGCAACTTGCAACGGCCATCGCCGTGGGTGATGCAGCCGCGACGACCGATACCGGACACAGCGGCGCTATAACGGATGGAAGCTGGGCACTCGGGCATCCGGACCGCATCGTTGATTTCGGTTATCGGGCGATTCATGAGATGACATTGAAAGCCAAAGCTCTGATGAAGGCCTTCTACGGCGAGGCGCAGAAACATTCATACTTCGCCGGTTGTTCCAATGGCGGGCGGCAAGCTCTCATGGAAGCGCAACGCTATCCTGAAGATTATGACGGTCTGCTTGCGGGTGCTCCTGCTTACAACTTCACGCATCTTCTGGTAGGCGCCATATGGAATTCGCAGGCCACGCTGAACGATGCGGCCAGCTATATTCCGCCAGCCAAAATTCCAGCGCTGGAATCGGCAGTGCTGGCTGCGTGTGACTCCCTCGACGGCGTCAAAGACGGCATCCTGAATAATCCAGAGGCGTGCTCATTCGATCCGGCGAGCATGTTGTGCAAGCAGGGCGATGCCGATAATTGCCTGACCGCAGCGCAGGTTGAGGCCGTCAAGAAAATTTATAGAGGCGCACATAACTCCAAGGGTCAGCAGATTCTTCCCGGCTTCGTGCCTGGAGGCGAAGGAGGCAGGAACGGCTGGGCCACATGGATCACAGGTGCAGCGCCGGGCAAGGCAGCGGCCGTTGCATTTGGCACCGGCTTTATGAGCAACATGGTATTTGACGATGCCAAATGGGATTTCAAGACTTTCAATTTCGATACTGACGTCAAGCGAGTGGATGATAAGCAAGCCCATAACTTCAATGCCACCGACCCTGACTTGAAGGCCTTCAAGGCGCACAGAGGCAAGCTGATCATCTACCATGGCTGGAGCGACTCCGGAATCCCGCCGCAGGGAGCGATTGATTACTTCACCAGCGTAGGGAAGACCGTTCCCCAGGCTGACGAATTCATGCGCCTGTATATGATTCCAGGTATGCAGCATTGCAGCAGCGGTCCGGGCACCGATGACTTCCTGGAGCCCGGTGATCCGCAACGAAATATGTATCTGGCCCTGGAGCAATGGGTAGAAAAAGGCACTGCTCCGGGAAAACTGATCGCTTCCAAAAAGGATGACGCTCCGGGTTCTCCAGTGAGAATGACGCGGCCACTCTGCCCCTGGCCGCAAGAGTCGAACTATAAAGGCAAAGGCGATGCAAACGATCAGGCGAACTGGGAGTGCCGCGCACCGGAACGAAAGTAAATTGTTCAGCGCGGCTCCGCTCCAAAAAGGAAAGGCTCCTGGCCTTCAATTCGTCTGATCTTTGTTCTTGCACGGCGTTCTTGCACGGCGTTTTTGCGCGGCTCTTACAAGACCGGCTTGGCAGGTGGAAACAGCACCGGCTTCAACAGGATCTCGCGCGTCTCTTCCGAGGTCAGCCGTTCATCTGCCGAATAAAATTCAACGTTTCCGCGTTGCGACTGGCGCATGGAGAGTATGCCGCCTTCGGGAGTGCCGGCGCTTTTGTCGTTGATCGAAGAATATTCATAACGAACAATGTGGCCGCCGAAATCCGCGTCAATCGTCAGTTGCAATCCGGATGCCGAGTTGGTGATCTCAAAACGATCATCCGTGGGCTGGGCAAAGCCCGCGCCTGCGCCGTGCGAGTTGAATTCTCCAACGTCGGCCCGCAATTCGTCTGCAAGCTGCAGCCAGCGCCGCCGGGCCTGGGCCATGAATTCATTAGCGGGAGCAGTTGCCCCCTGATGATTTTGCCCGGAATCTTTATTATTGCGCGATTCTTTATTCAGGTGTTCCTCTATCCATCCCATGATGCATTCTGATGATGTTCAGCCGCGTCCAGATGGCTGCCGCGATTTAGGTTCGTGCAGGGCCAAGGCGACTACTGAACAGCCGCACTCTGCCGGGGTTCCGGGACTTTCACCGAATAAACAGTCTGATCCACGGTCACGATAAAAATGCTTTTACCGTCTTCAGAGAATTGGGCGCGACCAATGCGTGCCGGAAAAGTAAAGTGGGCGAGCGGTGACAGGCCAAGCATGTCATAGAGCACCAGTTCCTGCTTGTTGTTTTCCACCAGTAAGTGGTGGGTCACAGGAGTAATGGCACGCAGGACACCGAAGATATTTCCCTTCTGTTCTCCGGTTTCCAGCGAATAGAACAAAACGCGGTCCTGCGAATCGCTGACCACACTGGATGCGCTCACTATGGCCAGGTCTCCCACCGTGACGGCGTGGCGGATTTTGAACGACAAGTTGCCAGAGTCCACCACAAGCGCGCCCAGGCGTCTGCCTGTCCGGCCATCGAACGACAATAGTATGTAGCTGGCCTTTTTTCTTCCACGATCGCCGATTGCATTCAGTTTCGAGCCAATGTCCCGGTCGTGGGCAGCCTCCATCTTCATCGCGTCATAATCGCCAATGACTACGGTCAAAGACTTTCCTGAAGACGAATAGAACATATATGGAGGCTCGTTCTGGAAAGTGCGTTCCCATAGCTTTCGATTGTCGCGAACATCAAAGACGCCCAGCAGAAAGCTACGGGAGTTTCTGGTTGTGACATCCTCCACCTTCAGCAGCAGGTCCTCTGTTTGCTGGAATTGTGGGAAGTGCGGTAGTGGAGGTTGAATCACTTATACAGGTTCTGCTCTTTTGAAGACGCAAGATCAAATTTGAAGACAGCGGACGGCTTGGCCGCCTTCGCCAGGAGTTGATCCTGATCAAAAAAAGCGCCTTCTAATTGTGCCGTGAGGTGAGTGCGTTCTCCGGACTCAAGGTTCCAAATGCCGCCTCGGGCGTCTCCTGACATTGCCAACCATTTGCCGTCAGGCGAAAAAGCAATCAGGCTGGCAGTATCCAGAGGACCTTCGGGCAGGTCAATTCCACCCATATATTTTTTGTCAGCCAGGTTGCGGACTCCCAATTCTCCGCTTGCGCTCTCGCCGGCATAGAGGTTGTCATAGATATTGAATCCGGGTTTGTTGTAAACCATTACGGTGTTTTTTGTTTTGAGGTCTATGACTACCACGGAGGGATTGGAGAATTGGTGTACCAACAGGTAATTGCCTTTTGCCGGAGTGGACAACCAGCCCTGAATCGTGACTCGAAATTTGTCCAGTGGTTCTCCTGAAGGAAATTTCACACGTGCGATGTCACCCATCACCCCTTCATATGTGTAACCTATAATTTCATCCGTTCCTAAAAAAAGCGAATGCCGGGCCTCCGGCAATCTGTTTGATCGTGTGCGGCAACTTGATCTCATTGTGCGTGAGCAGGTCGTAAGCAAAGGCCGAGCCATCCTGCCCTACCACAAAATAGCGGTCATCGGAGGAGAACCGCATGTTGAACAGCGAAACACTGAACCCCCTCTCTGAGGCCAGCGCGGCAAGTTCCAATTCGTATTTTGAAGGTGCATGAATTTTCTGGTCTTTCAGCAGGGGGGCGTTGCTGTTCACATCTACCAGTTGCAGCTCAAAAGAGGGAGTAACACACGCCATAACGTCTCCGGAGTGAGAAAGCCACGCTTGAATGCATTCTCCGGTTGACGTGGGTTGGTGTATGGAAGTTCTTTTGGCGCTCGCAATGTCCCACTTTTCCACCCTCATTTCCTTGTCCCAAAAAACCACCGAACGAGAATCAGAAGAAAATTGGGCGCGGTAAGAATCAGGCGCATCTACGGTGAAGAGCAGCGTAACGGCAGGGTTTGAGAGAACATAAATTGCGGAATCATCCTGGGCCAGCATGGTTTTGCCGTCAGGGCTGAATTCAAGGACCCGCACATCACTGCGTAAGGGGGATTTAAGCGGTTTCTTATTGATCAGGCCGGGGATATCTTCTTTCACCACATCGAACTTTGCGTCTATCACCGCCTCTTGCCAGCGTCGAAAACGATCATTGGAGGTTGCAGCCACCGAGGTAATACAGTTCTGGGCGAGAGGAGCAGCGTTGCGCAGCAACTCGCGCAGCCGCTTTGAGTCGGCGCTGGTACGCCCGAAGAAGTCAGTCCAGAAACTGCCTTTGTTGCCTTTGGTCTGCGCCAGGCGATCGAAAAAATCGACGAACCGCGAAGGCTGATACCCGGCGCGAGTCATTGAGTAAAGGGCTATGCGGTCGGCGATGAGCTGATCTTCATTCGTCTGTTTGTCTCCACGGGGAAGACGCTTGGTCAAGATGGTGTTCAACAACTGGTTCCATTTCTCAAGCACATCTTTCTTGTCGCCGACCTGTGTGACTCCCAACACATCGCGAAACAGCTCTGTAAATTCTATGGATGGCTGGCGGGTAATTATGTGCCCGATTTCATGGCCTAATAACCCGGCCAGTTCGTCTTCATTCTGGGCCAGAGCAATAATCTTTCTGGATACATAGATTCGCCCGCCAAAAATACCGAAAGAATTGTTTTCCGGCAGGTCAATGATGGTGAAACGGTAGTTGATTCTGGAAGCAGGAAGCTGGGCCAGAAGCCGGTCGCCAATCTTCTGGAGATAGTCTCCTTCAGGATCGGTGATGGTGTTGAATTCCAGATTGATCTTGGCGGCAATGGTATCCCCCAGCCAATCTTCCTGCTCCTCATTGAACATGTTTGGCTGGTTCGCCAGCGTGGGAAAAACAGGCATGTTGCATGGCGATGCGTTGCCAGGTTGCTGCGCCCCGGCACTCAGCGTGCAGCCCAAAACGATAAGCAAAAGAATGCCTGAAAGGCGATAGCAAAAGTACATAATTAATCCGGCTAAATATGGTCTCTGGGGGTGGCGGGAAGTGTACTCAAGAGAACAGCGAATAGCAATTAGCAAATAGCATTAGGATTCAGGCCTATAAGAATCAGTGACCGTTAGATTGGGTGCTGCGATCCAACATCAAAAGGCGTTGAGCAGAGAGTTATGCGAGCGGTGGCGAATGGGAATGCATCTGGGTTATGGGCCCATCGTGAACGCGGCGTAATCGAACGCATGAAACTAGGCTGTGCTTCTGACTTGAGCGCACAGTCATTATGTATTTTTCAGCCTGGCCAGATAGTCCCGCACGCGACGGGCGTTCGCGCCTACGTCGCTACCACCGATACGGGAGAGCGAGCGGACATCCACGCGGCTGCCGTCACTTTCCGGAGTGATGCGCACGACTACATCATCTTTAAATCCAAACCAGAACGTGGTTGCGGTTGCCTCAATGCGTAACTGGGCAGGATCGCTGGCTACGATTTCCCAACCCCTGCCGCGCGCGACGGCCAGAGCGCGGTCGAAAGCCTGATTGGGCGGAACGCCCAGGTGAAGCGGTCCGATATCAGGATAGGTTTCGCGCTGTAGTTGGCCCGTCTTCGCGTCATACTCAACCGGGTTACCATGCGCGACGGAAGCCCGCGCCGGCAATACAGCAGAGAATTGCGGCGGGTTCGCTATGTCGGTGCTCACATCATGAATGGGAGAGTGCTTTGCAGTCGCAATGTTGCTTGCCGGAAGTGCCGCTGCAATGAGCCCGAATATCAACCCAACAAAAGCCACAGTTTTACTGCGTGCTGCGAATAACCCGATGATGGAAACGATGATGGCTGCGATTCCCAGAAAGAGGGCCGCCGGTATGAACCACAGCAATCCTGTCTTCAGGTCCCACCAGTGCATGCGATAGCCCGGCCCTGCGATTATTAAAAGAAAGATGGCGATCAGGCCCAGCCAGAAACCAGCAAGCGCTATTCTGGACGATGCGCGGGCTGTATTGTTCATGAATCCTCCTCAAGCGCGCTAATTACGTTTTCACAATGGGCAATCTCTATGTTTCACCAGGACTGAAGGTCCGCTATCTGAATACTGCAACATGGGCCTGAAAAGCCCATTCTTCTCACCGAACCGGTTATGCCAATGCTGTAGCCAGTCTCCAACATATAGTCCCAGGTGTGCAAGACTGTGCTTAGCGCTGGTTTCGTGACAATCGAAAGCTGTTTTGCCATGGCTATAACATTTCTTGATACCTTGGAAAAAAATATTGTATTTCCCATCCATCCATGTCGAGTCTAAAGTGAGTCTTTCAAACACCTCATTTTAAGTTCAGACGCTCGGACCCGATTGATTCCTGGGACCGCCACAGGAGTCGTGTGTCCTGAGCGTTGAGCAAAGGGGCAGACAATGTCCACGAAGAAGCGCCGGTTATGGCTGGCAGTCGTTTTTCTACTGTTCGCATTGCATGGAACGTGGGCACAGTCTGCCGGCACTGCGGACGCCGACCGCATTGCAAGGCTCGAACAGGCCGTTACTGACGCCAAAGGCTCGGCCGATAATTCCTGGATGCTCATGTGCTCCGCGCTGGTGCTGATGATGACCGGGCCGGGGCTGGCGCTCTTTTACGGCGGACTGGTGCGCAAGAAGAACGTGCTGGCCACCATGATGCAGAGCTTCACCATGATGGCTGTCATCACCGTAGTCTGGGGCATCGTGGGTTACAGCCTCTGCTTTGGGTCCGGCACTTCGTTCATTGGCGGCTTGCAGCACATGTTTCTGCTCGGCGTAGGCACACAGCCGGATGCAGCTTATTCCTCCACGCTGCCGCAGCAGACTTTCATGATCTACCAGCTGATGTTTGCCATTATCACTCCGGCGCTCATTACGGGCGCGTTTGCCGAGCGCATGAAGTTCAGCGCCATGATGCTGTTCATGATCCTGTGGTCGCTGGTGGTGTATGCGCCCATGGCGCACATGGTGTGGGGCAAAGGCGGCCTGCTCAACGCAGCTTTGGGCGGGCGCTTTCCAACATTGGATTTTGCCGGAGGAACGGTTGTCCATATCACTTCGGGCGTCTCAGCCCTGGTATGCGCGCTGTATCTGGGCCGGCGCGTCGGCTATGGAGAAGAGCCGATGCAGCCGCACAGCATGGTGCTCAGCTTCATCGGCGCATGCTTGCTGTGGGTGGGCTGGTTTGGCTTTAACGCGGGCAGCGCCTTGAGCGCCGGAACTCTGGCCACCAGCGCCTTTGTCGCTACCCACATGGCCGCCGCCTCTGCCGTGGTCGGCTGGGTCGCAGCGGAATGGTTTCGGAATGGCAAGCCCAGCGCACTGGGCGCAATCTCCGGCGCAGTTGCCGGACTGGTGGCCATTACTCCGGCTTCCGGATTTGTCGGCCCTATGTCCGCGCTCATTATCGGCCTGATTGCCGGCGTGTTTTGCTACCTGATGGTGGCCCATGTGAAAGCCCGCTTTGGCTATGACGATTCGCTGGACGCTTTCGGTGTCCATGGCGCAGGCGGCACCATCGGCGCGGTGCTTACGGGTGTGTTTGCCGCGAAAGCCATCAATCCGATCTTCCATGACGCGCAGGGCAATGTGCTGCCCTCGGGAGCGCTGGAAGGCAATCTTGGCCAGCTCACCAACCAAGTCATAGGAATCGCTCTCGCCTGGGCATTGGCCGCCGCCGGTACTTTTGCGATTCTCAAAGTAGTGGATGCCGTTGTAGGGTTGCGCGTCTCGACCGAACACGAAATCCAGGGACTCGATCTGTCGCAGCATGGGGAAGAGGCGTATGAAGCTGGTAGCTTCTAGCTGCTAGCCGCTAGCTCTTGGCTCTTCCTATCGGCTCTTGGCTTGATTTCGTTGGGCTCAAACAGAATTTATCACCTGAACAGTTGTGAAGCTATCAGCGTCATCAGCGTAAATCAGCGGTAAGATTTTCTTCTCTCATTGAAATAAAAGCCGCTCAGGTGTCGTCATAGATATAGGTACCTGACTATGCGCCATCCTATGGCCGGGCGGATCGTGAAGCTTTCGCTGTTCGCTTTGGGCATGTATTTCATTTTGTCAGTGGCTGCGGGTATTTTTGTTGCCGAGGCCAGTCTGCGTTTGCCGCGCAAGCCGTTGCGTCACCGCGCGCGGGCTGCGGCCTTCATGCGTGACCATTATCAGGCCAATTTGCAGGAAGTCAGCGTTATCGCAGACGACTTCACGGTGCTGAAGGGCTGGTATATCCATCCCCGGAAATTCAACGGCGACACCGTGGTTCTGACCCATGGCATTACCGATAACCGCGAAGGAGTAGCAGGATACGGCGTACTGTTCCTGGAACATGGGTATGCGGTGCTGCTGCCCGATGCCCGCGCTCATGGCGAGAGCGGCGGAGAGTTCGCGACATATGGCCTGAAAGAAGCAGGCGACCTGCATCAGTGGGTTTCATGGCTTTACGCGCATGATCCGCCGCACTGCGTGTACGGCTTCGGAGAATCCTATGGGGCCGCGCTGGTGTTGCAGTCGCTGGCCGCCGAGCCGCGCTATTGCGCGGTGGCCGTAGAAGACGCATTCTCCACCGCCCGGGAGATGAGCTACGAAAGAGTCTCCGGGCCGCTGCACATGGGAAGCTGGTTCGGTAAAACCTTCGCACAACCCGGAATTGCCATAGGTGTTCTCTACGCCCGGATGCGTTATGGAATTGACCTGCTGCGGCCCAGTCCGCTGGCTGCGGTGACTCACTCTTCGGTTCCGGTACTGCTTATTCACGGCACAGATGATCGCACCATCAGCCCACGGCATTCGGTGATTCTTGCCCGTGCAGCGCCCGACCATGTAAAGCTCTGGCTGGTGCCTCATGCCTGGCACACCGGAGCATGGAGCGCCGCCCATCAGGAGTTTGAGACCAGAGTGCTCGGCTGGTTTAGCGAGCATCAAACTCGTGGCCAAAACTCAACCCACCAGCAAAGTAATTGAGCGCTCACTGTTAAAATCCCTGAGTGCCATCCAGACAACGGGGCAAATTCATCACATTCGAAGGGCTTGACGGGGTGGGCAAAAGCACCCAACTGGAAAAGCTCGCGGCACATCTGCGCACGCGGGACATTGAAGTCATCACCACACGCGAACCCGGCGGAACGGATTTAGGTGCGAAGTTGCGGGCGCTGCTGTTGCATTCACGAACGTCCGGCCTTTCTCCGCGGGCCGAACTGGCCATGATGTTTGCCGACCGGGCCCAGCACATTGACGAGCAGATTCTGCCCGCACTGAGCAAAGGCCAGTGGGTGCTCTGCGACCGTTTCACCGATTCCAGCGAGGCTTATCAGGGCGGCGGGCGCGAAATCGGCAGCGATGTAGTCCTTCAGCTTCACCAAAACCTCTGCCATGATTTGCGGCCTGACCTCACCATTCTTATGTTGTCCGATCTTTCGGCCAGCATCGCCCGCGCCCGCCGCAGGAACACCGAGCAGAGCAAACTTTCGCAGACCGATGAAAACCGTTTCGAAAAAGAGAACCGCGCTTTTCACAAGCGCGTGCTCGACGCCTTTCTGGCCATCGCCGATCGCGAACCGCAGCGGGTGGTCAAAGTGGACGCCCGGGAAAAGATCGAAAAGGTGCATAAGGTGATTGTGCGGAGCGTGGAGGAGAGGTTGGGGGGGAGTCAGGATATACAAAATTGGTACTTAGTATTTAGTAGTTGGCTCTGCTCTGCAATCATCCTGTGAATGACAAAATCGTTTTGGAAGAATCAGCGTCATCAGCGCGATCAGCGGTGAATCTGCCCACAACATCATTCATCGCCCTCTGATATACAAGCCAAGCAATCATATCTGCTGCCTGCAATGGCAGGATGTCGGTTTTGTCTCTAAGGAGTGACACCCTTTGTGGATGCCGTATTTGTGCAGTGCATCATCGCGCTTTTCTGCATCCCTAAATATCTTGTCAATTTCCCCTTTTCCTTCAGACATTCGGTCGAATATGTATTCCATCGGTTCTTTGATTCCCTTGTGTTCGCGCCATTTCTCTATCATGCCGATGACAGTCGCGACAGCCCATGTGTAGTGTTTGCCTCCTAATTTCTTTCTAACTTCGCCCACCATCACATCATCGTAATCTTTTTTGTGAATGGCGATCCCAAATCCTTGAGGAACACGGTCATAGATGATTCTTCTCAATTTTGTGATGACTGCTCTTTTCCGTGTATCATCCCAATTCGCGAATTCCTTTTTGTTGAACATGACATCGGCCATGTGAAAAACGCTGACTTGCTCTTCGTCTCTGACTCTCTTCCATTCCCGAGTGAATTTCTTCCACTGTTGAAATGGAGCAATCCAGCCAGCCGCTATCGCAATGGGAGATTGGCTGTGAGTTCCGCTGTCATCGAAATAAACGGTGAGTGCTGCCACGTGTACCGCCTTCAGATTGTCAATTACCCAATTACGAACTTACCCAATTACCAAATCTCTTCATCACCAACTTACCCAATTACCCAATGTCCCTCAATATCTTTGCTTGTCGGGCTTTGCGTTCCACTCGGCCAGCACTTTGGCGGCTTGGTCGCGCATCATCTGCATCATGGGAATGGTACGTTGCGAAGGTGGAACGGGTAGTTCGTTGTAGATCAAAGCATCGTCGAAGCCGGCCTGGGCTGCGTCGCTGCGGTCACCGGCAAAATACACCGCCCGCGGACGGGCCCAGTAAATCGCTCCCAGACACATGGGGCAGGGTTCACAGCTCGCATAAATCTCGCAATCAGAGAGCTGAAAAGTTTTTAAAGCCGTACAGGCGCGGCGAATAGCGACCACTTCGGCATGGGCCGTGGGGTCATTCCATGAGGTTACGCAGTTCGTGCCTTCGCTGATGATCTTTCCATCGCGCATCACCAGGGCGCCAAACGGACCTCCGTTCAAGGAATTCATGCTCTCGCGAGCAAGCTCGATGGCGCGCAGCATAAACGTTTCGTTGCCTGCTGGTTGGGGTTTTTGCCGATTGTTCATCAGTGCTCAAATTTAATCACACTTTCCCGGCGCCGGTTTTCGGGCGAAACGCGTGCGCCAAAAAGGCTACAATTACCGAAATGGGAGGAGAAGTATGCGACTGGGCGATGACATTGACGATCATTGTTCGCGTTGCAAGCGAACCACCGACCATTCCATTGTGGCGATGGCCGGAGAAGAAGTGCTGAAGACCCGCTGCCGCACCTGCAACAGCGAGCACAAATATCGCGGCAACAAGAGCCGCAACAAAGAAATGACGGCCCAGGAGGCATTCGATAAAGTTCTGTCGAGCGTAACCGGTGCTCAACCGGAGACAGCGAAACCTGCGCGCCGGAAGAAGTAGCGAGTCTTCACCGCAGAGGACGTACAAAATCTTTACCGCTGAGGACGCAGAGAGCGCAGAGTTGGGTTTGGGCTTCGCGTCCTATGGCCGTGTTAATCAGGCCCCGCCACTTGCGTGGGCTGACTCTTAGCCTTTAATCTGGTTCGTTTGTTCCCGGAGACAATCTATGCGTCCTTTATTTAGCTGCGTAATTAGCCGCGCTGTTTTGTGTGTGTTGATTCTTACTGCCATTGCAGGCTTCAGCCAAGTCAATCTGAGTAGTTCCAGTTCTTCACAGGCCACGCGGCTGACCGTGGACGCTACCCACGCTCCGCAAAAGATCCTTCATGCGCAGCTCCAGATTCCGGTCAGCTCAGGGCCGCTTACGCTGGTATATCCCAAGTGGATTCCCGGCGAACATGGGCCTACCGGACCGGTGGTTGA
This sequence comes from Terriglobia bacterium, assembly GCA_963823745.1. Lineage (GTDB taxonomy): Bacteria > Acidobacteriota > Terriglobia > Terriglobales > Acidobacteriaceae > Angelobacter. The sequence continues at coordinate 138,986 of CAWGMN010000020.1, forward strand.
TTTAACCGGACTGGAATTTTCCGCCAACGGACAGCGGCTTACCTGGCGCCGCGACCTGACCGACATGTACACGTTCCACCTCACGGTGCCGCAAGGCGTGAGCACCCTGGAGGCGAAGCTGGACGCCGTACTGCCGGCCCCGCCAGAAGGGTTCTCGTCCGGCGCTTCGGCTACGTCGAACCTCGATGTTCTGAGTTGGAACCAGCTTGTTCTTTATCAACCGGGACGCAATACCGATGAAATTGCTTTCAGCGCGACGCTCAGGATTCCGCAGGGCTGGCATTACGGCACAGCGCTGGCGGTCGAAAACGAGTCCGGCAGCCAGATCAACTTTCGTACGACCAGCCTGACCCAGCTTATTGACTCTCCGGTGCTGATGGGGAGCCACTTCCGCCGCATCCCGCTCACGCCGGAAGGGCCGATCCAGCATTACATTGATATGGCCTCGGACAGCGATGCGGCCTTGCAGATGCCCACCGATGTCATTGGAGCGTACAAGCACCTGATCGCCGAGACCGGTGCGCTCTATACCGCGCGCCACTATAACGAGTACCACTTCCTGCTCACGCTTAGTGACAAGGTGGCGCACTTCGGCCTGGAGCATCACCAGTCGAGCGACGATCGCGTGGGTGAGCGCACCATGATTGACGACGATGACCGCTGGCTGGCGGCCAGCCTGATGCCTCATGAAATGACCCACTCCTGGAACGGGAAATACCGGCGTCCGGCAGGGCTGGCCACCCCGGATTACCAGCAGCCTATGAAGGGCGACCTGCTCTGGGTCTATGAAGGCCTTACCCAGTATCTGGGCGAAGTGCTCACGGCACGCAGCGGACTGTGGAGCAAGCAGCAATTCCTTGATGAAGCGGCGGAAACGGCGGCTTCCCTGGATTACACGAGAGGGCGCGCCTGGCGTCCGTTGCAGGATACGGCCGATGCGGCCCAGATTCTTTACGGGGCCCTGCCGGAGTTTGAGAACTGGCGGCGCGGCGTGGACTACTATCCCGAAGGCTTTCTGATCTGGCTGGATGTTGATACGACGATCCGGCAAAAGACCGGCGGCAAGAAATCAATGAACGATTTCTGCCACCTGTTTCACGGCGGCGGCAATACTCCGCCAATGGTGAAGCCTTATACCTTTGAAGATGTGGTAAGCACCCTCAACCAGGTCGTGCCCAACGAATGGAGCAAGTTCCTGCGCGACCGTCTCGACACTTACGGCCCGGGCGCGCCACTGGGCGGTCTGACCAATGGCGGCTGGAAGCTGGTTTACGACGAAAATCCCAGCGAATTTACCAAGACCATGGAACGCAGCCGCAAGGTCATGGATGCCCGTTTTTCCATTGGCCTGAGTCTCGACGATAAAGGCGGAATCATTGACGTGGTGATGAACAGCCCGGCATGGAACGCCGGAATCGCGCCGGGCATGGAACTGGCCGCTGTGAATGGTCGCAAGTTTACCCCTGACATTCTGCGCGAGGCCCTTCAGGTCGCCAAAGGCAAAGGCCCCGGCATCGAGTTGCTGACGATCAATGGAGATTTCTACAAGACATTTACCCTCAACTATCACGATGGCGAGAAGTACGCGCATCTGGTCCGCGATGAATCGAAGCCCGATATTCTGAGCCAGATCATCACGCCTATGACTAAGTAGTAATCAACAGTGTTTCCGAAAGGGTGAAGCCGGGTAGTTACCTTTTGATCAATTTTCGCCGAGACATATGGTGCCGCTCTGAGTTTCTGGGTTGATGCAACCACCCGCATCAGGGTGGTTCGGGCTGCTACAAGTCGATGACCATTTGTTTACGTAGATGTGAAAGGGCGGCGCTCCTCACGGAATCAACAACAATTTTCCAGTGGTTTTGCGCCCTTCGAGGTCGCGATGGGCCTGCTGGGCTTCTGCGAGCTTGTAGGTGTGATTAATCCGCAGGTGCAGCTTCTTTTCCAGAATCATGTCAAACACATCGCCGGCCCGATGCTCCAACTCCTCTCGCGTAGCCATGTAGTGCATCAGAGACGGACGCGTAACAAACAAAGAGCCTTTTTGCGATAGCTTAATCAGGTCAAAGGGTGGGACCGGGCCGCTGGATGCGCCGAACAGAACCAGGTATCCGCGTGGCCGCAGGACATTCAGGTCCTGATCAAATGTGCTTTTGCCCACGCCATCGTAAACTACGTGGACGCCCTTGCCATCTGTAATCCTCTTGGTTTCGATTTCGAAATCCTGTTGCGAATATAGAATCACCTCATCTGCCCCGGCGCCACGGGCCAGTTTCGCTTTCTCCTCAGATCCGGCGGTGCCGATCACTCGCGCTCCCATGTTATGGGCCATCTGCACCAGCAGCAGACCTACGCCTCCGGCAGCCGCATGAATCAGCGCTGTTTCGCCTTTCTTCAACGGATAGGCACTGTGGCACAGGTAATGTGCCGTCATCCCCTGAAGCATGGCAGCGGCGGCCTGCTGATCGCTGATGCCGTCGGGCACGTGCACCAGACGGTCGGCGGGAACAGCCGCATATTCCGCGTAGCTGCCCTGCACGCCGGTGTAAGCCACCCGGTCCCCGACCTTGACTTGCTTCACGTCACTGCCGACCGCAGTGACCGTGCCTGCGCCTTCCTGCCCTAAAACAAAAGGAAGCTGCGCGGGATAACGCCCTTCACGGAAATAGACGTCAATGAAATTTACGCCAGCGGCAGCAATCTTCACTACGGCTTCATTCGGTTTCGGTTGAGGAACAGGCAAATCAGCAACGGTGAGAGCTTCCGGCCCGCCGGTCTTTTGGACTTGAATGGCTTTCATATCCAAAGATGATATACGAGCCATTTGCTCTGGGTCATCGCCGAGAAAAGAAACTGGCTCCAGTTCCGCTGCTCTCATTTACAATTTGCGGTCTGTTCAGGGAGCCTGCTCATGAAGCGTATTCTTCTCGCAGTTATTGTCTCTGTGGTCCTCATCCTGCCGCTCGGCGCAGCTGACAGTTCTGCCGACGAGCCTTTGTACGGGTTCACTGACGCAAACATCCCACGCGGAGCGCGAATGGGAAAACAAGTTTCGCGCCATTCCCGATCCCAAAATCCTGCGCGATACCATGCAGCGGTTGAGTGCGCGTCCTCATCATGTCGGCTCGCCTTACGACAAGCAGAATGCGGAATGGATCCTTTCCCAGTTCAAGTCATGGGGGCTGGACGCGCAGATTGAAACCTTCGACGTTTTGTTTCCCACGCCTAAAGAGCGTGTAGTGGAACTGCTGGAGCCCACGCACTACACGGCCAAATTGCAGGAACCGCCGGTTGCCGGAGATCCAACCTCGAACCAGCAGAGCGAGCAACTGCCGACCTACAACGCGTATTCGATTGACGGCGACGTGACCGGACCACTGGTCTATGTGAACTATGGCTTGCCCGCCGACTACGAGCAACTGGACCGCCTGGGGGTATCGGTGAAGGGAGCGATTGTAATTGCGCGTTACGGAAATTCATGGCGCGGCATCAAGCCCAAAGTGGCGGCCGAGCATGGAGCGATTGGCTGCATCATCTATTCCGATCCGCGGGATGACGGTTACTACCAGGACGATGTATTCCCCAACGGTCCTATGCGCAATGAAAACGGAGTGCAACGCGGCAGCGTGCTCGACATGCCTACCTATCCCGGCGATCCGCTCACGCCCGGCGTGGGGGCCAAGGGAAATGTGAAGCGACTCAGCGTGAAAGAAGCGGCAACCATTACCAAGATTCCTGTGCTGCCTATTTCTTATGGCGACGCCAGGCCGCTGCTGGCGGCATTGAAAGGGCCCATGGGGCCGGAATCATTTCGCGGCGCGCTTGCTGTTCCTTACCACGTTGGTCCGGGGCCAGCCAGGGTCCATCTCAAACTCCAGTTCAACTGGGACATCAAGCCGGTATACGACGTGATCGCCAGAATACCGGGCGCCGAGTCGCCCGACCAGTGGGTGGTGCGCGGCAATCATCATGACGCGTGGGTGAATGGCGCGGAAGACCCTGTCTCCGGCCAGATTGCATTGCTCGAAGAAGCGCGCGGACTGGCGACGCTGCTGAAGCAGGGCTGGAAGCCGAAACGCACCATTATCTATTGCGCGTGGGACGGCGAAGAACCCATGCTGCTGGGCTCCACCGAGTGGGCCGAGTTTCATGCCGACGAGCTAAAGCAGCATGCCGCCATCTATATCAATACCGATGGCAATGGGCGAGGATATCTGGCGGTAGAAGGCTCGCACTCACTGGAAAAATTCGTGAATGCCACCGCGCGCGATATTACCGATCCGGAAAAGAACATCTCCGTCTGGAAACGCTCTCAGGCGCAACGGTTGACCAGCGGGCCGCCGGCAGAAAGGAAAGAGGCGCGCACCCGTCCTGACCTGCGCATCGGAGCATTGGGTTCAGGCAGCGATTACACGGCATTCCTCGATTTTCTGGGTATTGCATCGTTGAACGTAAGCTACCAGGGCGAAGATGACGAGGGAATCTACCACTCCATTTACGATGACTTCTACTGGTACACCCATTTTTCCGACAAAGATTTTGTCTATGGCCGTGCCCTGGCCCAGACCATAGGCACCATGGTCATGCGGTTTGCCGATGCCGAAGTGCTGCCCTACGATTTCAGCGACTTCGCGGACACGGTGCGCACATATTCTGACGAGGTAAAAGCTCTGCTCAAAGAGCGGCAGGAAACCATTCGCGACCGTAACCAGTCGCTTGATGATGGAGTGTTCAACGCCATTTCCGACCCGCGCAGGCCCACGGTTGCGCCGCCGCGCGAGATGGTGCCGCCGTTTATCAACTTTGCGCCGCTCGATAACGCACAGGCCGCTCTCGATCACAGCGCCGAGCGTTATGCCAAAGCCATGCAGAAGTTCCTGCACAGCAGTTCCATTGCGCCTACAGCCCAGAACATGCAGGCTTTGAATATGAAACTGCTGCAACTGGAACGCCGCCTGACTGATTCGGAAGGCCTGCCACGCCGTCCCTGGTACAAGCACGTGATCTATGCGCCCGGCTTCTACACCGGATACGGCGCGAAGACGCTTCCGGGCGTCCGTGAAGCCATCGAGGAGAAACGCTATCAGGAAGCGGAAGCGCAGATTGTTCGGGTGACGAAAGCGTTGCAGGACTACGCTGCGGCTGTAGACTCGGCTGCCGCAGAATTGGAGAAGATGGTGCAGTAAAGATTTCGGCCTTTACCTTCATATAGTCTGTTGTTTATGCCAGAACATCGCAGCGCGCCCGCGATTGCTCTTACTACGTATGCTTGCCATCAGATAGTGAAATTGATGCATCAATCCTCCTCTTGACATCAAATCTGCTGTAGAGCATCATATACAGGTATGAGAACTACTTTGAACCTGGATGATGATGTATTTGAAGTCGTGAAACGATATGCTGAAAGCCGCTCAGTCAGCATCGGCAAGGCCGCTTCCGATCTGGTTCGGCGCGGTGTAACGGCTTCGCATCCAACACGGAAAGTGAACGGATTGCTTGTATTTGACTTACCTTCGGATTCACCCGTTGTCACGAGCGAACAGGTAAAGGAGTTAGAGGCCGAGTGAGGGCATTTCTTTTAGACGTGAATGTATTGATCGCCCTGGTGTGGCCGGCCCATGAAGCTCATCAAAAAGTTCAGCTCTGGTTTCATCGCAATTCCAAATCTGGATGGGCGACTTGTGCTTACACAGGCAGCAATGGTACGAATTTTGTCGAACCCATCATTTTCGAGAGACGCTGTCAGTACAGCGGAGGCAATCAACTCACTTTCAGCCGATCTCGAACATCCTGCTCACGAATTCTGGCCAATCGATTCAGCATTCGTAACGGCCATTGAGCCGTTTCGGAAACGTGTAGTCGGCCATCAGCAAGTCACCGACGCTTATCTGTTGGGATTAGTGATTAAAAACAAAGGTATTCTTGCTACGCTTGATACGGGTATTCGGTCTTTAGCGGGAGACCAGTATTCCAAACTAATTGAAGTAATCTAGCTGCAAATGTCATTTAGTCCTGATCGGATCCGGCATTGAGTTATGGATGTTCTCAAAAAACTTTTCGAGCAGCATTTTCGCGTGCCGGTTGCGCAGGTACAGCCGTTGCAGGGGCAGCTTGGCGGCTCGGGGCGCAGAATCGTCCGGCTGACCGCGATCACGCCAGCGCCATCGGCATTCTGTATGACGTGCGCGAAGAGAACGTTGCTTTCCTGGAATTCTCGCGCCACTTTCGCAAGCACGGGCTGCCGGTGCCGGAAATTTTCGCCCAGGACCTGAACCAGGGCGCTTACCTCAAGCAAGACCTGGGAGACACAACGCTTTTCGAATTTCTATCTGAGCATCGGTCCGGCAGCGAGATTGCTCCCGAAGCCGTAGAAGCCTACCGCAAAGTTGTCGTCGAGTTGCCGCGCTTTCAGATCGAGGCTGGACGCGACTTGAATTACAAAGTGTGTTATCCGCGCGGCAGCTTTGACCGCCAGTCTATTGCCTGGGACTTGAACTATTTCAAATATTACTTTCTTCGGCTGGCCGGTATTCCGTTCAATGAGCAGGCATTGGAAGACGATTTCGGACGCCTGACCCGCTTCCTGCTGACCGCGAGCCGCGATTATTTTCTTTATCGCGATTTTCAATCACGCAACGTGATGCTGCATGACGGGCAGCCTTTTTTCTGGATTACCAGGGCGGACGCAAAGGCGCATTGCATTACGACATCGCCTCGCTTTTGTATGACGCCAAAGCCGATTTGCCGCCGGAACTGCGCCAGCAATTGCTCGATCACTATATAGAGCGCCTGGGCCACTCCGTGGAGATGCAAGGCGAAGTATTCATGCGGCACTACTATGCGTTCGTGTATGTCCGCATCATGCAGGCGCTGGGCGCTTATGGTTTCCGCGGCTTTTACGAGCGCAAGCCGCACTTCCTGCAAAGCGTGCCCTATGCGCTGAAGAACGTGCGCTGGCTGCTGCACAATGTCGAACTGCCGATCGCGCTGCCGGCGCTCATGGGCGCATTCCGCAACATGCTGGGTTCGGAAAGGCTGCTGAGCATTGGTTCTGCTTCGGAAGCAGAAAAGCTGGGTATTGCGGCGCATGCGGGGAACTGACGGTGAGGATTTTCAGTTTCTCGTTTCATCAGGGCGGCCCGCCTCGGGACGAGTCGGGCAACGGAGGCGGGTTTGTTTTCGATGTCCGCAGCGTACCGAATCCGGGGCGTGAAGAACGGTTCAAAAACCTTACCGGCAAAGATGCGGCTGTAATTGATTACCTGCAACAGCAGCCCAGCGCACATCAGTACCTGGCCAGCGTAATGTCACTGGTGGAAACGAGCGTGAACGAGTACCAGCAGCGGGGTTTCAAGAACCTGATGGTGTCGTTTGGCTGCACCGGCGGCCAGCATCGCTCGGTGTATTTCGCGGAGCAATTGGCAAGCGATTGCGCGACCGTAGGGGCGTGGACGTGGTGCTGCGGCATGTGCAACTGGAAAAACTCGGGCTGGATAAAATGCATGCGGAGAACGCCGCCCAGTGAAAGCCATGATTCTGGCCGCCGGTTTGGGCACTCGCTGCGCCCGCTCACTAATGAGCTCCGAAAGCGCTGGTAGAAGTAGCCGGACGCACCCTGCTGCAAATTACCCTGGGACGGCTGTACGAAGTTGGGGTCCGCGAGGTGATAGTGAATGTCCATCATTTCGCGAACATGGTCATCGAGTACCTAAAGGACAATAACAACTTCGGCATGAGGATTGAGATCTCGCGCGAAGAGGTGTTGCTCGACACCGGTGGCGGAATCAAAAAGGCTGCGTGGTTTTTTCTGGAAGAGCCGGAGACACCATTTCTCGTACACAACGTGGACGTGATCAGCACCATTGATTTGCGCCAAATGGTCGAGTTCACAAAACAAACCATGCGCTGGAACCCTGGCAGTGCAGAAGCGCAAGACTTCACGCAACCTGCTCTTCGATGACCAGCTATTTCTTTGCGGACGCCGCGCGGACAAAGAAGAGATAGTCAGGCCCGCGCAGCAGTTGGAACCGCTGGCTTTTACCGGCGTTCATGTAATTTCCCCGAAACTGCTTTCCCTGATGAGCGAAGAAGGTATTTTCTCGATTATTCCTGTCTATCTCAGGCTGGCGGCGCAGAATGAAAAAATCATGGCGTTCCGCGCTGACGAATATAGCTGGCGCGACCTGGGCAAAGCGGAGAGCGTCGAGGCGGCGGAGAAGGAAGCTTTAGAATCTCACCACCGAGACACTGAGGCACGGAGAAGAGCGCTACAACCAAAAAACCTCACGACTGATGACACTGATACGACAGATCCACGCTGATTTTTCAGGGCGGAAAGCAGCTACGATACCCAAAACTCTGCAAGGCTAAATGCTCGTGCTGAATGCTAATTGCTATTTGCCAATTGCTATCTGCTTCTTCAACACTTCACCACATTGATCACCAGGCCGCCCTGTGAAGTTTCTTTGTATCGGGCCTGCATGTCGAGTCCGGTCTGGTACATGGTTTTGATTACCTGGTCGAGGGACACCTGATGGGAACCGTCGCCGCGCATGGCCATCCGCGCTGCGTTAATGGCTTTCACGGCTCCAACGCGTTGCGCTGGATGCAGGATCGGACGAGTCCGCCAACCGGATCGCAAGTCATGCCCAAATGATGTTCCATGCCGATCGGCGGCATTTTCGATCTGCTCGTTGCTGCCGTCCAGCGCCGCTACCAGTCCCGCGGCGGCCATGGAACAGGCCACTCCTACTTCTCCCTGGCATCCGAGTTCCGCGCCTGAGATGGAAGCGTTCTCCTTATATAAGATACCGATGGCCCCGGCGGTCAGCAAAAATGCTCGATGCCTTCCGGTGAAGCTTCTTTGCAGAAGTTCTGGTAGTAGTGCAGCACGGCGGGAGATTCCGGCCGCGCCATTGGTGGGCGCAGTCACAACTTTTCCTCCCGCGGCGTTCTCTTCGTTCACGGCGATGGCATAGAGGTTCACCCAGTCCATGATGTCGAGTGGATCATCGGACTTGGTTTTCACCATCAGCTTGTGCAGTCGCGGACGCGCCGTTGCACATCAATCCGCCGGGCAGTTCGCCTTCGTTTTCAAAGCCGCGCTGCATGCATGATTGCATGACCTTCCATATTTTGCTGATCTGTTCATGGATCTGTTCTTCGCTGCGCCAGCATTTCTCATTGGCGAAAACCATCTCGGCAATGCTCTGCCATGTTCATTTCCGAGTGCCAGAAGATCGTCGCCGTTCGTGAATGCATAAGGCACATTCACATGGCTTTGGGCGATGGACGCATCTCCGTCTTTCACCACGAAACCGCCGCCTACGGAATAAAAAATCTGCTGTTGCAATGGATGTCCGCTGGAATCGTAAGCAGTAAAGCGCATGCCGTTGGAATGCATGGGTAAAACTTCATTGCCCTGAAAGAGCAAATCGGTAGCTGCATTAAACGTAATAGAGTGGCGGCGGAGCCGCGGCAGGGTTTTGCTCTGGTAAACGGCTGCCCATTAAGCTCCACTGCGCCCGGTGCCCGCTTCTTCCGGCTTCTCGCCCAGCAGCCCTAACAGGATAGCGCGGTCGGTGCCATGGCCTCTGCCAGTAAGCGCCAGCGATCCGTACAACTCGACGGTGACTCTCGCGGCATCTTGCAATGTAGCCATGCCTGTTTCTTCAAGAAACATGCAGCAGCGCGCATAGGACCCACCGTGTAGAACTGGAAGGGCCGATCCCGATTTTAAACAGGTCAAATATGCTGATCATGAAGATGGATGGCTATGTCTTCATTGTAGCAGAATCAGGAAATGCAGTTTTCATCCGCGCTTTGGGCTCTGGTGAGGTGCACAACCAGACGGCCAACGATGCGCCGCAGCATCGTACAATCAACTGCATGTTTGCGCTCGCCGCCGCCATAGTGACCTTGCTCATCTGGGTCTATCTTGTTTTGTTCCATGGCGGGTTCTGGAGGACAGGCAGGCATACTCATTGCCAATCATTCCGTGGCGAACAGCCGGATCGTTTCTATCGTCTGGGCCAGGAATGAAGCTGAGGTCATCGGTCGTTGCATTGCATCTCTTCTGGCGCAGAGCGGTAGCCACTCGCTTCACATTTACCTGGTAGATGATG
>CAWGMN010000021.1:0-170659 GCA_963823745.1 Terriglobia bacterium
AGGACCGAAGAAGCGTTAGTGAAGACGGCCGGGGCCGCAATCAAGGTGAGAACCGCAAACGGATTTTCAGAGACAGGCGCGAACATGCAGGTGCAAGTCTAAAACAGTCTTATAGTTGCTGCATCCGGTTGGGCGTTAGGTGGGGTAAGCCTCTGGTGAATTTGAAACCAGAGCTGAAATGTCGTATTACGATTGTAACCTTTCATCAGGATAAGAACTCAGTACATGCGAGCCCTTCCGGGTGCTTATCTACCAGAAGAGGTTATCCTCGTGAACAAGCTGAAACTCCCCCTCGTGTTTACGCTCGTCGTTCTTGTTGTTCTCTCACTCTATGCAGAAGAAAGACATCGGCAGGCCCTTACCGCGACCGACGCGGCCATTAACCCCGCATGGTGAGTCGCTGGTTGACCAGGGCAGGCAAATTTTCCGTTTCGATACATTCGGAGACCAGGATTTCTGGGGCGGCACGCTCCATCTCCATGAAGCCCTCGAAGGAGCAAAGCTGGGCGGCGTTGGCCCCGGCGTCTCCCCTGCCACGGCACTTGCGGTTGGGTTGAAAGCGGGTAGGACACACTTCCAGCGCAACTGGTACAACAAATACGCGCCGGAAAAGTAAATCTGAATGACCCCGCTACGACCCTGGCACTGCTCAAGTTGAATGCGGTGGTAGGCGTGACCGGTTTTTTTAACTCCAATGGCAGTTTGCATTCCGTGGGCATTCAGTGCGCTTTGTGCCACTCCACCGTGGACAACGCTTTTGCGCCCGGTATCGGACATCGTCTGGACGGCTGGGCCAATCGCGATCTGAATGTGGGCGCGATTATAGGATTGTCACCCAACCTTCAGCCAGTCGCGGATGTTCTTGGCGTGGATGTCCCAACAGTAAAGACCGTTCTTAATAGCTGGGGGCCGGGAAAATTTGATGCTGAGCTGTTCATGGACGGCAAGGCCTTCCGTCCTGACGGCAAATCTGCGGCGACCCTGATTCCGCCTGCTTTCGGACTCGCGGGCGTGGATCTTGTCCCATCTCTACACCGGATCAGGGGATCGGTGCCCTACTGGAACGCGTTTGTCGCCAACCTGGAGATGCACGGCAAAGGCACCTTCTTTGATCCTCGCCTTGATGATGCGTCCAAGTTTCCGGTGGCCGCCAGAAACGGCTTCGGACACGTCCACAACCAGCCTGACCTTATCAGTTCGAAGTTGCCGGCTTTGCAGGTCTTTCAACTTGCTATCGCCGCGCCTGCGCCGCCGAAGGGAAGCTTTAATGCCCAGGCCGCTGAACGGGGCGAAGCGCTCTTCAAAGGCAAAGCGCAATGCAGCACCTGCCACGTGGATGGCCCGAAAACCGAACCGGGATGGAACATGCATACCGCATCTGAAGTGTGCATTGACGATTTTCAGGCGAGCCGCGCGCCCGACGATCGCTATCGCACCACACCACCTGAATGGCCTCTGGACCCATACCAAGGGCGGCTTCTACCACGATGGGCGGTTCCCCACGCTGCTGGACGTTGTGAATCACTACGACGATTGCAAGAGCCTGGGGTTAACCAGCGCAGAGAAGAACGATCTGGTGGAGTTTTTAAAATCCATACCTGAGACACACACCGGTGACCGCGACCGTGATGGTGACGACCGCGATTGATTCGAACACAACCGCGCAGGAAAACTACACAGAGACGGTGTTCAGCACCGTCTCTCGATTTTTTTCTGTCAGGCGGAACGCGTCAGACATTTATCTATGACGTTGTTTTGAAACACGGTGGCGACTCTCACTGTTGTGGGCGGCCATTGGCGCTATGCTGCTTTTCTTCGTTCCCGCGCCGTGTCTTCGCCGGGCGAAAGCGGTTTGTGCGACTCAGCCCGATGCGGTTCGCGATTCAGTGCTGACAGGCTGGCGCGCGAACGCCGTGTGGACGTCGATTTCTTGCGCCCCGTAGAGCTGTGTCCTTTGCTGTAGTCACCCTTGGCCTGTTTGCGGGTCTTGGCTGAGCCTTTCTTCGGAGGCTTCAAATCCACGCCTGCGCGCCGGGCTTTGGAAAGACCAATGGCGATGGCCTGCTTGGTAGAGCGGGCGCCGTGTTTGCCTTCCCGAATGTGCTCCATCTCTTCGCGCACGAATTCACCCGCCTGGGTGCTGGGCGCTTTGCCTTCCCGTTTATCTTTTTGGGCGCGTTTCAAAGTGGCTTTTTCCGGCATGTAATTCTCCTTTATTCATTGGGATGCCGGCATGTGAATCAAAAGATTGCTTATGGCGAGGTTGAGAAACATTCATCTGCTTTTCAATTTTGGCATTTTTGGCAATCATGGCAACTTTGGCAATTCCACTCTGCGCTCTCAGCGCACTCTGCGGTGAAGTTTTTGAATTCTCCGTAGTTACTTTATGCATTTCGCTCAGCATTAAGATAAAAGCTTATGATGGAACGCTATGGACTTTTCTTCTGTACGTCTTCTTACATTCGATTGCTATGGAACCTTCATTGACTGGGAAACCGGAATTCTCAATTCACTACGCGTATTGCTTCCGAAAGTCTCCGATACCTCAGATGACCAGCTTCTCGAAATGTACGGAGAGATTGAAGCCCGCATCGAGGCCGGTCCATATCTGAGCTATCGCGCGGTGCTCTCACGCTGTGTCGAGGAGATGGCCGGGCGGCTGGGAAAGACGCTTGCTCCATCTGACGCGCAACGTTTCGCGGAATCGCTGAAGCAGTGGAAACCCTTTCCCGATACCGTGGAAAGCTTGAAAACGCTGGCCGGCCGTTATCGCCTTGCCGTGGTCTCCAACGTGGATGATGATTTGTTTGCGTTCACCCAGAAGCAACTGCCGGTCTCATTTGAATTTGTGGTCACAGCGCAGCAGGTACGAAGTTATAAGCCATCGCTCAATAACTTTGGCGAAGCGGTCAAGAGGGCCTTGCAGGCGGGCATTAAACCCGACCAGATGCTGCATGTAGCACAGAGCCTTCACCATGATATTGCCCCCGCGAACTCTATTGGCCTGAAGAATGTTTGGGTGAACCGCCGTCACGGAAAGCATGGAGGAGGCGCTACCGTGGTGAGCGCCGCCAAGCCCATGATGGAGGTACACAGCCTGGCTGAACTGGCCCAGGAAATGACCAAAGCCACGGGAGAAACGGCAGTTTCTTAATTCTAGGCAGCCATTGACTTTAAATCCTGCTGAGACTATGGTTTTGGCAGCCTTTCATCTCTCCAGGAGGCTTTCTCCCCCATGCCTAATCACCTTAGTACCAAGCGGCTGCTGCACTTGCTGTTGGCCCTGATGCTGGCAGTTCCGGTTCTCGCGTCTGCTGCCGATGTTCATCCACTGTTCAATCTTCAATCCACCACTACATCGCCGTTCCCGAGCAACCGGTTTACGGTTTTCGATTTCACGCAGAACACCAATCTGCGTGTGAATCTGCCTTCGCCCAATTGCGCGACGCATCCTTCTGATTGCCTTGATGTGGCCCTGCTCAACCAGTTGGACGGCTTCAATACTCAGCCGCGCATTTCCATTCCTTTCGATGGAGCGATTGATCCCACCAGCGTAAACAGCAATGACGTATTTCTGGTAAGACTGGGCAGCCTCTTCGATCCTGATGGTGGCCCGGTGCGCCGGATCGGCATCAACCAGGTGATTTGGGATCCACCATCCAATACCCTCACTGTCGAATCAGAGGACCATCTCGACCAGCACACCAGCTACGCCGTGATCGTGACCAACGGCATTCGTGATGCGGCCGGAAATCCGATTGGGGCCTCTGCCGACTTTACCTCGTTTATTCGCGGCGAAGGCCAGGGTGACGGTGGTGGAAAAGCAAAAGACCTCGTGTTGAAGTTCTATCGCGACGTTCTGAAAGATGCGATTGATGATGATCTTCTGGAGAAAGTAGCGCAAGGCGTCGAGCGCCGCAACATCGCTGCCGCCACCGTCTTCACCACGGGAAGCATTACTTCAACGCTGGAAAGAATTCGCGATCAAGTCAAGTCTGCTCCGGCCCCAGCGGTAAATTTCAATCTTGGCCTCGGCGGGGAGCGCACCGTATTTCCAGTGGCTACTGTGAGCGGCATCATCTTTAATGCCGACCATCCAACTCCTCCGACGCCCTCTACCATTCCGGTCCCAACACCGGCATTGCAGGTATTTCCGGGCTCCGTAGCTTCGGTGGCCTTCGGCAAGTTTACTTCCAAGAACTTTGAGACTGCGGCCGCATTCATTCCGCAGGTGCCCACCCGCATTGGCGTGCCTGCCGTGCAGAGCACGCAGGACGTTTTCTTTAACCTGTTCATTCCCGCCGGAACCGAACCCGCCGGTGGATGGCCGGTTGCCATTTTCGGCCACGGTTTTGGTGACAACAAGAACAACAGCCCGTTCGCAGTGGCTTCAACTCTGGCCCACAACGGTATTGCCACCATAGCCATTAACGCGGTAGGCCACGGCTTTGGTCCTAATGGAACCCTGGCTGTGATTCAGGGAACAACTACTACCATTCTTCCCGCAGGCGGCCGCGGTGTTGACCAGAATGGCAATGGGACGTTTGATTCCACAGAAGGTCTGTTCGCCACCGGCGCGCAGGCCGATCTTGGCAATCGCGATGGACTGCAACAGACCGTTGCCGACCTGATGCAGGTGGTGCGCGCCATCCAGGGCGGCATAGATGCGGACGGCGATGGAGTGGCCGATCTGAATCCCAACCGCATCTATTATTTCGGACAATCGCTGGGAGGCATTTACGGCACCACCCTGCTGGGTGTTGATCCTGATGTCCGCGTGGGCGTGCCTAACGTGCCGGGTGGCACATTGACCGACATTGCCCGCCTGAGCCCCAATTTCCGTCCGCTGCTGGCGCTGTTCCTGGTGTCCCGTGTGCCTTCGCTGCTGAATGGCGGGTCGTCCGGCTTTACCGACAATATCCCGCTGCGCAACCAGCCTCCGGCAATCAATACAGTGCCCGGCACCTTTGCCGTGCAGACATTCATTGATCAGGGTAACTGGTTACAGCAGGCTGGCGATCCAGTGGCGTGGGCGGAATTCGTGCGCAAGACGCCGCTGGCCGGGGACCCTGCCAAGAGCGTGATTATTCAGTTTGCCCGCGGCGATAAAACGGTGCCGAATCCCACGGCGACAGCGTTGATCCGTTCCGGCGACCTTACCGACCGGACATCGTTCTTCCGCAACGATCTGGCTTTTGCCGCCGATCCCACTTTTCCCAAGAACCCGCACACCTTCCTGACGAATCTTCTGCCGGGAGCGCCGGGAGTCGTGGCGGTCGGAGCACAATCACAAATCGGAATCTTCTTTGCGACCGATGGCGCATTGACCATTGATCCGGATGGACCGGGACCGCTATTCGAGGTTCCGATTGCCGGGCCGCTGCCGGAAGATCTGGGCTTTATTCCGTAAGCCACTGCCAAAGATAATCAACAATCCGGAGACACTGGCCTGCAAGGCAGTTGTTTCCGGATTTTTTTATTGGTGTTTTTTCAGTCAATGAGTAGTTTACGAAATAGATAACTACGTCCCTTGGAAGCGGTGAAGCGATGAATCCATGAATCCATGCTTCGCCTCTCGTACGTGAGCGATTGAAGTGTTTCACATGGAACACTGTCAATGCATGGCCGGCAATGCCTTCGAATCGCGCAACAATATCGTCCCATGCTGCGTTTCTTGCTCGCACAACGATGAATCACCGCATGGGGCGATGCGCCAGTCCTTAAAGAATTCAAAGACGCTGTTTCAACAGGACTGCGTGTTCTCTCTGGCCGATCTGCGAGTGATTAACAGCGTCTAATCATAACTTTATTTAACAAAATTTTCAGTGTTGCTGCTTGCATCTGGAGTTATATTCGTTCATCCTAAGTCACAGCAAATCCTGAGTTACAGGCTAACGCCCGCCTATAACCGGTCTCAGACAGGAAGAGAGATCGAATGTATGGAGAAGAAACAAGTGATCAGACCAGCTATGCAACAGAAACAGGAAAATGCGAATACTGCACCGAAAAAGCCTTGCGCTTCAGTTAAAGCACAAGCCGATACGGTAAGACCGTACACTCTGACCTCCGTGCAAAATAGCATGACCACACACTAAGACATACGACCCGCTCAAGATCAGCCCACCACTCGCGGTGGGCTGATCTTTTTTTTGCAGACTTCTTCTCTCCATCTTCCATCTCACGGGACCTTGCGGAGTGCATAGCATTTCAAGCCGCTTCATGTAACACTCACACGCATGAGGGCTGCTCTTGTCGCTATAACTTTGCTTCTGTGGTTCGGACTCACCGCCCATCCCATAGAAGCCCCGTCTCTCCAGGTGCTAGTCGAACATTCAATGAGGGGGCGGGCGGGAGCAGTGGTGGTGATGAATGTAGCGTCAGGCAGGATACTGGCGGCGTCGCATCTGGATATAGCGGCGCAGCGGTTAGAGCCGCCCGGGTCCACAATCAAACCTTTCGTGCTGATGGAGTTGCTGAATACCGGAAAGATACAAGCGCAAAAACGCCTGGTCTGCCGGCGTCCTCTATCTATCGCCGGACACCGCATGGACTGTACCCATCCGGCTTCCATCTCATCTCTTGACGCCCGTGAAGCCCTGGCCTGGTCATGCAACTCTTATTTTGCTCAGGCTGCCACCCAGCTTACGGCCACTGAGCTGCAAAATTTATTACAGCACTCATGGTTGTCCGCCCGCCCCGGATTCACCGGCAACGAAGTTGCAGGCAGAGTCAGCATGGCCGGCGATCAGGCCCATTTGCAATTGCAGGCCCTGGGAAATTGGGGCATTGAAGTTACGCCGCTTGAACTGCTTGCAGCTTACCGCAATCTTGCGCTCCAACGGCCGCGGTGGTCTCCTGCGGGCACGGCCGCTCCGGTATTCGCGGGCATGGAAGATGCGGTGAAATATGGAATCGCCCATGCAGCGCAGCCTGAAGGAATCACGGCCGCGGGCAAGACCGGAACTGCCCCGGGATTGAACACTCCGTATTCCCACGGCTTTTTCGTGGGCTATGCTCCTGCCGACAAGCCTGAGATCGTGCTGGTCGTTTATCTGGAGCATTCGCGCGGAGTGGATGCGGCCGCCATTGCGGCCCCTATCTTCACTGCCTACGTGCAGGCCATGCATGGAGCTTCGCAATGATGGGCATACGCGGCATCTCAGGATGGCTGCTGTTCGTAATGCTCACATTGCCGCTGCATGGCTTTGCCGAAAACAAAACTGTGCGGGTCAGGCTGTTCAGTCTTCATCCCGAACACCACATCAAGCTGACTGCCACCAGCGGATCGCTCTTCTGGAAGACCTGTGAGCACTGCGAGGAACGGAAAGCTCCTGAACTGAACATAGAAGCGGCCGCCGGAACCATCAAGCTGGGGACAATCGAACTGGGCAGCAACCGCTTTCTTGTTCGCGGTAATTATCATCTCTCTCCGGAAACTGGATTGGGTTTCTCTGCCGCGTTCCCTTTGGAAATCAAAAACGGCGGCCAGATGCTCAGCGTTGTCGGAATTGTGCCGCTCGAAGATTATGTTGCCGCCGCGGTGGCTGGCGAGAGCGGCAGCTTTAAAAATCTTGAAAGCCTTAAAGCCATGGCCGTCGCGGTGCGCAGTTACGCATCCCACTTTGGTGGTCGCCATGAAACGGAAGGCTACGATTTTTGCGACAGCACGCATTGCCAGGTGTTGAACTTCCAGAGGACCGGGGCGCAGGCGCGTGCTGCCGCCAATGCCACCCGCGGAGAGTTGCTGTGGTTCGACGGTGCGGTGGCAGCGGCTTTCTATCACCAGAATTGCGGCGGCACGATTGCCGCCGCCAGTGAAGCATGGCCCGAAATCCATGAACCTTATCTAAAGCAACATGCCGATTCCTATTGTCTTCGGCCACGCCGCTGCCCTGGCGCGCACAGTTCAATCGCGAGAAATTAGGAACAGCCTTGCGGCAGCAGGGCTTGAATGTGCCGGAACACTGGGACACGCTGGAAATTGTCTCCCGCAGTGCGAGCGGCAGGGCGCTGAAGCTGGCGTTCCATGAGGGAACGCGGCCGCCACAGATGATCTCCGCATCTTCTCTGCGCTTTGCTATTGGCAGAGCTTTCGGGTGGAACCAGGTGCGCAGCGACCTTTATGAGACCTCCACCGCCGGTGATGCCGTAATCTTTCACGGGCGGGGCGCTGGGCACGGCATCGGCTTATGCCAGGCGGGGGCGGAAGAAATGGCCAGAGAAGGGAAGAGCTATCGCCAGATTCTGGCCTTCTATTATCCCGGTACAGCGGTTGCCGGAGATGCCAAAACGTTGGCGTGGCAGAAACTCGAAAGAGGACGCATGCTGCTTCTCACCACTCAGCCCTATAAGGATAGTGACATTCTGCGCCTGGGAGAATTTCTTCTCTCGTCACTGGAGGCAGAGCTGGGCTGGAAGCTGCAATCCAAAGTTCAATTCAAGGTGTATCCGAGCATGGATACTTATCGCGATTTCGGCAGACAGCCGGGCTGGGTCGCTGCTTTTACCCGCGGACACACCATCAGCCTTCAGCCGCTCGCCATCCTGAAACAAAAATCCATTTTGGAATCTACATTGCGTCATGAGTTAACCCACATGCTCATCGAATCGCGCGCTCACACGCCTACGCCACTGTGGTTCCGCGAAGGACTGGTGCTCTACTTCGCCGACCCGAACTCCCGGGCCATACCCCAGGAGCCGGTGAGCATGAACGATGCCGCGATCGAAGCAGCCCTGCAACATCCTGAAGACCGCCAATCGCTGGAGCGCGCCTACACCGCCGCCCGCGCCAGGGTCGCCCAACTCATCAACCGCAACGGACGCGAAACGGTATTGCAATGGCTCAGCACTGGCCTAGTAAATTAAGAAAGCATTTCACCGCAGAGCATGAGGAATTGCCAAAATTGCCATAATCGCCAAAAGTGCCAAAATTGAAGACCTGTAGCTTGGAGTGGTTGAGCAGAATCATTATTTCGCTGCAATTCCTTCACTCATGTCATCTTCATCCAAAAAATCATGCTCCCTGTCATCCCGACCAGGCCGAACGACGCAGGAGTGAGGGCGCGTGGAGGGATCCACGGGATGTGTCCTGCGCGTTACTGCATCAAGGTATTCGCTCGAGCACCGATTTCGAGACTTCTCTATTCGCGTCCACTCGCGCTCATTCGCGGCCCCAGCTTTTCTCTTTGGTAGCCCAACATCGCACACACCCACAACCAACTGAAAATCGCCAGCAGAAGCGCGATCAGCAAGCGGAAGCCCAGCCAGAACTCTTCACCGGTCAGCGATCCCTCTATGTGCCAGCCCAAGAGCTTGTCCGTACAAAAAACTCCAATCAGTGAAGCGATGACCAGCACTATCCAGTAAGTCAGGCTGGCCAACATGCGGATCCAATTGCGGACCGCCAAAAACCCGGCGAAGCCGCGCTCGACGCACAGAACGCCGAAAGGCAACAGAATGCCGGGCAGGACGATCCAGCGCAGAAACGCGATCAACGTATCGTAAGAAGTGTAGAGCCCTTGTTCGCCGAACAGCCGTCTCATCCACCGTGGCATCATCGATCCCATGTAGCCGGGCAGGGAATACTGGTAATCCTCCAGACGGGTAATCAGCAGCCGCAGGAGCAGGAAAATTGCAGCCCACACAAAGAAAGCTGGTAGATGCCGCAATGCGTAAGTAAATGCATGCCTGAGCGTCCAATTATCCGTTTCAACTTCGGCGAAATATCTCATTGTTCCGGCATGCAGCCACAACAGCAGCACCACGGCCACAGCGAGAACAAGAAAGTCGAAGGCGATGCTGTACCAGCGCGATTCGCTGATGTGCAGAAACAACACGAACAAGAAGAAAGCCACAACATTGCCAACCAGTTGCAGCAGCCACAAGCGGCCGGAGCGAACTGCGGTGACCAGGGTCTCACGGAATGCGGTCAAGAGGGCCATTACTTCACCTCCATGGTGGCTGCGTCGCTGGTAGACAGGATCGAAGGCTGGTACATCGGCTGCACCGAAGCAGGGCTGATTCGGAACTTGCCCGGATTCACAATCTTCAGCAGGTAGACGTACTCCTGGTGTCCGCCGAAATACGTCTGGAAGAATGCAGCATGGTCGTCGTGGAACTCGCGCCGCGTGAACCAGAATCCCCACCAGTCTATTTTGGTATTCAGTTCGTAGAGGTTGTCGTGCTGCACGAATTCAGCCCCGGCCGGAATAGGATCTTCCACCAGCAAATACCGCCAGGGGCTGCCGTTCACGGTCAATCTCACGGCGATCACATCACCGGAATGCACGTCGCCCGAAAGCGGCTCAAGGTTGTAGACAATCTTTTCGTCTTTCTGCTGGGGCGTCAGCCGGTAGTAGTCGCGCATAATGCTCAGGGAAAGCTGGTTGTTCTGGAAAAGTTTCTTCTCGGCGGAGTAATACTCGCCCCGCGCCGACCAGTAAAGCCTTCCCGTCCCCGTTTTCTGCACCCGCACTGTGTTTGCGCCAGACTGCAACTGCTCTGCCGTGAGATAAATTTTCGGAAGGTCGCCCTTCATGGAGTCTTCGCGGGTGAAGTGCTTTGACAACACTTTCTTCTCGTTAACAAAAACATCTGCGGTAAAGTCGGGGTCGAGTTCGTGGCTGACCTTCACGTATTCAAGCAGCCCGAAGACCACCATGGCCGTCTGCTTGGTGGTGAGCCAGTAGTAGCCACCGTCGCGATGGCTCACCAACCATAACGCCGCTTTGGGCAGGAGCGGGCTGTCAGGAGTGGTCAGGCTTAACAACCTCAGGGCATACGCGGTGGTCTCGGCTGAATCGTCCACATAGAACTCCATGAACGAATCGAAATCCGACTTCCAGTAGACCGCATCGCCTTCGGTTACCGCCAATTTTTCAAGCTGCGCGGCAATCTGTTTGTCCCGGCCGTCCTTGGCTGTGTGCAGCGCCAGGCCCAGCATCGCCAAGCCCTGGGCTGACATGTCGCTGCGAGCGTGATAAGCGTCATTGAGCATGGCTGCGTCAGCCCCGCCATTGAGCGCCAGTGCATAAACAACATAGCCGCGCAGGTCGGCCTTCATCTTCGAATGTTTGGCGAGCTGAGAGCGAAGAAATTGTTTGCCACGGTCCAGGGCGTCATCTTTGATTTCGTAGCCGGCGGCTTTGGCCTGGGCCAGCCCGCTCACGACGTAAGCGGTCATAAAGACCATGCTGTCGTCTTCCTTCCACCATCCCCAGCCGCCATCTTCATGCTGGAAGTCATACAGCCGATCGAGTCCGGCGTTGATCTTCTTTTGCAGTTCCGGCGTATTGATAGTGGATTCCAGCTTCAGGTCCTTCATGGCATTGGCGACAACAATGTCAGGCAAAAAGCTCGACATGGTTTGCTCCGTGCATCCGTAAGGATAGGAAGTAAGAAAGTCGAGCGCTCCGAAGATGCTTCCGGCTATGGACGGGCTTACGCTCACGTTCAGCGTCGGGGCCGAGGTGCTGATGTCTCCCGGCATATTCACTGTGGCCTGCTGCTGTCCGGAGGCGGCGCTGATCGCGCCCGACTTGCTGTCGGAAAGCTTTACGCCGAAGGGAATCACGGGCAGCGTCAACTCCAGCGCGTCGGATTCTTCATTGGTCAGCGCTTTGGCGAGCAGGTCGGACTCGCGCACATTTTGGGCATGCACATGCCAGTCCTGTCGCTGCTCCCCTTTGCTGGCAACAGAAGCTTGCCGCGCCCCGCCATCCTGCAAATCCAGTCCTTTGGTTTGCAGCGACACCTCGGCGTTTTTGTCGCTGCTGAGATAGTTGTGAACGATGGTAGAGACCGTTACATCATCGCCCTGGCGGAAGAAACGGGGCACTGCCAGCCGCACCATCAGGTTCTTGCGTACGATCACCCGGTTGGTGGCGCTGCCAACTTTGGTGTCGAGAGTGACCCCACGAACCGTGGCCCTCCAGGTCGTTAGGGAGTCAGGAAACGAAAGCTGCGCCTGGGCGTGACCAGTCTGGTCGGTCTTGACTTCCGCCAGCCATAGAGCGGTGTCAGGAAACACCTTGCGGACCTTCGGCTGCACCAGCGGCTCAGATGGCTTGAGTTGCGCCAGCCGTGCGGACAACAGCCCGCCAATGACGCCACCAGCGGCACCAGCAATGGTAAAGGGCTTATTCCCGGCCTCGCCTTCAAAATAAAAACTCAGGGATGATTGCGTGCTGACCCGGTCATCCTTTTGTCCGTAGAAAAATTCATGGATATCGCCGGTGGTGTCAGGTTGAATCGCGTAGATGGCTTCATCCACCACGCCGATACTGAATTCCCCGGCTGCCGGTTTACCGCTAGCATCACGGGCCACGATGTTGTACCGGGCGGCCTCGCCAGGCTTGAACTGGGGTTGCCACGGCTCAATCGTTATATTTAGTTTTTGCTCGTCTGCCGGCACCTTCAGGTTTTTGTTGCCGCTGTAGAGCGTGTCTTTGGAAACAAAGGTCACGGCCACATGCACATTGGGCTCGTCTTCTTTGGTGATGGGCACAGACACCATGGCGGAATTGCCCGTGGTGCTCAACACTTGTTTGCTTTGCAGCGTGCGCCCTTCGGTGGTGACCAGCAGGTGCGCAGGGGAAACCCCGGTCATGATCAGCAGGTTGGCGGTGTCACCTGCCTTGTACGATTTGCGGTCGGGAATGATCTGCACATCTTTTTGCCCGTTTTCCCATGAGGGAATCCCGGGCGAGGCGATCCATAAGTAGGTGTCGCCTTCTACTTCACGGCCTTCCGGCGTCTTGGCCTTGATTGTTACAATGCTGCCGCCCTCGCGTGCGGTTACTTGCAGAGAGCCGCGGCCATTTTGATCAGTCTGGCCGCCTTGAGACTCAAGAACAGTCTCGCTGGCATTTTTGCCGTACACGCGATGCACCAGTTCAACGTGGAACGCGGTCCGAATGGGATTGCCTGAGTAATCTTTGGCTACCGCAGTCAGGTGGATGGCTTCGCCAGGATGGTACATATATTTGTCCGCCTGAATGCCCACCTGGAAGCTGCCGTAAGTGGCCAGCACCGATTCATGTCCGGAGATTTCGCGGCGGCTCTCGTCGGTAATCTTCGCTTCAATGCGGTAGCGGAAATCTTTTTTCTGCTTGCTGAGAGTGGTTGGAATTGTGATCTTCAGTTGGCCATTGGCATCCAACTTGCCGCTCTTTTCCCCGATCTGATCACCGGCATATTCATAGTCGCTCTCGCCGCCTTCGCCGCCTTCAAAGCTGGCGTCGGGTTCATCCTGCTGGTCTTCATCGCCAAACAGATAAGACCATGCCATGGCGCGATGGACGGAATACTTTACTTCCGCGCCGGCTACTGGCTCGCCGAAGAAATATTTGGCCTGTATGGTCGCGGCAATCGCGTCACCCTGTAGCACCCGCGGCTTGTCGGGAATCACGCGCACATCGTATTCCGGCTTCTTGTATTCCTCCACGCGGAAGCCTCCGCTCATGCCGTATTGAGGCGCGTCCGCAGAGCCTGGGTTTTGAATGCTTTTTACAGTAATGGAGTAATAGCCCAACGCCGCGTCTGGCGGCAGTGTAAAGTCACCATGGATCGTGCCGAAAGATGATAGAAGCTCATTGGCCTGGTAAATCTGCTTGCTCGACGTGTCCTCGACTCTGACTGTGACCTGTTCGCCGGCCGGCACCGTATAGCGCTCGCCGGTGCGCTTGCGCAATATTCCTTTGAAGTGGACAGTATGGCCGGGACGGTAAATCGGACGATCGGTATAGACGTAACCGGTCCAGTCTTCGGCTGGGTTACTGCCGATGTTGAAGAAATCGGGCGCTACCAGCGCCACATCCTGATCGTGGATGCCCAGCACGCGAGTGTCCTCGAATCGCCCCGAAGAGGAGAGCGATATCTGGGCCAGTCCCTGGGAATCTGTTTTCCCCGAAGCTTGTGCTTTCCGGTTCGCCCACAGTTCAATTCTGGCGCCTGCCACTGGCGCGCCAGAATCACGGTTTACCGCGAAAGCCAGCATCTGTCCGGGTGCGTTCTTGGTGACTACCGCCAGTTGGGTGACCAGCAGAATGGTGTAGGCGCGCAGAGTGCCGTCAGTGGCTTCAACCACATACACTCCCCGGTCGAGTTTTTCCACCGGCACGTCCTGGTGTTCAGAGAAAAACTGCGGCGGCATTTCCTGCCGCCAGCGCGCCACTAGTTGCTTATTGTTCAACAACGGAACCTGGGCGAAAAGCGCCGCTTCGCTCTTGTGCTTACGGGCATTGCCCTGTTCTTCCCGTATCTGGGTGCGCGATTTTGGCGAGAACTGGCGGCGAAAAAAATTGCGGATGTCATGCCACATTCCCTGCTTCCAGTCATGGAATCGCTCAATCCAACTTTTTTCTTCGATTTCCTCTTTCGGCGAACTGTGCCCGAAGCCGTGCACATCGCCCAGTTTCTCGAAAAACAAGACTGGATCGTTCACGCGGTAAAGCCGGAATTCCAGCGCCTGCACCTGGCGCGCGTAGAGATGGACTGTAGCTTTCTCTCCCGGATGGAACGTGCGGTCAGTGCTGACCGAAAAATAGGCCTCTGCGTGGGCCAGCGACGGCAGCAGGAAGAGGCTGACAACCGTGAGCAGCAGACGATATTGCAGCGATGCTAGTTTGTATCTTTCAAAATGTTCCATCTGTAGACTCCGAGAAAGTTGCTGTTGCCTGCCACGGGTCTCCACCTGGGGGAAGGGTGTTGCAAGAGTTGTTCCAATGAAACGCGCCGCATCTCGCCCGGCTTATTGCCGCTGGGGCCGGTATGGTACACCAGAATTTTTTCTTTGCCGCCATCTGAACTAAAGCGGCTGCGGCCAATAAAGATTACGGAGTGATACGGAGAATTCTGCTCCAGTTGCCGGTAGAACAGCAGATCACCCGGCTGCGCTGCGCTGATGTCGCGCGACACCAGAAATGTGTTGAGTTGCATCAGGGTGCGAGCGTCTGCGAATTCGGCGAAAGCCGACCGCAGGTCCGTGCTGTCGCCGGGCGGCTGCACGCGAAACAGCGATGCTCCCAGCGGCGTATGCGGGTATTTGTACTTCTTCACTGAGGGCAGGGCTGCCAAAGCTTCCAGATGGTTTTCCGCCAGCCAGGCAGCCGAGTGCAAACGAAGGGCGCTGCGGTAGGAATATCGAAGCAGCGCGGCGCAATCGCTGATCTCCGGCGGCAGTTCGTTGGCCGGACGCAATGCCTGGAATTCCGCGACGGCCGTAAACCACTGGCGGAATGCTTCGCGATCTGCGGCTGAATCAAGCCGCAGGAAACTTGGCGTGGCCTCTGTTCCGGCGTACTGCCCAGTGGCAGAAATGCTCAGCGTCTCCACCAGTAAAATCAGGCACACTGCGCAGGCATAAGTCAGCTTGGCGCCTTTCATTTTCCTCTTATTTGGTATTTCGAATTGCACCATAAAAGCAGTTCACACGCCGGAAAGCAAGAGTTGTTTCACCCTGTACAGTGCAATCATTGTTCCGTGTGAATCCTGCCCATTTCCGGCGATCTAAACACACAAATCATTAAGAATGTGTCAAAGCAGACGCGAAGCAGTATGTCAGGCAGAAGACGATGTGCAGTGCGGCTCGATGCTACAGAGCGTGTGTGAAACTGATTTTGTATGCCCGAAAGAGACCTATAACACGGCATGCCTTCCAGTCGTGCCGAAAAGACTTACAACATTGGGCTTCAGAGTTTGTGTGAGAACTTAGAATGTGCGTGGGTTGAGGACACAAGTATCAGGGCACGAGTTTACTCGTGCCGAAAAGGCGTATAACTACTGGGCTTTAGCCCCTGCACACATTTCATCTCACTGTGATGCCCATTTGATTAAGTTATCGCAGCTCTACAGCCATGACGACTGTTTAAGCGACATCCGGCTCAAAATCTTCTTCGTGGGCAGTGTTAGGAGTGAAAGGAGGTTGTCGGCAAGGTGAAGGTAAGGGTCCACCATAGTCTGAGTATCCGCGTCCTCGCCAGAAAGCCCGGTATCCAAACGGCGGCGGTCCGCTATTTTGCGGAAGAACGCAGGCCAGAGGATCGGATTCTTCATAGACTTCCTTGTAAGAATCGCAGTCCGGCCAGGAACCGCAATCGAAAGTAGATGCGCTACATACAAAGACAAGTTGTCATCATACCTGCCCGCGGCAATAACGCTCCAGCGCGACCTTCACATCGCTATCCTGTTGAAAGGGCAAAGCAAGAATGCGCGGCAGGCGTACCTGTTCTTCCTGTTCCCAGCCATGAAGGCCAATCTCGATGCTTCGCTCAGGGCGATCAAGACGAAAGGTGTGATGAATCATGTCCCACACCGAAAGCCCACTCGACCAGTTTGAGTTGGTCTCTTCCACCAGATTGCCGTGATGGATGCCATGCATTCGCGGAGTGACCAGCACCCGGCTTAGCACTTTTTCTACCCGTAGAGGCAGCCGCAGGTTGGAATGGTGAAAGAGGATGGAAGCCGAGAGCATTCTCTGCCAAAGCCTGAAGGCGTCTGGCCCCACGCCGATGAGAATGATCTGCGCCGCCCGCCAGGGAACCGAAAGCGCCATCTCTCCAAAATGAAAGCGCAACGCCGTGGAAGCGTCGAGATCGCGGTCTACATGGTGCACCGCATGGAACCGCCACAGCAAAGGAACGCGGTGCGTGAGCACATGCCAGATATATAGGGTGTAGTCCATCAGCACGACCGCGAGGGCGATTTCAGCCCAGCGCGGCAGGCGCATCCGGGGCAGCAGTCCCCAGCGTTTCTTTTCCACGAGTTCACATAACGGTCGTACGACTGGCACTTCCGCCAACTGAATTGCGGCGCCGGCAAGTCCGGCAACTATGAGATTGCGGGAAGTGCGCCGCAACTTCGCTTCCACCGCCCGGCGAAGCGGACGGCGAGATTCCAGCACGACAAGCGCGCCTAGAACCGCGAGGCTGAATGCAGCACGGAAGAAGCCTTTCATAAGACTTTGAATCTTACCGCTGATCACGCTGATGCTGCTGATCGGAAATTGCGTTCCATGCGCGCTTGCTTGCCATTCGCTCGCCCCAGCCGTAGAATTCTTCTCGTCCCATGCCAAGCGTACTCCACGGCTTCACTTGACGATAATTCTGCAAACGCCGGTCCGACGTTTCGTTAAGTGTGAACTGATCCATGATTTTCCCCATTGGAAGATCTCCAAGCCGAAAGGAAGATGCCATGTCGCTGCGCAAAATTCTTTGCTTCTCTGTATTTCTACTGGTCAGCCTGATTTCCCTCGCGCAAAGCCCCAAATCGCGCCATTTCGTGTTCAATTACGACTTTACCGTCCGCAATACCGCCCCGGGAAAGCCTTTGCAAGTATGGTTCCCTGTGCCTCAATCCGATCAGTTTCAGCAGGTCAGGATCCTCTCCCAGTCGGCAGACCTGCCCTTGCAGGAAACGCGCGAATCGGAATACGGCAACCGGATGTTTTATGCCCATACCGATAAAGCCGACAAGGCCGAATATCACTTCAGTCTTAAGTATGACGTAGTGCGGTACGAGCATCTGGCGGCAGCCGTCTCGCACGATCACCCGGCAAAAAAAGATCTCGACCGGTTTCTGGCCGCAGACAAACTTGTCCCGGTCACCGGCCGTCCCGCGGAGATTGCGGCCCAACAGGTAAAGCCTGGCATGTCTGAAATGGAGAAGGCCCGCGCCCTCTACGATTACACCTTCGCCAATATGAAATATGACAAAACCGGCACCGGATGGGGCCACGGTGACACACTCTGGGCCTGTGATTCCAAGCGGGGGAACTGCACCGATTTCCACTCCTTATTTATCTCCATGGCCCGTTCCCAGCATCTTCCTTCGCGTTTTGAAATCGGGTTTTCCATGCCGGAAGACAAGAATGCTGCCGAAATTGCCGGGTACCACTGCTGGGCGGAGTTCTACACGCTCCAGCGCGGATGGGTGCCCGTGGACATATCCGAGGCCTGGAAACACCAGGACAGGAAAGACTATTTTTTCGGTGCTCATGACGTGAACCGGATGCAGTTTACGGTTGGCCGCGATCTGGAATTAAGCCCCAAACAGAATGGTGAACGTCTGAATTACTTCGTTTTTCCCTATGTGGAACTCGATGGAAAGGCCTATCCCAACATCGCCAATTCCTTCTCGTTCTCTGATGTCGGAGAGCAGAAACAGGCTATGTTAAAGCCGCGCTGACCCCTGTGGCGCAAAATGGCGCTTTCCTGGGACAGGAGTTTTCTCTCAGGCGTCTAGGAACGTTCCGGAAGTAACGAAATATTAACTTGACCTGCCTCTTGCCGGGCCTCAGAATTCTTGCGTCCCACCTTTGCACCTGGACTTATGAATAAGGGTTTACTCCTCTTGTTCAACATGGTAAATTTCGCGGCATCCTGATTCGGTGAGGATATCGTGAGTTGTGCGGCATTTAGTACAGGTCTGCGTTGAGTAATTCGCAAGAATCCTGACTACATATAAGTAATGAGGAAAAGAGACCGAAAGGAGACTGGGCTTCAATGAAATTTTTGAGAATTCTATGCTTTATTGTCCTGGCGTCGAGCCTGTTGCTGGGACAAGGAAGCACTTCCAACACCAATGCTGATTCAAACAGCGTGAGCGACGAGCTGAAAAAGCTGCAAAACGCGCTGACTGAACAGCAAAAGCAAATCATCCAACAGCAGCAGCAGATGGCGGACCAGCAGAAAGAGATTGAAAAGCTGCGCCAGCAGGTGAACGTGCAGGCCGTTTCGAGCAAGGGGACCGTGGCTCCGCAACTGGTGAACGCAACCCTGAATACGACTGGCGCTGCCAACCCGGCCACCATGCCGGCCTCTGACGCACCGCAGGACCGTCCCCCTACAACCCAGCCTGAGGCACAGGGAAGCAAGAGCCCGTTGTCGTTCCGCATCGGCGCGGCTGAATTTACTCCGGGCGGTTTTGCCGATTTCGAGAACGTTCTCCGCAGCACCAACACCGGCAACGTGGCCGGCACAAACTTCTGGGCGATTCCGTTCAGCAATACTGCCCAGGGACACCTGACCGAATTCCGCTCCACCGGACAGTATTCCCGGTTGAACCTGAAAACCAACGCCAAATTTGGCGAAAACGATGTGACCGGCTACGTGGAAATGGACTTCAACGGCAACGATGCCGCCAACGTCTTTGTTACCTCGAACCCTCACACCGATCGCTTGCGCCTGTATTGGCTGGATGTGAAGCGCGGCCACTGGGAATTCCTGGGTGGACAAACCTGGGGCCTGCTGACACCTAACCGGATTGGAACTTCTCCGAATCCTGCCGACCTTGATATCACCTACAACGAAGATGCCAATATCCAGGTAGGCATCAACTACACCCGCGCCGCTGAATTTCGGGCCTCCTACCATTTCAATCCACATGTAGTCTGGTCGGCAGCCATTGAAAATGCGCAGCAGTTTGGCGGGCAGGGAGAACTTACCTTCCCGACCGCGTTCAATGCCATTCTCGGCACCGAGATTGACTCGACCGCTACTCCCGGCGCGCCCAACGTAGGTCCCGATATCATTTCCAAGCTGGCCTTTGACACCAACCCGACTGGACGCAATCTGCACTTTGAGGTCGGCGGATTGTTCACCAGGGCAAAAATCACTGTCCCGGTCGGCACGGCAGGGTTCGTTTCCCACTCCATGACTGGCGGCGGACTCCAGGCTGACGTGCTCTTTGATCTCTTCAAAACCCATGATGGCAAGGCATTGCGTTTCGTTGCGAACGGTCTCTGGGGTCCCGGTGTTGGCCGTTATCTGAACGGAATGGCGCCTGAAATGATCGTAGCGCCGATCGCACTCGGCGGCGGAGTGTTCGACGCCCGGCTCTCACCGGTTCACAGCGGAAACGCTTTGGGCGGCATCGAGTTCGTGCCGGCAACCAAGACCCAGTTCGGGTTTTACGCTGGCGCAGTTTACGCGCAGCGCAACACCGTTCTTGACGTCACCAAGACCGGCACGCCTGCGTTCGTCGGATTTGGTGGCCCGAATTCTTCCAACAACAACAACCGCACCGTCCAGGAAGCCACATTCGACTGGCAGCAGACTTTCTGGAAAAATCCTCAGTACGGTTCGATTCTGATGGTCAACCAGCTTTCTTACCTGAGCCGCAGCCCCTGGTTCGTGGCTGCCGGAGCGCCCAAGAACGCACACCTGACGATGGGCTACGTCAGCCTTCGTTACGTATTGCCGTAACATCACAATCAATCAACCCCTTGAGCGCCGGTATATCCGGCGCTCTTTTTCTTATGGCTCGCGCCAAGGCGGCAATCGCTTCCCCTTTCCAATCGGATCGAAGCAACAGCGATAAGCTTCTCCGCTACCCGCACGGATCGCATTGTCATGGTCTATGGCTCCAAACCATAAAATGTGAGATGAGCCTGGGAACCTCGTCTTTGGGGTAACTCAGCAGCATTCTTCAGCGCTCGCGTACCCCGGCAACTCTTCTGGTTTCCGAGATCGCTGTGAGCAGTTTTTTGTTTGCATTTTGGCATTTTGGCAATCATGGCAATTTCAGCGACTCCCTGAGATTCGTATTACACCGCATTGAACTACCGATTTTTTTGGGATAGAATCGTACATTTTCCGGCCACCGCAATGCATTCCACAATAATAGATTCCCAAGAGCCCTCCAGCCGGCGATCATTCCTGGGCCGAAGCGCGCGTACACTTGCCGGCGCCGCCGTGGCCAGCATTGCGCGGACGCTTTTCGCCGCTGCTGCGGCCCCGCTGGAAGTCGCTTATGCCGGTTCCATGGCTTCCATCATGGAAGGCCCTATCAAAACCGCGCTGGCCCAGGGTTTGAACCTGGAGATGCGCGGACGAGCGCAGGGCGCCAGTGGACTGGCGCAATTGATTGTGAGCGGCAGCATCCGTCCTGATGTCTTTATCTCTGTCACCGCCGGTCCCATGCTTACGGTGCTGCGCGGCGGCAAGGCGGCCTCGGCCCGTCCAGTCGGGCACACCGAAATGGTCATCGCCTACAGTCCGAAAAGCCGCTTCGCCGCGCAACTCGATCAGGCAAAAGACGGCAAGGCGGAGTGGTGGCAGGTGCTGGCAGAGCCCGGCCTCCGTTTTGGACGTACCGATCCGCTCACCGATCCTCAGGGACGCAATATTATTTTCACCATGATGCTGGCGTCAAAGTTCTACAAGCAGCCCGGCCTGGTCGAAAAGCTGCTAGGGCCAACTGTCAATGAAAGCCAGATCTTTACGGAACCTAGTGTGCAGGCGAGGCTCCAGAGCGGAGAACTGGACGCCGCATCCGCCTACAAGATTCAGCCCGGCCCTTTCCATCTGCCTTTCATCACCTTGCCTTCCCAGATCAACCTGGGCGGCGAGAAGGTGCGTGAGCAGAACCCCGAGATCAGCCTCACCGTGAACGGCAAGACCTATACACCCGATCCGCTGATTTATTACGCGGCGATCCTGAACGATGCTCCCAATCCCAAGAGCGCAATGGCGTTTGCCCAATGGCTGGCCGGAACGGAAGCGCAGGCCATATTCAGGCGCTTCGACTATGATCCGCCCGGAGAGGCAGGCGCGCTGAAGGCATGAAGACGAGCCATCGCTGGGCCGCCAGAGCTGGCGCATCACTGTTTGCCGCTCTTCTGTTGTATCCGCTCACCGCGCTTTGGGCGCGCATAGGTGCGTGGCAATGGGGGCCGGATGTCCGCCCGGCTGCCCTGGCTTCCATTCGCGTTTCACTTTTGCTGACCGGCTGCGCCATGATCATCATTGTGCTGGTGGGCACGCCGGTAGCTGCCTATATCGCGCGATGCCATAGGCGTGAGCGGCTTTTCTGGCAGGCGGTTCTTCTGGTGCCCATTCTGCTGCCGCCGCTGGCGCTTGGCATTCTTCTTTCGCTCGCATTCGGTCCTTACGGCACTCTGGGCTCATGGCTGGCCCAATACCGCATCACCATGACCAACAGCGCCGCTGCCTTCGTGGAAACGCAGGTATACGTGGGAATGGGATACTACGTGTTGGGTGCGGTGGCCGCCTTTGATTCCGTGCCCGACATGCTGCAAAAACAGGCTGCATTGCTGGGCCTGACGCCCTGGCGGGTGTTCCTGCGTATCACGCTGCCGCTGGCGCGGCTGGGATTGGCGGTTGCCATCAGCATCGCCTGGGTAAGGACCATCGGCGAATTTGGCGCTGTTGTGGTTACGGCTTATTATCCTTCGGGCATGCCGGTTCAGCTCTGGGTCAATCTGCAAAGTTTCGGCCTGCCCTCGGTGATGCCGTTGCTGGTGGTATTTTTGGCTGTAGCACTGCCGCTGCCCTGGCTGGCGCACGTACTGGCGCAGCGTCCCCGCCATGCTTAAAGCCCATATTGTAAAAAAACGCCGTGATTTGAACCTGGATGTTGCGCTGGAATTAGAGCGCGGCCAGTCCCTTGGCCTTTTCGGCGCTTCCGGAGCAGGCAAGAGCACGGTGCTGGCCTGCATTGCCGGAATCGAAGAGCCTGACGCCGGACACGTGCAATTGAATAATCTTCAGCTTTTTCCGCCATTGCTCCCTCTGCATCAGAGGCCCATCGGCTATCTCACTCAGGAACCCAACCTGTTTCCGCACCTTACCGTGCATGAGAATGTCGTTTTCGGTATTGGCCGAAGACTCGACGGCAGAGATGGCAAATCCGGCGGCAAAAATGGCAGCGATCCCGAGTGGATCGCGACCCTTCGCGACCGCCTGCATCTCGATTCGGTCTGGCAGGCTTCCGCAGCCCGGGTTTCCGGTGGTCAGGGACGCCGCGTGGCGCTGGCCCGCATGCTGGCGCGCAAGCCCTCCCTCGTCTTGCTGGATGAGCCTTTTGCCGGACTGGACCGCCAGTTGGTCCGCGAATTGATTGACGATCTGCTGATGTGGAGCGCCACTCTCGGTTTCAGTATGATTGCCGTGGACCACCATGCCGAGGTGCTCAAACGTCTGTGCCCGCAGCAGGTCATTGCTCTGGAAAACGGAAAGGTCGCGCAACGAGGCACATGGGAAGAGTTACATCGTGCTCCGGCCACCCCATCGTTGCGGTCACTGCTGGAGCCGTTATAAAGTGGCGAAGGCTGGTTGTGCTGGGGTTAGCCGCTAACATTGAGCGTCTTGACTCGTCTTATGATTCAGGAGTTTGCCAATTTTCTGCCAACCAGATAGTTTGCTTCCCATCCCATGCATTTTCACCCAGGAGGGTTCATGAGTTATTTCTGCCGTCTTGTGGTCACCCTGGCTTTGGCCCTGAGTCTTGTCCCAGCTCAGGCGCAGCCCAAGTCCTCGGCCATTTCCACAAGCAATACCGGTTTCAATGTTCCAGTTGAATATTACAAATTGCCCAACGGTCTGCGAGTGGCGTTATCGCCTGACCACACCGCTCCTACGGTGGCCGTGGCCGTCTATTACCGCATTGGTTTTCGCGTAGAGCCGCGCGACCGCACCGGTTTCGCCCATCTGTTCGAGCACATGATGTTTCAGGGTTCCCAGAATATGGGCAAGATGGAATTCATCAAGCTGGTGCAGAAAAATGGCGGAATCCTGAATGGCTCTACCCGCTTCGATTTCACCAACTATTTTGAGATTCTTCCTTCCAACAAGCTGGAGACCGCCTTGTGGGCTGAGGCCGATCGCATGCACGGCCTGAATATCACGGAAGAAAACCTGAAGAACCAGCAGGGCGTAGTGGGCAATGAAGTCAAGGTGAATGTGCTCAACCGTCCCTATGGCGGGTTCCCATGGCTCGACATGCCGCAATACGCCAACACCAACTGGTATAACGCTCATAACTTTTACGGTGATCTGAGCGACATTGAATCCGCCACCTTGCCTGACGTGCAGAATTTCTTTAAGACCTACTACATTCCAAGCAATGCCGCTCTCGCCGTAGTCGGCGATTTCGATCCTGCCCAGGCTAAACAGTGGGTGCAAAAATATTTCGCCAATATTCCTTCGCCGCCCCAGCCCAAACTGCCCGACCTGACCGAGCCACGGCAGGAAAAGGAAAAGCGCAGTTCCAAGGTTGACCCTCAGGCCAAGCGCCCGGCAATTGCCGTTGCTTATCATATGCCGCAGCGGAATACTCCCGAGTACTATGCGATGGGCCTGATTGACCAGATTCTGCTTCAGGGAGATGACAGCCTGCTGCACGAAGAACTGGTGAAGAAGCGCGCCCTTACCGATGACGTAAATGGGGGCACCAACCTGTTGGGCAATATGTATGACTACAACGGCCCCATGCTTTGGATAGCCTCGATGTTTTACGACAACAACGTGAAGCCTGACGCGATTGTTTCCGCGATGGATTCGGTCATTGAACCTTTGCGCACCAAGCCGATAGACCAAAAAACACTCGACCGTGCCATGGTCAAGCTGCGTTCCAGTCTGTATGACAGCATGAGTGCTTCCAATGGCTTCGGTTTGGCTGACATGCTGGCCAGCTTCGCCCTGTTTGACGACAACCCGGCCCGCGTCAACACCCTTGAATCGGAGTTCCGCAAGGTAACACCGGCGCTTATTCAAAAGACCGCGCAGGAATATCTTCGTCCTGAGAACCGGACCATTCTCAACGTTGAGCCGAAAGCGCCGGCTGCTGCCGCAGCCGCTAAGCCATCAGGAAATCAATAAGGAGCCATAGACACATGAGAAGAATATTCAGTCCCCTCGCTACGTTATCTCTGGCTCTGGTTTGCAGCCTCTCAGCGCTGGCGATACAAGCGTCAGGCGTTCAATCGGGCCAGCAAGCGCCAGCCGCTCAATCTGGACAGCAAGCGCCGGCTACTGAACCGGCCCAGCAGCCTAAACAGTCGCCTCCTCCCGGAGGTCCACCCAGGCCCTTCACCCTGCCGCAAAAACAGGTCTTTACTTTACCCAACGGGCTGCGGGTCACCATGGTTCCTTACGGCAACATTCCCAAGGTGACGGTGTCTGCCTCGGTACGGGCGGGCAAGTTGAACGAACCCGCCGAACAGGTATGGATCTCTGACATTACCGGACGCCTGATCCAAGAAGGTGGCACCACTTCCCGCAGCGCCACCCAGGTCGCTCAGGAAGCCGCATCCATGGGCGGATCTATTGATGTTTCCGTCGGAGCCGACGAGACTGAGGTGAGCAGCGACGTTCTCTCAGAGTTCGGTCCGAAAATCATCGGACTCATGGCAGACGTAATGGAACATCCCTTGCTGCCCGAGTCGGAACTGCCTCGCCTGAAGCAGGATTCGTTGCGCAGGCTTGCCATCGCAAAATCTCAATCGCAGCCGTTGGCCCGCGAACGCTTCATGAAAGCCCTGTACCCCGATCATCCCTATGGCCGAGTGTTTCCAACCGAAGAGATGCTGGGCAAATACACCATTGCCGACGTGCAGAAGTTCTATAAGAGCAACTTTGGCGCGGCCCGCACTCACATCTACGTGGTCGGAAAGTTCGATGCAGCGGCGGTGAAGAAGGCCATCACCGCTGCTTTTTCTTCATGGCCGCATGGGCCTGAGCCTCTGGTGAATGTGCCCAAGCCGGTCAGCAAGCGCGATTTCGAGTTGATTGACCGCCCCAACGCAGCCCAATCCACGGTCTATGTTGGTCTGCCCACCATTGATCCCAGCCAGCCCGACTACCTTCCTCTTGCCGTCACGAACACGCTGCTGGGTGGATCTTTCGGTTCGCGTATTACCTCCAACATCCGCGAGCAGAAAGGCTATACCTATTCGCCAACCAGTACGATCTCTCCCCGTTATCGCGACGCCTTCTGGGCGGAAATTGCCGACGTCACCACCGCGGTGACTGGCCCATCGCTGAAGGAAATCTTCTACGAAGTTGACCGGCTGAAAAAAGATCCGCCTCCCGAGGATGAGTTGAAGGGGATACAAGACTATCTTGCCGGAATCTTCGTGCTGCGCAACTCCAGCCGCGCCGGCATTATCGGCCAGCTTGATTACATTGATCTGCATGGACTGGGTGACAAGTACCTGGAAACTTACGTCCAGCGGATCTACGCTGTCACGCCCCAGCAGGTACAGCAGATGACCCAGAAATACCTGTCTACTGACAAAATGACCATCGTGGTGGTAGGCGACAAGAGCAAGATCGCCGACCAACTCACACCTTATCAAACCAGCGGACAGTAGCGGGCAGCAACATTTGAATGGAGAAGGGCTTTTCCTTCTCCATTTTTTTTGTGCATGCCGATTGGTTCTTCAGCGACGTTCGGCTTCAGTCCCTGCACAGCTCGATTCCCAACGATAATGTCGCTGTGGAACGAGTTCTCATATATGCTCTGAAACCCTGCTGGTCAATGAGACACGCTTACACATATTCTGGAAGTGATTAGGCCTGAAAAGAAGTAGAAGCGTCACACGGCATCGCCGCCAAAGGCTCGGGCGAAAGATGCACGTTCGGTTCGGCTTCGGGGGGAATGATTCCCTGCGGCAACTTGCCTCCGTTGTACTCAGCCAGGCGGTTTTTCCACTTGAGAAAGTCGGTAATGGTTTGCGGCTCGATGCGTACCTCCACGCGCCGCAGGCTGGCCAGCAGCAGGTTCATCTCCCACATCAACCCTGCTTCCCGGCGTTGACTCTGGCGCTGAGGCTTCACCGCGATGCTGACCTCGCGTCCTTTGTATTCCAGCAGTCCCCAGCCCTGCGGCAGCTCTTCTTTTTTTACCAGCCCGTGAGGAACAAGATAAAAGCGTTCGCATCCCATTCCAGTTTCCGGTGATTGGCGGCATGATTTAGAGCGGTCTGCCAGAAAGTCACCGCGGGAAATCTTGCATTCAATAAGCACGGAGCGGCAGGAGTTTTTCCACCCTATTACATCCGGCGTTTCCCCGCTGGCGCACGACTGCTCGGAAAGCACGATTCCGCAGCGATATTTCTTTCGCAGCCACTGCTCTGCCATCCGGACAAGTTGTGCGTGAGTCATCAACTGAATTTGTATCGCAAAAATGCCGGGGAAGATAGTGGCTCGCGCGCTACTCAGATAAAAGTTTGTTCAAAGTCGGCTTGTGCTTTTCTTTTTTTGCGCGCTTCTTGTTTTCTGCCCGGCGCACCGGAGGCGGCGTGCCCAGCACATCGCGGGCAATAGATTTCACCGCGGTGCTGGCGCGAAATGGACGCGGTTTCTTTTTCTTTCCGGGCATACCTAAGTTAACCACACCGGCCGCAATTCACCCCAGCAAATTCGAAATGCCGTTGCCGCCATTTTCACGGAGCGAAGGGCCTTTTGTTTCCCCGCTGCTTCTTGGTTATCATGGGTGCATGGACGAGCGCGATTTCTTTGACGAAAAAGAATCCAGGAAGGCCCACAGCCTGAACTGCCCGCACTGCAAGCAATCGAATGAGTATGAACTGGCATGGCTTGTCCGGACCAAGAGACGGCAATTACCGCCCCGGGCTGATGACCGTGACCGCGCCAAATTTGCCAAGGCCAAGTCTTACATGGTGCGGCGCGACGACCAGGTTATGTGCAAGAATCTGCGCTGCCGCAAGCGTTTTGAAGTGGCGGGAGTGCAGTCGGTGGCGTTTCTCGAGTAGCTGTTCTGTGTAGTCGTTGCTTGCGAAGTTCAGGCCGCTTCAGGATCTTTGTCTGTGCCGAGCATCTGGTCGGCCAGCTTCAGCCACTTTTCTACTTTAGGCGAATGTTCTTCGGTTTCTTCCGGTGGTTGTGCTTTTCGGTTGACGAAGAGTTCAAACGATTTTGGGTTCCAGTCCTGCATGGCCCGTGCTTACCCCGGTCTTTCTGCGCCAATCATAAATCCTGGAGATCAGCGTCGTTACAACACTACCAGATTTCAGCACTCGAAAAAGTAAATTCGCAAGTTCTTGAAGCAGCTACCCTGGAATTTCTTTTTGATCTTCACTTGAACCACCATCTCATTCCCGTCATTTCGCAGTCCACAAAGAAACAGTGTTGATCTGTTACATCAGTGTAATCAGTGGTGAGGTTTTGCTTGTGGCGTGGCTACGCTGTGGTATCGGCAATCATACAAATCATGAGAGATGCAGCAGCCACATGGTGTAGCTGGCAATTTCGTGCATCACGGCTTCATTGCGCCGTGACCAGTTTTGCGGCTTCGAATTGGGCCTGGGCGCCCCAAAAGCAACAATGCCTTCGCGGGCCATCATGTGCTTGATGCGGAAGATGTGGTAGCCATCGCTCACTGCCAGGCAGGTCTTCATGCCGTTGGTGTGCATAATAGTGCTCACGCGCCGGGCTGATTCCGCGGTGTCGGGGCTCTGCGTCTCCGCAATCAGACGATCTTCAGGTACGCCCTGTGCTTCCAGATATTGTTTGCCGACGCCGCCCTCAGTGAATTTCGGATCTTCCCCTGAGCCGCCGGTTGTAATCACCATGGGCGCGAGTCCATTGCGATACAGTTGGGCGGCATGGTCCAGGCGTGCGCGGTACACGGGAGAGGGACGGCCCACATATTCAGCCGCGCCAAAGACCACGATGGCGTCGGCGGTACGCGACTCATCCTGCGCAGACTGGCGGACGATGCCCCGGTAGACAGCAGCCATGTAGCCGATTGCGATCAGCAGGAACAGCAGCAGCCATCTTTTCCAGAATTTTCCCGCCATTAATGCAGAAATTCAGCCAGTTCATTTTCAGGTATGGCCCCGTGGCGCAGAATCGTCGGATGATCGGGATTGCTCATATCAATAATGGTCGAAGCCACATCGCGCGGGCTGGTGCCCCCGTCCACAATCAGGCTGATACGGCCTCCAAGCTGCATCCGCACTCCATCCGCGGTAGTGCATTCACTGGCGCCACTGATATTCGCCGACGTGGCCGTAATGGGCACTCCGGCAGCGCGGATCACCTCCACCGGAATAGTCGCCGCCGGCACCCTCAAGGCCACGTTGCCGGTATTGGCAGTCACCTTGAGCGGCAGACGCGACGAGGCCTTCACGATAATAGTCAGCGGCCCCGGCCAGTAGCGGCGCGTGATCTCATAAAACACATCCGGCAGCGGACGCGCCAGGTACTCTGCCTGCTCCACGCTCTCGATCAGCAATGAGAGCGGTTTATGGCGGCTGCGTGTCTTCACGTCATAGACAAGGTCTACGGCCCGCAAGTTCAACGGATCGGCGGCCAGTCCGTAGAAGGTGTCTGTAGGCATGCCAACCACCTGGCCGGCTTTAATGCGGTCAGCAACATACGAGACCATGCGCATATCCGGGGTCTCAGGATTGATCTTTACAATTTCGGCGGCCAAACGGGCTCCCTGGGTAAACAGAATGGAAAGCGGCAAACTAACACATTCACTCTGTGTTTCTCAACTGTCTGAAGGACACGGCACCAGTCCGAGTCTGTCTTAACTCCTGTTTTGACGCTGCTAAACTTGAGTTATGGAAGTCAGAATTTCGCCTGAAAAAGAAGATCTTCTCAAGCAGCTTGCCACCCGCACGGGCAAGACTCCCGCTCAACTGGTGGAGGAAGCGGTAGACCGGTTGCTGGACTACGATGCCTGGTTTATCGCTCAAGTCGAGGAAGGACTGGCAGAGGCTGCGCGAGGCCAGTTGCTGGAGCACGAAGAAGTGGTCGAACGTATTGAAAAGCGCCTGCGCCCAAAGCAGCACAGCTACTGATGGCAGTGTGTGGTCGGAGTTCATCCCCTAAAGTATCATTCAATAGATGGCCATACCCAACGAGAGCCGTATACGCACGGTTACCAGCAAGCAGAACACTCTGGTAAAAGATTTGCGCAAGGCCTTTTCCCAGTCAGAACCGACCGCCGACGGCTACATTGCCATTGAAGGACTGCGCGTGGTCGAAGAGGCTGTCCGCAGCGGACTGCGCTTTCAGGCCTTGTTTCTCAGCCTGAGCGGCATTGCCTTCGGCAGCCGCCTAGTGCCGCAGATGGCCGGCCACGTTGAAATCCTGATGCTACCCGATGAGGTTTTCGCCAGCGCCGTGGCCACTGAAACTCCTCAGGGTGTGGCCGCGCTGGTCAAACTGAAGAGCTTTGATCTGAAAAATCTGCTGGACGATCCCGCCAAAGAGATTCTGGTGCTGGGTGTCGCAGGCGTGCAGGACCCCGGTAATCTCGGCACCATCATCCGCTCGGCGGAAGCCTTTGGCGCGCGCGCCGTGATTCTTGGGCAGAAGACTGTGAGCCATCTCAACTCCAAAACCATCCGCGCTTCTGCAGGGTCCATCTTTCGCCAGCCCGTCATTGATGCTCCGCTGCTGTCGGAAGCTATACGCCTGCTCAAGGCCTACGATTTTTTCATCATTGGCGCCTCGTCCCATAAAGGCAAGCCGCTCTATGAAGCCGACCTCACCGGGCGCGCAGCGCTGCTCATCGGCAATGAAGGCGCCGGACTGCCGCCGGAAGTGCTGGCCGAAACGAACGAGCTGGTCAGCATTCCCCATTCCTCCAAAGTCGAGTCACTGAATGCCGGTGTAGCTGCATCCATCCTTTTGTACGAAGCGGCGCGGCAGAGGCAGGGCGTCTAGGTGCGCGCGCCCACAGCAGTGACGATCTTATGAGCCTGTTCCAGGCGTTGCCCGACCAGCGCGGCAAAGGTGCGCGTCCGCTGGCCGAACGCATGCGTCCGCGCACCCTCGACGAGTTCGTCGGCCAGGAGCAGATTCTCGCCCCCGGCAAGCCGTTGCGCCTGCAAATCGAGCGCGACGATCCCGGTTCCATCATCTTCTGCGGGCCGCCCGGGGTAGGGAAGACGACGCTGGCCCAGATCATTGCCCACATTACCAAGGCTGAGTTCATCGAATTCTCCGCCGTTTTGTCGGGGATCAAAGAAATCAAGCAGGTCATGGCGGAAGCCGAAAAGGCCCGCCAGTACGGCACGCGCACCATTCTCTTTGTGGACGAGATCCACCGCTTCAACCGCGCCCAGCAGGACGCATTTTTGCCTCACGTCGAAAAAGGCAACATCCGGCTCATCGGCGCCACAACCGAGAATCCCTCATTCGAAATCAACGGGGCGCTGCTCTCCCGCTGCCGCGTCTACAGTCTGAAACAGCTCAGTGAGGAAGAAATTATGGTGCTCTTGCGTCGCGCTCTCGAAGAGGAAGAACGCGGGCTTGGCCGGATGCACGTCCAAGCCTCCGATGAAGTGTTGCGCCAGATTGCCGTCTATTCCAACGGTGACGCGCGGGGCGCGTACAACGTGCTCGAGGTGGCGGCAGCTACCGCGGGCGAGAATGGCAAGATCACCGACGAGATCGTCAAAGACACGCTGCAAAAGAAAGTCCTGCTTTATGACAAATCGGGCGAAGAGCATTACAACCTGATCTCCGCGTTGCATAAGTCGGTGCGCAACAGCGATGTGGATGCAGCGCTGTACTGGCTGGGGCGCATGCTCGAATCCGGAGAAGACCCGCTTTATATCGCCCGGCGAGTGGTGCGCATGGCATCAGAAGATATTGGGCTGGCCGCGCCCGAAGCGCTCAACCTCTGCCTGTCCGCCAAGGACGCCATTGATTTTCTGGGCA
This sequence comes from Terriglobia bacterium, assembly GCA_963823745.1. Classification (GTDB taxonomy): domain Bacteria; phylum Acidobacteriota; class Terriglobia; order Terriglobales; family Acidobacteriaceae; genus Angelobacter. The sequence goes on from CAWGMN010000021.1 coordinate 31,443, forward strand.
TGCCCGAAGGTGCCTTGGCGCTGGCGCAGGCCGTCGCGTATCTGGCGCTCGCGCCTAAATCCAATGCGCTGTATACGGCCTACAACCAGGTATTGGAAGACGTGGAGAAGACCTCGGCGGAACCCGTGCCGCTGCACATACGCAATGCCGTCACCAAATTGATGAAGCAGGTCGGATACGGCAAAGGCTACCAGTACGCCCACGATTACGAAAACAAAGTGGCGGACATGGAATGCATGCCCGACAACCTGCGCGGCCGCGAATACTACCACCCCACCAGTGAAGGACGGGAAAAACTACTGCGGCAGAGAATGGAAGAAATTCGCCGGATGAAGGAAGAAGCGAAGAAGAACGAATGAATTTGGTAATTGAGTAATCTGGTAATTGCGTAATTTGTTAACTTTGAAGGTCGTGGTTTTTCAAATTACCCAATTACCAAATTAATAAATTACCAAATCAATTCTCACCCAATCCTTCTTCTGTGCTCCTTGAGGATGCACCGGTCCATCACCACAAACAAACCAGCCTTGCGCGCCTTGGCCGCAGCCTCTTCATGGACTACGCCTTCCTGCATCCAGATGGCTGAAGCGCCGGCCTTGATTGCTTCATCCACCACTTCGGGCACGGCCTCTGAGCGGCGGAACACATCCACGATGTCAATCCTTTCCGGTATCTCCGCCAGCGACGACACTGCTTTCTCGCCCAGTGCGCCCTTGATAGTGGGGTTTACTGGAATGATTCGATATCCATGGCTCTGCATATAGGCCGCAACTCCATGGCTGGGACGTAAAGGACTGTCTGACAGGCCAACGACGGCAATGGTTTTAGCCTTTTTGAGGAGTTCGGTGATGGCGTCTTTTTCCGAAGTAGTCACGCCTGCATTGTAAGAGAATCGATAGAAAAAAGAGAAGCGGCAGGGAAGTGATAGAAAAGGATAAGCGGCAGGGAAGCCAAGCCTGCCGCTTCTCTGATGACCCCGATGAACCGCGATCCCGACTGCCTGCATTATTCATCACGCTGACTCCGCCATCATTTCAGGGTGACGAGACACCTCGGATAATCAGCACTCCAGTCCGGCAGGACGACCGAAAGTAGCCGTCTATGAGGAAGTCGGCGGTGTCAAGGATAAAGTTTGCACTGCCGATGGTTTTTCGTCACCTTTTCGAGGCTCTCTAGGCACACGAGTGCGATGGAGTGAAGAGAGTCTTTTCCCCTTCCCCAGGAGGCTTTTGCCGTTGCTTTTGGTGTTGCTCTTGCTCTGGCGGCCGACCAAGGCTCGCGTTTTCGAGTAATCGTGCGATGAAAAAAATTCCATCAGCCATCTATTCGATCCATGCTACCGGACCATGATTCTCTGTTCGAACTCCCTTGCCGTTGAAGGGAGGCAGGGCGCCCAATCAGTACGTCGAGGATCAACAACTCCCCACCGGGCTACCCGGGCATACCCTGCATGCGAATGGGACGCATTTTACTTCTGCCCGTACTTGCGTCCCAATTTCCACATCCACCAAAGTTGCACTGCCAAACGTCTGGCTATGGCTATGATCGCAATGGAACGGTTCTTCTTCACTGACAATCGCAGGTATTTCCGTTTCCATTCCGGCAGGTAGCGAATCGCTACGCGGGCGCTTCCACCAGTAGTCCACGCATCAGGCTGCTGCCCTGCTTGGTGATGTGTCCTAAGCGTTTTCGTGATCCGCTGGAGCGTTCCAGCGGCACTAATCCCAGATAGGCGGCCACCTGCTTGCTGGTCTTAAACCGGTGCGGGTCGCCCAGGGTCAGCATAAAGGCTGTGCCCACCACCGGCCCTACTCCGGGATGGCTCATTAACAACTGCACATCGGCTGATGTCTGCGCCTGGTCTTTGAGCTTCAGATCCAGAGGTGCAATCTGTTGATCAAACTCCTTGAGCAGTTCCAGCAAATCGGTGCGCCGCTGCGTGGCCCAGGTAGCCAGAGACAAACCCAACAACTCGCTCTGGCCCTGCTTGCTCCACAGCTGTCCCTTGCGATGCAGTCCTTCGTTCATGGCCAGGGCCTGCAACTGGTTCTTCACCCGGCTGCGCATCTGCACCAGGCGATGACGGTGTATCAATAACTGGCGCAGATCGCGCTGTTCCGGACTGGGCATCCAGATCTTGGGAAAGCGCTTCTCCACCAGCAACTGCAGCAACAGTTCAGCATCCTTTCTATCGGTCTTCTGCTTGTGGGCTGCCGCCGCCCGGATGCGGGCCGCGTCTCCAATCAATAACTGGAAACCCAACTCGGCCAGCAACCGCTCCAGCCAGCGAGTGCTCCGGTTGATTCGATCCCGACCAGCACTTGCTCGCCGGCCAGACTGCGATAGAAACGTTCTGCTGTTCCGTCTTTATGTTCCAGCCGCAAACATCCGGTGTCTTTCGTTTCGGTGTTGAATAAAGCTACTTGCTGAAAACCAGCATGGTAATCAGACCCTATAATCCACATAGTCGGCTCTTTTATGCCGAGCTCTTTGGTCTTCGTCAAAGCACCAAAAGTTTACTCGCATGATCGAGCCGACTTCCTCATACAATCGGTCACGGAGCTTCTCAGATGCGCATCTATTGCGCATCTGAGAAGCGGAGTGCCGGGTAAGGAACGAAAAGACTTGCTTCCACTCTGCCGAAGGCCCGCGCGCAGCTCCTTCTTTTGGAGCGGAGCGCACTAGAACAACCTGTCCATGCCTTACAACGATTGCTGCATTCCGAGACTTAATGAACTGCTGATATTCTCTTTTTTGCTGATTGGTCTCAGGCACTGGGTACAACGGACGCTCGACAATCCAACGACAGCCATCGTTTCCGATGCACCGATAACCCGATGCACCGATGTCCCGATTCTTCTACGGCTGTGTCGTTTTTTCCTTATACAACTTGTAAGCGACTTTCCTGACCGTATCGGGAACGTTTTTATTGGCCTGAAGTCCCCTGAGGTCGTTAATCAACAGGTTCTTGATCAGGGTTAGCGATATGTCCAGCGGACAGCGTGGGTTGGTCACCAGATTTTTCACTACGGTGTAGCTCTTGATAAACCTGCGGCTGCGGGCAATTTCGCGCAGCACATTTTCCTGCACGTTCTTGGCCGAGGCAAAGTTTTCCACTTCCGCCTCGGTGAGCTTCGGCGAGGCCATCACCGCGCTCTGCACTACTCTTGAACCGTCGCGAATCAGAATGGATCGCTCTTCCTTGTTTCCGAGAAATGAGCACTTCACCCGCTCCGCAACCGTCATATTGGCGATCTTCTGCAACACCGAAAGCTTCAGCGCAGGGGCCTCTGGCTTTGCCGCAGCAGCGGGCGTCGCTACCGCTGGAGTGCTGGCAGGTGCAGACGTGGACTCCAGCGCTTCGTCAGGCGGGCCCACAAGTTCAAAGGGTTTTCCTTCTTCGGCTACGATCTCCGCCTGGTGCTGCTGCTCAAATGTCTGGTGGGCTACCGCGGTCTCCGCGTCAGGCGATTCCACCGGAGCTTCGCCAAGATGCTCACGAATGCGGCGGCTTTCGTTAGGCACAAGCTGCGGATTTTCCAGCAGCGCCTTCAACACCGCCGACAAGCTTTGCGCGCGTCCGCTGGCCAGCAGCATGTTCACGATCTCGCGCGTGCCACTGGCTGCAAGTTCCACCAGCCGTTCTTCTGCTATCTGCGGATTCTCAATCAGGGCCGGCATCAACGCCGGACGGCGGTTCTGCGGCGTCCAGAAATAGTCAAGCACCGCTGCCGGAGCGGTGCTGCTCGAAACCAGGGCGCGCGTAGCAGCCTCGTCCCAGCGCGCCAGAGTCATGCGCGCTTCCTGGCCAAATACAGGATTGTCCGTCAGGTAGACCAGAATCTCGATCATCTCAGCGCCCGGCACAGAGAGCGCCCCTTTGGAAGCCGAACGCATCACCGCCGCGGGAACGGCATTGCTTTTGATGAGTTCGAGCATGTTAGCCATGTACGATTGCGCCACTCCCCAAAGACAAACAGACAATTCCTATCGCAGTTCCGATCAAATCAGAATGAGATACAAGCTGTACTGCCGAATAAACCGAACTCCCAATGAATTTTCCGCATTACTAACAATAAATTCTTGTCTTTTCGCGACGATTTTCTCGCTATTGTCCGATGACCCGATTTCCCGATGACCCGATTTTCAGATCACCCGATCACCGGATCACCCGATTCCAGTAGTGTTCTCCGTGTCTCCGTGGTTACCCTTCACTCCGCCGCGCCAGCAAATACGCACGGATAAACGGCCTCAAATCCCCATCAAGCACCCGGTCCACGTCTCCGACTTCCACTTTTGTCCGGTGGTCTTTCACCATCCGATACGGATGCAGCACATACGACCGGATCTGCGAGCCAAAATCTATGTCGAGCTTCGAGTCTTCCAGCTTTTTCGTGACTTCGCGCTTCTTCTCGAGTTCCAGTTCATAGAGGCGCGACCGCAGAATCTTCATGGCGCGCTCACGGTTCTTATGCTGCGATCGTTCATTCTGGCAGGCCACCACCAGCCCGCTGGGTAGATGCGTAATACGCACCGCCGAGTCGGTGGTGTTCACATGCTGGCCGCCTTTGCCGCCCGAACGATAGGTATCTATGCGAAGCTCTTCCGGCTTGATGTCAATCTCAATGGACTCATCAATTTCCGGCGCCACAAACACGCTGGCAAAGGAGGTGTGACGGCGCTTGGCCTGGTCGAAAGGCGAAATTCGCACCAGCCGGTGTACGCCAATCTCGCTGCACAGCAGCCCGTAGGCGTAATCGCCGGTCACGGTAAACGTCGCTGACTTGATCCCTGCTTCTTCAGCCGCCTGATATTCATTCAGGTCGGCCTGAAAACCCTGCCGCTCCGCCCAGCGCAGGTACATGCGCATGAGCATCTCTGCCCAGTCCTGCGATTCGGTGCCGCCTGCTCCCGGATGGATCGTCACAATGGCATTGCGAAAATCGTTCTCTCCTGAAAGCAGGGTCTGCGTTTCCAGCTTCTCTGAAAGCTCGCGCAGCGCGTCAATTTCTTTCCGCAGTTCTTCCACCACCGACTCGCCTTCGCGGGCCAGATCGAAGTAGGCGGTAATGTCTTCTATTCTGCGGGCCAGATCGGCATCGGTGGCAACGGTCTCTTCCAGCCGCTTGCGTTCACGCATGAGCTGCTGCGACCGTTCCGGGTCAGACCAGAGGTTCGGATCGGCGGCAATCTTCTTTTCAATTTCGGCTAGTTCGCTGCGGCGGGTGGCTGCGTCAAAGATAGCTCCGCAGGTCCTGGACTTTGTTACGGACAGGGGTATATTCGCGTTCTAATTCTTCAACCATAGTTTCTACGAGGTGCGGGCCTCAATCATGGTTCCCGCAGAGATTCTGAAGCGGAAAAACAATGCCACTAATGAGATTACCACACATATCCAGGCAAACAGGTCGCCGTTGCGGCTGTAAAAAGTCGTCTCTATCAGGGGCGCATACGGCGCCACCATCGCCGTGCGGACGTTGCGCTGCGCCTTCGTCACCACCCGCCCATAAGGGTCCACGGCGGCCGTAGTGCCGCTGTTGGTGGAAAGCAGCATCCAGCGATAGTTTTCGATGGAGCGCATGCGCGCCATGGCCAGGTGCTGCAACTCACCGGTGTATCCGTACCAGGTATCGTCAGAAATATTCACCAGCACCTGTGCGCCGTTCTCGCCGAATTCCCGCACCTCGTCGGGGAACACCGATTCATAGCAGATGAAAATGCCCACCCGCGTATGGTCAAGGTTAAACACCTTGTGTTCCGTGCCCCGCGCAAAATCACCTACCTCGTTGGTGAGCTTGCCGGCAAAAAACAAAAAAGACTTCAAAGGGGTGTACTCCCCAAAGGGCACCAGGTGGATCTTGTCATAGCGGCCTACCACCCGCCCTTGCGGGTCCATCACTAAAGCGGAGTTCAGCGGCTGCGGCTTTTCGTCTGCGCTCGAGGGATGCGTCCACGCAGTGCTGCCAATGATCAGGTAAGAATTGGAATCCTGGGCGACGGCCGTGAGCCAGTGGGTAAACCGCTGGTCATTTACATAGAACGGCGATGGAGATTCCGGCCAGATAATCAGGCCGGGTTCGCCCGGCGGATTTTTCTCTTTCGCCCTTACGCTTAACTGGGAAAGTTCCGCCACCGTCTGATCAAAAAACGCCGGCGACCATTCCTCGTCGAGTACCGGGATATTGGGCTGCACCAGCACTGCCTGCCTTGCTGTTTCAGCAGGAGCAGGTTTGGCCAGCACGCCCATTTGCAACGCAATCGCCGCAGCCGTGGCCGAGATCAGCAGGTTCTGGCGGCGTTTGCCATAGAACAACAGTCCGGCGGTGAAGGCGCAATTGACCAGCATAATAGCGAATGACAGGCCATAGACGCCGGTGAACTCGGCAATCCGCGAAAACGGAATGTTGTCAATCTGCGCGCTGCCCAGCGGATTCCATGGGAACCCCGCAACCCGGTCATGGAAAAACTCGATGGCCGTCCATAAAAATGGTGCAGTCAGCAAAGCTCGGGCGTTGCCGAAGCTTGAGCGCCTGACCAGCAGCACCACAAAGGCGGCAAAAGCCCCATGATGCAGACCCATCGCCAGGCAGAAGGCGATCATAATCAGAAAGGCGACCACGGAATTGAGGTGGCCGTAAATGTACATGACGTGAAAAATCCAGAACGTCGTGCCTAGATACCATACGATTCCACAGACATAGCCCAGGAAGAAACCCTGCTTCAGAGTAAAGGGGCGCAGCGAGCGCCCTTCGGAATCAAGTAGCTCGCCTTCGCCGCCTCGCCCTCGTATGAGCGCGTAGAGTAGAGGAACAAAAGCAATCCAGCAGAGAAAATAAAAAGAGGGGCGCGGGAAAATGATTATTTGCAGCCCGCCCGAGAGCAGGGCCAGCACCCAGGCTCTGGCTGGTATTTTCAGCATTTTCGAAATTCTAACAAACCGTGATTCAGTTTTGATTCCAGTGAATTACAGGAATACAATGAAGGCGTGAATTTTGTAGTGCACTATTTTCTGCCTGTGTTTCAATATCTCTTTCTAATTGGGATGCTGGGGGCCATTCCGGTGATCATCATCACTGCCATCAAGACGGCCGCGAGCATGATGGAAGATGATGCCAACGGGCAGACCGGCACGAATTCATGAAAGGACTCAGGCTCGATCGCGACCATTGAACCTTCCGCCGAGATTCGCGGGAATGTTCTCTTAATGGCGTGAATCTCTTTCAAAATGTCTTCAGGGTCCCAACCTATCCCGCCACAATCAAACCGGGTTCGCATTGTAGTCGCGACCACGGTCATGCTCACGTTCATCTCCTACTGGCGTGCGGCAGCCATTGTTCTCAATGACCTTGGCTCGTCGGCTTTTTACGCGGGTGGCATTGCTGAGCAGGCCGTTGGCAAAGCGGCGCCCTGGCTGATCCTGGCGGTCATGCTTTTCGCCTTCGCGGTGCGCTCGGTTTATATCGAGAGCTGTTCCATGTTTACCCGCGGCGGTGTCTACCGCGTGGTGAAAGAAGCTCTGGGCGGTACTCTGGCAAAAGTCAGCGTCTCTGCGTTGATGTTTGACTACATTCTCACCGGCCCCATTTCTGGCGTTTCCGCCGGCCAGTATATTGCCGGGCTCATCAATGAAATTGCCGTTGCCGCCGATACCCATGGCTGGATACCTCGCGCCATGCACACCCTCTTTCACGGCACGCCGCACATCAACGAAAACTATTCGGCTGCCGCTTTTGCCCTGCTGGTCACCGTGTATTACTGGTGGCAGAACATCAAGGGCATTGAGGAATCGAGCGACAAGGCCCTGCGCGTAATGCAGATCACCACCGTGATGGTGGTCATCCTCATGGGATGGGCAGTCTATACGGTTATCAATACCGGAGCGTCCCTGCCGCCCCTGCCCACGCCCTCAAACCTGCACTTCAGCCCCGAAGCCCTGGGCTTCCTCAAGAACACCGATATTGGCAGGATGGTGGGATTCTTTGGAATCCTCATTGCTTTTGGCCACTCAGTGCTGGCTATGAGCGGTGAAGAGTCCCTGGCCCAGGTGAATCGCGAAATCGCCAGCCCTAAACTGCGGAACCTGAAACGGGCAGCGCTGATCATCGCCATCTTCAGCTTTATCTTTACCGGTATCGGCTCGCTGCTGGCAGTCATGATTATTCCCGACTCGGTGCGGGTCCCGGTATACAAAGACAACCTGATCAGCGGCATGGCCATGTACATGATCGGCCCGCACATGCTGAAGCTGATATTCCGGGTGTTTGTGGTGGTGGTGGGCTTCCTGATCCTGTCAGGGGCCATCAATACCTCGATCATTGGCTCCAACGGCGTGCTGAACCGCGTCTCAGAAGACGGAGTGCTCACCGACTGGTTTCGCCGTCCGCACAAGAAGTTTGGCACCAGCTACCGCATTGTGAACCTGGTGGTGGGCATGCAACTGCTCACCATTCTGGCCAGCCGGGGCGACGTGTATGTGTTGGGCGAAGCCTATGCCTTTGGCGTGATCTGGAGCTTCACCTTCAACTCCCTGGCCATGCTGGTGCTCCGCTTCAAATACAAAGGTGAACGCGGCTGGCGGGTGCCGCCCAACATCAGGATCGGCAAGGTAGAAATTCCGCTGGGTCTGCTTTCCGTCCACATGGTGCTGCTCTCCACCGCCATTGTGAATCTCTTCACCAAGCAGATTGCCACGGTTGCCGGAATTGTCTTCACCGTGGTCTTCTTCATCATCTTTACTGTGTCTGAGAAGGTGAACCAGCGTAGATTCGCCCATACCCATGAGCAGATGAAAGAGCACTTTCAGCTCATGCAGCAGGAAACCATCGGGCGGGAAGCCGTGGAAGCTCGTCCCGGCAACGTGCTGGTTACGGTGCGCGATCACAATACCCTGAACCACCTGCGTTGGGCCCTTGAAGCCACTGACACCACCGAACAGGACGTGGTGGTCATGGAAGGCCGCCTCACCAGCTACGGCATGGGCGAATACGACCTCGCTATGGAGCAGATATTCAGCGACTACGAGCAGACTCTGTTCACCAAGACCGTCTCTATTGCCGAAGGCTACGGGAAAAAGATCTCGCTGCTGGTTGTGCCGGCGCGCGATGTCTATTCGGCCATTGTGCAGACTGCGAATTCCCTGGAATCTTCCGCCGTAGTTTCAGGCCTGTCCAGCAAGATGACCGGAGAAGAACAGGCTTTCCGTATGGGGCAGGCCTGGGAGGCCATGCCCGAACCCAAACGCCAGTTCGTCTTCCAGGTGGTGCGTCCCGACAATACGGTTGAGACCTACCGCATCGGCCCGCATACGCCCACCATGAAGAACGAGGATGTTCGTCTTGTCCATAAGCTGTGGCTCGATGTAAAAAAATATCCCGGCACCGAAGAGATACACCATTCCGATATTGTGACCCTGGCGCTTACCCGCCTGGCCCGTGATTACAGCCTCGACCGCGACGATGTAATGAAGAACCTCAAGCGCGGGGCCACCGGCAACATGCCCAAGCCATCAGCGTTTGTGCGCGAACCTGATACCGAAGAAACACAGCGCCGCGTCGCCGGGGACGGCGAAGGCGATGTCGCAATTCCAACCCGCCGCGAACAGCCCATGCCCCCCATGACCGGCCCAACCAAAGAACGATAGGGCCTTTACGCGCTGCCAATGCCTATTGGAATGTCATTGCCGAATTTGGGTTTCGATGGCCGATTTCCTGACGACCCGATTTTCAGATCACCCGATCACCGGATCACCCGATTTGCGCGGCTACGCTGTGTCTCCGTGCCTCCGTGGTTGTAGCTGCAAGAAATTTCATCCATTGTCCGCTGCTGCTCATCTAACAGTTTATGTCCTGGAAAAAACACCGGTTACACCTTGAGGAAGGTTCCGCTCAGGGACGCACGGCTGAGATTTTTCAAGAGATCAAGGCACACCCTGGGAGTTCCCCATGTGAATAAGCTTTTCCAGGCATTGGCGCCCTTCCCGGAATTCTTCAGCCTGTTCTGGAACGCTGCCAAGCCCATGCTCGAAACCCAGGAATTTTTTTCCTACAGCGACCGTCTGGCCGCCGAAGCCTATACCCGGATGCACAACTATTTCCCGGCATTGGAATTGCAACGCAAAATAGAAGACTTGCAACGCAGAGAAGAAGATTTGCGAAGCAGAATAGAAGACTCGCGAAGCAGAACAGAAGACTTTCAGCGCAGCGACGGGGTTCACGACGATCTGAGCCATGCCGTGGAACTCTATCACTACAACTACTCACTGCTGTTGTTGTTGTGCGCCGCGCTCGAGCAGGCATTCGAAAATCCCCACAGCGTGCAGCGACAAGGCACTCTGCCGGCGCGTCATCCTGTATTTACGGTTCGCCCGGCAATCGTCTCGGAGGAAGAGGCTCCGGCTTCTACCCGCAGAATTTACGACGAGATGAAGCGCACCCTGGGCACGCCCTTTCTGAGCAACTCTTATCTCAACCTGGGGCGCTGGCCAGACTTTCTCAAAGCCTACTGGGATTCACTGAAGCCCATGCTGAGAAATCCTCTCTATGAGCAACATCGGCTTGCGGTGCGTGATTCAGCCATAAGCTTCGCCGCCGAGCTGCCCGAACCTCTACAGCTCTCCACCACCCAAATGGCCGAAGCGGGTGTCCCTGAAAAGGACATAGACCGCATCGTGCAGCTCAAAGACTTGTTTTTAGACTTGATGAGCAAAGAACTTCTGAACATAGCGCTGGCCAGGATAGGCCTCGAAGACAACATAAGATCAGCCCGCGCCGCCTGATCTTAAGGCTTTTTACCGCAGAGTGCGCAAAGAGCCAGATGGAAGCATCTGGCAAACGATATACCGGTTCAGCAAATAGTGCGCCGGGAATGATTCGTTCTGATCAGCGACTTAACAGGCGAGCAGGCGGCATACGTGTCCCTGACAAACTGGTATACAGGCATGCTGTCAAGAACTTAGAATTTGCGCGGGTTGACAAATGAATCTGCGCTCCCTGACGTTCACTCTGCGGTGAATAGACTTTGGGCTTCAGCCAGGCACACCTATCAACCTAAACTACCATGTCTACCAGAAATCTCGAATCTCGCCATGTGTTCTGCATAAGTTCGTAATTGCGTAATTGGCGCGAAGAAGAGTCTGTGACTTACAATTTCGCACCTAGTCATTCATCTGCGCTCTCAGCGCACTCTGCGGTAAAGATTTTATCGATTTTCAAAGAATTTTCCCCCTCACAAACTCCACAATCTCCGGCGTCACATACTGCGGCGGCTCAATCAAAAAAAACGGACGCCCCTGTACCGGCTTCAGCGACACCGAATTCCACCTGGGACTCTGTTCATTCCGGTGCAGCACCACGGCGTCGGCGCGGTCGAGGAATTCGCGCGCGGAATCTTTGAAGTCGGCAGTCTCTGCATCCAGCACGGTAATGTACAGATCAGGACGCAGGAAGCGAATCACGCTGTTCGATTCCATGATCACATTGCCAGCTCCGGCAATCTTGCGCCGGATATCGGGCATAGCTTCGGCCAGCATTCCTTGCCGGGTTCGCACCCACAGCGAGCGGGCGGCCCCGGCGACCAGGTAGCGTGAAGTGTCGGTCTCGCCGCTGCGGTCGCGTTCTTCGGTAATGGCGCGGGTGTGATCGTCCGTCACGCAATCGCAGGGCTCGCCATTCGCCGAGCAGACCCCATGACCGTATTGGGTGATCTTCAAAGCGGTCCAGTTGAATTCCTGCAAGGCATGGATCAGCCCGGCAACAACACTGGTCTTGCCTACGCTGCGCGAATGCCCGCCAATCACCACGATGGACATGAAACCATTGTATTGCGTAATTTTGTAATCTGGTAATTGGGTAATTCGGGAATTGCCAAAATCGCCATGATTGCCAAAAATGCCAAAACTGAAACGTCAAAAGCCTACCGCAGAGAATGCAAAGAGCGGAGAGAGAGGAAGAATGTAGCAATCGAGTAAATTGATAATTCGCCCTCGGGCGAAGAAAGATTTGATCATGGCTTTATTGTGATCTTTGTTAAATGCAATCTCCGACAAAGTGAGCATGCCAGACGCAAAGGCATCTTTTTAATTCTGGCAATTCTATAACGTGAAATGTACCCACTTACACAAATTACCAATTACCCAATCAGTAAATCGGCTCCGCTCCCGCCGGTCTCGTCTTCCATCGCCGATGCACCCACAACCACTGCTCCGGATATTTCCTCGCATAACTCTCGATCACTTTGGTAAATGCGGCGGTGTTGGCCACTGCGTCGGCTTCATCATTGCCGGTACATACCAGCTTCAACGCCGGATCGAAGCGAATGCGATATCGCTGCTGCTTTTTGTCCCAGATGGTAAATGCCGGTACCACCGCTGCCTGCGTCCGCAACGCGACGCGGGCAATGCCGGTGGCCGTACAGGCGGGCACTCCAAAGAAATCTACAAACGCCCCCTGTGGCGGGGTCATGTTGGTGTCCATGAGGATACCTACGGTCTCGCCGCGCTTCATGGAACTGAGCAGTCCGCGGGCAAAATCCTGCTTCGAAAACGTGCTGTTGCCGTGCAGGGTCCGGTAACCGTCTACCATCCGGTCCACATAAGGATTGTCCAGCGGACGAATCACGATCTTCAACGCGTGTCCGTGCAATGAATGAACGAACGAGCCAATCTCCCATCCGCCAAAATGCCCGGTAAGAAAGATCACGCCTTTGCCGCGTGCTTCGGCCTCGGCGAAGTTTTCAAAACCGTCATACACGGCAATGCGGGAGACATTCTCTTTGTTGTACCGGGGGAACAGGCAGAACTCGCCCAACTGGCGGCCCAGGTTCGTATAGACTTGGCGCAGCACCCGCTTCTTCTCTTTGCGGCTTTTTTCTGGGAAGGCGATATCGAGGTTGCGCATGCCGACGCGGCGCAGACGCGGATGCAGCAGGTAAGCCAGCCTTCCCACCGTAATGCATAGCGCCCGGGCCGCCGCACGAGGCAGCAGGCCGATGAGTTTGGCCAATATCCAGACTGGTATATATTCGAGACGATATCGCATGAGGCGGTTCGAACGATGTCCCTGGCCGGCAAAGATTCCGAATCGTGTAACCTGAACAAAGCGCAGGACTCTATGGAAGGTAGCTCCCCGCGCATCAGAATTACTATACGCATGAAATCAGGAGAACGACCAATGAAAACCATGTTGGCGGCGGCTGCTTTGGCCGCGATCACCGTGCTCGCCGGGTGCAAGGCGGGCTCCCCCGGCAAAATGCAAAGCAGCGTAATTGACGGCATCAAGCACAAAGTCACCATCGGCGGTAAAGACGTAAAGAACCCCATCCCTTATTCTGAAGCCGCCGTGAAAGAAGGCGCGGGACACTTCCAGCACCATTGCCAGATATGCCATGGCCTCGACGGGCAAAATACCGGCGTCCCGTTTGCCACCAAAATGGATCCGCCCGTCGCCAATCTGGCCGACAAAGACATTCAGGACTACACCGACGGACAGTTGAAATACATTATTGAAAATGGCGTGGGCCCTTCGGGTATGCCGGGATGGAAAGGCATTCTGGAAGATGACGAGATGTGGAATATGGTCCACTTCATCCGCCATCTGCCCGCCAAAGGCAGCCTGGGTGCGCCTGGATTGTTTAAAGAAGAGTCAGAAGAACACGAGCAGATGGAACACGGCGGACACGATCACGATCACGACCAGGCCGCCCCGCATAAACACTAAAAGAGTAGCTACTAGCCGCTAGCTTCTAGCCTCTAGCTTGGCTCGGTGCAAGCGCGGGATCTCCGGAATTGACTCGCTGGGGCGCAAAGAGCCGATCCCCGGAATGCTCCGTCTTTGCGCATGTTTTGGTGGAAGAGCGGCCTTTCAGGGCCGCGTTAGAAGGTTTCAACCTGCGGGAAAACTCTTTTGTTTGAAAGGGCGCGTTCGTTTTGAAAGACACGTTTCTTTTGAAAGGGCGCATTCGTTTGAAAGGACTCTATTGTTTTGAAAGGGCACGGCTTCAGCCGTGCCGTTCAGATTCCATCAAATTCGGCTTCAGCCGCCGAGGTAAATCTTCGACAACTTTCACACGGCTGGGTGGAAGAGCGGCCCCTTAGGGCCGCGTTAGAGGTTTCAACCTGCGAGAAACTCTTTTGTTTGAAAGGGCGCATTCGTTTTGAAAGGACTCTTTTGTTTTGAAACGGCACGGCTTCAGCGGTGCCGTTCAGGAGCTCCATCAAATTCGGCTTCAGCCGCCGAGGTAAATCTTCGACAATTCGCACGGCATTGGTGGAAGAGCGGCCTTTCAGGGCCGCGCTAGAGGTTTCAACCTGCGAGAAAACTCTTTTTGTTTGAAAGGCGCGCGTTCGTTTTGAAAGGACTCTTTTGTTTTTGAAAGGGCACGGCTTCAGCCGTGCCGTGTAGGATCTCATCAAATTCGGCTTCAGCCGCGAGGTAAATCTTCGACAGTCGCACAGGCATGGAGTTTACTCGTGTCGTAAATGCCCATGAACATTGGCCGTTGGAGCGTGTGTGAGAACTAGAGTTTGGTGGTGTTGACGAGACATGTAACAGGGCACGACTTTTAGTCGTGCCGAAAAAGCCGATAAATGCAGGGCTTCAGATGGGATGAGACGGCTGGTCTCGCGGAACAAGCTATGATGCTGTCCGCAACGCATTCGAGATGCAAAGGAGAGCAGCCATGAAGAAGAGTATCAAAAAGCCAACCGCCAAAGGAACCAAACCGAGCCATACCGTGGGCATAGATTTAGGGGACCGATGGTCTCATTACTGTTTATTGGACCAGGATGGGGAAGTCATGGAAACGGGCAAGATCCGGACGCGGGAAAAGGACTTGCGCGAGTATTTTGAAGTTCACAAGCGGATGCGGGTAGCTATGGAGTGTGGCACGCATTCACCCTGGATCAGTCGCTTACTGGAAGGATTAGGACATGAAGTGATCGTAGCCAACACGCGCAAGATCGAGGCGATCACCGGCAATGAATCCAAATTTGATGATCACGATGCCGAGCAGTTGGCCATCTTCGCCCACTTCGATCCTCGTCTGCTGTATCCCATTCAGCACCGCAGTGCTGAACGGCAGAGGGATCTGAGTTTGATCCAGGCGCGACGGACGTTGGTGCAAGCGCGCACCATGATCATCAACAGCGCCCGTGGGCTGGTGAAAAGTATGGGCGGACGCTTGCCCAAGTGCAGCAGCGAGAGCTTTGAACAAAAAGCCAAATCAGCCGTACCGGCGAACCTGGTGGGACTGGTAACTCCACTGTTGGAGCAGGTTACGGTGCTGAACCAGCGGATTAAGCATATGGATGAACAGATCAAAGAACTGGAAAAGCGTTATCCGGAGATCATCCGCTTACGGAGCGCACCCGGGGTGGGGCACTTAGTAGCGGCGGCTTATGTGCTCACCATCAATGGGGCGCACAGCATGGCCCACAGCCGCCAGGCAGGAGCTTTTCTGGGGCTGCGTCCAGGGAAAAAACAATCGGGTGACTCCGACCCGCAGTGTCGCATTACCAAGACGGGCAACAACTACCTGCGGGCTTTACTGGTGCAATCGGCCCACGATATCCTGGGTCGCTGTGGGCCTGATTCAGCTCTGAAGCAATGGGGATTAAAGTTGGCCGCCAGCGGGGGCAAGCGTGGAAAAAAGCGAGCGGTGGTGGCTGTAGCACGCAAACTGGCCGTGATTCTACATCGCATGTGGTCGAGCAACCAAAACTATCAACAGTTTCCACCCACAGCCGCGGGCCCGCTTACAGTTGCCGGCAAGTTGGCATAAATCCATTTTGAGGCTTAGGAAAGGAGCGGTGTTGTTGTATATGGTTTGCTAAATCTCGTGTCGCGGTGACTGCGGGCAGGGGCAGGGTCTTAGAGGCCGCGCTTCAGATAGCAGCACCCATTCATCGGTATCGGACACCACCATGCACCAGCCTCCAAGCAGGCTAACAGAGTGCGTATAGAAGTCTGGGATGAATGTTTCTCGATTCAGCGGGAAAGGCAAACCAAACCAACGGCAAAAGCAAAACCCGCTATGAAGTGAAAAGCAAAACCAAAGGCAGATTTATGTTGACAACACCAGCCGTCTCATAGAAGCCCCTGCACACTTTTAACTGGCTCGTGCTGTCGCCACGGAATAGAGTTCTCACACACTATCTTCAGCCCTGGCGTCTCGCAAAGAGCAATTTCGAATCCGCGCAGATGAGACATGCTACATCTCATCGTTGCGCAGCAACGAAAGCTAGAAGCTAGCAGCTAGAAGCTTCTTCTATTCTTTCTTCGGCTCCGGCGCCTCTCCTGCCGTCACTTTGCGTACCGCGCTCACAAATGGCTCGCCATTGGCCGGCGTCTGAATCGCGCCGGTGAGAATTGTCTTGAACGGCACCAGGCGTCCGTAGAGTTCGCGCGTGGCGTCTTTGTCCTGGCTGATGACCGCGCCGTTGATGGTGATTCCGGCAAACAGCCCGCGCGCGCGCGAGTAGGTAAGCACTTCGGCGCGCATCTTCCAGTCGGTATCGCCTTCCACGTGGCGTCCCACCGGCCCTGCCGCAGCGGACGCATCCGCGCCCACCTTGAACTTGCTGGCCAGCAGGTTCTGCATGCCCTTATCGTTCATGATGACCATGACCAGGTCCACAGCCTGGCCGCCGATCTGTAGGCCAAAACTGCCTCCCTTGATGCTGAACGGGGCGGGAGCGCTCCATCCGCTGCCGGTGCGGCACGAAGCCACGCCCCGGCCGTAGGCGCCTCCAAAGCCCAGTCCGCCTTTCAGCATCGAGGGCACTACCGCGACACATTTGGCTGACGACAAAATTTCTTCCGGAATACCTTTATCAGGGGTGGCCATGATGTCGGCCAGCACGGTGGAGGCCGACTCGACCCGGTTGGCCTCAGTCTCGGCAAAAAGCAGGTTCACGCAGGCACAGGCAAACAACAGCAGAATTGCAGCGTTCTTCATAATTTGTATCTTCCTCAGAAAATGAGAGTTCCTGACAGGTTTGATGCAGTTAACAGCTTAGAACGCGGCGGGCGGGAAAACAATAAAGGGTTGGATTCGGTGACCCTCGTGACCGTATCCAACCCTTGTCTCCCAGGTTCTGTGGTAGGTGAGTAGAGTATCCACCGAGTTGTACGGCCCGGCAAGTAACGTGGGTGCCTGTTCGCAACTGCTATTGGACATGTACCTCCGCGAAAACCTTCACGACCGCAAACCAGATCAACCACGGAGACACGGAGACACGGAAAATCCCGGCATTCGGCACAGCCCCGAGAAGGGGCGCAGCGAGGTAAGAAAGTGTGTGAGAACTAGAGTTTGCGTGCGCCGACGAGACATGTAACAGGGCATGACTTCTAGTCGTGCCGAAAAAGCCTTATAAATACTGGGTTCAGACCCACTGTTTGAAACTGCATCTGCTGCGGCCACGGAATTGTTTCTCACACACTCTCGTGAGCCCTTGGGACAAGCTCGGGCATCATTTTTCACGCTGGCAAACAGAAGTTGTATGTTTTACGGCCATTTCATTCCGCACTCTGTTACATCAGTGTGATCAATGGTGAGCCTTTCGGTTCTGGCTCCGTGCTGTGTCTCTGTGGTGAGGGGTGCTGACTCCTTCGTGTCCTTTGTGGGTTATGACTCCTGATTCGTCTTGCTTTCCAGGATGTGCGCTCTGTTGTGCATCTGAGAAGTGGAGAGCGGGGTCGACGAAGGAAAGAAACAGTTCATCGAGCCGCGGCTGGAGCCTGGCCTGAGCGGAGTCGAATGGCCAGCAGCTCCTACGTTTGGAGCGCAAGCGCACCATGAACAATCTCTCGATGCCATATACATCGTCTAGTGTAATTCCCCCTACACTGAAACTGCTTCAAATTTGGCCGCTCCATAAGTCATGAATAAGGCAAGGTTTTCTATTATGATGACCGAAAGCCTATGCCCCTCCATGGCCGAGACTAGATTCGGTATCTTCTGGCTTTCCCAAAACTCAAGTGCGGGGCTTAATAATGCCATACCTCTGAGATTAAGAGTTAAGCAGCCAAAGAGCGAAAGTGAACAGGATTGCTTCAGAATCGCTCGTAAATTGGAAAGTGCTTGGTGATCCTTAGTGTCCTTTGTGGTTGCCGTTCCCAAAAGCCAAGAGCCAAAAGCCAAGAGCTGCTCTCTCGTGTCAAATCTGCCACGGCGGCGTAGTGGTACCACAACGGCGGCGTAGTGACACCACAACGGCGGCGTAGTGACACCATTTCTCACACTTCATTCTTTTTAGCGGTTACTCTCCACCTGCGTCCTCAGGGATGCGGTTGTAACTTGGTCTTTGACAATTGAAAGAAAGCGGCTGTTGGGTCTTCGTGATTGGCTTGGAATGCCAAAAGCGGAACCAACAGCACGGGGCGGAGCCACGCCTTGGCCTGCACGCCCCCACAATGCTGTCGCGGCTTCAAAATGCGGGACGTTCAACCGAAACGCCCCGCTTGCGTTCTTAAACATTTTGAGAGTGAAACTATGAATATGACTGCTTCTTCTTCATCAACCGCAACCAGCGCTCCTGCTCCGCACATGCTGCTTGCCATCCAGAAGTACATTCGCACGTACCTCGGTTGCACCGATTATGAAATGATCTTGCTCTCCCTGTGGATCGTTCATACTTGGTGCTATCGCGCTTTTCATGTTACCCCTTATCTCAATATCCAGTCGCCCGTGCAGTCTAGCGGCAAGACGCGCTTGCTCCAGATATTGCAGGCGCTCTGTCCGTCCGATTCCTGGTTGCTGAGCGCTCCATCGCAACGAATACTGATGGACAAGCTGCTGAGTCTTAAACCCAACCCGGCCTCACCGAAAGGTGAACCTGTGCAGGATTTGCCTTCCGTTCTGCTGCTCGACGACCGCGAAGCGACCCTGGGTGCTTCCAGTCGTAACGCACTGGTTTCGCTCCTCAAGATCGGCGCGTACTCTGAGCTGCGTTACTTCTCTCCGGTCAAGTCTCACTTCTTGCGCGAGTTCACCGTCTACTGTCCCAAGGCTTTTGCCGGGACGTCGCCGCTGCCCCACTCGCTTTCCGATCTCAGCATTCCTATCCGCCTCAAGCGCAATAAGCCCTCGGAAACCGTGGCCCGATTCATCCCTGCCTCCGCCGCCGAGGAGGCCAGGCCTATCGTGAATTGGTTGGACTCCTGGTCCAGGCAGAACTTCGGCGATCTCGCCCGCTCTGCCGAACTCGTGCCTGCCGAACTGCCCCCACAGCTTGACGGACATCGTCTCGAAGGCGCGATACCGCTGATTCACATCGCCGACAAAATCAAGGGGTCGCCGTGCAGCAACGCCCGCAACTCTTTTGCCTGGATCTATTACCACTTGCACATTCCTCTTCCGCAGGACCCCGGCCTGGAGTTGCTGCGCGACATTGAGGCAGTTTTTCGGCAAACCAACATGCCCGCCTGTCTGCCTACCAGTGAAATTATCCGCCATCTCAACCTCATGGAAGACCGTCCTTGGAAGCAGTGGGGAAGATCGGCCCCCTATAAACTCGGCCGCATTCTTGGCCCATTCGGCATTCGCAGCCGCAATCATCGCGACCAAAGCACATCGGTCTTGAAAGGCTATTGGCGGGACGATTTTGCCGATGCCTGGGAACGATACAAGCAGGAGCAGATACCTGTCACGAAGTAACGAAAGAAGCACTTGGCAATTGCTGCTCGGCCAAAGAACAAACAAAAACCGAAGACTGGGAGCCCCGCACCGGAGCGGCATAAAGTCTGCAACCAGGCAAAATGCTCGTTAGCAACAATGTCACAGGCCATCGGCGCTCTCGCGCTGACCGGGTGAAAATTGGCGACATGACACCGTCCACCCAGTTCATTAAGTCCACTTCGTCCACACAAACCTTATTCCATAAAATCATTCAGGCCACACGATCCACAGCGCCTCAGGCTGATGTCTGTGTGGCTGGTTTTGTAGCGGATGTAGCGGATGTAGCGCATTGTAGCGGATGTGCGGATCGAATTTTGAGCGTTTCATCCGCTGTTTATGCGGGTTGTAGCGCATGTAGCGGATTCAGATGTGATTTTCACGCTGGCGGCGGCAATCGCACAACTGCTTTAGAACCCGCCATCTCATCCCACCGGTTCGTAGCTCCCCCAAATCAGTGTTGATCTGTTCCATCAGTGTGATCAGTGGTGAGGTTTTCGGTTCTGGCTCCGTGCCTCCGTGTCTCAGTGGTAGAAGTTGCGCTTTACGCAAAGTCGACCGAAACAAAAAGCGCAGCCTTGAATCGAGGCTGCGCTTTTTGAGAACGATGCTTCCGAAATCTACTTGGACGAAATGACCAGCGAATGCGTGATGGCGTGGACGGACAATGCGATGCGGTTCTGCACGCCTACTTTGCGCATCAGCTTGGCTACGTGCGCTTTCACCGTACGCTCTTCGATGCCCAGCACTGAGCCGATTTCTTTGTTCGAACGTCCGGCGACCAGAAGCTCCAGCACTTCTTTTTCGCGGTCGGTAAAGGTCACGCGGCCGGCGGGGAAGATGCGTCCCGGCGAGGAGGTGACGCGCTCGATAAAGATGGAGAGCACGCGCCTCGGCGCCCACACCGATCCGTCGTTCACGATGCGCATGGCCTGAATGAACTCGGCGGGTGAGGCGGCCTCGTCCACGTAGCCCTTGGCCCCTGCCGCCAGCGCCTTGAGAATGGTTTCGTCATCGGCCCCGCTGCCGGTCACGATGATGCGCAGGTCAGGCCTGGCCGCTTTGAGTCCGGCCATTACATCGAAAAGATTTTGCCCGGCCCGGGTCCCCAGCAACACCAGGTCAATGTCGCGCCTTGGACCCAGCTCAGCCAGTGACGATGACACCAGTTCCAGGTCCGGTTCGGTGTCAAATAATGATTTAAGGCCAATAAACCTCAACGGATCACTTTCAACTACTGCGATTCGAGTGGTCTCTTTCTTCACCATAGCTGCTGCCTTCATCCAAGCTCCTACTGCCCTAAATTGCTGTTGGCAGATTAAAACAGATTTTAAGCAAAATGGGGACGTGTTACCTGAAAGTATCATGAACTTCGGCCCATGCCCATTTTTAAAAAGGGTACATGTACCCGTTCAGCCTCACAGGTTGAGGTTTTCTGCTGAGAGGGCTACTTGCTGGCTTCGAGCGGGCCGCGTTCCGGAGCGTGCACCAGGGCGTCGGCACGGCCTACGATATATCCCCGCCGGAAGCCTTCGCAGAAACTGCCCTGGGCCGGTAAGTCCTGCTGGCTGGCGGGATGGAAGTCGGAGCAGGGGACGAAGCGGAAATCAGCCGGGCGCGCTTCCCCCTGCTGTTTTTTGACGTTGGCAAGGCCCTGCTGGTACCCCGAGGAAAAGCCCTGATCGAAATAGATGAAACGCGGATCATTAGGCTGCGGAGCTTCGCTGAGCGAATCGGCCACCCGGCGGAAAGTTTCTACGGCGCGGAAATTATGACCGGCAAAGCCATCGGAATAACCAGCTTTTACGCCTTTTTGAAAGCCGGCTTCGAACGACTTCTTTGGCCCGAACTCGGGGGAATAGCCATGGCTGAGGCCATGAAACTGCGAATCGCTGGTGCGCGGCTGGCGTCCCATATTGATGTCAATATTGCCGACATGATAGCCCTCTTCGTAGCCATGCCTGTATCCATGCGCAAAGGCCGAGCGCGCAAAGATGGCATTCGATCCGTCTTCGCGAAGATGTGCGTCTTGTGGTTTGGTTTGAGCCGGTGCTGCGATCGCCGCCAATAGAACAAGGGAAACGACAAGCTTGTACATAAGCGCCCCAGGGTGATTCCGTTCTGTGAAATCAGATGAGGAGCCGTTCACCAGGGATGTCATCGCGACGCGGTTAACTTCTAAGGTCTATTAGCCCATGCTCTAGGTCATTCGTTCAATTTCTGAAAATCAGCTCTGGATTGATACTCTTCTTACCTTAACCCCAATCAAGAAGAGTCAGACACTTCTCACGCTCTAAAAAAACCTGGGGGAAAACAGGGCGGGAGAAGCGAGACGCTCGGACTGATTTGCGATCCCCCGGCAGCCCAAACAGCTTCCGGGGGACTTCGTATTTTTAGGGCTAAGGGCCGGGCAATGAATGATGTTCCTGCTCCGCAACGTACTCCTCGGCGTTTCGCTTCTGGTTAGCTGCGCGGCTTTCTGTGCGGCCACCGGGTTCGCGGCTGCCGGCAACGGTCCCTACAACGTTCGCGCGGCCCGCATTCAACAAGAGCTGCTTTCAGCAGACACTCTGCATTCACTGGCATTGCTCGACGAACTGGATTCGCTTGCCGATTATGTGGAGGACCGCGATGCTCTTCTCTCTTTTCTCAAAAGAATAGCCACCCAGGCAAAGGATGCTGTGGTGCGAAGCGAAGCCCAGGCCATTGTCGGGGAACTCTGCGGCGCTGGCGGCGACCAGCCACACACACCGCGTTGGTTCCAGAAGGAAACTGAGCGCCACAGCGTGCTGGATCAGGCGGCGCGGCTTTTCAACGGCAACTCAGGCGCTGACGGGCTGCAAGTGCGCGCCCAGCTTGAACATCTGGCCGGAATGGCGGAAGCTGCCGCCGAACACATGCAGCAGGCGGCACAGCTTGGTCCTACGCCGGCGCGCTGGCGGATGGCGGCGGAATACACCGTTGATCCATTCCAGAAATTTGCCGCGCTTCAGGCCGGGCTGGCTCTCAAATCCGCCGATCATCAATCCGCCGAGCTGCAATCCGCCGATCTGCAATCAAACGATCCGCAACTGAATCTGCAACTGGCGCTTTACTACATTGGCCGCCAGCAGCTTGAAAAAGCACAGGCATTGTTGCAAAACGGTCTGGCCGGCCACGCTGATGATTTTGCGCTGCGGGTGCAGATGGCTGAACTGCACATGAACCTGGGCCTTCGCTCAGACGCGATGCGCGAGTTGCTGGCCATCGAACGCCAGTGGCCGGCCGGGCCTGTATGGCTGGAAAAGCGGCTGGCGATTGACTACGAACAGCTTGGCTTGCTCGACGATGCTGCCCGGCTGGCCACCGCGGCGCTGGGCCAAAAACCTTTTGATTTGCCCTTGCTGGATCTGCTGGCCCGCTTCCATGAGAAGCGCCACAACACGCCTGCAACTGGAAGCGGATTACAACAAGTTGCTGCGCTTGCGTCCGGAATCGCCGGAGCTCTGGTCGAAGCTGGCGCAGGTTGAATTAACGCTGAACCATCTGGCGGAGGCCAGGACTGCGATGCTGCGGCTGATTGCTTTGCAGCCGCAGAACGCTGACGCTCATCGCCAACTGGCCGCGCTGTACCGGCGCATGCATCTGCCTGACGCAGCCGAGCAGCAGTCTGCCGAGGCGCTTGCCGTTTCCAGGCCACGCGATCCGTCTGGCGTCGCGGCTGCTGAGCTGTTGAGTGATCCGCGCAAGCTGGCGGCTGCGGCCTTTGCTCATGCTCCGCAGCAGGACGATCTCGCGCTCTCCGATATCCGCATTCAACAGCTTGATGCCAATGGCTTGAACCGCGTCCACGTGCAGCAGATTTTCTACGTCGGTTCTCATGCCGCCGCCGAGGAGCGGCGCGCGGCGGGCATCCATTACTCGCCGTCTTCGGAAAGCCTGAAGGTTCTCCATGCGCGCATCTGGAAGCCGAACGGCACAGTGGTGGAAGCGCAGGAAGCGGGCGAAACACAGGTGGCTGACGGTTCAGCGGCCATGTATTACGACATGCGTTCGCGCCAGTTGCGCTTCGTGGGCCTGGAAAAAGGGGACGTGGAAGAGCTCGATTACACGCTGAGTCCTACGCTGCGCGAGAATCCCTATCCCGGATATTTCGGCGAACTGGTCACACTGGCCAGCCGTACGCCCACGCAACTACGGCGTTATGTGCTGGTGCTGCCTTCCTCACAAAAGATCTTCACGCATGAGGAAAAAGTGGCTGCCGCCCAGGTGAGCGAGCGGGCCGGACAGCGGACCATGATTTGGGAGTTGCACGATGTGCCGGCCCTGCCGCGCGAGGCGCGCAGCCCCGGCATTACCGAGACCTCGCCTTATGTGCATGTTTCAACCCTGGGCGATTGGCAGCAGCTTGGCGCGTGGTATGCCGGTTTGATTCGTCCGCAGTTTGCGCTGGACTCGACGCTGCAACAGGAATTGTCGGCGCTCATCAAAGACAAACCCACTGAGCCGGAAAAGATTGCCGCCATTCAGGAATTCGTGCTGCGCAGCACTCACTATGTAGCGCTGGAGTTTGGCATTTACAGTTACAAGCCGTATCCGGTGGCGCAGACGTATGCGCGCCGGTTTGGCGACTGCAAAGACAAGGCCAGCCTGATGATCGCCTTGCTCAGGGCTGCGGGCATTGAGGCGGAAATTGCGCTGGTGCGCACCCGCTCGCTGGGCCAGGTGGCGTCTGCTCCGGCATCGGTTGCGCTGTTCGATCACGCAATCGTCTATGTGCCCAGATACGATTTGTGGCTCGACGGCACCGCCGAATATTCCGGACGCGAGCTTCCGCTGGAAGACCAGGGAGCGATGGCGCTCACCGTGGGTCTGCAAGGCAACGCGCAGCTTCGCCAGATTCCTATGAGCAGCGCCCATGACAACTACACCAAACGCACCATCTATGCCCAGCTTTCACCTGAAGGGGTAATCCATTTCAGCGGATCTACGCTGACCCGGGGGGAAGATGCTCCGGAACTGCGGCGTGAACTGGCGGTGCACGAGCAGCAGCTTGATCTGTTCCGCCGGGGACTGGCTGAAGTCTTTCCCATGATTGAACTGGACACCGTGGCCGTTCACGGCGCGCACAATCTGGAAAGCGATGTAAGCGTGGACTTTCAGGGCGCGCTGAATGCCTACGAGCATAAGCCGGTCGTGAGGCTGAGCACGACGTGGATGCCGCGCAGCTATGTCGCAGCGCTGGCGCCCGGCAACACGCGCTCTCTTGACCTGCTTTTGCCCTCGCCCTGGACTACGGAAGAAGAGATTCACGTGGCCTTGCCCGCAGGCGCCGCAGTAAAAGAGCTGCCTCGCAATCAGGAGACGTCCACCAGCTTCGGTTCGGTGCGGCTGCATTATGCGAAGTCTGGCCACGAGATCGTGATCAGCAGCCATCTGGAATTCGATAAGGCCAGAATCGCCAGCGATGAATATCAAGATTTCCGGCAGTTTTGTTCGCTGGTGGAACATAGCTTTCACAATGAGATTGTGGTCAGCCTGGCGCGATGAAGCTTCGTCATAAAGTACGTGGTTTGCTGTTTTATGCACGTCAGGTCTAAAGAGGGTGTGTGAGAACTCAGTTCGAGGCAAGGTTTGTATCAGGGCATGACTTTAGTCGTGCCGAAAAGCCCTATAAACACTGGGCTTTAGCCCCTGCGCACCTTCACCCTGCGATCTTCGCACTATTGCTGGTGTGCGCTTGCTGTTCCGGATATGCGGCACAGCGGAATCCGGAACAGTTCGTCGCATCATTCATCCGGTTCGATCTGGACACCGGCGGAGAAGCAGGCTGAAGCGGTGTTGAAGAAGCAGGCAGGCAATGCCTCAGCATTGTTTGTACGGATGGAAGTAGCCGAACTGCAAGACCAGCCGAAATCTATGCTCGATTCGGCGTTGCGCCTGTGCCGCCTGAATGCTCCTGAAGCCATGCAGCAAATCGCTTCGGCCAGAGTGCTGCGGAGTGCCGCGAATACCACTCTCGTCAATAGTTTCCTGGCGAGGGTGAAAACGGAATCAGCTCTGGGCAATGCCTGTTCGCTGAACCTGAAGCTGGCGCTGGTGGCGTCGGCCCGTGACGGCAGCGGCGCTGAGGTGAATGGGGCTGAGAAAGACAAGGCCGCGCGCGCCGCCGGACTGTTGACTGACTGGCGCATTGCCGGGCCATTCGGTCATTACAGCAATGCCGATTTCGACCATCACTGGCCGCCGGAAGCCGATCAACTTTCGCATTCGGCCTATGGCACGCTGAAGACAGAAGAGTTCCGGTTCCGCGATGGCTTTGCCACATTACCCGATTACTTGGCGGCTGCGGGCATTCTGTATGGAGCCAGTGATTTTGAAGTCTCCACATCTCAGGAATACTCATTGGACGTATCAAGCGCCGGGCCATATAGGCTGTTCATAGACGGCAAGCCTGTGTTGTTCCACGATTCGCGCTACGCATTGGAAAGCGGCAGAGAATCTGTGACGCTGAAGTTGGCTGCCGGCAGACACCGATTGCTGATGAAGTTCACGGCGGACGCCGCGCTTTTCCGCATCGCAGTATTTCCTCATGCTTCCCGGCAGGCTGGCCCTGAAGTTTCCTATGCCGCGCCGCTGGCTGCCTATATAGATGGCATGCGCGCGTACCTGCGCGACGATCTTCCGGCGATGGCCCGCGCAATCCCTCAAACTTCTGCAAAGCTGGGCGACTATCTCAAGGCGCTGCTTTATTCCGAGGCTGACGGACAGACTCGTGAGGAACACGCTGCATGGGAGTCCCTGCTTCCTGCTCCGCTGGCGACGTTGAAGCTGGCAGCGCTGGCTGGCAATTCTGCCGGAGAAACTTGAATCAAAGCCGGTCAATTGTGCGTTGGCTTCTCTGGCTTGCGCGCGCAGTCTGGCAGCATCAGGAGAACATGGCGAGGCCGCAGCGCATCTGCGGAAACTACTGGCGGCCAATCCGCTGGACCGCGCAGCGCGTCTCATGCTGGTGAAAGAACTGGTGCTCGACCACCAGGAGCAGGAGGCGCGGCGGCAGGCGGAGATGCTGCACAAGATCGCGCCCAACTCCGAACGCTACGCACGGCTGGCATTGTCGCCCACCGAAGTTCTGGACAGCCGCAGCGACAGGGCCGTGGGCTTCGCCCAGGAAACCGAATTTTATGCTGCCTACCGGCGCAATGGATTGCAGGTAGCGCACGATACCGCGGAGCGCCGCTTTTCCGGCGGCCCGGCGGTGATTCTTTTGTTTGACAAAGTTGTTGAGTATGGCAGGGACGCATCACTCTCGGTCTATACCCACCGCGTGGTCCGGGTGCTGAATAAAGATGGCATCAATCGCTTTGGCGAAGTGGCTATGCCGCGCGGCGCTGACCTGCTGGAATTGCGCACCATCAAGGCCGGCGGGCAGGTCACGGAACCGGAGTTTGCTCCGCAAAAGCCGACCATCTCAATGCCTGCGCTGGAGCCAGGCGACTGCATTGAAGAAGAATTCGTTGAGCACTTTCGCTCGGCATGGGAAGCCCCACAGAATAATTTCAGCTTTACCTTTGGCTCGTTTGTCGCGCCGCTGCTGTATTCCCGCTTTGTCGTCGTAGCGCCCGAAAACAACCCGCTTGAGGTCTTTCGATCCGGGGCTTCTGAAGCCGGGGTTTCTGGAAGTGAGATTTCTGGAAGTGAGGCTTATGAAAGAAAGCTACCGGCGGCGAAGATCGAACACTCAGGCGGCAGAACAATAGAGGTGTGGGAGCAAAACAATATTCCGCAGACCGCCGCAGAAAGCCTGCTGCCCCCAGGTGAGGTGCTGCCGAGCATCACGATCAAGTTGCCTGAGAACACCCGCGCCCGGCTGCGCGATCAACTCATCGAGCAAACACGCATTGGACTGCGAGTCATGGAGATGACCAACAGCGTCCCGGCAGCCGTGGGCGAACATGAACGCGCCAAAATGCTTTACCGCCTCGTCACGGCGAAAGTCCGCTCGTCTGGAGCATGGACGGAGAACAGCGCGGAAGATACGCTGCAAAATCTCGAAGGCAGCCGCACATCTGCGCTGCTGGCGCTGTTTCACGCCAGCGGCCTGAAAGCCAGCTTGCTATTGGGCCGCAAAGCCGGAAGCCGGTGCTCCAGTTCCTCAGACTTGAGTTGCTATACCGAACCGCTGGTGCGCCTGTGGTTTTCTGACGGGCAAGTTCTCGATATGGACGTGGAGTCGGACGAGCTGCCTTTTGGTTCGGTGCTGCCGGTGGTCGAGCGTAAAGATGCTCTTTTGGTTCCATTGACTGTAGAAGAAGAAAGCGGAACGCAAAGAGTGGCGATCACGCCGCGTCCGGTGCAGGAAAAGAGCGTGGCTGAAGGGAATCTGGTTTTGCAGGAGGATGGCAGCCTGGCAGCGCACCTGAGCATCCGGCTGGGCGTGGCGCGCGCGCAGCAGGTGCGGGCCACATTGCAGGCAGCCAACTCTACTGACCGCCAGGCGTTCTTCGAGCAGTTGGCGATCCGCATCTTTCCCGGAGCTACGGGCGCAAGCGGCAGCGTTGCGCATGACGATGATCCGGAGCAACCACTGGAGCTTGCGCTGGATTGCACCGTGCCCCAGCTTGGTAGATCCGCAAAATCTCAACCTCGATCTGGACCAACTCGTCCCGGCCCTGGGACTTCGCGCTCTGTATGCCCGCAATAGCACCCGCAAGTTCCCACTCTATATTGATTCCGTGTTCTTTGAGAGCACGGCTTTCCATCTGCGCCTGCCGGCGCAGTTCAGAGTAAGAGCAATGCCCCCGGACTTCAACGCGCGCAATGAGTTTGGGGAATACTCTGTCCGCTTCAGAGCCAGTGGCCAGCAGATTGATGTGCAGCGCGAGTTCCGAATCCCGATACAGGTAGTGGCCCCGGAAAAATACGAAGCCTTTGCGGCTTTCGCCCGGCAGATTGACGATGCTGAGCGGCGTCGTATATCGCTGACCCGGTAACCAACACTTTTTGAAACGCCGAGGAACAGAGAAAACAGAGGAGATTGAGATTGGCTAAGAGCAGCGGGTATATGTCCTTTTGTTCTATTGACAGCCGGTCAAAACAGGAGCCATATAGCAGGTGACGCACTGCTTCGGTGCATCCACTCCCCAAAAGGACTAACTTATGCGCAAGTCTCTACTGATCGTGTCGCTCGCGTTGCTATTGCTGGCGGCAGCGCCGCCGCGCAAAAAGCCCGCACCTCTGATGAACGCGCCGCGGTAACCGCTGTGGCCCAAAACTACATGGATGCCTACTACACCGCCGATGCTTCCCGCATGGAACAGGCGCTTCACCCTGACTTTCATAAGCGGACTTTGAAGCTGGAGAATGGCGAAGTCAGGATCGTGGAAGATTCCGCTTCTTCGCTGCTGGAAGGCGTGCGCAGCGGATCTGGAAAGCTGGTTCCAGCCGGTGAACGGGTGCAGAAGATCGAAGTGCTCGACCTGTACAAGAATGCCGCCAATGTGAAAGTCGTGACCGGCCGCTGGACGGATTACATGCTGCTCTCAAAACAGAATGGCGAGTGGCGGGTGCTGGATGTGGTGTTGCAATATACAAAGAAATAAAGCGGCTTTTGGCTCTTGGCTTTGGCTTGAATAATTACGCCTCATGAGCGTCGGAGCCGCTAACACTTATGCGGCGGATGCTTTTTTCAATGGCAGCAGAAGTTTGCGCTGGTTTTCCGGCGAGAGGTCCCTCAGAACACGCTCAGCCACTTCCTGGATAATTTCGCGGGCGGCGGCGCTATTCATATCCATCTGACGTTTCAACAGTTTCTCGATCATCGGTTTGGGGTCCCTTCTCATGGAATTCGTCAGCAACCCCATTCCCAAAAGCAAGTTGTGGGCCTTTGAGCTAAATATCTGACTCTACGAAGTTTTCTGCCGCCCCAACCCGAGCTGATTCGGGTAAAAAGACCATGCAAAGGTAAATTTTCCATAGTAGTACCACTATCAGAGTAGCTGGGGATGAACGAACATCATGCCCTCCCGGTGCGGGGCTCCGTTCTTTGCTGATCACGGCGTGCGATCTGGGTGTGCGGTGAGATGCCTTGGTGCAGCTTTCAGAAGGACGCATTTCGTGGATGTTTCGACCGCGTCCTCCCTTCGTTGTCGGTCGAACTCCGCTCAACATGACAGGACTTTTTATTAGCACGTTGTTTTATAAGGCCGTTTTCCGCGCGAGTGAAGTCATGCCCTGTTCCATGTGTCATTGACGCATGCAGATTTAGTTTCACATCCGCAAGCTTCTATTCTTCGTTTGCGATATGAGTCCACCTCATCCTTATTAACCAAACAGATACTCTGGAATGTCTCTCTTCATAGAAGCAACGTAGAGTTGCACTATCTTTGACGCATCGTTTTTGGCACAACAGAGATGAGTGGACGATCCATTCACGCTGGCTTGATTGAGGAGGGCTAGTGCTCAAACTACTGGATATCATTATCGGAGTAGCTACGGTCATGCTTTTGTTCAGCATGTCTGTTACCGTCATCACTCACTTCGTCACTTCAGTGATTGGCAGCCGGGGACGCAATCTTCTCAACGGCCTGTCTACCTTGCTGCAACAACTCGATCCCACGCTGGAACGAAAAATTGCTGACAGAATCGCTAACTGCGTGCTCACGCAACCGATGCTGGTGGGGCGTCTGGGCGCGCTGGGGACCGTGATCCATCGGGAAGAACTCACAATCGTGCTGATGGAACTTGCCGCGGGACAAACTCCGAAGAACCTGGAAGCCAAAGCGAAAGAGGTGCTCACCGGCATTTTGAAGAAGAATGGTGTTGCGGATCCGGCGGGAACGCTCAAGAACATCCGGGATGCGGCGTTGCAACTGGAGGCCGCCGAGCCTTCATTGGCTACGGACGTCCGCCACAGCATGGCTGTGCTGCAGGAAGCCAGGAGCGAATACGTCGCAAAAATTCATGGCTGGTTCGACCAGACCATTGACCGGGTGAGCCAGCGGTTTACGCTTACGGCGCACGGCATAACTTTTGCGGCTGCGGTGCTGGTCGCCTTCGGCACGCAGCTTGATACGATTGCGCTCATCAATCGCCTGTCACTCGACGACTCGTTTCGGACGGCTCTCGTCAATCAGGCGCAATCCGTGCTGGACAAGGCAGGTTCCAGGACGTCCCAGGACAACTCAACGTCTGGACAGGCCACTCCATCCGGCCAACCCAGCGACTCCGGTACAGCAAGTGGATCTGCTCCATCGCCACAAGGCACCGCACAACAGCAGAACAATACAGCCCAGAATCAGCAACTCGACGTCGCTACTCAAAATAAAATGCGTGAATTGATGCAACAGGAGGGGCTGTTGCCTTCGCCGTCGTGGTCAGGATTCACGTCAATGAACCGAAGCCAATTTCTGGGCATTATGCTCTCTGCTCTGCTGCTCAGCCTGGGCGCGCCTTTCTGGTATTCCTCTTTGCAGAATCTCCTGCGGCTGCGTTCGGCCATCGCGCAGAAAGATGACCAGCAACGCAATACGCGCCAGACCACACAGGCTGACGGCACTGTAGCTGCGGCCGCAGTGGTAACTGTGCCTGCGATCCTGCAAGGCGAGCAGGGGGATTTGAAAGCTGTGGGGTAGAGTGCCTTTCGAGCTACGGCCATTGACGCCAGGAGCACAGAGCAATGCAGATGAAATTTATTGGATGCGCCGCAGGCAATTTCAAACCAGGACGGCCGTTCGACTTTACGCCGGAAGCGATTGTCGTTCATATCGCGGTGGGAAGCCTGCGCAGCGTAGACGCGCAATTCAATGATCCGAATTCCAAAGTCTCCGCGCATTATTGCGTCGGCAAGACCGGAGAGGTCCACCAATACGTGCACGAGACCGATACCGCCTTTCATGCCGGTACGGTGGTGAATCCGAGTTGGCCGCTGCTTAAACCGAAGGTGAATCCCAACTTTTACACCATCGGCATCGAGCACGAGGGCCTTCCGGATGATGTGTGGCCTGATGCCCAGATCACGACCAGCGCCACCCTGATCGGGGAGATTGCCCAACGCTGGAACATTCCGCTGGATCCGCTGCACGTGATCAGGCACCATCAGATTCGCGCATCGAAGACCTGTCCGGGAAATTTCATCAACATCGAAAATCTTCTCAGCAGAGTGCCTGCTCCCCCAAAAGCCCCTGCGGTGCGGCTGGTGCGAACGATTATGAACCTGAATGTTCGTGCCGGAAGAGCATCCGTCAAGGCGCCCGTAATCCGCACGGTGCCGGCGAACACCACCATCAGCGCAAGTGGGGTGGAAACGGGAGATGATGTGAACGGCAACGCAAACTGGTACGCCGATGGAATGGGAAATTTCTTCTGGGCCGGAGGCACCAGCGAACCGATGCCGGTGTGAGCATCATTCAATGCAATACTGAAGATTTGGTGCGATCTGAGTAGGGTTGAAATGCCCTGGTGCAGCTTTTTAAAAGCATGCATCTCGTGGATGTTTCGACTGCGTCCTCCCTCCTTTGTCGGTCGGACTCCCCTCAACATGACAGGGGGTTATATAAGCGAGGTATTCCTAACGCTTTGATCACGGGGCGGAAGTTCCCGGCCTCCCATTTAGTGAAATTCACGGGCAAGGCCAGGAATGATGCCAAGGAATGTCTCTAACCTTCTACTTCTACTCAGAATGTTAAGAATGATGTATTTCCCATACAGCATCATATTTTCGCGCAACAATCTATAGGTACAGGTGTTCTATGCATGTCAGCAAATCTTCTTCTTGCTTCCTCTATGAGGTAAAAGCTATGACTTCGCTTCGCCGCCTTACTATTGTTTTCGTGCTCACTCTGGCAGTCGTTTTAACCGGCTGCGGTGGTTCTACGTCAGTATCGTTGGGCAATCCTGGCGGATCGTTCACTAATGCCAATTTGAACGGCACATATGCGTTCTCGGTGCGCGGGCAGAATACTTTTGGCTTCTTTGCCATCGCCGGCAGCTTTCAAGCCAATGGCGCCGGCAATCTGGTGTCAGGTGTTATGGACATCAATAGCGGCGGGACCGGCGGCATTCGGCCCAATGTTCCTTTTACGGGCACCTATTCCGTCCGCGGCAATGGACAAGGCACAGCCACTCTTGTTGCATCATTCCAAAACTTCACTTTAGATTTCGTGATCATCTCTTCGCAGCGTGCCCTGCTGATTCGCTTTGATAGCAACGCCACGGCCAGCGGCAGCATTGACCTGCAAAGCAGCGCGGCCTTTTCCAACGCGGCGCTGGGCGGCGGATTTGTCTTTAACCTGGCGGGAGTTGATGCCGGGGGAAATACTGCGGCCATAATCGGAGCGATCGCAACCGACGGCGCAGGCACGATCACCAGCGGAGTCCAGGACGTGAATGACAATGGCACACCAACGGCCAACCTGTCATTGGAGGGTTCTTATTCGGTTGCCAGCAACGGACGCGGGACCATGTTCTTGAATGGCGGGATTGGCCCTTTGAATTTCACCTTCTATGTGGTGGATGGCAACCGCCTGAAGCTAGTCGAGATGGACGGATCTCCGGCATTTGCGGGCGATGCGGTGCGCCAGGTAAGCACGCCATCCAACACTTCGCTTTCAGGGTCTTTCGCTTACACTCTCAGCGGCTTTGACAGCGGTGGCCTGCCGCTGGCGGTCGGCGGCATATTCACCGCGGATGGAACTGGGAATATCACCTCTGGAACTCAAGATGTCAACGAAGGCGGAACTGTTACCTCGAGCAACGGTGGCGGTTTTTACTCCATAGCGGCCAACGGACGCGGAACAGCAACAATAGGAACGCTGAACGGCGACGAAAACTTTGTTATTTATCCGACGGTAAACGGCGTACAGATCATGGGCATTGACGCCTCGGAAATTACCTTTGGCTCCGCGCTGGCGCAGCAGGGAACCTGCTTTTTCCAACTCCTCTGTGCAGGGACCTTACGGCATGAATCTGACCGGCTTTATTTCGGCCGGCGAGATTGATGAGAACGGGCAATTCACCGCCACCGGAACTGGAACTTTGAACGGCGCCCTGGATATCAACAATACGGGTGGGATAAGTCCGGGACTGTCATTGACGGGAACCTATTCTGTAAGCGCCAATGGACGAGGCACGGCAAGTTTCCACAGCTCGTTTCAGACACAAAACTTCATCTTCTATGTGGTGAGCAGTTCGAGGGTGGTATTTATCGAATCAGATTCGAACGTGACTGGTGGGAGACTTCGAGCATCAGTGAAGCGGCTTTTGTGCGTGAAAGGAGCTTTTGGCTCTTAGCTATTGGCTGTTGGCTTTTAGCTCTTGGCTTTGTGTTTAATCTGGGAACATTGCATGTGGGCCTTTGGAGGAATGGTGTGGTGATCGCCAGTGGGTGTGAACACATCGTCTACCGGCGGCATTGCGCTATAGTGCTTCATTGTTGCTAACGCACAGCAGCAGCGGAGCGGTTCCTTCGCCTGCCGGCTCAGAATGACACGTCCAGAGAGTTTGTTCGATCTCCACAGAGACTAACTAAGA
Organism: Terriglobia bacterium; assembly: GCA_963823745.1. Taxonomy (GTDB): domain Bacteria; phylum Acidobacteriota; class Terriglobia; order Terriglobales; family Acidobacteriaceae; genus Angelobacter. Next base: position 65,619 of record CAWGMN010000021.1, read on the forward strand.
GCAAAGAGCAAAGAGCAAAGAGCAAAGAGCTAAAAGCCAAGAGCCAAAGCAAAAGAGCAAAGAGCTAAGAGCCAAGAGCCAAGAGCTAAGAGCCAACGAGCCATCCACGCCATGCCTGACGCTACTATCGTGCCGAGCAGATTCACTGTGTCATTGTTGAGATAGCCGTTTCTTTCCAGCAGGGCGCCTATCAGGCTGTCGGCGAGCATGCCTGTTGTTCCGGCGCCGGCGATGATGAACATCTGTGGCCATGTGGCCAGGCGCAGCAGCGTGGCGCATGCGGCGACGATGAGGGCTGCGGTGACTCCGGCCAGAGTTCCGCCGAGGCTGACGCCACCGTCTATGCCGGGCGTTACCGGCTTCAATGTGGTGATCAGTACAGTTTTGCCGGGCAATGCCGTTCCTAGTTCGCTGGAGGCAGTATCCGCCGCAAGCTCTGCCAGAGCAGCCAGGGCCAGCAACGAGGCATAGTGGAATGAGGGGAATACCAGAATCAGGCTGGCCAACGCCAGGTTGGCCATGACCTGCGAGGCTGAGCGTCCGGGTTCGCGTTCGGCGATCCTGAGATGCTGTTTGCGCTGGCGTCCTACACGCGTGGCGGCCAGGGTCACCACAAACACCGCCAGCAGGGTCCAGAACAGCCGCAGGTCGCGGCTGGCAAAAATAAAAGCTACAGCTCCGCCTGCAAGCATTCCAGATGTGTCCACCCCGCGTGCGGCGCGGGCCACTAAAGCGAAGGCCAGAGTGATCGCCAGGATGGCATACAGATGAGATCCAGCGCCTTGCAGAGCAAGACATGCAAGCAGCAGTAGGGAAGCTGCGGCCAATCCAAGAGCGTCAGCAATAGAAACCCTCGCCTCTTTAAAGCGGCAACGATTGGGCTGTTTGTCGCCTGGCTAGCGATTTCCTGATTGCTTAATTTGGACACATTCTCCTGTGCTCCCGGTCGCGCTCTGGCGGCATGAGAGGCCCTATTCCGCATCCTAACAAATGACCCTGCGTTTCACTCCATGAGGTGATCTATGGCTGGTTCAGTTTGGTCTGGTTATCTTACGTTCGGACTTATCTCCATGCCGGTCAAGCTGTTTTCCGGCGCGCGCGGCACCCACGTCTCCTTTCACATGCTGCACCGCGACGATAATACGCGCGTCAAGCAGCAGCTCTATTGTCCCACCGACGAGCGGGTGATTGAGCGCAGCGAAGTGGTGAAAGGATACGAATTCCGCAAAGGCGAATACGTTGTGGTGGAACCGGAAGAGATCAAGAAGATTGAACCGAAGACCGCCAAAGCCATGGAGATTCTGGAATTCGTCAAGCAGGATGAGATTGATCCCATTTACTTTGAATCGTCATATTATCTCGCGCCTGACGAGGCCGGGAAAAAACCGTATGCGCTGTTGAGCCGCGCCCTCGAAGAGACAGGGTACGTAGCCATTGCCAAGCTGGCCATGCACAATCGCGAGTACACGGTTTTTCTGCGGCCCTACAAGGGGGGAATGATGCTGCACACCATGTATTACCAGAATGAAATTCGCGAGATGCCCAGCCTGGGCGAAGACCATGCAAAACTCAAAGACGCTGAGGTGAAAGTGGCGCACCAGCTTATTACCGCGCTGGCCGCCGAATGGGACCCGACCAAGTATTACGACACGTTTGAGGAAAACGTGAAGAAGCTGATCAAAGCCCACATGGAAGGCAAGGAAGTAGTCGCCGTAGAGAAGCCGCACAAACCCGCAGTTCCTGTGGACCTGATGGCCGCGCTCAAGCAGAGCCTGGCGCAAATGGAAGGCAAGAAAAAAGGCCCGCAGCGCGCAGAGCTTGCGCAGAAAGAATCAGAAGTGGAAATAGAACGGCAGAAATCTGCCGCACGCAATGGCAAGCGCAAGCCGCCGAAGAGGGCGGCGTAGTTGGTTCCTGTGGCGCAGGACTGATGCGGGCTAAAGGCTTACCGGCTGGACGCTGCGGGCTGAGGGCATAGGTCCTTCGGTGCTGCGCACTTCAGGATGGACATGGCGCGGGCGGGATCGATAGGAGCGGTAATGATCTGTTGACTTCCGCACGGCGGGACTGGAGCGATTTATATCAAACTACTTCGTTTCTGATTCGCGTTTACTCGTGATGATTCGCGGCAAGATTATTTTTGATTTATATGCGGTTCGCTTTGGGCTGCGTTCTGTGACAACTTGATTTGTATTGTCCCTTCATCATTGCGGTGAACTGTGGGGCCGGTTGACTGATGAGGCTGTCCTTGAGCGTCAAGGAATTGGATTTTCAACGCGCCTTCATCACTGGTTGGCTTGATTACATAGGGGAAGCTCTTACCCGGCGACAGGGAGCTTACGCCAAAAGTTCCTCCGGGATAGTCCACGATAATGTTGGAAATTTTCGCGTCACTCTCATTCACGATGCTGACTTTGATGACCCGCGAATGCGTGCAGCCTGCGAATAACAGCAGAATTGCGCTCGCCAACCAGACCTTTACCGCACTCATTTTTTCTCGATTACCCGCGCAGTCAGCACCACGCCATTGCGGTTATCGTGCAACTTGAGGGGGAAGACCAGGATGTTCCAGTTCCAGCGGTCGGTCTTGGTGGGCAGGTGAGGCAGGCCGCGAAAGCTGCGGTCTACATAAGTTTCACGCGTATCGGCGACGGTGCGAATAATGTCTTTCCATTCCTCGCCAAGCTCCGGGAATTCTTCAAATAAATTCTTGCCGGGAAACCAGTTTCGCTTCCGGTCATAGAGACGTGCGAAGTATTCGTTCACATAGAGCCACTGTCCATCGCGGTCGAGAATCTCCAGCACTACGTCTTCACCCATGGCCATGGCAATGCGGGAATAGAAGAAGCCCCGCGCATCCACGACTACGGGCTTGCCACGGCGCTTGGCTTCGAAAGAATGCAGGGCGGCGAGCAGATCGTCTACCGAGCTGTAGCCTTTGAGCAGATGCATGTCTTCGACGCCGCCGAATTTTCTTTCCAGGGTGGCGGAAAGAATAATGATCGGCACTTCAGGCCGCTTGTCGCGCAGGGACTGCGCCACCTCGGTGCCGAATTTTCCGGCGCCCAGGTGGTAGTCGAGCACTGCGATATCTATGTTGCCGAGATGGCCTTCGGCCTCTTCGACGGAAGAAGAAGTTACGGCCTCATATCCGTGGGTACGGAGTATGGCCGCTCTAAGAATCAGATTGTCCTGACGATCATCCAGCAGTAGCACCCGGATTGGCTTTTTCGCTTCAGCTTTCCCTGTTTCCATGCGGCGGTCACTCATACTCCGGTAGCACAGCCTCGATTCAAAAGATCAATGCGCATTTAAAAGCATTGGGAGTGTATCCCAAACAAGCCCAAAATTTCAGTTTTAACCTTCTTTACCCGGTTTACCGGATTTCATGCCCGCGCGCACCGCCCTGGCCAGTTCCGGCAGGCGATTGAAAACAGCGACAGAACGCAGCCACTGCTTGTTGTCCAGAGCGGGGTAGCCGCTATACATGCTGCCGTCGGGTATGTCTCCTGGGATGCCGCTTTGGGCGGTACAGATGACACGATCGCCAATCCTGCAATGTCCGGCGACGCCCACCTGCCCGGCCAGGATCACGTCACGGCCCAATTCCGTTGAACCAGCCAGGCCAACCTGGGCGCACAGCATTGAATTTTCGCCCACTGTGCAGTTATGGGCCACCTGCACCAGGTTGTCTATTTTCGTGCTGCGTCCGATGCGGGTTTCGCCCATGCTGGCCCGGTCTATGCAGGAGTTGGCCTGTACTTCCACGTCATCCTCAATAATGACCCGGCCGGCCTGCGGAATTTTCTGCCAGCGGCCATCATTATCTTTGGCAAAGCCAAAACCGTCGGCGCCGATTACTACTCCGTTGTGCAGGATTACGTTGTCGCCGATCTGCGTTTGCTCGCGGATGGAGACATTAGAGTGAGCGAAGAAGTTCTTGCCAATCTTTGCGCCGGGATAAATCACCACATGCGGGCGCAAAATGCAGTTGTCGCCAATTTCGACATCAGCCTCGATCACCACATAGGCCCCAATGGATGCGTTCTGGCCGACACGGGCCGAAGGATGAATCACAGCCGTAGGATGAACGCCGGCATCGTATTCCGGGGCATGGTAAAAGAATTTTGCAGTCTGCAAATACGCGTACTGGGGATTGCGGATGCGCAGCAGCGGCCTGTCTATGGCGGGAAACTTTTCATCCACGATAATGGCCGATGCCCTGGTAGTGCGAGCTTCAGACGTATATTTAGGATTCGCAATAAACGTGACCTGGCCGGCAGCGGCAGTTTCAATTCCGGCAATTCCAGTGATCTCTGCCTGTGCGTCCGGCGGATCGAGACGCGCTCCCAGCTTACTGGCAAGCTCTTGAAGTTTCATGGCTAGGTATCCTAAACAAAGCGGGTGGTAAATTGCACGATGTGAAGACCCACGACGTGGAAGATGGAAGACCGGCGCGGGCCAATCACAAGTAAGAAGCTGGTTGGGATGATGAAGCTCACTCGCCGAAGAGTTCCACCTGCTGCTGGGTTTCGTCGGCGCGGCGTCTGCGGGTCTGGGCATGGCCGATGACCGCGAGCACGTTGATTTCTTCCAGAGCAGTTTTTGGAACGAAGATTCTTTGCGTGTTGCCGCGGGTATCGGGTGGAGTAATGAGAAAGCCTTCCGCAGCAATCTGGTTCAGGTCATTGGGCATCATGCCCTCGACAATGTCGTTATCAATAAATTTGAGGCGCACCCATAAACCCTCAGTCCGGGGGCGGGTGGCGAAAGTTTTGCGGGTAGGGCTGCCGCCGTCAGAGAAATCGCGCACAAAGTCCACGCTCTTGATTTCTTCCAGGTCAATCAGCACCACTTTGCCGGAAGGATTCAGCAACTCCAGCTTGCCCTGCACCAGAAAATTGGCAGGGGAGACGTATCCGCTCAGGGAATCGCGGCCCATCTTTCTGACAATTACCTTTTTGTGGGTGGAGGGCATGGTCTGACTGATTCTCGCATGAGTTGAGGGGGTATCAAGGCATACATCCCGGTGTTTCACGACGAGAGTAGCCAAAAGGTTAACCTTTATGATATTGTGTCGGGTTTATCGTAACCCTGCGGATGCCGTCTAAGTCTTGTAAAGAGTGCAACTTACAGAAAGCGTGGAAAGACAGCCCAGACGCCTGCTTCCACGGCGCGGAGGCGTGTACCTAAGGCCTGATGGCAGATTTCATATACCTCATGGAAACCCGGCTGTCGCCGGACCAGCAGCGAGCCGTAACGCTGGTGACCGATGTCGCCCGCGCTCATCAGATGAACGTCTATCTGACGGGCGGCGCGGTGCGCGACATAATCAGTGGATTTATTATTCGCGACCTCGACTTTTCGGTCCAGGGCAACGCGCTCAAACTGCTCAAAGATTTTGAAAAAGCCGGGGCGGTGGTGGAGACCACAGAGGAAGCTTCCCGCACCATTATGCTGCTGCTGCCCGGCAACGTGCGCGCCGAGGTAACCAGCACCCGCTCAGAGGTTTACGACAAACCCGGCAAGCCTGCTGAAATCACGCCCGGCACCATTTATGACGATATGCGGCGCCGCGATTTCACGGTGAACGCCATGGCGCTGTCGCTGAATCCTGGTTCGCGCGGACTGCTGACCGACCCTTTCAACGGGGTTGCGGACATTGAGACCAAGGTGCTGCGGGTCCTGCACAACTACGCTTTCTATGAAGAGCCGTCGCGGCTGATTCGCGCCACCCGCCTGCTGACCCGCTTCCACTGGACGCTGGAGGAGCGGACTCAGGCCCGCTACGACGCAGCCAAGGAAAATAATTACATCGAGAATGTCTCCGACCGTTTTGTGGGCCATGAGATCGAGCAACTGGCCCATGAGGATGATCCAGTCAACGTGCTGAAAGCGCTGGAGCGCGAAGGCTGGCTGAAGGTACTGGTGCCTAATCTGGCAACTTCCAAGATAGATACGGCCGGGCTGGCGCAGCTCTTCAAAACCAAACAGCAAATGCAGGAAGTGGGCATGAATCCTGATGCCAGCCCCATCGTGATGCATTTGCTGATGCGCAAGCTGGGCGACAAGGAAGTTGCGGCGATCCAGAAACAGATTCCTAACAAGGGTTTTGTCGAACGCTGGCGCAATCTTGAAGACCATACTAAGGAATTTGCCAAGCAGTTGATGGCCAAAGACCTGGTCACGCCTTCACAGAACTGGAAGTTCCTGATGCAGAGCCGTCCGGAGGCTTTGCTGTTTGCCGCCATTACGCCTCGGCCTGCCGCTGTCGAGCAGAAGATCAAGAACTTCCTTACGAAATGGCCTTTAGTGAAACAGAAATTGCCATTTCCTGAGATGGCGGAGATGCGCATTACTTCTGACCATCCTGAATACAGAAAGATTCTCGACGAGGCATTTCTTCTGTTGCTCGATGGCAAGCTGCGCAACCATAACGAGATTGTAAAGTTCCTTGAGCCGTATAAGCCGCCGGAGCCGCCACCTCCGCCTCCGCCGGTGCGCCGTGGACGCGCAGCCAAGAAAGAAACTGCGGCTGCTGCGGGCGGCGATCAGCCCAAGAAACGTGGACGCAAGCCCAAGGCGGCCGAAGGCGCAGTGGCGGCAACTCCAGAGACTGCTGCTGCTCCGGCCCCGGCGAAAGAGACCGGAGGCAAGCCTGCGAAAGAAGCGGCAGGCAAAGGCGCTGCTGCGAAAAAAGAAGTTGCGGCCAAGCCTGAGCCGAAAGCCAAAGCTGCGGCGGCGGCTGCGAAGTCCGCGCCAGCCAAGGCGACGCCAGCGAAAGCAACGCCGGCCAAAGCTGCGCCTGTAAAGCACGCTCCGGCGAAGAAAGCCGCAGCCAAGCCAGCGCCGAAACCGGCGGCGAAGAAGAAAGCCGCGCCTGCGAAAAAGAACAAGTGAAGTCGGGCGATTGGCTCTTAACTCTTGCTCTTAGCTATTGGCTTGAGCGTTTAAAAGATTAGAAGCGTAGTGCCCGTAGATGATATTTCTTATTGTGATTCGCCCAAACGATGGCGAATCACAATAACGACCTTCGTATTCCTCAGGAAATCCACAACCCTGGCTGAATGAGCGGCTCCAGCGAACCGTATAATAGACGGTAAGCCCGCTCATGTCAGAATTTGTTCATCTACATCTCCACACCGACTATTCGCTGCTCGATGGCGCCTGCGATATCAAGAAGCTTGTCTCGCGCGTAAAAGAGATCGGGCAGACAGCAGTCGCCATGACCGACCATGGCAACATCTACGGCACGGTGGAGTTTGTGGATGCTGCTGAGAAAGCAGGGGTAAAGCCGATTGTCGGCTGCGAACTATACGTCTGCAAGAAGGACGATCACCGCGCCCCGCCCGAAGGCGACACCTATAACCATCTGCTGGTGCTGGCCGAAAACGAAGAAGGCTACCGGAACCTCATGAAGATTACCTCTGAGGCTTCCATGCACGGCTTTTATTACAAGCCGAGGGTGAGCAAGAAGTTTCTGGCCGACCATTCCAAAGGATTGATTGGGCTCTCCGGTTGCCTGGCAGGCGAGGTTTGCGAAAACCTGATGGCGGGCAAGTACGAAGGCGCGCGCAACGCCGCCGGGTTCTTCCGCGAGATTTTTGGCAAAGACAATTTCTTTCTGGAAATTCAGGACCAGGGACTAGAAGAAGAGCGCCGCATCCATGCCGATCTCTTTCGTCTGGAAAAAGAGACAGGCATTCCCATGGTGGCCACCAATGACAGCCACTATCTGTGCGAAGATGACTCCCACGCGCAGGACGTGCTGATCTGCGTACAGACGGGAAAATCCATTCATGACACCAACCGGCTGAAATTTCAGACCAACCAGTTTTTCGTGAAAACAGCCGACGAGATGGGCCGGGTCTTCAAAGACCGTCTTGACGTGCTGCAACGCACCCTGGCGATTGCTGAGCGCTGCAATTTCAAGCTCAATAAAGTCAAAGATCCATTTCCCGCATTTCAGGTGCCGGAAGGCAGCACACTCGACAGTTATTTCGAGCAGGTGGCGCGCGAGGGATTTGCACGCCGCTGGGAAGGCTTGCGCGAACTGGCAGCAGCCGGACGGCTGAAGAAAACCGAAGCCGAATACCAGCAGCGGCTTTCCCGCGAAATTGCGATCATTCAGCAGATGAAGTTCCCCGGATACTTTCTGATTGTATGGGACTTCATCCGCTACGCCCGGGAGAACAACATCCCGGTAGGCCCAGGCCGTGGATCGGCAGCGGGCGCGCTGGTGGCGTATGCCATGGGCATTACCAATATTGATCCGCTGCAAAATGAGTTGCTGTTCGAGCGCTTCCTGAATCCGGAACGCGTCTCCATGCCTGATATTGATATTGATTTCTGCATGAACCGGCGTGGCGAGGTGATTGACTACGTCACCCATAAATATGGCCGGGAGAACGTGGCCCAGATCATCACCTTTGGCACTATGGCGGCCAAAGCGGCCATCAAAGATGTGGGCCGGGCCATGGACATTCCTTACAACGATGTAGACCGCATCGCCAAGATGGTTCCGGCCACGCTCAATATCACGATCGAAAACGCGCTCAAAGATTCGCCGCCGCTCCAGCAGGCGTATGACAGCGAGCCGCAGGTAAGGGAACTGATTGATACGGCTTTAAGGCTGGAAGGGCTGGTGCGCAACTCCGGAGTTCATGCTGCCGGAGTGGTGATTGCGCCCAAGCCGCTCACCGATCTGGTGCCGCTGCACAAGACCAAGAACGATGAAATCGTGACCGCCTACGACATGAAGGCGGTAGAGAAGATGGGCCTGCTGAAGATGGACTTTCTGGGGCTCACCACACTTACCATCGTAGATGATGCGCTGAAGCTCATCACCCAGCGGCATGGCCCCATTGATCTCGACAAGGTCCCACTCGATGATGCCAGGACATACGAAAGTGTTTTTCATACCGGGTTGACGTCGGGCATCTTCCAGTTTGAATCGGGCGGCATGACCGACGTGCTGCGCCGCTACAAGCCCAACTCGATCGAAGATCTTACGGCCTTGAATGCGCTCTACCGTCCGGGCCCCATTCAGGGCGGCATGATTGATGATTTCATCGAGCGCAAGTGGGGCCGCCGAAAAGTCGAATACGAACTGCCTGACCTGGAACCGCTACTCAAAGAAACGCTGGGCGTGATCGTCTACCAGGAACAGGTCATGCAGATTGCCAACGTGCTGGCCGGCTACTCGCTTGGCGAAGCCGACCTGCTGCGCCGCGCCATGGGCAAGAAGGATCCTGTGGAGATGGCCAAACAGCGCGAGCGCTTTGTCAAAGGCGCGCTGGAACGCCATCTACCGGAAAAGAAGGTCGTGAAGATTTTCGACCTGATGGAGCAGTTCGCCGGATACGGTTTCAACAAATCGCACTCCGCGGCCTATGCGCTGCTGGCGTACCACACGGCTTATCTCAAGACCCACTATCCGGTGGAATTCATGGCCGCGCTGCTGACATCCCAGACCGGCAATACCGACAACGTGGTGAAGTACATCAACGAATGCCGGGAAATGGGTATTCCGGTGGAACCGCCAGATATCAACGTGAGCGACGCTTACTTTACTCCGCATGAGAGCGCCATCCGCTTCGGACTGGCGGCGGTGAAGAACGTAGGCCGCAACGCAATTGAATCTATTGTGCAAGGCCGCAAAGAAAGCGGCATTTTTAAATCCATTTTTGAATTTTGCGAGAAAGTGGATCTTCGCCTGCTGAACAAACGCGTGATCGAATCGCTCATCAAGAGCGGGGCCATGGACAGCTTCGGTTATCGCGCACAACTTATGGCTGTACTCGATAAGGCCATGGAGCGCGCGCAAAAGGCCCACCGCGATGCGGAAATGGGCCAGCATGGCTTGTTCGGCGTGTTTGCCGACCAGTCAGCCCAACCCAATACTGAACAGCTTCCCAAGGTGCCGGAATGGGATGAGCACCAGCGCCTGGCGGCGGAAAAAGAGGTGCTGGGCTTCTTCATTACCGGCCATCCGCTACAGAAATACAGTGACAAGCTACAGGACTTCAATGCGCTCACCGCCGAGACCATCTGCGCCATGAAGAACGGCACCGGACGCGACGAGATCAAAGCTGCCGGCGTGATTTCCAACGTGAAGGTGTTGAAGTCCCGCAAAGGCGATCTCTATGCGCAGGCAGTGCTGGAAGACATGACGGGCACTGTGGAAGCCATTGTTTTCCCTGAGGCGTACAAGCGGCTGCAAGGCATTCTCAAGCAGGAAATTCCCATGCTGGTGCAATGCAGCGTGCGGGTGGAAGAAGGTTCCAATCCCAAGGTTGCCATCAGCCAGCTTACTCCGCTGGAAGAAGCGCAGCCCAAACTGGCGCGCTCCATTCGTATCCGCATACCTCTTGATACCGCAACTTCAGCCACGGTCGACGCCCTGCACACCATCTGTGAAGACCGCAAAGGCCCGGCCAAAGTGCTGTTTGACGTGGAGCGTCCGGGCGACTTCATGGTAGTGATGGAAGCCGACGGATATAATGTTTGTCCTGACCGGTCTTTTATAAATCGGATAGAGGAATTGTGCGGCCGGGGCAGCGTTCGAATTGTGGATTAAGCTGTTAGCTACTAGCTGTTAGCTTCTAGCCAATGCGGGCGGCCTTTCAGGCCACGTTGAAGAAATTCAGAGCGTGGTGAGAACTGGAATTTCGATGATGACGTCATCGTGAGGTCAAGGTACGCAGGGGCTAAAGCCCAATTTTTTTTCGCTTTTTCGGCACGACTGAAGTCGTGCCCTGATACAAAACTTTTGGGCATGAGTTCTCGTAACGTTCTTTAGAGTTTGCAGTAGATGGATTGGAATCAAGCCCAGCGCGAAGCGCTGGAAAATTAGGTTTAGCTAGAAGCTAGTAGCTAACCGCTAGCGGCTTTTTTCATCAGGAGCAAGGTTGGATCCAGCAGTCAAAGCACAGCGGCAACTTGAAGCCATCGAGGCGCAGATCGTCCATCTTGAGGCCAAGGCCGGGCGGGACGAAGAAGCCCAACTCCAGCTTCGGCATCTTCATCATCAGATCGACTTTTTACGCGACCAGATTCGCAATCGCGTCAATGCCTGGCACAAGACTGAACTGGCCCGCCACGCGCAGCGCCCCTTCACCATGGATTATGTCGAGCGCCTGTTCACCGACTGGAGCGAAATTCACGGCGATCGCTCGTTTGGGGACGATCCGGCAATCATCTGCGGCATGGCCCGATATAAGGGCGACGATGTCATGGTAATCGGGCACCAGAAGGGCCGCGACACCAAGCAGCGGGTCTTCCGCAATTTTGGGCAAGCCAATCCTGAAGGCTACCGCAAGGCGTTGCGCTGCATGAAAATGGCGGAAAAGTTTGGCCGCGCCGTTATCACGTTTGTAGATACTCCCGGCGCGTATCCGGGGCTGGGCGCAGAAGAGCGCGGACAGGCGGAAGCGATTGCCCGCAACCTGCGGGAGATGGCGCGGCTTCAGGTGCCGATCATTACCACCATTACGGGCGAAGGCGGCAGCGGAGGCGCGCTGGCGTTGGCGGTTTCCGACCGCATTTACATGATGGAAAATTCGGTGTATTCGGTCATTTCTCCTGAAGGCTGCGCTTCCATCATGTGGCGCGACGCGTCAAAGAAAGAGGTCGCGGCCCAGGCGCTACGCATTACTTCACGAGACCTGAAAGACATGGGCATCGTAGACGAAATCATTCCTGAGCCTGAAGGCGGCGCACATCTGGACCACGACGCGGCGGCCGGGCTTCTGGATGCGCAACTCAGCAGCGCTTACGCGGAGTTGAAGAACAAGTCAGCCCAGGAACTTACCGACACCCGCTACAAAAAATTTCGCCAGATGGCACATTTCTTCACGGAATAACATTTGTCAGAAAACGGGACTATCGTTGCGCATGCCCCCTGCCGGGTTGATCTGGCCGGCGGCACCATGGATATCTGGCCGTTATACCTGTTTCATCCTGGCGCGGTGACCGTGAATTTTGGGGTAAGCATTCTTACCCGCTGCCGTGTGACCTCGCTGCCAGGCAAGCGCATCCATCTCAAATCCATTGATACCGGCCGAGAAGAAGAATTTCAAAGTTTTGACGAGCTTTGTGCCGCAGGCAGGTTCAAGCATCCGCTGGCGGCCTTCCTGATTAAGTTTTTTGCACCCGAAGGCGGATTGGAGGTAGAGACCAACTCGGAATCCCCGGCGGGCGCGGGAATTTCAGGGTCGTCGGCGCTGATGATCGCCACTACCGCCGCGCTGGCACGCTTTACCGGACGCAAGCTGGATCGCGAAGAAATCCGGGTCATTGCCCAGAACGTTGAGGCGCAGCTTATCAAAGTGCCCACCGGTTGCCAGGATTATTATCCGGCTCTGTACGGCGGGGCCAACGCCATTCATCTGGATATTGACGGTATCCATCGGGAACCGATCGCGGTGGCCGCCGAAGAGATTGACAGCCGCTTTGTGCTCACTTACACAGGCGCGCCACGCCAGTCGGGCATCAACAACTGGCAGGTTTTTCAGGACCACCTCAACGGCAAAGGCCGCGTCTTCCGAAATTTCGAAGAGATTGGCCAGATTGCCCGCGCCATGCATAAGGCGCTCAGCATGGCCGACTGGCCGGAGGTAGCCCGCCTGCTGCGTGAAGAATGGAAGCTGCGCAAGACCAATAGCCCTAAAATCACCACCCCGATCATTGAAAAGCTGATACAAGTCGCCACCCGGAACGGCGCTTTGGCCGCCAAAGTATGCGGCGCCGGAGGCGGGGGTTGCGTGGTCTTTCTGACCGAGCCTGATACCCGGGAACGCGTAAGCCAAACCATCAAAAGCTATGGCGGACAAGTACTTCCAGCCACTGTGGCCCGCGAGGGGCTGACCATAAGCGGAAAAGCTGCCGCCCGCACAACTTAGCGCTCTGATTTTCCCTAAACCCGCATCTAAATCCAGAGGCTGTTCAGAGTTGAAAATTCTCTTGAATTGGAGAATAGTGGACTCAGAAGCCAACAGGGGAACTCAGATGTTCAGCCGCGTAACCCGCTCTCTGGCATTATCTTTGGTCCTGGCGCCCGGCACGTTTCTGGCAGGCCAGGCCGCGCAGAACTTTACTGACCAACCGGCAGCGTCATCTATTCCACAATCCCGGCCGGTGCTGAACCTCGACAAGCGGCCCAAGCTCAGTGACGGCACCAAGCTTCAGCTTATTCAGATCATCAATGCTGAGTTTGTGCGCGTGCGCAAAACATTCCCTTTGGGATACAAAGACGTTACCCTGACTCCCGACGGAAAAGTGAAGCCGGAAGACAGCCGCCTTTATCAGCTTGCCATGACCACCGGCGCAGCAGCCAAAGTTGGCGACCGGGTGCAGATCACCAACATTGTCTTTCATGACAAATCGGTTTATCTGGAAATCAACGGCGGCCCCAAAAAGAAGACCAAGTGGTACCAGCATGTAACTATCGGCGGTATGGGCGGCAGCATGACGCCTGGCGCCAATGATCCGAATCAGGCCCAACCGACCGGAGCGGCATTCAGCCTGGAGTTCAAAGACCATGTACCGGAAATGACCGGGCCGGAGCTGAAGCAGCTTCTTGATCCGATTTTTGATTTCTCGGTGAAGACCGCCGCTGAAGTTTATCTTGAGACCCTGCCACCTAAAGTGAAGGACGCCATCAAGCGGCATGAAGTTCTGGTAGGCATGAACCGCGACATGGTGGTTATGGCCAAAGATCGTGCGTCGCAAAAGTCGCGCGAAAAAGATGAAAAAGGCCAGGAATATGAAGAGTGGATTTACGGCACGCCTCCGCAGGATGTAACTTTCGTCCGTTTTGTAGGCGATGAGGTGTCGCAGGTGAAGACCATGAAGGTGGGCGGCGAAACCATCCTGAAGACAGAGAAAGAAGTAGACGTAAAAGAAGGCGTGGTTTCACTGGCGTCCGTCGCCGGACAGGGGAAAGACCCCACGCTGCAGGCTGCCCAGGCCGAGCAGCAACAGGCCAATTCAGCCGAGCAGCCGGCCAAGCGTCCTACGCTGAAACGTGCTGAGGACCAGGACGATTCCGCACAGAGCGCCGGCGACCGTTCTGCTGCTACGGCCCCAAACGACCATAAGCCTGTCCCTCAGTGGGGCCAGGATGGGCAGGAAAAGCCTCCAGTCCCCGGGCAGCCACCTAACTAACCAAAGCACCACGGAGACACAGCGTAGTAGAGCCACAACCAAGTGTGCAAAATCGGGTGATCCGGCGATCCGGTGATCGGGGTGATCTGAAAATCGGGTCATCGGGAAATCGGGTCATCGAAACCCAAATTCAACAATGGCGAGAAAACCCTCGCGAAAGCAAGAAATTTGGTAAAACTGGGCACGGAGTACCGTAATGCGGGCTTGCCTTGTTGTTCTCCGTGTCTCCGCGTCTCCGTGGTGGACTTCTTTCTCGCCGCTCAAATTTGCATCCACGGTCTATAATGACCATAAGGTTCCGACCGCATTTCAGCCTGTGGGCATACCCTGGCATTTGCGGCGGCTCCTTGCAGTAAGTTGCAAGGACAAGGGTCCAGCGGAAACGTATGGGCCTCCCGACTTGGAAAGGAACCACAGCGGCATTCCCGCCCTTTCCATTTTTGTCCCTCTACAACATTTCAACTTCATGCGACTTCGTGACAAACACGGCCGCTTTATCACCGACCTGCGGGTTAGCATTACCGACCGCTGCAATTACCGGTGTGTGTATTGCCGCACCGGCAATGAAGGCGCTCTTTATTCCGACCTGCCGCTGGCCGACTACCTGCGTCTGGTGAAAGTTTTCGTCAGCCTGGGCATTGAAAAAGTGCGCATCACCGGCGGCGAGCCTCTGCTGCGCAAGGGCGTAGTGGAACTGGTCCGCGATCTCGCGCAGCTTCGCACACTCGATGGGCAGCCTCTCGACCTGGCAATTACAACCAACGGACACTTGCTTGCCGATCTTGCGCTGCCTCTGAAAGAGGCAGGACTCAGCCGCATTACGGTCAGCATGGACGCCGTGGATCCCGTCCGGTTCGCGCAGATCACAAGAGTTTCGAACGGGTTTGATCATGTGCTGGCCGGAATCCGGGCGGCCAGGCGCGCAGGGCTCGATCCGGTGAAGGTGAATTGCGTGCTCCTGCGCGGATTCAACGAAAATCAAATTGTTGAGTTCGCCCGCTTTTCGCGAGAAGAAGGCGTGATTGTCCGCTTTATCGAATTCATGCCCTTGGAAGAAGATCGTGTGTGGTCGCCGGAAGTAGTAGTCAGAATGGACGAGATTCTGGAAGCGCTGAATTCGTTTCGGCCGGTACGGCAGCTTCCGAATGCGCTCAGCGAGACCGCCCGGCGGTACACGTTCGACGACGGCATTGGCGAGATCGGAATCATCGCTCCTGTGTCCCATCCCTTCTGCGGGCACTGCTCGCGTATCCGCCTTACCTCTGACGGTAAGATCCGCACCTGCCTGTTCTCCCTGTTCGACCATGATCTGGCATCGCGCATGAAGGCAGGCGACACCGATTCAGAGTTGGCAGACTATATTCGCGCTGTGGTGGAAAAGAAAGAGGCCCGCCACCACATTGGTGAAACCGGCTTTGTGAAACCCTCGCGCAGCATGGTCCACATCGGCGGCTAGTCTCATCGTGGTAGCTGCTCATGAGTATTGCATCTCGAAATTGATTGCTCCTGTTCCAAACACAGATCATAAGATCATCCGAATTCTTCTTCTGGATATTTCTTCTGATATGTCCCGGGATGTGTCTCGCCCCTCCTCAATTTATGATAAGAAAGTTCTGGAGATGGAGCGCAGCGACAACCACCAATGACGATTGAAGTTGCAGGCCGCAGTGACGTGGGCTGTATTCGCACGAACAACGAAGATAACTTCGGGTACGATGCGCGCCACGGTATTTTTGTCCTGTGTGACGGCATGGGCGGACAAGCCGCCGGTGAAGTGGCGAGCAAGATGGCCGTAGACATCGTGCTGCAATACTTCCGCGATGCTGCTGCCCGCGGAGAATGGCAGCAGGTGGGAGAACCGTTCGCCGGAGTTTCAGAACAAGGCCGGGCGCTGGCCAGCGCGATCCGGCTGGCTAATCAGAGTATCCATCAGGCCAGCCAGCAGCAGGCTGGACGCGCCGGCATGGGCTCAACCATCGTTGCGGTGCTGGTTCGCGATGAAGCGCTTTGCATTGCCAATGTGGGTGACAGCCGAATCTATCTGGTACGGCAGGGTTCCATTCAGCAGTTGACCCAGGACCACTCGCTGGTCATGGAGCAGGTGCGGCGAGGCTACATTACGCGCGAGCAGGCCGAGCGCTCAGAAATGCAGAACATTATTCTGCGCGCGCTGGGATCGGAAGAATCAGTAGACCCTGATGTGGAAGACCTTATCGCTCTCAACGGCGACCTGCTGGTGATGGTCTCTGATGGGTTGACAAAATATCTGCGGGATGAAGAAATAATGGAAACAGTTTCTTCTTCTGAATCTTTGCCAAGCGCCTGTGATGCCTTGATCGAGAAAGCCCGGCAGCGGGGCGGCGACGACAACATTACCTGTCTGCTGCTTAAAATAGCAGAGCAACCCTGGTACAAGAGATTGTTCTCCGGAGGGCCGAAATGGCAAAACTCTATCTGAAGTTCGAACAGGCGACGCTCAAAGAAATGGACATGACGCAGGGAAGCTGCACCATTGGCCGCCTGCCCGACAATACCCTTCAGATTGACAATCTGGCGGTCTCCAGCCATCACGCCAAAATCTTCTGGGACCAGGATCACTATGCCATTGAAGATCTCGGTTCTCTGAATGGCACCTGGGTGAACAACCAGCGGGTGGGCAAAGCTACGTTGAAGAATGGAGACAAGATCGCCATTGGCAAGCACTTTGTGGAATTCAAAGATGAAGGCAGTCAGCCGGCCCTGGGCCAGAGTGTGGTGAAAGCCGGCCCGTCTGCGCCCAAGCTTGAGGAAACGGTGGTGCTCGATACAAAGAAGGCCCAGGAAGTCATTGCCGCCAAGGCCGCTCCCAATCCTGTTGCCGGACCGCTTGGACTGTCAAAGCCTGTGGTGAATGGCGACAAAGACCGCGTAGGCTTGCTTAACATTCTGGAAGGCCGCACCGATGAAGCGCAGTACGTGCTCACCGGCAAGATGACGATGATCGGCAAATCGAAGATGGCGACTATCCGGCTCAAGGGCTTCTTCGCACCCAAAACGGCCGCTCTCATCAGCCGCCGCGACAATAAATACTTTATCGCTCCTTCGGAACAGAAAATCAAAATCAAGATCAACAGCGAAGCTGTCTCCGGGCAGCAGGAATTAAAAGCAGGCGACATTGTGGAAGTCGCCGGAATTAAAGCCGCGTTCAGCTTGCAGGAATAAGCGGTACATTTTCCGGTAAGGCCTTTTATTATTTTCAGCATACAAGAAGGAACACGGCAGGGGACTGTCTAGCCGACATGGGAAGATGTGGGAATACGGCGATAAGCTACGACACCAGGCAGTATGTATTTTCATCTCTCTTTAAATAATCATTTAGGCAGTGTTGATCGTGTGCCAGAGTGCAAACAGCCTCCGCCTGATGGACACATTGTTTAGTGCGCTCCGCTCCAAAAGCAGGAGCTGCGGCCATTCGACTCCGCTCAGGCCAGGCTCCAGCCTGCGGCGCAGGGAAGTGTTTCTTTTGTTCCTTACCCGGCACTCCGCTTCCCGAACGCGCGACAGACGCGCATTCGAGAAGCTCCGTGACCGGGCTACTTTCGGCCGTCCTGCCGGACTGGAGTATCGTTAATCCATCTCCGTTTTTCAACTACAAGGTTAGTTTCCAATTGGTGAATAGTGCAGACTAAGTTGTTTACGGGGAAGGATCTTTTCTACGACTATAATAGTCTTTAGGCTTAATGGACGACACACTTCATCCTTCCGGGAAGCCGCGTCCACCGGTTGAAGCCACCGGTCCTAATCGTGGCACAGAAACCATTCTCTTTGTTGAGGATGAGGAACCTCTCCGCAATGTAATCACTGATTTTCTTGGTGAGTTTGGATATCGCGTACTATCCGCCGAGAGTGGGCCTGAAGCTTTGGCGCTGGCCGCAGGGTTTTCCGGAGACATTCATCTGCTACTTACTGACGTGACCCTGGCGCCTATCACCGGTCCCGAACTTGCCCGTCAGATTGGCGCCACGCGGCCCAAAATGAAGGTCGTCTACATTTCCGGATACGCGACCGGAACACCGGATACTTCCAAAGATGCCATCCTGGTTCAGAAGCCTTTCAGCATCAAGGTGCTTTCCGCTCGGATACGGGAAACGCTGGAACACAGGGGCTGATGAGTTAAATGGAGTCGCGTCGTCCCCCAGAAGATTTGTTTTTTGATTTCGTCAGTTAACCCTCGCCCTTCTTTCTGGTTTCAGATATTTAGCTTCTGGTTATTGATCTTGACCAGCGCATTGCCTCGTTTACATCAATCGACAGCTATTCGAAACAAACCACGCGACCATCAACCTGACGTGCCGAAACCGTTGAACTAATATGCGATGTGCATGAAAGGATAGATGCATGGCAAAGTTGATCTACATGATGAACACGTCACTGGACGGTTACATTGAAGACGAGCAGGGCGGCTTTGAGTGGGGCGCTCCCAAAGACGAAGAGGTGCACACCTGGATCCTAGCGCACGCGTCGTCCTTCCACATCTGTCTTTACGGACGGAGAGTGTACGAGACGATGGTCTACTGGGAGACCGCGCATACGCTTCCGGGTCAGACACAGGCTGAGCTCGATTTTGCCAGGCGATGGCAGGCAGCGGAGAAGGTCGTTTACTCGAAGACTCTGGCCGAGCCGCGCAGCGCACGGACGAGAATCGAGCGGTCTTTCGATCCCGATGAGGTCCGCAAACTCAAGGCAAATGCCGCTGAACTCGCCGCGCAGGCGATACAGGCAGGGCTTGTAGACGAGCTCCAGATGCGTGTCTGCCCAGCGGTCATCGGCGGCGGAAAACGGTACTTCCCGAGCGGTGTGCATCTTGATCTGGAGTTAGTCGAGGAGCGGCGACTCCGTAACAGTGAAATCTTTCTGCGGTATGCTGTCCGCGGACAATCGAGGTGATTGTTGCAACAGGTTACGTCACTAAATGCGGTTTGCTCAACCGCATCAGGTTGGAACGTAAGTCAGCTAATTAGAAGGGTGCCCCGCCGCTGTCACGGCAGAGGCCGCGGGCTCGAGTCCCGTCATCCCTGTCATTTTTTAGCTCAACAGTTTCTCTACCAGGACCCGCCACTCAGCATCGAGCGTTGACCGAAGGCATTCGCGTCCGGCGCGCTGATACCAGTATTCAGCATTGTTGGCGTCTCCCTGTTTTCGATGGAGGTAGGCGTGCACGGCCATGCCGTCCTGAGTTTCGAGTTCGTCTACGAGTGAATGCGCGCGCGTCCAATCGCCCTTCGCGTCCCACCATAAGGCGCACAACGGCGCAGACTGAGCAGCGGGAGGCTGCACTTCTGCCAGCGATGATTCGAAGTCTGCCAGGTTCACGGTTCCTCCTTTCGGTAACGCATGGTCCGGGTTCCGACCAATGCGCTAATCCTAACAAGTTCCAACCTAGGCAGAACGCCAGAGGCGCGGCAGGTAAAAGGGAACACCGCTTTTCTGATAGCGTTCGTATTTCTTACCGTAAGCCTTTTGAAGCCGATGTTCCTCGTGCAGCGAACCGACAACCATATACGGAGTCATGACCAGGTTGTAGGCAAGGAGATGGACGGTCATCTTTGGCATGAGCCAGAAGATCGGAAGCGGCGCGAAGTTGAGCGGATGGCGGCTGGAGCGGAACGGGCCGGTAACGCGCATCTCGTTTGCAGATTCGGGTGAAGGCCCTTGTGCTTCAGGCTCTGGATGGATGTGAGGCTTACGATGAGCGAAGTCCTGCACTTCGCGAATACCCAGAATGTCGTTGGTTCCAACTTCCCGTGCTGCCCAAATCGCATAGCAGAGGGCGGCAAGCTGTCCGGCGTTCATGAGGCGAGCGGCCGGGCCGCGAACATGGTACAGGGTCTTATCGGGAAGAGTGCGTGAATACGCGTACAGGCCCGCGAATGTCAGCAGTGATTGTGCAATATAGAACGGCCGGTAGAATGCAGCCCGACGTCGAGGGCCTACGAGCCGGTCGGTGACGGTCTTGGCTTTGCTGCTTGCCAGCAGGCTGTGTACGCCGGCATACACAGCCGTGGCGGCAGCGACTTTGAATGCGGACTTCCAGAGTGAGGGGTTCATACACTATGTAGTTGCGGGAGCGATCTTTGCGGTTGGTTGAAAGTTCGCCTAACGGTGCTTAAAAAAGAGGAAGGATGCAGAGCGAGTTCCTGGGAGAGTAACGAGGCACAAATGCAAAGGGACAGCGCATACGCTGTCCCTTTTGGAATATTCTGCGGATTACAGAACCTGGACGTTTTCCGCCTGCAGGCCTTTGGGCCCCTTGGTGACGGTAAAACTTACTGCCTGGTTTTCCTGCAAGCTGCGGAAACCATTGGACTGGATCGCGCTGAAATGCACGAAAACATCTTCGCCGTTTTCGCGAGCGATAAATCCAAAACCTTTTGCGTCATTGAACCACTTAACTTTTCCTTGTTCCATATTGATACACGTACTCTCTTTTTGATTTAGATTGCTGATTTTTCAGGGAGGAGAAGTCAGGAAGGCACTAAATGACTTAAAGACTGATGTTCCGCTTAATAACCAGCGCAGAAACAGTATACCACAGCCTTGGCGGTTTGAGGTTTAGACTTTGCCGGAATAATTCGTCATGGATTCCAACAGGAGTGGCACATTGAGAGATCAAGGTTAGAGAGCCGCATAGTGCCGAGCAAGTGGAAGCTCAACGAACCCGGCATAAGTAAAGTAGCCGTGAGGCCGCAGCCCTGCAGGGTGAACACCGCTTCAAACTTGGGTATCAATCCCCCGGCCCCAGGGAGCGTGTAGGGGGATCCATATTCTTTGAGTACTGCAGGAGTGATTGCTCGAAATCAAGATCAGTCGCTGGTCCCAATATGGTCGAAGTCTCAAACAGTTTCCATCAGCAGCTTGAGCACAGTCTTCGTGTGCTTGTTGCTGTGGGACAGCAAGCGCGATGTGATTGAATGCTACCCTAATTTCTTAACCGTCAGTGTACTTGGTTCTACTTTTCTTGTACCAGGATTGGCGCCGTAGGGGCGGATTTAACCGAAACTTGAGGTATCACGAGCTTAAATTGTCCTGTCGCTAGCTGTTGTCTTGTATCGATCGCATGTCGATCTAGATCCCCCTTGAGCGTTTCAGCAAGATCCTTTGTAAATACAGGATCACCAATATGCCATGAATGCGATTTACTGCCGATAATCGTCCCAGGATCGCGGTGTTGGATCATTGATTGGTAGTATTCGCCACAATTGATATTCACCGCTTTTGCTGGGACATTCGATGGTAATCCGATCCTTCCGACTCTCGGCTCCAAACCAGCCCGTTTTACATTTGAGATTTGGAGTACTTCATCAAACGGATTTGAATAGTTGGTGAGTCGGATGCAATGGGCATAAACAGATTCACTGTCCGCGTTTCCATTTGTCATGGAAGCCGCGCTGACATCTCCAGCTATGAACACTAGTTGGCTCAGCGTCCAATTGATCGTACTGATTCCGCGGTGTTCATCCGCATCGTCAAAAGCTTCGCGGATCACATACGCTCCGGTCGAGTGAGCGAGAACATGCACATTCAGCTCGCATTTTGCTGTTGATTGCATTCGTGCAAACAACTCTATGCAGTCGCTTACGAGCTGAAAAGCCGTCAGCTTGGCATTGTGCCGGTCTCGCAAGTATGCTAGTGCTTTATCCCCGCTGGGCCAGTCAAAGCTGACGATTGCGCCGTTAAAACCAAAGGTCGGAAGGTCTGCTTGCAACTTACGGTGCCGCATAAGTACCGTGGGAGGCTCATTGTTGTACCCGTGAACAAACACTAGAACATCTCCACGAGCCTCTCCGGTAGCGTCCACCTTAACATTGGCTGCTGAGACTATGTTCCTGACCCATTCGTCCCGGCTTACACTTTGTTGAGGGGCAATTCCGCTTGCCTGATCCGGCACCATCAAGAAACAACTTGCGCCTGGCTTATCGCCATATTGGCCATTTTCTTCTAGTCGAGTAGTGATTACATAATCCATCGGATTAACCCCGTAACCAATAAAAACGTATAATAGAATTGTTCCCCTTCACGTGCCGTAATATTCTGTTCATTTCACTCCAATCCAAAATTTTTAATGCGACTTGTATGTACTCTCATGTACTGGTGGAGCGGAGCACTTTATTTGGTAGTGGACAAGAGTTGGATTCAAATAACCCGCCGTAATTGTTGGATCCTGTAAAAATATATGCTCCTGCTAATATTGCTACGAGATAACTTTCACAGGGGGCCGTTCAGGGATGAAGAGAGTGCTGGTCACCGGCTGCGCGGGATTCATTGGATTTCACGTCAGCCAGCGGCTTCTCGAGACCGGCTATGCAGTGCTGGGGCTGGACAATCTGAATGCTTTCTATAATGAAGGACTCAAAGAGGCCCGTCTTAGGCTGCTGAAGCGCTACCCTCAATTCCAATTCATTCAGGCTGACATTTCCAATCGCGAACAGATGGAAGAAGTGTTCCATCAGCAGGACTTTGGCCCTATTGTTCATCTGGCGGCGCAGGCCGGGGTGCGGTATTCGCTGGAGCAGCCGCATGTTTATGTCCAGAGCAATGTCGTGGGTTTTGTGAACCTGATGGAAGAGGCGCGCAAGAAAATGACGCCGCACTTTGTCTTCGCTTCGTCGAGTTCGGTCTATGGAGCTAACACGAAGATTCCGTTTGCCGAGAGCGACAACGTTGACCATCCCATCAGCCTCTATGCGGCGACCAAGAAGAGCGATGAGTTGATTGCCCATGTGTATGCGCATCTTTACCGCTTGCCGGTAACCGGCCTGAGATTCTTTACGGTCTACGGCCCATGGGGAAGGCCCGACATGGCGCTGTTCAAATTCTGCAAAGCTATCCTTGCAGGCACGCCCATCGATGTGTACAACCAGGGACAGATGCAGCGTGATTTCACTTACGTGGACGATGTAGTAGAAGGGGTAGTCCGG
The DNA here is from genome assembly GCA_963823745.1 of Terriglobia bacterium. Lineage (GTDB taxonomy): Bacteria > Acidobacteriota > Terriglobia > Terriglobales > Acidobacteriaceae > Angelobacter. The sequence continues at coordinate 88,742 of CAWGMN010000021.1, forward strand.
ACCATGGATAAGCCTGCTTCTCCGGACGATCAGGGTGCGCCATATCAGATTTACAACATTGGCAATCACCAGCCAGTCGAACTTCTCAGGCTGATTCAGGTTTTGGAGCAGAAGATTGGCCGCAAAGCGGTGATGAAATGGCTGCCGATGCAGCCCGGCGATGTGCCGGTAACATACGCCGATATCGATAAGCTGGCAGCGGCGATCGGCTATCGCCCGCAAACTTCGATTGAAGAAGGCGTAGGCCGCTTTGTGGACTGGTATCGCGATTACTACAAGGTTTGATCCGCTATGAACTGCTCAGCCGACACTCTGGCCGCTGACGCTCTCTGATAATTTCTTTTGTTCTTCAATGGCTGCAAGCATGGCGGCATCGTCGCTGAATTTAAACCAGGTTTGGCCGCTCTGCCGCGCGCGCAGTTCTTCGGCGCGGGCCAGATATTCCAGATCGGACTTGAGCACTACAGACAAGCCTTTATTTTCAGGCTGCTCAGAATCTGCTCGAACGATGCGGTACTGGTCTCTGGAGCGTTCTCAAGATATTTCAGTATGTGCGCTGCGCCCTGCTCTCCATCATGCCGCGCAATGCCGACCAGTCCTTCGCTGGCTTTGCGGGCCCAGCCCACGACGTAGCTTCCATCCAGAACAGCGGTGCGTTGCGGATCAAAGACTTCATAGGCTGCGCGCTTCGGATCGGCTGGATCAGCATTTGTCACGTATCCCGATGATGCATAGGGAAGTCCCAACGAGGGATCGGCCACGTCTCCGATGGCGAAGATCATGGTATCTACATCCAACTCCGCGGTGTTGGATGTTGCTTTGGCGGCTACATCACCGTCGCGTTCCACCAGAATATTTTCGGTCACTGTCAGGCGGCTGATGCGGCCATCTGGGCCTGAATGAATCGAGTGCGGAGAGCTTAGAAAGCGGAAGAGCAAACGGGCGCGAGTCGGAGCGGTAGCCGGCTTTGCCAGTACAGGGAATGTGGCATCCGCCAGGGTTGCCGGATCCTGACCTACGGCTGCAAGCTGCGGGCCGATTCGCTGGAGTTCCTGCGCAAAAGCCTCGCGGTCGAGGTACATCTCGATGTCCTTGAATTCTTTTTTATCGAACTTGGCCTCGAAAGGTCCGCGACGCGCCACAATGATTACATCTTCCACTTTCTTTTGCGGGTCATCCACGAGCAGCCAGCGGGCAATATCTACGGCCACATTGCCCATGCCCACGATAGCCACGCGCCTTCCGGTAGAAAAATCCTGAGAGGCAAAAGGAGGCAGCAGATTGTAGTAATAAACGAAATCTTTGGCCGAATAGACGCCGCGCGACTCGCTTCCCGGCAGGCCGAGTTGCTTGGCGCCCTGAGCGCCAACAGCAAAGACCAGGGCCGCCGGTGAAAATTGCTGCAACTCAGCAATGGTCAGCGCCGAGCCGCCGCCGATGGAAACGTGGCCCAGGTAATGTACATTGGGCAGGGCCAATACCTTGGCGAACTGCTTGCGCAGCCCGACCTTCATTTTGTCTTTGGTGGGATAGATGCCATATTCGGCCAGTCCGCCGGGCTTGATGTCGCGGTTAAAGATGATTACCTGATGTCCTGCCAAGGCGATTTTCTGCGCGGCAAACATGCCGGCGGGGCCGGCGCCCACCACGAATACTGTCTTCAATCGGCCCTCCTCAGATTGCAGGTCATGGATTCGGAGATCGTTACTTTAGATTGTGCCTGATTCATTGCCTGCTGCAAAGGAGAATTGCCCGGTTCTCTGGCTCTGAGGAAATCAGCCGGTTGCCGCTAAAATACTCTGTGAACATGATCCTGACTGAAATTGAAGTTCGCGTGCTCGGCGCTCTGGTGGAAAAAGACATCACCACGCCGGACTATTATCCGCTGTCATTAAACGCATTGGTCAATGCCTGCAACCAGAAGAACAATCGCGATCCGGTTATGAGTCTCGATGAAGATTCTGTGCGCCAGGCGCTGCATGGGCTGGGAGATAAGCGACTGGCCGGGCCTGCCGGCGGCGCTGACAGCAGGGTAACCAAATACGAGCATCGCCTTCAGGAAGTTTTCAACTTCAATCGCCGCGAAACCGCAATTCTCTGTGTGCTGCTGCTGCGCGGGCCACAGACTCCGGGTGAGCTGCGCGGCCGTGCCGAAAGAATGTACGCCTTCGCCGATCTTGACGAGGTGCAATCCGCGTTACAGCAGCTCATGAAGCGCGAACCGCCGCTGGTGAAAGTTCTTCCGCGACAGGCAGGCACCAAAGAGGCGCGTTACGCCCACCTGCTGGCGGGTGACGTGGAAGCATGGGAAGCTCCGCCGGAGACCCATGCGACGCCCGTTTCCGCCGATCGCATGCGCATCGAGCAAATGGAATCAGAGATTGAAAGCCTGCGCAAAGAAGTTGCCGAGATCAAGCAGCAGTTCGCGGAGTTTCGTAAACAGTTTGAGTAGCATCCCCACCGAAAAGAGTAAACCGTTAGAGCTGGCTATTTTTGTGCCGTTGCTGGTTGGGCCTTCAGGAAAGAGGCGAGATCATAGCGCAGCAGATCGCCGATTCGGTCAATGCTCAGATCGGCTGGCGGCAGGCTGCTGAGTACTTGAGGATCGTGCGCATAATGGCCCTGGCGGGGAAAAACGGTGGTCACTTTTTCTCCCCAGATTTGTTTGACTGTGTTCAGGATACGCAGCTTGTCGTCTATCAGAACGTAGTGCTCGGCGGGGTAGCGTTTTTCTACGTCCTCTAGTTCGCGTTCTTTGTGGATGTAAATGAGCACGTGGTTCTCTACCGTGTCTTTGATTCCAGAACGCTCTACCTTGAGCGGCTGAAATACCACGTCACCATCGGACAAAATCACCGCTTTGCCCCATTGCTTTACATGCTCCACCGCGTCCAGGGAATCGGGGTACAGCCGGGTGGCGAACGGATAATTCACCATGAAATGGGACACTGTGAGCAAGCTGGGGTCTCGCGGATATTCCATGCGGTAACGCTGCAAAGCGCCCAGATAGTCGGCGTACCCAAGCTCGGTACGCAATTGTTCGAAGAATTCCCAGTAACGCTGCTGCCGCTCGTTGCCGACATGCTGTTCCAGGTAACGCTTTAGGTCGGCGGTAACCCGGTCGTTGTCGAGCAGAGTGTTGTCAACATCAAAGAGAAAGACGATCTTATCTGCCATGGAAATCCAGTTTACGCCAATCGCCGGAATCTCATCGCGATAACCGCAGAGCGTCTTCGATGGTCCACTCTGGAACAGCGCCGGAACGGCTGGCTACCAGCGCACCCACACGGTTGGCAAAATCGGCGATGGCGCTGGAAGGCATTCCAAGAGCGATTCCGTGCAGCAACGCAGCAGAAAAAGCGTCGCCCGCGCCCACAGTGTCTGCAACTTTGATCGGATAGCCAGGCGCTTCTACGTATTCGCCTGCGGTCAAGAGTGCGCAGCCTTTCGAGCCAAGCGTCACGCACACCGCCTGCCATCCAAATCTGTGTGTGAAGGCATGGCAAAATGCCTCCACAGACGATTCAGGTTCCCCCAACATGCTTTGCACCTCGGCGGCTTCGTCTTCGTTCAGCTTGACAATATCGGAACGGGAGAGGAGATCGCGCACCAGTTCGGGGGTATAGCACTCGTTACGCAGGTTCACATCATAAAAGCGATGTGCGCGCGGCACCGCATCGAGTATCTTTGAGGTAAGCGCGCGCGCCGTGGCGCTCATATGTTGCAAGGTGCCGAAGTAGATGTACTCCGGTTTCTGTTTTACCAGTTCAGTAAAATCTTCTTCTGCGATAGCGGGAAAGTCATAGGCCGCAAGACGATGGACCACATAGCTGGGCTGGCCGCTGGCATCGAGCGTTACGCTTACCGTGCCGGTAGGATACGCGTCAGGATTTCCGAACCCTTCGATTTTACGCACGTAACGAGTCGCCATTCCAAGCTTGTCCATTGCCCGTAGGGCATCACGGCCATTGGTGTCGTCGAACACGGCGCTGACAAAATGAGGGTGATGTCCAAGCTTCGTGAGGTGTGCCGCGCAGTTAAACGGGGCGCCTCCCAAATGGCGTATACCGTGGATGATGTCGAAGAGAACCTCACCTATTACCACCACATTGCATATCGTCGCATTCGTGAATGCAGATTGCATTATTGAAGCCTGAACAGGCTGTAAAGCAAGACCAGCAAAACAACTAAAGTGAGCGCGAGATACAAGTGATCGCGTTCCAGGATAAAGCCCACCGCAGAGAACACAACTCTTGCTATGGGTGTAAGCACCAGCAGCAACAGGCCGAACTGAATGATGGCCGGACTCTTCAGGGAACCGAAATCTTTGAGAATCGCGGAGACACTGCGCAGTTCCAATGATTCGCCGTGAAAGCTGTGGTAATCAGGATGACCGCCACCATGTTCCTTCAGATAGAAGATGCCGCCAAGCAGCACAACCGCAGCCGCCGTGAGTACGCCAATCCGCAATAAGTTTCCGATGATTTGCTCAAGATTGCGGTCATTGATCGCGGTGGATTGCGGCATATCAGATGTGTCCTTTCAGCGAATTCAAGATCATCTCTATCCCGAGAGCCACTATCACCAACCCGAAGACCAAACGCAGCACTTTGGTTTTAGCCCGCACCAGTACTTTAGCTCCGAGCATTGAGCCGGCCAGCACGCCCAGCATTACCGGCATAGCGAGTCCAGGTTCGATAAAGCCGCGCTTCAGGTAAATTCCCGCGCTGGCTGCGGCCGTAACTCCAATCATGAAATTACTGGTGGTGGTGGAAACCTTAAAAGGAATCTTCATGATCTGGTCCATGGCCAGCACTTTCATCGCTCCGGAGCCGATGCCTAACAGCCCTGACAAAGTCCCTGCGCCAAACATCAGCGCGAACCCTGCCGGTATGCGATGTACCTGGTAGCTTTGCAGACCCTGCGCTGTGGGATAGCTGCCATTCAACTTCAGCTTCTCACTCAGTGGATCGGGAGGATCGTTGCCGGTTATCTCGGCATGCCCTCTGGAGGCGTGGTAAGCGGAATAAATCAGCATGAGTCCGAATATCACGCCGACCGCCGCAGTGGGTATTCGGGACACGAGAAATGCTCCCAGCAGAGCGCCGAATGTGGTGGCGATTTCGAGAAACATGCCGATGCGGATGTTGGTGTAACCTTCGCGCACGTAGGCTGCGGCCGCTCCTGAAGATGTGGCGATCACTGAGACCAGAGATGCGCCGATGGCGTAGCGGATATCCACTCCAAACATCAGAGTGAGCATGGGAACGATGACTACGCCGCCGCCTAACCCGGTGAGCGCGCCGAGAAACCCGGCGATTGCCGAACCGGCACAGATCAGCAATGTGAAGACGAGTACCGTCATGAGGACTGTCTAGTGTATATGGAAGGCCAGGTGATGCAGAGTGGCAGTGCCTTGCTGCGGCGCAACTACAAAATTTATCGCATTCCCTGTAATATGACCGCTTCGCAGTAATGTACGGAAGGAGAAGTCCTGCCAGTTTCTACAGCCAATTCACGAGTCATTTACGATGCGCTCAAGAAAGCAGGTATTGGGCTGGTCTCGGCGCTGCCGGAGACCTGGCTGCTGCACCTGATTCGCATGGCAGAAGAGGATGAGGAAATGATTCTGGTACGGCTCGCCAAGGAAGAAGAAGCCGTGGGCATTTCCGCGGGAGCGCATTTTGCCGGAGTGAAGTCCGCCATGCTGATGCAGAACCACGGCTTTCTGGCCAGCATCAACGGCATTGTTTCTTTTGCGCAGCTCTACCGTATTCCCTTGCTTATGCTCATCAGCCATCGGGGGCATTTCGGCGAACGCGATCCGTGGCAGACCCAGGGCGGCGGTGTGACTGAGCCGCTGCTGCGTGCGCTGGGCATCCGCTATGACTGCCTCACCGATCCTCGAACGGTAGAACGCCGTATTGCCGACGCGCAGGCATTGGCCTACAGCAGCCTGCATCCGGTGGCGCTGCTGCTCACCCGCGAATTGATGTGGGAGGAATAACGGCCATGCAGAGGCTGGAATGCATGCGCGCAATCTACGATCAGCTTGACGACTGCCTGGTAGTGACCATCATGGGCGCCGTTGCTGCTGAACTCCAGTCACTGGGACACCGGCCTAATTTCTTCTACCTGCAACATGCGATGGGGTTAGCCTCGTCCACTGGTTTGGGGCTGGCGCTTTGCTTGCCGCAGCAGCGGGTGGTGGTTTTCGATGGAGATGGCTCCATACTCATGAACCTTGGCGGCCTCACTACGGTTGCCCGTTATCGTCCGGCGAACCTGGTGCATGTAATCTTTGACAACGAAAGCCTGCTCTCTGTAGGCGGTTTTCCAACGGCTACCGCTACGGGGAGCGATTTAGCTGCGATTGCGAAGGCCTCCGGCTATCCTGATGCGGCAACTGTGCGCACTGTCGAGGACTTTAAGGCCGCTTTTGGTACGGCGGTCAGTGGTCAGGATCTGAGCTGCATTGTGGCCAAGGTTGAAGCTGTAGGGCCAAAAGGATATGTGACCGAGCTTTCCATGCTTGAGAACCGCTTTGAATTTCGCAAGCATATAGAAAAGAGAAAACAAGAGAAGAAGATTGGCGGTTGAGACCGAGGAGGTGCTGGTTGGCGAACGTTCTGGCAGAACTGGTTGCTCAATTGAATAACGGCAAGCTGCGGATTGTAGACCTCACGTTGCCGCTCAGCCCGGAAACGCCGCTGCTTCCCTTGCCGGCCCAGTGGAACAACACTCCAGCATTTCGCATCTGGGAGCTTTCCCATTACGATGAGCGCGGACCGGCATGGTACTGGAACGGATTTGAAACCGGAGAGCATACCGGCACGCATTTCGATGCTCCTATCCACTGGATCAGCGGGAAAGACCTTCCTGAAAGCACGGTAGACCAGATTAATCCCAAGAAGTTTGTCGGCCCGGCCTGCGTGATTGACGTAACTGATGACGTGAAGAAAGATCCCGACTTCCTGCTCACTGTAGCCAGGGTAAAGCAGTGGGAAGCGACTCATGGGCAGATTCCAGCTTCAGCCTGGGTGCTGCTGCGCACGGGATGGTCTACCCGCAAAGATGCCGCCGAGTACATCAATGCGCGCGAAGATGGACCCCACACACCAGGGTTCGTGAAAGAGTGCTCGGAGTTTCTGGCGCATGATCGTGACGTGCTGGGTGTTGGAGTGGAAACCGTTGGCACTGACGCCGGGCGGGCCGCTACGTTTGATCCGCCTTTTCCAAATCACTATGTGATGCACGGCAGCGGAAAATTCGGACTGGCAGGATTGTGCAATCTCGACCAGCTTCCTGCGACCGGCGCAGTGGTCATTGCAGCGCCCCTGAAGATCGTGAACGGATCAGGCAGCCCGCTCAGGGTCATCGCCATTACTCCGTAATGCTTTTCTTCATATGCCGGATGTTGCATGAGAGCAGCAATCTTGAATTAGCGACTTTTTTCCTCTGAAAAAATTGTTCCTATTCAGAATGTTACCTTCGTACTTTGAAATCTCTATAGTCTTCTGATTATCTTGGCTCACCGAGTTGTATCAGCAGTTTGGCGTTTGCCCCGCCAACTTGACTGAACTGAGCGGTTGCCCGGTTCGCAACTTACTCAGTTAGTAATGGAGGAGCCAGTGATTACCCCATCGGTTTGCGTTTTGCGCAAGCCTGCTTTTTGCATTGTGACCATCTTGTGCCTGCTGCTGGCTGACGTAGCGCTTTTTCCAGCCCGCTCGTTTGCCCAGGCGCAAATTCAAACCACCGCCTCTGACGAAGCCCGCAAAGTCAAGAAAGCCGTACCTGCCGAATATCCGGAGCTGGCGCGCCGGGTGAACATAAGCGGCACAGTGCGGCTGCAACTGTTGGTGTCTCCGGAAGGCAAGGTCAAGGAAGTCAAGGTGCTGGGGGGAAACCCGGTGCTTGTGAATGCCTTTACGGCTGCGGTGATGAAATGGGAATACGAGCCCGCGCCCCACAAGAGCACCGTGACTGTAAGCTGCGAGTTCAAGCCTTAAAGCCACAAGATAGTTGCGCAACAGATAGAATCTGATCTCGATTCGCCCTGAGCCGGAAGTTCGCAAGGGCGAGTGGTCTTTGGTGCATGGAGTAGGCCATTCGTCCGTCGAAATATGCCAATATTGATGTATGGTAAAGGCGCAACGCTACTTTCATCGGGCGCTGCTTTTCGAACTGAATCACGTTACGGTAAGGAATCCGATTCCGGCAAGGGCCGATTGATCCATGGATGAAACGAGAACAGAGGACCTCACAACGGATTCTGATCCGGCCAGCGCTCGCCGCTGGAATCGGCACAAGATTGATATCCGCTTAAAAATCACAGCACAGATGGCAGACGGCACCACAGACTCTCTTTTCGGGCGCGGTAACACTATGAGCCACGGAGGCCTCGGGGCTTATATTCCAGCATCCATTCCCGTGGGCTCTGCTGTTGGGCTGGAGTTGACCTTTCCTTATTCCACCAACGAAGTGAAGGTCAAGGCAGTCGTTCGCAGCAATGAAGGCTTCCGCTACGGACTGGAATTCCTGGAACTGCCCCTGGATGTGAAGCGAATGATTGTGAAAAGCTGTAGCGCGGCTGAAGCCGGGCAGTAATACTGCATTCCGTAAACCTCGCAACACGCCATTCTTCTTTATTTCATAAGTAATAAGGCGACAACGCCATGAGCCCGTATTTCTGAGAGAATGCTTGCTATATCTCGATGCATTACTTTTCAGAGAGCGAAGTGCGGCGAATACTCCAGCCTGTTGCCGTTATCGGCGCCATTCGAGATACGTTCGCGCGTGATTTTCACAATACATTGCAGATGCCGGTCCGCACGCAAATGCAGCTTTCCGGCAGCGTGCTGCTGTTAATGCCTTGTTATGACAGTTCGCTGAATGCTGCCGGTGTAAAGACGGTCACCGTGAGCGAGCAGTCGGGCGTGAATGCCACCTATTCCTTGTTCGATCCGGTCAGCGGAACGATTCTGGCGGGAATGGATGCGAACTACCTGACTGATATACGCACCGCAGCCACTTCAGCGGTAGCCACCGATTTGCTGGCGCGCAAGAATGCCTCAACACTGGCCATCTTCGGCAGCGGACGGCAGGCAGTCGCGCATCTCGCCTTGCTGCGCCATGTGCGCAACTTTCAGCAGATTCTGGTTTGTGGCTCGGGGCGCTCTGATCTGCAAACCTTTCGCGTCAGAATGAAGCAGGAACACGGGATAGAAATCATGCTCACGGATGCTGAGGGTTGCGTCCGTGAGGCCGATGTGATCTGCACTTGTACTACTGCCAGCAAGCCACTCTTTGATGGCCGCTGGCTCAGGCCGGGCACGCACCTGAACCTGGTGGGTGCTTTTCAGCCGCACACGCGCGAAGTAGATGATGAAACCGTGCGCCGCTGCCGCATTGTCGTAGACACCTTTGCCGGCGCTCTGGCAGAAGCCGGAGATCTGCTCATTCCGCTGAATCAAGGAACCATCGAGCGCAGCAGCATTGTGGCCGACCTGCATGAAATTGCCAGCGGAAAAAAGCAGGGCCGCAATTCTGATGAGGAGATTACTCTGTTCAAGAGCGTGGGCTGCGCCCTGGAAGATCTGGTGACGGCGCAACTCATCTGGAAAAGCCATGAAGAACGACTCACCGCTGATCATGGCGATCAAAGCTGATACAAAGATCGAGATTTCGAAATATGAAAAGTTCTTATGATTTTGTGGTGGTCGGCGCAGGAGTCTTCGGCGCGTGGACCGCGTGGCATCTTCGGCAAAGTGGCGCAAGTGTTGCGATAGTGGACGCCTACGGCCCGGGCAACAGCCGTTCCAGTTCCGGCGGTGAGACCCGACTCATCCGCATGGGATACGGACCGGATGAAATCTATACCCGCTGGGCAATGAGTTCCTTGCCGCAATGGCTGGAGCTATCCAAACGTACCCGGACCGTATTGTTCGAAAAGACCGGCGTAATGTGGCTCAGTGATCGAGAGGATTCTTATCTGCAACAACTCGATGCCACTCTGCGTAAGTGCAATGTTGTTTCGGAAACGCTGCCGGCAGAAGCCATACGCAGGCGGTGGCCGCAACTTGTGCTGGATGAAGCTACAGCAGGCGTGTTTGAACCCGAGAGTGGCGCACTCATGGCGCGCCGTGCGGTGCAGGCGCTGGTGAACCACGCTGTTGAAAACGGAGTGGATTACAGACTGGCTGCGGCATCACTACCGCCGAATCAAAAGCAGCTTTCCAGTATTCAACTCAATACCGGAGAGGCGCTTTCCGGCGGACAGTTTATCTTTGCCTGTGGTTCCTGGCTGCCCAGGCTGTTTCCTGAATTGCTGGCGGGAATGATCCGTCCTACGCGCCAGGAGGTATTCTTCTTAGGCATTCCGGCCGGCATTTCGAATTTTCAAACAGGGCAGATACCGGCATGGCTGCACCACAACCATCCTGACCGGCCCTATGCGCTTCCTGACATTGAGAACCGCGGCCTGAAGATCGCGCTCGACCGCCACGGTGAAGAGATAGATCCTGATACAGCACTGCGGCAGGTGACCAGGGAGTCAGCCGAGCGGGTACGATCTTACGTGAACGAACACATTCCACAATTAAGAGACGCTCCTTTTCTGGAGACGCGTGTCTGTCAATATGAGAACACTTCGAACGGAGATTTCCTGATTGACCAGCACCCTGAAATGAAAAATGTATGGATTGTGGGCGGTGGCTCCGGACACGGATTCAAGCATGGGCCTGCCGTGGGTGAATATGTGAGCAGCCGCATTCTGAATAACGCCATGGCGGAGCTTCGCTTTTCGCTGCACTCGAAATCAGCAGCGCGTGGCCGGGAAGTGTTTTGATCGTTTTGCCCCTGAACTATGCAAGAAAAACGTTCGCAAGCGGGATCAAAGCTATGTTGAGTCCAGCCTCATCGCTACGGAGTTGAATCAAGCGATCTTACGACGGGCGACAGTGCGCCGCTTTTTGGGTTGATTTTTTTCTGCTACTACGGTTTCAACTACAGCGCCGGGGACGACGCGCCTGATACGCCGCTTCGTGGTTGTGCTCGCGCCCTGGAGCGTGTCGGGTGATTTGCCGAACAAGGCATTCATATATCCGGCCTGACATTCCTCCGAACAGAAATGGACTGCCAGGGGTTCCACAGAGCGCATGCGGTCCCAGGAGTCCGCAATCGAAATTTCGCGGCGCGCCGCAGTCAGGCCGATATTCTGTGCGGCAAAGCCAAGAATCCAGACTTCACCATCTTCCTTTAAGCGCCTGCAACTCTCGCACTGAAAGCGGAGCATGATGCACCTCTCAACTTTAGATGGCCTGCAGGACTGAGGGTTTGCTCTGTTCGGGCGACAACAGCAGAATCTCGAAACCGTTCTGGGGACGAGGCGCAGCTAAGATTGGAATGAAGCTGTGCCGGTTGCTGAGATTGTCTCAGCTTTCTCCGGGCATAAGGAAGATTTCATCCTCATGACAATGGCGAGGACAAGGTTACTCTCCTTCGCTATGCCGACTGTTTGTTGAACAAAGTCAGAGATGGTGCAGAAAATTGTTTTCTTCACTCGACGAGGCGCCCGCACTCGTAACAGGCGGAGCGGCCGGCTTCTCGCGCACCAGAATCGGCAGGCGGGGAAAAGAAAAAGTTCCTCCTGCATCATCAATTACGTTCACCTGGCAGGTGTAGATCCCCGGTTTAAGCTGGGCCAGCGGCACATCGAATTGAAACACCGCCGCCTTGCGTTCCGGAGCGTTCAGTTGGCGCGCTTCCACCAGCGGAGTCTCAAACATCTTGATCTTGCCATTGAAAAATTGAATGCTGGTCAGCAGGTGAATGGGGTTTTTGATTGCAGCCGCTTTCTCTTTTCCGTCAGGGCCGGACGTCGCAACGGGAGCTTTGTCTTTGGAAGGTTCGTACACCTCGTACAGCAGATATAAATGCTGTTCGGGGGTGAATACGTGAGCAATGTTTGGAATGAGTTCGCTGCCGTCACGCACCAGAGGGTTCTGGCCTTTTTTCGTATTCTCTTTCCGCTGGCTGGCCAGCACCACAGAACTCATCTTGAGCGGCGTCTTCTTGATGTCGGGCACGGTAAAGTCGGTTTCAAATGATCCGATTTTGCCGCTCTCATTTTCACGGACCACAAACTTGAAGTGATACTTGCCGGGACCGAGCAGGAATCCGGTGGTGTACTGCACGTTCTTGCGTTGTACTTCCTGCGCCGCATCCACTGCCAGCTTTACCGTTTCTCTCACGCTGCCTACGGGCCGCTTGAGTTCGTCCAGCACCTCGCCGATGACGTCGAGAGTGGCTTTATCTTTATCGCCGCCTTTGGTGAAAGGAATTTGCGATCCCGGCACTACCAGTGAGACGGGAATGTAGAAGCGGTTTTCGTTCATGCGGAAGTACGCGGCAGCCATATACACCGCAACATCGGTATTCGAAAGTTCCGAGCCCAGTTCCTCGGTTAGCTGGCGCTCCCGGTCGTCGGAATTGAAATGCTTGAAATCTTTGGGAGCGTAATAGCCTTTGCGGAATTCAAGATTGAGGCCGGAACGGTTTACCTTTACCTGGATTTTGCGGTAATGCCCATCGCGCAATGGATTGCTGCTCTTGTAACCAAGCACATAATAGACAGAGGTGTCTTTCTGCACGCGATCAAAAACCTGTCCTAGATCATTGGTGTCCAGAAAGGCTTTGCCGCCCGTGTCGGCGGCGAGAGTGGTGAGCGTTTCCTGGCTGGCAAAATTCTGGTCTAACTGGCTTTGGACACCTGCGCCTGAATACATGGCCGTGCCGCGCAGGCTGGCCGAAGTGGCTGACCCGCCCACTGGCTCCGCTTCCAGTCCGCGCGCATCAAGGGTGTAGATTGCAACGTTTGCCTTCACCGCGGTGTTGACCGCGGCCCTCAATGCAGCCTGGTTTTCAATGCCGGTCTGGGTGACGCCGCTGCTGAAATAGATGACCGACTTCTTCTGGTTGAATTTTGAAAGCACGTCGCAGAGCGACTGCAAAGCCTCGAGTTTGCGGTCGGTATTGAACTGGTTGTATTCGGTTTCATCGGGAGTGTAGGCATTGCCATTATCTTCCGTACCGTCAGCATCGCCGGTCGAACCGTTGTCCATGCCCTGGCCTTCCGAATGGGAGTAACGGTTCAGCACCCGCAGCAGTTGCGCCTGGTCGTTGGTGAAGTCCTGATCGAGCCGCAAGGATGAAGCCAGAGAGACGATTGCGATCATGTCGGACGCGCGTCATCTTCTTCTGCACGTATTTACGCGCCGCATCTACGGCGCGCTGCGTCTCATCGGGATTCATGGAACTCAGATCGAAAAACAACGCAATCACGCGTTTGTTGCTGAGCTCCTTTTCAACATCTTTGGCGGTAAGAATCGGTTTGGAGGAGCGGAAGGCTGGCCGTTCATTGTCTGCTGTGAAGGTCCCGTGGCGACCGAGGGAGCAGCAATGGGCGTCGTGTCCAGATTTTCAGAGTCGAAGCTGAGCACCTTTTGCGGCTTGCCGTCTTCCAATACGGTGAAGTCTTCCGGCTTCAAATCCTGCACCGGCTTGTTCTGCTTATCGCGGGCAACAACATTCACCAGCACGATTTCGGTTTGTACCTTCAAGGTAAAAGCGCCCTGGCTGGAATTGCTTTTGCCTTGCTGCTGTCCGCCAGTCTGGGCGTTCATGGTGGAGAACAACAATGCGGCCAGGGTAGTAGTCGCCACCACGCGTTGTAAGCCGGAAAATGCTGGTTTCGAATCCATATCTCTTTAGAACCTGTAGCGAGCCGTGATTTGGGCTTTGCGCATTGATCCCACTGAGATCACCTGTCCGAAAGTCGGCGATCCCAAAGTGGTGTCAATGGAAGAAAAATTGACGTGATTGAAAACGTTGGTAGCCGAGAGGCGCAGTTCGAGGTTCTGCGTTTCTTTGAGCTGGACGGTTTTCGAAACCGCCATGTCCACGGAAAATGTTCCCGGCCCAATAATGATGTCGCGGCCTGCATCGCCAAACTGCCCCGTCGGAGCGGTGAATGCCGCTGTATTGAAGAATTCTCCAATCGTCGGGTCGCTCACAGTAATGGGCTGACCGGGTACAACGTCAGGCCGCAGGGAGCCGTTGGTGCCGCGCGCCAGATCGGAAAAGCCACCGAAGACTCGAGGCGAAAAAGGGAATCCTGACGCCAGGGTCACATTGCCGCTCAGGCTGAAGCCGCCAAAGCCCCGCGCCGCCCAGCTATTGTTGTTGAGAAACATTTTGTCTTTGCCGAAAGGTAATTCGTAGTAGTAATCGGCGGTAAGACGATGGCGCTGATCGAAGCTCGAGAGCCCACGCTCGGCGGCCAGGTTCAGATCATTTTGCGCGACCACCACCGCACCGCCGCCGATTGAAGAAGCATTATCAATGGACTTTGAATAAGTGTAAGTGCCGCCCAGTGAAAGCCCGTGCTTCATGCGTTTGCGCACGCGTATGCTTCCGGCATGCAGAATAGATGATCCGTTGGAAGATTCAAACAGGAATGGCTGCGCAGTTCCTAACAGCGAAGAGCTATCCAGGCTGGGGGCGCGCACGATATCGAGATGCGTACCTTTCGAGCCCGTGTAGCCGATGTTGACTACCAGGTCTGACCTTACTTCCTGCTGGATATTCAGGTTCCAGCTCTGAACATAGGCAAGGCGGTAATTCGGATCTACAGCGTAGTTATTGGTGACCGGACGAGAAGCAGCAGCAAACGGATTCGCCAGCGTAAGATCGGGAGCGACAATGGTTTCAGCAACAGCGAATGGCGGCTGGAACCCTAACTGCGTGGCCAGCGTTCCGTATTGACTCAGGTTGTAATTGATGCCGTACCCGGCGCGCACTACCGTTTTGGAGAGAGGCTTCCAGGCCAGACCCAGCCTGGGCGCGAAATTGTTCCGGTCAGGATTGATCAGAGTATTGGAATATTGCAGGCCGGTGAGAGGCCCTTTCTGTCCTGCCAATACCGGGGCCACAGCCGTAAAGCCGGGAGCGACATCGAGGTTGACCAGGCGATTGTCAGCTTCAGAATACGGTGGAACATACTCGTAGCGCAGCCCCAGATTCAAAGTCAGATTTTTGCCGGCGCGCCAGTTGTCCTGCACGTAGAGATCGAATGAATCGGCGCGGAAGTGGTAGTTGTCTGCTCCAAACTGCACAGAGGTCTGCTCGGTAATGCCCAACAGAAAATCGGCAAAGGGAAGTCCCGTTGCGCCGCCGGTAAACTGAAAAGTGCCGCGGGCATTGGTGGCGTTGCTGATGTCAAGTAACTGGTGGCGGTAGTCGCCGCCCCATGTCCAGCTATGCTTGCCATGCGTCCAACTCATGGAATCACCCAGTGCAAAGTTCTGGGTGGTGCGGAACTGCGGCGAAGTGTCTTGCAGGCTGGTGAACTCCGGGGCGAAGCTCAGGGTGGGCAATCCAAAATCGGCGGGCAGTTGCGACACTCCGTTGATGCCGAGCTGCCCTTCGATGTTATTTACATTAGTGAAATTGTTGAGAGTGCTGGCCGCGCTGTTGTTGTAGTTGAAGCGCAGCGAATTCAGAAAGAGTCCTTTGCTCAGGGTATAGCCAATATTGCCGTTGTAGTTGTGGGTAGATAAGTTGCCGCCAAGCGCGGGAAAGGGATTCAGAATGGTGTTGCGGATATTGTTGTAGTTGAACCCGCCATTAATGCTTTGCGACCAGGGCGATTTCGATTTGCTCTTGCCAGCTTTATCTTTGCTCTTATCTTTACTGCTGCTTTGCTGCTCTTCCTGCTGTTTGCGCCGTTGGGCTGCGCCTGCTCTGGGGCCGAACATGCCAAACATTCCCTGGTCTGCTCCGAAATTATGGTTGAAGCGGACGAAAGCAGTATCGGTGTCGCTCGGACTGGAACTGACAAAATGAAAATTACGCTGAGTTCCGGGCAGGTTGGGCTGTGGGATAAAAGCCAGAAGCTGGGCCGCGATTGGATTGATGGGAACGATGCCATTTGCAAAAGGAAGTCCAGTGGAAGGATCGCGAGGCACAATTGCCGATCCGGAAAAATCGCCTGCGCGCTCGGCCAGCGTGGGCACGGTTGAGAAAGCATCAAACGGATTATTTCCGCGCGTGCCAGTGTAGCTGCCGAACATGAAGGTTTTGGTGCCGCCGTTATAAATATGCGGGATATTCAGCGGACCTCCCATGGTGATGCCAAAGCGGTGCTGGCTGTAATCAGCTTTGGCGCCGGGAACACCGTTGAGCGAGAAAGGGCGCGCGTCAAGAGCCGATCCATCAAAGTTATAGAAGATGGAGCCATGCGGCTTATTGATGTTGAAGCCGCCGCGCCCGCCCCGGCCCCTGCCGCCAAATCCGCCGGGCCGCCGCCCATAATAAAGATCATGGGACCACCGCCGCCGAATCCTCCGCCGCCATTGAATGTTTGAAACGTTGTCTGGCCGCCGCCCTGGCGCGCCATCTGTTCGCGCATGTCTGCAATGCGGTCCTGCATTTCACCTGGATCGAAGATGGGCTGCTCGTTGCGTCCCATGGCGCCCGAGACGGCCACCGATTCGTTTGTGCCTTCAGCGGCAAGCCCTGCATTGGGAAGTCCGGCGCTGGCCGCCGAAGACATATCGCCGCCGCCGGATCCCGTCATTCCTGCCATGCCGCCTGCGGAAAGCGCCAACTGCTGCAATCCTGCTGTTCGGTTAGCCCCGCCTGCGCCCTGCATGGTCTGTGCCTGTTGCTGTTCGTCGGCGCGCTGGGCGCGGGACAGCAGCACCATGGTCAGATCGGCCTTGCCTGCGCGGTTCTCCGCATTGATGAGCACTTCCTGTGTGACTGGAGCAAAAGCCGAGAATTCTGCCCGGACCACATAGCGGCCTTTGCTTCCCACTTCGATCTTGAAGCTGCCGTCAACGTCGGTGGAAGTCACATACTTTTTTCCGGTGAGCGTGTTAGCGGCAGTGACAGTCACGCCCGGAAGTGGATTGCCGCCGGACTTCACTGATCCAGTAATGGCGCCGAAAACAGCCGGCGGAGTTGCGGCAGGTTGTGCGGGAGAAGGAGCGGGACTCTGCGCGGCGGGAGCAGCCTGCTGCGCGAAAAGTGGACCTGTCATGAACAGGCACAATAGATAGATGAGCCGCGAACCGTGGCCGCGCATTCTTTCTCCTTAGTTGTTGGGCGGGTCGTTGGGTGATGCAGCAGGCTTGTCGCTGCCATTCGCTTTCGGGTCTGTGCTTCCAGGCTTCTGATTTCCGCCCGGCTTTTGATCATTCGGTCCGCCCATCATCATGCGCGGGTGGCCCACGATGAGTTCCTTAGGAACAAAGATTCCATCCTTGATTTCGCCCGCGCCGCGCACAAAGTCGCCAACTTTTATGTCCGCGAGGGTCACGCTTTCCCGACCTTTCTTGAACGAGGTGTTCTCGTCAACTTCAATCTCCTGGTTCTGATTGTCAGGGCGGGCAATGGTCAGTTTGGTTTCCTTGATGGCTTTAACTTCGCCGGCAATGAACTTTTTGCCCAGGTCTTCACGGTTGAATTGCGCGCCGCCAGCGCCGCCGAATGTGCCGCCATTTTGCTGTAAGCGCTGAACCATCTCCGGATTCACAACGCCGAGCATGGCGGCATCCATGGAGTTGCCGTTCAATGGCCCACGCGCGAAAACCGTGTCATCTACTTTTATGTCGCTGAGCTTTACCGGCTGGCGTTCCTTAAAGATGCGGGTGTTATCGCCAACCTTGATGGTGATTGGCGCTCCGCCAGATATAGGTGCAACCGTAACCGTGCCGCTGTTGACGGCCGTGACTTTACCGACTACGTTTTCACCGGCAGGCATACGCGGCCTGCCGCCCTGGTCCTGCGGCTGCGAAAACGCCGGGACAAGCGCCAGGCCCAACAATACACACAACGTCACAAGTTTTTTCATCAGGTGGTTCCTTTGTGGGGAGAATTGTCACAAATTGTAGCCAGTCAATCACCGTCTGTCTCTAAGACGAATACCCACACGGAAGGTGAGTTAAGAGGCTGTAAATGATTGGCAATTCAGTATAACGAAGCGCTTTTGCAACTCTGTAAAGAACCATTAAGCCGATGTAATTTTGGAGAAAAAAGTGGCAATTGCTGATCCGGCGCAAGGCCTAGCGCGAAGAACGAGATGGACATTTCATTGATTAACGGTGTCAAAGATAAGTAGCATTTTGAACCCACAAAGATGGACGTAAACATGGCATCTCCTCAGAATGAGGACGAGCAGCACAAATGTTTAAAGCTGTTGGTAAGAAAAGTGCTCATAGTTCGTGATGATGAGCTACAACTTTTTCTTGACAATCTATAGCGGGTGCTTTATTTAACTTCTACCTACAACAGAGCTTCGATCCCTAGCCGAAGTTCTCGCTTCAAGCCGCACCAGGATCTTCCTTGCTGTCGTAGAACCGCATCACCGGGCCCTTTGCTGGACAAGTCATATATAGAAATTTCAAAGTACGGCCATAGTTTGTGCCGGAGGCATGAATGAAATCAGTCGGGTTGCTGGTTGTAGCAATAATAATCGTCGCTGGAGCCATTTCAGCGCAAAGCCAGATTCAGCCGAATTTGGAAAACGGCTATAAGCCGTATGGGTCGTACCAAGGGACAGAACTCGACACTACGAACCTAATGAATGGAAATCTGACGCTGCACATTCCGATGCCATTCCACTATCCGCAACGAGGTGGCAAGTTAGACGTAGAGTATTTCATGCTGAGTAACGCCAAAGCGTGGACAGCAATTCTTAACCAGGCACAAAATGTGTACCAGTGGACTCCCACTGGAGATGCCAACCCTGCCTTTACTAACAATTTCAATATCGAAGTGCACCGTACCCACATCTTGATAACGGGCGGATCAGGCAATAGTGAAGGCGTCAGCGATTATTTTGTAAAAACCCCTGATCATTCTACCCACCTGCTGACTGCTGGCAACTCCATGAGAACGAAAGATGCAACGGGATGGCATTTTCAGATCCAGGATACCCAGAATAACATCCCCCAAATTGGCATTCTCACAGACAGCAATGGCAATCAGTTTTATATCAATGGATTTTCCGGCAACATGGGACAACCAGTTTGTGAGAACAACACGGCCGGATCTACGTGCACATACCAATGGGATGAAAGTGGCGGTACAGGCTCCATTACAGATGTCAACGGGAACGTTTTTGCTCAGACCGATACTATGGGCCGGGGATTGCCTCTCGCGACTGGAAGCGCAACGGATCTTGGAAACTGCGCATCGGGCTCGGTTTCCGCAGAATGGCAAAACTATCTTGGGCCAAACGGAACAACACAGGCCATAAAAGTCTGCTGGAGCAACATTGCAATTAATACACAATTTAATAACGGCGCGAGAGAGGGAGGAGGCCAGGCACAACAGATTTCGACCATTGTGCTACCCGATGAAACGAAGTGGAATTTCAGCTACGATAGCTACGGCAACATAAGTTTTGTCGGCCTGCCGATGGGTGGCTCGATCAGTTATTCGTGGACAACGGTCGCCCTGACTACCTGCGGGGGGAATTCAGATATAACCAATGTTTCCCGCGCAGTCTCAGGCCGAACTATAGTGGATGGGCAGGGCAATACAGCTCAATGGACGTATCATTGGGGCAACGCCGCCAATAACATACTGACCAATTGGGTTACGGATCCCGCAGGCAATGACACCGTACATACCTTTACCGCTCTTGATGGCGCCTGTGCATTTTTCGAGACAGCTACGCTGAGCTATCAGGGAACCAAAGACACAGGGACCCTTTTGAAGCGGGTAGATACAACTTACCAGTATCTCAACCAATCGGTCGGCATTCCATTGAGCATTCAAACAACCCTTTATCCCAGCGGCAAAGTCAGCCTGATGACGAAGAGTTATGATCCTGGTCCAGGCGATGGATTGGGTTTCGGGTTGGTGACGACCGAAAAGGAATTCGATTGGGGTTCAGGAGCCCATGGCCCGCAATTGCGCGAGACGGATACTAGTTATCAATGGCAGTCCGACAGCCGATATTTATCGGCATATCTGCTTAATTTGACTTCGGCAGTGATCGTTAAAGATGGGAACGGCAATCGGGTCGCAGAAACCGATTACAGCTATGACGAGAGCACCTATCTGCAACCTTACAGCGGAGCACTGCCCCAAGGGACGCATAGGCCAGCACCCAATGCCGCACCAGTTCGCGGGAACCAAACAACTGTAAGTCGATGGCTCAATACCAGTTCGACGCCTGTTACCAGCCATACAAACTGGTATGACACCGGCGAGGCATACCAGACCAAGGACCCGATGGCCCACACTACAACGTATAGCTACGATTCTGCCTATGCGGGAGCGTACTCAACCAGACTTGTAATGCCCTCAGCCAGTGTGTCAGCGGGACTTACGATTACAAACTGGCCTGCTGACCAGCTTCACTGATAGAACGCGGGTACCAGGCAAGCGGTGCAACAACAGGCGATTCGGCGCATACCACTGCCTATAGCTATGACCTCATGAGTCGGATGACATCCGCGACGTTGCGCCCGATACCAGCAATACCGGCGCTCAGGCGCAAATCATTTTCGGTTATCCGAACGCAACTGAACGTGATATTGCCAAGAGTATCACTGGCGACGCTCACCGATCATTCTTCAGCGTTCTTAGATGGCTTAGGGCGTGGATCGATCCAATGCATCAGACACCCCAAGGCGATGCTAAAGTAGACACCACCTACGATGCGTTTGGCCGCGCCGCCATCGTCACCAATCCTTATTTTCTCCACCACCGAGTCGATTTATGGCAACAGCCAAACCAATATGACGCGCTGGGACGGGTGACCAGAACCACCAGGCAGGATAACAGCGTAAGCTCCGCTTCCTACAACATTGTCACCAGTATCAGCGGCACCGCTGATTGTTCGATCTCGATAGGACGAAGCCGGCAAGCAGCGCGGAAGCTGCACCGATGCCTTGGGACGGCTGGTCGAAGTGGATGAGCCAACCGGAAACCCGGTACAGGCCCAGAATTACGTTACGCTGCAATCGGACTCAAATTTGGTCGTGTACAACCAGGCTGGCAATGCGCTGTGGCAAAGCGGCACCGCGGGCCTGAACGCTCCCAGCATCTACATGCAGGATGATGGCAATCTGGTGCTCTACACGCTTCGCTGGATGGCGGGCACATATACCGCGCCCGTGGCAGGGTCTTATCCTCAGTCAGCTTGCAGCATCGGTACTTATCTCACGCGCGGGGAGTTCCTGCCTTCTGGAAAGTGCATTACCTCTCCCCACGGCGAGTACTTCCTGCTGATGAACACCGATGGAAATCTGTTCATCTATGACTGGTATCGTGCAGTAGGCACATGGGGGCCGGGAACTCAGGGCCATCCCGGCGCGTACGCCATTTTCCAGACCGACGGAAACTTTGTTGTCTATGATGCCAACGGTACTACGGTCTTATGGCAAAGCGGCACCAGCGGAACCAACGCCGAGCGCCTGGATTTACTGGATGATAGCCGCCTGATGATCTGGAAATCGGTATGGAGCAGCGGCACCTCCAATGGCCAATTCGGCGGAACGGCAATAGCGCATCCCGCCTGTGATATCGGCAACGGTACCGGTTGGACGGGAGTAGTGGGAGCGGGCTCTTGCCTGGTCTCACCCAATGGGCGTTTTGAAATGCTCATGCAGACTGACGGCAATCTTGCGATCTATGATCGTTCGGTGAATCCGCCGGCGGGGCTGTGGTCGGTAGGCACCAATATCTCGCCGGCAGATCCCGGGGTGGCCATGCGGACTCTTATATTCCTACGATGCTCTGGGAAACCTGACTGTGCGTCGAGCAGCACGGCAGCGCATCCACGGGAACAGGATGCAGCGCGCCTGCAAGCTCCGATGCGACGCAGTCCCTGGCGTGTGCGCCGCTTTACTTACGATTCATTGTCACGCCTGCTTACGGCCACCAATCCCGAGTCCGGCCAGATCAGCTACAGCTACGATGCCGACGGCAACATGCTCCAGAAGACCTCGCCTGCTCCCAACCAGACCGGCGCGGCCACCCAGACCATCAGCTACTGCTATGACGCACTGCACCGTATTGTCGCTAAAGGCTACGGAGCGCTCTCCTGTCCGATAGCGCCTGGTTCTGCGGTGTCAGTTATGTCTATGATCAAGGGACGAACGGTATCGGTCACCTGAGCAGCCTGACCGATCAGGCGGGTTCGGCCAGCTATAGCTACGATGTGCTGGGCCGCCTGTCGAGCGAGCAGCGGACCATTGCGGGTGTAAGCAAGAGCATGAGCTACGCTTACAATCTCGACGGATCGCTGAAGAGCCTGACATACCCCAGCGGAGCGGTCGTAACTTACACTCCCGATTCCGCCGGGCGCGTGCTTTCGGCTGTGGATTCGGGCAACAACATCAATTATGTGACCGGTGCGACTTACGATGCCAGCAATGCTCTCACCGGTTTCGTAAGTGGCCAGAGCAACAGCTTCGCCGGGATTACAAACTACTTTCAGCTTCAACAAGCGCCTGCAGCCGGTGAACATGTCTGCTTCGGCCCCCAAGCCAGACAGTGTTTTCCATCGGTTACGATTTCCATTTTGGCAACGGCAACAATGGCAACGTCTACGGCATTACGAATTACAAAGACGCCAACCGCAATCAGACGTTTACCTATGATGCTTTGAACCGCCTGGCCACGGCCCAGAATGCGGGTACGGACTGCACCGTCCACCTGCCCGACGGACATACCGAGTACTGGGGCAACAGCTACTCGCTACGATGCCTGGGGAAACCTGACCCAGAAAAAAGTCACGAAGTGCTCGGCGGAAAACATGAATATCTCCGCTGACGGGCACAACTGGATTCACACCATTACAGGCGCCGATTACACGTATGACGCTGCCGGAAACATGACGTACAACGCCACCTCGGGCCAGGGTTACACCTACGATCAGGAGAACCGTATTGCCGGGCTCTCCGGGTACGGTTATACATACGATGGTGACGGCAATCGGGTGATGAAGACCACCACGGCTACGCCCGCGACCGGAACTCTGTACTGGTACATGACTCCGGGCATTGTGGCGGAGAGTGATCTTGGCGGGTGCGATCAAGAGCGAATACGTGTTTTTTGACGGTGAAAGAGTTGCGCGGCGGGATACAAATTCAGGCGTGTTCTATTACTTCTCCGATCATCTGAAGACTGCTGCAGTGGAAACCGACGCCAACGGTAATATCAAAGACGAATCGGATTTTTATCCCTGGGGCGGGGAACTTCAATTCACGAATAGCAACGACAATCACTACAAATTTACCGGCAAGGAACGCGATTCTGAGTCCGGGCTGGATTATTTTGGGGCGCGGTACTACGGGAGTGCGCTGGGAAGATTTATTACTCCGGATTGGGCTGCAAAACCCGCCGCGGTTCCGTACGCCGTGCTCGGTGATCCCCAGTCACTGAATCTATACACGTACGTCAGGAATATCCCGACTGTGAACATTGATACTGACGGGCACGAAACACTAAACGCTAATACCAATGACAAGGGCAACACCAGAATGGCGCCATGTAACACTGACCAATGTCGTGCGACTGACGCCACGATTTCTGGAGCCATATTGACGGGGCTTGCAGTCGCATGTCCCGCCTGCGGAAGGGTCATTGCGGGGGCAGCGGCAGTACATGCGCTCAAAACAGGGGACAAGAAAGGGGCAGCAACTAATGCGGCGGTTGCGGTTGCGCCCGGTGGAAAGCTACTCAGCAGCTTGTCAAAGGCTGCAAAAGCCGAGACTCTCGCAGCGAACATCGCCAAAGGGAAGGCATTTCAAAACGCTGTGGCCGACACAAAGGCAGCCGTCCAGACTAGCACAGTGCAAAATGTCATGGTTGAGACCCAGAGCGGAACTAGGACAGTAATAGATGTGATGGGAAGAGACCAAGCCGGAAATATAGCACTGACTGAAGCAAAATCTTCAGCTACAGCACCATTGACAGCTAATCAAGCGGCAGCACATCCGGAGATAGCAGAAACTGGTGCGACCGTAGTTGGCCAAGGAAAGGGTGAGTTCACTGGCGGCACACAAATTCCTTCAACGAAGGTTGAGGTTGTAAGACCCGACAATCTTAAGCAGCCCAATTGAGGAGAGTATGGCAATAGATGATCCCAAAATAATTGACATCATCGGCTTAGAAGATGCAACGGATGAAGTTGTACTTACAATATCTGATCACTTAGATTGGGATGACACTCGAGAGCACCAGCAGTTGCTACAAGACAAACTCAATAAATATCTAGCATTTATTGAAAGTGGAGAGCTTTACGAAAAATATCCCAAGGCAAAGGGACGCCGTCCACGAATTGATGTGGTCTTCAAGTACAAACCGGATATTGAGGGGTTCTCATTTCTTTCTAAAGTTAAACCCATAATAGAGAATGCTGGATATGGCTTTCGCTTCGAATTGTTTTCTGGATCACCATTTGAGATGTGAATCGCACTCCAGCGGAGAACATGAATCTGACTGCTGACGTGCACATAACTGGATCCACACCGCTGCGCCGCCGGACTACACCTACGACGCCGCCGGAAACATGACACGCGATGCCACCAGCGGCAACAACTACAGCTACGACGCCGAACCCGCATCACCGGGGCCGCAGGATATACGTACACGTATGACGCCGATGGAAACCGGGTGAAGAAGTCGAACGGCACAACCGGAACGCTCTACTGGTACATGACGCCGGGTATCGTGGCCGAGAGCGATCTCAACGGGAATCTGCAATCGGAGTATGTGTTCTTTGACAGCGAACGGGTAGCCCGCCGGCGATCCCCCGGGCAGGCCGTCACCTACTACTTCTCCGACCACCTGAAAACCACCGACATCGTGACCGATGCTCAGGGGAACATCAAACGAATCCGACTTCTACCCTGGGGCGGCGAGCTGCAGTTCCTGGCCAGCGATTCGAATCACTATAAGTTCACGGGCAAAGAACGGGATGCAGAGAGTGGGCTGGATTATTTTGGGGCAAGAGTACTCTTTGTCAGGTTCGGCTCTCGCAAAAACACACTGCGCGTGCGGCTGGTGCTGCAGCGGCCAAGGCAGCAAGTCAGGAGGCCGCCGGGCATGCGAGTCAGATATTTATCCCTGGGCGGGGAACTTCAGTTCACGAATAGCAACGACAATCACTATAGATTTACCGGAAAGGAACGTGATTCCGAGAGCGGGCTGGATTGAGCGCCACAGGACGGTGGATGTCGCCTGATTGGGCAGCAAAAGCAATTGCTGTCCCTTATGCGGAGTTCAGTGATTCGCAATCGCTCAATCTCTATACTTATGTAAGGAATGTTCCGACAACTAAATTCGATGCCGACGGCCATGTTGCTGGAGTCGATGCCATCAACTCAACGCAGCCTGCAACAGGCTGGAGCCGCCGCAGCAAGCACGATTAAAGGTTGGTTCCACAAGAACTCAAGCCGCCGCCAAGCACGCCGACAACCGGTGTGAACACTCAAAACCCACCTGCAACGGCAACTGCGGTACCAAAAAGCACGCCATCTCAGTCAGTTGATCAAGCAACGAAAGACAAAATCAAGGACAACGCCGGTGGAAAATGCGAGTATTGTGGAAAGAAAACCACAACTAGTGAAGATACTGCGCGTGGGAGAGCACCTGCTGGAGATGAAGGTCAAACAGATCACTACAAGCCCAAATCTAAAGGCGGTACCCGACGACGAAAGCAACTTGGCCCACGCCTGTAGAGATTGCAACGGTCCTGGGGGTAAGGGCAATGCTGACCCAAGCAATCCTAATGATGCATCTGGCCAAAAGTGGAGGCTACCTCGAATGGAAAAGGATGTTCCGAAGTAATAAGTGTAAGGACAGGAAACAGTCACTGAAAGGATTGTGAGCTCATGATTTCCACTAGAGATCTCTCTGCACTGCCGCCAATTAAGTCATTGAAGAAATTAACTCAGTCGCTAGCTATGCTTGATGCCGTAATTCAGAGACATCAGGAAAAACGATACTATTCATATAATGCTCACTGGTCAATCGACGAACAAATGGCCTCAATGCGTAACGGCGAAGGCGATGAGTGGTTTTGCGTTTTCTCAAAGCATGGTGCGTTCCTAAAGGGGCTTTACCACGAATCAGAAATGGCGAGAGGTTGGCCAGGCATACTGGACAGCGTGCCGGACGTTTTCAAATCCGAATTGACCGAGCCAGCATTCTCGATGGAGTATACGACGTTCTGTATCTGGCGAACTTACGCCGACGATCAATGGCACACCGGACACATTTCCTTTCCGCCAGGAGATGACCCGGACGGTTCGGCATGGATGCTCGCGATTCTCGATGGAAATCCGATCAGCTATCAGGGATGGGCTGAGGACTACTACAAGCGGCCAGTCAGATTGGCCGCTGTGGAACATATTTATGCACATAAAGAACTCACCGACGAGGTGGTACGTACATTGAATCCAGAAGCCACTTTGTCTGAGCTGGCTGCAGACATCTCTAAGATCGGCTACCCCCGAACCATGAAGTTAAACTTACTATGGCGATTCGCGCCGGCGCTCCCTCGGTGGTGAGCTCAGCTCACTACTTTAATGAATTCGAGCCTGCAAGTAATGATAGAGAAGCATTCAAAGATGAATCTCGCAGGCTTGACTCGCACGGTGGACCCGATTCCAGTGCCAATCACAACAAGATTGAGTCCCCAGGCAAGAAATATCGCGATCAGGACGGTTCGAAATAACTACTAACAGAAGGAATATCATTTTTATGATTTACCCCGAGGACGCCAACGGAATCGTTCTTCAACGGATAGCAGCGCAAGGTAAAGATCTGAGTAAAGCTCGCAATGTCGATTTCACCGTCATTTTTGCGTTGGGAAGTTCGGCGGAGCGATTTGCAGAGCACTTTCGTGAACTGGGTTATGAGGTTTCGGTCGAAGAGACTGAACCAGAAAGAGATTTCCCTTGGAATGTAATTGTCGTTAAACACATGGTGCCGACATATGAAGGAATCACTGATTTTGAGAACGAACTTCAGTCGGTTGCAGATCGTTGGGAAGGGCACAACGATGGTTGGGGCTTTTTCTCCGAGCCAATTGCAAATTGACAACGCCCGGAACTCCCGGATCCATTGATAAGTAGAATTCAAGGGGAGACTAGGTCCACTTTTTACTTGGAAGCTTGCGCACCAAAACTGAAGCAGAAATTATTGCGTTGGGGGCAGACGTACTCGAATGCCTTCTGAGGTCTTACAGTTTAGCTGATATGCAGTTTCAGGAATCCTGTTGCTGAAGCCAACCATGCCCATCATCGTACTGCTCATCAAATCGTCGTCCGGTGCTTCGAGCATCTCCTCGAGTTTTTTTGGCAGTGCAACTCCGGCGTTTTTGTCGTCGTGTCTCCAACACGCCATTGGCCGCAGTTCCAACTGTATGTACGATGAAATGAATTACCATTGTTATCAGTGATAGCGCGCGAAACTACGGCGCGGCTCACTGGCAGCCGATCTTCGGCAATGTCGTTGCGATTGTGCCAGGGCTCCCCGGGTCCAACAGCGTAGTCATTCGAGTGACGGCCGTTAATGGCGCGTGAGAACATCCAGTTATGACTGAATATCTCCGCCGACTGAAACAACTGCATTCATACTATTCCAGGTGCCGAGTACACGTATCACGCCGCCGGCATGATGTCCTATAACGTCACATCAGCTCAAGGCTGCACGTACGAGCGGGAGAACCGCATAACCAGCCTCTCCGGCTATGGCTATACATACGATGGTGACGGACATCGGGTGCTCAAGACCACCACGGCTACGCCCGCGACTGGAACTCTGTACTGGTACATGACTCCCGGGATTGTGGCGGAAAGCGATCTATCAGGTGCGATCAAGAGCGAATATGTGTTCTTTGACGGTGAAAGAGTTGCGCGTCGGGAGACAAATTCAGGCGTGTTCTACTACTTCTCTGATCATCTGAAAACAGCTTCCGTAGAAACGGATGCCAGCGGCAATATCAAAGACGAGTCCGACTTTTACCCTTGGGGTGGAGAGCTTCAATTCACTAGTAGTAATGACAATCATTACAAATTCACCGGCAAGGAACGCGATGCAGAGAGCGGGCTGGATTACTTTGGGGCCAGATACTACGGAAATATTCTTGGAAGATTCATTAGTGCGGATTGGTCAGCGACTCCCGCAGCTGTGCCCTACGCTGATGTGGGCGATCCGCAATCGCTCAACCAATACGGCTATGTCCGCAATTTACCTACGACGAAGACCGACCCTGATGGACATTGTTGCGATTTGGAGTGACGTTATTGATTTTTCCGTAGGCGTAATAAATGCGTCGGTTACTGATAACGCCGTCGGAGTTGGTTGAGTCAACGAGGGAACTTTGGCTTACCACATGGGCCAAGTGGTTGGCGATGGTGCGGCTGTTATTCAGGGAACCGGAGAAGTCGCCGGTGGCGGCGGTGGTTTAGTTGGGGGAACTGCTCTAATCGGAACTGGCGCTGGTGCTCCGGTTGGAATTGCCGTAGATTACGGTTCAGTGGCTCTCGGTATCCACGGTGTCGCTGTAGGTGGCACAGGTGCCAGAAACTTGGGCAAAGCATTTGCAGCCACATTCTCAAGTGAGAGCGGAAACGGGAGTAGCCCTCCAGCGGACCCAGGAGAGAATGGTATGAAGCCTGGAAGCGCTGGTGGTCCCGGCGCTGGGAAGAAAACAACACCCCTCCAACGAAAACAGACGTTGCAGCAAAACGGAGGAAGATGTGTTGTCCCAGGCTGTACTCAGCCTGCTGTGCATACTGATCATGCCATTCCTCGATCACGAAATAATGATACAACCAATGAGAATGTACAGGGAATGTGCGCACATCACAATTGCCAAAAGGGAGGAAAGACTAGCGAAGAGTATGCAGACTGGCTCAAGGGGGCATTCGGAGGGGAGCAAATAACAAATGAATTCCATCAATACTGTTAAAATAAAGTTCGAATTAGATCCCAACGATCAGCAAGAAAGGAAAACAGAAAGTCTATGGGCTGAGAGAATCGGATTCGGGCAATTTCGAATAGCTAACAGTCCATTCTTCTTATTTGGGATCAGTGCTGAAGATATAGTTGAAGCTGAAGAAATCGATCACACGCTGACATTCAAAAGAGTGGTTTCCCGAGGCGGACATTCTACCTATCGTATTTTTCTTCAGAATGGTCGAACCATCATGGACTCTCATTTCCAGATATATTGGGAACCTATTTCGGTTTTGGGCGCTACCTTCGAGAATGCGGACGATCATTTCGTTGCCGTTGATATTCCACCCGGAATAGATGTTGCTGCAGTTTATAAGCTTTTGGAACGAGGTGAACAAGACTGTATATGGGTTTTTGAAGAAGCCTATTATGCCGGGAAACCTACGCAGTGAGCACAGTCTTAACCACATTGCAGACAAATCGAATATCGAATACAGTCGCTATGCAAGAGCGCGCTTCCATAGGGTATCCGTCTGGGCCATAGCTTCTCACCGTTACTGGATTACGGGCACGATCACGGACAAGGGGATCCTCATGCGCATGATTGAGAGCGGCGATCAGGCGGCGGTCCGCCAACGCATGTAGATCACGGGCCTGGAAGGCCAGTTAAGGCCTGAAGATCCAAAACCTTGAACCAGAAGCCGAGGTGTAATTGAAAATTACGGAGAATTCCATGATGGATTTCTAGAGGGTTTG
Organism: Terriglobia bacterium; assembly: GCA_963823745.1. GTDB lineage: Bacteria > Acidobacteriota > Terriglobia > Terriglobales > Acidobacteriaceae > Angelobacter. The sequence goes on from CAWGMN010000021.1 coordinate 118,490, forward strand.
TGGATACCCGAGAAAGGAACTGTGGAGGTCTACCTCAGTACAACGACAGGGGGACGGGCCACTGTTCTGATGATAGGTGTGCTGATGCTGAAGGTGACCGGCCTTAAAGAGGGTAATATCATCTTCGAAGTGACAATTGGGACTGCTGAGGAAATTACATTGGCAGATATCGCAGAGCTGTACGACCTGCAACCAGATCGTCAACCGGCAGCATGGGAAAACCAACTGTTAGAGAAGGCACGACGAGAGGGCTACCATTTGTTTCAGATCAGCCCTTCCTATGGAGGCTCCTGTCTCGTGCTTTCCCAAAGTGTCCAATTTACAAAAACTGACGGAACAGTACCCCCTGCGGCTTAAGCAAAACTCAATTTGACACTGATCGTGAAGAGTATCCTCCTGCATCAAGGAAAGAAGGAGGAAGCGGAGCCAGTGTGAGAAATATTCCCTCGTCTGATAATAGAGGCTGAGGTGGCAGTCTGGGACAACAGAACACGAATTTGCCTAGCGGTACCAAAATCAAATTAGCGCAGGTCCAAAATCTCAGGAATGAAAACATGAGCTATATCGAAAAGCTTCTCTTGATCAGCTCTGACCCATTAGCAGCAAGACCTGTTAGATTGCCCAAAATTTTACAAAGTTATCCCCTTGGCCAAGAGTTGTTTGAAATGTTGCAAAGGAAGAACGGCTTTTTGCTTTCGAATCAGCACTACACGTGTTACCTCTCACAGAGGATGCGCAGAATGGGCTCGAGGGCTGGAATGCAGACTCGCTGTGGAGGAGAGAATACCAGGATTTATCCGATGGTCTATTTTTTTTGCTGAAGACATTTTTCAGGATCAATTCTGTTTTTCGAAAACAAAGGACGGTGTATTTCGCTTTATGGCGGAAAGCGGGAAGATTGATTGGTTAGCTGAGTCTCTTGAGAAGTGGGCCGAGCGGATACTGACACACCATAGAGTTGAAACCGGTTGGTCTCTTGCCGCGAATGGCAGGAAAAGCGTGGGCCCTTAAAACCTGGGCAGAGGCTAATGCCCAAAATTCCATTTCTCATGGGCGGTGAGTATTCTATTGAAAACCTCTGGGCGGGTAATCCGTTGGAAGGTATGAGATTTAAGGCCGATCTCGCCGTGCAAACACGACATTTGCCGTCGGGTAGCAAGGTTAAGCTGAATATTCGCCCAAAGCCTAAGCCGGAATGATGTTCTGAGCCGCTCGAAACGCATTCTAGAAAAGCGAAGGGCCAACAGCAATGAGCCGGGAACAACAAAGAGAAAAAGTAGTTGTAGGGCCTGGAAAAGGAATGGAATCTATTATGCTTGGGTGTACGACACAAGAAGTGAGAAGTGCGTTAGGAAAACCTGATGCAGCGAAAACATATTCAGATGAAATTTGGTGGAATTTTCTTGATGCTGGAATTGACTGCGGTTTTTCCAGAGATGCCAAGGCGCTCATCGCTTTGAATTTTTTTCGGAACGGTGTGGCAAATCATCGAGAAGCGCAAGTGATAACAGAAGAAGGGCTGGGACCCGGAGTTTCACGATTAGTTGTTCGTCAGCAACTCGGAGAACCTAGTGACTCGGATGAGGCCTGGACTGACCAACAAGGCAAATTTCATCGGAGTTGGGTTAAATATTCTTCCGGCATTGCATTTGAGTTTGGCCACGATAGTAAAGCCGATGTGATGACGATTTATTTACCAAAATAAAAGTGGTCGCTTTGGCTCAAGGAATTCGATGTTTTGGAATGAAGAAGCAGAAGAAAATTGGGTGGCATGTTGTAGATACATTTTTACTGAATGCTAAGCAGCTGGAATGGAAGACAAGAGCAGCCGAGAACAGGCTATCGAACAAATTAGGAAGAATATCGCAGGCAAGGGCTTCCACACGTATGTTGTGTCTGGTGGCGGCGATCCTCATTATGCGTACACGATAGGCCTTACTGAAGCGCTTGGAGCGGAGTTGATCTTGGCAGGTGCATATTTCTACAAACTCGATGATGTGCCGCATATCATCGAGAGCGTCGTCGATCGACTGTCATTTCAGGGTGAGATGGAGGGGCAGAACATCGTACTCGATCCCTGGGGTTCGTTTTCGCTTAGAACAGTTGATGCAAGCTGGATCAAGCTCCTCATGTTAGGAGCCCTGGACTTTTACCAATCCAAGGTGATCCGAGCGTTCCAAATAGTGCCGGATGAATCGCATGAAACGCTCGACGTTCCTAAGATGCATAGACCATGGAATCCTGTACTTGAACCTGCATGGAGATGGCTGCAGCAGAAGTGGCCTTATGCAATCCCCATACAGTCTGTCGCGATCACAAATCTTGATGCGTTGCGTGGGAAGAGGATCACTGAAGTGATGCGTTGGGAGGAAGATGAATGGGAAATCTTCGCAGGCGCGGGGCCAGACATCCGCGAAGAAGATAGAAGAGTTGTTCCTTTAGGTGTTTTGTTAGCTGCTGATGAGTCGCTGCTTCCCGCTATTGATCTCGACGTTGGTTCTGGTCTCTGGCGAGACGCCGTATCGAGTTGGCACCCGTGGGGAGCATCCGCCGGATCGTCCTCTGAGTAAGGTGATCGTTCTAAGGTGATCAGGTGCTATCGGAGACGAGAAGGCTCCTAGCGTTTCGTTTAGAATTCAGCGGACCGGATGGACCAAGAGAAAATTAAGGTTTCGTTCGTGCATTCACCTCTAGTCACCTTTTAAGTATTTGGATATGACGTGGCATGGCGATGGTCGTGGCACTGGCAAGGAGCAGCAGGCGTCCGGTCACTTGCATGAATCCAGGGAAACATCAAAGCTCTACTATGATCGAGAAGGGAAGCGGTCAAAGGGAGGATCTGACGAACTTTGGTCTACAGGATTAACGCTCAACATTATGCCAATGTATCCAAATTGCAGGCGTCCAAGAGATATGAATATTTTATTAAACGAGTTGCAGGTTGGGAACAGGCATGGACACTTGAAAGCGATCGAGGGTGGCGGAGTGGGATCGATGACAGCGGAGTGATACATGTCCCTCTTTGGGCACACCCACTTTTTGCTGAAATGTGCCTACTCGGCGAATGGTCTGATGCAAAATATTAGCTCTTGATTTGGTCGATTTGCTGGACAACATATTACCTCAGCTAGAAAGCGAGCAGCACAGGGTATCTGTGATGCCATTACCCGACGGTCGAAGTGTATCAGTGGAGCCGAAGCGTCTGCGTGACGATTTGCTTATCGAACTGGAAAATTATTGATTAGAGTCAATCCCAGACCTGACTTGCTTGAGGCAACGCGATCGTCCGAAGGAGAAGAAGGGCCCCGCTAATGGACTCCGGTGGTGAGTTACTGAACAGCGTCTGTATTCGGTTCGGCTTCAAAGAAGGGCTTAACTGTAAGCTTTAGGCCATGGAGTTTCTGGTTGAGTTTCTCTGCCCACTCGGGCGTGGCCGGTACATTCACTGGAGGAACGCCCTGCTCCCGTAACCCCGTCTGCCCCTTTCTGGCCAGTTCAACCCAGTTACTCATTCCTCGAAGATAGGCTCTAAAGACCTCGGCAGGTGATTTGCAATCCGTGAGTGGCAAATATGTTGGGGGAATGTCTCCAACAACGATCCAAATCCAAGGCTCCACGTCAGGCCGACTTGGGCAAATGTGGAAGAAGAATACCGCGAAGATGCCGCCTACTCCTCCGCCAAAAAATGACTCAAGAACTGCGTTGTACCACGGGAAGGAGGCGATATATCGCTCCGCATCGTCCGCCATTTCGCCGAGGAGAAAAGTATCCTGTTCGTCGTCGCCGATCAAACTCCGCGCTGGCATAAGAACAGAGGCTACTCGCTGTCCTTGTAATTCGATTGGGACCGCGTTCATGAGCGCTATTATAGACTTCATGGAAGTGCCCTCACGGTGGCCCCAACTTCAGAGCGTCGAGCCTAGCCCGCGAGAAGCGAAATGAGTGCTCTACTGACTTCGCAGAAACGGGCATCAGTTCATAATCAGGGAACTGCAGTCGGAGAGCCTCGAGACTTGCACCGGTGGGCCTGTCCCCGCAAAACCCACTGATAAAAATGCTAGCCTGCTACCAAATCAATACAAACGACGTGTTGCAGAACAAATGAGCATAGTGATAGCCGACTTCGAAACTATTGAAAAGCTGCTGGGCCGATCTCAGCATGAGCCTGAGGTTAGGAAATTCTTTGGGATGGTGATCTCGACCATTACTAGGGAAGAATTTTATGGATCTCTGGAGTTCAAAGCGGAAGGCATTGACGTGGTATTCCAAGAAGCTCCGTGGGTGATCCCCCGGAGGAAATCAGTGATCCCAAAGAGCTATATCTGTCTGCTTTCCATTTGCACCGGCATGGCCATGAAGGATACGACACAATATCGTGGTCCGCTACCCTATGGTCTTGCATTCGGCGATTCAGAGGATGATGTTCTTCACAAATTAGGGAACCCTATCAGGATCGGTGGAGGTAATGTGAGCCATCTTCTAAAGCGGGTAGTTCCCCGATGGTTCTGGTATTCTCTTGACCCCCACATCCTGCATGTTCAATTCGATACGAAAGGTTCAGTTGAAATGATTACTCCTCAAGTGCTGGATTTGCTGGAAAATAAAGGCGGCTTACGCCGCCCATCTGAAGTTTGCCTGGAAAATGAGAAAAGAATTAGCTGGGTTTGCTGTCCTGGCGGCGACGGCGGTTGTAGCGCATGGCGATGTTCATGAACACGTTGCCTTTGTCGGTATCGAAGCTCATTACCAGTGCCTCCTGATCTTCGGTGCTTCTTTCACCTTCTTCGTCGGCGTGGACTGTCGGCGGAGAAATCTTGAAGCGGAAACCCTGATCGTTAAGCGAGGTGACTGCGCTGCCGATCACCATATTGGCGAGTTCACACACGGTTTCGCGGGCCGTCTCCTCGGATTCCGGCATCGGGCTGCCGGCCAGATAGGCGGCCACCTTGGCTGCGGTGGGCTGGTCGATGTCGAAGATAATGCGTCCTTCAATATCGCCAATAATAGTAACGAGCGAAGCTACGCCTTTGCGGCGGTAGGCTTCTTCGTCCATGGTGACGTCGCCAATGCGCGTGGGACACTGCAACGTCTCCGCCAGCACTGCGTCGGCCGCGTTGATGAATGGCTGAATCAATTCCATCTTCATGGATCAGTTCTCCTGGACAGCGGGCGCTTCAAGCACGGCATCATCGCCCATTACATACTTAATGACTTCATAAAGGATTTCCGCCTTCACCGGCTTCTGCACAAAATGGCGCGCGCCTTTCTGTAGAGCGGCCACGATGTTTTCCTGGTATCCGACGGAGGAAACCATCACGATGCGGGCATCAGGATGCGCGCGCACAATGCGCTCGGCAGCCTCGATGCCTTCCATCTGCGGCATGGTAATGTCCATGAGCACCATGTCAGGCGTGGTGCGGTCATATTCGGTGATGGCTGTGCATCCATCGCCGGCTTCGCCTACGATCTCGCCGCCGAATGACTCCACCATCTTCGCCACATTCTTGCGGGCGAAAACCGAATCGTCCACCACCAGATATTTGATCGGTTGACGGTCTTTGCGAATTAAAAAAGGAAACTGGTCCATTGTCTTCTCCATAGCAAACATTCCAGGGGCAAAAGCCCAAATTTATTACCTCTTTTTGGCATGACTAAAGTCTTGCCTTGCTACAAACTCTGTCTTGCGTCTTATACCAAAGGCCAAAGCCCAACCTTCTTGCCATAACACTGCCGGAACCCACTTACATCCTTCACTGCGACATACTGTTGCTGCACTTCCGCTGTTCCTCAATCACCGTGAACTCCTGCCATCTTCGCCGCCTTCTCTGCGCTGCACTGGATGTTGAGTGTGTGGGCCAGCATGTCGAGCGGTACCACCCGCATTGCATATCCGCGCTCGATGGCTGCCTTAGGCATTCCATAGACCGTGCACGATTCTTCACTCTGAGCGATGGTCAGGGCGCCGGCGGCTTTCATCAGTCCCAGGCCAAAGGCCCCATCATCGCCCATGCCAGTCATCAGGACTCCTACCGCGCGGTTGCCAAATTCTGTTGCCACCGAACGGAACAAGACGTCAACGGAAGGCCGGTGTCCGTTGACGCGATCTTCATCGGAAAGCACCACAATATTCCCCATGGGCATGCGCCGCACTTTTACGTGGCGGTTGCCCGGACAGATCAGCGCCCGTCCAGCAATCAGCATGTCACCCGACTGAGCTTCTTTCACATCAATGGCACAGCATTCATTCAGGCGGCGGGCGAACATTTCTGTGAAGCCTTCCGGCATGTGCTGCACGATCACCATGCTTCCGGAAAAATCGCCAGGTAGTTGAGCCAGTGCATATTGCAGAGCATTGGGCCCGCCAGTGGAAACGCCCACAGCGACGATCTTGCTTGGCTCCTTGCGCGGACGGTTGACCGGCTTTATGGGTATCCGTGCTGGTTCGAACATCACAGGAGCGTGAGGCACCGCATGCGATCTCGCCGCTGCTTTAATCTTATTGATCAGGTCGGACGCAATCTCTTCCATGTGGGCAGAGGCTGCATTCCGCGGCTTGGTGACAAAATCAAATGCGCCGAGGCCTAGAGCTTTGAATGTGGAAGACGCGCCTTCGGTGCTGTGAGCGCTCACCACGATCACCGGCAGATGGTAGCGGCGGGTAATCTGGCGCAGCATCTCCATGCCATCCATGCGCGGCATCTCCAGGTCGAGCGTAATCACCTGGGGCTTCAGCTCTTCGATTTTCTTCAGGCCGAATTCGCCATCCATGGCTGTGCCTACCACTTCGATGTCGCTGTCGCGCACGAGAATCTGCGAGATCAGTTTGCGCATCAGCGCCGAATCATCAACTACCAGTACTCGAACTTTGCCGCTCATGCTGTGGCCCCTACCATCTTCTGAATGCGTCCCAAACGTGAAATCACGCTCGAAAGATTCAAGATCAATACCACCGTGCCGTCGCCGAGAATGGACGCTCCGCTCACCAGGTCGGTTGCGACCAGGTGGTCATCAAGCGCCTTAATTACCAGTTCTTCTTCGCCTACCAACTGATCTACCACCAAGCCAAACTTACGTTCACCTACTGATATCACCACGACAAAGAACTTTGTTGCCTTACTCTGCTGCTTTGCCAACCGGTGCAGATGCACCAGCGGAAGCACTTCGTTGCGTAACTGGATCACGTCATGCTGGTCAACCACGTGAACGTCGGCGAGCGTTGCGCGCGTGATTTCCACGACCGAAGCCAGAGGGACAGCGTAGGTGCGATCACTCACGCGGAACAGCAGGGCCTTGATGATGGCCAGCGTAAGCGGCACTTTGAGATAGAACGTTGTTCCTCGTCCCAAAACCGTCTTGATGCTGATAGCGCCTTTCAAGCGGTCGAGCACTGTCTTGACTACATCCATGCCTACGCCGCGGCCCGAAATTGCCGTAATCTGCTCGGCGGTGCTCAGTCCGGGATGGAAGACGAGGTCCAGCGCCTGGGTTTCCCCCAGCACTGCGGCATCGGCAGAGGTGATTACGCCGCGCTCCACGGCCTTTTGCGTCAGGCGGGCGTGATCAATGCCATGTCCGTCATCGGTCACTTCAATCACGATCTGATTGCCCTGGTGATAGGCATCGAGTTTCACAGTACCTTGCGCAGGCTTGCCGGCGCTGATGCGTTCCACCGGAGATTCAATGCCGTGGTCCACCGCATTGCGTACAAGGTGTGCCAGCGGTTCGGCCAGCATGTCGAGAATGCTTTTATCCAGATCGGTATCCTGCCCGCTCATGACCAGAGCAACTTCTTTGCCGCAGGATTTCGCAACGTCGCGAACCACGCGCGGAAAGCGCCGGAATAGCTGCTCTACCGGCACCATGCGGATCTTCATGACCGATTTTTGCAGGTCGTTGATGATGCGGGCCTGAAAAGCGAGAGCATCGGCGAACCGGCCTTTCAGAGAGTCCTTGGGAAATTTCTTGTCAAAGTCGTTCATGGTCTGGTGCAGCATGCTCTTGCCGATCACCAGTTCACCTACAAGGTTAAGCACCGCATCAATGCGGTCGGCATCCACCCGCAGAACGGTTTCCGAAGAGTTCCCGAAGCTCGCAGGCTGCGGTTCCGGATGCGCCACCGGCTTGGAAACACTGTTCTGCTGCGGTGCTCCGTTCGATTTCCATGCTGTGAGCTGTTCCCGCTGCGCCGGAGTTTCATGTGCCGGGCTGGCATTGTCCGTAACGTCAATTTCGAGTACGTCGTTCTCCAGCACATCGTCCGTTTCACCGGCGTGGAGATTGGCGACCGGCTGCACCAGCACGTCGGCAATTACAGCCGGTATGCGGCATTTTTTGTGAATCCATTCCGCATCGTGTTCGCTGGAAAGCGCGGCTTCCACCACATCGAGATTCGTGGACGCGGTACTATGCTCAGGCACAATGGCCAGCAGCCGCCCGCATTGTTGCAAGACATTTTGAATAAGCTGAAGCGCCGCGCCCTGCATAGGACAATACTGGTCAATACCCAGCGCGACGTTGTAAACCACTTCACCCTTGCCCAGCGCGTCCTCAATGATCATCTGCTCGTATTCGCTCCAGGCGAATCGCGCCTGTAACTTGTAAGGAACGGCGCTGGAAGGTTTGCGAGTCAGGGCAACAATCTGCTGGCGCAATTCTTCGCCGGAAGGCGGCTGTAGATTACCGCGATAGGCCGAAAGCATGGAACTGAACGTATCAGCAGCGACCAGCACCACTTCAGGCAATGGATTGTCAGTCTTCTCGGCCATTTCAGGGGTGAGCAGATCTTCAAGCTGATGGGCCAGTTCGCTCAACTCCTGGTAGCCGCAGGCTCCGGCATCTCCCTTGAGCGTATGAACAGTACGGCGCACCTGGCGAATGATCTCGGCATCGCCCGGATGCTTTTCCAACTCCAGTCCTTCTTCGTTGAGGACCTGCAACAATTCTGTTGCGCTCTCAAAGAAGAGCTCCCGGAGTTCCACCGCACGTTCGTCAGAGAAGAAGCTCACGCGATTGTCGCCTCGATTCGCTGGTAGGCTGTTCCGTTATTCTGGTGCACCATGCGGAATCTGTCTGACAGGCCGAAAAGGCTTTCCGCATGTCCCACCAGCAGGTATCCTTCGGGATTCAAGCACCGGTAAAACTTATCCACCAGGCGTTTCTGCTCGGCCTCATCGAAATAGATCATTACATTCCGGCAGAAAATAATGTCATTACGCTGGGGAAGGAACTCGGTCTTCAAGTTGTGAAAATCGAAGTGGACCAATTCTTTCAGCGACTTCTTCACCGCGTATTTGTCGCCGATTTTATCGAAGTAGCGCAGCCGGTATGCGTAATCTACCGGTTCCATGTTCATCTCGGAGTAGATCCCTTCCTGCGCCGTACGCAGCACTGAGTAGTTGATGTCGGAAGCCAGTATTTCCACCTTCCACGGCGGCGGAATCAGAGGCTTGGGCGACGGCATCTCGAAGGGCAGCGGATTGCGCAGATAGTAATAAGCCAGTGCGTCGCACACCTGCATGGCCATGGTGTAAGGTTCCTGGCCGGTGGAGCATCCGGCGCTCCACAGGCGCAGGCTCCAGTCACGGCGCTCCTGTTTACGTTTCAGCAGCTCTTCCAGCAATCCTTTATGAAACAACTCCAGTTGCGGCTTGTTGCGGAAGAAGCTGGTCTCATTGACTGTGAGATTTTCCAGCAAAGACGAGAGTTCGGGCTTGCCCTCATGGCTGGTCAATAAACGGTAATAGCTGTAAAAAGAATCGAGACCGCAGTGCTTCAGCCGGCGATGTAGCCGGTCTTGCAGGAAGTGGCTGCGGCGTTCATCGAAATACATGCCGCATTCCTGATAGATAAGGGTCTGCAACAGCTTGAGTTCTGGTTCAGTGATATGAATTTGAATGCTAGGAGTGGCCATTGGTCCCCATTGATATCTTCTGTCGCTATTTGGATCACGCGGTCGCAGCCGCAGCCTGCGTTTCAGCAAATTCTTCCAGGCGTCGCAGCTCGCCTTTTTGCAATATCTTGGTCAGGTCAACCAGAATGATCAGGCGTCCCTTCAGCTTGCCCACCCCGGTCACGTAATTCACTTCATCTTCTTCAAACACCACCGGAGGGCGCTCAACCTCGGAATCGGGAATTTTCAGCACTTCAGAAGCTGAATCCACGATCAGGCCCACCATTTTGTTTTCTACTTCGACCACCAGAATGCGGTTCTTCCTGGTAGTGGTGATCTGCTTTTCTCCGAACCGCTTGCGCAGGTCAACTACTGAAATAATCTTTCCGCGCAGGTTGATCACGCCTTCCACGTAGTCAGGCGAGTCCGGCACAGCGGTGATATCCGGCACGCGGACGATCTCGTGCACCAGCGATATCGGCACTCCGAAAGTTTCCCGGCCGATCCGAAAGCCGACGATATGTAGCTCTTTGGCCATTCGCGGTTCCTCCGGGCTTTAGTTGTACGAAGCAGCGGCGGCCGCTGTGGCATAGCGCGCTGCTGCCTGCTGCGCTTTTTCGTCGAGCTTGCGCGCCAAGCCATTGCTGCCGCGGCCATTGCCATTGCCGTTTTGCAGCCCTTCGAGTTTGAAGCGGTCCATGGATTCCATCATGGAGCGCGCCATCTTCGACATCTGCTCAGAGGAGGCCGCCAGTTCGGTTGAGCCTGACGACGAACGCTGGACCAGTTCGCGCATCTTTTCCATGGCCTTGACCACGGCCTGAGCGCCTGACGCCTGCTCTTCCACAGACGAATTGATCTCGTGCGTGATTTCGTTCAGCCTGGTTGTCGCCTTGGCAATCTGCGACGAGCCATGCGACTGCTCGTTCGTCGCCGCGCCAATCTCCTGCGCAAACTTGTAGACTTCAGTGACTACGCTGGAAATTTTCTTCAGCGCTCCACTCAGGTCGCTGCCCAGGTTCAGGCCTTCGTTCACGATAGTGGTGCTCTTGTCCATGTTGTCCACGGCCTTGCGCGCTTCTTTCTGAATGCTCTGGATCAGCTCAGAAATTTCGCGCGTTGACTGCGCCGACTTTTCCGCCAGCTTGCGTACTTCATCGGCGACTACGGCAAATCCCAGACCGTGCTCGCCTGCGCGCGCCGCTTCAATGGCGGCATTCAAGGCCAGCAGGTTGGTCTGTTCTGCAAGATCGTCAATTACTTCAATGATCTTGCCGATATCATCGGCACGCTGACCCAGAACTGAGATGATCTCCGCCGAAGAGCTAATGGCGGAGTTGATGCGGTTCAGGCCATCGGTAGCCTTTTCCATGGTGGTAATGCCGCTGTGTACTTCATCGCGCGAGCGCTGGGAAATATCGAGCAGCACCTTGGCGGTGTCTGCCACGCGCTGAATCGAAGCCACCATCTCATCAATCGAAGCGGAAGTCTCGCTCACGTTCGATGACTGCAACTGGGTGCTCTTGACCATGTTTTGCACGTTGATGCTCATCTCGTGCATGGTGCTGGTCACTTCATCAATGGCTGACGCGGCCTGCACGCTGATCTTGGCGGAATCGTCGGAAGCGCTGGCCACCTGGTTCGATCCGCTGGCCACCTGCGCCGCACTGTCACGCACGTTCTTCACCAGACTGCGAAGGCCTACAGTCATTTCCTGGAAGGCTTTGCCCAGGGTGTCACGCACCGAGCGCGGGTGAATCTCCACTGCCAGATCGCCGCCGGCGATGGATTCCGATATGTCGGCCATTTCACGCAGGTACTGCGACCATGTTGTTGAAGTTGCGGGCCAGTTCTCCGATTTCATCGGTAGAACTGATCTCAACCTTCTGGTCTAAATCGCCGGAATTCGCAATCTGTCCGGAAACAGAAATGAGCTGCGCCAGCGGAGAAGTAATCGACTGCGCTGATCTCCAGGCAATGTATGCGCCCATGCCTAAAACGATGAGGAAGCCGAAGATGGTTACCAGCAGCGTGACGGTGCTGGCCGTCTTATCGGAATTCTGGGACGAGTCCATGGCGTCGCGGACCCAGTCTTCCAGTTCCTTCATGGGCTGCGATTCCCGTTGCTGCCATTTACCCGGATCAGCCTGAAGATAGGCGATCTGCAACTCGGCTACGGTGGAAGTCCCGGCATCCACCTGGCGGCGCCGGTCACTTAAAGGCATAGCAAAAGTCTTGAGCCAGTCACGTTCGGTGTCGCGCGTCTGTTCCAGCAGAGTGCGGGCGCGTGAAGTGTTGTCGTTTTTGGCGTCCGCAAGGGCGCTGGCTTTTTCCTCGGCCGTAGTAATGAGCGAATCAATGTTGCGCTCGTCTTCGTTGAGCGCGTCAAATTCCTTGGTATCGCCGTTCAGCAGGAAGTTGCGCAGCCGCAGGCGGTTCTGCATTCTCACCTGCTCCAGCTTCGACATTGCCTGCACCATTTCCACGGCTTTTCTGGCAGTATCTTTGGCGCTGTGCTCATGCAGCACGGCGAACACGTTCACCAGAAACAGGCCAAGTACCGTAATCAGGATCAGCCCGAAACCCCAGTACAGCTTTTTGCGAATGCTCATTTCGACCCTCTCCGCATCCCCTGCCAGCCACTTCGTAGCGTCCGTCATTTCATGGGCGCTCACTTTTCCAAGGCAAGGGAATGCCTCATCCAGACAAAAAGCAATGCCGCTGCCACCCGGGCCGCAAAAGTTACTTTCGGAATGTGTAGGGGTTGTAAGTAGCTGAAAGCAAAAACTATTGCTGGAACGGATGGCGGCGAAAGCCAGACATTTTCGAGGTAGAATCCGCAGGAACGTCTCACCGGTCAGGCGATTCGCCAATTTATGTCTCAGCGTGAGACATGAATTGGCTCTGAGGGTTTTATCCTAAGGTTCTAAGCCCCTAATTCAATTGACTCAAAATGAGATTTCAGAGTACCTTCAGCAGTCTTCCCCCGATAAACCGTAGTTGATGAAGGCCCAAAAGAAACCCGACAGCCTGGAAAAGGTGCTGGAAGCGTGTGGCCAACTCTCGTCTCACCGGGGGACTGCCACCGAATTGCGCCGGCACATTGCCGAAACACTCCGCGAGGTGCTGGATTGCTATGCTGCCGGCATTGTTACGCGCGACGGCGAGAGTCTGGTGGTCGCATCCGTAGCTGCTGAAGACTCGGACAAAGCCCCTGCTTCGGCCCTGCTCGATCAGGCTAAATCCGTTTGCTTCCGAGGCCATAGAGAAGAACCAGACGGTAAAGTTCCGCCTGTCTCAGCGGGCTCGCACTGAGACGGGATATTTCGGGCTTGCCCTGCCTATCCTTATTAGTCAATCTCCTTGCGTCCTCATCACTCTGCGCGACAAGACTTTTACGGCCACCGAATGCTCCGCACTGCGAACGCTGGGCGATGTTGCCCGTCTCACCCTTGAGAACTGCGAACTGGCTACGCTCTCCGCCTCACACCAGGAGCATTTGACCCAGTTGCTTGAGATTTCCACCGAGCTAAGCTCCACCTCCAACCTTGATAACTTCCTGAACAAGTTCGTGGTGCTGGCCGCCGAGTTTTTAGGTTTCCAGCGGGTCTTCATTGCCATGAATGAAGGTGGGGAATGCCGTGCCCGCTGGGCGTCGGTAGACGGAGTCCCGAACGCCCTGAATATCGAGATTTCTACCGCCAGCACCCGCCGCGTGCTGGAAACCAAACAAACCTTTATCACTGACGATTTTTCCCAGATACCGATTGCCGACGACAAGAGCCGGGATATCCGCTCGTCCTATTCGGTTCGGCAGTATGTGGGCGTGCCGCTCATTACCAGCAATGGCCGGGTGCTGGGAATTCTAGGTCTGCTTGATAAGAAAGACCGCACGCGAATTTCGGAAAGCGACGTCCAGCGCGCCAAGGCCGTGGCCGCGGAAGTTGCCGTGGCGCTCGAAGCCTCGCAGAACCTTCATCTTTCCGAGCAGCATAGAAAACGCGCAGAAAGCCTGGTGGAAATGGCCATGGAGTTGGGCTCTGCGTTGCGGCTGCCCGAGTTCGTGAACAATTTCACCCTGCGCGTGGCCACCATGATGCAGGCCCAGTCGGGAGTGCTGGCCCTCGCCCAGGGACACCGGCTCGAAACCGTAGGCTTCTACGGCATAAAGCTCGATCGCGAAGCCCAGCGCAGGCTCAGTGCCGCTCTTACTGAATTTGCCGAAAAATATCCTGATCTCAAGATCACCGGCAGCGGCACGCAAGGACTGGGAGAGAGCATTACCGGTCCCATTGGCTGGCAAAACCTGACGCTGGTGCGACTGGAAGGCGCTGAAGGTGACCTTCTTGGACTGCTTTGCCTGGGTGATACAAACCGCGACCTGCTGCCGCACGATCTCAACCTGCTGCAAGCGCTGATCGGCCATGCGTCGGTGGCGCTGGAGAACGCCCGCCTGTTCAGCCGCATCAGCCAGTCGGGCCGCCAGTGGGCCGAGATTTTTGACTCCATCTCCGATTACATTGTGGTGCATGACGATCAATGCCGCGTGCTGCGCGCCAACCGCTCATTGGCGGAATTGATCGGCGTCACTCCTGCCGAACTGGTCGGCCTGAGCATGCGTTCCCTGATTACGATTGCATCGGACGCAGCCCAGCCTTGCCCTTTCTGCCGCAGCGCCAAAAACTCAGAAGAGTTTGTGCACCCGTCGCTCGACCGCAGCTACCTGGTTTCCACCTCGCACACACACGGAGCCTTGAATGAAGGCCTCCAGACGATTCACGTTTTAAAAGATATTACCGACCGGCGCGAGGCTGAGCGCCGCTACCGTGAGTTGTTCGACAACGTGCAGGAAGGCGTCTATTTCTCTTCGGCGGAAGGCCACTTCATCGAGGTAAATGAAGCGCTGGTGCGCATGCTTGGCTATGAGAGCCGTGAGGAACTGCTCAAGATCAATATTCCGGAACAGTTGTACGCCTCTCCCCAGCTCCGCGAAGAGGTCTTGAAACCCATCCGCGAAGACGGCTACGTTCGCAATTACGAGGTGCAGCTTCGCCGCCGCGATGGCACTTTCGTTCACATGCTTGAGAATGCCTTCGTGGTGCGCGATGCGCAGGGCAAAGTCCTGCAATATCGCGGAGTGCTGCTCGACATTACCGAAGTCAAGAACTTCCAGGCGCAGTTGCAGCGCGAGCGCGATTTCAGCGGCAAGATCCTGAACAACACCCAGACCATGATTATGGTCGCCGATACCGCCGGCCTGATCAGCTACGCCAACCGGCGTTGTTATGAAGGCGGAGCCTTTGAGCAGGAATCGCTGGTGGGCAACCGGCTTGAGCGCATCATCGCCGTGGCCCACATGGAAGAGTTCCGCAGATCGTTTGAATCAAGCCTTCACGGCAAACAGGTGGACAACCTGGAACTGATGATCGTGCGCGGCAACGGAAGCCAGGGGAAATTCTCCGTGAACCTGAGCCCCATGCGTGATGAATCGGGCGACGTGAATAGCGTGGTCGTGCTCATGACCGATATTACCGATGCCGCCATGATCCAGGCCAAGCTCATGC
Organism: Terriglobia bacterium; assembly: GCA_963823745.1. Classification (GTDB taxonomy): domain Bacteria; phylum Acidobacteriota; class Terriglobia; order Terriglobales; family Acidobacteriaceae; genus Angelobacter. The sequence goes on from CAWGMN010000021.1 coordinate 133,943, forward strand.
ATACCGAAAAGATGGCTGCTGTCGGCCAGCTTGTCTCGGGCGTGGCGCACGAGGTAAATAACCCGCTCACGGCGATCATGGGCTTTTCCGATCTGCTCATGGAAAATCCTGAAGTGCCCGAAAGCGCGCGCAAAGATCTCAAGGTCATTCTCGAAGAAGCGCACCGCACGCGGGAAATCGTAAAAAACCTTTTGAGTTTTGCCCGGCAGCGGCCTCCGCAGCGCCAGCAGGTGCAGCTCAATGCCGTGCTGCATAAGACCGTCGCGTTGCGCTCTTACGATCTGTCGAACTGCGGCGTTGAAGTCATCAAGACTTTCGATGAAAACCTGCCCGCGCTGATTGGCGACGCTCACCAGCTTCAGCAGGTCTTTCTGAATATCCTGAATAACGCATTTGACGCCGTGCGTTCTACCGGCAGAAAAGGCCGGATCGAGATCATTACCCGTTACGAATCAGGATGGGCGGAGTTGATGTTCCGCGATAACGGCGAAGGCATCAACAATCCTGAGCGCATCTTCGATCCTTTCTTTACTACTAAAGAAGTCGGCAAAGGAACAGGCCTGGGCCTGAGCATTTGCTATGGAATCGTCCGTGAGCACGAAGGAGAGATCCAGTGCTCGAACAATAAAAATATGCCCGGCGCCACATTCACAGTCCGGCTGCCTGTAAAAACCAGTACTGAACACAAACTGCTGGCCGCGGCAGGAGTAAGAATGTGAGCAGTCCGAGCATGGAAAGATTACCTCTGTTATTGATCGAAGATGAACGCGCGGTTGTGGACTTTATTCGCATGGCGCTGGAACGCAAAGGTTACACCTGCAAAACCGCCAACTCCGCCGTCGAAGGCATCAAGGCGCTGGAGGTGGGGCAGTTTATCGGCGTCATCTCAGACATGCGAACGCCGGGCGGCGCCAGCGGAGCCGACGTTCATGCTTATATCGTCGCCCACCGGCCGGAGTTGAAAGACAAGATGCTCTTCATTACCGGCGACATTGTGAATGAAGATACCTTGAGGGCGCTGAACGAAACTGGTGTCCCGTATATTGAAAAACCTTTTCGCGTGCAGGAACTTATGGCTACCGTAGAAAAGATTTTCGGGAAGGCCAATGACCAATGACTGACGATCTTCGCGCACGCTTCCTGATCGTTGACGATCATCAGAGCATTCGCAAGCTCTGCATGACGGTTGGCAGCTCGCTTGGCTTCCAGTGCATGGAAGCCGAAAGCGGCGAGGCCGCGCTTGCCTACCTGGAAACCGATTCGCCTGACATTATTCTGGCCGACCTGATGATGCCGCAGATGTCAGGGCTGGAATTTTTGCCGCGTGTCAAGCAGATGTTGCCGCGCACCGAGATCGCCATCATGACCGGGCATGGCTCCATCGAAACTGCGGTGCAGGCCATGAAGCTGGGCGCTTACGACTACATCACGAAGCCGTTCCGAATTGAAGAACTCAGGCTGCTGCTGCAACGCATGGAAGAGAAGGTAAAGCTGGTGGCCGAGAACCAGTTTTTGCGCGACCGCGTGAACACCGAGATGGAATTGAATGGCATCGTCGGTTCTTCGTCCAAGATTCAGGACGTGCTGCGCATGGTCGCCAGATTAAAAGATACGCGCACACCGGTGCTGATTACCGGCGAAAGCGGCACCGGAAAAGAACTGGCCGCGCGCGCGATTCATTACCGTGGCTCATTCGCCAAGCGTCCGTTTGTGGCCGTGGATTGCGGCGCTCTGGTACCCACGCTCATTGAAAGTGAACTGTTCGGCTACGAAAAGGGTGCGTTTACCGGCGCGTCCAAATCGAAAGAGGGTCTGTTCCAAACCGCTAACGGAGGCACCATCTTTCTCGACGAAATCGGCGAATTGCCGTTGGAGATGCAGGCTAAGCTATTGCGCGTGCTTCAGGAAAAAGAAGTCCGCCCGGTGGGCAGCAACCAGAAATCTAAAGTGGACGTGCGCGTGATTGCCGCCACCAACCGCGATCTGGAAAGCGCATACAAAGAAGGTACCTTCCGCAAAGACCTTTATTTCCGGCTGAATGTAGTTACATTGCATCTGCCCGCGTTGCGCGAGAGAAAGTCCGACATACCTACTCTGGTTCATTATTTTCTCGATAAATTTGCGCCGGGCAAGCTGGTTACCATTTCGGCCGCGGCGATGGAATGCCTGTTGCAGTACGAATGGCCGGGCAACGTCCGCGAACTGGAAAACGCAATGGAGCGGGCTGTCGCTCTTGGCAGCCAGGACACGCTGGAACTTCTCGACCTGCCGCCCGCCATCCGTGAAGGGCGTGATCCGCAGCCGGTTGCGGGCCAGCCGGTCATGGTCGCAGCCCGGACTTCGCCTGCATCCGGTACTGACCTTGAAGAGATTGAACGGGTCACCATACAGCGGGTCTTCGAGCAGGTCAACGGAGATAAGATGCGCGCCGGAAAGATGCTTGGCATCAGCCGCGCCACCCTTTACCGCAAGCTGAAGCGCTACAACATAGGCTTCAGCAAAAGCGCGTCGGCAGCTTCGTAGTTCCGTAACGCGGGTGAGTAATTTACCTAAACAAAAAATAACTGAAATAGCGAATTATTCATGATATGAAATGCCTTGATTTGCCACTATCTACAGAGACAAACCTGCTTAGTTGGATAGGTCTTGCATTTCGTGAAACTATGAAGCACAATCTAGGCACTTTTTTGCCCGCCCCAGGCCAATTTCAAACTAATGGATAAGATTGTAGTCAGCACTCATGAACTCGATACCGTTCCGCGCGTCCAAAGCGATGCGCCTCGCCTGCAACCGGTGCTTCCACCAGCCATTCCGTGGTGGGCAAGAGTAGGCTTCTGGAGCCTGGCGCTGGTTCTGCCGCTGTTGTGCCTGGTCGCCATCATCCTGCGCATCTCCATGCGCAACCAGCCGCCCCGCATCAAGCATGCCTGGACGGCATTTCTTTCCACCGTCCTTATTGTCAGCGGCTTTTTGACCTCTGCGGCCTCGGTGGTGTCGCTTACCCTTGCGCCGCTGCCCGCCATCGTAAGCGGTGCGCTCGATGATCTGGACCAGCGCGCCGAGTACCCGCAACTGCCTTCTACGACAGCAATGACCGGAGCTGAAGTATCAGCCACCTTGAAACCTCTGGTGGCCGTCATTACCGGGTCGCAGCATTTGTGGTTCAGCCATAAGGAAGAACCATCGGGAAGTCTGGGCGCGGGCATTCTCCTATGCGCTAATTCCGAAGGATACCTTTTCGCTACCGCTCATCACGTAGTAGATGGCGATAACTGGCAGTCGGGCAAGAATCCGCGCGCGCTGCTGGCCATGGCTTCAGGCGTGTGGGCCGGGGCCACTGTCGTTGGCCGTCACAAGTATCTTGATCTGGCGCTGCTGTGGGTCCCCCGTGAAAGCGGCCATGCTGATTTTGCCCAGCCCATCACCAGTCCTACAGATGGTGAAAACATTTTTGTCATTGGGCATCCGGAAGGGCTGAAATTTTCGCTCAGCAGCGGCATGATCTCGCGCGTGGATAAAGGCTCCATCCTCCAGATTTCCGCCCCTGTGAGTCCGGGAAACAGCGGCGGTCCGGTGTTTGATTCCAATGGCAATCTGGTGGGCGTCGTTGTGGCCAAGATGGACCGCGCGAATGATCCGAATGCTGAAAACCTGAACTTCGCAGTGCGTGCTGATGCGATTCTCGAAAGTTCAGGTTGGAATTTTATTTCTACAGGCCAGCAGCACTTTGCCGAATTCCTGAAAGCCCGGACCGCCAATTCTTCCAAATAGAAAAAGATCGCAATATAGCAACGGAGAGAACCAAGGACGCCGAATGGCCAATATTAACGTTACAGTCTACGACTCAACCGAGAACAAGCGGGTGCCGGTGGAATTGCCCGATGACGCGCCCTGCAACAAGATCATTGCTGTGCTGGTGCAGAAGCTACGCCTGCCGAGCAACGGCCCGGATGGCGCGCCGCTCAGCTACAAATTCCATCACAAAAACTCCGGCCGCCAGATTCAAGACACCCAGACGCTGGCGCAGGCCTCGGTCGCAGAAGGCGACATCCTCCGCCTGCAACCCGAAATTACCGCAGGGAGCAGATGAGCGCTCCTCCACAGATTACGGTGGCTTCCACTGAGGTCAGGGAAGACCGGTTCAGCCGCTTCCGTCTCATCCCCTGGTGGAATGAAGACAAACTCAGGCAGACCCGCTGCCTGGTGATTGGTGCGGGTGCGCTGGGCAATGAGATCCTGAAAAATCTCGCCCTGCTGGGCTTTCAAAAAATTGTGGTTGTAGACCTCGATCGCATCGAAGAATCCAATCTGTCGCGTTCCGTGCTCTATCGTACTCAGGATGTCGGCCAGTTCAAGGCCAACGCCGCGGCCCACAGCTTCAAGGCCATGTCACCGGACGCAATGGTGCAGCCTCTGGTCGCCAACATTCTCCACGAATGCGGTCTTGGCCTCTTCCAGTGGAGCGACATAATTCTTGCCGGACTCGACAATCGCGAAGCGCGTTTGTTCATCAACCGCGCCGCGTGGAAGATGAACCGTCCCTGGGTAGACGGCGCCATCGAAGGCATCAACGGCGTGGCGCGGGTGTTCATTCCCGGCGTCGCGCCCTGCTACGAGTGCACGCTGGGCGAAACCGACTGGGCCTTGCTCGAGCGGCGCATGTCGTGCAACCTGCTGGCGCGTGAAGAAGATACCGCCGGCAAGGTGCCGACTACGCCGACCATCTCTTCGATCATCGCGGGTGTGGAAGTGCAGGAAGCCGTCAAGCTGATTCACGGGCTGCCTACACTGGCCAGCCGCGGATACATCTTCGAAGGGCTCAACCACACCTCTTATGTGGTCGAGTACACCGAAAATCCTGACTGCATGAGCCACTACACCATTGAGAACCTTGTGTCTTTGCCGCAGCGCTCGCGCGACATCACCTTGGCGCAGCTTTTTGAGCGGGCGCAGCATGATCTCAGTAGCAGCGAAGTGGTGGTCGAGTTCAGCCGCGACATCATTCACAAACTCACGTGTCCCGGCTGCCATAAGGAAGAAGAATGCTTTGCTCCGGTGGGCAGCATTTCCTATCAGCAGGGCAAATGCCCGCACGATGGCCAGATGCGAGTGGTCACCACTCTTCACAGTTATTCAGGGGCGCGCGAACTCGGCAGTCGCAAGCTCAACCAACTGGGACTGCCGCTGTTCGATGTATTCACAGCCAGAACCGCAGAGCGAGAGATTGGCTATCTTATTGCCGGTGACGAAAGCGACGTGCTGACGGAAATAGGAACGGAAAGCTGCATCATGAGTTCAAACGCGATGAGTTCAAAAACAAAAATGAAGGCCAAGGCCCCTTCCGTGCTCGTCAGTGGTGAGGTGCTGCGGCGTATCCGCCAGCATGCCCGCTCACAAAGCAAAACCGAAGTATGCGGAATTCTGATCGGCGATGAGGTCGAAGGCCAGTTACAAATTCATGCCTCTATTCAGGGCGTGAACGCCGCGCAGGCGGGTACGCACGTTACCTTCACCCAGGATACCTGGGAGCATATCTACAAAGTAAAAGACAGCGAGTATCCAGACGCGCGCATTATCGGCTGGTATCACTCGCATCCCGGCTTCGGTGTCTTCCTCTCCGATCACGATACGTTCATTCACAAAAATTTCTTCTCTTCTCCGCAGCAGGTGGCGTGGGTGTATGACCCGCACAGCGACGAAGAAGGATGCTTCGGCTGGGTGGGAACACGGCTGGAGCGGCTGCCGCAAATCTCCGTCGCCGATGGCAAAGGAGGAGAAGAGGCGGGTGAAACCGGCAAGCCTGAGCCTATGGGGTTTGCCGACGATGACGACGAGGCGCAGGACGTGAAATTGATGCGGGAAGACTCCGCGCCCGATCAGAAGTCAGCGCCCGACTGGCTGCGCTGGAGCGTCTCTGCGGCATCGTATCTCGCTATTTTTGCTGTTGGATTTCTCGTCGCCTGGATGTTTTTTCCGCACGTGATAGGCGTGCCGGTAGATCCATTTACCGGTCAGCCTATTCAACGGTTCCAGTTATTGGATCGCCACGAAGTCGAAAAGCTGGTGGAACACGAGCGCCAGGCGGAACAAGACCGCATGCTGTCGCCCAACGGAGCGGATTTAGACAAATCCTCCGCGCAGCCACCAGTTACTGATCAAAATTTTGGCGCCATCGAGCATGACAGGTCTGTAGCTCCTTCTGCGGGTACGCCGTCAGCTACAAAATCGAATGCAGCAAACGATGCGAAAGGGAACCATGGCCAGCCCAAACAATAATCAAGGCATCAAGATCACGCTGGAAGATCTCGCCGGCGTGAGCACCGCGGAAGCCGCTGCTGTCGCCCCGGCGCTTCAGCCCTCAGAGGCTGGAGCCAAAAGCTACGGCAGCATCAATAGCGCTGTTGACGATTCTCCGATTGTCTCTGAATCCAAATCGAACTTTCTGTTGCAAGGCTGGTTTTATCTGGGCGCTGCCGGCCTTGTGGGCGCGCTCGTTGGATGGGGGATTTGTGAGCCCTGGGTTATTGATGGCGATGGACATCGCTGGGGAGATATCTGGCTGCTGCCTATGTTGGTCATGTTCATGTGCCTGGGATTTGCGATTTCTGAAAGCATGGCCGAAAGATCTTTTCGCAAAGCACTGATTCGCGGTGCAATGGCCCTGCCATTGGGAATCGTTCTGGGCTTTGTGTTCGATTGGACAGCAAACATTGTTTTTGCGATTGGCCTTCGCATTTGCTTTGAGGCCGGCATCCGCACCAGCCACCATCCGGTTTTTTGGATCATGCGGGGACTGGCATGGATGGTTTTCGGTGTAGCTGGCGGCGTAATTTACGGCATCATCGGCCAGTCCATGAAGAAGGCCAAATACGGCGTCCTGGGCGGAATCCTGGGCGCTGGTCTGGGCGGCTTGATCTTCGATCCGATTTCGTTTGTCACGCATGGTGGAGCGGCCAGCCGCGGTGTAGGCTTTGCCCTGTTTGGCATGGCAACGGGCATCGCCATGGGGCTGGTGGAAAACGCACTGAAAGATCGGTGGCTGTTTGTTACCGCAGGTCCGCTGGCCGGTAAGCAGTTCATCCTCTATAAGAAACTGACCATCGTCGGCAGCCAGCAGCAGTCAGACATCTACCTGTTCAAAGATCCCAGCATTCTTCCGCAACACGCTGTGTTTGAGATGTCAGGCTCCCGTGTGCAGGTGCGCGCGTTGGGCAGTGTCTATGTTTCAGGGCAGCCTGCAAGCTCTCGCGTTTTGCAGGATGGCGATCTGATTCAGGTCGGGCGTTACGGCTTCCGCTATAAGGAGAAGCAACGGTCATGACGGCGGCCACCATTTGTCCTTACTGCCGCACAGCTTTTGCCTCTCCTGAAGAGGAGATGGCATGCCAGGGTTGCGGCACTCCGCACCATCAGGACTGCTACGCGGAAAACGGCGGATGCACCGTCTTCGGATGCACCAGCGCCCCTGCGGAAGAACCCAAACTGGCGATCTCAGCGCCCGAAGTGGCAAGGGCCACGGCTATGCAACCGGCGGCTGTAAGCTTTCCCACAGCTTCCATAACCGTGAACGGTGCTGGAACCGCAACGGCTGCCGCCATGGCCCCCACTACGGTGATAGAGAGCGCGTTCACCAACATTCCTGCCCCCGAAGCGAAAAACAAGATGACCTTTGTTCTTCTGGGGATTTTTCTTGGCTCTTTTGGAGCGCACAATTTTTATGCCGGATATACATCAAAAGCCGTGCTGCAACTGTGCATCACGCTTCTGACCATTGGCTTTGCCGCGCCCATGACGTGGATATGGGCAGTCATTGAAATCTGTATTGTGAACCGCGACAGCAGAGATATCGAATTCAGGTCTTAAGGAGCAGCAGCATGCATTACACGGTAAAACGCGGCGAGGAAACATTTGGCCCCTATACACTCGCTGATCTGCAGAAATATGTTCAGACCGGCAATGTACAGCCGACTGATCTTGCTCAAAGCGAAGGCATGAGCGACTGGGCGCCGGTGTCGCAAGTGATCGGTACCATCGCAGTGCCAACAACCTCCTATGGCGCCGCTGTTGCGCCCGCGTTACAACCGGTGGCTACGGTGCCTTTGCCTCCCAATCTGCACTGGAGCGTGGTGCTCATCTGCAATATCGCTACGCGGTTGTTTTTTCCGTTCGTCCTATTCAATCTGGTTTGGTCAATGTTGCTGGCCAATTGGGCCCGGAAGCTGGATGGAGACAACAATACGCTGGTGTTGGTCGCCATGTATCCGGCTGGTTTCCTGGCTGCCTTTGTCGCCGCAGTTGTAATGGTGGTTACAAGAGCCGACGGACGAATATTACTTAGCGTAATTGGTTTGCTCATCATTGGCGGACTGATTGCTTACATAATCGGTATTTTCAAGATCAAAGCCGCTATGGAGGAGTATTACAACTCCACCGAGAACTTTGGTCTGAAACTGAGCGGCCCGATGACGTTTTTCTTCAGCACCATCTATTTGCAATACCATGTGAACGAAATCACGAAGTGGAAAAAGGACGCCGCCCAAGGCTACTTGTAGCCCTCCGGCACTTGAACAGGGATTTATAAGATGATCAATTCTCCACGCGTTCGCCGCCTGGCCCAGGATTATGAATTGTTGCAGCGGACATTCCGGGATTGGCCTGTTATCCAGATCACCGGAACCGCCGGGCTTCCGCCCGAGGTCTACCGCTTCACTTACAATCTGCGCGGGCTTTATGTTGCCCCCTCCGGAGACATTCTGGAGCGCGCAGTGCATGTGCTTGAAGTGAATCTTTCTCTTGGCTATCCGCGCCGCGCGCCCCAGTGCAGAATGCTCACTCCGGTTTTTCATCCTAATTTTGACGATGCCACGGTCTGCATCGGCGATTTCTGGGCGGCTTCAGAAGGGTTGGACGATCTGATCATTCGCATTGGCCGCATGATCGCCTATCAGGAATACAACACCCGCAGCCCCCTCAATGGACTGGCCGCTAAATGGGCCGCGCAAAACACCGCGCTCCTGCCCGTCGATCCGCGCAACGTCGCTCCGCCCGCGCGGACCGAACCAGTAGCAGCACCCCTGGCCGCCGCCGCGGCAGCAGCCGCGCCAGATCAGCCAGCCGCAACCACGCAGCCGTCACCGTCCATGCCGGCAGCGCCGAGCGACCCCTGGTCAGAGAAGATCGTGATCAGCTAGGCAACAGGGTTCATCACGTTTTCTTCAGAACCGTTTCAGGTTGACAAGACACGTTGGGGTAATCCACGTGCCAGTCCGGGAGGACGACCGACAGTAACCCGGCATGGAGCATTCCGGATGCGCATCTGTTGCGTATCCGGAATGCGGAGTGCCGGGTAAGCAACGAAAAGAAACACTTCCTTGCGCCTGCGGCTTGCGCGCAGCTCCTGCTTTTGGAGCGGAGCGCACTAGAACAATCTGTCTCTCTCATAATCATCTGATTACTTCCGTCCATAGGCATATCTGAAATTGGCATCAGCACGGGCGCGTGCAGATGCATCCAAACCCTCATGTATACTGTGCTGTTTTCTTCTGGCCGGGAAAACATCAGGAGGTTACGACTTATGTCTCTGGATATCAGGCGGTTGGTGCAAATGCTTACCGCATGCTGCTTAATCTCCATCTTCCTTCTACCTTCAGAAGCTCTGGCGCAACATATTGTGAATTCGTCCGATCTTCAGAAGGAGATCGTAAAAACCTCACAGACCCGGCAGAACAATCTGCAAACGGTGCAGCAGTTCCTGTCGAGTTCCAGGGCCGAAAAGGCATTGAAATCGGCGCAGATGGATCCCGTGCAGGTAAAAACCGCCGTGAGTTCATTAAACGACCAGGACCTGGCCCAGCTTGCGGCGCGGGCCGACAAAGCGCAGGCTGATTTTGCCGCCGGACGCCTCAGCGACCGCGACATACTCCTTATTATTCTCGGTATTGCCGCGTTGGTGCTGATCATCGTGGCCGTCCGTTAACCAGCACTCCTTATGCACAATGCAGCGTCGAAGAGACTGGTCACATGGCTATGTCTTTTCGGCGCTGTCTTTTTCTATGCGTATGTTCCAGTCATGTGCGCCGCTGCTCCGGGCGTTTGGCTGGATGTGCCTTTCATCAAGCAGCCACGCGAAGGCTGCGGCGCCGCCTCAGTTGCGATGGTAATGCAGTACTGGTCGAAGCAGCAGGGCAAAACACCGGGACCGGAAGCGGAAGTGAGCAGCGTCCAAAGCGCTATTTACACCAAAGAAGCCCACGGCATCTATGCGTCCGCCATGAGAAGTTACCTGCAACAGCATGGCTTCCGCGTCTTTTCTGTTTCCGGCACATGGGACGATCTCAAGCAGCATCTCGAAAAAGGGCGTCCCCTGATTGTTGCGTTAAAACCTGCCGGCGCCGGCCAGCCATTACACTATGTGGTGGTGGTCGGGCTGAATTGGGACGAGGGTGTAGTGCTCCTCAATGATCCGGCTGATCGCAAGCTGCTCAAGCAAGACCGCACAAGCTTTGAGAAAGAATGGAGCGCCGTGAACAAATGGACCCTGCTGGCCGTGCCCCAGCCTTAGGCGCATTGTTCCTTCGAATTCTTTTCCTGCTGGCCGTTGCCAGCTTCGCCCTGCCTGCACCGGCTCAACAAAACCAGCAACTCTCGAACCTTCAGCGGCTTTCGACCGAGGAACGCTGGCGCGACATTGTTGCGCTGGTAGAAGCCTCTCCTCAACGCTCGGCTGACATTGATTACTACTACGGCCTGGCGCTGGCCCACCTCCAGCGCTGGCAGGCAGCCCGTGCTGCGTTACTGGCCGGGAAGCGCATCGCTCCCCGGGATAAGCGGTTTCCCATCGAACTCGCCGGTGTGGATTTTGTCCGGAAAAAATATTCCCGCGCTGCGCGTTATCTTCATCGCGCTCTGCGGCTTGATCCGCACGATTCTTATGCCACTGACTTCCTGGGCACGGTCTATTTTCTCCAGGGCAATCTCGAAGCAGCGCTGAAATATTGGAACCGTGTGGACAAGCCGCGCATTGATCATGTCCGCACCGATGATTCTCTACAGGTCAGCCCCATTCTGCTGGACCATTCTTTTGCGTTCTCGCCGGCCGGCACTCTTACCTTGCGCGATCTGCTTACCAGCGAGAACCGCCTGCAAGGGCTGGGAATCTTTCCTGCCTATCGTTTCGAATTGATGGCAGTGCCTGAGGCCAATTTCGACCTGGTGTTCCACGCCCAGGAACGCAACGGCTTCGGCAACAGCACGCTCGAAAAAGTGATTGCATTGCTGAGCGGCCTGCCATATCAGCAGATTGATCCTGAGTATTACAATTTTCGTTTTCGCGCCATCAATCTGGCTTCGCTTTTCCGCTGGGACTCGGAAAAGCGCAGGCTATTTGCCGCCGTTTCCGGTCCCGTGCGCCAGGACCCGCGCTGGCGGTACCGTCTCTCGGCTGATTTACGAAATGAAAATTGGGACATTCGGGATTCCAGCCTCCGCTCCGAGCCAAGGCTTTCTGCGCTGAATTTGCGCCATGAAGAGGTGAATGCCGGCATCACCCGCTTCTTTGCGCAGCAGAACAGTTGGTCGCTCGACGCACAGCTTTCCCATCGTGACGACCGCAACGTGCTTGCCGGGACAGTCCTCACCCCCGGGTTGCTGGCCCAGGGTTACGAGTTGAAGCAGAGCGCCCAGCTTGATTTTTCATTGTTGCGCCTTCCGGAAAGGCGGCTGAGCATCGGCAGCATTTTGTCTGCACAGGCGGCCCGGGTATGGTCCACGCCGGCAGAGTCATTTGCGAAATTGCAGGGCGGCCTTCATGCCCAGTGGTTTCCACGCGGCGAAGGCGATGATCTGGAAACCAAATGGCAGGCGCGGGCAGGGAAGACCGTTGGCGATCTGCCCTTTGATGAATTGTTCATGCTGGGCCTGGAGCGTGATAACGATTTATGGTTGCGTGCACACATTGGTACTCATGATGGACGCAAAGGCAGCGCGCCCCTGGGCCGCAACTACTTTCTTTCCAACTGGGAGACCGATAAAGAGCTGTACCGGAACGGCATTGTCACTCTGAAATTCGGGCCGTTTCTCGATACCGGCAAAATCACCGATCCGGTGAATACTCTAGGCTCGCAGAAATGGCTGTGGGACACCGGAGTGCAAGCCAAACTTTACGTGCTGGGCGTAGGCGTGGCCATCTCCTACGGCAAAGACCTCCGCACCGGCAGGAATGTCTTTTACACGAGGTTGGCAGGAAGCAATTAGCAGAGAAAGCAATTGGCAAATAGCAATTAGCAAGATCATTGATTGCCCCACGGCCTACATGCGGGCGGACTCCACTCATCACGAACCGTTTTGCGAATTGTTTTCGAATCGATCTACAAATCAAACATCCGCCCTATCAGTGCCAATCAGTCCGATCAGTGCAATCAGTGGTAAGGTTTGGCTATTGCTATTGCTCCCCGTGAGACAACCTGTGTCATCCTGAGACAACCCGACTACTCACCTCAACGACCATCACGTTAAAGCTCTTTACGAATCAACGGCTTACCTTTTCCCGGCTTTGGTCTCCATCGTGCTTTTACATCTCTGGTGGACTTCGCTCAGGCGAACTTGAACTCAGAAATGGCACACACAGCCAAACCGGTGCTGGCGTCGCATGCAGAAGAGTGCGTGGCCGAACTTGCCCGCTTCTTTCCTCATGCCATTGCTGTGCGCATTCCGGTGCAGGTCTGCCGCACAGCGGAAGTGCAGGTTGTCGCGGAAACCACTATGATTGAATACGGCACTGCACAGGAAGTATTGTTTGCCTCTGGCCTCTCCCTGGAGTTTGAAGAACGGCTGCGCCTCAGGAATTCCGATGGAACTTTGGACGTCGAAGTTGAAATCGCAGCCATGCAGCTTCATCACGGCAAAGCTGCCGTAGCGGCCCGCTTCCTTGAAAAAGTGCCCAACTGGATCATCAAGAAATGACTTCAACTCCTGCGACCCCGAACCTTACCGAGATTGCTGCATTCTGGCGCACCTCCCGGCGACTGTATAACCTGTATACCGAGCTGAAGCGCACCTTCGAGATTGATGCGCCGCTGTGTACCGACCTGGAATATCCGATTGATCGGGCCGAGCCGGAAGCGATTGGGCGCGTCCGCCAGTGGTTTGACCAGATGGACTCCCGCATTCAGGTATGGCAGCTCCGCCAGTTGCTGCAAAGCACCAATCTTCAGACCGAAGAGAACCTGCGCGAGCTGATTCATCGCCATCTCGACAAGAAAGACAAAACCGAGATTGATCGCGACAAGGTTGATTTTCTACTGGTGCAGTATTTCGCGCATTGCGCTCCCCATGGGCTCTACGAGCAGCAGATTACTCCCGAAGAAGTAGCGCGTGTGCTGGAGCCGGTGTTGCGCGAAGTGCCCCAGTCTTTTCCTGAATGGATCGCCGGCCTCGACGTAAAGCTCGATACCCTGAACCAGTGCAACAGCCTGGAACAGTTACAGAATTCCGGCGCCCTGCTTGAAGTGCGCGAGTTGAAGCTGGCGCTGGCTGAAGACTACTCTGATGCCTCCAGCCTGGTGGCCTTTACGCGTTTCAACTTTCTGGCGCGCCGTGCCTTCTTCCGCGCCATGCATCTCGACTTGCATGCCATTCGCAACGCCATTAATGAACTGGAAAGCCGGGGCTTTACCACCATTGATTGCCGCGAGGCCAGCATGACTGAGCGGGAAGGGCTGGAGACCATTCGCCACCTTGTCCACCAGTGGAAAACGCCGTTTCGCGCTCCTTATTCCGGCGGCTCTTCCTTTCTACAGTTGATTCTTCTGCGCCATGCCTTGCAGCGTGCTCTTGATTCTTCAGAGGAAACATCTGGGCTGGTGGGCGAAGCTGCGCCGGCCGCAAAAAATGCGGAAACGGCTGCGGATGTTCACGAAAGACGTTCAGAACGCATCCTCCGTTCAACCGTCTTCGGCCGTTCAGCCGACAGAATTTCAGGTTGTTGGCGCCCCTTCCAGCGAGCCTTCTGAAGTCCATGATCCCTTGCGCGGGCTCACCGATGTAACGCCCATCGAAGAGCCGCAGGAACGCGCCCGGGTGGAGGACGATGGCTACCTGGAGCAGTGCATTGCCGACATCCACCAGCAACTCGTGACCTTGCCGCCCCGCAAAGGCGCCAGCGTTACGCCCATTACTCTGGGCGGCTGCAAATTGATGATTGCCGCGTGGGAAGCTGAAGCTTTCACCAATAGCGGCAGCTCCTTCCAGCGCGGCCTGCAACGGGCAGTCTCCGCGCGCACCATTCTTCATGTCTGCGTGGAGCGCCATAAAAAGAAAGAACCGACAGACCTGTTTGCGGCCCTGGAGATCGCGCACATTGCGGCCCATGAAATGCGGCAGGAAGTGGCGAGGGCCAAGAACGAAAAGAACATTGACGCCGCGGTGAATCTCGCCGCCAGCGCCAAGCGTTTGCTGGCCCTGATCGAGCAGGCGGAAAAACTACTCAAGTAAGCAGGAGCGCAGGTGCACAACTCGCATATCGTGCTGGTCATTGCTGATGATGCTGCGTTTGCGCGCGACCTGCTGGCCCGCTGGCAGTTAGAGCGGACTGTGCCCGGCTTCACGGTCATAAGCACCGAACTGTTCAATGGCGCTGCTACCGGCCAGTTCGATCTGGCAGTCATCGGCCCCGTCCGCAGCTCGCGCATGAATGCCATTCTCAAAAATCTGGATACTGGTCCGCATCCGGTCATCTGCGTGGTGGAAAGCGCTGCGCAGTTGCAGGCGGTAAAGGCCGAATATCCGCGAGTGCTGGCCCTGCACCGGCACGAGCACTGGATGGATTCGCTGCTGCTGGTGGCCGCCGAATGTTTGAAGCGCGTTGATCTTACCGCGCGCGTGCGTAAAGCCGAGCAGGCCGTAGCGGTGAATGCCCGCCATGCCGCGCTGGGGCGCTATATGCTCGATACCCGCCACAATTTCAATAATCTGCTGACCAGCGTTCTCGGCAATTCTGAACTGCTGCTCATGGACGCTCATACGCTGCCGGAGATGGCGCGTGATCAATTGGAGACCATTCACACCATGGCCCTGAACATCCATGAGATCATGCAGCGCTTTTCTTCCATTGCCATTGAAATGCAGGTTGCTGAGAAACAGTCTCAAGCTGAGACGCATAAGCCGTCTCACCTGACCGCCTCCACCTCCTGATCTGTCTCACCCGGCCTTTAACTCTCAGTGATTCAAGGGTTTCCTACGTTACCAGCGTCATCTATCCACACCCTGAGCTTGGTTGTGCAATTGCAATAATGATGTGGATACACGCGGGCAGAGGTTTGTCCTGTTGAAAAAGATATTGATTGTTGACGATTCCCCGGCGGAAGTCCGGCTCATGCAGGCGGTGCTGGACCGTGCAGGCTACACGTCCGTAGCCACGCACGATCCTATGCGCATTGAGCAGATGATTGACGTGGAGCGTCCCAGCCTGATCCTGATGGATGTGGTCATGCCGCAGCGGAACGGCTATCAGGCCTGCCGCGATCTGAAAGGACATGCCGAGTATTCGCGCATTCCGCTGGTGCTGGTCAGTTCCAAAAGCACCGAGAGCGACAAGTTCTGGGCCACGCAGCAGGGTGCTGACGGATATGTGACCAAGCCTTTCACGACAGAAGAGCTACTGGTGGCAGTGCAAAAGTTTGTGACCCGTTAAGGGGTGGAAAGAACACCCTTTCATAAATGAACAATCGGGTTTCGGTGGAAGAGCGGGCCTTAAGCCCGCGTAGAGGGTAAGAACAAACGGGTTAAGAGGGTGTGTGAGAACTGGAGTTAGGCGAGAGAGTAGAATTTGCGTGATGTTGAGGACACAAGTATCAGGGCACGAGTTTACTCGTGCCGTAAAGGTGCATAAACATTGGGCTTTAGCCCTGCACACTAGGAACCGCATGGTGCGCTATGTAGCAATTGCAAAACAGAGTTCTCACACATGTCTTTAGGCCGCATAAGATTGGGGGAGTTAGCTCCCCCAGGCCGCAAAAACAGGCGGCCGATTTGGACGAAAGGACATGAGCGAAGAAGGTTTACAGCCCCTGGTCGAAGCGGAACAGCTTGAACTGTTGCCGCAACCGGCGCCCGAACGCCAATACTGCGTTTTTCGGGCGGGGCGTGAGCGCTTTTGTTTTTCCGTGCTGGATGTGGAGGAGGTAGTGGAGTGGCCGAACCTGACCATGGTTCCACTATCTCCCACGTTCCTGATGGGCATATTCAACCTGCGCGGCTCCATTGTTCCAGTGGTGGACATTGCTTTCAGTGAAGGGCGCAGGCCCGATCTGCTGCCCCGGCATGTTGTGGTGGCGTCACTGCCGGGCGACTCCGAGCACGACGATGTGCGCATTGGAATCGCGTCGGACGAGGTGATCGGCACTTACAGCACCTCGGATCCGCTGCTGGTGGATGAAGCTCCACGCGAAGTCCCTCATTGCTGCGGCATGCTGCGGCACGAGGACCGTCTGGCGCTGGTGATTGATTTGAAGAAGTTGACCGAGACGTTTCCCGTCCCTGTTATCTGAAGTTGATGTACGCGAATGAGAGTTTCACAGGTATAAGCGCGGGGCGCAATACCCCATAGGTATTTGGAGGCTGTTATGAAAGGTCGGTTGAACTCGACCGTAACTCTGGTCGTGCTGGTTGATCTGGTCGCACTGGTTGGTGTGCTGTTTCTGGCGTACAGCGCCGGGCAGATTTCTCCGAAAGCGGGGATTCTGGAATTCGGCAACCAGGACGCCTCAACGGGCATGAAAGTCGTGATTGGCATTGTCATGTGCCTGGGCGCGGCCTGCTTCACCTGGTTCACCCTCACCAATAAGGTGCTGGCGCCGGTAAAGAAACTGGCTGACTTTTCTGAGCGGCTGGCCCGCGCCGACTTCCGCTCGCGCGCCGACGTGGAATCGTCTGACGATTTTGGCTTCATCGCCGAGAACTTCAATCGCGCCGCCGAGCAGTCTTCCCGCGCGATGCTCAACCAGGAAGCGCAGGAAAACCTGCAGAAGAGCGTTACCGAGTTCCTCACCGTCGTCAGCCAGATCGCCCGCGGCGATCTGACGCTGCGCGGCCGCGTCACCAGCGACGCGCTGGGCAACGTGGTGGACTCCGTCAACTACATGCTCGACAACTTCTGAAGGTGCTCGAGCGCGTGCGTAAGGCCGCTATCGATGTGTCAGTCCAGCGCCAATGAAATTTTGATCTGCCTCGGAAGAGATGGCCAGCGGCGCGGTGCAGCAGGACCAGGAAATCACCAATACCTCATCGGCCGTGGAAGAGCTCACGGTTTCCATGAAGCAGGTTTCGAACAACGCTGAAGCTCAGCGCCGAGGCTGCGCGCCGCGCCCTCGATGCCGCCGAGCAGGGCAACCGCGCCGTGCGCGACACGCTGGAAGGCATGCAGCGCATTCGTTCTTCGGTGCAGGCGACCGCCAAGAAGATCAAGTCGCTGGGCGACCGTTCGCTGGAAATTTCCGAAATCATCAACGTGATCAATGACATTACCGAGCAGACCAACCTGCTGGCTCTCAATGCCGCCATCGAAGCGGCGCGCGCCGGTGAAGCCGGACGCGGTTTCGCGGTGGTTGCCGACGAAGTCCGCAAACTGGCCGAGCACTCGCGCACCGCTACCAAAGATATTGCCGCATTGATCAAGGCCATTCAGGCGGAAACGAATGAAGCCGTGGTGGTGATGGAAGAAGGCACCAAGGAAGTGGAAGTCGGCGCCCGCCTGGCCGACCAGGCCGGCAAAGCGCTGGAAGCTATTTCCAGCGTGGTGCGCCAGTCGGCGGAATTGGTCCAGGAAATCTCACTGGCCTCCAAGCAGCAGGTGCGCGGCACGGAAGGTGTAGCCAACGCCATGCAGATTATTTCCAACATCACCCGCCAGACATCACAGGGCGCGCGGCAGACGCACGCACCGTGGAACAACTGGTGCACATGTCGGAACAACTGAACGAAGCGCTGTCGCAGTTCCGCATCAGTCTCGGTCCGGCAGCCAGAGCGAAGGACGCCCGGAACTCGTGGCTTCGGCAGCAGCCGCCCGTGCCAGGGCGCAGGCCGTTAAGCTGGAGAGGGCATTGCTAATGGTGAAGAGCGGGCCGTTCAGGCACGCGTACATCCAAAAAATCCATGGGCTTTAGCCCGGTGAAACTGCAAACGCTGGAAAATCCTGATGGCGCAAATGGTCACGGTTAGCGAACACGAATTATCCGAGATCCGCGGATTTCGTGGAAAAGCCGGTCGGGAATTCTGTTCGATCAATCGCGGGCACGGTTCTTTTCGACTCGAGTGCGCGAACATGTTGAAGCCCGCAAACTGGCCCACGGCACCGACTGCTGCGGCTCATCGAGACTCGAATGCGGAATATCGATTCGCTGCTCCAGAGGCTGCTCACGCAGGAGACTTCTTTTTTCCGTTATCCCGCGCTGTATCGAAGCGCTGGAAAACAGAGTTTGCCGGACCTGCACATGAAAAAGTTCTGGAAGAACCCGCGCTCGCTGCGAATATGGAGCGCCGGATGCGCCAGCGGGCAGGAGCCTTACAGCATCGCCATGACCGTCGCCGACGCATTGGAATTTGCCGATGCCTGGAAGATCGAGATTCTGGCAACCGATGTCAGCCGCGAAGCGCTGGACCACGCGGAACAAGGCACGTATCCGCGCCGCGAACTGGCAGCGCTGAGTCGCCGGCAGCGTGAACAATATTTTTCCGCTGCCAACGATGACGAATATCACGTGCGGCCGCGTTTGCGCAGCATGGTGACGTTTGCGCCCATGAACCTGGCCCAGATGGTGTACATGGGCAGCTTCGACTGCATTTTTTGCATGAACGTATTGATTTATTTTTCGGAGGAGTGGCGGGCGCAGTTGATCCAGCGCTTCCACGAATACCTGGAGCCGGGGGGTTATCTGTTTCCTGGACACGCCGAAAGCGTCGCCAAAGCGGAAGTCCATTTCGAGACCCACGTCTATCGCGACTCGCTGATTTACCAGAAGCCGGTTACAGCCCGCAAGGCTGCCGCCGCGCAGGAGAGAGCTTGAACGAGCAGGGCGCAGAATTCGTAGAGGTATTCCTCCAGGAAGCATCGGAGCACCTGCAATTCCTGCGGGAATACTCCGGCATCCTTCAGGATGCCTATCCTCAATCCAGCGATATTGAGCGCCTCTACATTTCCGCGCATACCCTGGCCGGGACATCAGGCTCTTATGGCTTTCCGCTGTTCTCTGAAATTTCCGGCAAGCTGGCGCACATTTTTCAGTATGCGATGAATGCCACCATCGCGCCCGATGCGGCTGGGCCGCTGGTGGAATTCATCTCCGAAGCCATTGCCATTCTCGAATCGGATCTGCTGATGATCAGCGCCAATGCCGTGGAGGCCATAGAAGATATTGGCGCATTCAAGCAGCGTTATCCGTTTGCTTTTCAGGCCCCGGCGGTAGAAGAGCCTGCGCCGGCTGCTGCCGCTCCTGCTCCTGCTGCTCCTGCCGTCCCGGCTGTTGCCGCAACTGCTGAAGAACCTGTGGCCATCGTAGAACCGCAGATTGCGGTGGCCGGCGCTCCGCCGCTTGCCTCGATGTTGCCCGAAGATGGAGAAGTTCCAGCGGAAATTCTCGAATTCTTTGTGCCCGAAGCCGAAGAGCATCTTCAGATCATTACTGATTGCCTGCTCTCACTGGAAACCAACCCGACTGCTGAAGAGATCCACCGCCTGCTGCGCGCCATGCATACCGTGAAAGGATCGGCTGCGCAGGTGGGATTGCAGCGCATCTCGCGTGTCGCGCACCGGGCCGAAGACCTGATTGGCCGTTTGCGTGAAGGCGCATTGCGTCCCAGCGCGGAAATCATTGATATCTGCTTGGAAGCCGTGGATGCGTTAAAGAAGTTTCTTTACCGCCAGTGGCCCGATGATGCAACGATGCACGTCGCTGTTCGCGCGCTCTTTACCCGCATTGGACGCCTGGTTCCGGAAGAGCAGGAGGTGGCAGCGGAAGTTCCTGCTGCGAATTCAATCGCAGTTGCAGATCCGGTTGCACCACCAATTGCTCAGCCAGTTGCAGAATTAGCTGCCGAACCGGCTTTGCCCTCTGAACACGTAGCGGCACAGGTTGCAGCTGCCGAAACCATGAACGCGGCTAGCACCGCGGCGGCAGAGGCTACTGTAGCTGCTGTTGCTGCAGTGGCTTCTGCACCTTCGGTTCCGCAGCCTGAAACTGCGGCGCCCCGTCCAGCCGAACTGCCGGCAGAACCCGCAGCCGAGCAACGCTCGCCGTTGGTAAAGACCGGCTACGCGGAAGTTGGCAAAGACGCCGATCTGAAAAAAGAACCGGCGGCCATGCCGCAATCGAAATCGGTGCGCATCGGGCTGGAGCGGCTGGACCGCATGATGAATGCGGTCGGCGAACTGGTGATCAACCGCACCCGCATGCTGGGCCGCGTGGCGGAACTCGAGCGGCTGGCCGACGTGCTGAACTTTTCCAAGGCGCGCATGCAGGATAAGGTCTCTGAATTCCAGGAAAAGCACGAATTCAGCCGCATCAACATCGCCCCTGCAAAGCCTGCGACTGAGATGTTCCCGTTGCGCGGCGGCTATTCCAGCTATTCGCATTCGTTCGATCATTCGCTGGCCGAGTTCAGCGAACTGGAACTCGATCGCTATGACGATTTCAATATCCTTTCCCGTTCGCTGACGGAAATTTCCGCCGATATCACAGAGGTGCTTACCCAGCTTGACGGTTTTGTCCGCCGCGTGGATTCCGACATTGACGAGTTCACCAAGCTGGCCCATCGCCTTCAGGATGAAATCACCCAGGCGCGCATGGTGCCTATCGGCAATCTCTATACCCGCCTTTCGCGGACCGTGCGCGATGCCGCCAAGGCCGTGAACAAGACCGTTGAGTTGACGCTGGCGGGCGCGGAAACCGAACTCGATAACAACATCATTCAGCAGATATCCGATCCGCTTATTCATCTGGTGCGCAATGCTGTGGCCCACGGCATAGAGCGCGACGATGAGCGCTACAGCTCCGGCAAGAGCGACCACGGCAATATCGCCGTGCGCGCCTACCATCGCGGCAATCACATCTATATAGAGGTTGAAGACGACGGGCGCGGTATTGATTTCGAGCGCGTCCGCCGCACCGCGGTTGAGAACGGCCTGACCAGCGCCGAAAGCGCGGCTGAGCTGGGCGAAAACGATCTGCTCGATTTCCTTTTCCATCCCGGTTTTTCGACTGCGCCGCGCAAGACCGAACTGGCCGGACGGGGCGTGGGCCTCGACGTAGTGAAGTCCAACCTTTCCGAACTCAACGGCGAGATTGAAGTTGAGACCGAGAAGGGCCAGGGCACGCGTTTCACCCTGAAGGTGCCGCTTACCCTCATCATTTCTCAAGCCTTGTTCGTGCGCTGCGGCAAGCACATGTTTGCCATGCCGCTGGCCTTTGTGGAAGAGATCCGCCGCCTGCGCGTGAATGAGATTGAGGAAGTTGGCGGCAAGCTGCTGACCAAGGTGCGCGATGTGGTGACGGAAATCGTGCGTCTTGACGGCGCTCTGGGGCTTGAGCCGATTGAACCGGTCAACAATTTCTTCCGCATGGTGATCGTCAATGTCGCCGGACGCCAGGTAGGCGTGGTGGTGGAAGAAGTCATCCGCAAAGATGAAATCGTCATCAAGAGCCTGGGTGAATATCTGCGCAACTGCAAGATGTTTCCTGGCGCGACCATCGCTCCCGACGGCAGCCTGATTCTGTTGATTGACGTGAACCGGTTGGTGGCCGGAGAGGCCATCGAGCGGCGTCCGTTGATGACCAGCGCCAACGCTGCGCGCGTCTTCGCGCCCGGAGCCGCAGCCGTGGCCCGAGGGTCACTGCCGGCGCAGGTCATTGATGTAGTGCCCGATGAAAAAGTTGTGGTGCTGGTGGACGATTCCATCAGCGTGCGCAAGTTTGTCGGGCGGATGCTCGAAAAAGCGGGCTATCGCGTGAAACTGGCTGCGGACGGCCTCGAAGCTCTGGAGATTGTGACCCAGACCCGTTGCGACTTGGTCGTGACCGATCTGGAAATGCCGCGCACCAACGGCTATGAATTGCTGGCCCATCTGCGCCAGGATGCGGCGACGCGTTCGATTCCGGTGATGGTGGTGACCTCCCGCGCCGGGGCCAAACACCGCGACCGCGCCATAAAAGAAGGAGCGGCGGCATTCATGACCAAGCCGGTGCAGGAAGACCAGTTCATTACTGCCGTAATCAGGTTAATTGGCTCAGGAACAGATACAGTATCGGCAAAGGTGTCGGCTTCGGCCGCCGCAGGATAAAAGTGTGCCAGGTATGTCTCTCGAAAACAGGTGGGTAGCGGCAAGTTTGTAACGTGGACGAGAGTGTTGTAACCCAAAGGAACGAGTTTTAGAAACAGGTTTGTATCAGGGCACGACTTTAGTCGTGCCAAAGGATCTCTTTAATCGGGGCTCAAGAGAGTGTGTAAGAACTTAGAGTTCGCGTGCGTTGACGAGACAAGTATCAGGGCAAGACTTTACTCGTGCCGTAAAGGATCTATTCGATCCGGGTTTAGAGGGTGTGTGAGAGCTTAGAGTTTGTGTGCGTTGACGAGACAAGTATCAGGGCACGAGTTTACTCGTGCCGTAAACGCGAAAACAATCGGGCTTCAGCCCCTGCACATTCTTAATTGCATGGTGCTGTGACCACGAAATTGAGTTCTCACACGCGATCTTTAGTTCTGGGCATTAGATGCAAACTTGAAGGGGAGTAGGAATGCTGGAACCGAAGACAGGGGAGCCCGGCAGGGCGGAGGACAATCTAGCCCACACCGGAAGGTGTGGGTAAGCGAAGGATCTATTCAATCCGGGGCTTTAGCCCCTGCGGGCATTAGATGCAAACAGGCAAGAAAATCCGGGTGCTGATCGTTGATGACTCCGCCTTCATGCGCAAGGTGCTGCAAAGCATTATTGCCGCTGACGGACAACTCGAGGTCTGCGGCGAGGCCCGCGACGGCCGCGATGCCGTGACCCAGTCGGACGTCCTCAAGCCTGACGTGCTCACCATGGACATCAACATGCCCCACATGGACGGGCTTCAGGCCACCGAAGTCATCATGTCCAGCAATCCGCGTCCTATCGTGGTGGTAAGTTCTGAATCGCGCGAAGGCGCGGAGATCACGCTGAAAGCGCTCGAACTGGGCGCCATAGATTTTGTAGCCAAGCCTTCCGGCGGTATTGATCTCGACATGAATTCGGTCAAAGAAGAGCTTTGCCGCAAGCTCAAAGTCGCTTCGAAAGTGCGCGTGGTGCGCACCGCGACCCGCTCCAAACTTCAGCAGGAAATTGCCGGATCAGCGCCGCGCACCGAACCCGCAAATGCCGTTAAAGTCGAAGACATTCCGCAGAACGGACGCGCCGCCGCGGCCGCCGCTCCTGCGCCCGCCCGTGGCGGCGGTAAGTTCCCCATCGTGATTGTTGCTTCTTCCACCGGCGGCCCGGCCACGCTCATGAAGTTTGTGCCGCATTTTCCCAAAGATTTTCCGGGTGCGTTGGTGCTGGTGCAGCACATGCCCGGCAGCTTCACCGCGCAGTTCAGCCAGCAACTCGCCGAGGTTTCGCACATTCGCGTGAAAGAGGCCGAAGCCGGGGAAATTATCGTGCCCGGCCAGCTTTATATCTGTCCCGGCTCGCACCACATGCGCGTGTCGCCTACAGGCCGCGTATCGCTCGACGATGGCCCGCGCATCGGCGGCTACCGTCCGTGCGCCGATCTCACGCTGGAAAGCGCCGCTGAATATGCCGGTCCTATGACCATTGGCGTGGTGCTTACCGGCATGGGCAACGACGGATCAAAAGGCGTGCAGACCATCAGGAACGTTGGCGGCCATGTGATCGCCCAGGATGAAGCCAGCGCCATTATTTTCGGCATGCCGCAGGAAGCCATCAAGACCGGCGCCGTAGACCAGGTGTTGCCGATCGATTCGATTTACAACGCCATAGAGAAAAGAGTGATGTATGTTTTCGGCGCGGCCAAGGTTGGCGCGCTGTGAGGGCTGACCGCCAGCCACAGCCCAGGGGAGCACGCGAAGACGTGATCCTGTTCACTGTTGCCGGCTTCAAGTTCGCCATTGCCGCCAATGCGGTAAGCGAGATCAGGGGACTGGAAGGTCTGAAGCCATTCTCGCTGGGTGACGGGTACGCCAGGCTGGCGAAGATCGAGTTTACGCTCGACCGCAATGGAGTTTCTTATTTCGTGGTGGATGGCGCGCGCCATTTCGATCTGCCTGCGTCAAAGCCTGCGCGGGTCATGATGTTGCGCCATGCGCCTGTCGGGGTCATGGTGGATTCCACCGATCGCATGACGCAGATATCGGTGCTGCATGCCTTGCCGCTGGCTTTTTGCGGAGAAGAGCGCAACTGGTATCGCGGTCTTGCGCTTGTAAACGGAGAGGTCTTGCCGGTTGTGAACCACATGGCCTTCGTAAGCAAGGCGGAGTCGCTGGTGCTCAGGGACATGACAGAACGCATCAGAGGAGCGGCAGCAGCGGTATGACGGAGGCGCCGGAAAAATCGTTTGTGCTTTTTCCGCTGGGCGGCAGGCGCTTCGCCCTGCCTGCGGAAAAAGTCACCGAACTGGCCAGGCCCGACCGCCTGCAAACTTTTCCGCACCGCACGCCACTGTTGGCCGGCGTGCTGGCGCGCCGGGGCAGAATCGTTCCGGTCTGCGATGTCGCCCACGTCCTGATCGGGCCGGATGTTCCGGCCAGAAAGTTTTATCTGATCGCCAACCGCAATTTCGAGACCCGGCACGAATGGACCGCCATTCCTGTGTCCGGTGAGTGCGAGTTATCGGCAGGCGCTGCCCATGCCGCCTGAAAAGGGAATGCCGAACTACGTGCGCGGCGTTCTCTCAGTAGAGAACGAAACCGTTCCCATCATTGATCTGGAAGAACTGATTGCGCAGGAGGGTTCCGGCATGACTCCTATGCGTCGCACAAGGCAAGGTTCTGGTCATTGATGCCAATGTTTTCTTTGCCCGCCGCATCACCGACGCTCTGAAGCAGGAAGGTTTTGAGGTCGTGCACAGCACCCAGTCGGGATACGCGCTGACCATGCTGGAATACGACATGCCTTCCGTGATTTTGTGCTCTACCAGCATGAGGGAGATGGGCGCGCATGAGCTGCCGCCGATCATTCATTCCGATCCGAAGACTGCGCACATTCCGGTCATCGCCATGGGCGAAGGCGGCGAGCATTCGCTGATGAAGGCCTATCGCTCCGGCTGCGCCGATTATGTTGACAAGAAGCTGGGGCCTGAGTTGATTGCCGGGCACGTAAAAAGTTTTCTGCGTAGCAGCTCTGAAGGTTTTCAGCCGGTGCAGATGCTGGGCTCCTCTGACACGGCGCTCAGCGGCAACCTTTCGCATCTTGACCTGCCCGGCGTGTTGCAGATGCTGGCGCACTCGCGGCAGACCGGTTCGCTGTATGTGAATGCCGGGGCCATTGACGGCATCGTCTTCTTTGAAGGCGGAACCATCTCCCACGCGGAAAGTGGAGACCTGATTGGCGACGATGCGGTAGTCCAGATCGTGAAGTGCAGCAACGGAGTAGAAACCGGCGGATACAAGTTTGTCCCCGGAGCCAGCGCTTCCACCCGCACCGTGCTGCGTTCCGCAACCGAATTGATGCTTGAGGCCCTGCGTGAGCTCGATGAGGCCGCACATGACAACCTTGAGGGAGCCTTCTGATGAGCACCACCCCTACTGTGTATTTCATTGACGACAGCGCGACCATGCGCGAGGTGATCAAGATTGCTTTCCGGCGCGAGAACATCAACGTGGTCGCTCATCACGACGCAGCAGCCGCATTGGGCGAGATAGAGAAAGCCCATCCGGACATCGTGATCACCGATGTCATCATGCCGGAGACTGACGGCTACGAGGTCTGCCAGTTCATCAAGAGCCATCCGGTGCTGGCCCGCACGCCCGTGATTCTTATGTCCGGCGTAGTCAACCGCGCCGTGGCTGAAAAAGCCTTTGCAGTGAAGGCCGATGAATTGTTGCGCAAGCCGTTTCAGCCGCAGGACCTGATTACCCGCGTGAAACATCTGCTGAAATCCAACGGCGCGCCGGCGCCAACCCAGGCCGCTGCGGCCAGCGCCGCCGCTGCCCTGAGCAGTATCTTTTCAGCCGCAGCTCAGCCACGCCCGGTCATGGCGGCAACCGTTCCGCAGCCTTTGCCGGCAGTGAATGGCCCGCGGGCCGTTCCGTCCATCGCAGCTTCGGCATCGTCGCATTCGTCGCCCAGTATCGCGGCTGTCATGTCACCTCCGCCGGCGCCTTCAACACAGCCAACACCGGCCACAATCGCCCCCATCCAGATGCCCACGCCTCCAGTCGCGAGACCGCTTGCCAACGGAGATTCGAGGGGAAAAGTAGAGATGTTGCGGCTGGAAGGACTGGTAAAAAAACTACAATCCGAACTGGCCGCCGAGCGCGAGTATTCCCGCGCGCTGGAAGAGCATATTAAGACTTTGCAGGAATCTGAGTAGTTTCCCCCCACATCCCGAGCGAAGCGAGGGATCCCTACAGTCTTGTCCGCTGCCAGCAAAAGGCAAAAACCTGGCCGCAAATTTCACGAATCATCGCGAATAAACGGTCGGACTCATGCCGATCGAGTATTTACTCTGCCGCGATACCCGCAATGCTGCAGCCAACCCGTGGCGTACTACAAAGTGATTGCAGCATGGCCTCTGTGATAGCTGGATCCGAAGCTTCAGCCGTACGCGCCTTCAGGGTTCGCACGACCAGCTTTTCGCAGATAGACGGAGTAATTCAGGTATAGCAGCTAGAAGCTAGCAGCTTCTTCAGTACTTCCACGCTTTGTCAGCATTCGCCGGAGCATTGCCAATTATGTGCGCGGCCATCATCTGCACTAGCTGGGCCTGGTTCATCGGATGCCATCCGTGACCTTTCATCGGGCGGCCATAGACAAACGATCCTCCATAGGCGGGATTGGAAGTATTCTTCAAGAAGTCTTCCAGACGGTACACGGCTAGATTGAGATAGAAATTGTCCATGTCTCCGCAGTACAGGTGAAGTTTGCCCACAAGCTGCGGACCGATTCTGGCCCAGTTCTGCTCGAGGTAATAGCGCAAATCATAGCCATGATCGCGCATGTAGTTGGCAACCTGCACGTCAATTCTGCCGGTTTGCTTGTCCCACAGCGGCCGGGGATATCCGTCAGCGCCCACCGGACCGTATACCGCTTCCCATGCTTCGAATTGTTCTCCGGAACGGCCGCGTGAGCCGAGCACATCTTCCAATTGACTCATTTGGCGCATAGTTACGTCAGCCTGGCCTTCTTCGGTGCGTTCCATGGGACGCTCAGGAATGGGCGGGTTATAACCGGGCGCAAGAAAGGCATTGTTGTCGTTGTAAATGTCCACCATCTGGTAGCGTGCGAAATCTACCGGATCGGGAAAGAACGTCCATGTGCCGCCGAAAAATTCAGGATGAAAAACCTGCAACGCCAGTGATTCCCATCCTCCTGTCGAACCTCCGGTCAGCACCCGCGCATAAGGCTGGCGGATGATGCGGAAGTGTTCTTCAACATAAGGAATCAGCTCTTGCATGATGGCGTCGCCGTAGGGGCCGTTGTTCGCAGAATTCACAGCATAAGAATCGTCAAAATAAACCGTGGGATGCTGGAAGGTAACGGCAATCATTCGCGGAAAACCTGCGGAGGTCCACTGCTTGTAAAGATCATAGCCTGTCATGTTGCCGGTGCGCTGCAACTGGCGTTGCAGCAGTGGACTGTCTGTAGACGGCTCAGTGCTGAATCCCAGCGGCGGGCCCAGGTTGAAATGGTCCTGCTGATAGATCACCGGATAATGAACGTCAGGGTGGGCATCGTAACCTTCGGGAAGAAGGACGGTAGCACCCAGATACATGGGCTGTCCCCAAAAGTCGGTCAGCAGCTTGCTCTGGATCTTGATGTGCTTTACATACTGAGTGTCCGCGGGCATCTGCACCGCAGGCACAGTGGAGGTAAGATTCAGCCGCACCGCGTATCCGCTGATGGGGTCGAGATGCACCCGCTGCACCTCGCTATACAGATTTCCCGGAGAGCGATTGAAGTGCTGCCCCTCCCACTGGTCCATATGCGCCCAGATGATGTGCCGGTCGGCGCGAGTGAATTTAGTGTAGACGTTAAACAGGGCCTGCACGTAATAGTCGCCGGCCGGCAGTTCGCGCACTGAGCGCAGCGGAAAGCCGAGAGTGAGTGCGTCCAACGCTACGGACTTACCCGGCTGAAGTTGATCCACATCATGGCCGAGCAATTCAGCGCGCGAGCGCCATGATCCGACTTGCAGGCGCGGCTCCGGATCGCTGCTTCTGGACACAATGACAAATACGCGGCCAGTGAGCGGCTGTTTAGCAGAGGCGGGCAGCGCGATTTCAAATCGTGGCGTGGAAGAGACCTGCGCCTGTGAAGCTCCGGTGATCACAAAGAGAAAAAAGACAAGAGCTGCAAGGGAATAAAAACGAACGGTGCGCATAAAGTCCTCTACGAGTTGAAAACGATATTGAAATTATTTCTTCATCAGAAAAGAAAAACCGTCAAAGGTATATTCCTGTTTCCCATCTTTCCGCAGCGTGCCTTTGCTCTGGCCGCTGCGAACCTGCTGGATCGCGGCAACTACTTTAGCAAGATCGTCAGAGCGGGCAACCGGCACATTGTGCGCAGGCAGCAGGAGTTGAAGTCGTGGTGACATCGCGGCCAGCTTCTTCACAGAATTCGTGTAGGCTTCCAGATTGGTTTCCGGCCGGTACAGGAAAATCGGGCCGGGATAATATGTGTCTCCGGTGAACAGCAGGCCATGCGCAGTATCCAGAAGCGCTATCGAATCCGGAGTATGGCCGGGAGTTGCAATGATCTGAAGGGTCTTTCCGCCCAGATCAATGGTGTCGCCGTCATGCATCCAGTGAGTGATGGTAAATGGCCGGGTAGCATACTTTCTGGCATTGAATCCTTGGGGCAAGCTGCCACAAATCTGTCCAGGCGTGATTTCAGCCTGCGCATCTTCGCTTGATCCGCGGGCGTTTGTGCGGGTGAAATCGGTATCCATGCCGTAAATGTCATGGAACCGCCAGTTGTCGCCGACATGATCGTTGTGGGTATGGGAGTTCAAAACGCTTACCGGCAGCGCCGTAAGTTTTTCCACCACAGCCTTGATATTGCTGATGCCCATGCCCGTATCGAAAAGCAGGGCCTTTTTCGATCCCAGCACCAGGTAGGAGATGATTTCCTCTGACTGGTGAGGTTCGTAAATGGCGAAGACACCCGGCCGCATTTTGTAGACTTGAAACCATGCGTCGGAAAGATTCACCCTTTGCAGGGTGCGATAGACCGGACGAGGCAGGTCGCGGCACCATTCCGGTTTTTGTGCGCTGAGAGGCAGAGCAATGAAGCCTAGCAGCAGAAGGACTGCAAATCGCGTCATCGCGTTCAGAGTACACCATTGCTTCTGTTCCGGTGAAACTGTCGGCAGATGCATGGTCTGCCGGAACGATAAAGAGTTCCAGAAGTTAGCAGTAATGGCCGCCTGATAATTGCGCAACTTGTATAAGATAGCTTCTAGATTAGTGACTCATGGCAGATCATCAACCCGCAATGTCGCTTTTGCTTCAAAGCGTTCTCGATGAAATCAACAATACGATTGAGGGTATGAGCGACGAGCAGTTTCGCTGGCATCCGCCGGCGAAATGGTCAACGGCGCAAATTCTCGAGCATCTTGCGCTGGCCTTTTCCGCCACGGAAGAGAAGATGGCATCCGTGTTGAGCCAGTCTGGCACGGCAGCTTTGCCCGGTCAGAATTTCAGGCAGCGTATCGGGGCATTGCTGGTTTTGAGATTCAACTACATTCCGCCGGGACGAAAAGCGCCCGAACATATCGTTCCTCGCGGAATTGATCCAGACGAAGCGGTGCAGGCTGCCCGCGCCGCGCTGCTGCGTCTTGATAAGGCCATCACTGAATGCGAAACTCGCTTCGGTGGCAAGGCCACTATTCTGATGCATCCTATTCTTGGCCCGCTCAATGCGAACGACTGGCGCAAATTTCATAAAGTTCATGCGCTGCATCACGTGAATCAGATCGTGGAATTGAGGGTCAAAATGAGAAAACCCAAATTGTAATCCGTGGCCGTTCGCCAACCTGAATGAACCGTCTTTAATCTTTCTTGCCCTTCAGATTTCTGCTCATGTGCTGCGCCACAGGCTGACGCATTTTGACTTTTCGCGCGGTCAAGAAGCCGCTCTTCCTTAATTTATCCATAAAAAGCTGTAGCCTATTGTATTTTCTGGGGGAAGGCGATCAAGTCAGGAATTTGCCACAGCAAACTCCAGCTCTAATCGAACCGGTTAGCTGTTTTGGCGCTGTAAAAAATTGGTTGAGAGTGTCTCGAGTTGGATTAGAATGCGCCCGTCCCACGTAAGTAGCCGAATTAACGGCTCTTCCCACTTGACCCCAAAAGATTGGAGATTTTCAATGTCCCAGCAATCACGTTCCCGTGCTTGGGTTTATGTTTTATTCATTGGCTTGTTTGTATTAGCTGGCCTCCCGCTGGCCGGACAGCAAGCCGCCCAGGCCACCACCTCCGCACAAAGCAAACCACGCTCCGCTGCCCCAATTGTTCGAACCGCTTTACACCACGCGACTTCCAGGGCCGTCCGCGATTTGCCGACGCTCGTAAACGACGCAAATTTTCAGGCGCAGGCCTTGAAGCATGTGCCTTCACCGCTTCGGCCTTTTGCGTCTTCCCGGACTTTAGCGCCTGCCACTGCCGGTCCGGTTGCTGATGCGACGATACAGCGTGGCGCGCCGCTGGCGGCCGCCGGGCCCCTGGTTCCGGCGCCGCCTGTGAGTCTCAGTTTTGATGGCCTGGGAGGGAGCGCTCCTGGCTTTACGGTCGACTGACTTTGTGCCGGACGCGAACGGCGCGGTGGGCGCCACTCAATATGTGCAATGGGTGAACAGGGCTTTCGCCGTCTACGACAAAGTGGGCAACCTGCTTGCGGGGCCGACTGCTGGAAATGCGCTGTGGGCAAGCTTCCCCGATGATTGCGCAACGAACAATGACGGCGAGCCTATTGTGTTGTATGACAAGATTGCCAATCGCTGGGTTTTTGCTCAGGCTTCAGTGTCAACCAACCCGAGCCTTGAGTGTGTGGCGGTTTCTACCAGCAGTGACGCAACCGGGACTTTCAATCTTTATTCCTTCAGCGATCCCGGCGTGATTATTGATTATGCGAAGCTCGGTCTGTGGACTGACGCTTATTACGCCGCATACAACACCTACGATCCTGATACGCAGGCGTTCCTGGGGGCCAATATCTGCGCCTACGATAGTTTGTCTATGCAGAGTGGCCTGTCGGCCACGCAGATATGTTTCCCGCAGTCGGATTTGTCCATTACGTCTGTGCTACCTGCCGACTTCGATGGCACCATACTTCCTGCATCCGGTGAGCCTGCCTATCTGATGTCGCTGGGCGGCAACGCTCTCAACCTGTTCAAATTCCACGTGGACTTCAGCATTGCCGGAAATTCCACGCTTACTGCCACATCGGTTCCTGTCTCCACATTCTTCAGGATGTGCAATGGTGGCGCATGCGTTCCCGAGCCCAGCGGCACGGCGTTGGAATCACTGGGTGACCGGCTTATGTACCGCGTAGCCTACCGCAATTTCGGCACGTATGAAGCCCTGGTTGCGAACCATTCCGTCAGCATTGACAGTTCCACAGGCGGCATTCGCTGGTACGAAATCCGCAATCCCAGCGGGACTCCGGCCACGGTGGTGGCTCAGCAGAGTACGTTTGCCCCCGATAGCAGCTTTCGCTGGATGGGCAGTATTGCAATGGACCAGTCGAGTGATATTGCCCTGGGTTACAGTCTTTCCAGCAGCAGTATTTTCCCGTCCATTGCCTTTACCGGACGCACGACTGCTGACGATCCCAACACAATGGAAGCGGAGACCACCATTATCAATGGCTCGGGCTCCCAGATCAGCTTTCAGTCACAGTGGGGACGTTACAGCGCGATGCAGATAGATCCCACTGACGATTGCACCTTCTGGTATACGAATGAATACCTGCCGAGCGACGGCAATCAGATCTGGAACACCCGCATTGCCAACTTCAAATTCCCCAATTGCGGGGGTGCGCAGGACTTCAGTCTGGCAATAGCTCCCACCAGTCTCACCATCAATCAGAGCGCAGCAGCCAATGCCACCATCACGTTAAGTCCGATCAACAATTTCAGCGGCGCGGTTACGTACTCGGCATCGGGGCTGCCTGCTGGAGTCACTGCGGCGTTTACGCCAACCGGCGGTAACACCACCTCTCTCCAGCTTGCGGCCGCTAGCGGCGCCGCGACCGGAACCGCAACTATTACCATCACCGGTACATCAGGGACCCTGACTCACAGCACAACCATCAACTTGACTGTGAATCCCGCGCCACCGGATTTCTCGCTGGCGGTTTCGCCGTCGAGCGTAGCGGTGAGCCAGGGCGGCACTGCCAGCACCACGGTTGGGTTCTCACCCATCAACGGTTTTAACGGCAGCGTTACCTTCACAGCTTCCGGCCTGCCTGCCGGCGTAACGCCAACATTCAATCCACCGACCACGGTCAATTCGAGCACGCTGGTTTTCACGGCCAGTTCCACTGCTACGACCGGCCCGGCAACAGTCACGATAACGGGCACATCCGGTTCACTGACTCATACCATTACCGTTGCTCTCACAGTGAATGTTCCGACTCCGGACTTCTCGTTGTCCGCGTCTCCTTCCAGCCTGACTCTGCCGCAGAAGGGCACGGGCAACAGCACGGTTTCAGTGACGCGGCTCAATGGATTTACCGGCAGCGTGGCGCTGACTACTTCGGGCCTGCCTGCTGGAGTGACCACAACATTTAACCCGGCCAGCACTACAAGCACCAGCACACTAACTTTCAATGTGGGTGCTACGACCCCGGCCGGCACTGCGGCCATTACCGTTACAGGCACCGCGGGGACGCTGACGCATACCACCACCATCAACATCACGGTAACGACTAACGTTCTGGGAAATCCTGGATTTGAGAATGGAACTACAACTTCTCCATGGACTTTAACCGCGGGCGTGATTAACAAAACGAGCAGCGAGCCACCCCACAGCGGCACATGGGACGCATGGCTGGGTGGACATGGATCGGTGCATACCGACAGCGCTACCCAGACTGTCAGTATTCCGTCTACTGCCACTAGCGCAACCCTGAGTTTCTGGTTGCACGTGGACACTGCGGAAACTACCACGACAGCCCAAAACGATAAGTTGCAGGTGCAGGTGCTCAACTCTGCCGGAACGGTGCTGCTTACATTGGGAACGTTCTCCAACCTGAATCACGCTGCCGGATATACGCTGCAATCTTTCAACGTGCTTCAGTTCAAAGGCCAGACCATTCAGATCCGTTTCCTCGGAACCGAAAACTCAAGCTTGCAAACGTCATTTGTGATTGACGATACAAGTTTGGCCATTTTTTGATTCCGAAGTTGCAAGACTTGACCCGGGGCCATTCTGGCCCCGGTTTTTTTGTGTCAGCGTGTGGTGGAACCATAAATCACGAGGGATACTGTCATCGCTGATACAGATAAATTTTCGTTTGTGTCTTTTCGGGTCTTGGAAGGGGCTGGATTTAGCAGGATGCGGCAGCAGGGGCTGCAAGCCTGAATTTTTATGCGTCTTTACAGCACAAGTAAGATCTGCGCGTCTTATTCACAATCGGTCTACGTTCAATGCAAATGCCATACTTTTCTTGTCGCATCTGTGACGCCTGGGCCAACTTTACTTTGTCGTGCCTGGTCGCAGTTACCCAATCGTTTGTTGCTTTTCTCAAAATGGGCACAGTGTTAAAAGAATTAAGTGCTCCCGATTCGCAACGCGTACTATCTTGCCTAGTAAAAAAGTTGTTGAGAGTGCCTGAGGTTCAATTAGAATTTCAGCCAGTCTGTCGTGAGAAGCCTCTCGCTTGTATCAAGAAGTTCGACCTTCACCAGCTTCAGCATAGAAATGGAGATTCCCCAATGTCCCAGCAAACACGTGTCTCTGCGTGGATGTTGTTGTTAATTGTCAGCCTGTTCATATGGGCTGCGTTCCCGCTTTTAGCGCAAGATGCCGCGGCACCCGGCACTGCTGTTCAGAACGGTTCGCCGTTTATCGGCCCGATCGTCAGAAGCGAATTACATCATGCCGAATCCAGAGCGGTTCGCGATATGCCAACTCTCGCTAATGACGCCAACTTCAAGGCGCATTCCGGGAAGCATGAAGCCGAACCCGCCCGTCGCATCCCACTGCCGCAGGGGCTGAAGGCCGCCAACGTTCCTGATGCGGTACATCAGCAGACAGCATCACCCGCACCCGCAGGCCTTGCTCCCACCGTGGGCCTCGGATTTGAAGGGCTTGGATCGGGATCGCTGGGCTTCACCGTGAACAGCGCACCGCCAGACACCAACGGCGCAGTCGGCCTTACCCAGTATGTGCAATGGGTCAATTCATCTTTCGCGGTGTTCAACAAGTCTACGGGCGCTCTGATTGCCGGTCCGACGGCTGGTAATCAGCTATGGGCGGGTTTCGGCGGTGGTTGCCAGACCAACAATGACGGCGACCCAATCGTGATGTATGACAAGATTGCCAACCGCTGGGTGTTTGCGCAGTTTTCAGTAAGCACCACGCCGGACTTGCAGTGCGTGGCAGTTTCCAGCACTTCTGACGCGACTGGAACCTTCCATCTCTATTCTTTCCAATATTCCAATTTCGACGATTATCCGAAGATGGGCGTGTGGCCCGATGCCTATTACGCCACCTTCAACATGTTCAGCAACACCACCAACGCTTTTGTGGGCGCTGATCTGTGCGCCTATGATCGTACGGCGATGCTGGCCGGCAACGCGGCCACGCAGGTGTGCTTCCAGCAGGGCTCGTCAGTGGGCGGAGTGCTGCCCTCCGATTTTGACGGCACCACGCTGCCTCCGGCCGGTTCGCCGAACTACCTGATGTTTTTTGGAACGAACAACCTGAACTTGTTCAAGTTCCATGTGAACTTTGCTACTCCTTCATCTTCGACCATTACCGGGCCAACCGCCATTCCGGTCTCGGCATTTACCGCGGTATGCGACGGCGGCACTTGTATTCCGCAGTCGGGCACTACGAACAAGCTTGACTCGCTGGCTGATCGCCTCATGTATCGCCTGGCTTACCGTAACTTTGGTACGCACGAATCGTTGGTGGTGAACCACTCGGTTGTCGCCGGCAGTAGCGGCGGCGTCCGTTGGTATGAAATTCAAAACCCCAATGGCACTCCCACCGTGGCGCAACAGAGCACTTTCGCGCCAGATGCCAAGTTCCGCTGGATGGGTAGCATCGCCATGGACCAGGCCGGCGACATCGGCATGGGTTACAGCGTTTCCAGCAGCACTAGCTTTCCCTCGATTGCGTTTACCGGAAGGACTCCTTCTGATCCCACCAGCACCATGGAAGCGGAGACCACAATCATCAACGGCACAGGTGCGCAGAACGGCACTCTCACTCGCTGGGGTGATTACAGCGCCATGCAAGTTGATCCGAGTGACGATTGCACCTTCTGGTACACCAACGAGTACATGAAGACGACCGGCACATTCAACTGGAACACCCGCATCGCCAACTTCAAGTTCCCGAATTGCGGCGGCGCGGCTACGCCTGACTACAGCCTGTCTGCTTCGCCTGCGAGCCTGAGCATCAATCAGGGCGCAAGCGGATCCAGCACAATTACAGTCACTCCCTCGGGCGGATTCACCGGCAGCGTGACATTATCTGCTTCAGGATTGCCGGCAGGCGTTACCGCCAGCTTCGGAACCAATCCAACTACATCCACCAGTGTTCTCACTCTTACCGCGAGTTCAACCGCCACTACTGGTGCCGCCACCGTTACCATTACCGGCACGTCAGGCGCACTGACTCACTCCACCACCATTTCGCTTACGGTAAACGCTCCGGCTGCTCCTAACTTCTCGCTATCAGCATCACCGGCAAGCTTGACGGTGAAGCAGGGAACCAGCGGCAGCAGCACGATTACCGTGACGCCATCGAACGGCTTTACCGGGTCTGTAACGTTGTCTACTTCCGCGCTGCCCAGCGGCGTAACGGCTTCGTTCGGAACCAACCCGACTACTTCCACCAGCGTTCTTACATTCACCGCCAGCAGCACCGCGACCACGGGCGCCAGCACGATAACCATAACTGGAACATCAGGAACGCTGACCCACACAACAACCGTCACGCTGACCATCAGTTCTGCGGCGGCGACGCAGCTTCTGGGCAATCCAGGATTTGAGAACGGCACCGCGACTGCTCCGTGGACTTTGACGGCGGGCGTAATCAATAACTCCGCCTCTGAGCCTCCGCACAGCGGCGCATGGGATGCCTGGATGGACGGCTACGGAACGACTCACACCGATAGCGCCACCCAGACGGTCACCATTCCTTCCACGGCGACGACTGCAACCCTGAGCTTCTGGCTGCACATTGATACCGCGGAAACCACGACAACCACGGCGTTCGACACCATGAAGGTGCAGGTGCTCAACACCAGCGGAACCGTGCTGGCCACACTGGGCACGTTCTCTAACCTGAACC
>CAWGMN010000022.1:0-122044 GCA_963823745.1 Terriglobia bacterium
CTCTTGCGACTGTCCTACGAGGCCCTTGCCAAAGGCGGGTCCGCCACTTGTACCTTGAATGCAGCCGACGAAATAGCGGTAGGAGCTTTCCTAGAGGGTAAGATACCGTTTCCGGCGATCGCGCAAACTATCGAGGAGACGCTTTCAAGACAAAGCGTGCGAGAACCGGAGACAATAGCGGAAGTGATCGAAATCGACGAAGCGTCGCGGGAGACTGCCAGGCAGGTTCTCGGGGCTTCGCGGTGGGCGGGGTCCACGGTACGGGGCTGACACGGGCTGAACAGCGGCAGTCTTGAACCGAATAGGAGCCGAAAGCGTCAAATAAGTGTGGTGGATGACGCAGCGGTCGGGAAGGTAAAGGTACAAACAGCGTAGGTTCTCAGGGCCGTTCTTCTGGGTCGTGATCCTTTTGGGGGTCATGATCCTGATACATGAACTGGGGCATTTCTGGGCCGCTCTCTCGGTCAGCGTCAAAGTTGAGACATTCAGCATCGGCTTCGGCCCGAGATTGTTCGGCTTCCGGCGGGGCGATACTGATTTCCGAATCTCTGCGATTCCATTCGGCGGATACGTGCGGATGTTCGGCGAGCTGCCGGGCGAGGAAACCGCCTCGGACCCAAGAGCGTTTCAGAGCAAAGCCCGTTGGCAGCGAGCGATCGTTATCGTTGCGGGACCTCTGATGAACGTTCTTCTCGCGATCGCCTTGGTGACCGGGCTCTATATGTATGGATTCCCAAGGAATCTCCGTCAAGCGAGGCAGTCATCAGCAGCGTAGCCAACGGTTCGCCCGCCGAATCTGCCGGCCTTCGCTCAGGAGACCGAATCCTTCAGATTGGCGATAAACGGAACCCCGGGTGGCA
Organism: Terriglobia bacterium; assembly: GCA_963823745.1. Lineage (GTDB taxonomy): Bacteria > Acidobacteriota > Terriglobia > Terriglobales > Acidobacteriaceae > Angelobacter. The sequence continues at coordinate 861 of CAWGMN010000022.1, forward strand.
GGATGTTCTGACGGAAGAAGCGCTCAATGCGAACCACCCCGTTCCGGTTCAGGTGCAACGAGGGAAAGAACAACTTCACTTCAATGTGACTCCGCGCATGGACACCAAAGAGGGAATTGGCGTGGCGGGATGGCGTGGGGGATGTGCAGGTTGCCGAAGTTTCGAAGGGCTCTCCAGCCGGCGCGGCCAGGCTCAAACCGGGAGATCTGTTCATTGACGTGAATGGGCAGCCGGTGGAGTCGGTCTACACCGTTCAGCAGGCGATTACCCGTTCGAACGGCAAGCCGGTAGAACTGACCTTGATGCGAAACAACCAGTTACAGACGTTGAGCGTTACGCCTGAAGTCAACAGCGGCAACGCGCGGCTGCCTGGCAAATTGGTATTGCATTCCGGATGCCGGTGCAGTTGGTGAAGCTGCCGCTGGGACCGGCACTGGCGGAATCGCTGCGCTTCAATCGTCAGAACGCGACCATGATCTTCCAGGTTCTGCGCAGTATTGTGGCGCGCCGGGTGTCTCCCAAAACCCTCTCGGGACCGATCGGCATTGCTCAACTGTCGAGCGAGGCGGCACAAGAAGGACCCTCCAGCTTCCTGGGCCTCATGGCTGTTGTGAGCCTTAATCTTGCGATCTTCAACCTCCTGCCATTCCCATCCTCGATGGCGGCACACTTCTGCTACTCCGCAATCGAGATGCTGTTGCAGCGAGAGATGAGTGTTCAGGTGAAGGAAACGGTGTTCAAGCTTGGCTTCGTATTCCTGATGATGGTCGTGGTCTTCGTCATTTACAACGACATCAGCCGGATCCTGACTCGAAGCTGAACCCTGCGAATTGCGATCGGCGGCGAGAATTCTTGAAACTATTTCCCGCTCCTGAGCGGGCGATAGTAAAATGCTATAAACCTTTTCAATAATGCTACTGCGGCTTAGGGGTTAAGCCGCGCCGCCTTGCCGTCGAACGCCTTCGCATGTTTGAGGATCCTCAACCCAGTCCAGCCGCGCCGGCCACGACATCGCCGACTAACGCCGTGCGATGGACCCGTGTGAAGGCCATGTTCGAGCTGGCGGTTACGCTCGAGTCGTCGGAATGGCGCTCGTTCCTCGATATACAATGCGGCTCTGACGAAGAGCTTCGCCGCGAGGTGGAATCGCTCCTCCTTGCCCACGAACATAGCTCCAATTTCCTCGAAGAGCCGGTTATGTCTGCGGGGGCGCTGGCCAATTTCGCCGAGGGTCCTCCCGAAGTCTCCCGATTCGGTCGAGTGGGGAGCGGAATCGGGGCGTATCAGCTTGAGCGCGAGGTGGGCCACGGAGGCATGGGCACCGTCTACCTGGCAAACCGGGCAGACGAAGAATTCCGGAAGCGTGTAGCGATCAAGCTCATCCGAGTGGAAAAGCTCAGCGATTTCGCGATCCGGCGGTTCAGGCAGGAACGCCAGATTCTGGCCCGGCTGGAGCATGCTAACGTTGCGCGCCTGATCGACGGCGGAACCACTGAATCCGGCATGCCGTATCTGGTCATGGAATTCGTTGAAGGCGAAATCCTCACCAAATACTGCGACATTCACGGCCTGGCAGTGGCGGAACGCTGCGAGCTTTTTCTCAAGATCTGTTCGGCGGTCCAATATGCGCACGAACGGAATATCGTTCATCGCGATCTGAAGCCCGCAAACATTCTGGTAGGCAGGACCGGCAACCCAAAACTCCTGGACTTCGGCGTCGCAAAAATGTTGGAGCCGGAGAATCCGGCCTTCAACAAGGAAGCTACCCTGGCAGGCATCCGTATGCTGACGCCGGCCTACGCAAGTCCCGAGCAGCTTCGCGGTGAAGCCGTCACAGCACAAAGCGACATCTACTCGCTCGGCGTCATCCTTTACGAGCTTCTTTGCGGCGAACGACCCAGCCTGAAGACGGTCCAGCAGAGTTCGTCTCAACCGGGTGCCAGGGACGAGCATATTTCGCCCAGTCTGCGAGCGATCATCTTCAATGCGATCCGGCTTGACCCCAGCGAGCGCTACGAATCCGTATTCGCGATGGCGGAGGACATTCAGAGGCACCTGAAAGGGTTCCCTACCAGCGCGGGACTTCCCCCCTCCGGTGAAGAAGAGGCGGAGCGAATCTCGATCGGAGTCCTGCCGTTTCGGGAACTGGGCCAGGACAAGAAGGCGGATCCGTTCTTGCGGTCTGCCATCACGGATGCCTTGATCACGAGATTGAGTAAGGTTGAGCGCCTTTCCGTCCGTCCGACCAGCGCCGTTTTGCGATACGCGGAAAGCAGCGACCCGGTCCACGCTGCACGCGAACTTCGGGTTCGCTACCTGCTCGAAGGCACCTTTCATACGGTCGGAGATCACGTCCGTCTGAACGTTCAGCTCGTGTCCTCAGACACCGGTAGATCGGTATGGGCTGCGCGCTTTGACGAGGAAAGTAACGATCTCTTACGGCTTGAGGATTCGATCTCGAGCAGATTGCGTTCGCTCTCATTCCTCACCTGACCGGCGAAGAGCGTCAGAAGCTGAGCCGGGCTGGAACGGCAAACAGCAAGGCGCACGAAGCGTATTTACGCGGACGCTATCACTGGAGCCGGAGCGCGGGAGAACCGGAGCAACTCGCGAAGGCGCTGACCTTCTTCATGGAGGCCATCACACTGGATGCCTCCTATGCCCGTGCGCACTCTGGGGTAGCCGACTACTATGTTCGCCTGGGGCTCTGGGGAGGTATTCCGCCCGCCGAGAGTTTCGCCGCCGCGCTCGTTTCGGCCCGCCGAGCTGTCGCTCTCGACCCCACACTCGGCGACGCACACGCCTCACTCGGTTTCTGCCTGTGGACCAACAATCGTGACTATGACGGGGCGGAGCGGGAATTTAATATCGCCATCGCGCATACCCCTGATTCCGCCAACCCTCATCACTGGTTTGGCCTGCTTAATTCGGCACGGGGACGTCCGGAGCTTGCGCTGGCGAATCTCGACCGGGCTCACAAAATCGATCCGAATTCCCCGGTGATCACGGCCTCGCACGGGTTCGTGTATTTCAACGCTCGGCAGTACCAGGAAGCACTCGATCTACTGCAGGCGGCGGCCCGGGAAAGAAGAGATTCGGGGGTTCTGCAGGAGTTGCAAGCCTGGTGCTACTTGCAAATGGGAGACCCTTCCCATGCGCGGGAATGTGCTTTGAAGGGCGCAGGTCTGAGCGCTCGCGGCCCGGCATCTCTTGCCGTGCTGGCCAGAGCCGAAGCGGCCTCCGGCAATCGCGCTGCGTGCCAGGAGATCCTTGCGGAGATGAAGCAACTCCAGACAAAGCGCTTCGTCTCCGGGTACGATTTTGCTTCCGTTTATCTGGCGCTTGGCGATAAAGATGCGGCGTTGACGAGCCTTGAAGAAGCCTTCGAAGCGCGCGATTGGTGGGTAAACTGGATCGGCGTTCACCCGGCTTGGGACGGCTTGCGCGGCGAGCCGCGATTTGCCGCGCTTGTGTCTCAAATACAACCGGAGCCGGCCGACAGAACTGAGACAGGACCAACGGCCACCGCGAAGCAGGACTCGAAGGTCGCAAGCATGATTGTGCTGGCGGTTGTCGCCGTTCTGGTGCTCGGGGCGTTAGTGCTGACGTACTTCCAATCCCGCAAAACAGGCGAGCCGTTTGCCGACCCGCAGTTTTCCCGTATTACGGGCGATGGAACCACGGGCTTGGCTGCGGTCTCCCCCAATGGCGAGTACATCGTCTACACCACAAGAAAAAAGGGTCGGACTCAAGTCTGGAAGCGCAAAGTCGGCACGAGTGCCTCAAGCCCTATGACGGCGCCGATCCAGGGAGACGCCGTCAGCCTGGAGTTCACGGACAACGGGAATCGCGTTGCGTTTGCACTCCATCCTGCACTGCAGTTATTTCATCGGAACCTCTTCACTGTTCCCTTGGAAGGTGGAATACCGGTACAGATTCTTGGCGAAGCACCTGGTCCGGTCGGGATCTCGCGTGATGGCACGAAGGCGGCCATCGTGCGTGCAAACCGAGCCTCGAACCGCGATGAAATATGGATCGCCGATTTGAAGAACGGCGGGGAACGGCTGATCACGTCACGACAATACCCGACGCATCTACTTTCCCAAGCGTCTCCGGCGTTTTCACGCGACGGCAAGCGGCTGGCATTTTCCGTCGAGACCAAAGACAACATCGGATTCTACATTTACCTGCAGACGATCGATCTTGAAACGGGCCAGGAACAACGGGTGCAATCGCCGCGCTGGCAATGGGTAGAGGACATCGAGTGGTTCAGCGGGCAGTCCGCGCTGGCGATTGTAGCCAGGCCCAGGGTTCCTCGTTCAAACAGATCTGGTACGTCAGCTACCCCGACGGCCGGAGCAGGCGGCTCGGGAGCGATATCGACAGCTACAACACCGTGAGCGTATCCGATGACGGCGAAACTCTCGCATCCATTCAGCTTCAAACGCTGACGAACATCTATGTCGCCCGTTCAAACGACGTTGATCACTCCGTTCAGGTCACACCCGGGACCGGCAGGTACTTCGATCTTTCGTGGACAAGCGATGGCCGAATCCTGTATGCGAGCGACTCCACGGGGGAAGCGGATCTTTGGACGATCAAAGCGGACGGGAGTGAGCAGCGGCAGATCACGTCGGGCGGAGGTTTGAAATGGGCCCCCGTTTCTTCTCCGGACGGTAAATACATCGCCTACCATTCCAATAACTCAGGGAGTTGGAATATCTGGCGGGCAGACAGCGATGGCGGCAATCCGGTACAAATCACGCAAGGACCGCGCGACAGCAACTGGCCGCACTTCACGCCGGACTCAAAGTTTATCGTCTTCCACCAAACTGATCCCGGGCGGGCAACTCCATCTTTGGAAGGTGCCGATCGAGGGGGGCACACCCATCAGGCTGACCACTTCGATGACCACCCACCCGGCAGTTTCGCCGACAGACGGGAAGATCGTCGCCTGGTACAGCGAAACCGTGGACCATCCAAAGTGGAAGCTCGCGGTCTTTGCTCCATCCGGAGGGGACCCTTTACGAGTCTTCACTCCAAGCGTTGCAATTAGCGCGGACTCGCAGTTGGGTTGGAGCCCAGACGGCGATGCCATCACGTGCCTGGGGCAGGAGAATGGAGTCTGGAACGTATGGAATCAGCCCATCGACGGGCGACCTGCCAAGAGGCTGACCTCCTTTGTGTCCGGTCAAATCTACTCCTTCGATTGGTCGAAAGACGGACGGCTCGCGTTATCTCAGGGCGTCTCCACGACTGACGTCGTTGTTGTGAAAGACAAGCGGCGCAAATCATAGAGTGGCGGATCTTCAGCACGAAATGAACACCCACCTCAAGACGTCACCGCCCTGCTCGTACGCTGGCGAAGCGGAGACAGAGAAGCGCTGGATGCGCTCACGCCGCTGGTTTACGACGAGTTACGTCGGTTAGCAAAGTCATATCTACGGCGAGAAAGACCGGATCATACACTCGATGGCACGGCGCTCGTTCACGAGGCGTATATGCGCCTGGTGGATCAACGCAGCGTGGAATGGCGCAATCGCAATCATTTCTTCGCTCTCGCTGCCGAACTGATCCGGCGTATTTTGGTCGACCATGCGAGGGCGCGGATCGCAGCCAAACGCGGAGGTGCGAACGTCAAGCTTTCGCTTGACGAAGCGCTTGCTCCGGCCGACGAAAAAGACCTGAACATTCTGGCGCTGGACGATGCCCTGGTCGCTTTAGCGAAAGCCGATCCACAGCAGAGCCGTATCGTGGAACTTCGTTATTTTGCGGGGCTCACGATCGAGGAGACCGCCAACATGATGGAGATCTCGCCGGCGACGGTGAAGCGCGATTGGACGACCGCAAAGGCGTTCCTCAAACGCGAGATGTTGCGCAAACAGCGGCCATAGCATCGCGCCCGACGTCCGGATCGCGTAAGCAACTTTGTCGCGGACGCGTTTGATTGCGCGACCGGCGCCGGAGATGCTCAAGCCGCAACGGGGCGAGACCTAGAAAAGATCCGATGCTAAGATCGGTCGACGATAGCGGCCCGACTCCCTCGCGGCGGCTCGAAAAACAGGAGAGAAGTAGCGAAATGAAGTTATTAAGAGCGGTTTTGGCCTCCGGGCTGGCCTCCGTCGCGGCGTGGGCTCAAGTCAATGCGGGCGAACAAAAGCCTGAAGCCAGTCTGCCATTCACCATGACCAGCGTGGCAAGTTTTCAACTGCCTTGGCGGCTGGCATTTCTTCCTGATGGCCGCATGTTGATCACCGAAAAGGTGGGACCTGTTTGGCTTGTGTCCCAGACAGGCGAGAAGATTCCGGTCAGCAACGTGCCGCCGGTCTATTACAGGGCCAGAACGGGATGTTGGGCGTCTTTGTCTCGCCCCATTACGCGAGAGATCATAGCGTCTATCTCACGTATGCCGAGCCGGGAGAATATGGCGGCGGTCTGGCTATGGCTCGCGCCAAGCTGAATGCCACCGCTACTTCGGCTAGCCTCGACGACCTTTCGGTGATGTGGCGGCAGATGCCCAAGGGCAAAGGCGGCCAGGAGGGCGCGCAGGTTGCCTTCTCGCCCGATGGAAAATATCTATTCCTTACGGTTGGTGACCGGCAACGTTTCACTCCCGCTCAAGACCCGGACCAACCGGAAGGCAAAATACTCCGGCTGACACTCGACGGCAAACCCGCTCCCGGTAATCCCAATTTCGGCAAAACCGGGGCGGCCACCATTCCTCTGATCGATCCACCCAAAGATACCGAAGCCGCCAAGACCGCGGCCGGTGGTGAGTTCTTACACTTTCCCCGGCCCTAATTTGACACCCTCGGAAACCTGGGCCACGGGTCTTCGTACACCTTACGGGATGGCGTTTTCGCCGACAGGCGAACTGTGGGAAGTCGAGCACGGGCCCCGCGGCGGAGACGAACTGAACTTGATCGAAAAGGGCAAAAACTATGGCTGGCCGCTCGTCTCTTACGGTCAGAATTACAACGGAGTTCCTATTCCCAACCCCGATACGCGTCCCGACCTAGCCAAGCCGGTCATCTATTGGGTACCCGTGATCGCGCCAGGCAATCTGATGTTCTACCACGGCACCAAAACCTTTCCCCAATGGAACGGTAATGGCTTTATCAGCGGCCTAGCAACGCAAGCGCTGGTCCGCGTCATCTTCGATGGCCATGGCGGTGCAAAAACCGCCGAGCGCTGGAATGTGGGCCACCGCCTCCGTGATGTCGGGAAGGACCCGACGGTTCGCTATGGATGCTGGAAGACATGAACCCCGGAGCGTCTCATCCATGTCACACCCTAACATGGTCACTTCACGTTGAGCGACTAAAAGGTCGGGAGAACAAAGATGATCTTAAGAACGTCGCTGCCTTTTTTCTTGGGTTGCCTTCTAGGAGCCGTTGCGCAACCGGTACTCGCCGCCGATATTTTGATCGCCGATGCGAAATCGCAACCGGAAAGCCTGACCGTGGCGCCCGGCGGCGTACTGATCGTCGGAGCGCCAGTACTCCGTTCGTCTATAAGGTGCAACCCGGAGGATCTGCGGCCGAGAAATTCATCGATGCGAGCGCCGAAGGCCCCGGAACCTTCTTCTTCGGCATGCTGGCTGATACGTCGACAAACACGTTATGGACCTGTCAATTGACGCCGGTGCCAAACGCAACTCCGGTCCAGCGTCACACCGCATTGAGAGGTTTCGATCTGTCGACCGGCGCCCCAAGGTACGCTGGAATTTGCCTGGCGACAACAGCACCTGCAACGATTTCGCGATCGGGCCGGAAAAGCTCTTTATATAACTGACACCGCGAACAGCAAAATTTATAAGCTGCCAGCGGGCGCGTCGACAGCGGAACTGTTCCTGGAACATCGGGCGCTCATGGGCATCGACGGCATCACATTCCTGAACGGCACGCTGTACGTGAACAACGTTATTTCGAACAATCTGTACCGCATTCCAGTGGACGCCGCGGGCAAGGCCGGATGCCGTCGATATCTGGATGGATCAACCGTAAAGGGCCCCGATGGGATGCGAGCGGCGAATGGCAGACTTCTGGTAGCGGAGACCGGAAGCGGCAAAATCTCTGCCATCACGGTGAATGGGGACAAGGCGAGTGTCACCGTTATCAAGGAAGGCCTCAACACTCCTCCGCTGTAGAACCGGCCGGCGACACAATCTGGATTGCGGAGCGCGGCGCCGGTAAGGCTGTCCCGATTCCGATGCCCAAGTGATGATCCGCGTCGGCAGCCAGTGACCTGAGTGTCAGGAATTGCGTGTACCCGGTTCCGCGGGCGCGCAATACAGATTCTTCCTTAGGGTTGCCTCCGATTCAGTTCCAGTTTTTCGTCGGGCAGTTTGCATGATGTGCCGTTAAGAAGAACAGGCCATATGCAGCTACTCGAAGGTCTGCCGCTCTCGACAGAGCACTTTCGATATCTTCGCGCCGGACGTCCCGCGAAGGCAGATCGTGCTACCGCGAAACCTATCAGTCCTCCCGACCGTGGGAAGATTGGGTTCTTTTTGCGGTCCTAGTTGCCTATTGCGCCTGGGTTTTGTCGTTACCGCTGTTTCCTACACAGGATGGCGCGGTTCACCTCTATTACGCCCAGGTCATTTCTCACCTTCTCTCCAAGTCCGCGTTGTACTCACAGTATTTCGCAATTCGCTATCCCATACCGCCGTACGCTGTGCACTACGTTCTACTGATGGGCGTGACAAAGCTGCTTCCGCCGCTGGTTGCGGAAAAGGCCATTGTTTGTCTGACAATATCGACTTTCGTCTATGGGTTTCGGTCTCTTGCTCGGAAGCTTGGTCCTTCTGCAGGTATCGCGACGCTTTGGATTGTGCCACTGTCCCTCAATTGGATGATGGGGATGGGATTCTACAGCTTCTGCCTGTCGATGGCTCTCGGACTTTGGGCGATGGCATTCTGGCTTCGCGCCGTGAAAGTGAGAACCTTCGGATCATGGACGGCTCATTACGTCTGCCTGACGCTCATCCTGTTTACTCATCCGGTCCCGCTGGCTATTACAGTTGCGTTCGTCGCCTCCGAATTGATGTTACGCGTCATTCAACAAGTGCTGCGAGAGAAGGAAAAGTGGAATTCTTTGTTCCACACCTCGCGCGCGCTCATCACGGACATAACGTTTGCCCTGCTTTCCTTCCTTCCGCTGGCCTATGTCGGATTATTTGTCCGAAAGGACAGCGCCCCACCGATGTACACATGCATCACATGGGGCTGATGACGGTGTTGAGTCTCGCCACGCTGAAGACGCTATCCGTAGTGGGTAAAAATCCCATCGGTCTGGTCTATCGGCTTAGCTTTTATCTCATCCTGTTGGTCGCTATCAAAGTCTCCTTCCGCGGGTTTCGGCAGCGATGGGCAACACGTAAACTTCGCGTCTCCGATCTTATGATTCTGGGATCAATCACGCTAGGACTTGCCATCCCTGTCCTCCCGCGCAGCCTTAACGGTTCTGACTACTTTGCAGATCGACTCGTGATTTACATCTGGATCGGTGCGATCGCAAGTGCAGCGTGTCACATAGGTCAGAGTGGCAGAGTGCAGCAATGCATGTGTGCTGCGGGCGCTTTGTTCGGCATAACGGCTCTGGCACTAGCCAACCACTATGTCAGGCCCGTGGCGGAACACATCGCGCTCTTAGAGACTGTCCGTTCCAACGCTCCCGGACAATCCGGAATGTTCATCAACTCTCCCGGCCAGCCGCAAATATCATCACGCGTGTCATTCGACCCGTACGTATGGGCGGCAGCGCGCTATTTCCGCCAAACAGACACGATCATGTTGAATGCGCCATGGCTGTCCTTATCAATCATCCCGCTCGACCCGAAAGGTGAGGAATTAGCCAAGCGATTCAATTACCTGATTGACTACCCTGACCGGTCCCGGGATGCTCTTTTCCACTCGGAAACAATGAGAGCTCAAATCGCATTCCCTCCGGAGTTCGTTGTAAGTACCCAGGTCCCTGGAGTTGCGCCCGATCCGATCTTTACGAATCAGTTGTCGCAAAAGATGACTTGCCGCGAAACGAATGGGATTCAGCTCTGTAGCAGGTTACCGGCTCACTAAGCCAGGCGGCGTTGCAGACTCAGAAGATCAAGCGAAAAAAGAAATTTCCGCCTCTCTGAGCCGAACGAGTTCGGCGCTCCGCGTACCTAGACAGCACGGCTTGACAGGCCGCAAGTACTAAGGAGCAAACAATGAGAAGCGCAATTACATTCTTACTTTCGGCGGGTTTAGCGGCCGCTCAAATCGCGATTCCCGACGGCACAAAGCTGCGAGTTCGGCTCGATCAGACGATCTCGTCAGCTACCGCCGAGCAGGGACAGGCCGTCGGGTTGAGCATCACGGAGGCAATCAAGGTCAACGATCAGGTTGTGATCCCCGACGGTGCTCGCGTGACGGGCACGGTGACCATGGCTCAGGAGAAGCGCCACATGGGACGCGCCGGCAAGCTTGATTTTTCAATCGACCGCGTGCGTGCAGTCGACGGCGAATGGATACCGATTCGCTATACGGTGAACAAGGCAGCGGGTGGAAGCCACGCCGTCAGCACGGGTGTCTTGACGGCCGGCGCCGCTGTGTTGTTCTGGCCGGCTGCTCCCGCCCTTCTGTTGATCAAGGGCAAGGACGTCACGATCAACAAGGGCGTCGTGTTCGATGCTTTCACTGATGCCGATCACGTGCTGAAGGGCACGGGCGGTACGACACTTGCCAGCGGCGCGAAGTCCCCTGTCCCATTTGCCGGGACGAACGGTGTGGCGTCCGTGGCGATCACGTCGAACGTTCCTGGTTCCGACATCGAAGTGGACGGCGCATTCATCGGGAGCACTCCCACGACCGTGTCGCTCCCGTCGGGCACGCATCAGATTTCCGTTCGCAACGGGAATGCCTTGTGGCAGCGAAACCTTCAGGTAGCCCAGGAAGTACGGTCAGTGTAAATGCCCAACTCGAAGGAACGCAGATGGTGAGCACCCGAAAAGCTCGGTAAGTCGCCAGACTTCCCTACTGCTGTTCCGTAAAACACGCTTTTCCGCGATTTGGGATATAGTGGCAGACGATGCAAATCCAGAGCCATCTTCGTCGTCTGCCCACCGCGTACCTTGCCTGTGCGCTGGGAGTTCTTCCGGTTTATGGCGCGTCTCAGGGAACGCTACTCGTTGCGAATCAGAAAGATCACACGATCAGCCTGATCGACTCGACAGCCGGCCAGCAGGTATCGGCGGTGCCGGAGAACGCCACCACGGGACATGAAGTGACGGCATCGCCCGACGGGAAAACCGCCTACGTGCCGATCTATGGCAATTCTGGGGTGGGTCGGCCCGGCACCGACGGCAAAGAAATGCTGGTGATCGATATTCCGAGCCAGAAGATTACCGGTCATGTGGACTTCGGACATGGCATTCGACCACATTGCCCCGTCTTCGACACGAAGCGGAACGTTCTGTATGTCACGACCGAACTCGACAAAACCGTCAGCATCATCGATCCGCGTACGCTCAAGATCGTCGGCACGATTCCCACAGAACAGGAACAATCCCACATGCTCGCGATTTCACATGACGGCAAACGCGGGTATACGGCCAACGTGGGACCTGGCACGGTGTCGGTACTAAACCTCGAAAATCGGAAGCACCTGGCTACCATTCCGATCTCCGGCACAACCCAGCGGATTTCCATCTCGCAGGACGACAAGATGGTGTTCACCGCGGATCAGAAAGAGCCTCGGCTCGCGGTCATAGACACCGCAACGAACCAGGTGAAAAGTTGGGTCAAGCTGGCGGACAAAGGCTATGGCACTGCTTCAACGAGAGATGGGCGCTATTTGCTCGTTGCCGTTCCCAAGCCGAAGCATGTGGCCGTTGTCGATCTCAAGACGCTGGAAGTCGTGCGCACAATCGACGTTCCCGGCAATCCCCAGGAAGTGCTGATGCGGCCTGATGGCAAAGTTGCGTACGTGTCCTGCAACGTGAGCGGTAAGGTTGCGGCGATCGACCTGAGCACCTGGAAAGCGCAGATTATCGATGCCGGCCAGGGTGCGGATGGCCTCGGTTGGTCGAGCGTAAAGGCCACTCAGCAGGTCAGCTCACGATAAGCATCAACACGGATTAGTTCTCGGCAGCTTCCTTGTTCGCCAGGTGATCCTTGGCGAACGCATCGAATACTGCATGCGGATCATCTTCGCTTGCCCGCACAACCGATGCGCTAACACCCTTGCAAGATCCCCTAATGCCGCGTCTAGCATCGAGGCGTGAAGCCGGATAGTGTTGATCCCTCCACTTTTCCGGCCGCTTGCGCCATTCTTTCGATCGTGAGAAGAGCAAGCGCAACGATGCTCGCTCAGCATCGGCATGGAAGTAGTAAATCAACGGATAGTGAATCAGATCGACTCGCGTTTGAATGACCGCCTGCGTCCACTCTGACAGCAAGCTGTCGGAGTGGTCCGAAATCACATCGATCCCGGTTTTCTTTGAGCCTTAACGAGAATCGCCGACCGCCTCGCAAGCACACGCATGCGGCCCAGGGCGGGGTAAATCAAAACAATCCAGGAAATGCTTGCCGTGACCAGCGAGAATCCAACGAGCGATTCCACCGCCACCGTCAACCGGATCCAGTCGGGTTTCGGCGTCAGGTCTGGCGTGCCGACCGTGGTCAGGGATGCGAGGGAAAAGGCAAGGAGCGAAACAAACTTGCTGAACCCGCGGCGTACTCCGGCCTGCACTGCAAATTCATTCGGATAAGACGAGGAGTAAATGAGGGCAAAGCCGGTTGCGAGCAGGAAAGTCCAGCAGCCAATCACGATGACAAGCGCCAGTGGCCCCGCGATCCGAAGCAAGAAGGTTAGCTTTCGTGCGAGCTGGAACATCCAGCGTCCGACATAAGAGCTGAGCGCGCCGGAGCCTGACGGCTGAAACAGATCTCGGAAGATCTCGCGCACAGCAATAAGGAGGACAAGAATCCCCAGAACAACGGGCCACCATCCAGACACGCTGGTTGATGCTAACCCGCGTGCGAAGTTACTCCACCACGTACAAACCCTAGTAACTATGCGGAATAGTAACGTTCCCATCCAGAGTAGGGTCCATATCGTTAAATTCGATGTATTACTTGTTCTTGAGGCGAACCATGCTCAACGTCGGAGCTGTTGCCTTACTCCTGTCGTCCCTGGCCGCGCCAACGAGCTTCGCTCAAATTCAGAACCAGCCGGATGACGGCCAATGGGTAATGGCTCCAAAAATTACGCCAGCACTCGGTACAGCACACTAAACCAGATCAAAACCCAGAATGCTGCCAACCTGAAGTTGGCATGGACGTTCTCCACGGCGCAACCACGGGCGAGGAGGCGGCCCCTCTGGTGGTCAACAACACGATGTAATGGTCACACCCTTTCCCAACCTGTTGTACGCCTTGATCTGACTAAGCCCGGCGCTCCTATGAAATGGGTGTACCAGCCGGCAATTGAGCCCCGTCCCAGGGCGATGCCTGTTGCGAGTAGTCAACCGGGGTGCGGCGTATTTCAACGGGAAAATCTATTACAATACTGCTGGACGTACAGACGGTGGCGGTCGACGCCAGTAGCGGCAAGGAAGTATGGCGGACAAAGCTGGGCGAAATCAACAAGGGTGAATCTATGACCATGGCGCCCTTGTGGTGAAAGGAGTCGTGATCGTCGGCAATAGCGGCGGCGAATTTGGACACGGGGATGGCTGGCAGGAGTCGACGCCGAGACCGGAAAGATCAAGTGGCGAGCCTATGGCCGGGGCCGGACAAAGACGTTCTGATCGGATCGAATTTCAAGCCGTTTTACGCTGGACCGGGGACAGACTTAGGCGCGAAGACGTGGCCTGGTGACACGTGGAAAACAGGCGGAGTATCGGCCTGGAGCTGGATATCCTATGATGCCGATCTGGATCTGATTTATTACGGAACGGCCAATCCGTCTCCGTGGAATCCCGAGCAGCGCTTCGGCAGATAACAAGTGGAGTTCCACCCTGTTCGCTCGCCGTCCGGAAACAGGCGAGGCCATCTGGGCGTATCAGCTGAACCCACATGATATACATGATTACGATGGCGTCAACGAAAACATCCTGCTCGATTTCACGATTAACGGTCGCGCGAAGTCCTGGCCCATCCTGATCGCAATGGGCGAATGTACATCATGGATCGGGCGACCGGCGAGGTGGTATCGGCGGAAAAGTACGCGTACACGAACACGAGCGAGGTTGATCTCAAAACGGGCGAGCTAAGCTGAACCCGACAAAAAAACAGGGTACAACATGGTGCGGGATGCTTGCCCTGCGCCTCCCGGCAGTAAAGATTGGCAGCCATCATCCTTTTCTCCACGGACCGGTTACATCTATCTGCCACACAATAACCTCTGTTACGAGAGTCAGACCGTTCAAGCGAATTACATAGCAGGCACGCCGTTCGTGGGAATGAACGTTCGCATGTATGCGGGCCCCGGCGGAAACCGAGGCATCATCTCGGCATGGGATCCGATAAACGCAAAGACGGTATGGAGTACCGACGAGACATTTCCGGTCTGGAGTGGCACTGTGGTCACCGCAGGCGATGTGGTGTTTTACGGAACCATGGACGGCTGGTTCAAAGCCATCGACGCAAGGAACGGAAAGCCGCTTTGGAAGTTTAAGGTTGGCTCGGGCATCATCGGACAGCCTGTCACTTACAAAGGACCCGACGGGAAGCAATACGTGGCAGTGCTTTCGGGCGTAGGCGGCTGGTCTGGCGCGGCGGTCTCGGGTGGATTGAACGGAGTGGACGGAACGGGCGCGCTAGGATTTTTGAACGCCATGAGCGATCTTGGCAAATACACAACAAAGGGCGGAATGCTGTATGTATTTTCGCTCCCGTAGTTCCCTTCTCCTTACAGGCTGCTTGATTTCTGCGGTTGCCAACGGGAAAAGCGCGATGTTCGCCCTTCCCGACGCGGTTGGCAGTCTACGGAAACGCTGCAAAAGAGAGCGCTTTACGGCCTGGCGGCGTGATCAGTCCCCAAGCCGTGGTGACAAATCCCTATAACAGCAGCGGCTACGACATCTCCGAAGGACAAAGGCTGTACAACTGGTATAACTGCGTCGGCTGTCACGCGAATGGAGGCGGAGGCATCGGACCGCCACTGATTAAAAAGCAATGGATCTACGGCGGCGAGCCGGCTAACATCTTCGACACGATCGTGAAGGGCCGTCCAAACGGTATGCCGGCCTGGGGAGATCGCATACCGGAATACCAGATCTGGCAGATCGTTACATACGTGCGGTCCATGAACGGAGAGCAGCCAACGTCGGCGACTCCGACGCGCCCTGACACGATCGAAACCAATCCGCAGAACCTTCGAAATCGAGTTAGCGGAGCAACGAAGTGAGTGGGGTTTGGCATGCGGCAAAGGTTGCGCTTTTTGCGACTGTAGCTGCGGCGATGGCATTCGGCGCAACGGACGTGCAGTCCGCGGTCAATCCCGTCGGGCCACAGGCAGGCAAGATCGCTAATCTATGGTGGTTCTTCTTCTGGCTTCTCGGGGCTATTTACATCGTCGTTATGATAGCGGCGCTTTGGACTCTGACGCGCCCGAACCGTGGCTTGGCGCAGGAGCCTCTGGAGGGCACTCATCAGCTCTCGCCGGAAACCGAACGACGAACCAGCCGAGTAATTGCAGGCGCAACGATTACGACCATCGTCATTCTGTTCGTTCTGATTGTCGCCAGTGTAGGAACCGGCAAGGGGCTTTCAGACCTCGGCGAATCCAAGACAGCATGACCATCCAGGTAATGGGCATTCAGTGGTGGTGGCAGGTCATGTATCAGACCAGCGATTCGAGCATTGCTGTTACGACCGCTAACGAGATTGATATCCCCGTGGGCAGGCCAGTTCAGCTCAGGTTGCTTTCGAATGATGTGATCCACAGCTTCTGGGTACCGAACCTTCATGGCAAGACGGACCTCATTCCATCACGTGTGAATACACAATGGATTCGGGCGGACAAACCGGGAGTTTACCGGGGCCAGTGTGCCGAGTTCTGCGGCCTGCAACATGCCCACATGATCGTTTACGTGTTGCCGAGAGTCCTGACAAGTTCAAGGCCTGGTATGACCGGCAACTGCAGCCCGCCGTCTCGCCGTCCGATCCCGTTACGCAGAGAGGGCAACAGGTATTCATGAACAACGCCTGTGTGTACTGCCACCAAATCCGCGGGACCGACGCGGCAGGACAAACGGACTCGATCTGACTCACTTCGGAAGCCGGCTTGGCATCGCCGGCCAATACAGTTCCGAACACGCCTGGAAACCTGGGCGGATGGATCGCGGACCCGCAGAGTACGAAGCCCGGGAACCACATGGCAACGATCGCCGTGAACTCGGCAGATATGCAGCCCCTCATCAACTATTTGGAGAGTTTGAAATGACTCAAACTCAGGACATTCTTCCTGGCGTTCCCAACCAGGAGCAAGAGATTCCCAGTTTGGAGCGAACCTGGCGAAGGGGCCACAGTATCATCGGATGGCTTTCTGTGACCACGATTGAGTAGATTGTTGCTGAGCGAAAAAAAGCGCAGCCGAGGGGCTGCGCCATGAGAATAAATCAATTTTTGCCCTACTGCGGCAAGACCATCACCTCTACGCCTGAGGCTGCGCTGCTGTTGTGGAAGACCTGCTCGGTTGCTTTTTTGAAGTCTTCTGGTTTGGCGTCTGGGATTTCAGTGAAGGTTTGCGGGTTGCGATCTGCCAGTGGGAACCACGAGCTTTGAATCTGGACCATGATCCGGTGTCCCTGGCGGAAGGTGTGATTTACGTCGGGCATGGTGAAGTTCAAGTCTGTAGTCTTGCCGGGCTCCAGAGGCTGCGGCTTTTCCCAACTGTTGCGGAATTTGGCGCGCATCGGCTCTCCGCGCAGAAGTTGCTCATAGCCTCCCATGCGAATAGCCGGAGGCCCGAGGACCCGCTTGCTGGCGTCGGCAACTTCCAAATCAGGATAGTTGTCGGGATAGACATCAATGAGCTTCACAACGAAATCCGAGTCCGTTCCTGACGAAGCAATCTTCAGCCTGGGCGAGACTGGCCCGGCAATGGTTACGTCCTTGTCCAGAGGCTCGGTCTGATAGGTCAGCACGTCGGTGCGGCGGGAGGCGAAGCGCTGGTCGTCGGTCATGTAACGCTGCGGCACGGCTGTGGCTACGTAATCAATGAACGGCACTGGATGCGCGGGATCGCTTATGTATTCGTCCTGCCCTTCATTCGCTGCAGGCGGCTCGAAGGAAAGCTTTCCACCCGCATGAAGATAGAGCGTTCTGGCTTTACGCCTGCGCCGGAGGCCACGCGTCGTACTTTCTCCAGACATTGGTGCCGGTCTCAAAGACATACGCTTTGGGCATCGCCGAGCCTTTTCCTTTGAGGTAGTACTCAAAGAACGGGAACTGGATCTTGGCACGGAAGAACTCGGAGGTCTTGGCGCCGAACTGGGTTTCGCCAAGGTGGTCGCCATCACCACGCGCCCATCCACCGTGGACCCACGGCCCCACCACCAGCGAGTTGGGCGTGCCGGGGTTGAACTGGCTGATGGCGTGGAAGGTCTTGAACGGCCCGGAAAGATCTTCGGCATCGAACCATCCGCCGACGGTGAGCACCGCGCACTTCACGTTTTTCATGTGACGCGAGAGATCGCGCGCCTTCCAGTAATCGTCATAGGTGGTATGGCGCAACTGGTCGGTAAACAGCGGGTTCGATCCCTTGAGGTAGCGCTTTTCCAGTTCGCCGGTGGAACCCGCCTGAAGGAAGAAGTTGTACCCATCGGGCGTGGTGAAATCGAAGGGCAGACGAAGCTTTGGGCGCGGAAGGCTCGGGCAGCGGCTTGAATGCTGTGTAGAAACCAAAATTGGCGGCCAGCATGAAAGCGCCGCCATGATAGGCGTCGTCGGTAAAAAACAAGTCGGTCATAGGCGCCTGGGGCGAGGCCGCTTTCAATGCCGGATGCGAATCAATGATGCTGGCCGAAGTGTAGAAACCCGGATAGGAGATGCCCCAGATGCCGACTTTCCCATTGTTATTGGGAATGTGCTTAAGCAGGAATTCAATGGTGTCATACATGTCGGAGCTGTCGTCCACGTCTTTGGACGACTTCTTGTCGTCAATGTGCGGGCGCATCTCGACGAAATCACCTTCTGACATGTAGCGGCCACGCACGTCCTGGTAGACGATGATGTATCCGGCTTTTTCGAATTCGTCGGAAGGGCCGATCTGCTTCTTGTACTGGTCTTCTCCGTAAGGGGCTACGCTGTAAGGCGTACGGTCTATCAGAATGGGATACGGCTGCGACGTGTCTTTGGGGACATAAACCGACGTGAAGAGGCGTTTTCCGTCGCGCATGGGAATGCGGTATTCATATTTGGTGTAGTGCGCTTTTACGTAGTCTTCTTTCGGCGGCTCTTTGGGCGGCGCTTCCTGCGCGACAACCACAGCAGCATAGAAGAGCATTACGCAAAGGGTCAGCATTGTTTTCATTTGCAGATGTTCTCCATGTATTTCGGACGCTAATTGTCTGGGGACATTAGAGCACAAGTTGTGTTTTGCGCCAGCGGAGATGCGCTTCATTGTCGGCTAATGCTTAGCAGCGGCGGAGCAGTTCCTTCGCCTGCCGGCTCAAAGATGATAGGGCACGGAGATTTTTGTTCTGCCTAGTGAGTTGCAAAACCCTGTTGAGCCGCGCCGGGCGCGTCTCAGAGACGGTGCAGAGCACCGTCTCTACCCGAAGCCATATGGTCTCCCCGAAGTTTGTCGTTGCGCATGCAAGACGTAGCATGCTACGTCTCTACCCGTATTTCTCAATGAATGCGAAGCAGCATGGCCTGGATCTACTTTCTATAGCTGAGAGATAGGCGTTTCATTCCATGGTGGGCATAATGAATTCTGGTCCACGGCGGGAGCCTGTGTGCCAGCGTTGGGTGATGGTTTTGTAGCGGGTGTAGAAGCGGATGCCTTCCATGCCGTAGACGTGATGGTCGCCGAACAGCGATTGTTTCCATCCACCGAAGCTGTGGAAGGCCATGGGGACGGGGATGGGAATATTGATGCCGACCATGCCGGCGTTCACGCGGTTGCCGAACTCGCGGGCTGCGCCGCCGTCTGAAGTAAAAATGGAAGCGCCGTTCGCATAAGGATGGCTGTTCACAATTTCCACCGCGGCAGCTACATCGGGCACGCGCACCACGGAGAGCACGGGGCCAAAGATTTCATCCTTATATACAGTCATGCCCGTGGAGACCTGATCGAAGAGCGAACCGCCCAGGAAAAAGCCCTGCTCGTGGCCGCGCAGGTTCAATGCAAATTTGCGGCCGTCCACCACCAGCCTGGCGCCTTCTTTTTCGCCCAGATCCACGTAGCCCTTCACTTTGTCGCGGAGCTCGCGGGTCACGAGCGGTCCCATCTCCACATCAGGGCTGGCGCCGGGACCGATCTTGAGCGAGCGCACACGCGGGCTGAGGTTTTCAATCAGCGGATCGGCGGCCTTGCCCACGGCGACCGCAACCGAGATCGCCATGCAGCGCTCACCGGCGGAACCGTAGGCTGAGCCCATGAGAGCGTCGGTTGTGACCTCTAGATTGGCGTCGGGCATGACCACCAGATGGTTCTTGGCCCCGCCCAAGGCCTGCACCCGCTTGCCATTGGCAGTGCCGGTCTTATAGATAGACTTGGCCACAGCCGTAGAACCGACAAAGCTGATGGCTTGAATGTCAGGATGCGCAAGCAGCGCCTCTACGGCTTCACGGTTTCCCTGGATAACGGAGAAGACGCCGTCCGGCAGCCCGGCCTCGGCCAGCAACGCTGCCAGCTTGAGGCTGGCGGAAGGATCTTTTTCTGATGGCTTCAGAATGAAGCAATTACCGCAGGCAATGGCCAGCGGAAACATCCAGAGCGGCACCATGGCAGGGAAATTGAATGGAGTAATTCCGGCGACCACGCCCAGAGGCTGGCGGAGGGACCATGCGTCTACCCCGGTAGCAACGTTTTCGGTGTATTCGCCTTTCAGCAGATGCGGTATGCCGCAGGCAAACTCCACCACTTCAATTCCCCGTGCCAGTTCGCCTTCCGCATCGGAAAGGGTCTTGCCATGTTCTGCGGTGATCAGGGCAGAAATTTCCTTGCGGTTACGCTCCAGCAGTTCCTTGAAGCGAAACATGACGCGCGCGCGGCGCAAAGGCGAGGTGGTGGACCAGGCAGGAAAAGCTTTGGCAGCAGCTTGTACGGCACGATCAACGGTTTTCGCGTCGGCAAGGGCGACCTGTCCGGTGACTTCGCCGGTCGCGGGATTGTAGACATCGAGATAAGCAGAGGCGTCGTTTTCGATCTGGCCGCCAATGAAGTGTCCGATGGAAGTGGTGGTGAGCATGGCCGTATACAACCATCATACCCGCGTCTCAGGCACGAAAACTATAACCACGGAGACACGGAGGCACGGAGAAAACCTTTTTGGGAATTGCCAAAATTGCCATGATTGCCAAAAATGCCAAAATTGAAAAGCCAAGACATTGGTACAACAGCGAGCACCAAGATCTTAACCGCAGAGTACGCAGAGAGCGCAGAGGTTTGGGAATTGCCAAAATTGCCATGATTGCCAAAAATGCCAAAATTGGAAAGCGAAGTGCGTGAGCTTCTTCGAATTCAGACGAGCTTTTGCGAGGCTAAGGGGCATGGCTGATTAGGGTTGCGGCTATCGAAGCTAAGACAACATCAAGCTAAGGCTTGGTTTGACATGGACATCTGGGATTATTAAACTTCAGTTGATGTTCGTCATGTGCCAGAACCGTATGTGTTGCAGCGCTTGTTGCTGTATGTGTACCCGTGCGGGCGAGCCTTGGCGAACTTAAAGATTTTCATTTTAGTTTCCAAGGACCCACTCGCCAGCCGAGTGGGTTTCGTGTTTTTAGCGCAAATTTTAAAGAGGAGATTTCGATATGCCGGAAAATACAGTTCGATTGCCACGCATCAACGAGCCTGCGCCCCAGTTCCAGGCGAAATCCACGCACGGGCAGATCAGCCTGGGCGATTACCTGCAAAAAGGAAAGTGGGTAGTGCTGTTTTCGCATCCTGCCGATTTCACCCCGGTGTGCACCACGGAATTTGCCGAATTCGCCCGCAACTACAACGAGTTTGAGCGCCGCAATGTGCAGCTTATTGGCGTTTCGATTGACAGCGTTTATGCCCACATCGCCTGGGTGCGCAATATTGAAGAAAATTTCAAGGTGAAAATCCAGTTCCCTGTAGTGGCCGATCTTGACCAGAAGGTAGCTTCGCTGTTCGGGATGGTGCATGAAGCGGTGAGTGATACGGCGGCGGTGCGCGCAGTCTTCTTTATTGATCCCAAAGGGACGATCCGGGCGCTGCTGTATTATCCTCTTTCGCTGGGACGCAATATTGATGAGATTGTCCGCGTGATTGACGCGCTGCAAACCGCCGACGCCAATGCCTGCTCGACGCCCGCCAACTGGAAGCCCGGCGATCCGGTGATTGTGCCTGCTCCGGTGACCCAGCAGGACGCAGAGAAGCGGGCCGCCACTCGCGAAGGACTGGATGTGCAGCAGTGGTATCTGGCGCGGCGCAACCTGGACAAGAAAGCGATTGCCTGATGCAACTATGTTGATCGTGAGAAAGGCTGAATACGATTCCATGCGCGAGCATGGCGCGGCGACCTATCCGCATGAATGTTGCGGCGTGTTGCTGGGCGCGGCAGGCGGAGGGAACCGCACGGTGCAGCGCGTGGTGCGCTGCGGCAACACGCGCGATGACCGTCCGCAGGACCGCTACCATATTGACCCGAAAGAGTTGATCGCGATTCAACGTGAAGCGACGAAACAGGGGCTGGATATCATCGGGTTTTATCATTCGCATCCCGACCATCCGGCAAGGTGGTCGCAGACCGATCTGGCCGAGGCCCACTGGATGGATTGCTCGTATGTGATTACCTCGGTCGAGAAAGGTTCACCAGCGCTGACCAATTCTTTTTTGCTTCAGGGGGAAAATGAGGAGGACAAGCGATTTGTGGATGAGGAGATCTCCGTGGTTGAAGATTAACCACGGGGGCACGGAGACACAGGGAAGACCAAACCAACAACTCACCACTGATGACACTGATTGGACTGATCAGCACTGATTTTTGGGGAATCGGGAACTGCCTGAATCCATTCGTCAAACCACGGAGGCACGGAGACACGGAGAAGACAGGACCACTGAGAATTGAAGGCAGCACGAATAATGAATCGGGCGATTTCGTGCAAATACCTTGCAGCAGCGATGTAGAGGACACATCACGTGGACTCTTCGACTTCGCGCCAAAGCGGGCGCTGCGCTCAGAGTGGCATTGAAGCCGTGGTAGTCGCTAACCTGTTAGCCTTATAGAAGGAGCGCGTTTTATGTCAGTCAAAGTAAGCGTACCGACGCCGTTGCGCCGTTTTACTGAAAATAATGGAGTCATCGAGGTGGCCGGCAGTTCTGTGAGCACGGCGCTGGATTCGCTGGTGGAAAAATATCCGGTGCTGAAGAAGCAGCTTTATAGCGACGATGGCCGCCTGCGGTCTTTTGTAAATGTCTATGTGAATGATGAGGACATCCGCTACTTACAGCAGTCAGAGACTCCGGTGAAAGCAGGGGACACGATTTCGATTGTGCCTTCTATTGCGGGAGGCCGGAGAATCGGTGCATCGGGTCATCGGGATATCGGTGCATCGGAACAGCGGTGAGGAATCGGGTGATCTGAGATTCAGAATCGGTAAATCGGTATATCGGTGCATCGGGTCATCTGAAAGCGAATCTGATTCTGTTAGTTGCCAATTGCTAATTGCCAAGTGCCATTTGCTAACTGCTGCTGCATTTAGCTAGTCGCTAGCGGCTAGTAGCTAGAAGCTATTACATGCCTTCTTCACTCACATCGAAGCCAGTTGCCTACGGCGCTTCGCCGCTTTCGCGGATTGGCGGTACTCCGCTGTTGCGGTTTGCTTCGCTTACGCGGGAGTGGCCGCAGGTGCAGATTCTGGGCAAGGCGGAATGGGCCAACCCCGGTGGCTCGGTGAAAGATCGCGCGGCTTTCAACATCATTGAAACAGCTATCAGCTCGGGAAATCTTACTGCCGGTAAAAGGCTGCTGGATGCCACCAGCGGCAACACCGGCATTGCCTATGCCATGATCGGCGCAGCGCGCGGGATTCCCATTACGCTATGCGTCCCGGCCAATGTTTCTGAAGAGCGCAAGCACATCTTGAAAGCATATGGGGCGGAGGTGATCTGGACCGATCCTATGGATGGTTCTGACGGAGCGATCCGCAAGGCGCGGGAGATTTACAGTTCAGCTCCAGAAAAATATTTTTATGCCGACCAGTATTCCAACGACGCTAACTGGCAGGCCCACTATCACGGCACGGCCGCTGAGATATGGGAGCAGACTGAAGGCGCAGTCACTCACTTTGTGGCCGGCTTGGGAACCAGCGGGACTTTTGTTGGAACCACACGCCGGTTGAAAGAATTCAACCGTGCCATTCAGGCGCATTCGTTTCAGCCGGATTCAGCTTTTCACGGCCTTGAAGGACTCAAGCACATGGCCAGCGCGCTGGTGCCGCAAATCTACGATCCGGCGCTGGCGGATTCGGAATTGGAAATTGCCACCGAAGATGCTTATGCCATGGTGAAGCGCATTGCCCGTTCTGAAGGTGTGTTGCTGGGCATCTCTGCGGGAGCGGCCCTGGTGGCGGCCCAGACTGTTGCGAAGCAAATTGGCGATGGCCAGGCGGTGATTGTTACGGTGTTGCCGGATTCGGCGGACAAATATTTGAGCGAGAAGTTCTGGAACGAAACTGAAGAAACGGCTTAGCCGCGAATTTCGCGAATTGCGCGAATGAAGAGCTTCAACCGCAGAGAGCGCTGAGCGGGTAGAATTGCCAAAATTGCCATAAATTGCCAAAATTGCCAAAATTGAAAGGCTGAGCATCTGTGACGAACCGGCACGAAAACGAACATTCACCGCAGAGTACGCGGAGGACGCAGAGAACTTGGGGATTGCTAAGATTCCATAAGTGCCACAAATGCCAAAATTTGGAAAGCAGATTTATCTTGTATAGCGATGAAGAACATTACCCAGAGGGCGCAGAGAACGTGGATGTTCGGAATTGCTGTGGAGCTCGACGCTTAAGATGACGACCGGGAGGGTTGCTTTCGTGGAACTCCGCAGTAGATGTTGGCAACGCAGTTTTTTGTCTGTTCTCGTCTTGTTATTCCTGATCGTTCCTGGCTGTTATGGGCAGGCGGCGGGCGAGAGCACATTTCGCATCAAGCCGCAGCGTCCGGTTGAGGAGTTGCGCAAAGAGGCGCTGGCGGCGCAGCCACCCAGGGAGACAGGACATTTTCGCAAGCCGGAGCTGGTAGAACTGGTCAGCCTCGATCCCACCATCAAGCTCGATATCCGGTATGCCACAAGTAACAACTTTCTGAGCACGCCTATGTATTCGCAGGCGCGCGCTTTTCTCCAGAGACCGGCGGCTGAGGCGCTGGTGCGCGCGAACCATGCGCTCAAAGCAGAAGGCTACGGGCTGCTGGTGCATGACGCATACCGTCCGTGGTATGTGACCAGGATGTTTTGGGACGCCACACCCGATGACAAGAAGATTTTCGTTGCCAAGCCGTGGGAAGGCTCACGCCACAATCGCGGCTGCGCCGTGGATCTGACTTTGTATGACCTGAAAACCGGCGAGCCGGTGAAGATGCCGAGCGGCTATGATGAGATGACGGAACGAGCTTATGCCGACTACACCGGCGGCACAACCGAAGAGAGACAGCGGCGGGCGATACTGCGCAACGCGATGGAGAAGGAAGGATTTACGGTGTATCCGCAGGAGTGGTGGCATTTCGATTACAAAGATTTCAAAGAATATCCAATTCTGAATGTGCCGTTTGAAAGCCTCAAACCTTAGCCGCGAATTACGCGAATCGGCGCGAATCGTAACTTTAACCGCAGAGTACGCAGAGAGCGCAGAGGGTTGGGAATGGTCGTCATTGCCGGAATCGCAACAGCATGCAGAAAACCCAAGCCGCATGGTTACGGTAGGGTTCCCTCGCTTTGCTCGGGACGAATCAAAAGACAATCAAAGACAAGAACAAAGAGCAGAAAAGAAAAAGCGGGCCCGCAGACCCGCTCCTTCTCCTTATGGCTGATGCTTAACTATCCGCTCAACCTCCCCTATTCACAACTCTGGGTTGTAGCTCCCGGCAGCGACTCGCAGAACTTCGGCAGGGCTGCGCCTCCGCTTGCGCCTGTGGCCGGAATGGTTATGGTTTGCTCTTCGACCGTACCGCTGTCCGCCTGACATTCCATTGGGAACTACCAGCGACGGATGGTCGAAGGGCGCGCTTTGTGATCGCACACGCTCGTCGGTTAACGATTTGAGGAACGCGACGACAGCAGCCTGGTCATCGGCGCTGAAGCCGGCGCGTTTCAGTGACGGATCAACATCGGCCGAGGGGAAATCACCTCCGCGGCTATAGAACTGGACTACCTGTTCCAGAGTCGCCTGGCCGCCATTCAGGAAGTACGGCCCGGTAAGTTCGACGTTGCGCAGTCCCGGCGTCTTCACAGCTCCGTTTACAGAGACAGCAGCGCCCGGAGGCACCAAAGTCCCTGAGACCAGGCCTTGCGAAGCTAACTGGGCCACCGAGAGTGAAGCGAGTCCTGATGGATCGGCGGCGCCAATGCCCTGATCGTCTGTCGAAGGCCGCACGCCGATGTTGTGGAAGCCGGTGTCATGCCATGCTCCGTTTTCCAATTGCTCAACCGGGCCACGAACAGAGACATTCGAAATGGCCATGTCGGTGAATTCGGCGCCGTTGTGACAACTGATGCATCCACCTTTGCCGGTGAAGCGGTCCATGCCGCGCTGTTCAAGCGCAGTGAGGGCCGTGCGATTGCCTTCAATGAACTGATCAAAGCGCGAATTGTTGGAAACCAGCGTAGCCTCATACATCTGAATGGCAACTCCCCAGAACATAGAGAAGTTGAATTCCATGAGCGAGTACTCGCTGGTGTTTTGGGGCGTGCCCTGATGCAGCACGTTGCCGCTCTGGTCTACAACCACGCTGGAATCCCACCATTTGGACTGGAACGCAGCCTGGATCAACGCGCTATAAGAAGTGGTGAGCCCATTGGACGGCGCTGCGCTGTAACTACCCAGCACGCTGTCACTCGGGAGTACCATCTGCAAAGCGAGCGGAGAAAGCGAGAGCATCTTCTTGCCCATCTTCACAAACGGGCGGCCATTTGCCGACATTTCCACGTCGCTGCCCGGAGGGCCAACGGCCTGCGAGGCCAGCGACGAATTGGAAAGCCGTAACGCCACTGCCACCAGTGAATTGGGGTCAGACGAATTCACCTGAAGCAGCTTTGCATTCGGATCGCCTGCTCCAAAGGGATTCACGCCATTGAAGATGTTTTGTGCCCGGCCATCCCAGAAGTTGCGATAGTTGAATACCGCATTCACAACGGAAGGCGCGTTGCGGGGCGTGGTGCGGCGCACGTTGACCTGTGAACCGTCAGGAGCAAGCATGTTGAAGACAGAATCGGCTGAATACGTCTGGTCTTCCATTGCCTGGCCCATGATTACATCGTTGAAGCTGGATTTGTAGACACCCTGCGAACCGACAACGTTATTGTTGTCAGCGCCTGCGCTCTGGTGCAGCGGAAAATCGGCAAGGCTGAGAGTGTGGTTGGGACCGAATCCGGCATGGAACGTAGTTGAATCTGCCGAAGGAAAGCCGTTGCCATCCACACGGCGGGTGCCAGGGTTGGTCTGATTGACCCAACGGCTGTCAGCACCTGCATTGTGGTGACAGGTTGCGCAGGCAGTTGTGCCATCGCTGCCGAACTGCATCTCCCAGAAGAAGGCTTTGCCCAGAGCGATTGCGCTTTGCTTGTCTTTAATAAGGTCGTTCAACTCAGCCGCGCTGGGGCCGGGAACCGTGACAGTCTTCAGCGAAGCCAGTTTGCGCTCGCCTCCCTGTTCGGCGCCGCCGCCATTGTGGCCGTTTCCACCTCTGCCGCTTCCGCCGCCATTGCCACCGCCGGCCTCTGAGCCGCCGTCGTTGCCACCGCCGCCATTACCGCCACGGCCGCTGCCTCCGCCGGAGTTAACACTGCCGCCGGAGTTAGCGCTGCCGCCACCACCGTTACCACCACCGGCATCGGCGCCAGCTCCACCGCCGTTGCCGCCGTTACCACCACCACCGCCAGCGTTAGCACCGCCACCGGAGTTGATGTTGCCGCCACCGCCGTTACCACCTCCGCCATTGCCACCACCGGAGTTGGCGCTTCCGCTTCCCGCGTTGGCACTACTGCCGCCGGAATTTCCGTTGTTGTTTGAAGATGGGCTGTTCGACGATGAGCCGCCACCTGCCTGACCACCCGAGTTGCTGCCTGGTGTGTCACCGGTGGCGCTTGCACTTCCGCTGCTCGCCGTGAGGTTCTTGGATGCGCCCGCGCCTTTCACGGCCGAAAGCTGGCCGTTTCCTCCACAGCCCCATACCGCGAGCGAGAGAAAGGCGAGCGACATCCTGAGGATGTTCGATCTACTCCCGTGCATAAAAAAATACTCCTTAGTGCACGCGTGGCCCGGGGTGTCTGGCGCGAAGATTAACTTTTGACTGCAAACAAACGTAGTACTGCGTGGCCCTTGCAATCATGCGTATGGGCTTCAATATCACCAGCTAACCGTCCGTCACGGTGCGCGTGTGAAGGTTCAATCGTTTATGAGTGCGTAAGAGAAAGTCGCAAGCAAAAGCTGCGAAGCTTCCCGGAATGCACCCATCCGTCGATGTTTTCTAAAGTGCGCTTGCGGCGTTAGAGAAGTATTAGACCGCCATTAAAATTTCTAACGAGGATGTAAAAATGTGGGGAAGGAGATTAGAAAACTTAAATCAATGGGAAAGAATTGCCAAAATTGCCATAAATGCCAAAATTGCCAGAATTGAAAGTCTGGATCGGCGATCTCTCAGCCAGGCTAAAGATGAAGTATGTCTTTGTTCAACAGTCAGAGCCAAAACGGTTCGCCGGTTTCATTTGATAAGTGAGTCCGTTCATTTGGTAATTGAGTAATTTAATAAGTGGGTAAATTAAGCTTTTGATGTTCCATTCCGAGATTTTGGTCAAGCGGTCAGAGCCAAAACGGTTCGCTGGCTGATTGCTGATTGCTAACTGCTGATTGCTCCTTCGTTACCACTGTAACTTGCCGCTTGCCCGTTTTGAGCTTCTACTAGCCTCATCAATTCGAGGCCACCATTCTGCTTAGCCCGTCCGTCGCATATGGAATGGTTCGTGGGTCTTCGAAGATAAAACAAGATGATCTCCATCCGCCATCTATTGAGCGTCGCGCTGTTCCTGTCGGCTGTGTTCCCTGCCTTTGCACAACAGCAAAATTCCGGGATGCAGGTCACAACCTCTTCAGCCAAAGCGCGCGCCTCCTTTGAACAGGGCATGGCCAAAATGGAGACGCTGCATTGGGAAGATGCACTGGTGGAATGGCGGCAGGCGGCCCATACCGATCCGCACTTTGCGCTTGCTCATATCTTTTTGACCATGCTTTCACGCGATCCGGTGGAGCAGGAAGCTGAGCGCGAAAAAGCTTTGGCCAGCAGGAATTCCGCAGGCAGGGAAGAGCAGTTGATCATTGACTGGATTGCCAATGCCAACCAGAGCCGCTGGATTCCCGCCATTCAGGCAATGAATGAAGCGCTGTACCAGTATCCACAGGACAAGCATCTGGCATGGCTGGCGGGGTTATGGCTGGAAAACCAGCGCCAGTCGGAGCGGGCCATTCCGCTGTTTGAGCGCGCCAACCAGATTGATTCGAAATTTGCCGATCCTCTGAACCAGGCGGCTTATTGCTATGCACGCATCGGCAACTTCGATAAGGCCTTCGAGAACATGAAGCGCTACGCCGCGCTGCTTCCGAACGAGGCCAATCCTGAAGATTCCTATGCCGAGCTTTCGCGCATGGCTGGGCGTTTTGACGATGCGCTGGCCCACTATCATACGTCGCTGAAGATTGATCCAAAGTTTGTGGAATCGCAGCAGGGGCTGGGCGATACCTATGCGGTGATGGGAGACCAGGCGCGCGCCCGCGCCGAATACTTAGTGGCGATGCAGAAAGCGACGACCCGCGTAGAAAGCATTAATTTTGCGCTGCAATCGGCCGCAACCTATGCGCGGGAACAGAATTTTGCCAAGGCGGATTCCGCCTTTCTGGACACGGCGCGACAGGCCCACAACAAAGATCTGGGTGGGCTGGAAGCTGAAGCTTATCGAAGAATGTCGGTCTACCAGAAGAACAACGCCCGCGCCATGGAGCTTTTGAAGAAGGCTGAAGCGGTATTGCAGGAGCCACAGCACAAAATGCCGGCGGCCACGCACGATCAGGAACTGGCGCTTATTCTGCGTACCCGCGCAGGACGCGCGGTGCATGACGGCAGCATGCAGAATGCCCTGGAGGCACTCAAACAGCTTGAACAACTTGCCGCCAACAACAACAGCGGGCTGGTGCAGTTTGCTTACAGCGGCGCAGATGGGGCGGTTCTTATGGCGCAGGGCAAATATGAAGAAGCCGTTTCCCGCCTTGAAGATGATGACAAAAATCCTTTTTCCATGCAGCGGCTGATTGTGGCTTATGAAAAGACCGGCGCCAAAGATAATGCCGGACGCATGGCCCAGAAGCTTGCCAACTTCTATGAACCAACCATTGAACAGGCGGTGATTGTGCCTGAGTTCCGCAAAAGCATGATGGCAATGAAAGACAAGAATTGATCTTCCGGATGACTGCTAGCACGTGAGAAGCCCGCCAGTGATGGCGGGCTTTTTTAATTGTTCGCATGCTTGTAGACCGACAAAGTCGCAAGAGTAGAAAGAAATATGAACTGCTTTTGCCGCCTGCCGTGAGAGAGAGTGAAGAATTAGCTCGTGGTTTGTTCTGAATAAGGTCTCTACAGTAAAGTATCGGCTGGCAGGAACATGCGTCTTCTATTTACAGGCGGGACTTCATAGTGGCGAAACCTCGCACTTGGTGGAGTTTTGTCTTTTTGTTTTTTTGTCTCGTTTTGCTGGAAAGGTTTGCCGCGTTCTCCGCTCAGGCACAGACGACCAGGGCCGCCAGCCGGAACTCGGGAGAATCCGATCCGGCGACCTTTGGCATATTTGAGGCGAACACAGTCGCCAATGCTCGTGTGAGAGGAATTGACCGGGACCGGCGTTTGACTCTCATCGGGTTGTCTTACGAACTGCCTCTCAAGAGCAATGACATTTGCAGCATACGGTTTGTTCCGGAGATCATTCCTGTGGGCCTGCTTTCCGAGCCGTTTTTAAGAGGAACGAACATTCAGGCCTCGCGCAGTGTTCCACCCTTGACGGAAAACAAGCTGCTGTATGGAATGGGAGCAAGCCCGATTGCACTGGAATTCGCATTCCTGCCGCAGAAAAGAGTGCATCCATTTTTAAGCTCCCATCTTGGATTGCTGTACTTCAACCGCAACGCCCTTGCCGAACATGCGGCGCAATTTAACTTCACTGTAGACGGCCGAATCGGAGCCCAGATTCGCAGCCGGAACGGCAGCAGGGTGCTTTCCGTCGGATATATGTTTCAACACACGTCGAATGCGTTCACAGCCAGGCAAAATCCCGGTGTAGATCCGCAGATGATCGTGGTGGCTTACAATTTCGCATTTCATTAAGAGAAGACATTTGCCGTGAATTGCGCGAATGGACGCGAATTGGTGTAGTTGAGGATGGACTTTGGGGCGTGAAGGGCATGTTCTCCGACCGTGGAACGTTGCATCGCGGCCCCTGGTTCGTCGTTGTGCAGGCAGGAGACGTAGCAATGCTACGTCTCTACCGGCGATTTTGGTGCCCCATGAATGAATCGAGAAACAAGGAAGCATGTTCTTTGATCTCAATTCGCCAGCAGTCGTGTCATGCGTGAATTGTTTTTCTACCCTTTGCCACTTTGATTTGGTGTGTGGAGCCCGTCAGAGACGCCTCTGCGGCCGTCAAAAAAGTTATGCTCATCGTTCCTGCCTGATCGGCGCTTATTGGAATATCTACGAAGCTGAAGCCCAGCACAGTTGGGCCTGAAGCTGATTCCTGCGAAGTGCTTTCGCGAGCGTTGCTTTCTGGAGCGAATTGCCAGCGCAATCGAAATGGCCCCTGAACCTGCACCCGCAACAGGGTGCCTGCTGCGATCGCACTTACCGGGCGTGAGGTCTTCCATATTTCCAGGTCGCTGCGGCCTTTGGCGTTCAGATAACGCTCGGCTACCGGAGCAATCACATCAAAGATTTTTCCATCAGAGACGGAGCGCAGCAGCTTGATGTATTCGGCGTGCGCCCACATGAGGGGCATGGCTGCTCCGCAGGGCTTGCCCAGATACATGCCAAACGAGGGAATATCGGGCTGGTCCCAGATTTGTTCGGGCAGCATGCCGCTTTGCGAGGCGAAATTCTCAATGGCAGCAAGCAGCGGACGAACATCTCTTCCGGCGGCGAGTTCATAATGGGCGCGTTCGCCGGTCAGCAGCGGCCACGGACGTCCGCGGCCCCAGCCGGTGTAGGGCTTGCCGTCTTCATGCGGGCCATAACCGTCATGGTTGTAGCGCAGCCAGCTTGGTCCGGCGGGGAAATTGACTTTGAGCGTTGCGTCAATCACACGAAGAGAGTCTTCCATCAGAGGACTGGCCGCCGGGCGAATACCATAACGCACCAGTTCAAGAAAGCCGGCATCTACAACGTCTTTGGCTGGAAACT
The DNA here is from genome assembly GCA_963823745.1 of Terriglobia bacterium. Classification (GTDB taxonomy): domain Bacteria; phylum Acidobacteriota; class Terriglobia; order Terriglobales; family Acidobacteriaceae; genus Angelobacter. The sequence continues at coordinate 32,700 of CAWGMN010000022.1, forward strand.
CCCAGGGGCCTTCAGGTGGACGGTTCGCAATAGTGAGCAAGCCGGTATTTGGATCTTCCTCCCGCGAGTTGTCGCTGGTTTTGAAGGGCTGTATGCGGATGTAATGACGGCTCACGCCCGGCAGCAGCGTACCGCTGGTGGTCACAGTCCAGGCTTCGACATGGGATTCGAGAAAGTCGGCGCAGTCTTCGATGAAGCGCGCAGCCTGCTCTTCGCCATGTGCGCGCGAAAAGTCGGCGGCACAAATGAGGGCGGCAATGGATGCCGCCAGTGTAGATGGAGAATAGCCGCTGGCTTCTTCCCAGCGTTCCTGCTGGGTGATAGGGCCGTGTTCGATGAGGTATATGGCCGCCAATTTCACCATGGGCCAGGGATCGAAATTCTCGAGCGCGTTCTCCTTCCACAAGCGCCAGGCCAGCATGATGGGGAAGGCCACCTCGTCAAGCTGAATGCCTTTCCAGTAGGGGGTGCCGTCAACCCAGAAGTTTTGGGGAAAGCCGCCGTCAGCCTGCTGGGAGCAGGCCAGGTAGATGAGCGCCCGCAGTGGAGTGACGCGGTCGCCGCAGGCCAGCAGCGCGGTGGCGCTGTTAACCATGTCGCGCGTCCAGACGAGGTGGTAGCCGCCCAGGTCTTCGTCGCCCATGGCGTCGCCCCACGGAATGCTGGCGGAAGCGATCAGTGCCCCGGCAAAAGTCTTGTCTTCATGGGAGTGGAGCAGATTGCGGCTGGTGCGGTAAAGATGGCCGCCGTCACCAGCAACAAGTTCCAACGCATGCATGGTGGAGGCAATGCGCTGCCATTGATCAACGAAGCGGGCGCGATGCTGGGTGAAAGGCAGCGCCAGCGATTGAGTAAGAATGGCGGTCGAGGCATGGAGTCCGTCGCCGAAAGCTATGCCAATGGTGAACTCTGCGCCGTGCTGCTGGTCGAGTTCGGACATGATCGCGATGTTGCCGTTTTCGGCGCGGTCAAATTCCCAGTCCATTTTGAAATTGTCATTCAGGTCTTGCCAGCCGTCGCTGGCGCCTACGAAGCCGCAGGAGGTGCGCAGGAAGCCATAGTTGCATCCGAGCGCAAGATAGGTATTGTTCTTCCATGCGATTAGGACGCGGCGTCCGGCAACGTCTATTTGTTGCGCGGAATTACCCCAGCCGCCTACTTCCAGATGCGGCGCCAATAAAAAATAGATGTGCAGCTTGCCCTGCCAGAGAGGAGCAATCGTGAACTTTGCCTTGACCAGCACGCAGGATTGATGCGGATCGGCAATGACTTCTTTCATCAGCGTGTACCGGCCCTGAGGATCGGCAGCCGTGGTGCGGTAACCGAGCGCTTCAGCTTCAATACGCTCAACCGTGGTGCGAAGATCGCGTCTCTCTTCGTGAAAGAAACTCTCGCCGTCGGTGATCAGAAACTGGGCATCACGAATCTGCGGACGGTCAATGGTGGGGTAGTAAATTTCCGTAAGGATGCCCCGGGCGAGGGTGAACCACACGCGGCTGGAAGTGGAGTAGGCCGTGCCAATGCCGTCTTTGGAACTGGTAGACCAGCCGGGCGCCATTCCGGGATGACCAAAAGCGGTACGGTCGCCAGCCGCATTATTGAGGGGAGCCATAGTTTCAAATCCTTTTACGTTAATGGTTGCGGCCTGTGCTGAAAGTGCCTATCATGCTCAGCGACAAATCCACCAGTGCAGTTACTTGTTGAGGACACATGGACCTTCCTGTTCGAAACATTCGCGCAGCCATTTTGTTTCTGACGATTGCTCTGGCTGCATCAGCACAAACGAAAACTGATTCTAAACCTTCAACAGAGGAGCAGGCTGCAAAGCTTTTTCTCCGTGCCATAGCGCTGGAAGATCAAGGTGACCTGCCGGGAGCGATTCGGGTTTACAAGCAGGTGTTGAAACTCGATCCTGACGACATTCACACTATCAACTCAATTGCGGGAGTTTATGGCAAACTCAACCATCCGGACCTGGAGCGCACTTGGGCACAAAAGGCGATTGCCATAGATAGCAGTTTTGCTCCCGCTTACATCAACTATGGCAATGCATCTGCGGCTTTGGGCGACTTGAGCGAAGCCAGGAAGAGCTTCCTGAAGGCCATGGAGCTTGACCCGAAGAATTGCATGGGATTTTACAGCCTGGGAGTGCTGGAAGAGCAGGAACACCATCCGGATAAAGCGCTCGTCCTGTATCGGCGCTCGGTGGAAATCAATCCAAAATTCGAAAATGGCTACTTCAACATGGCTGCTATGTACGCCAATGCCCGGAGATGGGACGAAGCAGAAGAAGCCCTCCACAAAGTGCTGGAACTCAATCCCGAGGCAGAGGATGCCCGGCAGATGCTGGCCCAGGTCGAGGAGGACCGCAAGGGCGCGCAGTGAAGCCCACTCCGTTTCACATAGCCCCGTTCACATAAAGGTACTGTGACTCTCGTTCTCTTGTTCGGCCATATTGCCTGTGCTAAACACAAGCTGTGCAATACGAGGTCCAGGCCGAAGAGTTCATCGAGGTCAAATCGCCCATAGACCGCCTGCGCGAGCGGTGGACGGCCCAGCAGGACTCCGTGGGCCTTTTGCGCCAAATCAAGCTGCTGCAACAGAACCCTGAACTGGTGCAGTATGCCGAACTGGCAGGCCTGCGGGGATGGTCGCAGCCGCTGCTGTTTGCGGCCCAGGGAATCCTGTTGGTGGCGGTGCTGCTTTCCGGCGCGAACTGGATGATGACCAAAGACCGCGGCAAGCAGGCTGATGAGGTCGCAGCTGTAAAAGCCGATGTAGTCACGGAGATGAAGCGGCTTGACGGCGTGATTGAGGCAGCGCAGTGGGAAGCCTCGCGCATCAGGAAGTCTTCGAAGTCCGCCGGTTTTACCGTAGCCGGGGTCAGCGGGCTGGAAAAAGAAGATGCCCTTCAGCGGCTGGATGCTTTGAGCGAGGAAGCCCAAAGATCCCAGGACGACTACAAAGCCAAGGCTGCGGTCAAAGAAAAACAACTTCATGCCGAAGGTGATGCGCTGGCGCTCGCGTATTCCGGCACGCCGGTGATCTTTTCGCTGGCCCTGATCTTTGCCGCACAACTGTTCCGGCGCTCGGCCTACAACAGCTATCCGCAGTACAAGCTCATTCGCAATGCCGACGATTTCTATCTTTATTATCTGGTCAGCGGCGGCTGGTGGGTCAATCTCGCCCTGGTGTTTGTGTTGAATCTTGCTCTCAGCGGGCAGGCGCACGGAATGGGCCACCTGATCGAAGGCCTGGGCATCGTCGGCGGGGTAGTGTTCTGGCTGGGGGTGTATGCGCTGCTGCTCTATGGCTTCTATATGGTTTCCAAAGACCTCTACAAAGCGATGCAGGTTCCCGCGCCACGCAATTTAGCCGATTTCGGAAACAAGCTGCTGTTGAGCATGAACACCAGTTTTCTAGTAGTGTTTGCGGCTTTTGAGGTGGTGTTTTTGTTGCTGTGTTATGGAGTGTATTTTGTGGGGATGCATTGAGAAGCATTCAGCGGTCAGCATTCAGCCCGCTGGCATTTTGGTTGAAGATTACAGCACCTTGAGACAGTGCTTTGTACAAGTGATGCGGAATGATAGAGCGCCAGAGGCGCTCAACAGGTTAGCCCAGCCCGAAGGGCTGGGAAGACGTTGTATAGAATAGAAGCGCCAGAGGCGCGAAACTTGTCCCACTCCTATTCTCAAAATACAATTCACATTGTTTTTAGCACCTATGAACGGCAGAAGGTGATATCCAAACACTTTCAACCTCGGTTCTGGGCGTACATCGCCGGCATCTTCAAAAACCAGGAAGTTTTCACCCACGCGATCGGAGGGATGGAAGATCATCTGCACCGCCTGGTTCAATTGCCCCCAATGCTGCCATTGGCCAAAGCGATCTCAACGGTGAAATCGTATTCCTCGAAATGGGCGAAGGAGAACGGACTCAAATTTGCGTGGCAAAAAGGCTATGGAGCCTTCAGCGTCAGCCAATCGAATATTCAAGCGGTGATGAATTACATTGAAACCCAGGAGCAGCATCATCGAAAAATGGGCTTCGAAGATGATTTATCCAGCTATACAAAAACATCGGATCGAATACGATCCTCAATATGTATTCGGGTAAGGTTTCGCGCCGCTGGCGCTTCCACTTCCACTACTATCTTACCCAGCCCTTCGGACTGGGCTAACTTGTTTCGCGCCGCTGGCGCGTAAAGCTACTCCTCACTTGCTTCCACGATCAACTTCCACGTCTGTTCCACGTCTTCCCAGCGCGTGGCCAGATTGCCGATTGCCATCCGCAATACGACTTTGCCGTGCAGTGCGGTGGTCGAAAAAAATGCGCGTCCAGTCGAGTTCACTTTGTTCATGATGGTGCGGTTCTGATCGTCGGAGCCTTTAAAGCGGAAACACACTACTGAAAACGGTACAGGCGCCATGCGCTCGAATTTCTCATTCCCGTCTATCAAGGCGGCGAGTTGCTGGGCCCACTGGATGTGCGACCGCAGCACTGCCTGAATTTTTTCCAGCCCAAAATAGCGCATCACGAACCAGAACTTCAGGGCCCGGAAGCGGTGTCCCAGGGGCACACCGTAGTCCATAAGATCGTGGGCGCGTGGATCATTTTGGGTTTGCAGGTATTCGGCGCTCAGGGAAAAGGCCCGCCGCAAAACGTCAGGACGGCGCGTATAGAAGGCGCTGAAACCAATGGGGGTCAACAGCCATTTGTGGGCATTCACTACGATCGAGTGAGCGCGCTCTGCGCCTTCCAGTATGTGACGATATTCTGGCAGGATGGCGGCTGCGCCCGCGTAGGCGGCGTCAATATGCAGCCACAAACCATATTGATCGGTGATGTCGGCGATCTGGGCGACGGGATCTACGCTGGTCGTAGAAGTGGTGCCTACGGTGGCAACCACGCCGCAAGGTTTTTTGCCTGCGGCGATGTCTGCGGCAATCATGTCTGCCAGGTCGGACGGCTTCATGCGGAATTCCGCGTCCACAGGAACCTTGCGGACATTGTTCTGACCCAGGCCGAGAGCGATAGCTCCTTTTTCAACAGAAGAATGCGATTGCTCTGAAGTGTAGAGAGTCAGGTTCGACTGGCTGCCGCTCACGCGCATCTCAGGCGCGGCCATCTCGCGGGCGCAAGCAATGCCGTGCATGGTGCTGGTGGAAGCCGTGTCATAGACGATGCCAAACCAGCCTTCCTGCAGGCCCATCCATTGGCGCAGCCAGTCGAGCGTGACCTGCTCGAGTTCTGCAATGGCCGGCGAAGTTTTCCAGTGTAGCCCGTTGGTATTCAGGGCGGCCGCCAGCATCTCGCCTAATACTGCCGGGGTTGATCCGGTACAGGCAAAGTAGGCGAAGAAGCTGGGATGGTTCCACTGCGTGACCGCCGGCATGATGAGGCGGTCGAAGTCCTGCAATATGGCATGGAAGGACTCACCCTTTTGCGGCGCGGAAGAGGGCAGCGAATCTGTGAGTTGACCAGGTTTTACCTCGGCCAGCACCGGGTAATCGGAGAGCCGTGAGAGATATTCGGCGATCCAGTCCACGCTTTCGTGGCCGGCCCGGCGGAAATCTTCAACGTATTGCTGCCAGTTTTCGATGGCCGCAGGGGCCAGTCCAGCTTCTTTAGAATGAGGAATTTGAGGCATAAAGTTTTTCGCTTAATCTTTCTCGCCTGCAGGTTTACGCAGGTTTTTTACAACAAAGTTGATTGACACTCAGGAAAAGCTAGACTACTATCCCACAAGCATGCACGCCAACCGATTTAGCTACGGCTTTACTTACCGCTACTTTTACAGGAGTAGCGGCGTAGCGGATGGTGTGTGCAGAATTTCATAACGTAAAAATACACATCATAGAAACCGCAAAGCCGCGACTCCCAGAGTCGCGGCTTTTTGCTTTACAGGGACAAGACAATGAGCAAACCCACAGACGAATCCCGGCAGGCGCTCCAGTTGCGAAGGAAGCAAATTGATCTTCTGGACGCGGAGTTGCTGCGCCTGGTGAACGAGCGCGCCGTAATCGCCAACGAACTGGCAGCTATAAAGAAAGACTCGGGCCTGCCGGTGTACGACGGCGAGCGTGAGCAGCAGATACTCGACCGCGTGTGTGAGGAAAATCAGGGACCGCTCGAGTCCCAGAGCATTGCCAGCATTTTTCGCTGCATTATCCGCGAGTCGCGGCGCGTCGAAGAAGTCTCGATGCGGCAGCTTGAGAACAACTATTTCGAACAGGAGAATTGCAATGGTGATCAACATGGCAGCCGGCGCATCAGAAGCTGAACTGCAACACGTAATCGAACGAATCAAGGAGTGTGGCTTTCAGCCTCACATTACCCGGGGCACCGAGCGCGTGATTGTGGCCGCCGTGGGCAGCGGCGGATCGCGCAGCTCTCTGGAAGCTCTGAAAGCCGCTCCCGGCGTGGAAGACGTGGTGCCCATTGCGCATCCGTTCAAGCTGGTGAGCCGCGAAACTCATCCGGGACGCACCCATGTGCATGTAGGCAACGTGACCATTGGCGGCGACGAAGTAGTGGTGATTGCCGGACCATGCTCGGTGGAATCGCGCGAACAATTGATGAGCACCGCCAAAGCAGTCAAGGCAGCAGGCGCATCCATGTTGCGCGGCGGCGCTTATAAGCCCCGCACTTCTCCCTATGACTTTCAGGGGCTGGGCCTCGAAGCGCTGCAACTGCTGGGCGAGGTGCGCGAAGAGACTGGAATGCCGGTGGTGACTGAGGTGATGAGCACCGACGATATCGAGCTTATCTCCGACCATGCCGACATGTTGCAGATCGGCGCGCGCAACATGCAGAACTACGCCCTGTTGCGCCAGCTTGCCAAAACCAATAAGCCGGTGCTGCTCAAGCGCGGCCCTTCGGCCAGCGTAAAAGAATGGCTGCTGGCTGCTGAATACCTGCTCGCCGGGGGCAATACCAATGTGGTGCTCTGCGAGCGCGGCATCAAGACCTTTGAGACTGAAATGCGCAATACGCTGGATCTGGCAGCAGTGGCGCTGGCCCGCCAGCTTTCGCACCTGCCGGTTATGGCCGATCCTTCACATGGCACGGGACGCAGAGACCTGATTGGTCCGGCAAGCCGCGCGGCGCTGGCCATTGGCGCTGATGGATTGATGATCGAAGTGCATCCCTGCCCGGAGCGCGCCCTGTCAGACGGAGCGCAGTCTCTCAACCTGAAAGAGTTTGCGGCCATGATGCAGAGCCTGCGCGCTCCAGTGCGGCCACTGGCCACGCTGCCGCAGCGTGCTCCCATGGCAACGGCCAAACCGGGCTTCAGCGAGTTCGATATGGTGGAAGGGGCAGTGCAGGCTTAAAACCTAAAACCTTTCGACACAGAGGAACAGAGTAAGCGGAGCGAGAATAGGTTCTTTATTTCAATCCTCTGTTGACGCTGTTCCTCTGTTGACGCTGTTCCTCTGTGTTTCAAAGGTTTTAACAGTAGCGCAATCGCTGGGTCTCGCGCTGTCCTTGCCGGTGTACACGGTGTTCCTCCACTAGACAGCTCACACCGCTGCCTATATCTTTCTTACATCCTTCATGCACACAGCTCTGCAATCCCAACGGATACCCTGGTATATCTGGTTCTGCCTGCTGGCGGCCATGTGCATTTCGTTCGGGCTGTATTGGGACATCTCATGGCATGAAACCATTGGCCGCGATACTTTCTGGACGCCTGCGCATCTTCTGATTCAGTTTGCCGCGGTGCTGGCTGGAATTTATTCCTCGTACCTGATTTTTGGCACTACCTTTTCAAAAAACCAGGAGGCCCGAAGCAGTACCGTCAATGTTCTCGGCTTTCACGGGCCGCTGGGCGCTTTCGTTTGCGCCTGGGGCGGCGCTGCCATGATTACGTCCGCGCCTTTCGATAACTGGTGGCACGAGGTTTACGGGCTTGACGTGAAGATCGTAAGTCCGCCTCACGCGCTGCTGGCTTTGGGTATCGCTGCTCTTATGTGGGGAGGCGTGCTACTGATGGTGGCGTACATGAACCGCGCGGAAGGCGAGTTGCGGCGGCGCCTGGAGTGGCTGCTGCTGGTCACCGGCGGTTTCATTGTCATCTTGAGCATGCTGTTCAAGCTGGAATACAGCAACCGCATCCTGATGCACAGCGCCATCTTCTATCTCGCCAGCGCTATCGGGCTGCCATTTTTCTGGGAAGCCATCGCCATCGCATCGGGAAGGCGCTGGGCCCGGACTACCATGGCCGCGATCTACACGGCATTCTTTCTGGTTACTCTATGGACATTTCCTTTGTTTGCCGCCGAACCCAAGCTGGGCCCTGTGTACCAGCATGTGACCCACATGATTCCGCTGCATTTCCCGTCGCTGATTCTGGTTCCGGCTGTCGCCCTCGACTTGCTTGCGCCCCGAATTTCAGCCATGAGCAAATGGACGCGCGCGGACATTTCGGGTGTCGTCTTTGTAATTACCCTGATGGCCGTGCAGTGGCCCTTTGCTGATTTTCTTATGTCCACGGCATCGCGCAACTGGATCTTCGGTACGCACTACTTTTTCTATTTCCTTCCGCCCAATACTCATCAGGCCCAAAGCACTTTTGCTTCGTGGGAGACGACTCGCCTGCACTTCTTCACCAACCTGGCGTGGGCGTTCTTTGCCGCCATCATGAGCGTGCGTATCGGCATCACGTTTGGTGATTTTCTGCGGAGGCTACGACGCTGACGGCCATGAGAACCGCGCTCTTCATCGGCATCATTCTGCTGCTGCCATTTGCCGCCAGCGGGCATGTGGGCAGTCCGGACGTTTACTTTGACGGCCAGGCCGGACCGTATCATCTGCTGGTCACCATCCGTCCGCCGGCGGTGATTCCCGGCGTTGCCGAAATCGAAGTAAGAACGCTGTCGAATGATGTGAACCAAGTTGAGGTGCTTCCTCTACGCATGACCGGCATCGGCGCTCGCCTGGCGCCACATCCGGATGTGGCGGAAAGATCGTCCACTGACCGGCAGCTTTACCGGGGCAAGTTGTGGCTCATGGTACGCGGGGCATGGAAGGTGCAGGTAAACGTAGATGGAGCGCAGGGCAAGGCGCAGCTGGCGGTACCGGTGGCGGCCGTCTCCAATATTTCGCCGCCCATGAAAAACGTGCTGGGCCTTTTGCTATCGGTATTGGGAGTCTTTCTGGTTGCCGGCCTGATCGGCATTGTGCGCGCCGCCAATGCGGAAGCTGATCTCGATGCCGGCGAGATGCCGTCTCAGGAGCAAAGAACCAAAGGCGTGAAAGCCGCGGCCTTTGTGGCAACGCTTATCGTGATCGTGCTCTTCTTCGGCAACCTGTGGTGGAAGTCAGAAGAGAAGGTGAATGCGGAGCTTGCCTACCAGCTCCCTCACGTTGAGATGAGTGCCGATGCAGCAGGGGTACTGCGGCTGAAATTGCCTGTGCCGCAGACGATGGAAAAGATTTCACAATTTCGAGTAGAGACCCAGGACCGTCTGCGCATTGACGATCTGCTTCCCGACCACGGCCATCTTATGCATCTGTTTCTGGTCAGCACGCCGCAGATGACCAGCTTCTGGCACCTGCATCCGCAGCAGGAAGAAGCCGGGGAGTTTTCCCAGATGCTGCCCGCTATGCCAGCAGGCCATTACAAAATTTTTGCCGATGTAGTTCATGCCACCGGTTTTGCTGAAACCTATGTGGGCGATCTTCGCCTCGGGGCCATCAACAGGAACGCGAATTCAGAAGTCAAACCAAATCAGGAAGATGACGCAGGCGTAGCGGACATGCCCGCGTCAGACAAAATTTCATCGCTGCCCGATGGCTACCAGATGGTGTGGGAGAAAGGTGCAGCGCCGCTGAAAGCGCGGACGGCAACATGGTTCCGCTTTCGCCTGCAAGACGCCTCCGGCAAACCGGCAAGCGGCATGGAAGATTACATGGGCATGGCCGGACACGCCGTGTTTGTAAGCGACGATGGAAACATTTTTGCGCATGTTCACCCGGCGGGTTCAGTTTCTATGGCGGCCGCGGAACTGGCGCAAGGCGACCCCGCAGCGAAGACAATGTCTACCATGCCGATGCCGGGGCACAACCCGTCTGCTGAAGTTACGTTTCCCTATGGCTTCCCGCAGCCCGGCAGCTATCACATCTTTGTCCAGGTGAGGCGCGCAGGACATATTGAGACCGGAGTGTTTGCGGCTAAAGCCGAGTGAGGCCATTGAGTAAGTGGGTAAGTTGGCAATTGGGTAATTGGACAGACCAAATAAGCTGCAGTCTGATTGCGCAGGGGTGCTGCGCACCTCACCAGCACCTTTTTCTGAGTGGCAGCCGGGCTGCCACTCATCGGTTAAATTGCGTAGTTACTTCGCCGGGTTATGTGTACGAGAGGCTTTCGTTGGATGTTCCGGTGCGCTGCTGCTGGTGTCCACTCTCCAAGGCGGCCTTGAATTCGCGCAGGGCGCGCTCGATCCAGTCTTCCAGATGCTGGTTGATCGGCAGCAGCGAGCTGAGCTTGCCCAGCGGGGGCGCGTAATTCATGGTGATATGCACCAGCGTCTGATCTCCGAGAGAAGAGAAGTTGATGCGTCCGGTATGCTTGGGGCCGTCCAATGATTTCCATCCGATGGACTGGTTGGGCACTACCTGCGTGATCAGCGCGTCCCATTCAAATTCTTTGCCGTCAACGTTCACAGTCCAATGCGAATGGGCGCCAAAGCGTTCCACGCGACGCACAGAGTTAATCATCTGCGGCAGCCGCTCATAGTTTGTCCATGCATCGAAAACAGCCTGTACCGGCCGGCCGATATTGATGCTCTTTTCCAGCCGCAGAATGCGGCTGTCAGTGTCACTGGAAAGTCCTTTGAAAGCCAGCACTCCGCCAATGCCCGCCAGGGCCCCTGCTGCAAAACCCGCCCAGAAATTATCGCGTGCCATCTCTGCTCCTTCTTAAGTGTCTTTAAGTTTTGAACGAGAGAAGTCGAGCGAGGTTGTCTCGAGTGTTGGGCAGCGCTCGATGGCTGGCGAGGCAGCACCACTGCTGGTTCAGTCTGATGATTAATCGTCTGATTTCCACTATCGTCCACAAGTTTTCCGGCATTCGCACAGGGTTATCCACCGAAAGTGAAGGAAAGCTCTTGAGCAGCTATGCAGCATGGTAGATATTGCTTTCAACGCAACGTGCGACGTCTGACTGACAGGCCAAACGTTCGATTGCAAACAATCGAAGAGAGCTTAATCTGCGTGGTGGTGATTTGCCTTGACTCTTCCTGCCTTTGAGCAGCAGAAGAGCGTTAGAGAAGCTTACGTTAGCCTGAAGTGCCGTGGGGCAACACACGGCTGCGGACCTCACACCCCAAAAAGCCCGGCTTGTATGGCTGGTACAGGCCGGGCATTTTATCGCCTTGAAGCCGGGCAGCGCGTGCTGCCGGAAAAGACATATTTACTTCAGGGTTTCTACCCTGTTTTCGCTAAGCTTTCGCTATAAAATGAGGCAGGAACCCTGATGGCAACGACCGAATACAGCCTTGATCGCGGCTTGCCCGCCAGTATTGACGCCGAGCGGGCCATCCTGGGCGCTGTCCTGCTCGACAATTTCGCTTACAACCAGGCCGCCGAAGCCCTGCGCGCCGAGGATTTTTCGCTCGACTCCCATCGCCGCATCTACCTGCGCATGATGGAGCTGGCCGAATCGAACCGTCCGATTGATTTTGTTACCCTGACCGAACAGCTTGGGCAGCACAAAGAAATTGAAGCGGTTGGCGGGGTAGCTTACGTGACCTCGCTGACCGATGGCCTGCCCCGGGTCAAGAACATCGAGCAGTACGTTAAGATCGTGAAAGACAAAGCGTTGCTGCGCAACCTGATTCATGCCGCCAGCAGCGCCATCCAGAAGGCCTACGAGCAGGACGCTCCCGCGGAAGAGATTATTGATTCCGCCGAGTCCGCTATTTTCCAGATTGCTGAAACCCGCGTAGGCCAAGGATTTCTCGGCATCCCCGAGATCGTCAAGTCTTCTTTCGGCTCCATTGACAAGCTGTACGAGCAAGGCCAGCGCATTACCGGCCTTGAGACCCACTTTGAAGACCTCGACAATATGACCAGCGGACTGCAAAAGTCTGACCTGATCATCATCGCCGCCCGCCCTTCGATGGGCAAAACGGCGTTCGCTATCAACATTGCCGAAAATTCGGCGGTGCGCGACCACAAAGTGGTCGGGGTGTTCTCACTGGAAATGTCGCGTGAGTCGCTGCTGCTGCGTCTTTTGTGTTCGCAGTCGCGGGTGGACTCGCACAAGCTGCGCACCGGCTTTCTGAGCCGTGAAGACTACGGCAAGCTGGTTACAGGATTGGGAGCGCTGGTGGAAGCGCCCATCTTCATAGATGACACGCCGGGTATCTCCCTATCGGAAATGCGCGCTAAGTGCCGCCGCTTGCAGCAGTCACAGGGGCGTCTTGATTTGATCGTGGTGGACTATTTGCAGCTTTGCTCGGCGGCTGCACCCGGCACCGGCAAGCGCTATGAGAACCGTACCCAGGAAGTGTCGGCCATCTCGCGCGGCCTGAAAGGCCTGGCCAAAGAAATGCGTTGCCCCGTGATTGCGCTCTCGCAGTTGAGCCGCGCGCCTGAAGCCCGCACCGGCAACAATCGTCCGCAGCTTGCCGATCTGCGCGAGTCGGGCGCGATCGAGCAGGATGCCGACGTGGTTGCCTTCATCTTCCGCGAAGAAGTTTATAAGCAGGATGATCCTGATCTTGAAGGCAAGGCCGAATTGATCATCGCCAAGCAGCGCAACGGTCCTACAGGCACGGTGCACCTGGCGTTTATCAAGCGCTCGACACGGTTTGAGAACCTGGCCAACGATGCTGCGCCGCCCGACGCGTACTAGCACCTGCGTCATCATCAGCGCCATACATCATGCCGTATAATCTGCCCACGGCCTCCTGCCTGTTGCAGACACATACATGCGTACACCCCCATGCTGGGTAGAAATCTCATTAGGAGCACTGCGTCATAATTTCCGCACGATCATGTCGTATGTGCAGCCGGAAGCTACCGTCTGTGCGGTAGTCAAAAGCGATGGTTACGGCCACGGCGCCGTGCAGTGCGCGCTGGCCATGCAGCAGGAAGGCGCCAAATGGTTTGCGGTCACCAATACCGATGAAGCGCTGGCCCTGCGCATTGGCGGAGTCAAAGGCAGAATCCTGCTGCTGGGAGGTCTGTTCCGCGGCGAAGAAGAAGCTGTGATCAAGCTGAATCTCACCCCCGCCGTGTGGGATTGGAACCATCTTGAACTGCTGGAGAACGCCTCAGAGAGGCTGAAGCAGGCGCGGCCCTTGCCTATCCACGTGAAGGTGAATACCGGCATGAACCGCCTGGGCGTGGACTTGAAAGATTTTCCCGCGCTGCTGGAAGCTATCCAGTCTGCTCCGCATGTGACGGTGGAAGGAATCTTCAGCCACTTCGCTTCCTCTGAAGTGGTGGACGGGCCGCAGGGCGAGGTCCAGCTTGAGCGTTTTCGCGAGGCGCTGGAGAAAGCCGCGGAGATGAAAATCAATCCCGCTTTCCAGCACATGGCCAACAGCGCTGCCGTGCCCAGCCGCCAGAATTCCTGGTTCAACATGGTCAGGCCGGGGCTTTCTCTGTTCGGGTATTACCTGCCGTTCACGTCCATCATCTCGGGCACCACTGATAGTTCGCTGGAACTGCCGGTCAGACCGGTGCTCTCGTGGAAGACGCGCATCATTCAGATCCGCGAAGTCGAGCCGGGGCAGACTGTCGGGTATAGCAGCGGATACGTAGCCGAGTTTCCGACTAAGGTAGCGGTCATCAGCGTGGGCTACAGCGAAGGGCTGAGCCGGCAGCTTTCATCGCGTGGGCGGGTGATTGTCCGCAATGACTATGCCGCAATTATCGGCAACATCAGCATGGGGCTTACCACCATTGATATCACCGGCATTCCCGGAGTCGAGGTGGGCGACGAAGTTACGATCATCGGCGAAACCGCCGGACGCAAGATTACCGTCTGGGAGCATGCCACGCTGGCCTCCACCATTCCTTATGATATTCTTTGCGGCATTTCCAGCCGCCTGCCCCGCGCTTACGTGGAATAACCCTGTGCGGCTGGGCAGCCAGCGCCAACCGCTGGCTGTGCAATGCTGACCGCCGAATGCATTGCTGCTCCGTGAACTCATACCTTTTCGTAAAATCATAAGAACAGAACCAATGCGAGCTTTGTACGAAAAATGGATGTATTCGTGGGAGACCCGTCTCACCACCCGCGACAATAACCGCGTGGTGCGTCCGCTTGACTGGGGCATGGAATGGGCGCGGCGCTGGCCGCTGGTGAATGGCAACTGTCCGGACTCTGAGCAAGACTACGAAAGGTTTCTGCACCGCCTCAACGACCAGATCGTGGCCCACAGCGACGATTTTTTTGCTTACACCACGCCCAGTGATTTTCGTCTGGAGCAGCGCAAGATCGAACTTTTCCCCACCGGCAGCAACGCGTCCGATAAAGTTCCCAAAGGCAACGGCACATTCCTGCGCTTCACCTCGCCGGTAAGCACGCCGTATCCGGAAAACGATCTGGTCAATGCGCGCTGGTTTCCGGCCGAAGGCAAGCGGGCGGTCATAGTGTTGCCGCACTGGAACGCCAACGGCATCGCCTACAACGCGCTGGGCCCGCTGCTGAACCGTTTCGGCATCTCCATGCTGCGGCTGAGCAAGCCCTACCACGATATCCGCCGCCCTACGGAGATCGAGCGTTCCGATTACGCTGTGTCATCCAATATCTGCCGCACCATTGACGCGGCCCGGCAGGCGATTGTGGACATCCGCTCGTGCATTGACTGGCTGGAAACGCAGGGCAAGCAGAGCGTCGGGATTCTCGGCACCAGCCTGGGATCGTGTTACGCGTTTCTAGCCAGCGCCCATGATCCGCGATTGAAGGTGAATGTCTTTAATCACGCATCCACTTATTTCGCCGACGTGGTCTGGACCGGCCAGTCCACCCGCCATGTGCGCGAAGGCCTTGAGAACTGCGGGTTGACGCAGGAGCGTTTGCGCCAGGCATGGCTGTCGGTGAGTCCTATGGCTTATTTCAGCAAGTTCGCGCGCTGGCCCAAGAAGTGCCTGCTGATCTACGCGCGTTACGATCTTACTTTTCTGCCCGAGTTCTCACGCCAGGTAGAAGAAGAATTCCGCCGCCACGGCACCGACCTGAAAAGCGTGGTGCTGCCCTGCGGCCACTACACCACAGGCGAATCTCCGTTCAAGTTCGTGGACGCTTACCACATCATCAGGTTTCTGGCCCAGAATCTTTGATTCGTTGAACTTTGAAGCGTTGAAACTACGATTTCGGCGGGGCGTCAGCATTCCATATATCAATGGCTGCCTTCCATGATCCATCCGCCTGCTTCTTCCAAACGACAATTCCGTTGGTGTGCTCGGTGACCAGCTTGTTGTCAGGAGTGCGGAAGGTGAACTGGTCGCTTCCAGTGGAATAAGCCATGTCTCCGGAACTGGAGACGATCACCTTGTCAGTGTTCCAGGAGATGGAAAAATCAGGAGAAGCAAAAGCCCCGGCAACGTAGCCGCGGATCGCCTGCTTGCCGGTAATCGGCTGAGCGTTGGGCGGAAGAATGGTGGCATCGTCAGCCCAATAAGAAGCGGCTTTGTCAGTGTCATGCGCCTTCGCGGCAGCCAGCCATTGCGCGTCAGTCGAGCGAATCGTCGCTTCGATCTCGGCCACATTCACCGCAGGCTGCCGAGTGCATCCTACCAGCACTCCGGACAGCACGATTGCCAAAGCCAAATGGAAAACCTTCATCACCACTCTCCTGGTTTACGCGAGATTGGATTGTGAACGGCAAGGAGGAGAGTATCACGAGCATGTATTTCGATCTCCCACCCCAAAAGCACAAAGACTCACGAAGGAGTATCTGATCAGTGCTGGGGTGAAACTGTTTGGGCAATTCCAGAGTGAAGGGCGCAGCTTAATGTTCGCTGGCAAGATAGCTCTATGTTGGTTGAAGACAGCACCGCCCGGCGGGCCGGGCGGTTGGTGCAGCTCATCCAAGTCTGTTTATGAAGCCTTGTGGGTGATGTTGTGCTTAATGGAGTTGTAAAGCTCTTCGGGCACCACCATGCGGCCCAGCAGATCGATCTTGCTGGGATAAGGCCGGTGCTCCACGATGCTCTCAGCCACAACGGCGTCAACACCCAGGGTGTTCATGATTTCATCCTGAGATGCGTCGTTGATATTGAGAAGCCGCGGCGACACAGAATTGCGCGAGCGCTGCTGCTGGGTTGCAAACAACCATACTCCGGCGAACACACCAAATCCAACGGCTCCCAGAAATGAGAGTACCTTCATTTGTCTTCTCCTGTGTATCGAACTATCTATTGGACGGAAATTTGAGCACAGAGGTTTGATGAACGCTGAATTTTGCCGTGCTGCCCTTGAACAGAGCTGCGCAACTGAAGTTGAAAATTAGATAGATGTTGAGCATACCTCCAGCGCTTTATGTGACGTTCTGTTCCACTGCTCGTGCCGCTCGCAACACGGTGCTTTCGTCGAAATGGCGGCCGAGAATCTGTAATCCGATAGGCAGGCCGGATTTTGTCTGGCCACAGGGTACGCTGATTCCGGGCACGCCCACCAGATCGGCGACGACGGTATAGATGTCCGCCAGATACATGGCCAGTGGATCGTCAGACTTTTCGCCGAGTTTGAATGCCGGCGTAGGAGTGGTGGGGGTCACAATGGCATCCACCTGCCGGAAAGCCTCATCGAAGTCGCGGGCCAGCAGAGTGCGTACCTTCTGGGCTTTCAGATAATACGCGTCGTAGTAGCCGGAACTCAGCGCATAGGTCCCGAGCATGATGCGCCGTTTTACTTCGGGTCCAAACGCCTCATCGCGGCTTTTGCGGTACATCTCGGCGAGAGTCCGGGCTTGAGCAGAACGGTAGCCGTAACGCACGCCATCGAAGCGCGCCAGATTGGCGGATGCTTCCGCGGTGGCGATCACATAATAGGTCGGAATGGCGTAGGAAGTATGCGGCAGCGAGATGGGCACGATCTCGCATCCCTTCGATGCCAGGGACTGGATGGCCGCCTCGACTGCGGAGCGTATCTCCGCATCCAGGCCTTCGCCAAAATATTCTTTGGGCACACCCAGCTTCAGCCCACGAACCGGCTTGCTGAGTTCCTGCACGTAATCAGGCACAGGGACATCGGCAGATGTTGAGTCCAGCGGATCGCGTCCTGCGATGTGCTTTAGCATGATAGCGGCATCTTCGACCGTGCTGGTGAGCGGCCCAATATGATCGAGAGATGATGCGAAAGCGATCAGGCCGTAGCGTGATACGCGTCCGTAGGTTGGCATAAGACCTACTACGCCACAAAAAGCCGCAGGCTGCCGAATGGAGCCACCCGTATCAGAGCCCAGCGCGGCCACTGCGGTTCCGGCCGCCACTGCGGCTGCCGATCCGCCACTTGATCCGCCGGGGACACGCGAAGTATCGCGAGGATTGCGCACCGGCCCGTAAGCGGAGTTCTCGTTCGAAGAGCCCATGGCGAACTCATCGCAATTCACCTTCCCTAGGATGACCGCGCCCGCGGCTTCCAGTCGCGCAACCGCCGTGCAATCGTAAGGTGGAATAAAATTTTGGAGAATCTTCGATCCGGCAGTGCTGCGCACGCCTTTGGTCACCATTACGTCTTTAATCGCAATGGGCACGCCGGCCAGCGGAGGCAGCGCCGCGCCTTTTTGCACCAGATCATCTATATGCTGCGCCTGTTGCAGGGCCCGGTCCTGGCATAGAGTGAGAAAAGCATTGATCTCGCCATCTTCAGCTTTGATCTTCGTGTAAAACGCCTGCGCGAGATCGCTGGCGCTGGTCTTCTTTTCCGCAATGGCGCTGCGGGCCGACTGGATGGTGAGAGGATGGATGGGCGTTCTCTCCATGGCTAGCGTTCAATCACTTTGGGCACTCTGAAGAAAACGCCGTCGGAGTCAGGCGCATTCTGCAAAGCTGCTTCGCGAGGGAGACAAGGCCCGGGAACATCAGGCCGCTGGGCATAATCGAATTTTCTGCTGCCGGAATTTTCGCCCGCGCTGTAATGGTCTGCGATCTGCGCCATGGGCGGCACGCCGGTAGTGTCCAACTGGTTGAGCCGGTCTATATATTCGAGAATCGAACCCAGATCGCGGATCATGCGGGTACGCTCTTCCGCCGTGAGTTCCAGGTGGGCAAGTTCGGCAACGTATTGGACGTCAGCTTCGGTGATTTTCATGAAATTAGCTTCTAGCTCAGCCTCTAGCTGCTAGCTAGAGGAGTACTTGGTATTTAGTACTTGGTAGACCACGTTTTCGTTAATATGTGAGCTCTTCATCTACATTTTTCTGATCACCCGATCCTTCGACCACTCGATCACCAGATTTACGTTCTTCCGATGCACCGATATCCCGATGACCCGATTCTTCCCGGATCATCCGGTCACCCGATTCCCTGGCGCTCCGATATCCCAATTCTTCCGGTCCCCTGCCGCCTGAAATCTAACTTCTTTTACCAGCGCAGGGCCCAGCAGATCGGCGAAGCCGGAAAGATAGCGCGGGACAAAAGCAGTCAACTGGCTGCGCCAGTTGGCGTCCGGCACTTCGATGAGCACTACGCCATCGGTAAAACTCACAGCACGGGTACGGGCGGCTACTTCCGCGCCGCATACTACTGGCCAGGCCAGCACTGCGGCTTCTTCCTGCGGCTGTGTCTTCAGGAAGTCGCTCATGATGCGCCGCAGCCCGCTGCGTATGGGTTCCATCGTTTTTCGATTTTATCATCCGGAAATTTCCCACACGGTCATCGCTCAGCGCTTTACTGGGGATCGACCAGCCCTCGTTTGTAAGTGACTGTCATCCTGAGCGGCAGCGAAGGAACTGCTCTGCGGGTGCTGTGGGGAATCACTCGCGTTCGCCGGCACAATAGCGAAAAGGCTGGGCGGCTTTATTGCTCCGTTGCAGATGCGTCATGCTGTTTTGCGAAGAGTGAGTATTGGAGGCCGTTGCCGGAAAGACAATCCCTGGCACCTGCGCGCATTTCATACCAGGTTCACCCAAACAGCGGCGGAGCAGGTCCTTCGCTGCCGCTCAGGATGACATGACGTTTAAGGTGTGTTAGCTCGATGGCTTTGTTGAAAGCCCATTGCAGCACAGTAATTTCTCTCATAACCCAAGAGCCTTGACTCCCCGCGACGCAAAACCAACTTGACTCGTACAAGTCATTTCTTTCCTGCTGCCGCAATTACCTCACCGTAATAAGGAAGATGGTACGCGTGAAAACATTTCCGTGCGCCGTTTTTTCTCTTGACAGGGGCTCCTGTCGAGAGCAGTATTTCGATAGATATCTAATTAGATGTCTATCGAATGGCTACCAATCAGATATTCAAAGCGCTGGCTGATCCTACCAGGCGGGAAATTCTTCGGCTGCTGCGCGCCCGCGAGATGACTGCCGGAGAATTGGCGGAGCGCTTCGATATGACCAAGCCCACCATGTCGCACCATTTCTCGCTGCTGAAAGAGGCTGATCTGATCAGCAGCCGCCGCGAAGGCCAGACGATCTGGTACGGCCTGAATACCACAGTGCTGCAAGACGTGGTGGCCTGGGCCATGGATCTTTCCGGCCAAACAAACGGAAAGAAGAAGAACGGAAAGAAAGGAGGCAAGCCATGAAGAATCGTTATTTTCTCATTTGCGCATTGGTTGTGCTGGCTGCGTTTGCGGGTGGAGCGGTCCTGTATTCCCAACTTCCCGACCAGGTGCCGACCCATTGGGACATGCACGGGCATGTGAACGGATACTCCTCACGCGCGCTGGCGGTATTTCTGATGCCGGGAATCATGGCCGGCATCATGCTTCTGTTTGCCGTGCTGCCGCCGCTTTCTCCCCGGCATTTTGAGATTGACCGCTTTCGTTCAAGCTATCTCTTCCTGATGACCGCCCTTGTCGTATGCATGGCTTATTTGCATGCGGTGGCGCTGTGGGCCGCGATGTCTCCGGGAATGGACCTAAGCCGCGCAGTCATGGGCGGCATCTGCGTGCTGTTTACGCTCATGGGCAATGTAATGGGCAAATTTAAACGCAACTTTTTCGTTGGCATCCGCACTCCCTGGACACTGGCCAGCGAGCAGGTGTGGTATGCCACCCACCGTCTGGGCGCAAAGGTGTTTTTCTGGGGCGGCATTATCGGTTTCCTGCTCGCCATGCTCGCGCCGCAGTTCGAGGTTCCATTGATCTTTGTACTGGTCGGAAGCGGTCTGGTTCCTGTGGTGTATTCGTTCGTCTATTACAAGCGGCTGGAACGTCACGGCGTGGAACTGTAATTTGAGCTGCCGGACGGACTCGATCGGAGATTTAATTTATGAATAAGAAAAGCCTGCTGGTCATATTAATGACTGCTCTCATGTCGCCCCTCGCGGCCCATGGACAAGCCCTTGATCCGAATCAGAGCAAAACTATGGCGGCTGACTATCCGGTGAAACCCGCTGACGTTGCCGGTGACTGGCTGGGAACGCTCGATGCGGGCATGCGCAAGGTGCGTCTGGTCTTCCACGTGACTAACTCCGCCGAGGGTTTGAAAGCCACCATGGACAGTCCCGATCAGGGCGTGAATGGTCTGCCTGCCACTGCAAAACTCGATGGCGCTTCATTGAAGATTGAGCTCAAGCAGTTCGGCATTTCCTATGCAGGCACTGTCAGCCGCGACTTCAGCACGGTGGAAGGCGTCTATGAGCAAGGGCTGTCGGCCCCGCTGACTCTCAGGCGAGTGCTGGACAAGGATAAAGCGGCGCTGGCGCCTAAACATCGCCCTCAGGATCCGGTACAGCCATATCCGTATCGCTCAGAGGATGTGAGCTATAAAAACGCCGCGCAGGGGAATGAACTGGCGGCGACCCTTACGCTGCCGCCGGGCAAAGGTCCCTTTCCCGCGGTGCTGCTGCTGACCGGCTCCGGGCCGCAAGACCGTGATGAGACCCTGATGGGGCACCGGCCTTTTCTGGTGCTTTCCGACTATCTGACCCGGCGGGGCATCGCCGTGCTGCGCGCCGACGATCGCGGCATAGGCAAGTCCACGGGAGATTTTGCGGCTGCCACCACCGCCGATTTTGCCACGGATGCTGAAGCAGGAATCGCCTATCTGAAGACCCGCCCCGAAATCAATACCAAGATGATTGGCCTGGTGGGACACAGCGAAGGGGCGGTGATTGCTCCCATGGTGGCGGCGCGCAACCATGACGTGGCGTTCATTGTGATGATGGCAGGTACGCGCGCTGCCCGGCGACCGGGTTATCGCGGCCCAGAGCGGCGCTCTGGCCGAGGCCAAAACCGGTAGCCATGCCCAGGGAGAGCAAACCGCTGCGGAAGAGCAGAAGGTGCTCGATCTGGTGAAGCGCAGCAAAGATGATCCGGCGGCGACCAAGCTGTTACGCGACAAACTGGCGGCGATGGTTCCGGCCGCCGAGGTTGAACCGGACATCAAGAAGATGCAGTCACCCTGGTATATGTATTTCATCAGCTACGACCCGGCTACGGCGCTACGCAAAGTCACCTGTCCGGTGCTGGCCCTGAACGGCAGCAAAGACCTGCAAGTCATAGCGGCGGAAAATCTGCCTTTGATCCGCAAAGCTCTGGAAGCTGCCGGGAATAAGAATATTGATGTGGAAGAACTGCCCGGACTAAATCATCTTTTTCAGACCGCAAAGACCGGGACCATTGATGAATATCCGGAAATTGAAGAGACTATTGCCCCCATGGCGCTCGAAAAAATTGCCGGCTGGATACAGAAGACCACAGCCCGGCAGCAGCGAAATTGATCACAGTTTGCTGCTGCGGTGTGTTGCCATTGACTGGTTAATCAATACGCCGGCGTCATTTGCGATACCCGCAAAGCTTTTTAAATCCAATAACTTAGCCACTGAAATGAGCTTCCGTTTAATGCTCTCTATAACCGCTGGGCCTGCGAATCCAACCATTTAGGCAATCCCTGTTAACCCTGTGCGTGGGGTACCGCTAAGATACCCTTGAGTTACTATCCCGTTCTAATTGTTTGTGATAGCTGTATATGCAGCAACCAATATTTCATTTTGCAGTGAGCCGCTTCGCGGCCAGAGATTTGACAAGGAGAAAGGCAAAGGATGCATAAGCCTGTTAAGTACGCCGAAAAAGTTCTGACGATTGCGGCCAGTGGCGCATGGGCGGTTTTTGATCGGCTGAACCGGATCAAACCGAACCCATCATTTACTCCTAAGTGGTCTGATAAGCCTCTTTTGAAGTCCTGGGAAAAATCCAAGCCGCCTCTTGGCTGGCCCCGCAGTACCGATTCGCTGTGTCCGAAGTGCGTGCCTGAGATCCGCCAGCAGATTATTGACGGCAAGCTGCCGCATGAAGTGCTGATGAATGAGAAGATCGGCGAAATCAAGGCCCAGATCGTGGAGCGCGATGGGCAGATTCTGATGGTGAAAGATTGCCCCATCCACGGCCACTTCGAAGACGTAATGGCCATGGACGTAGATTTCTTCAAGCACCTCGAAGAAGTTTTCCCCGGCCGCGACATCAAGGCCCACAATGACGAGCACCTGCACCACCACGGCACCAGCACCGTAAAGCATGGCCGCGGCTCAGTGCTGACAATTGACCTGACCAACCGCTGCAACATGATGTGCGATCCCTGCTTCATGGACGCCAACCAGGTCGGCTTCGTACACGAACTTACCTGGGACGAGATCAAGACGCTGCTCGATAACGCCATCTCCATCAAGCCCCGGCGCCAGATGTCAGTACAGTTTTCGGGCGGCGAGCCTACGCTCTCGCCCTACTTCCTGGATGCAGTGCGCTACGCCCGCCAAGTCGGCTACAACTCAGTGCAGGCGGCAACCAACGGCATCGAATTCGCCAAGTCGCCGGAATTCTGCCGCCAAGCCGCCGAAGCCGGACTGCGCTACGCCTACCTGCAATTCGACGGCATCGGCAACGCTGCCAACTCGCACCGCCAGGTCGGCAACCTGTTCGACGTAAAACTCAAGGCCATTCACAACCTGCACAATGCCGGTGTTGACATCGTTCCCGTTACCACCATCGTGAACGCCATCAATAACGAGCAGGTGGGCCGCATCATCCAGTTTGCCCTCGATAATCCCAAGATCATCAGCTTCCTCAGCTTCCAGCCTGTTTCCTTTACCGGACGCGACGAGGAAATTACCGACGAGCGCCGCCACGCCCAGCGTTATACCCTGAGCCATCTGGCGCACGATGTGAAGAACCAGACCGGATTGGGCGAGCCTGCCCGCGACTGGTATCCGATTTCGTTTATGTCTACCTTCTCCGACTGGGCCGATCTGGTGCATGGCCCGAACGCAGACTGGGGACAACTCAGTTGCGGCTGCCATCCGAATTGCGGCGTAGGCATGGCCGTGATGATTGATAAGGAAACCAAAGAAGCCGTGCCGGTTACCGCCTTCCTCAAAGGTGACCGCCTGGCCCGCGATGTGGCCCGGGTAAATGACGCGGCGCGCGGCAAGTTCCTGTCAGTCTTTGGCATGGCGCTGGCGCTGCTGCGCAATTTCGATCCGTTCAAGGCGCCCAAGCACTTCAAGTTCATGGACCTGATGAAAAAGTTCGACAAGAGCTTCGGCGCATCCAAAGACGCTGATAAGAAATACGGCAGCGTCAAGGGCGAGCGCAGTTTGGAAGACATCGAGCGCCGCCGCCAGGACCGCTGGAACTTCCTGTTCATTGCCGGCATGTGGTTCCAGGACCTGTATAACTACGACTTCCGCCGCACCGAGCAGTGCATCATTCCCTACGCCACGCAGGAAGGCGAGATCAGCTTCTGCGCCTATAACACCGGCGTGGGCTGGCGCAATATCATCGAGAAGATGCACATGACTGCCACCCTCACCAAGTGGTACGAAGAGCACGGCCGTCATGAAATCTTCGCCGGCGGCAAGACCGTGGGCATGGCCGATACTAACCACAAGCTGCGCGTGAACGACGATCACGTGCACGCCAGCCGCAACACGACTCTCGACGAACTGGGCATCGCCAAGACCGCCCGCGAAGAGAAGTTGCGCGCCCGCGACGCAAAACTGAAGAACAGCGCCGAGAATGCCCGCATGGAACAGCTTTACCGCGAGCACATTCTGAAAGAGCCCAAGCCGGAAGGTGGATTCATTCCGCTGGGGTCCATCGCGCCTGCGGCTCCGAGGGTCGCCGAAGAAGAGAAGAAAGAAGAAGTGTTCGGAGACTAATTCTCAGCTCGATTCGAATTACAAAGACGCAACGATCACAGTCGTTGCGTCTTTTTTGTTGCAGCGCAATGCTCTACCTTCGCCCATCAGCGAAATCAGCGGTTAAAGCTCTTGCTTGCTATCATCTCTCCATGACTCGCTTGCTCATCGTCGCTTTACTCATGCTTTCTGTTTCCGGCTGTACGGCCTGGAAAGAGCCGAAACATCAGACATGGAAGACCGCGACCGGAGCCGAGCAACACGAGCGGCTCATGTGGCAGGCTATTCGAGACAAAGATTGGCCGGGAGTGGAGCAGCATTTGGCCGCTATATTTGCAGGGGTGGGAAGGAACCCGGGGACCCGGTGACGGAATTCTCTTTAGGCGAGGTTTTGGTCCGGCCCGGCGGGGCAGATATGGTTGTGACCTACGAGTTGCATCTTGTAGCAACCGGACATGCACGGCCCAAAGATCTGCGCGTGATCTCGGTGTGGCAGGAACTCAAAAACGGATGGGTGCTCATTTCGGAATCGAGCACGCCGGTGCTGTAAAATCTCACCATTGATTCGACTGATTTACTGATTTTCACTGATCTACTTTATTTTGTGGGAAATCCTGCTGTCTTGCCCATTGCGCCGGTCGTCTTTATAGGATTAAATCCACCCTTGTTCCATGCAACTTCGAACTTCCATTACGGGCCTTGATGAACTGCGCAGCGAGAATTCCGTTCGGCCTTGCTTGGCTGGTATGACCGCGAGAAGCGTGATCTTCCTTGGCGGGGCGAGAGCGATCCTTACCGCATCCTGGTCTCGGAAATTATGTTGCAGCAGACGCGGGTGGCCGTCGTCGAAGAACGTTATAAACAATTCCTGCGGCAGTTTCCAACGGTGCGCAAGCTGGCGCAGTCAAGGGAAGAGACAGTGCTGGCCGCATGGAGCGGCCTGGGCTACTATCGCCGCGCCCGCAACCTGCATGCGGCAGCTAAAGAAGTAAACAAAGCTGGCGGCTTTCCAACTTCGTCGGCAGAGCTGATGCAGTTGCCGGGCATCGGGCGCTACACGGCCGCCGCAGTGGCCAGCATTGCTTTCGGTGAAGCCGTGCCAGTGGTGGACGGCAATGTAAAACGCGTGATGCAGCGACTCACCGGACGCGAACTTACCGACCAGAATTATTGGCAGGCGGCTGAGGAACTGCTGGACTCCAGCCGCCCCGGCGACTTCAATCAGGCGGTCATGGAGCTGGGCGCAACGGTCTGCGCTCCTGGGGAGCCGCGATGCCTGAGCTGTCCGGTGCTCGAATTTTGCGCTTCGCGGGGAGCGGGCGCAGAAAGCAGCAAAAGCCCCGCATCAAGG
Organism: Terriglobia bacterium; assembly: GCA_963823745.1. Classification (GTDB taxonomy): domain Bacteria; phylum Acidobacteriota; class Terriglobia; order Terriglobales; family Acidobacteriaceae; genus Angelobacter. The sequence continues at coordinate 58,310 of CAWGMN010000022.1, forward strand.
CCACGCTGAGTTACTCGCTGGCCATGCGCGACGGAACCGTACTGCTTCAGCAGCGTGCCGCCACCGAGTCACTCATGCCCGGCATGTGGGAACTGCCGATGATCAAGAAATCGTCATCGAAGAAGAAGCCGGTTCTTGAAGTGCGCCATTCGATCACTGTGACCGATTACCGCATTCTGGTTTATCCGGCAGCACAATTTCGCCGTGAGAGCGGAACATGGGTGCCATTGGCATCTGTTGAACGGCTGGCGCTCACAGGCCTTACGCGCAAAATCCTCAGAACTCTCGGAGTTGCGTTCCTGACCGGAGAGCCACGCCGGAACGCGTGATTTTCCTGATAAATGTACTTTGTTTCAGGGAAAGCACAGGCGACGCAGTGGTTGCGTCGCTTGTGCTGTTTGGGTTAGTGCGGTTTCACTACGGTTATAGAGGCCGGGAAAGTCGCGGAGGCAAATGGAGACCCGCAATAGGCGTCAGCTTTCCTGTGCTGCGATCAAGCGTGAAGCCGGCAATGTTGCCATCATTCGAGTCTGCGACATAGACGAATTTTCCGGCAGGATCAAAGGCCACGCCATCCGGAACATGTCCTGAAACAAACGGACTTCCAGTAGTCTTCACTAACTGCGTGCCTCCAGTATTGGTCAATGACAGAGTGGAAATGCCTCCTGTCTGGGTTGAAGGGTCACTTATCTCCGTGACCGCAAAGAAGCTGCCTAGCGGATCTGCGGCTATCGCTCCCGGCGAGTTCACCGGAACGTTCTGGTCGGTGGAGACCGCTGTAACATTTCCGGTAGCGGGATCTACATTGAACTGCGATACTCCATTGCTGTTGAGTTCGCTGGCGGCCAGAAAAGTTCCTGCCGGGTTCAGCGCCAGTTGCCGCTTCGGAGTGTTGGATGTCCCCCGCAAGGTCAGCGCTCCGGTCGTGGTATTGCGGTCCAGCATTTGCAGACCGCTATCCGAAGAGCCATAAAGAAATTTGCCGCTGGGATGCATGGCCAGCCCCAATGGAGCGCTGGTCACTGGGAATGGCGATCCGGTCATCTCGGTAAGGGTGCCCGACGAGGAGATGATGAAGCCCTGAATTGCGCCGGGCGCCGCGCCGGTTTGGGATTCCATTCCCACATAAAGGTTCGTGCCGGTGGGATCAACGGCAATGCTGCTCACGCAATCTCCGGTCAGGACTTTGCGATCTGCCAGCGTCAGCGCGCCAGAAGTGGCATCCACATGCTCTGAAAGAAGAACGCTGTTTGTTCCATTGCAGTTTGAGCCGCGAACACCTACAGGCTGGCCGGCTTCGCCTACGAAAACAAAATGACCCAGAGGGTCGCTTGCAATCACATTAGGGCTGGCGTCAGCCGTAAATGGAGAGCCAGGCAAAGGCTTCAATGCGCCGGTGGCAGGGTCTATGGTGAATCCCGAGATTGATCCGACGGGATCTTTCTGTGAGCCTTCATTCGCGAATACATAAACGTTGCGCTGGTTGGGGCCGGTGTTGGCGTTGGGGTTGGGCTGGGAGTGCCGGGTGTGGGCGTGGCCGTGGGGGTGGGCGATGATGCTGATTGTGAGTTCGAGCCGCCGCAACCGATAGCAGCCAAAATAAGACAGGAAATCAAGCAGACAAAACATGCAAATCGAGTGGCTTTCATGCGAAAGGGTCCTTATACCCGCAAGATGCGGATTGTTTACCTGGACCAGGGGAGGTGTTTAGCTTAATAAGAACCAGAAGCTCTGCCCGAGGTTGCGTCAGGCAGCAGCTTTTCTAAATTCAAGTCTCGCCGCCATTAAGCCTGTTCTTTCCATCGACTTCAAAATCCGAATCTACTTCTGGCATTAAATAGATAGGAATACACTGAGGCTTCTGTTTTTTGTGAAGATTCATATCGGAGCGCTGCAGCACCAGCAGTAAGTACCGCTGCCAACGGATGACCTGTCGCCAAAGTCAGTCCGGCACCTATGATTGTTAGACCGAATGAAGCAGGTTTTTTCCAGGCCCTGCGTCCTACGGTTACGTAGGTCGTCCGCAATGTCGTTGAGTTCCGTTTGGCGCACATCAAAAGCCGAAATCCGTTCTTTCTCCGGCATGCGAGAAAGCTCCTGCGCGAATTTTTTGACCGAGACGCTGTATCGACGGTGTGCAGAAAAATTTTGTTATCTGAATTGCAGTACTTCATCGATGGGTACTGAGCCTAAGTCAACACTTATTTTATTCAAGTCGAAGGCGATGACGTTTCCTGTGGAGGGAGATGGCTTAGCGCCAAGCAGTTCTGCCAGAGCATCTACGAGCTTCGGTATATCAGTAGCAGGACTTAGTTCCGCATTAATCTTGGAACCATAAGGGCGTAAAATTTGTGCAAGCAGCACTAGCACGAGCGATCTCACCATAGGGTGCATCGGTATAGAAACACCATCTTTACTGTCTTTAGCTAAACCACGCTCCTTTAATTCCTCGAAGACCATCGTGGCTAATCCCTCATCACCGCCATAGCCCAAACGCGACATGGAGAGATCATGGAATGCTGTATCGGTTTTCGCTAAATCATCCAGCATCCCGGAAGTAATGATGTCGGTGAGTGATGAGGCCAATTTCTCAGTTGCTGCCTTATCTATCGCTATTTCAGGCTCAATTATTTGAAGAAGTCCGTGCTGGTTAAGTCCTTCAACAATGGCGGGATCGATTTCGTGCGGACGGTTCTTCATGTAATTCGGAACGAGTAAGGCAATCCCGTCGAAAAACAGAATAAGGTTCTTAATCCAATCCCCATCAGTCCACATTGGGTTTGGATAATAAAAAGCCAGTTCTTTCATCGGGCCTTCTGGTAGGTCGGTCACAATGGAACTCCTGTGCTTAGAGCAGACTTCTGCTTTGATCCGCGAAAGGCCTTCACATCCTTGAATTCCGAAGAATTCAGGATGTGAAGGCCCTTGGAGGAGAGGAGGGGATTCGAACCCCTAAGACCCTTTCAGGTTAAACGGTTTCTTAAGGCCGTTGCCTTAACCATTCGAGCCACCTCTGCAGAAGAGTTCCCAAACTCCTCTGCACAACTGGTTGTTTGTAGAATACTAAACTATTTTGCACTGCCTTGGAACAAAGCTTGAAGCATTCCGGGCGAATCAATTAGATTTGTCCGCTCTTCATCCGCGCACGTTCGCGAAATTCGTGGCCGATTAGCTTCTTAGACCTTTCGGTTCTTTCTCTCATCCAGCAACTCCATTTAGAATAGAGTCATGTCTGCATTAACCAGCGGAGTGCGCGCTCCGGAGATCAGTTTACCCTTTACAGACGGCAACCAGTTTTCTTTGCATCAGGCGTTGAAACGCGGCCCGGTGGTGTTGGCCTTCTTCAAGATCAGTTGTCCGGTCTGCCAGATGGCTTTTCCCTATATCGAACGCCTTTACAAGGCGCACGCTCAAAATCCGAAGCTCACCTTCGTGGGCGTATCGCAGGACAATCTCGCCGACACGCAGGCCTTCAACCGCCAGTTTGGCGTGACCTTTCCTACGCTGCTCGATGATCCAAAGAAATATCCGGCGTCGAATGCTTACGGTCTTACCAATGTGCCGACCATCTTTCTGATCTCGCCGCAAGGTGAGGTGGAGTTTTCCAGCGTAAGCTGGGCCAGGCAGGAACTCGAAGATCTGAACCGCAGGCTCGCGGAGATCGGCAATACCAGGCCAGTCGCGATCTTTCAGGCGAAGGACAATGTGCCTGATTTCAAGCCTGGTTGAGAGTCAAAGAATTGAGCCGCGGTCCGCGGCACGGTAAAACAAATTCAGTCTTGCGGGGTGACATGAGGAAACTTCTTGCGATTTTCAGCTTAGCTGTTGCTTCGTTGCTCATAGCGCAGAACCAGAGCCTGTCTGCTCCGGCAAAGCAATCCATCGAGTCCATTGATTCGGAAAAGATTCGCGCCACCGTCAAGTACCTCTCCGACGATGCTTTCGAAGGCCGCGGCACCGGCCAGAAGGGCGGCGACAAGGCCGCCGATTGGATCGCCCAGCAGTTCAAGTCCTACGGTCTGCAGCCTGCCGGTGAAAATGGCAGCTTCTTTCAGGACGTAAAGTTCTATGGCATCACCACCGACCAGAAAAATACCCAGCTTTCTTTCGTGCCCAAGTCAGGGGCGCCCATTGAACTGAAATTTGCTGACGATTATGTAGCCACCGATGAGACCCATTCGCCCAAGTCTGAAATCAATGCGCCGACTGGTCTATGTAGGCTACGGCATCAGCGCGCCTGAATATCAATGGGACGACTACAAGGGCGCCGACCTCAAAGGCAAAGTGCTGCTCATGCTGGTGAACGAGCCTCCATCGGATGATCCGAAATTCTTCAAGGGCAAGGCCCTCACCTATTACGGCCGCTGGACCTACAAATTCGAGGAGGCGGCAAGGCGCGGCGCAGTGGGCGCGGTGCTGATTCATAAAACCGAGATGGCCAGCTATCCCTGGGAAGTGGTGCGCAATTCGTGGGGCGGGGAAAGCTCTTTTCTTCAGGAAGAGAAAGAACCCAAGCTCAAGTCGGCAGGATGGATTCAACTGTCGGTTGCGCAAAAGCTCGCACAGGCGCAGGCAAAGACCTTGACCAGATGATGAAGGACGCCACCTCACGCAACTTCAAGCCGGTAGAGTTGCCGGTGACGGTAAAAGAAACCATTGTCAGCAATGTGCGTCCTTTTTCGTCGCGCAATGTTGTGGCCAAGGTCACCGGGTCTGACGCAAAGCTGAAAAGCCAGGCCGTGCTTTATACCGCCCACTACGATCATCTGGGCATCCATGCCAATGAATCCGGTGACAACATCTATAACGGCGCTGCCGACAACGCTACCGGATGCGGCATTCTGCTGGAGTTGGCGCGGGCTTTTGTGAACAGCAAGGAAAAGCCCAGGCGCAGCATATTGTTTGCCGCCGTCACAGCCGAGGAGCAGGGACTGCTTGGCTCGAAGTATCTGGGCGAGCATCCGCCGGTGCCGGCGCGCAATATTTCGCTCGACCTGAATTACGACGATGTGCAGCCCTTTGGCGAGCCGCAGCAGCTAGTAGTTTCCGGCGCTGAGCGCACAACGATTTATCCGGTGGTGCAGAAGGTCGCCAAGGATTTCGATCTGAGCATTCAGCCGGAGACTCGTCCTGAAGCTGGACATTACTATCGTTCCGACCATTTCAGTCTGGCCCGTGTCGGTGTCCCGGCGTTCAGCGTGAATGAAGGCGCGCTTTTCAAAGGACACGATCTGGCGTGGGGCGAAGAGAAAGATCGCGACTATGTGGCTCATCGCTACCACCAGCCGTCAGATGAGTACAAGCCCGACATGGACTTTACCGCCGACGCCAAGCTGGCCAGGTTCGGATTCGCTCTGGGATGGGAAGTGGCCAACGCCCCGCAACTCGCGGGATGGCAGGCCGGAGATGAATTCGAGAAGGCCCGCAAAGACTCGCAGGGTAAGTAGCGCGAACAACCCAGCACGGCAAATCATTAACCACGGAGACTCGGAGACACTGAGGGCTTCACTGAGATTAGCGCACGATTTACTCGTCTCAGGTATGAAGGGCGGTCTCCACCCTACTACGAAGCACCTCAAAAACTAAGGCGGACTGCCTAGTGCGGGTGCTGCACTGGTGGCCTAAACTGGTTCTATCTCAACGCCCTGGGCTGGTTACTTTGGCGTTACAGAGCGTCGGGAAAAGGGTAAAAACTGGTATACAATCCCGTTTTCCCCCGACTCAGGCTTCGGCCTTTCCATGGCCTTTCCATTTCTTCAACGCGGCAATCTGGCCGAGTCGGCCCGTCAGCTTTCTCTGACCAGCTATGTGCCTTCTATTACGCTGGAAAATCTGGTACCCGGCATTGATAACGTCCGTCATGACGTATTTCTGAGCCCACGCTTCAGCGAAACCGCCCGGCTGCACATCTTCAAGCTGATTGCCAAGCATGGCAATGTCGAAGACCTGATCGGCTCAGATCCATACATGTCAGGCAGGGCCGCACCCCGCGCCGGTGGGCGCACGGTGGGCGCGCCTGCGGGTACCAACGGCAAGGGTATAGACTCCGGCGATTTCAAGCGCCAGTTGGCGGACCTGCACATTGTTGCGGTCAATCGCGCCAAGGCCGACGACAATTTCTCTCTCGACCTGCTGTTCCGGCTGGCGGTGCTGAAATTCCAGCGCGCCGAAATGATCAGCCAGTTCAACCAGGTGCTGGAGCGCTGCCGGGCGCGAGTCAAGCAATATGACGGGCCACGGCATCCGGTTCCCGGCGCCGCCATCGAGATTCGCGACCGATTTGCCAACTTTCAGATCAACAAAAAAAATGTGCTGCGCCGCGTTGGACAGGATTTGTTTCTTACCATCCGCGAAGTGGAGAAGGAATCGCTTTCCCGCACCCGGCGTTCGTTGCTGGGCGAGGTTGCGCCGGCCGCTTACGATCTGTTCCTGAACCGGCTCATCTTCACGGAAGATGGACGCGACGATTATCTGAACGCCGAACATTACGTGATGCTCGGCAACTATGATCGCGATCCTGACCGCTTTCAGACCATGCAGGAAATTGCCGGACGCTTCCTGAAATCGCTGGGCGTTCTGGGCAGCGACGATGAGCAGGAAATCGTGGCCCTGTTAAGCGCGCCTGAAAATGCCCAGGAAATCATGGCTGGCGGAGTTCCTGACGATGCCACGCCCGCGGCAAGAGCCAGAAGACATTGCTCAATGCCTGGGTTGATCTGCTGGAACGGGAAAGCGTAATGGAAAACGTAGTGGCTTCTTATGAAGTGGTGCCGCTGCTGGGGCAATACTCGCCACCGATCAATCCGCAGCAATTGAAGAATGCGTTGATCTCCCGTCCTGAGCGCAAGCGGGTTGAGACCCTGCTGGAAGAGCAGGGCAAGACCGCTCCTGAGAACCTGCATGGCGCAGTAGAAAAGTGGAAAACTGCCGGGGCGCGGAGCGCGCCAAGATTGCCGGACGTTTCTTCACCGACTTCACTCGCTACCAGCGCGACCTGCGCCGCATGGAAGCGCTGCTTTCCGCCATGGACAGCGTCAACGTAATCACCAGCGACAAGTTCCGCGAGCTTTCGGCCATCAACAACACGCTCTACGAGTTCCTGCTGGCGGAAGAACAGCGTCCGTCAGAAGACAAGGTGATCCATCACGTAATTCTCAAGGCCGACATCCGCGATTCGAGCACGCTCACGCGCACGCTGGTGGAGCGGGGGCTAAATCCGGCGTCTTACTTCAGCCTGAATTTCTACGATCCTATCAACAAGCTGCTGCCCAAGTACGAAGCAACAAAAGTCTTCATCGAAGGTGATGCCATTATTCTGGCGCTGTTCGAGCGTGAGGGCGAAGCGGGCGTAGGTGTAGGACGCACCTGCGTGCTGGCCAAGGAAATCATCGAGATCGTTACCGGTTACAACGAGCGCTCACGCACCTCCGGGCTGCCTGTGCTGGAACTGGGCATCGGCATTTCGTATCAGGATTCAGCGCCCCTCTACCTGATGGATGGCACGCAGCAGATCATGATTTCCAAAGCGTTGAACGAGAGCGACCGCCTGTCATCCTCGAGCAAAGGCATGCGGCGGCAGTTCGAAAAAGTGGATCTGCTGTTCAACGTATTTTCCTTTAAGACCGTGGAAGATGCCGATACCGGCGGCAATCCTGATGAGTTTCTGCTTCGCTACAACATCGGCGGAATTCATATCAACGAAGCCGCCTTCCAGAAGCTGCGTTCAGAGATTTCCTTGCAGCCCTATGATGTGACCATGCAGTTAATCTGGGACCGCCGCAAAGTCGGCTGTATACCGGCGTAGTTCCCATCGGACAAGGGTTGTTCCACAAGATCGTCATCCGCGAAGGCGTGATCCCGCACATTGACGGCAAAGATTTTTCTCTCAAGCAATACACCGACCGGCACTACTACGAAGTGTGTACCAATGCCACGATCTATAAAGCGCTGGAAGGCGGCGCGCAGACAGCGGCTGCCGGGGGGTGAGCGCGCTGCGCATCAGCAGCATCAGCACTCAGGCATTCAGCATTCAGCATTCAGTCCCTGAACATCTTTCTCGCCCTGTAAGCACTTGCCCTGTAAGCACGACACTCTCAACAGCGTGTCTTCCTGAGCGGCAGCGAAGGATCCGCGAAATGCGTCCTGAACGTTACTGCTGCAAGGCATTCTCACGAAAATGTTCGAGGACTGCGAAGCATTTCTTGAATGGTGCTCTTCGGTGCAACGTTGCCAAAGAATTGTTCGAGAGATGCTCCACGCAACGAGAAACATTCTCGTAAATGCCTCGGCAGAGCGTGAAGGAAAGTGTTACGTGGATCCTTCGACTCCGCGCCAAAAGCGGGCGCTGCGCTCAGGATGACAGTGCCAGGATTTTGTGTATGAACCGAGTGATCGCCACGAGTCTCGATTGACTCTTTGTAACGCTAACACATGTAAACGTAGACGATCAGGTCGACAAGAGCTCGATGAGCCCGAGTTATCCTGATTATCGACAGCGTAGGATTCGGACTGATACATGTTGCTGTAGAAGTTGGTCTATGTTGAATATGAAGCACTATCAAGCGAGAAGATGTTCAAGGGCTGAATGCTGAGGCGACTGCTGATTGCTTCTTCACAACCCCCGCGCCCGGAACGGAATCCTCACGACTGCCTCAATATCCACCGGCGAACCGTTCTTGGTTCCCGGGCGAAAATGCCACTTCTCCAGCGCAACGCGCGCATTTTCATCAAGATCGTCATTCACGCTTTGCAGCACCCGGACATCGCCTACTGAGCCGTCACTGTGAATCACAGCCCGCAGAACCACGGTGCCTTCTACCCGGTCACGCATCAAAGCCGCGGGATACGCAGGGTCAACTTTGCTCTCCGCCACCGGAGCGCTCAGCCCTTCATCGGCTGCGCCCGGCACAGGGTCAAGTTCGGCGAAGCGGATGATCCAGCTTGCTCCCGAAGAGGTCAGGTTGGGCATGTTCAGGGCCATGGTGTAGTAATGCCGGTCGCCAAAAACCTGGCTTTCCACATTGCCGGAACCGGGCACGTCTGGGTACGCAGCGGGAATGTGGTGGAAGTCCGGCTTGCGCGATGGTGCGGAGGCCACGACTACACCCGGAGAAATCTTTCTGGGTGGTTCGGCAACATAAACATTGCCCGGGCCGGAGTTTCCGTTGGGCGCAGTGGCGGGAGCATTCTTTTCTCCAGCGGCAATTTCGGGCCGCGCTGAAGCGCCCGTTCGGCCATTGGGACCTGCGGCAAATTCACCCTGGCGATTTCCTTCCGGCACATTCAATGTCGCGGTTGGCGCCGCCGGGTGAACGTTCAGAGCCAACAGTTGACCTACGGCCTGTCCTTCAGCTTTTCCCGTTCCGGCCACAACCGGAGGTGACGGCGGGACAGGCGGAGGAACGCTGGCGGGCGCTGCCTGTAGTGGTTGCGCTTCAGCCTGCTGAGGTGGCGTTGGAAGCCTGGGAGCTTCTACGGCGGGCGCGCTCATTGCCAGGTTGATGTCGCTCAGATTGCGCTGAACGGCGCTGGCAGACGGGGGCACAGCCACGGCGGGTGTCGCGGGCATGTTCATGGCCGCAAGATTCCGCGTCACTGGAGTGGCTGCCGGAGCTACAACCTGCTGCGGCTGCATCGGCAATTGCAATGCATTTAACTTCCGGGCAGTCGTCTGCTGGGTGGGAGGCACCACCTGCGGAACATTCATCGGCAGTTGATTCAGAGCATGATGCGGCGCAATGGGCGCTGTGCTGGGTACGGGAGTCCAGGCCACGATGTTGGGCAAGGGCGTATCCTGCGCCAGCAACCGGGGCGACACCGGATTCACAATCGTCTGGCGGATGCTGTTGTGCTGCTCATGAATGGCTACGATTTCCTGCGGCGCCAATTCCGGATCGGCCTTCTGGGCATGGCGGCGCACCGGAGGCTTGGCCCTTTGGTGCTCAGGCGCGGAATTGACTGGCGGGAGATACTCACTTAGCTGGTAATGCTGAATCGGCCGGGTGGATGGCAGATCGTCAGAAAGTGTATGAGGCTGGTGAATCCAAACCAGGGTAAGCCCATACACCGCAGCAATCGTAAAAATATGGCCGAAGACCGATTGCCGGATGGCCGTCCAGGGTGCGGGACGCTCTAATAGAGCGTCGGCCCAATACTGGGCGGGTTTCGATGTCAGCCAAACCTGGGGCGGGCCGGGACGAAACAAGTCGCCGAAGTTGCGCAGGAAAATGCGGAACCATGGTTCGGGCTCGATCAGGAAATGGAAGTGCAATTCAGCGCCGGACGGCTGTGGAGAACTCGCATTCGGTACGGCGTCCATAATGCTTGTACTTCAAGGGAAGCAGAAGGATTATATATCAGTAAATAGCACGGATGCCTGCTTGGACGGGTTTGATTGAGCCAGAGGCACAGTCCCGCGAGGGAGAAGACAAGGCTTCTATATGTTTGAATCAAAACGAGCTTTTCTCAACTTAGCCATATTGCTGATGGGCTTGACGCTGGCTGGATCGGCGCAAAAAACTGCCGGAAAAAAGGCAGCCAGAGAGTCAAAACCCATCGCCGCGACTGAGCGCGTGACGGCAGAAGATATTTCCGGCATGTACAGCTTTCTTCATGACGGCGAATTCCTGCAAATTGACTTCGACCAGAATGGGGTCTCCGGCTACATCTCGCGCCAGGGCGAACTGGAAAGCGACCGCGGCCAGTTTCTCGACCAGTTCTTCGACAAGGCAGACATCAAAGGTCATGATGTCTCGTTTACCACCCGCGCCGTGCATGGTGTCTGGTTTGAATTTAAAGGACGCTTCGACCGCGGCAATGCCAAGGTGCGCAGCGACGATGGCTACTACCTGCTGAAAGGCACGCTCACCCAGTACACCAGCGATGCCGGAAAGACAGCGACCTCGCGTTCACGCGAGGTCGAATTCAAATCTCTGGCGCAGCCTGCCGACTAGAGCGGCAGTTGGTCAGGATTATCTCTGAAATGTCAGGAAGTACGCTTGCCGGTAATGAAGTGGTAGGGGGGCCACGGGCCGCTCATGACGACTTCTATTCCTGGCAGGTGGCGGGTGGCCGTTTGGTAGCGGTTCTGGTATTTCTCCACCTGTTTATGTTCGATCAAGTGGGCTATATCAATCAGCATGCCGCCCGAATTCACCTTGCGACAGCAGACGTCCTGGTCAAGGGGATCAAAAATCTTGTGAACCTGAACGGAAAGGGCGCGGGCCTTAGTATGGCGCTCACGCTGCCGGGCCGCCTTTTCCCGCAGCTTGGTCAGGTATTCGCTGCCTACGCTGGCCGGCAATTCGATTTCCTGTAGCGCTTCCCGCAAAGAGCCGTCTTTGATCAACAGCTTCAGGTGCATTTCGGCCTTGCCCTTTAATTTGGCAACGCCTTCGAGAAATGCTTTGCGATTTAAACGGACGGCGCGGCGAAGGGAATCATCGTCGTTAAATACAGTTCCAAAACGGAACGGAAGGACGGTGGTGCGCTTGAAACACTCGCCTACCACATGGGCATGCTGCACCAGGGCCGACTGTCCCAGATCGCCTACGGGAATATATTCGCTGACGATCACTGCAAATTCGCCGCTGGGATAGCCAAATGTCTGTGCGTCGCCGATGCCGCGCAACCCTTCAACGGGGAACGGACGACGCGCACGTGTGCTGCCCTGGAATGCTTGCTGCTCTGTGATGCAGTATGCGTACCATGCCATGGATGCCTCTCCTGCGGGGAACATTAAGGCTATTGAATTTGAATTACAGGCGATCTAATGCGAGGAAGAGTAGTGAGTTAAGGTACACGCACTACTGGCCGGCGGGTTATCCGGCGTAATTGCTATCGTATTCCGAGAAGATGATAAATGCAACAGACGCAGTGCAGAATGTTCAACTATTTTTAACCGGTTTGAAACAATCCAGCAACCTTCCTTTAATCGTATTCTGGTTTGCGCTTCATTATTTTCACTCTAGCGTCGATTAAGCCTTTAATTTTCAATAGTTTATTTCGTTCCGCAGGTAGGGTTTGAACCTTAGAATTCCGGCAGCGTTCTAAGGTCAACTCCGCCGGGCTGTCGGGAAACCGCTCCGGACAAGGGCATTGTCCTTTCGGCGGAGTGTGAAGAATAAAGAACAGCGTCCTTTGGCAGTTGCTACCAAGTAGCCTTCGGAGCAAAATCGGCATCTCACAAGTGTCTGCGGCTGCAAGTGTGTCTTTAAAGCCCTGCGCTACGAAGGACGCTTTCCCCCATATGTCGGCCTATGAAGCACCACAACCCGCGTCCTGCCCTCCTGAACGGTTCGTGGTCGAGGTCTTTTCAGAACTGAATCAGGAAACGGTACAGAACCGGTGGCAGCACTTAAATGTAATTCTGCGGTTGAGTATGCTTACCGGTTTGCAGATGCAACTGGATGCCACCCTCAACCTCATGTGCGATATGGCCGCAGAGATTGTCACCTTTGACAAGGCCTTGATCTTTTTTTGGGATGAAGGACAGGAACAGGTGCAGTTGCGCATGTTGCGGGGCTTTCAGGAAAAACACAGCGGGCTGGAAGGCGTGCCCAACGGGAATATTTTCAATTTCTGGGCCGCCAAGTACGGGCGTCCGCTGCTGGTAGACCGCGGCCACAACCTGCAAGCCGATACCTTGCTGGAAGCCAGCAGAGCTAATGCTGCCCTGACTGTGCCCCTGTTCGTAAGCAATCGGGTCATGGGCTCATTGCAGCTTTTCTGCGATAGCGATCGGTTTAGTAAAGAAGACGCGCAGCTTTTATGGATTCTTTCGCTGGTCGCGGAAAATCTTTTGACCCGCGAGTATGCCAATGAAGGGCTGTTGCGCTTTGCTTTCACCGATTATCTTACCGGGCTGAAAACCCGGGGGTATTTCGAACAGCAACTTGAACTGGAATTCAAGCGCGCGGAACGCCGGCGGCAGAAGTTTGCGCTGCTGATGATTGATATTGATCATTTCAAGAACTTGAACGATAGCTTCGGCCACCACGTGGGCGACCAGGTATTGCGCGATGTGGCCTCCATCCTGATGAAAGACATGCGCGAGGTAGACACGGTGGCCCGCTACGGTGGTGAAGAATTTGTCATCATTCTTCCCGAAACCACTGAGAGCGGCGCGCGCTACGTAGCCCAGAGATTACGCCGGGCGGTGGAACAGGCCAAATTTTTTGCAGGTTCGCCGCAGACAATTCAGCATCTCACAATCAGCCTGGGCGTGGCGGTTTTCGATACTGACGCCCAGTTCAAACGTGACCTGATTGAGTTTGCAGATGCGGCACTCTATTCGGCCAAGCACGCCGGCCGTAATCAGGTAGTTTGCTACTCAGAGCTGGCAAAGCAGAAAAAAGAAGTTTCCTGAACTCCATGATTCCTGGATTGCCTATAACTATGGCAAGCGTGGGCAGTGGCGGGCTAAGGGCCGAATCAAAGCCGCAAGTCGAAGTGACAGATTCTTCCCGGGCCAAGCCACGAAACTGGCGCGTCCTTCATGCCTGTGAGTTTGCCCGCGACGTGCTGCCGGTCGTCGAAGGCCAGGTAGTCGCTGGAATGCGCCCCTATATCATCACGCCCCAGGGCGGCGCTGCCGCTGAGATCTATCTGGCGCAAAAAGACCTGGAGCAGCCTCATCCGCTTTCTTTGCTGCGGGCCTGGCAAGACGTGCGTCACTGGCGCAAATCATTGCTGGAATGCGATCCGGAAAACAGCGCCGACGTGGTCCACGCGCATTCCTTTGCTTCGGGCATGGCCGCAGTGCGGAATTTTTCCTGCGTGGTCTACGACCCTGCCGCTTGCATCGAAGAACTGGCCATTGCCTCGGGACAATGCGACGCCGCCAGTTGGATGGCCAGATCGTTTCGAGTGGCAGAGCAGTTTGTGATCTCCCGCGCTGAGGCTGTGATCGTGCATTCATCGGGAATGAAGCTGGCAGTGGAAGAACGGGGCGCATCTTCTGAAAGCGTATTTGTGATTCCTGCTCCGCTTGAAGTTGACCTGGACAATGTTGCTCCGCCGAAAAACAGTTTTCTGCGGGAACGTTTCGGCATTGCCGGCGCCACCTTGACCTATTTTGTTCCGGAGTTGCAGGGCGCAGCCCGCGATAAAGTGTCGGGCTCGGTATCGGCAGTGCTGGAGGCCTTTGCCCAGGCCGCCGCCGATCTACCGCCGGCCGCGCTGCTGGTGGAAGCGCCGACTGCCGCGCGTGAAACTCTGCGGGGCCACGCTGAACAGTTGAACATTGCCGACAAGGTTTTTATTTTCGGCAGCGAGGAAGCGGACTCTGTCATGCGGAATGCTGACGTGGTGATTGTGACCGGCGAATTGCCGTCAGAGCCGGTCACGGTGCGCCTCGCCAACGATCTGTGCTTGAAGAGCTTGTGGTTTGGCAAAGCTCTTGCTGGCCGCGGATGTCCCCCGCAACCGCGATTGCAGTCCCGACGGCCGTGGATGCCTGTGGTTTAAAGACGGCGATGTCCGTGACCTGTGCACCCGCATCGGGTTTCTGGCGAGCCATGCCGACTTCCGAACTGCACTGGCCAACGCGGGCCGCAGCTATCTGGTGGAGACCCGCAGCAGCGCCGCCATTGGCCGCATGTATGACAATGCTTACAAACACGCATTGAGCCGCAAGAAGTCCTCGGGCCCAGGACAAAACAATGCGACCAGCCTTCAGCCGCTTACCTCGTCTGGTTGGTGAGTACATTGGGTAATTGGGTAAGTTGGTAATTGAGGAATTTGTTCGACCCGGTCGAATCGCTGTCATCAGCGAAACGAAACAAATTACCCACTTACCAGATTCACCCAATTATCCAATTCATCTGGTTCTGTCTTCATCGCCTGATTTCCTAGTGGTGAAGTTTTTGCCGTCGGTCGAATCCTGAAGTTCAAAATGAATATGGTTTTTGCCGCTAAAGACGTTCACAGTGCGGTAGTAAGTTGTTTTACCGTTTTCCTCTTCTTTGCTTGAATAGGTCCAGTGCTCGTTTTCGATTTCGAGTTCACCCCGTCCTCTGGCCCATCCTTCGGGCATGACAGCCTGGGTGAAATAGTGGCCGGGCTGGTCAGTGGGAATGAATATGATTAGGGCGCCTATCTTTCCATTTACCGTTTGCTGGCAACCGAAGAATTTACCAATCAGGGCGCACTGGTTTTCAAGAATATCTGGCTTGGTGCCAACCGCAAGATCTCTCGGCGTTACACGCCAACTGCCCTGGTACAGCCGCAACGGAGCGTAAGGATCAGCAACCGGATGGGATGTACCCTGCGCCAGAGTAGAAAGCACCAGCAAGGCGATAGCAGGAATCATGAATGTCCTTTCGTTACTCACGCAATAGCGCCACAGATTAAGCGGAGCGTATCAAGACGCAGCCTTTTTCTTCCCATTGGTGTTTTGCAATGCGGAGCGCTGGGCCAAAGCGTATTCGACTACGCGTTGCATTTCCTGCACAGGCGCAGGTTTGCCGCTCCAGATTTCGAATTGACGCGCACCCTGCTGTACGAACATCTCTGAGCCGAGAATCACCTGCATGCCGCGACTGCGGGCAATCTTCACCATTTTGGTTTCGGCCGGTGAATAAACCATCTCAAAGAAGTATTTGGCTTTGAATTCTTCTTCTGAAATCGGCAGCGGGTCGCGGTTGCCTTCCATGCCTACCGGAGTAGCATTGATGATGACGTCGAATTCCAATTTCTTGAGGTTGGCCTTGCCAATGGCTTTGGCTCGGGCCTGTTTGGCCAATGTCTGCGCCGGGCCGGGTGTGCGGTTGAGAATGTAGACATCTGCTCCGCGTTCTTTCAGGCCAAACACGGCAGCGCGGGCTGCTCCGCCTGCGCCCAGCACCAAGAATTTTTGCGCCCTGCAAATGAATGCGCTGTTCCAGCGGACGGACTACTGCCGTTCACATCGGTATTGAAGCCGTAGAGCTTGCCGTCCTGTGAACGGACAACTGTGTTGCAGGCCCCGATCTTGGCGGTGAGCGGGTCGGTCTTGTCCAGATGCTTTACGATCTCTTCTTTGTAAGGCATGGTCACGCTCAAGCCCTGAATGGGAATATCGCGGATGCAGGCCAGAAGATCGTCGAGGGTTTTAGCGTGCAGCGCCACGTAGACGCCGTTCACGTTTTCACGCCGGAAGGCAGTGTTCATCATTACCGGCGATAGCGAATGCGCAACCGGATCGCCCGCCACTCCGTAAACTTTGGTGGCCGCGTCTACCTGATCAATGCGGTAGGTATCGCTCAATGTCGCGGGCGGTAATCTGGCCGGGACCGGTTTCTTCGCCGGGGTTGGCGGCGGCAAAGGTGAACTGGCTGCCCGCTCTTACCCCCAGCACACGGCTGATGATGCCTTGCTCGCCCATGCAGATGCCGATGAGCGAATGGGCGGAGCTGTGCTGCTCCAGAAACTTCATCATGGTCACGTTGTCGTGGAGCGAATTGGCGGTGCTTACCACCTTAAAGAAGTCTGCGGGGTACTGCTGCATCGCGCGCAAAGGTCTCTTCCAGCTTTTTGGTGCTCCGGAAATCATGGGTAGGAGAGGATCAGATGGGAAGAGCGGCGCAGCCGGGCAAAGTCGGCAGGCTTGAGATGGGCGGCGGTTTCCAGTTCCACGTCAACCAGATGGCAGCCCTGGCTGCCGGCCTTGACCAGAATGTCAACCTGGGCGGCCGCCGATCCACGGAACTTGCCGCCATTGGCGGCCCGCCGGCAGGTGGCCACGATGATGGCTTCGGAGTGATATTCCCTGAAAGCCTTGATCTTCGGCAGCGCCAAGGCGGGCTTGCTGCAGGTAGTCTAACCTGAACTCAATAAAGGGGTTATCGCGAACTATCGCTTCGGCTTTTTCCACCATTTCCGTGGCATCTTCAGAGGCCATGGCCACACAGATGCGTGGCAGGCGTGCAGGCAGAAAGCGCGGCGTGTGTGTAGTGGTTACTGTCATGGCGCAAAGGTCGCCATCATACGTGACGGAAAATTGCAGATGCAAGCACGTAATGCAAGAGTGCGTTGTACTTCTGTACCGGCTGTGTATCTTCTAAGTTAATGAAAGTGTGTCTACTCGGGCTTAGAATGCAGTACTGCGTTCCCCTGGAGAGGTGTGTTTCAGGCCAGACGTGGGGAGGAATCATGAACAAATCAGGGTGGATTTTATTGGCTGCTTCGGCTATGGCGTTTGGCCAAAACAGCCAGCCGGCGCAAACAGGCAAGCCGGTGGTTTCGACGGAGATGGTGCAGCATAGCCAGAGTGGCCCCGTCCACAACGCCCACAACCATTGATATGTATTGCTCCGGTTACATCACCACCGACCGGGTCTCAGAAAGCCATTACATCGTGGGCGGCCAGAATAGCTTTGATCAGTCGCGATTTGCGGGCGAATGCGACCGTGTATTCATCCACGGGACGGGCATGAAGGAAGGCGACAAGTTTCAGATCGTGCGCCGGGTGAAAGATCCCGACCATTATGAAGCGTTTAAAGGCCAGCGTGCGGGCGTTTAGCCCATGCCGGTCAACCCTATTTTGAACGGGGTATTGTGCGCGTAACTCATGTGCAGCGCAATGTTGCCGTAGCCATTCCGGAATTGAACTGTGGCGACCTGATGCCCGGCGACTTGGCCATCCCACTGGTGGAGCGCGAGGTTCCCACCTTCCGCAACGTGACTGAAGACAGGTATACGCCTTCGACAGGGAAGACCACCGGCAAGATCGTAATGGCCCCGGATTTTGACCTGCTGCTGGCAGGAGGGCACAAAGTCTATTTGAGCATCGGAGCGGACAAGGGGCTGAAACCGGGCGACTACCTGCGCGTCACCCGCACGTATGAAGACAAGTATCACGATCCTGAGTCGGGACTTTCAGCCAAGGCGAAGATTTACGATGACACGCAGTACAAGCCGCCTACGTTGCCGCGCGGCGAACTCAAAGAGCTGCCTCGGCTCACGCTGGGCGACATGATTGTCTTGCACGTGCACCCGCGCAGCGCCACCGCCATGATCATGAATGCCTATGAGGACATGCGCGTCGGAGATAGCGTCGAACTCATGGATGTAAGCGATGCCCCGCCAGTCTCGGCAGCGCCTTCGGCGTCTGCTGCTCCGCAGGCTGGAGAAAATGGAACCGATTCGCCAACGGCCGCGGCCGCTCCGGCCCTGCCGGCCCCGCCGACCATCACATGTACGGCTACGCCGGCCACGGTGCGGGCGGGCGACAGCGCAAGCATTGCCTGCGACGTTGCCAGCGCTGACAACCGTCCAGTAACCGTGCGGTTCAGTTCCAATGCAGGCAAGATTACCGGTGGAAATAACAACCGGGCAACTTTGGATACCTCCGAAGCCGGCCCAGGACCCATTAATGTTCGCGCCACCGCGCTCGATGATCGTGACATGAGTGCGTCGGCGGTATCTACCGTGAACGTGGAGGCCGCCCCTATGGCGCCTCCCACGGCCACCAAGCTCAGCAACCTGGAATTCCAGCCGAACAGCGCCCGCGTAGATAATCGCGACAAAGCCATGCTCGACGATCTGGCATTGAGGCTGCAACAAACTCCCAACAGCTCGGTGTTGCTAAGTGGCGCAACGGAGAGCAACGAAGCTCCCAAACTGGCGGCCGAACGCCAGCAGAATGCCATGAACTATCTGGTGGTGCAGAAGGGAATTGATCGCTCCAGGCTTGTAAGCGAAAGTGGCGCGCCGCACGGCCGCACTGTAGAAGTCTGGTTTATCCCGCAAGGCGCCGCCAAGCCTCAGCCGTAAGAAAGTCTGCGGTGATATAACTCCGCATCTGCCATAAGCTATAGTCCCGCAGGTTGAGCCTCACTCGAACAGCAGTACCGTTCCGCTGAACAGCCTCTCGAATTCCTTCATCGTCAATTTCAGTTTGCCGGCCCCGGGATCATGGATGTACGCCCATTTTCTTCCCAGACGAATGAGAACCACATAGTGCTTCTTCCCCCAATGCAAAATCGCCGGCAAGGGAACCTTATGCAATGCAGGAAGGTTCGCTTCTACTCCTCGCCCTTTGAGTCCGAAATGTTTGGCGGTCTTGAGCAGGGAATAAGCATCAATTCCGTCTTTCGTCAGCCGCAGCCGCGCCTTGATGGTCTCCAGTGGAATGCCTTTGCCATGGGCGGCCAGCACCATGGCCAGGCATGCAGGGCCGCAGTCCGCACGTTCGGCCTGGTAGATGATAGGGGTATAGCGCAAAGACTTCATTTTTCATTTTTCCATGCGCACCGCAGGCTCGGCTAGGGGGATGCTGGCGCTGCGTTTTTCTTTTGCCAATCTGGAATCGTAAGTCCGGGTAAGGAAGTCGTAGAGCACCATCTCCTGCGCGTTAGCGGCCGAGCGAAACATGCGGTTCAGGTGCATGTGGACATAGCTCGAAGCAAGCTCCGGGATAGACTTGGTCAACTTTCCAGCCTTCGATGCGCTTTCCAGTGCGTTCCCGAATGGCGTTTACACGTGTTTCGTATTCTGCGAATGCCGCATGAACTGACTCAGGGACATCCCCCAGCTCCGGCTGGAATTTTCCAGCAAGGCTTCCAGCGACTGGCCGCTCTTTGCGGAACTTATCAGACAGTTGTTTTTTATAGCGGTCATTCACGGAGAAATTTTTCTCCTGAAACTTGCCCATGTTGTTGATGAGCTGGCGTTTGGCAGCAGTATCGAAGCGCAGTGCGGAAAGCAGGCGGTCCACGCTCAGAAACGCCAGACGCCAGCGAAACGCCGAACCGAGACTGCCGGAGATGGATGACAACAACTCCAGGACCAGTTTGCTGTCCGATTCAAACAGGTGTTCGGCAATCTCCACTCCTTCGAGTCCGCCATAGCGTTCGATTTCTCGCTCGTAGGTGTCGAATTGCAGCCTTGATACTTTCCCTCCGGAAGCATGCTGCTGCACTGCTTGCCATAACTGAGGAATGATTCGCGCGCTTAATTTCTGGGGACCACCATGAAAACGCAGGCGCAGGTGCAAATGCGGATCACCATAGCGGATGAAGAACCAGCCGTCAGCATCACCATCGGCGATTGCTTTCTCCACCAGAGGATGAATGGCTTCCACCAACAGCCGGTCGAGATGAGAGGCGCTGCCATAGATTTTTGCGTACAGCCATTCCGATCCAGGCAGAAAATTCCGCTGCTCCGCGGTAGCCTGAACCGCCATCTCGGTCCGCATCACGTTTGCGGCAGAGACAGTTTTGCCATGCGCAACCGGTGCGCTTCTCACAAAGGGAATCACAACTTCGTGAGTGAATCTCCCCTCCGGCCCATGAGCGGCAAGTTCTTCAGCGCCGGCAAACATCTCGATCAGCCGGACGCTTGGGCGTTTCTTCGCATACTCTACGAACGTATCAATGCTGAGCACATTATCGAAATCAATCAGCAACTGGTTATCTGCTTCGGTCATCAGAACGAAACGCGGCAGTGACATCTGCTCACGCCACTGGTGAACAGCGCGTATGCGTCCGGCCCCCTGTTCACGAGCAAGCTTTTCTATTGCATCTTTTTCAAACGCCCAGCGCGCGAGAGAAAAAACCAGTTTGCCGTAGGCGACACGCGGCAGAAATGAAGCGTGGTCAAGCGTGCCCCAGTTCCACGACAGGCCACCCGCCACGCCTTGTGCTTGCAGCATGCACAGGAACTTATACAGCTTTAGATTGCGCCCGTGATAAAACCCATGCGCAGAGGTCAGGCGAGGCAACACGCGGCGGGCCAGCCGCTTCGATCGCAAAACCACCTGATTGTTTTCAACTGAAACAGTAAGATCGGTGACCGGAATCTGCTGCTCCACGGGCATACGTGAGGTCGCCAGAAACGGGATCTCATATTTGCGCAGCGCAGGCCGGAACAGTACATTGCCAATGCGGCCTTCGGGAAGGTGCGCGACTTCAGCAAAGACAACTTCCTCTTCAGGCTCTCAGAGCTTCTTCGGCGCGCAGGTGCTCTTGTACGCGAAGCATTGAGCCTGGAATCAGCATGGCAGAACCTTCCCAGAAGAATTGCGCCGGAAGGGCCGGTTACGCTTTGCAAATAGAATGAAGGTTTGGCGTCACCTGCTCCAACGATGCCCATCACAGAGAAAGCATCAGGCAGAGGCGCGGGATTTTCCGCCTGCAAAGCTTTTATGAGCGCGGAATCCAGTTCCAGCACCGTCTTGCCGCTGCGCGCTACTTCCTCAACCTTGCGCAGCAAAGCAAGCTCTCCCTTTCTGCTTCTGGGTGGTTGCTCCTCTGCTTCGCGCCCGATTTCCAGGCCATCGAGCAACGGCTCGGCCATGGACGAGGCGCTGTCGCTCTTCTCGAAGCCAATGCCCACTTCATCATCAAGCGCCCAAACCAGCGGCACCTGCTGGTCCTGGTAGCGTTCCGTGAAATCCTGTTTGAACTGGCGGAAGAAATCCTGCGGCGGCCCGGAGTGCAGGGAGTGCAGTGTTTCCACTCCACGCAGAATCTCCTGAATCAGGCGCGGACCGAGCGAAGCTTGCGGCGCCGGCTTCATCATGTCCACCTGTACCAGATGGTCAACCTTGTAGCTGGCCGGCAGCTCAGAGATGGTCTTCACCAGGTTCTGATAGAGTCCGAGTTCATTTCCCAGCTTCGCCTCATCGAGCTTCTGCAATTGATTGGCAACAGAGGAAAGCGAGCCGGCTACAGAAGAAGTACCGGCTGCGTTTAGCTGGGCAATCATGTCGTCCACCGGTTCAGGGCCGGTAATCGGCGGCACAAGCTCCGCAACCAGAAGTTGTGACTCAATAAGCTGGCCCACATACTCGAGAGCTTCTTCCAGCAGGATTTCCGGATCGTCCTGCACCAGCGCCGAGGCCAGAGCGGCAGGAGTTGCGCCACCCGCGGCCCGCTGCAAGGTCAGATCAAGGTAAGGGCTGGAATCGGTGGCTATCAGCCGGTAGGCACGCACTTGCTCGATGAAGTATCCCTGCACGTGGTGATATCGCCCCGCAGCCAGATAAAGGCTGGTATTGGGGCGGAACAGAAGATTCCCCCGCAACGCAGGATCAGCAATGATCTTTTCCGCCAGATTGCAGAGATACTCCATGTCGAGACGGCTGCGGCGCCAGTATTCATTGCGAGCGCCGAGCGCCAACCGCGTTTGATCTCCGATGCTTCCCACCGAGCAGCCGGCAAACAAGCCGAAGGGAGTTGCGCGGCTGGTCATGCGCGCAATGTAACGGTAGAGCGATTGCTCGAGCTTGCGTCCTTTTTCACTTTCCGGCTCGCGCCACCACAGGGCAAGTGAGTCAACGAATTCGGGCGAAGCGATCCATAGAGCTTCTCTTATTTCGGGCCGATTCACCATCTGTTGCATGCGTTCGCGAATGATCTGGCGGTCGTTTGTGACTGCCTCATCAAGCCCTTCATCTTTCGAGATTGCCGCCGGAACGCTTAGCTGTTCTGAGAGTGCCAGAAATTCTTCAAAAGGAAGCGCAGGTGTGCGCAGCGCGAAGAACCCTGATGTGGTGAATTGCCTCATTGGCTGATCGGCTGAAGCGGAATATCGGTAAGAAAGATCCGGTCCCAGCAGGGTTCGATGGAAGTAAGCAGGGAAAGCAGCACAAGACCAACTCCGCCCACGCCTTCAATGAGTCCATGCCGTCCGGCCACAACGATCTCCAGGTTCTCATCGGCGGTGACTACCGAAAAGCCCGCCACACCTGTGCCCGGTTTTTGAAACTGAAGAGTTCGGCCCAGCCAGTAGCGGGACGCCAACGCAAATTGTTCCTCATGAGTAGCCTGATACAGCCGGTTGAAGATGTGGGCCAGACCGGCCGCACCGTGGCAAAAACAAACATCCTGTACGCCGCAGCTTTCCGGACTGCGCCGCGCCGCATGTCCCGCCAATTCTAGTGCCTCTTTTTCCCAGGCCGCATTCCCCACGCAGCGGGCCGCCAGCAAAAGGGCAGCGGCGATGCCCGCATCGCCATAGCACCATGCCAGGCGGCAGTCTTCACCAGGATCAGTTGAATCGAAGAAAGACGTGAAATTGGAACTCTTGCCGCTCGGAAGTCGTTGCCGAAGCAGCCACCTCACCGCGCCATCCAGCAGAGGCATGACTCTTTGCCGTTCGATTCCGGCTGCATAGACCCGCGCCAGAAAAGCGATGACTCCGGGGATGCCATGAGCAACGCCCAGATTGTAATAGCCCTGAGGATACCGGTCCTGTTGATATTGGGGGAGCATTTCCGGCGAGGTGAACCAGCAGACGCCTTCGTCGGAATGGATCGCCAGTTCTTCAAGGCGCGTGATGACCAAAGTCAGCGGCTGTCGCGCAGTCTCAGATTCCAATCGCTCCAGGCAATAGACTCCGAGTCCAACCAGTCCGCTAATCAGGTCATAATCATCTTGCCAGGGAGACTTGCCAACATAAGTCTCGATTGCGGAATCAATCTCGCTCAGGTCGTCAGCCGGTTCGCCCAGCACAGTGGCAGCGTGCTGTATGGCCCACGCGACTCCGGTAAATCCGCTAAACAGCCCCGGAGCCATTGCCTGCGACGTTAAACTCTCAATCGCAATGTTCAAGTATGCGGAAGCCAATTCACGCGCGCGTGGATGCACACCTGCGGCTTCCATATAGGCGAAAAACACCGCAATCCCCGCAGCCCCTTCGCCCAGATGGTAAGGTGTCGGGAACTTCCGGGCAGTGGCCGCAGCCGCTTTGAAATTGTTTTCAAGCGCAGATTCCAGGGCGGACGTAATGTCATTCAGGCACGCTCTTGCCGGCAGTGCTTCAGCACCGGTGAGCAATGGAGTCCAATAGGAGACTGTGTGTTGTACGAGAGGCATTTGAGTCTGGTCCGCTAAGCCTTAATTAAGAATATCGTGAAAGGCGGCGGCAATGAAAGCGGACGGGCAGCCCAGGTCTGATCTTTTACGGGCTCCGGCCACACCTGGGCATTCCGAGTGATCAGTCGTTCTTTCCGGGCTCAACACAAAGGCAGGTATGGAGTTGCGCACAGCGGAAGCAGCTAATGCTGGCCCCACCAACAGTCTTTTGGAGCTGATTTTCGGTTAGGTTTCGCAAAGTTTCGTGGTTAGCGAGAGCTTGTTTTTCACAATCTGTCCTCCTTGGAATTGATCTAACAGGAATTCACCCATCTATACTATGCCGCTCTCAAACAGGCAGACTTTTTCCTGAAATCGGTAATTTCCAGATAGAAAATTGAAGGCTCGGGAAATCCAGAGAGGAAAGTACGCCAGGAATAAAAACTATCCAGCAACTTTGGTTGAATTGAATTTCGCGAATGGCAAAAGCCGAAATGTTCAGGAGCAGGATGCAAACAATGGTTCTGATCCAGCAGAGCGGGTTGAGAGAACCAGGTGATTGAAATCTACTTCCAGGCGCGACCCGCATTTGCGACTCCCGCCTGGGCTGTTCAATCGCTCTATTTGACTTGGACCGCACAGTTTATATTCGAGCAGAACTGGCAGATGCTGATGATTCGCGTTGCGAATCCACCCACAACATTTTCAAGTTCATTGCGGGTCAGATTTCTTAGAGTTTCCTGGTTGAGAGAGAGTTTGGTTTTCTTGTCCATGTTTCTTACTCCTTACTGATTTATGGTTAGTAAGCTCACTACCGAGACTCCCTTATTCTGGTCTCGCAGGAAAATTACAAAACCATTGCTTGCTATGATAGGTCGCTGGCGGACTATTTCTAAGACTAGGGGAGATTTTTTCTGAAAGTAGTAAATTCAATGTATCAAGAGGCCCTTATGCTCAAGAGAGATTTTGCTTTCTATAGTATTTGGTTCACCAGCCACTACAACAAACAGCTTTCGATTACTTCGTGATACC
Organism: Terriglobia bacterium; assembly: GCA_963823745.1. Lineage (GTDB taxonomy): Bacteria > Acidobacteriota > Terriglobia > Terriglobales > Acidobacteriaceae > Angelobacter. Next base: position 83,119 of record CAWGMN010000022.1, read on the forward strand.
AGACGCGCCTCGCGAATGAGGCGCGCCCGGCGCGAGGTTCGTGTCAGTCTGTATCTGGTTTGTCGAAGCAGGTAACATTGAGAGTGTTGCAATTGCAGATGCTGAATTTAGGGCAGGTGCCGGTGACTCCGCCAACCACTTCACGTAGTTGCTGCTCAGTAAGATTCTTCAAGGTTCCTGATTAAGTTCAAGTTTCTTCTGGGGAGTTTTCATTTCATACCTTTCCTGTAGACTTTCGCCACATTACACTTCCCTTGGTCACGTGCTCGCCAAACGGGCGTGATCACAGAGGTAAATGTTTGACAGCAGAAGGTACCGGCGGCGGTGCGTACATGAGTGAGCGCACTGCGACAATGCTCTGAGTTCGGTGACAACCTTCTGAGCGTTTCCTGATTGGGCATAAGCTTGGGCTTATGCGTAAAACCTGAGTGACATCAGCAGATTTCGCAAATGCTGAGTACATGACAGGTAATGCAGGTATTGGCAGGGCACGTGCCATTCACGGTTGCACCACCGGCTTTGCTAAATCATAGTGATCGCACAGCTGACGGAGATAATGGGCTAATCCTGGTTATTGTCTTCAAAGCATGTGTTGACGTGGGTGTTGCAACAGATGCTCAGTTTCACGCAGGTACCTGAGACACCCCCGACCGCTTGCATGAGTTCCTGGCGGGTAAGGTTCCGTACCGTTTCCTGATTGAGCTCAAGTTTCTTCTGACTTTTCATGATGCTCCTTATCTCGCAGCCATTGACTGCGGAATGCCATGAGTTCAAGGATAGGCCGATTCCGCGGGGTAGACGGCAAAGAATTGTTTAGTGAGCACAAGCGGGTTTCAAAATGGGAAGTTGCTCATGCCTCTTGCGCATATAGTCGACACTTCCGGACCTGCTCTGTTGTTCACAAAAATAGTTGCGGACCTCATGAAGAGGTGTGGGAAGAGCAGCGGATAGCCGGATGCATCATGGAACAATGGAACAGATGATCCGGCCACCGGCTATTCCTCAGTGTTTTCAAGTTTGCGATTACAGGGTGCCTGGTTGGTGCAGCAGATGGTGAGTCTGGGGCAAGTGGTGGAGAAACCACCGACCGCCTCTCTAAGTTCCTTGCGGGTAAGATTTCTCAAGGTTTCCTGGTTGAGCTCAAGCTTCTTCCTGCTTTTCATAGACTTTGCTCCTGATCGTGCAGCTCACATGCGATTTCCTGACGTTGAGAGCACTGTCAACAGGATATAGCGCAGCCCGGCTGCCGAGCCAAAAGATTTGTTGATCTCTGAAACTGTAGTTTCAAAACGGGAACGCAGAGATCCTGCCAGCTGTTATGTTCACCTGCCCAAATGGCGGATGTGCCTGAATTTCATTTGCTCCATAGTTAACTTATTCGCAACTGAATGGAGTGAGAGATGGCAAACAAGCTTTGGGAAGAGTTGGCAAATGAAATGGCGGAGACTGCTGCGGGCGCCGGTCTCTCAGTGGTGGCAATACACGGTAGACGGCACGCTTCGAGCGGCATCTTCTGGTCAGAAGATGCGATTGTAACGGTGAACCACGCGCTTCCGCGCGATGAGCAGTGCACGGTAACGGCTTCTTCCGGGGAGCGGCTAACCGCGCGAATCGCCGGACGTGATTCCAGCACCGATCTGGCCGTGCTGCGACTGCAAAAGCCGGCGGGGGCGCAACTGCCCCGCTGGGCGGAAACCTCACACCTGCGCGTGGGTGAACTGGTGATGGCCTTGGCGCGCACCGGCAGAGGCAACCTGGTGGCAACTTCGGGAGTGATCTCTGGTTTGATGGGAAGCTGGCGCACCTGGCGCGGTGGAGAAGTGGACCAGTTCATCCGCCCGGACTTGAACCTGTATTCCGGATTCTCCGGGGGGCCGCTGCTGAATGCGCGTGGAGAAGTCATCGGCATGAACACCTCGGCACTCCACCGTTCAGGAATCACCGTGCCCGCTTCCACGATCCATCGGGTGGCAGCCGAGTTGCTGGAAAAGGGTAGGATCGAACGGCCTTATCTGGGTCTTGCGATGCAGGCAGCGCCGCTGCCGGAATCTTTGCGAACCAGGCTGAATCTAATGGCGACAGAAGGACTGCTGGTGGTGCATACAGAACCGGGTAGCCCGGCAGAAAAAGCCGGAGTTCTGCTGGGTGATGTGTTGCTGGAACTGGATGGCCAAGGCACTGCGGACACCGACGATGTGCAGAGAGTTCTGCGCGGGCAGAAAAGCGGCAATGCTGTTCAGGCAAAGCTTCTTCGCGGCGGCACGGTAGCAACCATTGGCGTGCTGCTCGCAGGGCGTCCGGCGAAGAGCGCATAACACCAGAGTTGTACAAGAGCCCGAGCCTATGAAACAAGACGGCGAAAGTGCGCGGCGGCTGCTGGTGATTGCAGCTTCATCAGCACGGCGCAGTCATCTCGCCCGGATAGCGCCGGCTGCCAGACATGGCCGTGCGCAGCTTGCCACCAGCGGGCATGTCTCCGAAGGCACGGTTGGGGCGGCAGCAGACGTGATCATCGTTGACGTTGATTCGCTTTCGGTTGCCATGTCTGTCGTGCGCCTCACCCAAAGCCTGCCCGATCACGTAGGAGTGGTGGCCCTGGCAGATACTCCTGAGAAGTCATGGGTCAGGCAAGCGATCCGGGCGGGGGTGAATGCCATTCTGTCTCGCGAAATCGCCCCAGACGAGCTTCAGCTTGGCATCGAGGCAGCTGAGGCAGGATTGGTGCTGTTGCATCCCACCTCGGCGTATGAGCTTCCTTACGCAAATGCAGAACCTCATAGCGAACTGAACGGCTCCCCGGAGAGACTTACGCCTCGCGAACAGGAAGTGTTGCGGCTGGTGAGCGGAGGATTCGGGAATAAAGAAATCGGCGAAAAGCTTCACATTTCCGAGCACACCGTAAAATTTCATATCAGCTCAGTCCTGGGCAAACTCGGCGCCGCGAGCCGCACCGAAGCGGTAAGCCAGGGAATCAGGCAGGGGCTGATTCCGATTTAGGTCCATCCGCTAGGTATCAGTTCGATCCGAGGCGGGTATTCTCTTAGGAAAAATTCAGCTTTAGAAGAACCAGCTTCTCTGCTGCCTACGCCCAGGACTAATGCTTTTGTTTGATATTGAAGCATTTCACAAGCAGCTTCTGGCAATCGAATCCGCCTCTCCCGCTTTGCCTTCACTCCTGCGTCAGCCACTCTGCCTTAGCTTACGAGGCACACACGTCAAATTATCGAACAAACGATTTGACAATCTCCCGTATAATCCTTGCGCGAAACAACGGGCACGCGTAATTTCAGCACAACGACCGCGAAAGTCGGGCCGCAGTGTGGCCTATACAAGAGGAGACTGGGTATGCCAGACGTTCGAGTTCCTGCTGTACAAAGCCCCAATGCCATAACAATCTCGGGAGAGAATTCGATCTTTTCACCCGGACGGATTTGGATGGTGATTCTCGCCTCCTCCGTGGGCACCATGATCGAGTGGTACGACTTCTATATCTTCGGCAGCTTGGCGACCATTTTGTCGCAGAAGTTTTATCCGCAGGGCAATAACACCTTCGCGCTGATTGCGTATCTTTCCACTTTTGCCGTTGGCTTTCTTGTACGGCCGTTCGGCGCTCTGTTCTTCGGACGCATCGGCGACCTGGTCGGACGTAAATATGCCTTCCTGGTCACACTGATCATCATGGGCGGATGTACCTTCCTGATCGGCCTGATGCCCACTTTCGCTACCGCCGGATGGTTTGCGCCCATCGCGCTCATCGCTATTCGCGTGCTGCAAGGGCTGGCGCTCGGAGGCGAATACGGTGGCGCTGCTGTCTACGTGGCTGAACATGTCCCCGACACCAGGCGAGGCTTTTACACCAGCTTCATCCAGATCACCGCGTCGCTCGGCCTTTTCGTTTCCATCATGGTGGTGCTGGCGACACAGTTCTCCATGAGCCCGGCAAACTTCTCCGCTTATGGATGGCGCATTCCCTTCCTGATTTCCATCTTCCTGGTAGCCATCTCGCTGTATATCCGGTTGCGGATGAAGGAATCGCCAATCTTCGAACAAATCAAGAGTTCCGGCATGAGTTCGGCCCAGCCGCTTAAAGATGCTTTCCTTCAATGGCCGAATTTCAAGTTGTTCCTGATTTCGCTGTTCGGAGCGACCGCGGGCCAGGGCGTGGTCTGGTATACCGGCCAGTATTACGCTTTGTTTTATTTGCAAACAGTGTTGAGGGTGAATGCGCGTACCGGGTTCATCATTGTGGCCCTCGCCATCCTTTTTGGCATGCCTTTCTTCACGCTGTTCGGCTCGCTTTCTGACCGGATTGGCCGCAAGAAAATCATCATGGCCGGGTGCCTGCTGGCCGTAGTCACCTACATTCCTATTTACAAAGCCATGACCGCCGCAGCCGGCAACAATGTAATCACCTTCCGCTCCCAGAGAAATGCGGTTACCGGTGCCCTGAGCCTCACTCCGCTGACTCCGGATGCAACCGGCAAACTGGTGCCAGCGCCAGTCGCCCCCAACCCCAACGTTCCACTGCTGGTTCTTCTGGTCTGGATTCAGGTGGTCTATGTGACCATGGTTTACGGACCCATTGCCGCTTACCTGGTGGAAGCCTTCCCGGCCCGCATCAGGTACTCGGCGCTGTCATTGCCGTATCACATAGGTAACGGCGTCTTCGGAGGTTTGCTGCCGCTCATTGGCCTCTCTGTATGCGCGTCCACCGGCAACATCTACGCCGGCCTGTGGTACCCAATGATCGTGGCGGGCATTACCTTTGTGGTCGGCTCGTTCCTGCTCAAAGAAACCAAACACGTGGAGATATGGAGCGAGGTCAAGACCCGGTAATCAGCGTAACCAGCAGCATTCTTCATTCCAGCGGAGGCCTTCAAGGCCTCCGCTTTTTTGCGTGCTCAAGTTTTGTATCAGGGCACGAGTTTACTTTTGCCGAAGTGCGCATAACTGGCTTCAGAAGGTGTGTGAAGAACCAGAGTTTGACGAGACATGTAACCGCTGAACCACCCCTGAAGTGTGGCGTGGTTACATGAACCAGAAACTCAGGCGACATGATGTCTCTGAGTTGACCCTAGCTGGATGATCCAAAATTATTCCAGTCCCGCCACGCGGGACGTGTGAAGCTAGCCCGCCGTTTCAACGGCGGGAAGCTGAAGCGACGAACAGAGTCCCCGGAAGGGACGACTGGACTTGCCTTGGCTGCAATAATCTTAATGGTCTTGAATACGCGCCTTCATGACCAACAATTGACGGAGTTTCTGGCTAGACTTTCTTTCTTTTCTTTCGCAGCCGATCCAGCGCGATCATGGTGCTCACCCAGACCGCTGCGGCCAGGTATCCGGCAACCACGTCAGTGGGATAGTGCACCCCCAGATAAATTCGGGAGAGGCCAATCGCGATGATAAGAAAAGCGGCTATAAGCCAGATCGCGATGCGCCAGGGCAGCGAACGAATGCGTCCCATCAGCAATCCAGCCAGCACGCCGTAAAAACAGAACGAAACCATGGCATGGCCGCTGGGAAAGCTATAGGAGGCAGGATCAGAGCCAAAAAATGGTGTCGGACGCGCGCGATGAAAAGCATGTTTCAAAGCCATATCCAGCAGCAGTGAGCCGATCACTGTGATGCACAACCATGCCGCGGCGCGCTTCCAGCGCAGATACAGCAGCGCAGGCAGGGAAATCACCAGCGCAATGATGAGCCCTTGCTGCCCTAAGAAAGAGGCAATCACCGCGCAACGGGTCAGAGTGGGCGAAGAATATTGATGCAGCCATTCACGCACCGCCAGATCGAAACGGACCGAGTGCTCCAGAAATACCTCATTGGCAATCCAGGCAAACAGCAGCAGCGCGAGAATTGAGGCAGCCAGGGCCACGGGAATGGCAAGGCGTACGAGTGTGCCTGGTTGCGGCGACTGTTCTACTTCAGGGAGAGGCTGGTCCATGCTGGTGTCGTCGTATGTTTCAGTCGCCTGCCTGGGCATGCCGTGCCTTGCCGGAGAACCGGCTGATAAGTTCGTCGAGTTTACCTAGCAGCGCAGAATTGTCGCGGCGTGGATATTTATCCAGCGCCTCATGGTACGAGGGCAGGTTGAAGAGAAACGACTCGATTCTCTCCTTGTTCAAATCTTCCCAATACGCCCCATAGCCCATTTTCCCCAGATAGTAAGCGTTGAAAATCTGCTCGAACTGGTGCTTTACCGGAACAGCCAGATAAGGCTTGCCCAGGTGCAGCGCTTCACTCACCAGCGAAAAACCCGCGTTGGCGATGATCGCCTTGCAACTCGCAAGATCGGCAAGAAAGCTGCTCATGCTCGGTTTTTTGTAGAGGATACTGCCTTGCTCGCCATCACGATCAAAACCATAGGCGACAAAGCGGCAGCGAACGCTGCTGAGCAGACGGGCCAGATCAGCGGAAGGCGAGGTCACATATACCAGCACATGCTCATTTTCGGTAGAGGAGCTTTGAAGAACCTCTTGCCGCACGATGGGCGGAAACACAAACGTATTGCGGCGGCGTACCGGAGCGTCAAAAAAAGACGTAACCAGGTAGGCGTTTGCCCTGGGCGTCATCATGCGCGTGACCAGCCTGGCAGCTGCCGCGTCCTTTGCATATTTCAGCGGATACGACACTCTGGTATTCGTCAGGCTGTGCTGGTTGTCAATGGAAAGCACCGGCAGGCGCATGCGATGACCCACGTGGCAGCACAGCGGTTCAAAGTCGGTGATCACCAGATCAATCCGCCATTCCTTCATCTGCTGTGTCAGTCGTTTCATGCTGCGGGCAGCCTGCGGCGTGGTAAGAAGATTTTTTGCGAAAGTCCGCTTGTACTTGACCCTGTTATTAACGTAGGCGAAACGAAACCCGTAGATTTCTGTTGTCTCGCAGTGGTCTGCCAGATTGCGCAGCCCTCGGTCGAATGAGGCTGCGTGAACGGTGTGTCCCTGTCGCTGAAGATGGGTGATGACTTCTTTGGCCCGGGTGGAGTGGCCGGAGCCCTCGCCATTCACTCCATAGAGTATGTTGGCCATGAGTCGGAAGAAAGAGTATAGCGCGTAACCGGCAGCGCCCGTTTATAGTAAAGCCAGTGGCAGTTTCCCCACACTATGATGGCCAACGCTTCCGGTACCCAGGCGAGACACGCCGCCGGCGGTTCGGTGACTTCCTGCGCTGGATCATTGGAAAGAAGCAAGCCGGTCCCTGGACTCGAAACTTGCATACCCCGCCTGCGCCTCCTCCTCCTGCTTCCGTTTCCAATGGAAACCTGCGCGCAACATTTGTGAATCACTCCACGGTGTTGATCCAGATGGATGGAAAAAATCTTCTTTTCGATCCTATCTGGTCAAATCGGGCCAGCCCGTTCTCATGGATAGGGCCAAGACGTTACCGCTCGCCCGGTATCCGTTTTGAAGACCTGCCGCGCATTGATGCGGTATTACTCAGCCACGATCACTACGATCATTTTGACGTGCCTACGCTACGGCTTATTGCCGAACGGTGGAACCCGAAATTTGCGGCGCCGCTCGGCCTGCGAAGACGGCTTCTCAAACACGACATCGCAAAGGAACGCGATGTATTCGAAATGGATTGGTGGCAGGCCATGCATCTCGCGGAGAACATCACGTTGACCTGCGTGCCGGCCCGGCACTTTTCAGGACGTGGATTGCGCGACCGCAACAGCACGCTGTGGTGCGGATGGGTGGTCCAAACGGCCTCCGGTACAGTGTATTTCGCGGGAGACACAGGGTACGGTCCCCACTTTCGCGAGATCCAGATGCGCTACCCTGAAATTCGCCTGGCGATGTTGCCCATCGGCGCGTTCCGCCCGGAATGGTTCATGGGGCCGGTGCACATCTCTCCCGCTGACGCAGTCCGCGCTCATCAGGAACTGAATGCATCCAGCAGCATCGCCCTGCACTACGGCACGTTCAGGCTGGCGGACGACGGCCAGTACGAACCCCTCGATGAACTGAGACGAATCATGCAGACATCACCTGCAAGCCGCTTCTGGGCGCTGGATTTTGGGGAAGGCAGAGACATTCCGGAAATTACCATCCGTCGCGAGGCGTCATGAAACCCAGCACCGCCTTGATCATAGGCGCTTCGGGATTAGTTGGTGGTTTCTGCTTGCGTGCGCTGCTCGCCGAAACGTCTTACGAAAAAATCATTTCTCTAGGACGCCGCAAACTCCTGGTTCCTTCGCTCCCCCCGATGAATGCTGCGCGTCTGGAACAGCAGGTCATTGACTTCAGCAAACCGGATAGCTTTCAGCTGCCGCCATTGGGCGATCTCTTTTGCGCCATCGGCGCCACCATACGCAAAGCCGGATCGCAGCAGGCTTTCCGGCAGGTAGATCTTGATCTGCCATTGTCAGTGGCAACCGCGGCGCTCGACGCCGGCGCCAGGCAATGCCTGCTGGTCTCGGCCATCGGGGCTGATCCTGATTCCGGCAATTTCTATTTGCGTACCAAGGGCGAGTTGGAGCAGGCACTGTCGAAGCTTCCGTTTATGGCGCTTCACATTTTCCGGCCCAGTTTGCTGCTGGGGCCTCGGCAGGAGTTCCGGCTTGGTGAAGCTGTTATGACTCCCGTGGCCAGGCTGCTCCAATATGCAATGGTTGGTGGGCTAACAAAGTATCGCCCAATTGCTGCGGAAACCGTGGCCCGTGCCATGGTGGCTGCGGCTAAGTTACAGACCACTGGCATTCATGTTTACGGATACAGTGAAATCAAGAAACTGGCGCACGGATAACAAATGGAAGCGTTGCAGACGCGAAACTTATCTTTAACGATGAAAACTGTAGTTGAGCATTACGGCATTCCAGACGATAGAATCTACTGTGCGCAACTTTGAAATCCTGTTCGACCAAGCTGAGCCATCGGCGTTAGAACATGCGGCTTATGCTCCCTATGGCAATCTCGGGTTCCCGTCGTCGCCTTCCAACCGTCCCTGGATTTATTCCAATTTCGTGCAATCGCTCGATGGCGTCGCTTCTTATAAAGGCCGTCATGCCGCCGGGGCGGACATTTCGCAATCTGCTGAAGACCGCTGGCTCATGGATTTATTGCGCGCCCACGCCGACGCAATCCTGCTGGGCGTCAATACGCTGACCGAAGAAACCCAGATGTCTGACGGACGGGGCCCGGCTTATACCATTGAAGATCCTTTAGTCCGCGATCTGCGCAGCAAACTGGGCCGGAAGCGTGAAAAGAACATTTTTGTTACTGGAGCGGCCCGTCTCGATTTGGGTGCCTACAGGGTGTTTGACGGTGATCTTGTAGACAGTTGCGTGATTACCACGACGATTGGTGCTAAACGGCTGGCGGAGAAAAAATCGCATCCGCATGTTCAGATTATTGTTGCGGGTGAAGGGGATTTTGTTGATCTGCATCAAAGCATCCGCATTCTCAGGGAACAACTGGGAATAGAGCACCTGCTGTGCGAGGGTGGTCCCACGCTCTATGGCTACATGTCTCGCGCGGGTCTGGTTGACGAGAAATTTCTTACCGTCTCTCCTGTAGAGGTTGGCTTGTTGGTGCCTCCGGAGCAGGAGCCGTCGGAAGCTGAAAAGAAAAATCCTCCGAAAGAGCGTCCCACCACCTTTATGGCTCCCGGCTTCCTGAAAGAAAACTCGCCCTGGTGGCAATGGATGAGTTGCCGCCGCATCGGTGATCATCAGTTCAATCGCTACCGCAGAAAACCTTAATACTGGAATTTGGCCTTCCACGGGCGCTGTATTTACTAATCCGCTACATCTCCATCGGAAAGTCAGCGAAAACCCTTCATTCCAGTACAGCTTTGTTACTTTTGGTACCTGGAGGGTAGTTTTGCTTCTTGCTACTATCGGCGCACGGCGTACTCTGGACTTTACGAATATTAGAAGTTTTCAAGGACATAGATAGTATGTGGCGAACTTTGGCTGTATGCAGCATGGTCGCTCTGCTTGCATGCACCTCGCTTGCGCAGACCGCCGAATCTTCTGATTCGGCAGAAACCATCAAGACCCTCATGCAGGAAGTGCGTGAGTTGAAAGCGCGCGTCGCTGCCCTCGAAGCCAGGCAGGCGCAGCCTGCGACAGAACCGGCCACACAAGGGGCACAGCCAGCGCAACAGGCGCAGCCGGCAACACAGCCCAGCACCATCGAAACGCCACCAGTAGTCCAGCCAGAGACCCAGCCGACCGAAGCACAATCGCAGAATCCCGAACGCGCCATCGGAATTTTTCCCGGCATCAGGATTTCAGGCTTTGGCGCCCTCAGCTACCGGGTGAATGATACCCGGCCGCCCGAAGCCGGATTCCTCGGTTTTCGCAATGGCGCCAACAACAGCTTTGGAATCGGTGACGTAGACCTGTTCCTGACCTCGCATCTGACCTCGCAGGCCATGGTGCTGAGTGAAGTCGTATTTAGCGAAACTCCCGATCAGGAATTCGAGGTAGACGTCGAGCGGCTGCTGCTTAAATACGACCTCAACGATTATCTGAAGCTTTCTTTTGGCCGTTATCACACCGCCACCAGCTACTACAACTCAGTGTTCCATCATGGGCAATGGCTCCAGACAGCGGCCGACCGTCCGCTGGTGGTGGAGTTTTCCGATCATGGGGGGCTGCTGCCTTCGCAGGCTGTGGGCGTTTCTATGACCGGCAAGATTCCCTCGCGCACCCTTGGCCTGAACTATATTTTTGAATACGGCACCTCTGACACCAAGAGGCCCAACATCATCGATCCCAATGCTCCCGAGGTGGAAGAGAATAACGGACAGGCCACTACGTTCGGGCTGTTCGCCAAACCTGACTGGCTGCAAGGCCTGGAGATCGGCGGTTCGGTCTATCACGACCGCATCAATCCTAATTCCAGCCCTCTGCACATCGGGCAGATGATTGATTCAGCGCACGTGGTGTATGTAACGCCCCGCTTTGAATTTCTGAACGAAGGCTTCCTGATCTCCCACAAAGTACAGGAGACCGGCCAGACCTTCAATACGCCGGCTTTTTACTCGTTGATATCAGAAAAATTCGGCGAGAAGTGGCGGCCTTACTTCCGCTATCAATATGTGAATTCGGCAACCGCCTCTCCGGTATTTCCAGACATAAATTTGCGGCATGGTCCAAGTGTCGGCGTGCGTTATGATTACAACGATTACATCGCATTCAAAACTCAATACGACCGGACATTCCGGCGGCAGTTGCCCGACATTAACCAGATGTTTCTACAGTTGGCGTTTCGGTTCTAGGTCCAATGGAGATAAAGATGAAGGGGAAGCGCAGTTTCGCAGTGGTCGTGTTGGCGGCACTTTTGATGATGCTGACAGGGTCTACGATTGACGCCCAGCAGGCCCAGGACGATATGGCGGTGATTGTGAATCCGCAGAACCCCGCCGACTCTATCACTTCGACTGATCTGCGCAAGGTTTTTTCCGGAGAGAAACGGTCGTGGAATTCCAATGTCCCTGTGTTTGTCATAGTGCGAGCCCCACAGGCGAAAGAACGTGATGTTCTGCTCAGCCATGTGCTGAAAATGACCGAATCAGAATACAAGCAGTATTGGGTGAAAAAGGTCTATAGCGGTGAAGTGCCGCGTGAACCTCTGGCTCTTTTCTCCAACGGCATGCAGCTAGAGGCGGTGCGCGCTGAAAAAGGGGGCGTTGCGCTGGTCAGCCTGGCCGATGTCCGCCAGGGCGTGAAGGTGCTCAAGGTAGATGGCCATCTGCCCGGAACGGCTGGATACCCTCTGAAATAATCGAAAATTAACGGATCCGTAAGTTTGTATCAGGGCACGAGTTTACTCGTGCCGAAAAAGCTTTATAAATACTGGGCTTCAGACCCCGATGCACCGATTTCCCGGTTTCCCGATGCACCGATTCAACCCCTACTTCCGTTCCGCAGCCTGCACTGTCTTGGTCGGATCGGCGCCCTGCCACGTTATATCCGCCGTCGGGCCATAGCTGGGTGGTACAGCCCTTCCCAATAAACGCAGATACCCGCTGAGCTGGGTGCGATGGTGTGCCGTATGCAGCACTCTCCTCCAGAAAACCCAGATGCGCTGCCTCTCAACATCGAAGAACGGAACTACCTTCTGCCACCACTGGTCGTCTTTATCCACCATGCGCTCCAAACGAGGTTTGCACAGCTCTTCATTGCGGCGGCAGAAAGCGGCAGGAGTAAGCTCCTGGGGAACCAGGGCCGCTGCTTCCGGTTCGCCGCTTAGTCCTATGAACTCTGCAAAGAAGCGCCGCTCGGAGAGAAGCTGGTGCTTCATGATCTCCAGCACGGTGCTGGAACGATCTGCTGATTTAAACGGCATATCTTCCGGAAGAAACTGTCGCCACACCGTAATTACTTTGCTCGTCTCGCTGGCATAGGTGTCCAGCAGATGCTGAAAGATCGGATGCGCAGCCCGTGGAACTTCACTTTCAGGAATGGCGGTGTATTCGTATTGCATGGCCATAAGCGTTCCCCCAGAGAACATAGGCATTCTAGACCACCCAAAGCAGTCTTTGAACTGCAGGACACTATAATGAAGGAGCACTCACGGGAGGACCCTTGGCCGAAAAGCCCAACGGGAACAACGGGAAGAACGAGGAGAAAAAGAAATCTCAGCTCCAGCAGCTCAAGTCTGTCTGGCCGCAGATCTGGGAACTGGTGCGTCCCCGGCGGCTGCTGCTGGCGACCAGCTTTGTCCTGCTGGTCATCAACCGGATTCTGAGCCTGGCGCTCCCCTATTCCAGTCGTCTGCTGCTGGACCGGGTGATTCCCCGCAAAGATCTCCATTTCCTCATGCTGCTGGTGATTGCGGTGGTGCTCGCCACCGTGATTCAGGGTCTAACTTCGTATGCTCTCATGCAGTTGCTGTCCAAGGAAGGGCAGCGCGCCATTGCCGAGCTGAGGCAGAATGTGCAGGGTCACGTAGGTCGGCTGGCCGTCAGTTATTACGATTCCACCAAGACCGGCGCGCTCGTCTCCCGCATCATGAGCGACGTGGAAGGCGTGCGCAACCTGATCGGCACCGGGTTAATGGAGTTTGTTGGCGGAATTCTCACCGCCGCCATCGTGCTGGTTCTGATGATTCGCATCAGCTATGTAATGACCGGGGTAGCAGTCGGCTCTCTCGCGCTTTTCTCGCTGGTGCTGAAGCGCGCATTTAAAGTAATTCGCCCTATCTTTCGCGAGCGCGGCAAGATCAATGCCGAAGTCACCGGCAGGCTCACCGAATCGCTGGGCGGAGTGCGCGTGGTGAAGGGCTACCATGCCGAGCAACGCGAGCGGAAAGTTTTTGGCCTGGGCGTAGCCAGAATTGTGGACAATGTAATGAAGACTCTGGACGCAATGGCGTCCATGAGCCTGGCTTCTACCCTGGTGATGGGCATGGTCGGCGCGGCCATCATGTATCTGGGCGCTCACGAGGTAATTTCCGGCGAGATGACAGCCGGCGGCCTGTTTCAGTACACCATGTATATGGGATTCCTGGCCGCCCCGGTTTTCCAGCTCACCAACATCGGGACCCAGATTACTGAAGCCATCGCCGGACTCGATCGCACCCGTGAAGTTTTAGGCGAGCGCCCGGAAGACCGCGATCCGGAGCGCACCATCACACTTGGACATATCGAAGGCCAGTTGAGCTTTGATCATGTTGATTTCTCCTACGAGCCGGGCAAGCCGGTGCTTGAAGACATCAACTTCCTTTCCCGTCCCGGACACTGTCACTGCGCTGGTTGGTTCTTCCGGTTCGGGCAAGTCCACCATCATCGGGCTGGTTGCGGCATTCTATAAACCGAATGCCGGCCGGATCATGGTAGACGGCGTTGATTTGAGCAAGGTAAGGCTCGATTCGTACCGTCCGGCCCTGGGCGTAGTGCTTCAGGAATCCTTTCTTTTTGACGGCACGATTCGCGAGAACATTGCTTTCTCGCGGCCTGAGGCCACCGAAGAAGAGATCATGCGCGCCTGCCGCATCGCGCACGTTGACGAATTTACCGAAAAGTTCAAAGACAAATACGACACGATTATCGGCGAGCGCGGCGTAAAGCTTTCTGGGGGACAGCGGCAGCGCGTCTCCATTGCCCGCGCCGTGCTGGCCGATCCGCGCATTCTGATTCTCGATGAAGCCACCTCCAGCCTCGACTCCGAATCTGAGGCCTTCATTCAGCAGGGCCTGCGATACCTCATGCAGGGCCGCACCACCTTCGTGATTGCCCATAGGCTTTCCACCATCCGCCAGGCCGATCAGATTCTGGTGGTGGAAGCCGGACGCATCGTAGAGCGCGGCACGCATCAGACGCTGTATGCCCAGAAGGGCCGTTATTATGAGCTTTACACCCGCCAGCATGGGCTGGAAGCGAACCTGCTGCTCGCGCCCGGTGAAGGCGACAAGATTCCCGAGGAACAGGCGGTCGGACGCGCCGGAGGCGGCGCCGCCCTGGATCCCATGGGCCTGATCCGCGGCAGTGGCGGTGTGTAGAGTTCCGCTTCACATCTAACGTAGACCAATGGTCGACCAAACTCTTAAGAGCGTCTACCGCATTTGAATTGAAAGTTAGTAGAACACTGTCATCCCGAGCGTAGCGCCGCTTTTGGCGCGGAGTCGAGGGATCCACGTGAGGTGTCCCTTGCGACACTGATCGAGGCATTCTCATCACAATGTGTATGTCTTGCTCTTTCGCCAAACAATGTTGCTCAAGTGAGACTTGTATTCGCCACGACTTGAATTTCTTCCGTCTTCCTTCTACCCTGATTCGCCATGGTGAACCCACGTATACGCAAGATTTTCCTCGTTGTCATTGCTTTGCTCCTGCCTCTCACCGCCTCCAGCCAAACTGCCACTCCTGATAAGCCCATTGACCGTCTCCGGCACAGCCTCGAACGAATCTCCGGAAGCGTGAGCGCTGACTGGGGAATTTACATCAAGTCACTCGACACCGGGGAAGAGGTGGCCATCAATGCCGACAAGGTGATGGACACGATGAGCGTAATCAAAATCCCATTGCTGGTAGACGCTTACCGGCAGGTGGATGCAGGTAAGCTGAATCCCGGAGATCGCATCACCTTGACCACCGCCGACAAACGCTTTGGCACCGGAGTGCTGCGCACCTTCAACGACGGTCTCACCATGACCTTGAAAGACGCCTTCACGTTGATGGTCATACAGAGCGACAACACCGCCACTGACATGGTCTTTTCGCGCGTAGGTGGACCGGCGCACGTGAACCAGACGATTCGCGCTTTGGGCCTGAATAACATTACCGCCACCGGCACCAGCTTTGATTGGTTTCGCGCGCTGGGAGAAGCCGGCGACCCGGAATGGGGAAAGCTCAGTCCGGAAGAACTCTTCAAGCGCGGGTTTCCCGAGAAGCTGACCGATGCAGATGTAGAACGGTTCCACTTCGAAGGAAAGCATCCCTTTGGACTCAGCAGCGCCCGTGACATGGGCCGCCTGCTGGAGATGATCGCTACCAGCCAGGCTGCCAGTAAAAAGTCCTGCGAAGAGATCATCAACATTATGCGGCAGCAGCAGATGCGCACGCGCATTCCGAAGTATCTTGACGACGTCTCCACGGCCCACAAAACCGGAGATTTCCCTCCCTACATTGCCAATGATGTCGGCTTTATAGAGACTGGAAAATCACGGATTGTGGTGGTGTTCTTCTGCGCCCACCATCGTGGCATCTACGCTGAACTCGAAGATGCCGTGGCCCGCATGAGCGAGCAGGTATGGGACTATTTCGGTTATCGAGACAGCCAGTCAGTATCCGACAAGCACTGATTACGCCTGGAAGCGCTCTAACCACTCAGCAGGCAAACACGTTGTCAATGCCGGGGCAGGGAGCTGTGTGATAAGGATCTACGTGCCCCGACGGCGTTTTCAAGGTGAAACGTGCATGCATCAGAACCGCCACCGGATGTCCATCCTGCATGGCCGGTTCGAATTTCCACTTCAGGATGGTATCGGCAATAGGATCGTCAATGCCTAGTCCGATAGGCTTTGTAATTTCCACCAGCTTTACGTCGCCGCGCTCGTCCACTACATACGAAAGAAGAACCTGATTGTCCTGCGGATCGGTAAACGGAGTAAGGCTGGTCTGGACGCCTTCCGGTTTAGATAAAAGTTTGGGCGCAGTGACGCCGGAATCCTCCGCAACCACGTTCTTCATGACTTCTTGTTTCTTCGCGTTCCACTCGATGCGCCGCTGGCGTTCGGTGGCCAGCAGTTCTTTCCAGTAGTCAGGCGCCAGATCGGAAAGGAAAGTATCGCGGGTCATAAAGACATGATCTATGGCGGTTAGCACCGCTTGTGTGTTGTAGCCCGGTGGCAGATGGATGGTGATGTGGACCTTGGTGTCCAGCGGGTAGTTCTTAAACTCTCCCGCGGTTTTGTCCCACTCAGCCACATCACGTTTTCCGCTAATCGTGAGCGCGGCATTTTTGAACTTCAGTGATGAGACCTGTATTCTTGCGGAATTAGTCCACGGTCCAATCTTGCTCTGGTTCAGCAGTTTGCCTTGGTCGTCGAATTCCAGGTCGTTGCTGGTGTAGAACTTTTGCAGGGTTGCTCCCCGCCCTACGAAGGCGTCGCGCAGCTTGTTCTCCAGGTTGTGAAGATCAGTATCTTCCGGAGCAACGCCGGCCAGGAACAGCACAGTTCCTGCAATGAACAGGCTGCAAACAATTCGAAAAGACTTTGTATGCATAAGGCGGGCCCTCTTCGCGGACTGCCGCTTCTTCAATCATTTTAGGACATTTGCTCCCTACGCTCACATCGTTTTGCCGGCCATCCGCTGTTGCACCGCTTGGAATATCTGCTGTGCCGATAATTCAGCAGGTTGCTCACCGCTGATCACCAGGCCGGCAAACGCGCGCGTAGGCAGGATAAAGTTTTCACTGCCCGGTCTTACCGTCTCGCTGTATTGGGCCAGCACGAACTCTACAGTGCGCCCGCGCTCGGCAATGTCGCGGACCTTGCGGCGCTCCAGGCACACCGGATCAGGCGCGCCCAGAAACGCAGTTACCTCGAAGATGCTTCTTACTTCCGGCCAGTACAGCGTAAACAAGCCTTCTACTATGAGAAAGTCTCCGGCCGTGATTTCTTCAAAACGGTCTTGCAGGCGGGTATGGGTCGGGAAGTCATATATCGGCCTGTGAATAGTCTCTCCCCGGCTGAGCGCGTGAAGATGTTCGGCAAGCATCTGGTCTTCGAGCGCCTCAGGATGATCGAAGTTGAATTCCTTACGCTTCTCATAAGGCAGATGCGAAAGATCGTGATAGTAGGAATCAAGGCCGAAGATGGTGGTTACCCCCGGCAGCAACGCCGCCAGGCGGCGGGCCACTGTAGTTTTTCCGGAACAGGAAGGCCCTGCGATTCCAATGCAAAAAGGTGGCTGCGAATTCATGGCAGAGTGGCGGCCATCCGGGGAAGCAGAGATTTCAGCATGGCCACAAATTGTCCGCGCACGCGTTCGCCTGTTTCGAGTACCTCGGCGTGGGTGATGGGCTGTTCGAGAATGCCAGCGGCCATATTGGTCACGCACGAGATGGCCAGCACTTTCATGCCGCTATGCCGGGCAACAATCACTTCCGGCACCGTGGACATGCCAACTGTGTCGGCGCCAATCGTGCGCAGGTATCGAATCTCTGCCGGGGTCTCATAGCTGGGGCCGGAAAGCGCAGCGTACACGCCTTCGAACATATCAATGCCCTGCCGCCTGCCTTCTTCCATGGCCATCTCGCGATAGTTCTTTGCGTAAGCGTCAGACATGTCAAAGAAACGCGGCCCAAAACGCTCGTCGTTGGGCCCTGCCAGCGGATTGCCTCCCTGCAAATTGATGTGGTCTTTCAGCACCACCAGGCAGCCCTGTTTGAATTTCAGGTTGACGCCTCCTGCTGCATTGGTGAGCACCACCGCCTGAATGCCCAGCCGGGCAAAGACGCGCACCGGAAAGGTGACCCGCAGCAGCGAATGTCCTTCGTAGTAATGAATGCGTCCCTGCATGGCAGCCACGGGTATGCCGCTCACGTTGCCAATAACCAGGTTTCCGGCGTGCCCTTCGGCTCCGGTAGTGGGAAAGTGCGGAATGCTGGAGTAGGGAATTACGGTGGCCTGCTCCAGTTCGTCGGCAAAGCCACCCAACCCGGAACCCAGCACCAGCGCAATTTTAGGTCGCGCCTGGGTTTTCTCGCGAATGAAATCGGCCGCTTCTCCAGCGCGCGTGTATTCGTCGGCTTGCAGAGCAGTCGAAGGTGAAGTCATTCCATTCCGATTCATCAGGCTCTAAACAGTATCCCCACAATGGCGGCTGAGAGCAAATTAGCCATGGTGCCTGCAATCATAGCGCGGAAACCCAGCTTCGCCAGTTCGTTGCGCCGTTCCGGGGCCAGCGCGCCAATGCCGCCGATCTGGATGCCGATAGAGCCGAAGTTGGCGAAACCGCACAGCGCGAATGTGGCAATGGCGAAAGAACGGGGATCAATCGCGCTTTTCATAGGACCAAGCGCACTGTAGGCGACAAGCTCGTTGATCACCATGCGCTGGCCCAGCAGGTTGCCGATGAAAGGCGCATCGTGCCATGGAATTCCGATGAGCCACGCCACCGGAGCAAAGATTTTGCCCAGCACCGTCTGGATGCTTTCGGGAAACCAGTGCCAGTGATTATGAACACCGCCCATCATCCCGTTCACTGCGGCAATCAGCGCCAGAAAAGAGATGAGCATAATGGCCACGTTGAATGCCAGTTGGCCGCCATCAATGGTGCCGCGCGCGATCGCTCCCAGAGCGTTTTCGCCCTTGCGGCTTTCATCTTCCGGCATCTTCACGTCGCCCGTTGTTCTGGGCTTCTCGGTCTCCGGTACCAGCATCTTGGCTATCAGGATAGTGCCGGGCGCGGTCATGATCACCGCTGCCAGCAGGTGCCGTGCATCAATGCCGAAAGCAATGTACGCCGCCATAATGCCTCCGGAAACGTGGGCCATGCCGGCGGTCATGATGGTCATGAGTTCAGAGCGGGTGGCGTCCGCCAAAAAAGGACGGATGCTCAGCGGGGCTTCCGTCTGGCCTACAAAAACCGACGCAGCCACGTTCAGGGATTCCGCGCCGCTCACCCCCATCAGACCGCGTCATTACCCAGGCCATGCCTTTGATCACCACCTGCATAACGCCGATGTGGTAGAGCAAGGCAAAGAAGGCGGAAACGAAAATGATGGTGGGCAGCACACGGAACGCAAATACCCCCAGAGGAAAATCCATGCCTAGATTTCCAAAGACGAAGCTGGAGCCGGCGACTGTGTAGCTGAGAAACTTACTCACAGCGTCACCCGCATGGCGCATGAGGGCTTCTCCGTAAGAAACACGAAGCACCAGAACGGCAAACAGAAATTGCAACCCCAGTCCCCAGAGAATGGTTTTCACCCGGATGGCCCGGCGGTTGGTGGAAAAAATGTATGCGATGCCTAATAAGACGATGATGCCCAGCAAGCCTGAGAATCGTGCCATTTCGTCCTTACCGGCGATGGCCGTAAAAGCCTCGCCTTGTATAGATTCTTACCTCTGCAACGCTGTAGCGCTTTCATGCCTTCATGCTTCATCTAACGAAGGCCATTACTCAAAAGGCATGTAACAGGACACGACTTTAATCGTGTCAAAAAGCTTTAAACATTGGGTTCTAGAGCCTGTGTGAGAACTGAATTTGCATGCGTCGACGAGACATGTAACAGGGCATGACTTTTAGTCGTGCCGAAAAAGCCCTATACATAATTGGGCTTCAGCCCCTGCACACCATCAACTCCATCTTGTTGTGACCACGGAATTGAGTTCTCACGCTCACTCTTTAACCCTGCTGCCCTGGCTAAATATTCACGATAAAAAATGCTCTAAATTGTACCCGCATCCCTAAAAAATCATTCGTGAGATTTCTCAACCACCCGATGAATAAGACGCCGGGCCTTCAACGGAACTCCATCGCTTATCGTGTACGCCGTCTCCACCATCGACCGCGACTCGTCGAGATGATCGTTATCGTCATAATGCAACGTGCAGAGCGGCTCGCCGGCAGCAACTCTATCACCTACTTTTTTGTGTACGGTGATCCCCACTGCTGGACGGATCACGTCTTCTTTGGTGGCCCGGCCTCCACCAAGCACCAGGCTGGCCATGCCGATCTTTTCGCAATCAATTCTGCTTACCGTCCCGGCGCTCGCGCTGGGTACAACAAGCTTGCTTTTGGCCACGGGCAGCCGCTCCGGATGCTCCGGCATGTTCGCATCACCGCCCTGTAAAGCCGTCATCTGCTTGAACGTCGCGAATGCCTGTCCGCTTGAGATCATCTTCGTTGCTAATTCTTTGCCCTCTCCAACGCTGTTCGTGCGTCCGCCTAAGTAGAACATCCATGCCGAAAGTTCCACGCTTAACGCGGTCAAATCGGCGGGGCCATGTCCGCGCAATACCTCCACGCACTCGGCCACTTCCAGCGCATTGCCCACGGCATGTCCAAGAGGCTGGTCCATGTCGGTAATCAGGGCAACAACTTTTTTGTTCATCCGCTCGCCGGTTTCCACCATCAACTCCGCCAGATGCAGCGCCGCAGCCTCATCTTTCATGAAAGCCCCCGACCCGATCTTTACGTCGAGCACCAGGGCATCAATGCCTTCGGCCAGCTTCTTGCTCATGATGGAAGCGCAAATCAGCGCCGGGCTTTCCACCGTGCCGGTCACATCCCGCAGGGCATACATTTTCTTATCGGCAGGGACGATGCTGGAGGTCTGGCCAACCATGCACACCCCGCAGCTTTCCAGGGCTTTACCCATTTCAGCGGCAGAGAGGTTCACGTTAAAGCCCGGAATAGCCTCGAGCTTATCGAGCGTGCCGCCGGTGTGTCCGAGGCCGCGTCCGCTGATCATGGGAACCAGCAATCCGCCTGCGGCCACTATGGGCGCGAGAATCAGTGAAGTCTTGTCACCCACGCCGCCAGTGGAATGCTTATCTACTTTTTTCTGCGGCAGGCGGCTCCAGTCCAGTACCTCGCCCGAATGCAGCATGGCTTCGGTGAGGGCCGCGGTCTCGGCCCGCGACATGCCTTTCAGCACTACGGCCATGAGCCAGGCCGCAAGCTGGTAATCAGGATGGTCTCCGGCGGTGTAGCCCCGCACGATAAAGGTGATCTCCTCCGCAGTCAGTTCCCCGCCATCCCGCTTTTTTCGGATGAGATCAACAAGTCGCATGAATTTTTGAAGTGAGCCGGAGATATTGTCTCTTGTAGCGGAAGAACTGTGAACAGAATTCTTTCAGAAGGTTACAGCGCAGATACAGGGCGCTATGCTGGTTCCAAATTCGCTATGATAATTGGCCGTTGTCGCCTGATCCACAGCACGCCTGTCACAAATCGTCACGGCTGTCATCCTGAGCGCAGCGCCCGCTTTTGGCGCGCAGTCGAAGGATCCACGTGGGCTGTCCCCAACTACGCTGATATAAGGCATTTCCATGAGAATGTCTTCGTCTTGCTGTTTCATACTAGAATGATTTTTAGGAGCGCAACGTCCTGCTTTTAGGCGCGGTGGACGATCCGCCGTTGACTCGTGCTTCACCGCTTGCTGGAAGCCCCTCACCGAAATGCTGCTCTTTCCGCCACCCGCCCCGCCCTTCAAATCGTGTCTTTGTTGTCGTTCGTCTTAGCGCGCACGTAGATCAGCACGAATTCAGAGCCTTTGCCGCTGGGTTTTACCGCGACTACGTGCTGATTGTTTTGCGTTCCCGCCTTCAACTCTGTCTTGTATTCATGGTCATGGTCGCTGTCATCGCTGCACGAGACAGGTGCATCCTGGTCCTCATGATGAAAGCCCATATTCGTGCCTCCATTGCACCTGACCACCTTGCCATATTTTCCCAGAGCTTTTTCGTAAAAGCTAAGCACCTTGTCAGGGGCGTCCTGGCTTTGGAATTTTTGCACGATTACCTTTAATCCGAAGAGGGAGCTGGAGATATTCACGTTGGCGTCATCGTCGCTTCCATCATCTTTGCTCTCTTTGGCAGTGGCGCCAGGATATACGGCCAAGCCCAGATCTTTCGTGTCACTCTTGCCTCCGTGTACGCTGAGCGAGCCAAAGGGCGTGCGGATGTCTACGTCCTTGTCTTTGCCTCCTTGATCTTTGCTGGTTTTTACAGTGCACCCCAGCAACCCGGCCAGCAGTAACGATGCCATCGCTAAATGCAATTTCATTTTGCTCGTCATAAAATCTTCCTTCTTACGGCGTGACCGCCGGTTTTTGAATGCCAGATCCTAGCTGACCGAATCCCGGAATAGTCACCGGCAGATGACCCTGAATGGGAATTTCACCGAACAGCGCCCGCGCCGCTGCGGTTTCTGACGGCGGAACATGCGAATACGCGCAGAGATAATTTTCGATCTGCGGAAAATCCGCTGCAATGTACGGAGATCCGAAAGCCACCACTGCGGTCTTGTCGCGCGCGCTTTCCAACACAGTCTGCATCACCGTCGCCGGCGTCTGAGCCAGGGCCACGCTGTTTGTGGCGGTCCCGTTTTCGCGGCTGGCTACTCGACCAGCCGTTGGAATCATATACACCGCTATGACTACTTTCTCGGCAACGCTCACCGCGCTTTGTATTTCCGGGGCCAGGGCTGTAGCAATTCGAGGGTCTATATAGATGATTCTGGCATCCGACACCCGCCGCCGTAGCTCGCGTTCCAGTTGGTGTCCATTATCGGTGCGCAGGTCATCGGTGAAAATCAGGCACAACAAGCTGCTCCCCTGACGCTCTACACTTCCATACGCAGGCCCAGGCGTAGAAGTTCGATGATTTTTCAGGGGCAGCACGCGTCCATTGTCTCTGACCAGGGTAATGGCGGACTCGGCCACCTGCTGGGCTACGGCCAGGCTCTCAGGCGTGGCCACCACTGACGACATGCGATCCACATCCACGAGCCGGGCTTTATTCAGCCCCACGCTGGCCTTGGCTTTGAGGATTTTAAGCACTGACTGGTCAATGCGGTCCTTCGATATCTCCCCTTGACGGACAGCATTTAACAGCCCGTTATAGGCCCCATCGAGATCAGAAGGCAGCAGCAGCATGTCGTTGCCGGCTTTCACGGCGTCCACAGCGGCCCGACCGGCGGCAGCAGCTCCGCCTTCAGGATACAGACGGGTGAGCGCGCCCATATCCATGGCATCGGTCACCACCAGACCCTTGAAGCCAAGCTGCTGTTTCAGCAGAGTGGTTACCATTCCGGGCGAAGTGGTGGCGACTTTGGTTGGGTCGGGCTCCAGTGCGGGCGCCGTAACGTGGGCCACCATTACCGCATCCACACCGGCCGAAATTGCAGAGCGAAAAGGGACCAAGTCAATCTGATCAAGCTGCTCGCGGGTCCGCTCCACGGTAGCCAGTCCCAGATGGGAATCGGTGCCGGTATCGCCATGTCCGGGAAAGTGCTTGGCGGTGGTCAGCATTCCAGAAAGGCGCGCGCCGCGAATATAGGCGCTCACCATGGCAGCCACCTGGGCCGGGTCTTCTCCGAAAGCGCGCGTGTTGATGATCGGGTTGGCCGGATTGGAGTTCACATCGGCATCAGGAAACAGATTCCATTGCACACCTACGGCACGCGATTCTTCGGCGACTATTTTCCCGAACTGCTCCGCCAGTTCCGGTTTGCCGGCGGCCCCAAAAGCCATGGCATGAGGAAAGACGGTCACCCCGGTCAGGCGCATAGAAGCGCCGCGCTCGAAATCAGCAGCCACAATCAGGGGTATAGGAGAATCCCGCTGAAGCTGGTTCACCAGCATGGCTGCTTCATAAGGGCCGGTCTTATACAGGAATGGTCCTTCCGCGGGAACAGTCATCAGCACCGAGCCCAGATGGTAATGAGCGATCTGATCGTGCAGCTTGACGTAATCGGGGTTCCTGACGTCAAGAAACTGCGCCAGCAGGCGCACCATGAACATCTGGCCGATCTTCTCTTCGAGAGACAGCTTTTTCAGCGTCTTCTGGGCCCAGCGTTCACCGTCGTGATCAAGATTGATTTTTTCCGGTTTCTGAAAATCGTCTGCGGAGAGGGAACTGCACATCGCCGCAAATATCGCGACGGTCAGCAGCAGCTTTTTCACCATGCCGCAACGATAGCAAAAGAATTGCCATAATTGCCAAAAATGCCATGGTCGCCAAAATTGGTGCTACCGCAAGTATTCTCTTGGAGACTTGGAAAAAGCCTTGCCGCGAATCACGCGAATTCCGCGAATTTTCAAATGCAGTAAAGCCCGAGAGGGACTCAGAAGTTATTCAGAGATATTGTGCTATTCGGAAGAAGCAAAGATTCATAATTGACAGGAAGCAAAGATTCAAAAAAGCGTGAAAACCTTCGGCACACAAACCAATTGGGCAGACCTTCCGCCGCTTTGATTCGCGACAATTAGCGCAATTCGCGGCAAAGCCGTTTCTAAGCCTTTAAAGAAACGCAAGGCTCAGCCGCAAATTATGGAAATTACTTGGGGGCCGAATTCCCGCCGGGTTCTGGCGGTGGCGTGATCTCGGCCAGGCGCTTCACAATGCCCTGTTCCTGATCTGAGAAGGTGCTTTTGAAGCGGTCTGACTGAAGCTCCTGCTGGCGTTGCTGGGGCGACATGTGGCGCAGATTGCGAAGCGCTTTATGCACCATGACTTTCCGGTCGTCGGGCAAAGTCTGAAGCTGCTGATTGGCTTCGCGCAACTCTTTGCGCTGGGCAGGCGAAAGGCTCGCCATAAACTGCATGCGGTTCAGGGCGCGGTCACGCTGCGCAGGGGTAAGGCTGTTGAATTTGCGCAGCCGGTCTTTCAGTTCTGCCTGCCGTTGTGGAGGAAGCTTCTGGAAGCCGGGGTCTTTTTCCAGCAGCTTTTCCTGCTGATCGAGCGGCATGTCTTTATGGTCGCGCAGCCAGTCTCCAAGCCTGTTTGCCGATTTCTGGCCTGCGTGGTTCTGATGGTTCTGCTGAGCTGGCTGGCTGTTGCTGGGGTGATTTCCGGCAGCGTTGTTTCCGCTACCCTGGGCCAATGCCGGCACACCCAGCACTGCGGCCAGAATGATAACGCCAGCCTTTCTTGCCCATTTCACTGTGTTGGCTCCCCCCTTGCTCTCTTGCGCTTACATATCTTCGGTTACATCGTCTGACGGGCCACCGCTCAATTCATCCAGTAGATCGGAATTCACCAGCAAATCGTGGTTCTTGTCGAGTGATTCAAGATCGTTGACGGCGGCGCTCACCGTGGGCTGACCTGAAGGTTCCCGATGTGTGAAGTTGCTCAGGCGCATCAGCACTCCGCCAGCGGCCAGCACGGCGGCAAGTGATACGGCCAGTGCAGGACGGCGCAGCCACGCCATCCAGCCCTGAGGGGCCTTCTGCTGCTCTTCTCTTACATGGGCCTGCAGCCGCGTAAGAAAATAAGTGGAAGGCTCAGGGGCCTTCCACTCGTCCATAAGAGCCATGGTGCTGCGCAAGGACTCCAGCTCTCCGGCACAGGCGCTGCACTCACGCACGTGAGCGGCGACTGCCGGATTACCCGGTCCTTCCGACAGCAACTCAATCAAATTTTCGCGTACCTCATTGCAGTTCATACAAAATCCTTCAGCCGTTCGCGCAATGCCTCATAGGCGCGAAACAGCAGTGACTTAGTGGCGGATTCACTTAACTTCAGCACGGCGGCTATCTCGCGATAGTCCATACCGTCATACTTATGCATCAGGACGGCTGCACGCTGTTTCTCGGGCAGCGCCATGACTTGTTGCTTAATGGCCTGCAAGCGCTCTTTGCGCAGAATCTGCTGTTCGGCGTTCATTGAGGCATCGGCCACGTCCAGGGTGGTTCCGGACTCCTCATCCGGCTCATCCAGGCTCACCATCTTGCCGCTGCGTTCCACCTTGTGGTCGCGGGCATGATTGACTGCCAGGTTGGTGGCGATGCGGTACAGCCAGGTGGTGAACTTGGCTTCTGCCGCATAGCTTTGCCGTGAACGGTAGACCCGCAGAAACACCTCTTGCGCCAGCTCTTCCGCCAGCGCCTGGTTGTGGCACATGCGATACATGAATGCGATCATGGGCCGGTGAAACTTGCTCACCAGATACTCGTAGGCGGCAGTATCATTGCTGCCGGCGAGAAGCATGACTTCAGCATCACTTAATGATTCGTATGCCACTTGGCCTGCTGCCATCCTGGGAATAGCCTTTACCTCACCGGTAGCTGCGGGCATAAACAACCCCGAATTTAAGGCAACGCTGTTCACACCCATGTAAACCCTTTAGGTTACAAAAAGTTGCGTGCCGTGCAGGCCCGGTAAGGCCCTCCTGTTAAGAAGTGTATTCTAAGCTCCGGGACCTTGCACATGCGCAAGTTTGAACCCCATCGGGGTGCGACAGTTGACCTTTTGCTAGAATTAAATTTACCTTCAAGGAGTAGTAGCTGCGCAGCGGGCGCTTAACTCAGCGGTAGAGTGCCATCTTCACACGGTGGAAGTCATAGGTTCGAATCCTATAGCGCCCACCATTCTCCACCTTCCCGGTTTCAGTGCAGTTGGGGCAAGTTGGCAGAACGGCAGGGAAAGTTTTTACTTGCGCTGCACCTCATTCGTGGTAACATCGCAGAGTCTTCAAAGGACTGCACATTCTGTGCAGAAGCTGCGCGCCGCGAACTGAAGGCGCTGATAATAAAGAAGATTTCACAGAGACTTTCAGCCGTGCACACCCGGCCAGGCTGACCACTTTAACGAGGTTCTGAGAAAGAACAATGGTTTCGCTTTACACGTGAAACCCTCGCAAAGCGAACCACAATCTCAAGCAGGAACAAGCAGAATGAATGAAGGAATGAACCAGCCGCAGGGCCCGTCTAACCGGAGGCCTCGGCGTCGTAGACGCACTTTCAGCAATCACCCATCTCAGCAGGGCGGACAACAAGGCCAAGGCCAGGGACAAGGTCACAGTCAGGGCCAGGGTCAGGGATCAGACCAGAGACGCTCCGGCGGCCAACACCGTAATAACAACAATAACAATAACCGCAACAACCGCAATAACAGGAACAATCGCGGCGGCCAGCGGCGCAGCAGTGTCTTTGTTGGTCCTATGGACCATAGCTATCGCAGCCAGAATGGCGGCGGCAATTCCCAGGGACGCTTCCGCAGCGGCTATGGCAGCGGGCAGGGATCGGGCGAACTGGAACCTCTGCCGCCTAATCAGGACGCCCCCACCAGGATCTATGCCTTTGTGGATGATCTGTTTTTTCTGGCCAAAATCCAGGAAATCTCGCGCAAGCTGAATGTAAAAGTCGAGTTTGTAAAGAGCGAAAAAGAGGTGGTCGCCAAGGCCGCCGAGACTCCCGACGAAAAACCCTCGCTGATCATCGTTGACCTGAACAGCAACAGCATCAAGCCGCTCACCGTGATTGCAAAAATGAAAACCAAATTCAAAAAAGGCACTTCGGTTGTTGGATTTGTCTCTCATGTGCAGGGCGATCTTAAAATCAAGGCCCAGGAAGCCGGATGCGATGTAGTTATGCCCCGTTCCGCCTTTTCCCAGACCCTGCCCAACCTGCTGCGCCGCCATGCCGCCGCCGACGAGGCTGAGGATAATTTCTACAATCGGGTGTGAAGAAAACAATTAAGCCACTTAGCCTTCGATAGTTCACGTAAGGCAAAAGATAGCTGGCAGCGTACAAGAGGAGCCCGGCAGGGCGGGGGACAATCTAGCCCACGCCGAAAGGTGTGGGAAAATAGAGAAAAGATCCCGAGCCCCGGAGGGGCGATACACCTTTTGGCCCGCTGAGTCCAGCCAAATCAATGATCTACATCAGCCTGAACGGCTTCCACCTAAAAAGACTTCCTTGCGGGCTGACATCTTGCGCCGCAAACCGCAAGCCGCCAGTGAGTTCGGTTTGCGCGCTCGCCTGGTGCGAGGCCGAATTGCGTCTGGAATTGCCCACCCAAGAGGTGGGCTTTGTCATTTTGAAATGAAGATAGCTGTCTTGTATTCCAGATT
This sequence comes from Terriglobia bacterium, assembly GCA_963823745.1. Lineage (GTDB taxonomy): Bacteria > Acidobacteriota > Terriglobia > Terriglobales > Acidobacteriaceae > Angelobacter. The sequence goes on from CAWGMN010000022.1 coordinate 111,108, forward strand.
ACCCAATGACAGATGCCCCATTACTTAATCGCCAATACCCTTTCCCTCGTCCAGACCACGTTTTTGGCGGGTAAAACCGGCAGGTTTGTCTGTTTTTGGGAGAGCGTGAAAAATCGATCGGGTACAACGGCTGAGTGCTGAACGCTGAGGGCTGATTGCTCTTCCATGCAACTGAGTAGCTCCTCCGCACGTCCAATCCTTTGAGGAATCCGCATGTCCCTGACCCGCGCCTATGAAGAGCATGAAGTTACGCCGGAGCTGAAGCGGCTCTATTGCAATATCCGTACCAGCTTCGACCTGCCCTTCGTACCTACGATTTTTAAACTCATGGCGGGAATGCCCGACTATCTTCGCAAAATGTGGGACGACCTTGGCCCTGTGGCGAGTTCCAAAGAGTTCCAGAGCGCAGTCCAGGCTTTTCAGGAAGTGGCGCATTCCAGCGCCGTGAGCGGTGGCTGGACTTTTTCTGATCAGTCCAAAATACTGGCAGCGGAAAAGTTTTCTAATGCCGATATACGCGTGATCGGAGGAATTATCTCTTTATTTGCGCGGGCTTCCTGCCAAATGGCGCTGTTTGCGCGGCTGGCCCAGCGCGGCTACTCTGGCGGACAGCGGGGCCGGGTGAGCGCTTCGAAACAGGTGTCCGCGCTGTCACAGATGTTTCGCATGGAAATCCCCAATGAGCGCGATGCAGGTCTGCGCGTCTGGATGATCTATTCCGACATCCGCAAGACTACCGGCAGCAAGAGCGTTCTTAGCCTGTACCGCGTGCTGTCGTCTTACCCTGGATATCTGGCGTCGGCATGGCTTGACAGCAAGAATCTGCTCTCAGATTCAAGTTTTATCAGCGCGCGTGAAGACCTGAATCGCCGTGCCCGCTCTTTCCTCACCGGGCTTCCCGTGAAAGACCACAGGGCGATGCTGAAAGATGTAACTCCTGCGCAATGGCGCGACATCGAAGAAGCCATGGATAGCTTCGCCCGCACCCTTCCGCAATTCGCGCTTCTCACAGCGGTCTGGCAGCGGTCCTTCCCAAATGCATCGCGGATGATAGGCGCGGCGTAAAAACTTTACCGCAGAGCACGCAGAGAGCGCAGAGGATTGTGTTTTATTGGTGGTGGCTCATGCGCAATTTCACAGACGTACTCTCATTGCATGTTGGTCTTGAAATGCCCACACGCACTACATGCCCATTGATCCACGAAAATCACCGGTAGAGACGTAGCATGCTACGTCTAACTGCCTGCGCAACGACGGACTTCAGGGTTACCACAAAGCCTGACGGTAGAAACGGTGCTCAGCACCGTCTCTGAGACGCGCCCCAGCGCGGCTCACAGCCCTTTGCGTTGGAATCCGACGCCCAATGGTCCGCAAAAATGCATAGGTAACGATGAACTGACGGGACGCCACGTCAACACTTTACCCCGGAGGCCAACCCAAACTTCTTCCCCCAAGCAAATGCAAATGAAGGTGAAAAACCGATTGCCCGGCGCCCGGCCCAACGTTATAGACAGTGCGATAACCATCCTCGATTTTTCTTTCCCTGGCGATCCTGGCGGCTACAAGCTGGCAATAACCCAGCAATTCAGCGTCAGCGTCCTCTGCTTCTTTGAGTCCGACAATGTGCTTCTTGGGAATGATAAGCACGTGAGTTGGGGCAGTCGGACGGATATCTTCAAACGCAAAAGCGCGGTCATCTTCGTAGACTTTTTTCGAAGCAATTTCGCCGGCAATGATCTTGCAGAAAAGGCAGTCGGACATGCCTTTAATACTAACAAAGCAGCTTTAGCCCGTTACCTCTTCGCCCGGCCGTCAACACTCGATGTTCGCTGGATTGCAACCCAACATTCCGCTTCTCTTTATATTTTGGCAATTTTGGCAATCATGGCAATTTTGGCAATTCCCCATCAGTCCAGCCTGACCAGAAAAACCCCGGCCTCGGTTTCTGTCTCCTGCATTACCTCTTCCGCGCGCTTTTTGTCATCCTGGGCTACACGCACGCGGATCCATTCTTCTCCAATAGGGCTGGTGAACTGTAAAACTTTGGCGGTCTGGTAGCGGTGAACCAGTTTTTCTTTGAGTGCTGAAGCGATTTCCACATCCTTGAATCCGCCGATTTGAACGCACCATCGCCCGCCGCTCAGGATGGGCGCCGGAGCTTCCAGCACCTCGATTTTGACCAGGGCTGTGCCGGGACGATACACATTGAGCTTTTGCGCGGCCGCCTTGGAAAGATCAATGATGCGATTGTTAACAAAGGGACCGCGATCGGTGATTCGCAGCACCGCGGAATCATTGGTCTTTACGTTCGTAACACGCACGATGGAATTTAGCGGCAGGGTGCGGTGAGCGGCGGTCATGGCATTCATGTCATAGACTTCGCCGTTCGACCCTTTGCGGTTGTGGTAATTGGGCCCATACCAGCTTGCCCATCCCGTTTCCGTGTAGAGCACTGGCGCGTGTGGAGACACCGCCACTTCGGGTTGTTCGGGCGCAGTTTCGATCGTCGGCGGCGCGGACGTTTCCGGCGCCGGAGGCGGAGCAGGAATGCTGGCCTGCTGCTGTTGGCGGTGCGAGCATCCAGTCAGGAGGAGAGCGAAAAAAACAAACAGGGCCGCTATTTGGAGCGGTTTTGGTCCATGTATTCGGCCAGCCACGATAGCTTTTCTGCTGCAGTCCGCAGGGCCTTGCTGGAATGTGTGCGGATCGCGGGCACCACCTCGTCGTTCAGGTAGTGGATTACCTTTTCGCTTTCCTGTTCGAGCTTGCGCGAGGCTTCGGAAAATTCCTTGTCCAACTTTCGCCCAAATTCCTGAAACGAAGCGCTGGATTTCTGATTGGTGTCCGGCATAAAAATTCCTCATAGCGTAAATAAGAATCGCAGAGGTCTTGATTATGCTGCGGGACGAGAGCGTGGGTCAATGCATATATAGGCGCAAGTCATCAATTCAGGCGGGCATCGCCAAAAAAATGCTGGTATGGGAGATGATTACGAAAGCAGGATCCGCCGGGCCTCTATTGTTAATAGAGTCTCCTAGCGATAGTGATTCCTCGCTGGCTCGAAAAAATCTGGCAGAGGCCTAAAAGAATTTAGCGCCGAATGCGGGCTCAGTCTCCGGCCAGTTATTGAGTACGCGCCGCACTACCTGTGCGAAGCGCTTGCTGGAACTCAGCACCGGATTGCTGGACGTCTGAAAGGTAATTTCCAGCCGGGTATTCAGTTCCAGCGTGTCTTCAGTAACAAACAAGACACCCGATTCACTCAGGTTGACTGTTGCGCCTGAAGACCATTCTTCCGTTCCTTCAAAGCGATAGCGAAGTGGGATCTGTAGCGGATGGCGTACCGCTCGATTGACCCATAAGTCGGGCCTCTGAGCCCGGTCTGATACACCTGTGATCATAAGTGGCATGTACTCTCCCCAGGTGAACCTACGGGACGATAGATTCAACTAGCGAACCTGGACGAAATGATTGCGCGTGAGTTTGCTTGACCAGCATCAACATGTCAAGCCGGAAAATAGATTTCTCTACATTAAATTTTCCAACCAGCATTAGAATTCTTTATTGATTGGGGCCTGGGCTGAAACTAAAGCTCTTACCTTGTATTGAATCTTGATGCGGCACTTCATCAAAGGTTTGTCCTATTTCTGTAGGCAAACTTCTATACTTTCATCAAGAAACGTTTTTTTGCTGCCTCGCATTGCCGGTTATGGCCTCCGGTCGAATGAGTTGCCGCGAGCTATATCCCTGCGGTGCTTGCATTTACAACGGTCAGCACGGAATGGCACAATAGTCCAAGCCGAGCGATTTTGCATCGAAATCGCGACGGTGGCATCAAACGAACTGTAGGACGTGGGCTTCAACAACCCCGTGGGTCGAGCATGAACCTGTTGCAGTGGACCTACTGGAGCCTGCGAATGCTTTCAACATCCCCGTTCCGCATCCGGTAGGGTTTGCGGGACTGAAGGCGGAAAGAAAAAATGTCAACTGCATTTGCTCCGGTTATAGAGCAGCCGGAAAGCTGTTCTCTCGATACCTATCTGGTGCTTCCCGATTCCAGCATGGACGCCCGAATCGCTGCGGCCCGCCGCATCTTAGGCGGCAGCGCTGTGATCATGGGCCACCACTACCAGCGCGATGAAGTCATTCGCTTCGCCGATTTTCGCGGCGACTCCTACAAGCTTGCGCAGGAGGCTGCCCGCACCCAGGCGGCGAGTATATAGTCTTTTGCGGCGTGCACTTCATGGCGGAAAGCGCCGACATCCTCGCCCATGACGGGCAACAGGTACATTCTGCCTGATCTGAATGCCGGATGCTCCATGGCCGACATGGCCGAAATCGGCCAGGTGGAAGACTGCTGGGACCAACTGGCGACCTGCGGCCTTGACCGACCAGCAGGGAAGCGGCATTACTCCTCTCACTTATATGAATTCCACTGCCGCCATCAAGGCTTTCTGCGGCGAACGCGGTGGTGTGGTTTGCACATCGTCGAACGCGGCGGCCGCTTTCAAGTGGGCCTTCGAGCGCAACCAGCGAATTGCTCTTCCTTCCCGACCAGCACCTGGGCCGCAATACCGGCTTTGCCATGGGCATCCCGCTGAACGAGATGCGTGGTATGGGACCCTTACCTGATCAACGGCGGTGTTACTCCCGAGCGCCTGAAAAATGCCAAAGTGATTCTCTGGAAGGGACATTGCTCGGTGCACCAGCGGTTCCTGCCCGAGCACGTGGACAAGGTACGCGCCAGATATCCTGGCATCCAGGTCATCGTGCATCCGGAATGCCGCTGGGAAGTTTGCCAGAAGGCCGACGGCATCGGCTCAACCGAAGTGCTGATCAAAGATGATTGCAAGGCCCCTGCGGGCAGCCATGTTCGCCGTCGGCACAGAGATTCACCTGGTCAATCGCATGGGCAAAGAATTTGCGCACCAGAAGGAAAGAAGGTCATCACCCTCGACGATTCCGGTTGCCTCTGCACCACCATGTTCCGCATTTCGCCGCAGCATCTGTGCTGGGCGCTGGAAAATCTGGTGGAAGGAAACGTCGTCAACCAGATCAAGGTGCCCGAGGAAATCAAGTACTGGTCACGCGCGGCGCTCGACCGCATGCTGGAGATCGCCTAAGCGGATTGCGTACTTTGGGATATAGCCGGGCATGACTACCGTGCTCTTGCATGCTCCTGCGCGTACAATGACAATAGTTTCCGATACTTATGTCCAAAATGAAGACATTCACGCTGGAAGAGGCGCAAAGCCTGCTGCCTGTTTTGAAATCGCTGCTCAATCGCGCTATCCATGGCAAGAAGGTGATGGAACAAACGGCCAAGGAGTTCGAAGACTTGAAGCACCGGATTCTGTTGAGCGGCGGCCTCTTTGTAGATATCGTCCATGCCGCGCGTCGCCGCGCCGAACTCGATAAAGCCGTTCAAGAAGCCAAAGATGCCATGGCTGAAATTGATGCCATCGGCGTACAGGTGAAAGATCTCGATATTGGATTGCTCGATTTTCCCTGCGTAGTAGAGGATGAAATCGTGTTGCTGTGCTGGAAAGTCGGAGAAGAGAAAATAGAGTTCTGGCACGGCGTCGAAGAGGGCTTCCGCGGCCGCAAACCCATAGACGAACGGATCACCAAAGGCAAGAAGCGGGAAAAACCAAATTAGCATTTGGTGCTTAACGTCCGGAGCGCCAGCTTTTCCCATATCCCGACCGCCAGCGAGGGAACTCTACCGTCTTAAATACTTTTACAGCTTGTGGGAAAAGCGTTTGCGGGCACACCAAGCGTGTGTCAGAACATATTTCTTTGCCACCATGCCGGGCCCTGAACCACAACTGGGGATTAAACAAAAAAATATGCACTGTCATCCCGAGCGTAGCGCCCGCAGTTGGGCGCGAAGTCGAGGGATCCACGTGATCTGTCCCTCACTACACTGATACGAGGCGTTCTCACGAGAATGTGTTTACGAATCTTTTACCCTAGAAAATCAAGATAAACCCGCAACCCAACCCGCAAATCCGGGTTAGTACCAGCAACCCTGTCTTGCTGGTCAAGTTATCCCGTCGCCACCGGGAGTGTCAGCCCCGGGTCAATCCTCTCATTGGAGAAGTACATACATGCTTAAAAGGTTTTTCTCTGTCATGGCGACGGTGTGCCTGTTCGCTGCTATTGCGTCTGCCCAGGATTTTCGTTCCGAAGTAAGCGCCCAGGGCACAGCCAATTTCACCAACAGCACGAACGATCTTTTTTCCACATCTACCTCCAACGCCACTCGCAGCGGCGGCTTTCTTGCGGGTTACCGATATCACTTGGCGAGATGGTTTGCCATTGAAGGTGATTATGCCTATACGCGCAACACCCAGAACTTTCTGGACATTACAAATCTGACCAGCGCGCTCAAAACCAATGTGCATGAAATTACAGGCGCAGCCGTGATCACCAGTGGACCTCGCCATCGCGTGCGGCCCTACGGACTGCTGGGTGGAGGCGCTGTCATTTTTCGTCCCACGAATGCGCCGGTGAATCAGCTTCTCAGCACAGCTAACAACCTTGGTTTCGGTCCCAGTGAAACCAAGCCTGCGTTCCTCTATGGCGCTGGAGTGGACATCGGAATCAATCGTTTTCTCGCCGTTCGCGCCGAATATCGCGGCTTGGTATTCAGTGCTCCTGGCTTCCAGATCCCCGGACTGAGCGTACTGGGCCTGAGCACGCCCGGACTCTCGCATATGGCCCAACCATCCGCAGGTTTGGTCTGGAGATTTTAACTTCTACAGATCATTCGTAGCGTAGCGCGATCAAAGGATCCACGCGAGTGGCCCGGCGCGCAGGCAGATAACAGGCTAAAAGTGCCACTACGGCCAGGAGTAAAGAGACGGCGGCAAAGGTGAGTGGGTCCGTCGACGGTACACCGTAGAGGAAGCTCTGCATTAAGCGGGTGAATCCGAGGGCTGCGGCGAGTCCAATCAAAATTCCCACAAGGGCAAGCCTCGCCCCCTGGCTGAGGATCATTTTAAAAATGTTTCTACGTTGCGCGCCCAGCGCCATGCGAACGCCTATTTCCGAAGTACGCTGCATCACGGAATAGGAAATTACGCCGTACATTCCTATACAGGCGAGCACAAGCGCCAACACGCCGAAAGATGCAAGCAAAAGCATCAAGAAGCGGGGCTGAGCCATGGCATTATCTCGGATTGCGGATAATGTCATAACATCGGCTATGGGCAGATCTGGATCCACGGAGTGGATGGCCTCGCGTGCCGGAGCTGCAATGGAAGCGGGATTCATCTTGGTGCGCAACACCACATACATCATTGACATGGAGGGATACGGCTTCTGCGTATAAGGCACGTACATCTCCGGGCCCGGATCTTCGCGCAAAGAGATGTGCTTCACGTCAGCAGCAACGCCCACAATATTCATAAGCGGATAATTCGGGCTACCCAGTCCTACCTGTTTGCCAAGAGGGTTTTCGTGAGGCCAGAATTTTTTCGCCATCGCTGCATTGATGATCACAACGGGCTGGGAATCAGCTTTGTCTGACTCCAGGAACTCGCGTCCGCTCAGTACAGGCGTGCCTGCGGCTTGGAAGAATCCAGGCGAAGCGATGTTGTAATTCGCCACTGGCCTGTCCTGCTGCGAGGTTACAGCGCGTCCGGGAATGCGGATGAAACTGCCCTCCGTGGCGCCGTTCAGGGGTATGGTCTTTACGATTCCGGCGGATGCCACCCCGGGCACCGCTGCAACCGCTTGCAATACTTTTTGATAAGCAGGCACAATGTGATCGACGTCAGGGTACTTCAGGGGCGGCAATGATAACTCAAAGGTCAGCACTCCGTCAGCCGTGAATCCGCTATCCACGCTAAGCAGATGAAAAAACGTTCGGCACAGCAATCCCGCGGCAACTGCAAGGACGAGGGCCAAAGCAATTTCCGTAACGATCAGCATATTCCTGGCGCGCAGTCCTATCGGGCTCCCGCCGGAGCGGTGTCCGCCTTCCCGCAGCGATTCCGCTAGATAGTTATTGCGGGTAAGGTTCTGGATGGGCGTGAGTCCAAAAACGAGGCTGCTGAACAACGTCACACCAAGCCCGAAAGCCACCACACGAGGGTCCAGGCTTATGTCATAGAGCCGTGGAACGTTGGGAGGCGCAAAAATCCGCAGGAAGTGAATGATCACGTATGCGAATACAACTCCCGCCAGACCGCCCAGACAGCTCACGAAAAGACTTTCCGTAAAAAGCTGGCGCACCAGCCGACCGTGTCTGGCGCCTAGCGCGGCCCGAAGTGTGAATTCCGTTCTTCGCTCCAGCGAACGTGCCAGGAACAGGTTAGCCACGTTGGAGCACGCAATCAGTAACACGGCGCCTACCGCCGCCAACATCAACAGCAGGGGCGACCGCGTGTCTCCAGCCGCTTGCTGTTGCAAAGGGATGACATGAGACTTGAACCAGCCCTTGGCGCCCATCACACCTTCCATGCGCGTGGAGAGCACGTTCATTTCCTCCTGGGCCTGGACCACAGTCACGTTGGGCTGTAACCGGCCTACGACTGCAAGATCGTCGGGAGCGTCTTCCGGCAGCGAAGCTGGAGCCGCGAGAGGTACCCAGAGCTCCGTTTTGCGGGGGAAATCAAAACTTGCTGGCATTTCTTCGCCGTGCGGAAAGACAAAACCAGCAGGCATGACTCCCACCACGTTATAGGGAATACCGTTCAGATTTATGGAACGCCCCACAACATCCTTGCTTCCGCTGAAGCGCTCCTGCCATAACTGAAAGCTTAAGAGCACTTCATGTTCGTGTCCCGGCTTGTCTTCGTCCGTGCGGAACCATCTTCCGATGAGTGGATTTATACCTAATGCGGGAAAAAGCTCGGAAGAAGCGCGCAGCCCCTGAAGGATGGTGGGATCGCCGCTGCCGGTCAGGTTAAACGTGTCACTCTTGAAAGCGCCCACATGCTGAAAAGTTTTCGAATCTTCCGCCATCAGGCGAAAGCTGCGCAGTCCCCATGGGATCTCGTTATAGCCCAGATTCAATCCGGGTGGCGTCTGCCGCAGGGAGATGACGATTTTTTCCGAATCTGGATAAGGGAGCGGCTTCAACAGGACGGCGTCCACAACCACGAAAACGGCCGTGCTGGCGCCAATGCCAAGTCCGAGTGTGAGCACCGCAATTAGCGTGAAACCAATTCCTTTCCGGTACACTCGTGCCGCATATTTTATGTCGTTGGAAAATTCACCCATGGTCTGACTCCCTGAAAAGATTCGCACATGCAAAAGAGGGCAAGCGGGGCCACGCGTTCTGCGGCATGAAACCGCAGTGGGCTATCACCTGTGCCTGTCCGGCCTGAAACCGCAGTGGGCTATCACCTGTGCCTGTCCGGCCTGAACAAAAGGGCCTAACGAGCAGTTCATTCTACACTTGGCATCCAAAATCAGGAGAGGTTCAACCCCGAATTACGATTCGCGGGAAATTAAAAGACGGAAACTTTTCCACTCTCTTCAGGTTGTTGGAGCGACTGGAGCCTGACAGCAATAGCCGCCTTGTCTGGCTCGGATGAGGCCAAGCCGATGGCGGTTTTCAGGTCGTGCGCAGCCTCGGCTGGCCGGCAAAGATCGAGCAACACTGTAGCGCGGTTCTCATACAACTCACAACGGTCAGCTTTGAGTTCAATGGCGCGGTCTAAGTCCGCCAGAGACGAATGCAGGTTTCCGGATTCGTAGTGTAGCACTCCGCGGCTGGCGAATGCTTCCCACAAACCAGGGGCATGTTCCAGCGCCTGCGTGTAATCCGCAATCGCCCTTTCTGTATTGCCCGACTCTTCGTATGCTTTTGCTCGTCCCAGCAACGCCAGGACATGATTGGGCTCAAGGTCGAGAGCGCGAGAATAGGACTCGATTGCTTCGTTCAGTCTTCCCATGCGCCGGTAGCACTGGCCAAGATTTGTGAATACCTCGAAATAAGGAGGGCTTAATTCGATTCCCTTGAGATAATCGGCCAGGGCATCCTCAAGCCGCCCCATTTGAAGAAAGATGCTGCCCCGCTCGTTATAGTATTCGGAGTAGTTGGGATCCATGACAATAGCGTTGGCATAATGCTTGAGCGCTTCGTCACGATCTCCGATCGCCAAATAAACCTGCCCGATGTTGTAAACCAGCACGGAGCGGTGTAAGCGGTGCTTATCTGCAGAGAGATGAGCGTTCAGGCGTTCCAGGCCGGTACGGCATAATTCGATTGCTTCCAGATGGCGTCCCTGGAAGTTGCGCACCATCGCCAGGCCATTGCGGTTGAAAACAGAATGGAAATGAATATCGTCTTCCGGCAGCTCTGCTTCTTCCAGTGCTCCCAATCCGCGGTCCAGATAATCTTCGCCTTTGGTTAGATTGCGGGGCTTCTGGTAGCGCGCATACAGCATGGCCAGCATGTAAAAAAGATAGCTGCGCCAGGCCGGCACAGGCTCGGCCAATTTCATTGCTGCGCCCTCTGCCAGCTTGAGAGTGGCGTCGACGTCCTGCAGGCCTATGTAAGCGTTTAAAACCTTTACCGTGATTGACCATTGCATGTACTTGTCATCCGGCGCGTGTTCAAAGGCGAACTCCAGCAGGCCATCCGCATAGCGTAAGGCATCGGCATATAAGCCCAGTGTGTTGTAGGTGTCCAGCCCGAACCACCGGTAATACAGGACTCTGTCCAAACGACCCGCTAGCCCCCACATCCTGATCAGTTCAGAAAGGTGAATTTGTGTCTCGATGCGGTCTTCGCCTATTTGCTTTTCGATTTTGCTTGCCGTTGCCGCAGCCTCGCTGGAAGCAATTGTCACGGGTGCATCCGCGGGCACGTCCAGAACCGTCACCGAAACGCCACCCGGGCTGGAGCGGAACTGCTGCAGTACTTTGTCTGCTTTGCCTTTATCCACTGCCACTATCAGGCTGATGTTCAACGATTCACC
>CAWGMN010000023.1:0-39435 GCA_963823745.1 Terriglobia bacterium
TACGGGAATAGCTGAAAAGTGAAAAGGGTAATAGACCCCAGTTTGCCCTGTTTTGTCCTTTTTTTACCCGTTTTCATCCTGAACGGCCTCTGGAAGGCGTGCCACTACTCCCCAAAGTCCTGCCATTCAACGATTTACGGGCTGTTTTCAACTACTTCGTATACAATGACCTTATGCCTTCACCAAACGATCAAAAAGTGGAATTGCTGAATAAAACCGCCGACTTCTACCGCCGCTCCATTGAAAATTACGTGCAATTTGCAAAGACTGAACGTAAGCCCCGGACCAAGAAGCAGTTGGAAGCCCGGCTTAAGATTATTTTGAACGAAATTGATACTTTGACCCCGGCCAGCTAACCCGGACAATCGAGCATCGTAACGACATTGAATATTTCATGCGCCCGCCTGCCTAAGTGCTGAGAACATTTATCCAGATCACGTCGCAAGAGAACAGGAATGTAAGATGAAAAAGCTTTTCGTGGGTAACTTCTCCTTCAGCACCACAGACGCAGATCTGCGATCTCTGTTTGAACCTTATGGCCAGGTGGAAACGGCATCGGTTGTCACCGATCGTGATACCGGGCGATCGCGTGGATTCGGCTTCGTGGAAATGAACGACGCCGGTGAAGCCGAAAAGGCCACCAATGGATTAAACGGAAAAGATGTTGGCGGCCGGGCATTGACCGTGAACGAAGCCCGCCCCAAGACCGAGCGTGGCGGAGGCGGTTCCAGAGGCGGACGGGACGATTATCGTGGTCACGCACGCCAGCCTAAAGAGCCGCGGTGGTGACCACCGGGTTTGCCACCCGCGATATGGCAAAACGCCTGCGTCATACGGTGGAAAACGCTCCGGCGCGCAACGTCGTGATGCAGATTGTCGAATGCTTTCAGTGCGGCCAGCGCTTTGCGATCAGTCACAGCCCGGCATCGCAGGATGCCCAGTTGGCCGAAAAGCAGGCGACATGGCTGAAAGACCGGCTTGTTTGGGACCACATCCAGGAAAATAAGCACCCGGGCTCTGTTCTGCTTCCGGCTGTGGCAGACATAAAGTGAATTTTGCGTAGAAGCAGTTCGAGGCGGTTCACAACTATCAAGATATGAATAAACCAACCGATGTTGGCGAAGGGAATGGATATTTGTCTTATTCTTCAACTGATCTTTCTTCCAGCCATCTAGCTCATACAGAAGACGATGATTTGCGGGCCTCGATTGGCATGCAGGGCATTGATCTGCTCGACGAGGGCGTTCTGCCTTCCAGTCGCAAAGGCAAACCAGTCTCCGATCTCGAAACCGGCGAAGAAATAGAGCCCGACGTTCCGCCGCATGTGCTCGACCAGACCAGTGACCCGGTGCGCCTCTATTTAAGAGAAATGGGCACGGTGCCGCTTCTCACCCGTCAGGGCGAACTGGAACTGGCCAAGCGCTTTGAGCGCGGACAAATCAGAGTCTTGAAGGCCATTTCGCGCTCTCCAATTGTGATCCAGGAAATATTAGAGATGGGCGCGGACTTGAAAACCGGCGTCCGTTCCATCAAAGAGTTCGTGATCTTCGATGAAGAAGAGGTCACCACGGAAATCCTGGAGGCCCGCACTCAGGCCACCATCAACCTGATTGACGCCATGGCCAGACATCACAAGAAGGCGCAGGCATTCGAAGAAAAACTCGCGGGCATTAACCAGAAGAAACGTCCGCGCGAATATCGCCGCTGCCGCTGGAGCATTGGCCGCCAGCGCATTGAGGTTTCCCGTATCATCTGCGGGCTGCGTTATACCCATCCGCACCGCAAGCACCTGGTAGACAAGGTGACCAAGACTGCGGACGCCATGCGCGATCTCGACCGCCGTATCCGAGCCCTCAAGAAGAAAGTGCAAAGCGCGCGCAGCGACGCTCAACGCGCAGAGTACAGGCGGCAGCAGAAGAACTGCGCTTTGGAACTGAAAACTCTCGAGCAGCAGGTGGGCGTCAGCTTTCAGGAATTGAGCCGCACGCAGCGCGAGATCATCCAGGGCAATCTGGACGCGGAATACGCCAAGCGCGAACTGGTGGAAGCCAATCTCCGTCTGGTGGTTTCCATTGCCAAGAAGTACATCAATCGCGGACTCCAGCTTCTCGACCTGATTCAGGAAGGCAATATCGGACTGATGAAAGCGGTAGACAAGTTCGAGTATCGCCGTGGATATAAATTCTCCACATACGCGACGTGGTGGATCCGCCAGGCAGTCACACGGGCCATATCCGACCAGGCACGAACAATCCGCATTCCGGTGCACATGATTGAGAACATCAACAAGCTGGTGCGGGCTTCGCGTCAACTGGTGCAGGAGCTTGGCCAGGAACCGAATTCTGACGATATCGCCAGGCGCCTCGATATTCCTGTGGCCACTGTGAGAAAGATGCGCAAGATCGCGCAGCAGCCTCTCTCGCTTGAGACTCCTATCGGTGAAGAAGAAGACTCGCATCTAGGCGATCTGCTGCGGGACCACACTCTGGTTTCGCCGGCCGAAGCCATGATCAGCGTGAACTTGAAAGAACGCACCGCGCACATTCTGCGGACGCTCAATCCACGGGAAGAGCGCATCATCAGGATGCGTTTCGGCCTTGAAGACGGCTCCGAGCGGACTCTGGAAGAAGTGGGGCAGGAATTTCAGGTGACGCGTGAGCGAATCCGTCAGATCGAGGCCAAAGCACTACGCAAGCTGCGCCACCCCTCAAGATCGCAAAGCTTGAAACAGTTGTGGGCGTAATGCAGTTTAGGGTGGAGCAGGCCGTCGCTGAAATAGCCTAACGCTGCTTGCTGAAGCTAAGAAGCCGGCATTTCCTCAAGAAATTGGCTGCGTTCTTCGTCAGTTCCCCAACTGCCGGAGACCAGCCCGCATTTCTTGCATTCCATGGCATAAGGACGCTGCCGGGCGTACAGCTTGGCAGCCGGTTTCACCATCTCTCCTGAACATCGTTCGCAGACAAATTCTTTTCCGGTGGACGTGTCCCGGGCATGAAATTCAATTTTTGGCATAACTCACTTCTTTCATCATTCATCATAGTCCTGTTCCTGGTCCTGTCCTGAAGCTACGGCTGCAAAGCGTTGACTTGGGGAATTTGCAATTCAGGCATAGGCTCAGCCATGAACAAACGGCGGCAGGGTTTTGCGAGCCACCGGGCCCAGTTGTTGGCCTTGGTCCTGCGCGCGCTGTCGGTTGCGATTCCGGTGCTGGCGTACATTTGCCGGTAGAGTTTTGAAATGAAAATAAATGCCAGCCGCGCTCTGATAGATACGGCGCAACGAGAACGCTTCCAGACTGCGCCCATGCTATAAAAATCATCCCAGACCCGCTGGGTGCGCTGCCGCATTTCTTCAGAGCTCATCAGCGGATGCGGCATAAACATCTTCGGTCTTATTTCCGGCGGCACCAGCCAATAGCGGGTGATCGGTATGCCATGCACCTGCGCATCTTCAGGCTGGGCTTTCTCCCAGCGCTCAAAGTCCACCGTGCCTGGAAACGGAGTCAGCATGACGAACTGGGCGAAGGTGAGTCCGGCTTTATGCGCAAGATTCAGGGTGGCATCAAAGGTATCCTGCCGGTCGGAAGGCAGTCCGAAAATAAATGAACCCAGCACATGTATGCCGTGATTGCTGAATTCCTGTAAACGCCGCACCAGATTCTCTCCTGAACAATTAAAGTCTTTGTAGACCTCTTTCAGTCCCTCGGCTGTCACAGCTTCCACGCCTACCAGAGCGCCCTTGATTTTCGCGGCGCGCATTGCATCCAGAAACTGGGGATCTTCGGCCGCCTCCATAGTGATCTGGGTGAAGAAACACATGTCTTTGGGCAGCGCTGCCAGTTGAGCCATAAGCTCGAAACGTTCCTGCCGGATGGCTTTCAACTCGGCAACACGCGGCTGGTTGTTCTGGCGCTCCGCCAGTTGAATATCGGTGAGCGAAACCGGATAAAAGTTATCATCGGCCAGAGCGATGAACCGGTAGCCCAGACGGCGCAGTGCCACAATTTCTTCCACCACGCGGTGCGATGACCGCTGCCGGGGTTTCTGTCCATCAGTGCGCCACACCGAGCAGAACGAGCAATGCTTAGGACATCCGCGCACGGTCTGTACCGACGCCCACATGTAGCGATCCGGAGGCAACAAGTCCCAGCGCGCAGATTTGAATTGCTCGGCACTTACTCTGCCGCCTTCATACACTCGCTTCAATACCCCAGCGCGGCAGTCTTCGAGAGCTTCTCCCCAGGCGCGATCGCCGTCACCCTTCACTACCGCATGGGCGCCGCCACGCTGGAAGGCCTCTTCAGAGTACAGTGTGGAATGAATACCGCCGAAAATCACTGTAGCGCCGCGTTCCCGGGCCAGCAGCCCCAACTTATAGCCGCGCAAAGCATTGCCGGTATGGATTCCTATGCCCACCACATCGCCTGCGGCAACGCTTTGCAGATCGAGGTGTTCGAGGGTTTCATCGCAGATTACGGGGTCGCCAAAGGAAGCGGGTGTTGCGGCTGCCAGAACGTAAAGCCAGCGTGGTGTAATCACGGCAGTTCCAAAGGCCGTGTCACTTGGATTTACAAGGTGCACTCTCATATAGCGCCTCTCCTGGGGCATGCTGATTTTCTAACTGTGCTGCTCGACGGAACCCTGGTCTGTCTGCGGGAAGTTCAGGCCTCTTGTGCCTTATCCTTATTGGAAATAGCGGTCCGGCTGCTTTTCGGTAGGGATGCGTTCGCCTTCTAATAAGTATGATGCATAGGGCAGGCTGGTAATGCCCGGCCTTATGTATTAAACAGCACATTCGCCGCCCCATTCAGAATGTATAGAAAGTAAAGACTTTTTGCGACGGGAACGGTTTTTGCAAGAGGACCAGGTGAACTGACCGACTCTAATTGAACGATGGTATGCGCCGGTTGCCGCCTTTCGACTGCGGATTATTACGGTCAGCCGAAACTAAATGTGGAGCGGAGGCGGCAGCGGCTTCGGCTGCAACCTTGGCGTCGAGAATTCGAGTCTGCTGGTAGGTATAGATAATGCGGTGAATAACAGTAGTGGTCGAGAGCACCGCCAGAACCCACAGCACCGGCGCCATGGCTCCCCAGCGTGCAAACAAACCGCCGATAATCACCAGCACCACCCGCTCCGGACGTTCCATGAATCCAACCTTGCAGGAGCCGATCAGCGATTCCGCCCGTGCCCGGGTGTAGCTCACCATCACGGAACTCACCATGACGATCGCCACCAGCACCAGATAGAAAAAGCGATTAGCGCGCGCATAATAGACCAGCAGACCAAAGAACAAGGCCACGTCGCTGTAACGGTCAATCACTGAATCGAAGAATGCGCCGA
This sequence comes from Terriglobia bacterium, assembly GCA_963823745.1. GTDB lineage: Bacteria > Acidobacteriota > Terriglobia > Terriglobales > Acidobacteriaceae > Angelobacter. Next base: position 5,343 of record CAWGMN010000023.1, read on the forward strand.
AGGTGGTTACCTGCCCGGTGGCGCGGGCCACCCGGCCATCCACCATATCGAAAATACCGGCGCCGATAATGACGAGGCCGGCATACATAAACATGCGGGGATAGGTCTGGGCGTTCGCAAATCCGAAAAGAACAGCAGCGACAATATTGATGACCAGACCGAAGAAAGTAAGCGCGTTGGGGGAAATTCGCGTGAGCGCTAATCCACGGACGATCGCATGCAATAAAACCCGGCAGCCACGGCCAAACGCTCCGGTCCAGGTCATTGCGCCTCGTCGTGAATGGTTGCGAGGTGCAGAATCTCCATCTCCCGGTTACCGTTGGGGGTGACCACCACAGCCGTATCTCCCACCTTCTTGCCCATAAGGGCTTTGCCGATGGGCGAAGTGGTAGAGATGAGTCCTTTGCTCACGTCAGTCTCTTCGCTGGTTACGAGTGTGTATACCAGTTCTTCATCTTTGAGATTATCAAAGACTTTTACCCGTGAGCCGAATGCCACCCGATCTTTGGGAATGTTGGTGAGGTTAACCAGAGCCAGTTCGCTCATCCGCTTTTTCAACTGTCCCAACCGGGCATTGACAAACACCTGGCGCTGCTTGGCCATGTGATATTCGGCATTCTCGCTGAGATCTCCCAGAGCGGCGGCTTTCTTAATCTCCTTGGGGAGCTCGTGGGCCAGTTCGTGCTCCAGGGCACGAATTTCTTCTTCAAGTTTCCTTTTAACGTGCTCAGGCATTGTGGGGGAAGAAAAACTCCTCTGCCGGGCTTTGTCAACGGCAGCTTCGAAAGTCAATTATACGCTTCAGACCTGTTGTGGAATGTCGCTGTACTCGAGGAAAACGCTGGGGAACCAAAAGCGGCAGGGTTTCAGCCCTGCGGCGAGTTGGGGTAAGCCCGCCAAAAACCGAGGCGGATGCCGTGGTCCTGGGTGCCGCTATCGAGGGAAACACTTAAGCCGGTAGCAGAGATGCAGGCCGAGCTAAACTTATAACAATAAAGCTAGATAGCAGCTCTGCTTTCTACTGCATTGTGGAAAACCGGTAAGTATTTTATAATACGTAACAGCAAACTTTTTCCCCCGTAACCCTTTTCTGGTGATTTCATGAATTTAAGCTTCCAAATCGGCGACAAAGTTGTATACCCCAATCATGGTGTCGGGGTAATCGAGCAGATCAGCAGTCGTACCATCGGTCCAATCGTACAGAAGTTTTACATGTTGAAAATCAAGGCCAGCAGTTTAAAAGTTGAGGTGCCCTTCAACAACGTAGACAGTGTCGGTCTGCGTCCGGTAATCAAGACTGCCGAAGTGACCAAGATTCTCGCATTTCTCACCGATGGCGAGTGTGACAATAACGCCGACTGGAAAGACCGTTTCAAAGAAAACTCGGATAAGATGCGTACCGGATCGCTGCTGGAAGTCGCCGTGGTGCTGAAAAGCCTGCTGCTGCTGGCCAAAGACAAGCCGCTGTCATTCCGGGAAAAGAAAATGCTGGAGCGCGCCCGCTATCTTCTCGTAACCGAGATGGCTATGGCCAGGAACACCGAAGAAACCGAAATGGAAGACCTGCTGGGCAAGGCACTGGCCAAGAGCAAACTGAAATTCCCTGAAGTCACCGCCGACGCATAAATCATCTCAAGCATCAACAAACGGGCGACGCATGGCGTCGCCCGTTTTGCTTCTATGTCGTCCATTTATGCCAAAGCAATGTGCCCCTTCAACCCAAACGCTCGCGGACTGAATGCTCACCCATTCCTGCTGAGTGTTCGGTCTTACCGGCCAGCAGATCAAGCGCATGGGGCAGAATCCCAATCACGGATTGCAGCGATTCCACGGCAGCGGTAGGGCTTCCCGGCAGGTTCAGGATGAGTGAACTTCCTCTCACGGCACAGATACCCCGGCTCAAAGCAGCCAAGGGCGTCTTAGAGGCTCCGTCGGCACGCATTTTTTCCGGTATGCCTGCAATCAGGCGCTCGGATACCGCCAGGGTGGCCTCTGGAGTCACATCGCGGGCAGCGATGCCCGTTCCACCTACGGTAATTACCAGCCGCACCTGCCGGCAACACTCGATCAGCTTTTTCTCGATTTCGTCGCGCTCGTCCGGCGCAATCGCAGTCGCCGTAACCTGAAAGCCGGCTGCGGTCAGTTGGTTGACGACGGCAGGACCGGAAAGGTCTTTGCGCTTGCCTTCGAATGAGGAATCACTGATGGTGAGAACGGCGGCGGTATTCACAATTACGCTTCAAGGACGTTTTCTTCCGCGTCCCGATTCGATTCGTCCAGCAACCGCAGGCCTTCCAGCAGCAGGCCCTGGGTGGAGCGCGTGGTCGTCTGCTCGCCGCTGTTGCCGTTGAAATTGATTTCGAAGGTGCCGCCCGTCCAGTTCAGAACGCGGTACACAGCATCGTCGCCTTTGGCGTCGCCATACAGGGCGTGATTGATCTGGCCATCGCGGAAAAATAACTCGCACTTGTCGCCATTGTTGGCCAGTGTCAGGGCGCAGGTCTTATGTCCCATGTCGAGGGATTGCAACAGGTCGAGCACATTCATCTGGGCCAGGCTGCCGCGCAGCACCGATTCTCCGGGCGCCTCGCGCGCCATCTTTTCCAGCGAAATCTTGTCTACTACCTTCTTGATGCGGGCCGCGGCTTCTTTCAGGAAAAAAGGTTTCTCGATGAAATCCTCGACGGTGTCCTGCAAGACTTTGAGCTTTTCGGTTATGTCGGTCTTGCTGGCCATCAGGATCACCGGAATATTGGCGGTGGCAGCACGGTTTTTCAGCCTTTGCAGAAGCTGCTTGCCGTCAATACTGGACATGGTGTAATCGGAAATGATCAGGTCAGGCTTGTCGTCAATGGCCTTGAGCAGGGCGTCAGCGCCGTCAGTCAGGGTGCTCACGGTTGAGAACTGCGCCAGCGACTGGCGCAACATCTCCAATACCATGGGATTATCGTCAACCAGCAACACCTTGATATTACTTGGCATGGGTCACTACTTCTTGTCCTGAAGGCGGGCGGTCTTCCGTTGGTAATCGCCGCTCTTTCCACCTGATTTACGTTCCAGGAGCACTTCACGGATGGCAATCCCCTTGTCCAGGGCTTTGCACATGTCATAAACAGTCAGGGCGGCCACGCTGGCGGCAACCATCGCCTCCATTTCTACGCCGGTTACAGCGGTAGTAGCAGCCCGGGAGCGAATCTTGACGCCATTCTCGCATACCTCAGTACTCACATCAATGAAAGACAGAGGCAGCGGATGGCACATGGGAATCAGGTCAGCAGTGCGTTTGGCAGCCGCAATCCCCGCAAAACGCGCTACTTCCAGCGGATTGCCCTTAGGATTTGCAGGCAGCGCCTCCAGCACCTCAGCCGACATGGCCACAAAGGCCGAGGCCTCGGCTTCCCGGCGCGTGGGCTGCTTGGCGGAAACATCCACCATGGTGGCCCGTCCGGCTTTGTCGTAATGAGATAGCTTCTTCATGAACGCAGCAGAATGTTGATCATCTCCCCGGAAGCAATCAGTTCCCGGTCAGGCGGCACAATCACGTAACAGTTCGCCCGCGCCGCCGATTGAAGATCTCCGGAACCCTGCCATGCCACCACTTCCACATAAGGGTCATACAGCGTACCTCGAGAGTGGCTGGAAAGAACCGCGTGAGCCCGGTTTTGGCCTTGATCTCTTGCGCCAGCCGGGCCTTTGCAGTAGGTAATCTTACAGGAGCGCCGCCACTCAAAGCGTGCAGCACCGGCCGGGCAAACAAATCAAAGGTAACCATGGTGGAGATCGGGATTGCCCGGAAGGCCGAAAAATGGCGTTGGCGCAGGTTGGTTTTTGGCATGCGCCTCACCAAAAACTACTGGCTTGCCTGGTTGGATCAGCACTCCGGTAAAGAAGAAGCGGGTTTGCAGGTCGGCCAACGCCTGTTCCACGAAATCAAATTTGCCCATGGAAACGCCGCCGGAAAGCAGCAGCAGATCAGCCGAAAGACCTTCTTCGATGGACGTCCGGAGGGCCGTTTGATCGTCAGGGGCAATCGGCAGCCGCCAAGGCTCTCCGCCTGCCAGCAGCTACCTGGGCCGCCAGTGAATAGCTGTTGCTGTTGCGAATCTGCTGCGGTCCGGGCTTACGCTGGCTTCCACCAACTCGTCACCGGTTGAAAGGATAGCCACGCGCGGTTTTTTATGAACGCTCAATACAGTCTTGCCCACTGCAGCAGGCCACTCCAATCTCGGAAAAACTGATTCGTGTTCCCGCAGCCAGCATCGGCGCTCCCGCCTGCGCTTCGCTGCCGCGCGGCACGATGTTTTCTCCCGGGGAGCAGCTTCTTTGCACGATCACCGAATCTTGCTGTGCGCTGGTGTATTCGACCATCACCACCGCGTCCGCTCCCGGCGGTACCGGCGCTCCGGTCATGATCTCTACTGCTTCACCGTCAGCAATGGATTTGCCATAAATGTCTCCGGCCCTGACCTGGCCCATAACCTCCAGGCGTGCAGGGATGTTTTTCAGATCGGCGCTGCGCAACGCATAGCCGTCGCGTGTAGCACGCGGAAAGGGAGGAAAATCGCGGTCGGCAAGCACAGGTTCGGCCAGCACCCGGCCAAGACTTTCCAGCATGGTTACCGGCTCAGATTGCGTGGGTTTCAGCCCGAGGCAGTACCTTGCAACCAGTTCGAACGCCTGGTCAAAAGGAAGAATCCTGCCGGCTGAAGATTGGCACTCATGTAAGGCCATTCTAGTAGGAATCGGGACGAAATCGGGAGATTCCGCGCAGAGGTGAACCGGCTCGCTGAGATGGAAAGACCGATGAAGGGCCTGGTGGCAAACTGCTGCCGTCTTCTGCCAGCAAGAAGACGGAAAGAAGTTACATTACTATCTGGGGGATTTCAGTTCGCGCACGATCTCGGCAATGAGTTCAGGCTTGAAGCGTTCCATGACTCGATGCACCACATCGGCGATGACCTGATGACTGTCAGATCCGGAATGCGATGCCGCCGCGGCCGCAGCCAGCTACCGGCAATTCCGACTCCAGTCCCGGCCACAATGGCTTCTTCGGCTTTCAAGTGCATGGCCTCTGCGCGGGCGCTGGTTGCGGCCGTAATGACCGAGGTTGGCAGCTCCGATTCATGCCGCACTGCTTCGACAACTGAATCCTGTTTGGCAAACGAGTCGTGCTCCGCCGTATGGTTCCCAGAAGCATTGTCGCATGTTGCGCGACAGCATGAATCACAGGCTCCTGCGATGCTTGAGCGCTCCGCACTGGCGGAATGTATTCAAAGGAAACCGGGGCTTCGGTCTCCACGGCCATGGGAGCGGAATGCGTCGGTTCTGCCTCCGGTTCTGCTTCCACTTCAGCAGCCTGATCATACGCAGCCATGGCTGCGGCTACGCGGGCGTCGAAGTCATCTTCTGAAACATGGTCTTGCCGGGATGGTGTGGCGGTTTCCTCAGAAGCATGAGCGGCGGAAAAATGTCCCAGCCCGTTTTCACTCTGAATCACACCGGTGTCCGGACTAAAGGATGCGGTCCGTTCCGCAACTGGCTGGGAGACAAACGACTCAAAGCTCACTGCGTCGAGTGACATGCCCGGATCAACATAGACGGGCGCTGCCGGCGTGGCTTCTCATTCCCGCCTCGGCGTGGTTCCGGCTGAGATACTTCTGCCACCGCAAATTCCGGCTCTTCATACGGAGGAATTGGCTGCGTGTCAGAGGCGGCAATGGTTTCGATGCGGCGAGCTTCCGCGGACACGGCAGTGGCTTCCGCTTCCTGTCGTCCACCGGCTCAACATCACGTTGCCGCTGGCCTGCACCAGATTGATTTTCAATTCTGGTATGTTCGCGGTTTTCGGATGCGCTGCGGCAGTTGCATGAAACTCCTGCGGCATCTCGGCGGGCGGCTCTGGTTCTTCTATCGCCGAATACCGATGAATGGATGGCTCAGGGAATGACGATTGCCTGGAAAGTCGATACGTGAAATTCTGCCGGCTCAGCCGGGGACGGAAATTCTTCGACTACAGCTTTCTTCACAGGCGGAGGAGGTGTAAACGTCTCCATCGCATGTGGAGGTTCGCTGCCCAGCAGGTCACTGAATGCTGATGCCGTAGCCATGTGGTCAGGAACATCCACCATGGCCTGTAAGGGCGCTGGGGTTCTTCAAATGGGCGGGAGCAGTCGCCGCTTCAGCCGGGCGCGTTCAAACTGGCTGAAATCCGGAGGACGATCAAGCAGAATGGTCTGCTCCCCTACCGGCGCGGCTTTGGGAACAATTCGTTCTTCCAGCTTTTTCACGATGGCAAGAAGATCGCTGGCCTCGAAAGGCTTGATGATCACGCCGTCAGCCTTGACGCGGTTGGCGTCTTCGGCACGGTAGGGCTCCATTTTTCCAACGGTGAGGAGCACAGGTGTTTTCGAAGTCTCATGGGAGGCGCGGACTTTCTCGCAGACTTCGAGGCCGGTGTAGCCCGGCATGTAAACATCGAGGATGATGATATCCGGCTTGTGCTCCGCAATCTTTTTGACTGCGGCAGCGCCGTTGCTCACAGCAATGACATCGTATCCAGCTTCTGTCAGGATTCGTTTGCCCATGTTCTGGGCGGTCATGCTGTCGTCAGCAAATAGAATTCTCAGCGGCACGTAAATACCTTTTCATTACTGGGGAGAAATCAAAACTTACTGGTATTTACCGTTTAAGTCAATGAAAAGACTACCTCAGTATCTAGTGAGGTATATCTCTTAGTGACACCCGGAAGGCATAGACCTACCGTGTCAGGCGTCTTAGAACGGAATCAGCTTGCGTATTCCTTTTTTGCTCTTCTTCTTGCTGCTGGAATCCTGAGTGCCGGAATTCTGCTGGCTGTTGTCAGTGCTGGTGGCGCTGCCGGCCTGCTGCTGGCCGTTGTTGCCTGACTGCGCCGGTTGCGGTGGTTTGCGTATCCTGTGACTGGGTGCCCGGTTGAGTGCCCTGAGACTGGCAGCGCTGCCCTGCGTAGCTGCCTGATCTGCCTGCGGAGTGAGTTGCAGTTCATTCGTGCGATCCGGCGGCGTTGCGGCCGGAGCTCCAGCGGTCGCATCGGGCGTTGCCGCAGGTGCAGTGGCGCCTGTAGAAGCAGGCTGGTCGCTGCTGGGAGCAGGTTGGTTCGCTCCCGGCGCTGCGCCAGTGCCGGCTTTAACAGATTGCACGCCTAATTTCTGATTGGCCGCCACTACGCCCAACTGGATCTCATTGTTGAGTTGCTCCACCAGCGCAGGGGCGCTGGCCACCACTTCCGGATCGAGATTCGGCTCACCGACTTTCGCCGACTTCGACATATCAGGGTGCTTGTGGAAGTTCATCATCACATTGTGAATCCTGCCGGTCTCTTCCCGGCTCTCTTGTTCCGCCTTGTTCATGGCAATGGCTTCGGGGGTGGGCTTGGGAACAGGAGCATGCATCCCGGCCAGCTTCTGCTTCGCGTCGTCTGGCGCGGTCCATCAGTGGATAGCGGGTGACGATTTTGCTATAGGCGGCAATGGCCTTTTGCTGGTACTGGTTCGTCAACTTCTCTTTGGTTGCGGGAGGAATACCCTTTTGGGTGGCAATAAGATTTGACCTGCTTCTCGTAAATGTTGCCCAGCGTGAACAGCGCTTCATCAATATTGCTGTAGAGCGGATAGGATTCGGTAAGCGACGTAAGGCGCGCCTCGCAGGCTGCGATGTTGTCGCGGATGAAATAAAAACGCGCAATGCGGAACTGGCGCTCGGCCAGTACTTCCTGCACGTCGCGCAGTTTCTGTTTTGCCTCCGGCACCAGCTTGCTGTCTGGGAACTGCTGGATCAGGTTCTTATATTCATCTTCAGCGCGCTCCGCCTGGTTATAGTCGCGATCAGGCTTTTCCATCTGGCGGTAATGAATATTAGCCACTTTAAGCTGTGCTTCCGCGGCTTCCGGCAGGTTGGGGAAAAAGGTGATGAAATCCTTGTATTCAGCCTCAGCCTGCTGCAGTGCGGCACTGCCGCCTTCCGCATACCAGGAATCACCCACCGACAGCTTGGCGCGGGCGATGTACTCTGAATCAGGATAAGTATTGATCAGCGTCTCCAGCAGGGTGCGGGCAATGGTGTATTTGCCGTGCTTCATCGAGTCCATGGCGCGGTCGTAGAGCACCTTGTCAGGCTGCTTGGAATCAATGTTGGCGATGGGGTTCTGGACTTTCGCATGGTGGCATCCAGCCACAAAGATGGAGGCGGCCAGCACGGCCGAAACGGCAAATCTACGTAACATTTCCTACCCTCATACAGCAGCGGCGTTTCAACAATGAAAGAACGCTGGAATTCAGACTTTTTGCAAAGTAGCTTCAGCGGCCAGTTTCAGCAATTGCTGCGTGTTGTCCCTGGGATTGCCTTTACCGAATACGGCATTTCCGGCAACTAAGATTTCCACTCCGGCGCGTACTGCGTCGGTAATGGTTTCCGGCCCAATGCCACCATCAATCTCGATCCTGAAATTTGCATTGTGCGTGGTCCGCATCATCACCAGCTTGCGCACCTTATCGAGCGCCTGCGGGAATGAATTTCTGTCCCCCAAACCCAGGATTCACCGACATCACCAGTACATGGTCCACCATGTGCAGCACCTCTTCCAGCATCTGCACAGGCGTTGCCGGATTGATCACTACTCCGGCATTCGCGCCGTGGCCGCGAATGTGGTCAAGGGTCCGGTGCAGGTGGACGCAAGCTTCCTGATGCACCGAAATCCAGTCTGCTCCGGCATCCACGAAAGCCGGAATGTACAGATCAGGATTTTCAATCATCAGGTGGACATCGAGCGGCAGCGCCGTCGCTTTTCTCAGCGAAGCCACCACTGGAGGCCCGATGGTGATATTGGGTACAAAATGGCCGTCCATTACATCAACGTGCAGCACCGTGGCGCCGCCTTCGGTCACCTCTTGAACACCTTGGGCCAGGTGGGCGAAGTCCGCCGACAAAATGGATGGCGCTAATTCAATCAATACAATTTCTCTCTTTGGGCCGAAGTTACTAAAATTCTAGCACGTTGAGCAGCTTGCTTTGCTGGCCCGGCGGCTTAACTTTTTTATTTTCAGGGTTGTGCACAGCCGCGCTGCGCCTGCATCTAAAGCCAGAGTGTTACGGAAAAAGCATTATTCGCGGGCCTCACGCATACTGATTGTACTGGCAGGTTTTTTACTGTTATGGCTGCCCTGCGCGTCCGCCACGCCGATACATCCCACGGCAAGCAGGTTTTGAATGATGCGCAGAAACCTGACTTCATCTACATCCCGGCCCGAGCAGGATGGAATGGTCCTGAAACCCAGACCTCCTCTGCCGCTAATCCGTTGCTTGAGCGTTTTGGCCCCGCTGCCCAGCAGGCAGCCACACGCGAGAGTCTGATGGCCCTGGCTACGCCTGACCTGAGACTATGGGCAGCGCTGGCGATCATGATTTTTGGCCTGAGATGGCTGGTATCTAAGGCCCAAAAGAACACGCCTGGACCAGTGCTGGTTGAGCAACCCCGGACAGAGCAGAAGCCGTCTCACTTAAGAGCAGCTTGAAGTGATAACCAGAATTTAAACGACGTTCAAACCGCGCGGAAAGAAAAGGCTTTTGTCTTCACTGATCATACTCAGGATGATTCGAACATCCTGAGATTGAACAGATCCTGAATCGGAGACGAAGGCCTTTTGTTTTTGGGCTTTGAGCTCTTGGCTCTTAGCTTTTGGCCTTTGCCTGTGTCAGCCTGATCTTCTCTCTTCTTCAAAAACAGAAACCTGGTGGAACAAACCGTATGTCCACCATGCTCAAGCTAAATACCAAGTACCAACTACCAAATACTAACGTGCCCGGCATCGGCAATCGCCCATCGGCGCCGCTGGTTAGCTGCATAAATGCAGCATCGCCGCGCAATGAGGCAAACACCGCGTCCACGCGGGCCTCCATCATCTCTTTGGAACGCACGGCCTTATAGCGTTCGTATTCGAAGAAGTGGCGCTTCAGCAGGATGAGCGCCTTGTCCTTCTGCCCCATCTGCGCGTAGATCGCCGCCAGATTGTAAGAGGCGGGCAGCATGGCTTCATTTTCGCGAGCGATTTTCAGCGCTTCCTCGCCGTGGCCATTGCCGGCCATGAATGCGGCAGCAAAGATCAGGTTATACGGATCATGGGGATCCACGGCCAGCGCTTCACGCGTGTAGTGATCGGCTTTGGCGGTATCGCCTTCAGAATTCCAGTAGACCGCCAGATTGCGATAAGCCAGCGCCAGAGGATATTCGCGGACCGAAGCCTCCATTAATCCAAGACCTTTTTTGAAATCGCCTTCATGAATAGTCATTTTCCCCAGCCCATGCAAAGCAACAGCGCGGGACAGCGGATCGGCCGGCATATTCAAAATGGACTCGAAGGTCTGTCGCGCCTTCACCCAGTCTCCGATGTGATGACGATACAGTTCGCCCAGGAACCGCAAGGGCGCTGGATCAGCAGGATCAAGACGACGGGCAGCGCTGTACAGCCGCTCCGCCTCTATGTAATTTGCATTGTTCTCCGCCTTCAGTCCCTTGCTCATTGTGGCTTCAATCTGCGCGCCTGTTTTCGCATCAAGAATTGGCGCATCAGGAATCGCCGCCACGGTGACACCCAGCTTCTTCAACTCTTTGGCCGCGTCTTTTGCCTTGTCAGGGAACATGCACTTCTGGTCAACCACAGACTTATACGAAGCAATGGCTGACTGGCTATCGCCGGACTTGGCTTTTTCCCTGGCGGCCTTCAGTTGCTGCTCTACCGATTCTTTGCGCTTCTTCATCTCAATCTCAACCAGCTTTTCCACCTGGTCTACCTTGAGCATGCCATTAGTGTTTTCGAGCTTACCGACCGGGGTCCCGTCAGGAGTGGCCATGACGACCAGGGGCAGTTTGGCGTCGGGCGCCAATTTCTGTCCGAGTGGCGTGCGGACATCCACGATGCCCATGGTCACGCATTGCTGTGAATAGAGCGAGAGAACGCGCGACTCGCGCAAGCTGGACTTCTGTACTTCCTCTGCCGATGACGGCAACCAGTAGACCACCAGGCCGGAGTTGACCGGCGGATCTTCCGGCTTAATCAGCTTCCATGGCACCGGATAGGTCTGGCTGTTCATGCCGCTGCTGCCTCCCATGCCACCAACGCCGCCGCCACCTCCGCCGCCGCAGGTAGCCCAGTTCTGCTGAGCAAAAAGAAGCACGACAAGGCACAAGACCAAGGGACGGGCAAGGAGGGGTTTCATGGGCCGGATTATAGCAAAGTAGCTGGTTTTCTTAAGCTTCTAGCCGCTAGCTACTGGCTGCTAGCTAACCTCAACCATTCGCTCTAAGAATTTCCGTGATGACTGCAATTGTCCACCGAACTGAACCAGGAAAATTGGATCGATGCTCTATATTGAAAGCATGCCGCTGGTCGAAGTTCGCGATTTGGTGAAGGTCTACAGCACCGACGAAGGCATGTTTGGCAAGGCCCGCCGTGAGGTGCGCGCCGTCAACGGTGTTTCGCTCGACATTGAACCCGGAGAAGCGCTAGGGCTCGTGGGCGAATCAGGATGCGGCAAGAGCACACTGGGCCGGATGATTCTCAGGCTCATTGAGCCCACCTCCGGCAGCGTGCGCTTCAATGGCCAGGACGTGCTCACCGCATCGGCAGGCCCGTTGCGTCGTTTGCGGCGCAACATGCAAATCATTTTTCAGGATCCATTCGCGTCACTGAACCCGCGCATGAGGATCGAAGAGATCATCGCCGAACCTTTGCTGATTCATTCCGAGAATGGACGCCCCTCCCGTTCTTCTCTGCGAGAGCAGGCCCTTCAGATGCTGCGCGCGGTTGGACTCGACGAAACCGCTATGCAACGCTACCCCCATGAATTTTCCGGTGGACAGCGGCAGCGCATCGGCATAGCCCGCGCGCTGATTTTGCGTCCGAAATTTATCGTGTGTGATGAGCCTGTCTCCGCTCTCGATGTAAGCGTGGGCGCGCAGATCGTGAACCTGCTCAAGCAGCTACAACGGGAATTCGGGCTTACTTATTTATTCATTTCCCATTCCATGCCGGTGGTCCGCTACCTGACCGATCGCATTGCGGTCATGCGTCGCGGCGAAATCGTGGAACTGGGAGCGGCAGAAGAAATCACCGTCAATCCGAAACATGAATACACACGAACCCTGCTGGAAGCCACCCCCGAGCCTGAGATTGTGTAGTCGTTTTCACCGCAGAGTGCGCTGAGAACGCAGAGGAAGAAGTTGCCATAATTCCATCAACACCAAATTGAACCAATTGTCATGGCTCAATTCTGCTTTCCGCACCAGAGCATTTCAATTTTCGCATCAATGGCAATTCCCCAATCTCTCTCCGTTCTCTGCGGCCTCTGCGGTAAAGATTCTTCTCACATGCCCGCCGCCGAAGCTCAGTTCCTCCCCAGCAATCGAATTCTTCCATTCAACGCGCGATGGCCGAGGTTCGAAAACGTAAGGAAGGTGGGGGAGTTCACGTTGTTATCCACGAATGCAGGATTGCGGCTGTTGGTGACATTATCAATTCCCACGCGCGCCGCCCAGCTATAGCCCCGGAAATTGAATTTCTTTTCCAGCGCAGGATTGAACGTGAAGAAGTCAGGAAAGCGATGAGCGCCGGGACCGTCAACCAGTTGCTGGAACTGGTCGGTAGTGAAGAATGGGAATCCAGTGCGCCACAGGCTGGAGTAGGCGAATTTGAACTTGCGGAATTTCCAGAATGAAGGCAGCGGCAGGTATCCCCAGGAGACGAGTTGATTCGGAGCGTCCCAGGGCTGCGGGCCGGCGATCTGCGAATTCGTGAGCAGCGTGTTGTCCTGGCCGAAATCAAACACTTCATTGGTGTGGGCCAGCGACCGGGTGTAGGAAACCATGACCGGATAACCGCGTTTCAATTCAGTCCGCAAGGTGATCTGGGCTGCGTGATACCGGTCTTCTTTGTTGTTTTGCAAAACTGAAACTCCGCCCAGCAGGCCTTCATATCCCCAGCCATGCTCGCCGGTGCGGGAAATGTAATCCAGCCGGGCAAAAATGCGGCCGGGCAAGCGGCGCTCAATGCCTGCACTCCAGTTCACAAAACGCGGCATCTGAAGCCGACGAGGATCGGCCGTAAACGAGGTCACAAACACGTCTTGCTGGCTGAGCGGCACCGGGCTGAAAACAGTGTCAAAGAACTGGTCAATGCGCCCGCCCTGCGGAGGCCGCGCCAGCAGGCCGAAATTGGTGCGGTCGTAATAAATGCCCACTCCGGCGCTCAACTTGGTTTCGCTGTCTTTATTGAGCAGGTAAGTGCCGCCCAGTCGTGGCGAAATCATGTTCTTTTCCACCAGGCTATCGCGGTCCCAGCGCACGCCCGCATCTACAATGAGCCGCCGCAGTGGCGACCAGCGGTCCTGCACGAAGAGACTTGGCTCACTTGTAGAGAGCGTAAAGGGCACGCCGCCCGTGAATGAGATTTCCCGGCTCAATGCGCCTGCGCCATCAATAATCAGTACCGGTTTGCGGATTACATTTTGATGAAAGCGTACCTCCGCAAGCTCTCCGCCGAAAACCAATTGATGGGTCCCATGCCACTGGAGCGGATGAAAAAATACATTGGAAAACGCCAGCTTGCGGTCCGACCAGTTGGCAGAGGTGCGATAAAAGTTGCCGGTCTGGCCGGTGGGAAGAAAAGTTTCCGGCAACGGACCCAATGGCACTTCGGTGAATCTTGCATGGACGGTACCCACACCGAATTCAAATAGATTGTCCCGGCCAAAACTCATCTGGTCTTTGGCGCCCAGAACCAGCAGGGCCGATTTCTGGTTCGAACTCACCGATACAGGAGTGAAAAGCGAAATGCCGGTATCGCTGGAGTCGAACATATTGATCACGCCTTCAAAAGTGAGAGCATGATTGCGGCTGGGGTTGAATCGAATTTTCCCCAGGTCGGCGGTGCGCCACACATTGTTGGTGTCTCCTCCTTCGGGCAATTCCTTCACCACGTTGTGGTCCCACTCGCCCTCGTGCGAAAGCAGAAACCACGCCTTGTTCTGCGCGATAGGGCCGGAAATCGAGGCTCGGGGCGTCCAGTTGTTGAACTGAAGTCCCTTCACGGTCTGGAATGTTGGGAAAAAATCGGTAGCCGACCAGCGAAATTGATTGTCGCCGTCCTGTGTGTCAAACGAAGCGAGGCCGGCTGAACCTTTGCCATACTGAGCGGAATAGCGGCTGCTTTCGACATTGATCTTGCGCAGCGATTCCGGATTCAGCCGTAACGCCAATCCGCCACCGGGCGAGCTGACTTCGAATCCGTCAAGATAATCCTGAGTTTGCTGGGTGGCGCCGCCCGCGACATGAATTTGCCCGCCAGTGTCGGCGATAACTCCGGGAATGAACTGAAGCAGATTGCGATAATCGCGGGTAGAAGGATACGGGATGTTAATGATGTTGTCGCCGGTCAGGGTCTGCACCGCAGCGGTCTGCTGCGGATCAATCGGAGAAGGCTGGGCGGCCACATCCACTTCTTCAGAATGCTGGCGAACATCATGCAGGTTCACTTCCAGCGGCGTAACCTGGGCAGCGACTACCGTTACCTTTTCGGCGATAGCGGAATAAAAACCCTGCTTCTGCACAATGACTTTGTAAGTGCCGGGCGGCAATTGAAATCGCGTTGCGGCCCCTGGCGCGGCTTCGCCCGATGAGACAGTCGTGTGGCTGTCGCGCTGAATGGAAATTTTCGCGGGAACATTGGCGCCGTTCGGATCAAGTACCCGGACTTCCAGATATCCAAAAGAAGCAGCCTGCGCCTGTTGAAAGAAAACAGGCAGCAGCATCTTCGGCCTGCCGCTGGCCAGGACACAGCAGAGCAGAACAACGGCGCCTATCCGAAGCTGTGACAGTGACACCAATCCTGTTCAATCCATGCAAAAGATAGCGGAGAACCGGGTGTTCTCCGCCTGTCGTTCGACTGACACGCACAACTTCAAGGACCGTTTTGCAGAAAAACGGCTGTAACTTACTCCGTCTGCGAATGCGGTGTGGACTCCACAATAATCGGCTGCGCTTTTCGCAGCTCATGCTTCGCGGTTTCGATTTTTGGCTCCATGCGTTCTGCGGACCGCGTGCGCTCATCGAACTTGCCGAAGATCATCTTGCCGGCTGTCGTCTGGAGCACCGAAGTCACAGCCACATCTACATTCTTGCCGATCAGCTTGCGCGCGTTGTCTACAACCACCATGGTGCCGTCGTCGAGATAGGCCACACCCTGGTTGTACTCTTTGCCTTCTTTGAGGATAAAGACACGCATGGTCTCGCCCGGCAGTACGATGGGCTTCAAGGCATTGGCCAGTTCGTTGATGTTCAGCACCTCAACGCCCTGAAGCTGAGCCACCTTATTCAGGTTGAAATCATTAGTGATGATCTTGGCTTCGTAGACCTTGGCCAGTTCAATCAGCTTGAGATCAACCTCGCGGACGGTGGGAAAATCGTCTTCCACAATCTGCACGTTGACGTTGACGATTTTCTGCACGCGCTGCAATATGTCGAGCCCGCGGCGCCCGCGATTGCGCTTGAGCGAATCGGCAGAGTCGGCAACCAATTGCAGCTCACGCAGAACAAATTGCGGAATCACCAGGATGCCGTCGAGAAAACCTGTATCTGCGATGTCGGCAATGCGGCCGTCAATGATTACGCTGGTGTCAAGGATCTTGAAGCTCTTGCGAGTCTGTTTTTCAGCCCCGAAGATTCCGCCCAGGGCCGCCAGGTTCAGCAGGTCGCCTTTATTGGCGCCCACGATCAGGCCCACATAAGACATGAGCAGCATGACCATGAGCTGCAAAAATCGCTGCGTGCTGTCATGCTGGATGCTGTTACGGATCACGATACTGAACAGGTAGGCGCCTAAAATCCCCAGAATGCTGCCAATGACTGCGCCTATCAACCGCTTCAGGCTCACGACGCGAAGCCGCGCTTCGAACGCCACCACAATCAGACCAATGCCGATTCCTGCCAGCCCCGCAAGAGAGGCAGGAAATTTTGATAATCCGAACGGCTGGAGCTCGTAACAAGCAACGGCTACAACTGCAATAAATACGATACGGATAAGAAACAGGTCCATAAGGACCTCCCTACCGGGTGGCCGGTCAAGGTATTAAGCAAGGAATTCGGATCTTGCAGTACCCTGGAATAAAAGCTGCCCCCACAGCTTTTTACGGGGCTGAATAAACGTAATAAAGCGCCCCGTTACTGAATCGGCGTCAGTATACATCAGTCCGGGTCGGCTGCACGCGCCTACTTAGTTACCGACTAAGTAAATACGCGGCCAGCTTTGTTGTTGACCTGAGTAACGGTCTCACGGCATCTTCTTCAATAACGATAAGTTTTGCTTGATAACGATAAGTTTGGCCGAAGCAGATGAGCGGCCTGGTTCTCCTGCTTCTCACGGAGGACTTTAAAACCGGCAGCCGAAAATCTCGGGGGAGAATAGGCTGCCGGTTTTATATTGCTCTTGGCTCTTGGCTTCTGGCCTTTAGCTCCTGGCTCAGTACTTCGAGGAATGCAAGATATTGTGCCCAGACGCTTAAGGGATTTCCGATGCACCGATATCCCGGATCCACCGATTCTTTACAGATCACCAGATCACCCGATGCACCGATCCCCCGATTCTTCCTCACTTTCCATTCTCGATATTGCCCAGCACGTCGTCGTAATAGGCAATCACCGCCCGTTTGGGTTTCTCTTTCAGCCCTCTGAGCGGAATCGACTGCTCGAAGGTGTTATTGCCGATCAGTCGGGCTGAACCCAGCCGCGCCACGCGGCCATTGTTCATTTCGAGATACAGCGGAATGAGCATGGCGAAATCTTTGCTCACGTCAGACTGAGTCAGCTTGATTTTGAGCACCACATCTCCGTTGGCGTCGGTGCTGAAAGAATGATCGAAGTGGTACGTGGGATATTCAGTGCCGTAGACGTACTGGTTGAAAAACCAGTCCATCTTGTGATTGGCGTCAATATCCATGTCGGGCGTCATGTATTTTTCCAGCACTGCCTTGAAATCTTCGGTGCTGGCGATGCGGTTGGCGTAAGCGTGGGTAAAGTCGCGCATCATGGCCTTGAAATGGACGTCAGGATCGGGGCCGCTCTCGTCGCGGAGCATGAAACGGACCATCTGCAAAACGTAAGCGCCCTTGGGATAAATGAGACTGCGCGGAATCGAGAATCCACTGCGGGCGTTCAAAAGACGGTAGCCCAGAGTTACAGGGCCAACGTCAATGGGACGTTTACCTTCCTTGTTTTTCTGGATCAGCAGAGTTCGCTCATCAGTCCAGAATTTGTGGTAATCGTCCAGGCCATGCTGGGTGTAAAACTTTTCCAGAAACAGAGATGCCGACATTTCGGCAAAGCCTTCGCTCATCCACTGATCGCGGTAGGAATTGAATCCGACCATGTGTCCCCACCACTGATGGGCGATTTCGTGCGGTCCGACTACCTTGAAATAGCCGTGTGCGTCACCCATGCCCAGTTGGTGGCGGGTGGTGCTGTCAAAGAAATAGGTAATCGGCAAGTAGACCAAACCCGGCCATGATTGGCCATAGCTGAACGCAGTCTGCTGCGTCATGGCCAGCCGCTTGTATGGCGCTTCGCCAAAGTAGTCGGTATAGAGTTCTACCGCAAGCTGGGCCTCGCCCATGGCCTTTTTCATTAAACCAACCGTATTCATGTTGCCTAAGGTGCTGAACTCTGAGATGTGGGGAGTCAGGCCTGGCGTCTGTTCATCGCCCATGTGCTGAATCTGCTTCACTACGTCTGGAGGATCAGGGTTGGCAAAGGTCTCCAGCACGTAAGGTTGCTTAAAAGGCTTGCCTTCATCGCGCTTAAATTTGCCGAAGTTGAAGCCGGCTACGGCCTGCGGCACATCAGTCGTCCATTCGGTGATCGTTTCTCCACCTTCATCTAGACTGTGCACCAGCTTGCCTGTCGCTACCATCTGCATGCCCCTGGGAACCCGGAACGTCATGTCGAACTTGGAGTAAGCTCCGAAGCCTAGCCCTGGATACCAGTCATCGCGCGCAACCGGATAGTAATTGCCGTTGCCCTCACTGAGAACAGCATCCTTGCCCCCATATCGCGTGGTAATGGTGTAAGTCTCACCCTTTTTGAGTTCTCGGGGCAGAACCACGGCAAAATCGGCATCGTGATCTTTGTCTTCCTGGATAAAGGAAAGCTGCTGGCCGCCATCACCCGTTACTGAATCCACGCGCAGAGTTGGGAACAGATTGAGGCCGAGTACCCGGACTCCGTCTTGCAAAGCGGTGACAGTGGCCTGGGCGGTTCCGTTAAGAAACGCAGTCTTGTTAATACTGACGTCCAGCTTCTGCTGCCCGATGTTGAACGGAGAGTTCTGCTCATCGCTATTGGCAGCCCCGGTCTTGTATTCGTTCGAAAAGTGGAAGGCTGCCCACACACCCAGGTGGTTGTCATCCCAAATTGTTAAAGATATCTCTTCTGGCTTGATTTCGATGTCCGCCGGCTTGAATGTAGGCGCGCCTTCCGAGTCCACATCGTAAATCAGCTTGTCGCTGTAATGGCGGCCTTTGATGAAAGCCACGAACTTGCCGCCCTTGCGGGAACTCAGCACGTCTTCCAGCAGGCGCACATCAACGTTGGTCTTCAATTTTTTCCTGAGCTGCTGCTGGACATCACCCAGAATGCTGTTGCCTTCCCCACTATCAGGCGCTGCATCCGTAACTGCCGCTTTTCTGATTTCTTCTTCGGTTCCATCGGTGAATCGCAACAGCGCACCGCCGAACTGCTCCTGAAAAGGCTGCCCTTTGGTCAGAATGGAAAGATAGCGCTGTTCCACCGCAATCGGCGGCGTCAGATCAAAGGTGGCTTCACCGCTGAAGACTGCGCCCGTAATCTTGCCGTTCACTGGCTCCAGCAGATGAAATACTCCGCTTTTAAAGACGAAGATGCCGGCATCCTTCTTCAAAGTAAAGTCCTTCACATGGATAGCTTCTGTCCCCACATGAATATTGCGAAGCTTCACATAACTAGCTTCATTGTTGGCCAGCGCTCTTGGCGCTGACGAATTAACCGGTGCAGCAGCGGGACGGGTTTCCAACGTTTGTCCTTGAGCGGCGCTAACCCAAACAAGACAAATTAGGGCGTACTTTAAAAATTGTTTCAAAGGACGGATCTCCTGACGGAATAAACTGGGCAATGTCGGCGAAGATTATGCTTCGAAATCCAGAATTGCTCAACCAAAACATCTCTGAATACGAGTTTTTTAGGACTTATTGCCTTAAGAGAGGTAACCCCATACGGCGGGGGTGGCTGGCTGCCCACCCGTAATGTTGCTGAAATCTGCCCGTATGTGCGAGAGTATCGGATTCCCACTGAAATCTTGAGGCAACAGCGGGACGGAACTGGTAATCGAATCGCGCAGGTGACTAATGGCAAAGAAACAGAGTCAACGTACTTACGATGAAGCCGTGAACTGGCTTCGTGAACACAGCTTCGACATACTGGATGCACCCGGCACGCAGAACCGCATCTTTCTGAAGAAGCAGAATGTTTCGGCGGCCATTGAAAAGGCAGACGACGGCACTCCCCGTCTCTTTGCCCGTCCTGGATATCTGATTGGCGGCGAAATCTCGCGACTGATTGATAAGGGCTACCAGAAGTTTCTAAAGACCACCAAAAGCGAAGTTCCAGCCACCGCCGACCACTTGAAAGCTATCCACGAGTTCTCAGAAGAGCTGCGGGAAGCCATGGGCGCTATCAGCCTCTACAACGAGTCGCTTGGCACGGTGAGCGACCGCTATGTCTATGATCGGGTAAAAGGGCGTGATCTGCCTGAATCCCAAAGACCGAAACCCGCCTGGGAAGAAAAGAAAGAACCCACCGGCCGTCGCCGCGCATAAGTCTTAGCATTTCGATAGTTTTGTATCAAGGCAGGCCTCTTTCGACTTGCGGGAAAGTCTTGCTTGAACGGCACGGCTTCAAGCCATGCCGCGTTGAACCTCGTCTAAATATCCCCTGATGCACTTACTTTCATAAGAACTGCCCGAGACGGGGCGGCATATGTTAGCCCAGCGGCGCAAGCCCTGAGAAAAGTCAGTTAGAAGAAATGGGAGCCCCGCACCGGGGCGGCACAAAGCTCGCAATAAACCAAAATGCTCATTGGCAAATAGAAGGTGCTGTAACCACGAAATCGGACGCTCCCATATGCTCTTTAGCTTGGTCTAGTTAGATGCATACACAATCTCGCCCAACGCGAACTCTATCAGCTCTGATCTGCCTTGCTGCGCAATTTGCCTGACTCCCGGCACCCCCATTACATTATTCCCGTTCAATGCATCTCAATCGGGATAGGAGAATCCTTTTATGGTCCACAAGAATATAGTTCGTCTGACGCTGTGCGCCGTGTTGCTGCTCACCAGCCTGAGCTTTGGCCAGACAGCTCAGCCTTCCGGCAGTTCGTCCCAAACCGACACGAGCACAGCCAGCAAAGGCAAGAAATCGAAATCAGCCACCACCAAGACCGACACTTCCAGCGCGGACACCGCGAAGAGCGCAACCAAAGACAGCAAAGACAAAGTAGACATCAACTCCGCCAGCAAAGATGAATTGCAGGCGCTGTCTGGAGTCGGCGATGCCTACTCGCAAAAGATCATTGATGGGCGCCCCTACAACACCAAGCGCGACCTGCTCACGCGCAAAATCGTTCCCAAAGCCACCTACGACAAGATCTCTGGCCAGATCATTGCCAAGCGTTCGGCAGACTCGAAAGGCTCAGCCGCAGATAAAGGTAAATCCAGCGTCAATGACAAAAAAGGCAGCGGATCAGGAACACCGAAATAGATCGAGTTCAATGCGGCTTGCCCGTTCTTGAAGCTGGCAAGCCGCAAGTACATCGTGGACGATCTAAAACTGAAGCTGAAAGCCAGACGCGCAACAAGAGGGTTAGCCCGGCCCGAAGGGCTGGGTGAAACGAGTAAGCGACCAAATCGCCGGACACGCGAAACTTGTTTTCCGATCACAATTGCGCCTGACCCAAACCCTGTAGTGGGGGACGAAAGATGGACTAACGAAACTCCAGTTCGGCAGGACGGCCGAAAGTAGCCCGGCCATGGAGCTTCCCGAATGCGCGTTTTGTGCGCATTTTGGGAAGCGGAATGCCGGGAAAGGAATGGGAAAGATTTCTTCCGCTCTGCCGAAGGCCCGCGCTCAGCTCCTTCTTTTGGAGCGGAGCGCACTCATTAGAACAATCTGACGCTAAGGTTACATTCGCTTTATGATCTTTTGCGGGCCGCACCATCCGAACGGCTCTACAGAAACAAACTATCCCGAATTTCTAACCGTTTTAGCCCGTGTTGGACGCATAGCAGGATCAGCCCATGTGACGCTGAAGATCTGCACTGGTTCGGAGCGGCCTTTTACGGTCAGGGCCGGCAATGACGTCAGTTCGCAGGATTTGCCGATTGCTTCAGCGGTAGAGCGGGAGATAAGAATCTGTCCGGCGGCAGCGTTGGACATGAGCCTGGATGCCGTATTTACCGTATCGCCGATCACCGTGTAATCCAGCCGTCGTGGCGAGCCTATATTGCCGGCCGTCACCAGCCCGCTATTGATGCCAATGCCCACGCGCAGTTCAGGCCAGCGGCGGACAGCGGCGTCACGGTTCAGCTCAATCAATAGTCTTTGTATCTGAATGGCCGCATGAACGGCATTGGCGGCATCATGGCCTTTGGAGATAGGCGCGCCGAAGACTGCCATGACTGCATCGCCAATGTATTTATCCAACGTGCCGCCGAAATCGAAGATCACATCGGTTACGCGTGTGAAGTATTCATTCAGAATCTCAACCACGCGTTCCGGCTCAAGGTTTTCGCTCATGGGCGTGAAGCCACGAATGTCGGCAAACATCACCGTAACTTCCTGGTTCACGCCGCCCAGCCGGATATCAGGGTTGGCCACCACCATCTCCGCGACTTCCGGCGAAAGAAACCGCTCCAGCGCCGAACGCTGCAACGCCTGCTGGGCGATCTTCTGGTGGGCCATGGCGTTATCAATGGCCGCTCCTGCCTGGGCTGCCATCAATGCGAAAACATTGAGTTCGTCCTGGGTAAATGCGGAACTCTTTTCGAGATTATCCACATAGAGGATTCCGAACAGGCGGTCAGTTCCCAGCAGAGGCGCACACATTGCGGAGCGCAGGCCGGAAATGCGAATGCTCTCGCTGCCGCGAAAGCGCTCATCAGAAATCACATCTTCAATCAGAATAGGCTGCTGTTCTTTGCGGATCAGTTCCAGCACGCTACTGCTCAGAATAATGGGCTGGTTGGCTGCGTTCTGCGGGTTGCGGTAACGAACTTCACTCTGGCGCGAAACCTGCCCTGATTCATCGAACACCATCACGAAACCGCGCTCCACGCCTTGCATGCGAAAGGCCAGCGAAATCACCTGCTGGCCTATATCGTCAATCGAGAGCTTTCCATTCAACGCCTTTCCGGCGTCGTACAGCACAGTGAGCAGGTAGTTTTCGTGCTCCAGCTTTTTTACCCGCTTTGCCAGTTCACTCATCGCGCTGTCGGCCATGTTGATTTTGTCTGGCAATACGGCACGCGCCGCGCCCCCGCGAATGATGTGATTCACTGTGGAAGGTATGTCGGCCTTGCGGATCAGCAGCCCTTTTTCGTCGAACGTCTCCAGCCGTAATTCGTAACGCCCAAGCTGGGCAACATCGCCGTTCTTCAGCTCAGATTCTTCCTGGATGCGCGATCCGTTCAGCACCACGCCATTGGTGCTGCCACGGTCGGCAATTCTCACCATACCGTGGCTGACTTTAACTACGGCATGGAAGCGGCTCACGCTGCTGTCGGCGAGCACCAGATCGTTGGCATTGCCGCGTCCAATGGTGACTACCGGCTTGTGAAGTTCGAGAATGCCCTTCTTGCCGTCAGGCGAAGAGATGATCAGGCGGGACATGGCTCAGGGCTGCCGTTCCAGAGTTTCGTCAATGTTGCGCGTCTGACCTTTGGGGATGTTCACCGTCTTGGTTACAGTCTTATACCCTTCCATCTTCAGCACCAGATCATAGGTGCCGGGGTCCACCGCAAGGCGCGCATTGGTTTTGTCGTCAGCAATCTTGCCGTGGACGATAATCGTAGCTCCCTCAGGCTGGGTGCGAACCTGAAGTATGCCCTTACCTGCTTCTACCGCGTCGTTTCCGCCAAAAACCTTGTGCCAGAAATTCTGCCGCGGTAAAGATTGCATCTGTAACTGCTGCATGACTGGCGAATAGGTCAGCGACTGGCCTTCGGCCAGTGTTTCGGTGGTGCTCACATCTTTGAATCCGCGCAGGTGCAGCGAAAGCGTGTGCTCGCCTTTTTCCATCGTGAGTTCGGCAGGAGTCGTCTTCCCGGTATCCCGGCCATCAACAAGAATGCTGGCTCCCAGGGGAATGCTTCTTATGGTCACCCTGGAAGTTGCCGGATTCAATTGCACACTCACCGGCAGACTCTTGCCCGCAGCCACCGTCACGTTGCGTTTTTCCTGGATGTAGCCGGCGCGCGAGAAAACGACTGTATGCGTGCCGGCAGCCAGATTCGAAGCGCGAAAAGGAGTGATCCAGTTCGGTTCCGTCCAGCTATCAACTTCGACTTTCGCTCCGTCAGGCACCGAAGTGAAACGCAGCTCGCCCTGATGGCTGAAAACCTTGTTGGGTGAGATCGCTGCTGGTTTGGTCTTTGGGGCTTCAGCCTCGGGCTTCACAGGTTCTTTTTCGGGTTTGGCTGGTTCTGTTGCGGCGGTCTCGTTTTGTGCCGCAGCTTCTTCTTTCATGCTGGCAGCTACCTGCTGGTCACGCAGCCTGGCCTCAAGTTGCTGGTCAGCCTGCTGCCGGGCAACAGCGGCCTGCTCCACCTTTAAAGCCATGCGATAGCGGTAGTAGCCAAAGCCGCCCACCGCGGCAGCAACCATTAAGACTGCGAGAAAGGCCACTTCTATCCAACTGTGCGCACGGCTAACCATGGCCGTAGTGGGTGGCCGCTCCTGAGATGCAATTCGGCCCATAGCCGGGGCCGCCGCTGTCCCTCCCCCTACGGTAGACGTAGAAAGCATCTGCGTCTGTTCGTTCTGGGCGGCATTCAGCACCATGGTGGAGCTCAGGCTGGTTCCGGCGGCTTTGTAATTCTCAAGATCGTGTACCAGTTGCGCTCCGGACTGGTAGCGATCTTCCGGCGACTTGGACAGCGATTTGGTGACTACCGCGCTCAATCCCGGATGGATGGTCACATCCAGATCGCGCGGGGCAATAGGGCTCTCGTGGACAATCTTATAAATAATGGTGGTTACGTTCTGTCCCACGAAAGGCTTTTCGCCTGTGACCATCTCGTACAAGAGCACGCCAAAGCTGAACAGGTCGGACCGCCCGTCAAGCATCTTGCCTTTGACTTGCTCCGGCGACATGTAATTCGGAGTGCCCAGCACCTGGCCCGTACTGGTCATGCTGCCGCCCGCCTTGGCGATGCCAAAGTCCATGATTTTCACGGTGCCATCGGGCGTAAGCATGATGTTGGCCGGCTTTACATCGCGATGAATGATGCGATGCGAGTGCGCGTAGTCGAGCCCTTTGCACACCTGCCGCGAAATCTGGATGATCTGTTCCGGCTGAAGGACGCGATTCTGCGCCAGCAACGAATGCAGCGTGGTGCCTTCCATGTACTCCATGGCCATGTAGAAGGTGCCATCCTGCTCGCCCGCGTCATAGATGGTTACGATATTCGGATGATTCAAAACTCCGGCGGCCCGGGCTTCATTCTTGAAGCGGCGCAGAACATCGTCAGACTCGAGTCCATGCACGTCGAGACGCATGGTCTTGAGAGCCACGGTGCGTCCAATAGTCGGATCGAGGGCCTTGTACACCACTCCCATGGCGCCCCGCCCCAACTCGCTCACAATTTCGTACCTGCCGACTCGTTGTAAAGACATTACGGCGTCTGCTCCGTGGTCCTACGGCGCTGGCTTGCTTTGAATCTTGGGGGAGATGGAAAGTGGCAGCCTTGCCACAGAATTATGTCCGGAAGGACAGAATCCCTGTGTGTCGAAAAATACCTCAATTCCGCTATTCGGTCAACGAAAGGTCATACTGAGGTATGCTCCTTGTTATACCCTAGATTGGGCATGGTAAGAATGGCCCGTGTAAAAACTACTCTGGTTTTCTGACACGGCGTACAATGCTGCCCATGTTGAATCAAGGTTTTGCCCTGATCTGCCTGTTGAATATTGCACTTATCCTGCCATCCAGTCGCCGTCTGGCTGTTGCCAGCGCCCAGGCCGCCGCGGCAGCCAGCCCCACCCAAAGCCAGGGACAGCACAAGAATAATGACGCTGCCCCTCAGGCTGGAAGCGCAGCCCAAGCCAAAAGTGAAGACCAGGCCGGAGGCAGAAGCAAAGACCAGAAGAGTGAAGGGATGCAGGAAGGCATCAGGCGCCTGCTGACCACCCAGGTCGAAGCCTGGAACCACGGCAACCTTGAAGGCTTTATGGCCGGATACTGGCATTCCCCTGACCTGACCTTCTTTTCAGGCGGAACCGTAACCAAAGGATGGGAACTCACCCTGCAACGCTACCAGCAGCGCTATCAAAGCAAGGGCAACGAGATGGGCAAGCTTGAATTCCAGGACTTGAACATTGATCTGCTCAGTGCAAAGTCGGCGGTAGTGACTGGAAAATGGCGGCTCACCATGTCCAACGGCAAACAGCCACATGGCCTGTTCACGCTGATCTTCAAGAGAATCCCATCAACAGGATGGAAGATCGTACACGACCATACCTCCATCGCAGAGTAACAAAGCTGCTCAGCGGCTATCGTCCTGAGCGTCGGGAACCTGATCGAGAACAGTGATGTAGCCTGCCACCAGCCGGTAGGTCTCGTAGTATTGGTCGAGCTTCATAGCAGAAAGCTTATCGCTGGATGTGTGAAGGATCTTCGCATTCCAGCTCTGCTGAGTCAGCGAGTGAATGGTAATGCTGGGAATCTTGCGGTCGGCGAACTGCTCTGAATCTGTACTGCCGACCTGCTCTACATTCATACCGGTGACGGGTAGATTCATTTGCTTCGCGACAAACGACATTATCCTCAACAAGCGCTTGTCAGAGTGGCTCGACCATACTTCGGTGGGCGCCAGACCGAGCGTATCCATGTTCACCATTGCATCGGTTGCGGCGACCTGTTCTTTTGTCATTTTGTGGGCATAGTAGTGGGAACCGATCTCGCCTTTTTCTTCATCTGTAAACCCAATGAAAATATAGGTGTGCTTGCGTGGCGCGATTTTTATCGCCTCGTAGAGCGAAGGCAAAAGAGACGCACCGCTCCAGTTGTCAACTACTCCATCGCCTTCTGGCACACGATCAAAATGCGCTCCAACGATGATGACCTTGTCCGAAGCGCCCGGCAGCGTGCAGATCACGTTGGGCTGGCTCGATTCTTTGACGGGTTGTTCTGAGATATGCTGCTCGTCGCAACCCGCTTCCATAAACATCTGCTTGAGGGTCGCTTCCCGTTGCTTGTTGTTGCCACCATACCTGCCCAGGCGGGATTCGATGACCTGACGCGAAACCGGGCTGTACTGGACATTATCGGCAATGGCCGCCCTCCAGGAATGCAGCAGCAAAACGATAACCACAGCAGCGTAAGACTTCGCTCGCACAATCAATGTAGACATGCGCGCACAGAATACTGCATTCGCTCACCAGCCAGAATACGGTAAATACATCAGCTTCCCGGAAGTCAGCTTCTTTTGTGTCCAAAAACTTTGTAACGAAATCCCGCTTCGGCTCACTATCATAAGAAAGCTGCTCAACAATTATCGTCCTGAGCGCCGGGAAATAAATGGCTGAATAGCGTGGGGAATGCACCCGCATATGCCGTTATATACAAAGCAGGAGTTGCCAATGTCAGGTACACCGCTGAATGTCGTAATTGATCTTTCCCATAACAACTCCAACGTGAACTTCGCCGCTGCCAAAAACGATGGCGTTGTAGGCATATTCCACAAGGCCACGGAAGGCATGACTTTTACCGATCCTTCCTACGCGGGGCGCAAACAGAGGGCTTTGGACGCCGGTTTGCTATGGGGCGCCTACCATTTCGGCACCGCTGCTGGTGACGGCGCGAGCCAGGCCCAACGCTTTCTTGATGTTGTGCAGCCCGACTCCCAGACGCTGATCGTGCTTGACTTCGAAGAGAACAAAGGAAACACTATGACGCTCGATCAGGCACGGCAATTCGTAACCACCATTCATGACCGGCTTCAGCGCTTTCCCGGCCTGTATGGCGGCAGCTTCCTGAAAGAAGCGCTGCAAGGCGGAACCGATCCGGTATTGGCCAATTGCTGGTTATGGTGGGCGGAATACCGCTCCACGCCATCTATACCACCCAATTGGAAGCAATATACGTTGTGGCAATACACTGACGGTACGCACGGAGACGCACCCCACCAGGTACAAGGCATAGGCCCGTGCGATCGCGACAAGTTCAACGGCGACATGAACGCGCTCCTGCAACTGTGGGGAAAGACAGTCACGATCAGCGCGGCCGGTACGGTCGATGCCGCACTCGCTGCTGCAACTTCCAGCACGACTTAAGCATCGGGTAATTGAGTAAGTGGGTAAATACCGGGAGTTGCCAGGGCTTTGAAATTACCCAATTACAAAATTACCCAATTACAAAATTACCCACTTACTAAATGGCATCAGTGTCTCTAACCTCTGAGAGCTTCGAGAGTATCGAGCGCCTGTTCAAGTTCCATATTCAAGTGCTTGACTAGTTCTGCCGCCGATGTGCGCCGCGCCATCCGGATTCCCTGTCCTGCCCACAGGGAAAGATACTCTGCCCGGTTCTGCTTCGTAGCTTCAGCCCGCAATGGCCGGGTCAGCGTGTTTTGCAGTGGAAATGGCAGGATGCTCTCGGGTCTGCCCTGATAGTCGAGTAGCAGGCGGTTTTGGATTCCGCGTGCAGGCCGCCCCGAAAACGCACGCGTAACCTGAGTTTGTTCCTCGGTGCTTTGCAGAATGGCGTCCTTGTATGCCCGCGCAATGCCCGCTTCTTCACATGTCAGAAACGCCGTTCCCATCTGGACCGCCGACGCGCCCAACGCAAGCGCGGCAGCAATACCGCGTCCGTCCATAATGCCGCCCGAGCCGATCACCGGAACTGATACCGCGCTCACGATTTGAGGAATCAGCGCCATGGATCCAATCATTCCTGATTCGAATGGGACAGCGAAGGTTCCGCGATGTCCTCCTGCCTCGCTGCCCTGTGCAATCACAGCGTCCACTTTTTGATCAACCAGCGCTTGCGCTTCTTTCACTGTGGTGGCGGTTCCGGCGACCAGCATCCCCCGCCGCTTGATTTGCTGCACAGCGCCAGGCGGCAGCAATCCGAATGCAACGCTGAACACAGAGGCGCCGGTTTCGAGCGACGCCGCCAGCAGGTCATTGAAATTCGAAGCCGGAACTTTCGGCGGCGTCGGCAATGGAAGCCCAAGCTCTTCGAAATAAGGAGCGATTCTCTCCATGGCCTTCGCTATAGCGGCCTCTTCAGCCATTGGCGCTGGAAGCGGAGCAAAAAGGTTGATCCCGAACGGATGCGAAGTCTGCTGCCGTATCTCCCGGCCGCGCTCGATGATCTGCTCAGGTGTAAGGTATGACGCGCCAATAAAACCGATGGCCCCTGCACCCGATACTGCCGACACCAGCTTTGCGGTATCACCACCGCCCGCCATGGGTGCTTGGATGATTGGAGAAGAAATGTCTAGCAGTTCAGTAAGACGGTTGCGAATAGGCATACATACCTCAGATCCAGTAAACACGATCTTATAATTCTTCAAACAGTTGTTGTACTATCATCCGGCCCGCGCCACGTCCTCCTGAGCTGGCAAAACCGAAGGACCTATGCACTCAGCTCGCAGCGTCCAGGCGGTAAGCGTTTAGCCCGCATCAATATTGGACTTTAGAGCGTGTGTGAGAACTTAGAGTTTGCGGTAGGTTGACGACACAAATATCAGGGCACGAGTTTACCCCGTGCCGTAAAGGCGCATAAACATTGGGCTTCAGCCTCTGCACACTCTTAATTGCATGGTGCTGTGACCACCAAATCGAGTTCTCACACACGCTCTTCACCGATGCATAGATTCGACAATGATATTGCCATCCATACCTCTTTTTGACCTTGCACAGTCTGTATCATTCCATGTCTCGAGTCTCTCGAAGATTCGTATGCCCGTAAAATGATTTTCATTGATGCCGCCATCCCTTTTCGTGATGGCACGCAATATTTTCAGCATTCAATGTCGTCACCCCGTTCCGAAGAAGTTCTGAATGCTCGTGCTCGATTGACCATCCCCTGCATCTCTGAATATCATGGCAATAGCAACTCATCATCACTTTTTGAGATGTCATAATTTTGAAGGAACACAATTATGGAATCCGTAGACCTGAGGTGCTTCGAAGTTGTAGCCGAAACCAGGAACTTGACTCGTGCTGCCCAGATTCTGAACACAGTTCAATCCAACATCACAAAACGAATCAAGCGCCTGGAAGACGAGCTTGGAACGGAACTTCTCAGCCGTCACAGCCGTGGCGTCTCGTTAACTTCTTCAGGTGAGGCCCTGTTCCCGTTTGCGGTGCGTACCAGACAAATCATGGAAGACGCTGCCAGCTCAGTTGGGACCCGGCAGCCGAACAAAGTCAGTGGCATTCTCAGGATTGGCACTCTGGAGACGGTCGCTGCCGTTCGGCTCCCTTCCATTCTCATCCGCTATTCCGAGCTTTTTCCTGATGTTGAGGTGATACTGCGAACCGGCACCAGCCGCGAACTCAGGGACCAGGTGCTCGATCACCGGCTTGATGGCGCGTTCGTAGGCGGCATGACTGGCCAGGAAAATCTGGAAGAAAACGAGATATGGAGCGAGGAACTTGTGTTGGTAGGTCCCACATCGTTTCGTGGAAAAGCCTCGCTTCGCGATATGAGCGAAGTTCGAATTCTGGTGTTCAGGACCGGATGCTCATACCGGCAGTTATGTGGAAGCCTTTCTGACCAACCTGGGAGTGAATTCCATCCGCCAGATAGAACTCGGCACTCTGGAAGGAATTCTCGGCTGTGTAAGTGCAGGTTTAGGGATTTCCCTGCTTCCCAGACGTGTGATTGAGGAGTCTGTCTATAAAACGAAACTCTCTCTGCATAAATTTTCGGGCCAGCACTCCATTGTCCCAACAGTCTTCATCCGCCGCGCAAATTCCTACATAAGCGCAGCCCTTTCCCACTTCGTGCGGGTAGCATCCGCAAAGCAAAAAGATGAAAACATAAAGACCCAAAAGGCCGCAGCCATGGCCGTCTGAGAACAGCAGTGATCTCAAAAGTTTCAGAGTCAGCTTGCTGCAAAGGCGATTTGCCCGGATTCGGGTGAAAAGCTGCAGCTAAGCTTCACATAGAACGTGGCCATTGCTTGACATGATCTATCAGGGACGAGTTTGCTCAAGGTGGAACGTTTACAACATCGAGCTAATTGCAACACGGTTCCGATGTGAACTCTCAGTTTGTAGCAGGGCAGGACTTTTAGTCGTGCGGAAAAGCGCTACAAATATTGGCTTAGGCCCCTGCACACTTGCAACTTCACGGTGATGTGTCGCCCTCTAGACTGAGGTGACACACAGCGGAGGCCACCAGAACGCCCGCAGCCGATTCATGTAAACTTAGGTGGGAGAACAGCATGAAAATCGAGATACGTTCCTGCCCGACATGACTCAACAACAAAGCCAAGGTCGCGAGTCTCGCGACCCTCATTAAGAGCGGCTCGGCATCGATGCCGTGGTCACTCCCGGCAAGACCGGACAATTTGAAGTGTTGGCCAATGGCGAAAGAATTGTCGAGCGCGGCGGAAACTGGTTTACAAGAATGCTAGGTGCCGGTTATCCCGATCTCGACAATTAAGACAGCCGCTCGGAACGGGCGCAGTCCATGGCACATTAGGAGCCGCCGTATTCGAGCGTTTCCTTCAGATGGTTCATAACGTTTGCTGACTGTATATAGCTAAATTTCGGAGGTAGTGCGTTGCCGATCATGAGCGCGATTGACGTCTTGGAAATATCCGCCGAGAACTTGTAGGTTCTGGGAAAGGTCTGTAAGAGTGCCGCCTCCCTGGCGGTGATCGCACGGTTCTTCTGTGGATGAATAAACCTCCCCTTCGAAGGATTGAGGCATCCGCCTGTTATCGTCGGGGAGTAGTCGTCCCATCGCATTCGGCCGTACACGTCCCGGAACCCAATCTTTTCATCTTTGTGGCAGACGAGTTCAAATTCCGGTACATCGGCCCGGCTCCCGCCGTCTTTTGGAGTTGCTCTTATACGTTTCATCACCTCAGGGGTGTGAACCTTAACAATCCTGTGCACCGGATCTTTCGTTCTTGATGGTGCCTCTAGCTGTCCGATGACATCCCTTACGCTAATTCTTTCTCCAGTCGGCTTAGCAATTTCTAAATTTCCAAGTAGTGAGCCGACTAAAACCAGGCGCCTGCGCCGCTGCGGTACGCCGTATTCCTAATTCTGACCAGCTGCATTTTCGGCTTATACCCTAACCGCTGGAGTTCTCCGAATACTCGCTTGAATAGCCTGTAATTTACCAAGCCGGGCACATTTTCATCATGATGGTAACGGGTTTGAGTTCTTCAACAAAGCGGAGATATTCCAAAACAAGGTTGTTCCTGGAATCCCTTTTGCTGCGTTTTTTATTGAGCCTCCTCATTGAGGAAAAGCCTTGGCACGGCGGACAGCCAGCAAGAAATCCAGGGGCTTCCCGTCGAGCAGCTTTCTGATATCGGCGGTGTTCACGTCGCGAATATCTCCCTCAAACACCTTCGTATCGGGATAATTCAATTATAAGCTGCAATTGAATCTGCGTCATTGTCAAAGGCTGCAACTACATCGAACCCGGCGCTGCGCAGTCCTTCGGATAGTCCACCGCATCCTGAAAAGAGATCTATAGCGAAATATTTATTCATTCTGCACCTCAGGCGATGATTGCGGTTCTGTAGGTGGGGCCACTGTTACGTGCGGCACAGCAGGTTCAACGGGCAATGCTTCCGGGAGCGCGTCTGCGATATTCGACCCTTGCGGTCTTGCAGTCGTTACAGCAGCCTGCGGTTTCTGAATTGGGGCCGGTGTTGGTTCCGGCACAACTGTTATGGGTGCCACGGCCGTCGGGGTGGCACCGAATTCGTCGAGAATTTTCTTGAGAATATCCTTCATGTGATCCGGGTAGTCCGGCACACCGTCTCCCCCAGAGTATTTAAGACATGCTGAATAACCGGTGTGAGGAAAGGTTCGGATACCGTACATAGCCTTTCTGCACCATTCCAATGTGTATATCTCATTGGTTCTTTCGCCTTCTGCTTGAGGGTGAGACCATTTAAGGATTCAGGTAAAGGAATTCTTGTTGAGAACAGCTCCTTCGGAATGGCAACAAAATTTTTCGTCCCACCGCTGAATGGAACGAAGGGCAATACAAATGGGCCTTCGGAAAGGTCGCCTATCTGCGCGAGCAAGCTGCTCATTTTTCTTTCGCTAAGTTTCTTCGCGTCCACGCAAAGCGTCGTCGTTCCTTCAAAGTGGCATTGCTTTGGTGTAAATCGTGTAAAGAAACAGCGTTTATGATCCCGAGGTTTTTCTTCCAAAAGTAACCTAAGTCGCAATCTGCAGAGACAATCAGGTAAAAGTCATTCCTGAGTTTGACGATATCGCCCCGCCTTACTAAATTGTCGCCAGTCTCCTGCCGGAAATACAGGCGGTAGGACCACACCTTTGCCGCGATCGACGGATCCGGTACCGGTGCATTGCCAACTGGCGTGGGTATTTGCTCGACCAACCCGTAGACACTTGATCCGGCAATTGACGTGCGAAATCGTTCGGCGAGAAAGTCAGCCGATGATGTGATCCTCCATCTAGCGCCGCTGAGCTTTGAATCCTCCGCCTTGGTATTTTGGGGGGCGCTGCTTAGCGGCGCCAAGCTCGTCATCTATCCGCCTGGCGATATTGATCTGTCGACGCTCAAGCAGGTCATCGTCGGAACGAAGATCAGCACGCTATGGCTGACGGCCGCGCTTTTTCACCAGGTCGTCGACGAGGACATCACGGCGCTTGCCGGCGTCACCAATCTTTTGGCGGGCGGCGATGTCCTATCCGCGTCTCACGTGCGCCATGTGAATGAAACCCTCGACGGCTGCCAACTGATCAACGGCTATGGCCCGACCGAGGCAACGACATTCAGCGCATGCCACCTGGTGACGCGGCAGGCCGGCATCGAAGTCTCGGTCCCGATCGGGCGACCGATATCGAACACGCAGGTTTATGTATTGGACGGTGGGTTGGGGCTTGTTCCGATTGGGGTTGTCGGGGAGCTTTACATAGGGGGTGCGGGGCTTGCGCGCGGCTATGTGAAGCGGGCCGGGGCTGACGGGGGAGCGGGTTATCGCCGATCCGTTTGGGCGGGCTGGGGGGCGGCTGTACCGCACGGGCGACCTGGCGCGGTGGCGGGGCCGATGGGGTGCTTGGAGTTCATCGGGCGGGCGGACGATCAGATCAAGCTGCGGGGCTTTCGCATTGAGCCTGGGGAGATCGAGGCGGCGCTGTGCCGGGGGGTGCGGGGGTAGCGCAGGCGGCGGTGGTGGCGCGGGAGGACGGGGCGGCGGGCAAGCGTCTGGTGGCCTATGTGGTCGGCGCGGCCGGGAGCGGTGATCGATGCGGCGGGGCTGCGGGCGGAGATTGGGCGCAGCGTTCCGGACTACATGGTTCCGTCTGCGATTGTGGTGCTGGAGCGGCTGCCGCTGACGGCGAACGGCAAGCTCGACCGGCGGGCGCTGCCGGCGCCGGGGCCGGCGGTGGGGTTATCGCTGCGGGGGCCGCGGACGCCGCAGGGAGGAGGTTCTGTGCGGGCTGTTTGCCGAGGTGCTGGGGGTGGCGCGGGTCGGCATCGACGACAACTTCTTCGCGCTCAGGGGCGTTTAAGGCACTGTTTCGATCCAGCTG
>CAWGMN010000024.1:0-81647 GCA_963823745.1 Terriglobia bacterium
CCGGCAGCATCAGTGGCGGAGCCAGCCCGAGATGATCGTATTGCTCAACGGCGTAGCGCCGGCAGGCGGGGCAGCGGTGAATTTTGCGAGTGATTCCGCGGCAGCCATGCCTCCGGCGGTGGCCACAGTTGCAGCCGGCAACGGTTCCGTTTCAGTGCCGCTGCCGACTAACGCTGTCTCTGCGAATACTATCGCAACGATTACGGCCACATGGAACGGCGCAAGCGTCAACTCGAAGTTCACGATCACGCCTCCGCTCCAGCCGGCCGCATTACTCTTGAACCCGTCATTTACAACCGGATCAGCAGGTTCCTTTGCCACGGTGAATGTGGCTTCGGTTCCAACGTCGGATGCTACATTCACAGTCACCAGCAGCAATCCGGCGCTGGCCAGCGTGCCTAATTCGGTGGTGATACCTGCGGGTGGAACGGCAACAGGGTTCAGCATCTTTACCGCGCCAGTCACGGTGCAAACCGTGGTCACGATTTCGGTTACTGGCGGCGGGATTACCCGGTCGGCCAACCTTACCCTGGGCGCTGTGGCTCCTGCGCCTGCTCAGGCCAGCCTGACCGTGACTGCCACTGGCAGAAGTGGACAGAGTATTACTTCGAGCCCTGTGGGAGTCAATGTGCCGGTAGGCAGCACCGGAACATCTTCGTTCGCCGCAGGCAAAGCGGTGACACTCAGCGTAACGAATGGCCGTGATGCTATCTGGTCGGGTGCGTGCTCAAGTGGCGGCAACAAGGCCAAAACCTGCACATTCACCGTGAGCGGAAATGCTTCGGTCACCGCTAACGTACAATAGCGAACCGCAATTCATTGACAAAGGCCTTCTGCAAGTTGCAGAAGGCCTTTGTTTTATGGTCGCTGCCTTTCTTCTGAACAACTGCTTTTCCGAAAGAATTAAAAAAATTAATGTGGCGTTTCGGCTAAGACATTGAAAACAAACGGGACAAAAGATTAGAGAATGCTAACTTTTATGTAACTATAGAAATTCAGCTGTGGTATATTTTTTCCACGTGCTCCCGCACCCGGTATTCCCGGACAATTTAAATGCCACGCAAGTTTTGCCAAATCGTTGTGTTCCTGCTGTTGGGAATGGCTTTTCTATCGCCCTTCCTACAAATGAACAGCATGGACGAATTTCCCATCAAGGGAGATGATTTTGAAATATGGGTCATCTGCGGTTTGTGCGGCATTGGCATCGTGCTTCTTCTGAGCGAGATTCTTAAAACTGTTCCATCTTGGTCGAGTTTCCGGTTACCGGCGACTGAAAGTTCAAGCCATGGTCCCGCTGTGGATTGCTTCAGTAGCGAGAACGCGTCCTTCCCATTGGTAGTCCCACTGAGAATCTGATTTCCATATGTATTTTTGTGTCTTAAGGCATTAAGCGCGAAGCGCCTGCTTTAGACCTTGAAACTAAGCCGCTTGTATTTGCCACATGTTTTTATTGTGCCTGCAGATACATGCAGCGGCTGAAACCCCGGTGAGAAATTTATTCATAGGGAGTTTTCTATGGGATGCTTCAGATTATTGATTTCGTTTTCATCTATTTTGAGCAGCAACCGGAACCGGTTGCTTATTTTCCAGAAGTGCGTTCTCGTGATGCTGTTGCTCATGGCAGTCGCTTCGCCGTTTCTGCAAATCAACAGTCTTGACCAGTTTCCGGTCAACACTGACGATTTCGAGTTACAGGTGATCTGCTGCCTGTGTCTGCTGGGCATGTTCCTGGTGTGTACAGCCTTCATCGCACTATGGCCTGCAGTCAGTCAGGCAGACCTCAGTCCGCCTGCTCCGGACAGCACACCCTGGCAGAGATTTGCAGATAACTTTGCGCTCGACTCTGCATCTCCGCCATTTGCCGTGCCGTTAAGAATCTGATCTCGTTCCTCGCCGCTTCTCCGTGGATGAAGAGTGCGCCGCATTCTGCATTCTTTTCGCGGACGTTGTCCGAGTGCCTTTGCTCTGATGGGCGCCGGGCAGTTTCAGCCATTGAAGCCTGAAAAATATAAGCAAACAAAAGGAAGCAAAGAGGAATGAGCAATGAAATCAGCACAAGCTTTACAGCCACCAGCAGGGGTGCTGGTACATCTACCCCAGATTTTTGAAGATCAACAGCCTGCACTGCGCGACGAGCCTTGCACTGCCTCCGCAGCATGCAAGGGATGTTCTGAACATGCGACTGCCTCTGCTGTAGTCAACATTCGCCCCTACAGCTCCGCCATGGAGGATGAGCGGTTGGTGGAACGCTGCCTGGGCGGCGACCAGCAGGCATGGGAAGAACTGATAGATAAATACAAACGGCTGATCTATTCCATACCTTTTAAGTATGGCGCCGCGCCGGAAGATGCGTCGGATGTTTTTCAGGCGGTGTGCATCGAGCTGTTCAACAGCCTGTCAAAGCTGCGAAGCGTTCAATCGCTGCGTTCATGGCTGATCACCGTAACCATTCACCAATCGCTTTATTGGAAAAAGAAGCGCGGAAAAGCGGTGGAACTGGATGCGCTTGAACCTGACATGATCGAAGAAATCGCGGTTGCCCCGGAAATCATCGAGGCAATTGAAGAGGAAGAGTCCATGCGGGAAGCGATCAGCCAACTGCCTCCCCGGTGTAGCCGTCTGTTGCGGCTGTTGTTTCTGGAACAGCCTCCGCTGCCTTACAACGAGGTAGCAAAACAGTTGGGACTGGCAACAGGCTCGATTGGTTTTATCCGGGGCCGCTGCCTCGATAAGTTGCGCAAAGTTTTGATAGAGCTTGGTTACAGGTAGGAAAGAGACTCAGTTTGCGGCGTAT
Source organism: Terriglobia bacterium (assembly GCA_963823745.1). Lineage (GTDB taxonomy): Bacteria > Acidobacteriota > Terriglobia > Terriglobales > Acidobacteriaceae > Angelobacter. Next base: position 2,795 of record CAWGMN010000024.1, read on the forward strand.
AGGGAGAAGATCCTGCGCCGTCTCGGCGCGGACATAGACTTCCGGCTATGTCCGCGTTTTTCTTTGTTGTTAAGAGCTCAGCGTGACCACCGGAAAGCTTTCGTGGATCACAAGCGTTGTAACCGGCAATGGTATAGTTTCTAGCCACGAGGAACTTACCGATGAAACGTGTTGCTGCCGCCCTTTTGCTCATCCTGCTTATCACTGGCATTGCCATTGCCAGGAAGCGGAAACCTTCCGCTTCGTCCAAAACGCAGTTTGATTATTATCTGTTGTCCCTGTCGTGGGCGCCTGACTATTGCGCGGGGCATCCCAGCGACAAGTCCAGCGAATGCAAAGCAGGGAAGCAGACCGCTTTTGTTCTGCATGGACTATGGCCGCAGGCGGACAGCGGTCCGCCACCCATGTCCTGCCGGAATGCGCCGCCGGTTTCTTCGGCTACCACCCGCAAGATGGCGCAGTTCTTTCCTTCACCCACGCTGATTGCGCACGAGTGGCAGAAACATGGAACATGCAGCGGCCTTTCTGCCGATGAATATTTTGATAAGGTGATCCAGGCATATACCGCGGTCAAGGTGCCGGACCAATACAAGAACCTGGCCAGCGATCAGAAATTTCCTGTGGACCAAGTCGAAAACGACTTCGCCCAGGCCAATGGCGCTCCGAAAGAGGCATTTCGCATTTCCTGCCATGCCGGCGAACTGGTGAATCTTGAGACCTGTCTCACCAAAGACCTTCACTACCAGGCATGCAGCCGAAGCGTAAGCGAATGCCCGTCAAAGCAGGTGCTGATGCGGGGAGTTCGATAGGGGTGTTTTGGGCATACGCTGGAACCGGATGGACCGATTGTTCTGGTGCGCTCCCAAAGGGACCTGCGGCCGTTCGACCCCGCTAAGGCCGGGCTTCAGCCTTCCGCAGAGCGGAAGTAAGTCTTTTTCTCGTTTCCCGGCACTCCGCTTTCCGTATTCGCGACAGACGCGCGCATATGGAAAGGTCCGTGGCCGGGCTATTTCCGATCGTTCTGCCGGACTGGAGTGCTGAGTTCCAAGGGTGTCTCCTCATCTGCAAAAGGTGGCAGAGACGATGAGACGAATGGTGCAGCTCTGCTTTCTACATCTCCGCACCTTTACCAATGCAAACGTACAAACGTCATGATGCGCCAAAGGTCGCTTTGAATGACGTTTTTTGTTAGGGTGAAGGTATGAACCTTGGATGTTTTACCTGTAAACGTTTGATTACAGGAGGCTTAGCTATGCATCGCGGCGGTTTTAGCCTGTCGGTTTTAGAGGACATCCAATGTACCTTTGAATGACTCTAAAGGGAGTCAGAGGTAAGTAGAACAATTGATCTGTAGTGCTGGGTGAGATGGCAACAGCAGAAACGAATGTGCTTTCCGTGGACGCTCCGAAGACCAAAGAACAGCTTGCGCAACGCATCGCTGAACTGGGCGATTGGTTCCATAACCTGGATCTGAACGGAGTGCAGACAGCGCCCAATCATTTTCTGGGTGATTATCCCCGGGTGAAGTGGAAGTCGCTGGCTCCGGTGTTCCCTGACGACATGAGCGGAACCAGCGTGCTCGATCTGGGCTGTAACGGGGGTTTTTATTCCATTGAGATGAAGAAGCGCGGCGCGGCAAGGGTGCTTGGCGTGGATGTGGACGACCGCTACCTGAATCAGGCCCGATTTGCCGCCGAAGTGCTGGGGCTGGATATCGAATTTGAAAAGCGCTCGATCTACGAGGTTGACCAGATTCCGGGGCAGTTCGACTACGTGTTGTTCATGGGCGTGTTTTATCACCTTCGTTATCCGTTGTTCGCGCTCGACAAGGTGATCAAGAAAGTCAAAAGCAAGCTGATCTTCCAAACCATGATCCGCGGATCGCTGAACAGCCCGGAACTGAAAGAGGATTATCACTTCTGGAACAAAGAGATCTTCAACAATCCTGATTTTCCGCGCATGTATTTCATTGAGAACAAGTATTCGGGAGACCCGACCAACTGGTGGATTCCCAATCGCGGCGCCATGGAAGGCATGCTGCGAAGCTCAGGGCTGGAGATTGTTGCGCATCCTGAAGAGGAAATATGGGTGTGCCATCCGGCGCACACGCAAAGGGACGGCATTTATTTACTCGATCATGAACTCGCGGGCACGTTATAGAAGGTCCGAACAGCTCCCTGCAAGGACGCAAGACCAATGATAGAAGCAGTCATGCTGTGGAACGAACCCAACAACCTTTCCCACTGGGACTTCAAGGTTGATCCAGACTGGAAAAAGTTTGCCGAGATGGTAATCGCCGCCAGTCAAGCCATTCGCAGTGAAAATCCAGAGTTGCCGATAGCGCTGGGCGGTATTTCGCCCATTGATCCTCATTTCATCGCGCTGCTCGGCTCTTACGGCGTGCTCGACGCCATTGACGTAGTTTCCGTCCACGGATTTCCTCTGGACTGGAACCACTGGCAGATTCATGACTGGCCGAAAAAGATTGACGAGATTCAGGCAGTCACCAGCAAACCGGTGTGGGTTTCTGAGGTAGGCGTTTCTTCCTTCGGGGCCGAAGAGGTGCAGGTTTTCGGCTTGCAGCGCACGGCGGAATTGCTGCTGCCCAAAGTGGAGCGGGTGCATTGGTACAGCCTGATGGACCTGCCGGCCACCTGGACGGCCACCACCCGGCACAAAGAAGCCGAAGGCAGCGCCTATTACCGCCATTATTACATGGGCCTGCTGCGGGAAGATGGTTCGCCCAAGCTGGCGGCCCAGCATTTTCCGCAGGGCATGGGCATCTGCCAGTGGTTTCACTATGAAGATCCGCGTCTGGAGCGTGGAGTGGAATGGCTCAAGAAGCTGGGCGTGAAATATCTGCGCACCGGCATAAGCTGGGCTGACTCATACCGTGAAAACGCCGAAGGCTGGTTCGACCGCCAGATGCAGGCGCTGGATCCATTCGATACGACTTTGACGCTGTGCTTCACCCCGGAACACATGGGCATCGTGCCGCATTACACGAGTCCTCCGAAGCACGCGAACGATTTTGCAGAATTTGCCGCGTGGGCGGTGCGCAAGTACGCGCCGGCCAACAAATGGATCCCGGCACAAAAGACCAACCAGATTTTCATAGGAGCCGAATAGGAAATGCCTAAGAACGTTCTCGTAACCGGAGGAGCAGGGTTTGTAGGATCGCACCTGGTGGACGCCCTGCTCTCCGCGGGCCACAACGTAAAGATTTTCGACAACCTCACTCCGCAGGTACATGAAAACGGAGTTCCCAGCTATCTGAATCCAGAAGCGGAACTGGTGGTGGGCGACATGCTCGACGCGCGCGCGGTTTCGCGAGTGCTCGAAAATGTTGACGTTGTCTTTCATCTGGCGGCGGCCGTAGGCGTGGGCCAGTCTATGTATGAAATTGCCCACTACATGGGCGTGAATACCCAGGGCACCGCGGTGCTGCTGCAAGAGATGCTGAACCGCAGAAACCACGTGGAAAAGCTGGTGATCGCCTCGTCTATGTCTATCTATGGCGAAGGCAAGTACCTGTGCGATCAGTGCGGCGAGGTCGCACCGCCTTTGCGTTCGGCGGAACAGCTCAAAGCCCGGCAATGGGAAGTGTTGTGCCCGCAATGCTCTCAGGCGCTCACTCCGATTCCCACAGACGAATCGAAGCCGCTTCAGTGTCCCTCGATCTATGCGCTCTCGAAGAAAGACCAGGAGGAGATGTGCCTTCTCTACGGACGGACTTATAACCTGCCGGTGGTGGCGCTGCGGTACTTCAACATCTATGGGCCGCGCCAGGCGCTGTCAAATCCTTATACGGGAGTGGCCGCCATCTTCGGCTCGCGTTTGCTGAATGGCAATCCGCCGCTGCTGTTTGAAGACGGCAAGCAGATGCGGGAGTTCGTGAGCGTAGAAGACATTACCCAGGCTAACCTGCTGGCCATGGAACGCTCGGGCGCGGACGGCATGGCCGTGAACATCAGCTCAGGCGAACCCATTTCGATTTCGGAAGTGGCCGCGGCTCTTTCGGCTGCGTTGAATAGCCGTGTCCCCGCCGAATTTACCGGACGCTACAGAGCGGGTGATATACGCCATTGCTTCCCGGATATTTCCAAAGCCAGAAAGTTTCTGGGGTATGAACCCAAAGTCCGCTTTGCCGACGGGATGAAAGACCTGGTGGAATGGCTGCGCATGCAACAGCCCCAGGACCGCATGGCGGAAGCTGTTGCCCAGCTGAGCAGCCTGGGGTTGACAGCATGAAACTGAAAAACAGAAAGAACGGAAAGGAAGGATGATGAAGGCGCAGGAGAATCGCTCCGTTCTGATCTTCGGGGGGGCAGGATTTATTGGATCGAACCTTGCCCACCACCTGCTGACGAAGACCGAGGCACGGGTACACATTTTTGACAATCTGTCGCGGGCCGGAGTCCACCACAACCTGGAATGGCTGAAGAAAGCTGCGGCCAATTCAGGGCGCTTGCAGGTGACCATCGGCGATGTTCGCGACCCAAGAAGAGTAGAGAAGGCGGTTGCGCAAGCCATCGAGATTTATCATTTCGCCGCGCAGGTAGCGGTGACGACGGCGGTAGCCGACCCGCGCCATGATTTTGAAGTGAACCTGGGCGGCACCTTCAACATTCTCGACGCTGCCCGCTTGAGCGGAAATAATCCTTTCATCCTTTTTACTTCGACCAACAAGGTTTATGGAAATCTGGGGCTGGGAAACCCGCAGGTCAGCGAATTGCGCTACTTCTATCCCGGACATCAGGGAGTTTCTGAAGCCCAGCAGCTTGACTTTCACTCGCCTTACGGTTGTTCCAAGGGAGCAGCCGACCAGTACGTTCATGACTTTTCGCGCATCTACGGACTGCCCACCGTGGTATTCCGCATGTCATGCATAGCGGGAAGCCGGCAGTTCGGCAACGAAGATCAGGGATGGGTGGCGCACTTCCTCTATTCCGCCCTTCAGGGCCGCCCCATCATTCTTTATGGGGACGGCCGCCAGGTGCGGGACGTGCTTTGTGTGCAGGATCTGGTCCGGGCTTTTGACTCCGTCCGTCAGAATCTCGAAGTGAGCGCAGGACAGGTGTACAACGTTGGCGGGGGAATGGAGAACACTGTTTCGCTGCTGGAATTGATCAATGAGATCCAGAATCTGACCGGACAATCTCTTCAATATGTGTTCAGCGAACGCCGTCCGGGAGACCAGCTAGTCTATGTGACCGATTATGGCAAGCTGCAGCGCCACACCGGATGGAAGCCGGAAGTGACGGTTCAGAACACACTGGAGATGCTGCACCAGTTCTGGGAAGAAAACCGGAAGATTGTCATCCCGCGACTGCCCCAAGTGGAGAAAACCATGCAGTTCCCAGTTCCGGCGGAGCTCTACGGGAGAGCCGGATGAAGTTTGCCCTGATCAATCCGAACTGGGACTTCAAAGGCTCTACTTACTTCGGCTGCCAGGATCCTCATGTTCCCCTGGAGCTTCTTTTTGCTTTTGACCAGGTGCGCGCTGCCGGTCATGAACCCATGCTGGTGGACGCCCAAACCGACAATTTAAGCCTTGAGGAAACCAAGCGGCGGGTAGATGCCTTTGCGCCGGATTTTCTGGTCATGCCCACGGCGCCAAGCTATCTTTTCTGGCGGTGTCCGCCACCGGAATTGCGGGTGCCCATGGAATGGCTCAGAGGGCTGAATACCCGCGCCACAACGGTAGTCATCGGGCCGCACTCTTCTGCTACGCCAGCCTCCACCTTGCGAAAGACCGGGGCCGATGTAGTGCTGCGGGGAGAGCCCGACCAGACCATAGCCGAACTGGCCAGCAAACCCTGGGACGCCATCGCGGGCTGCTGTTTCCGCAAAGAGGATGGACTTCATATCAGCCCGGAACTGGGCGTTACCGATATGAAGGCGCTGGGCGCGCTCGATTTTGACAACTATAACGTCGAGGCCCACTGGCATCGGCACCATGTGTTTACCAACGATCAGGGACTGGGCGCAGAGCTGGAATTTGCCCGGGGCTGTCCCTGGGCCTGCACTTTCTGCAATAAAACCCTATTCCGCAATAAATTCCGGGAGCGCAGCGTAGAGGCGGTGTTGCAGGAAGTTGACACCCTGATTGGCCGGGGAGTGGAGTACATCTACTTTATTGATGAGATTTTTGGGGTGGGAAAGAATGTGCGGCGGCTGTTGGAAGGGATTGCTGAGCGTCCGGTAAAGATCGGTTTCCAGAGCCGGGTTGACCTGTGGGACGAGGAGTCGCTCGACCTTCTCGGACGTGCTCACTGTATTTCCATGGAATGCGGCGTGGAATCCATTACCCCCGAAGGGCGACAGCAGTTGAACAAGAATTGCCGCATGGATACCGACAGGATCGCCGAGCTACTGGTCTATGCCCGCGGGCGGGTCCCCTGGGTGCAGGCCAACCTGATTCTTACTGATAAAGATGATCGCGGGCAGATTTGTGAGTGGCAGCAGCATCTAAGGTCGCAGGGTGTGTGGGTCAGTGAGCCTGTGCCCATGTTCCCATTTCCGGGAAGTCCGCTTTATGTAGAGACTTTTGGCGTTTTGCCGGATGATCAAGCATGGGAGCGGGCGCACCAGCATTACCGGGCCACGTTTGACAGCAAAGGGTACAGCGACATTCAGGAACAGAAGCCAGTCCCCATAGAGGACCTGGAAAATGCACATCTTAGTCACCGCTGACACGATTGGCGGTGTTTGGACATACGCGCGAGAGCTGGTGGGGGGATTGGTGCGTCACGGCATCAGGGTCACTCTTGTCAGCTTCGGGGACATCCCTGTTCCTGAGCAGACGGCGTGGATGGAAGGCCTGAAAGGGCTGGACTACCGGCCCACCGCTTTCAAGCTGGAGTGGATGCAAGACTCGGAAGCCGATCTGGCTGCATCCGCCGAGTACCTGGAAACAGTCGTCAGAGAGAGCAAACCTGATCTATTGCATTTGAATCAGTTCTACTACGGGGCATTGCAATGTGACGTCCCGCGCATTGTGGTGGCGCACAGCGATGTGGTGAGCTGGTGGGTTGAGGTGAATCGCCAGGAGCCTCCCGACTCACCGTGGATGCGCTGGTACCGTGATGCAGTAACAGAAGGTTTGCGTAAGGCGACCGCGGTGGTCGCTCCTTCGGCATGGATGCTGGAGCAGGTTTCCCGGTATTACGGGCAGCCTGAATTCGGCCAGGTGATTTATAACGGACGCAGTCCGGCATTGTTTCATCCGTATGTCAGTAAAGATGACCTGCTGGTGACGGTGGGCCGCATCTGGGACAGCGGCAAAAATGCCGGATTATTGTTGCAGCAAAGAATGCCAGTGCCAATCTGTATTGCCGGAACTGATAAGCATCCTGAGTCGCAGTCAGGCGCTTTCGGCGGCAGTGAGGAACGGCGCGGCGTACAGTTCGAACCGCAGCAGGACGAGCGGCAATTGGCTAGACTGCTGGGCCGGGCTTCCATCTATGCGGCTACATCAGTGTATGAGCCTTTTGGCCTGGCGCCGGTAGAGGCAGCGTTTTCCCGTTGTGCGATTGTGGCCAGCGATATTCCGCCATTTCGTGAACTCTGGCAGGATGCCGCATTCTTCTTCCGCAGCAACGATGCGGACAGCCTGCGCGAAGCAGTGAACAAGCTGGTGGAAGACCGGCCATTGCGGCAGCATTATGCGACTCTAGCCTACAACCATGCGCGGCAGAACTTTACGGCTGAACGTATGGTGAATGACTATCTGCATTGCTATCAGTCTCTGATACCTGCAAGAGCTCTTACAGCATGACGCGGAAACTCAACATCGCTCTGTTCTGTCACTCGCTGGTTTCCGACTGGAACCACGGCAACGCTCACTTTCTGCGCGGCCTGGTCCGCGAACTGGGGCGGCTGGGGCACTCTGTGCGGTCTTACGAAGAGCTGGGATCATGGTCGCTCACCAACATGATGCGCCACGAAGGCGAGCGGGCCATTGAGGCGATTGATCATTTTCGCCGCTCGTATCCTGAACTCGACATCCGCTTTTATAAATCCACTGACAACCTCGACAAATTTCTGGCCGAAGAGCTGAAAGAAATTGATGTCGTGCTTCTGCATGAGTGGAATGATCCGTTTGTAGTCAACAGCGTGCTGGCGCTGAAGAAGCAATACGGATTTATTGCGCTGTTCCATGACAGCCATCACCGCGCTTATACGCGCGCCGGTGAGATCCTGAAGTTCCATCTGCACCTGGTGGATGGTGTTCTCGCCTTCGGTGAGGCGATTCGCCGCATCTATGCCGATGGTTTCGGTATTCCCCGCGTCTGGACTTTTCACGAGGCCGCGGACGTGGAAAGCTTCAGGCCAATCCACCGGCGCAAAGAGATTGATGTGGTCTGGATCGGCAATTGGGGTGACGAAGAGCGCTCGAAAGAATTGCAGGAGTTTCTGATTGAGCCGGCTTCAGACCTGTCCGGGCGACGGGTGGTGGTTCATGGCGTTCGCTATCCTGAGTCGGCGCTGGAGAAAATGCAGAAGGCCGGTATTGAATACCGGGGCTACCTTCCCAATCTGTTCTCGCCGGAAGTGTACGCGCACAGCGCCATTGCGCTGCACGTTCCACGGCAGCAGTATGCCAATGGCCTGAGCGGCATTCCTACCATTCGCGTGTTCGAAGCCCTGGCCTGTGGAATCCCGCTGGTATGCTCGCCGTGGACGGACGAAGAACATCTGTTCACCCCCGGCAAGGATTACCTTGTTGTGCAGAATGGCGAGCAGATGAGCTATGTGCTGCTTGATCTGTTGCGCGATGAACGGGCGCAACGCCAGCTTGGGGAACAGGGCATGAAAACCATTCGCGAGCGCCACACCTGCGCTCACCGGGCCCGGCAGTTGATCTCAATCTGTGAGGAAATTGCTGCATGAGAATCTTCGTCTTCGGCTCCAGTATTACTTCTTCTTACTGGAATGGGGCCGCGACTTATTATCGCGGAATCTATAAACAGCTCAACGCGCTGGGCCACCAGATTACCTTTGCCGAGCCTGACGCCTACGGACGCCAGCAGAAACGCGACAGCGGCGATTTTTCTTATGTGAATTCCATCGTCTATAAATCCGACGCCGACATACCCCGCCTGCTTTCTGAAGCCTGCTATGGCGATCTGGTCATCAAGCACAGCGGCGTCGGGGTTTTCGACGAACTGCTGGAAGCGGCGGTGCTCGATTGCCGGTCGAAGAAAACCAAGGTCGCGTTCTGGGATGTGGATGCCCCGGCAACGCTGGCAAGAGTGGAACAACATGCGCAGGACGCATTCCGCGCGCTGATTCCGAAATACGATTTCATTTTCACCTATGGCGGCGGGCAGCCTGTCATCAATCATTACCGCAAGCTGGGCGCCAACGGCTGCTGGCCCATCTACAACGCGCTCGATCCGGAAACGCATCATCCCGTGCCGCCGGAGAAAGAGTTAAAGTGCGATTTGGTGTTTGTCGGCAACCGCCTGCCCGACCGCGAGCAGCGGGTGGAACAATTCTTTCTGCGCGCTGCGGAACTGGCGCCCGAATTTCAATTTGCGCTCGGTGGCGAAGGCTGGGCCAATAAGACCATGCCAAAGAATGTCCGCTGGATCGGGCACGTAGGTACTGGCGATCACAATCGCGTGAACTGTTCGGCGCGCATAGTGCTCAATATCAATCGCGATTCCATGGCGGGTGTCGGTTTTTCGCCGCCTACGCGGGTGTTCGAGGCTGCGGGCGCCGGGGCGTGCCTCATCACCGACCAGTGGGAAGGCGTGGAGACTTTCTTCGAACCGCGCCGTGAAATACTGGTGGCCGGTGATGCAGAGCAGATTGTTCATTATCTGCGGACGGTTTCCGCCAGAGAAGCGAGAGAAATCGGCGGAAACATGCGGGACCGCGCCCTTGAAGAACATACCTATGCATTGCGGGCGCGGCAGTTCGACAGCATTGTGTCCAAGGCATTCTCGGCACAGTCGGCAGCCTAGATCATTTCGTAATTTGGTGATTTGGTAATTGGGTAATTTGAAAAGCAAGAGCATTCGATAACTGAACGTCTGGCCGCACATTGAAGCCAATCGGGAAAAGATGAAGATTGTTATATTCGGGCTTTCGATCACCTCTTCGTGGGGTAACGGTCATGCCACCACGTTTCGCGCGCTGTGCGAAGCGCTGTACCGGTCAGGGCACCGGATTATCTTCTTTGAGCGGAATGTAGAGTGGTACCAGAACAACCGCGACCTGCCAAATCCTCCTTATTGCGATCTGCGCATTTTCGAGCATTGGAATGACGTGCTGCCTTCTGTCCGCAAAGAATTGCTCGACGCGGATGTGGCCATGGTTGGCTCTTATTTCCCCGACGGCGTTGCGGCGCTCGACGTGGTGCTGGAATCGAGCGCCGGGATCAAAGCTTTTTACGACATTGACACGCCCATTACGGTCGCCAACTTGCGTAAAGAGGGAAAGACCGATTACCTGCTCAAATGCCATCTGCCGGAGCTGGATATTTATTTCAGCTTTACCGGCGGCCCCATGCTGCGGGAACTCGAAGAGATGGCCGTGAGGTTTGCTGTTCCGTTGTACTGTTCATTTGATCCCGCGAAATATCACGAGATGGCGCCCAATGCCGAATTTGAATGCGACATGAGTTACATGGGCACTTATGCGCCCGACCGGCAGCCCAAACTGGAAGAGCTTCTCTGTGCTCCGGCGCGCATGTTGCCGGAGAAAAAATTTATCGTTGCCGGGCCGCAGTATCCAGATTCCATTTCATGGCCGCCCAATGTAACGCGGATCACCCATCTGAATCCGCGCTCTCATGCGGAGTTTTATTGCTCGTCGAAATTGACGCTCAATGTGACCCGGCGTGACATGGTGATGGCCGGATATTCCCCATCGGTGCGCCTGTTTGAAGCCGCTGCATGCGCGGCCACCATTGTTTCTGATAACTGGCCGGGACTGGAAGATTTTTTTATCGCGGGACGGGAAATCTTGCTACCCACGTCCAGCGGAGATGTGCGCCGCTATATCAATGACTACGATGCCACCGAACTGAAAAATATTGGACGTGCAGCACAGGCCCGTGTGCTTGCCGCTCATACCAGCCAGGCGCGCGCATGTGAATTCGAACTGGCAGTGGAAATTGCCGCCAGCAAACGAAATCACACAACAACATTCGCCACGAAAAACTAGCAAAGTTCTCACCGGACTAAGGTTTTAAACATGACCGCTGTCATGAAACACCGGGGCGAATTCCTGCATCTCCTCATAGTTACCCTTATGAAAATCGCCCTCATTGCTCCCCCGTTCATCGCCGTTCCTCCGAAAAAATATGGCGGGACAGAGTTGTTCATTGCGGAACTGGCTGAGGGATTAAAAGCAAGAGGAATGGAAGTAGTTTTATACGCCAACGGAGAGTCAACGGCGCCAGTTGAGCTACGTTATCTTTTCGAAAAAGAAGAGTGGCCGCTGGATACGGAAATAGAAGGCAGCCTGAAATCGCTGAGCCACTCCGCATGGGCCGTGAAAGACGCAGCAGGGCAGGTAGATGTAATCCACATGAACAGCGCTCCCGGCCTTGTTTTTTCAAAGTTCACTGAGACCCCGTTCGTCTATACCGTCCACCACGCTTACGAGGAGCCTTTAACCAGATTTTACGAGACAATGCCGGAAATCGCTTATGTGACCATCAGTGATTTTCAGCGTGAAAAACTTCCGATGCCGAATATGCGCACCATCCATCACGGCATCAATCCCGACCTTTACCAGTTGCACGAAAAGAAGCAGCCATACATGGCATTTCTGGGGCGCATTGCACCGCCCAAGGGTACACATCTTGCCATAGAGATCGCGAAGAAATCGGGAGTGCCGCTGAAAATTGCCGGAGAAGTGCAGCCTGTCTACGAAGAGTACTGGGAAAAGATGGTCAAACCTCACGTGGACGGAAAATTCATTGAATACGTCGGCGAGGTCGGCGTGGAAGAGAAGAACGAATTATTGGGAAACGCACTTGCCATGCTGTTTCCCATTCAATGGGACGAGCCTTTCGGCCTGGTGTTGATCGAGTCCATGGCCTGCGGGACTCCAGTGCTGGCCATGCCCGGCGGCTCAGTCGCGGAAATTGTCAAAGAAGGCGTGAGCGGGCACATTCGCAACTCTGTGGATGAGTTAGCGGAGTGTGCGCGCAATCTGAAGATCCGTCCCCAAGCGGTGCGCAGCTATGTAGACGAGAAATTTTCGCTGCGCCGCATGGTTGACGATTACCTGCAACTCTATTCTGAGTTGGCGTCGTCGGAGGCGGAACCACAAGCCGAGCGTATTGTCGCGTGATTACTGATAACGTGATTACTGATAAGAAGATGAGCGGAAAGAAACGGAAGAGAGACCGGAACGGATGAGCGCAAAACTTGTTATCCCCCATCAGGAACTCATCGAGATCCCTTCTCCGTATCCCGAGCCGCGCATTGCCTACCAGCAGGCGGAACCGCGCAAGGTCAACAATCTCACGCTGATTGATGGCAAGACTTTTCTCTCCACCAATTTTGCCGGCGACATTATGCCGCCGGGCGCGCCCGACGTAGGATTTTTTCACGACGATACCCGCTTTATGAGCCGTCTGGAACTGCGCGTAGGAGGCCACCGCACCGTGGTGCTGTCCTCAAGCACCGAGCAGACGTTTTCTTCGCAGATCGAACTCACCACCGGGCAGAGCACGCTGCGCGATACGTATGAGATTCCCGAGAACACCATGCACATACGCCGCGAGCAACTGCTCAGCTCCGACGTGCTCTACGACTATCTGACTTTCGAAAATTTCAATTTTCAGGAACTGGAGTTGAATGTCGAACTCGCTTACGAGGCCGACTTCATGGATGTCTTCCAGGTGCGCGGCGTGGCGCGTGGAGCGCCCGGGCAGTACTACAAACCCATTGTGCACGCTGATACGTTTGTTTTTTACTATCGGGGCAAAGATGGCGCGGTGCGGCAAACCGTAGTGCATTTTTCTCCTGCGCCGCATACCGTGGATGGCACCACCGCGCAGTGGAAGCTGAAGCTGCCCACTTTGAAGCGGTTCCAGTTGCAAACCACCATCACCCCGCTGGTGGAGGGAAAGAAATCACGGGCTGCCCGTATTGACTTCAGCCACAGTTTGCGCGTGCGCCGCGAGGCCTTTAACGAATGGGAAAGCCGGTCTACCCATTTCGATTCCAGCAACCGCATCTTCGACCAGATGCTGGCCACCTGCGTGAGCGACTTCCATGCGCTGCAAATTCCCGAAGGCAGGGAACACATCATCGCCGCGGGCATTCCGTGGTTTGCCACCATGTTCGGGCGCGACTCGATCATCGCGGCCTTCCAGTCGCTGCTGCTCAATCCGCAGCTTGCCAGCGAAACCTTGCGCGTGCTGGCCCGCTACCAGGGCCGGGAAAAGAATGACTGGCGCGATGAAGAGCCGGGAAAGATACTGCATGAGTACCGTGACGGCGAGATGACCCGCGCGGGCGAGATGCCGTTTGGTCCTTATTACGGATCGGTGGATGCCACTCCGCTGTGGCTTATTCTCTTGAGTGAAACTTTCAACTGGACAGCCGACGAACAACTGGTCAAGGACCTGCTTCCCCATGCTCATCGCGCTCTCCAGTGGATTGACGAGTACGGCGATCTAGACGGTGATGGGTTCGTTGAGTATCTTCGGCATTCACCGCGCGGGCTTGCCAACCAGGGATGGAAAGATTCCTGGGACGCGAACATGCATCGCGACGGCGAGATAGCGCAGCCGCCCATCGCCCTTTGCGAAGTGCAAGGCTATGTCTATGAGGCCAAGTACCGCATGGCATCACTGCTGCGTTCTTTTGGTGATACTCGCACGGCCGACCGCCTTAAGAAAGACGCTGCCGATATGGCGAAGCGCTTTGAGAAAGCATTCTGGATGCCGGACCGGGGCTTCTATGCCATGGCCCTTGACCGCGACAAGCGCCAGCTTCAGGTAATCTCGTCCAATCCCGGGCATCTGCTTTTCACCCGCATGTTGCCACAGGACCGGGCCCGCACCGTTGCCCAGCGATTCATGGAACCCGACATGTTTTCAGGCTGGGGCTGGCGAACCATGTCACAGGCCGAGCGGATTTTCAATCCTATGAGCTACCATCGCGGCTCGGTGTGGCCGCACGATAATTCCATCATCGCTCATGGCATGGCGCTCTACGAATTTCGTGATTGTGCGTTGCGCCTGTTCACCGGGCTGGCCCAGGCGGCGCTTCAGTTCCGCGATTACCGGCTGCCTGAACTCTTCTGTGGCATCGAACGGGGCGAACATGATGATCCGGTGCAATATCCGGTCTCATGCTCGCCGCAGGCGTGGGCGTCAGGCACCATCTTCCTGCTGCTTACTTCGGTACTCGGTATCCGCCCCAGCGCGCAACGTAAGGAATTGAATATCGTGAATCCTACGTTGCCGGACTGGATTGATCATTTGAATATCCGCAATCTGCAAGTCGGCCAGAGCCGCGTAGATCTGGACTTCACCCGCCGTGGCGATAAAACGTTCTGCAACGTGGTGGATATCGCCGGAGAAAAACTGCTGGTGAATATTGCGTTCAAGAAACGGTAAGGCGAAGCGAACCAAGGAGACACTGAGGCACGGAGAAAGCAAGAGGCGTGCGAGCGAAATAGGAATTCGGCTTGGCTTGCATGGCTTGGCTTTTACCATTTAGATTTTTTGCGGTACAACAATCACTTTTTTGAGGGGGATGAATGGCGATCAAGGCAGTTGCTCTGAAAAATGGACCTTACCTGGTGACTGGCGATCTCAGCCAGCTTGAACTGACAGATGCTGACGGTAACCGCTACGACATGGCTGGAAAAGAGAAGATTGCCCTGTGCCGCTGCGGCGCCTCGGTGAAGAAACCTTTCTGTGACGGCACTCATTCCAAGATCGGCTTCCAGGCCGCTGAGGCAGCGGTAAAAAGTGAATCACCGGGACCGATAGGAACCAAGATGTAACTGAGGCTGGCAGGGGGCGATGCATCCCCTGCCTCGCCCGAAGCCCTCTTCCACATGGCGTCTTTAGAACTCTTCCCGATTTCCAACCTTCCTGAAGGATTTCTCTACCAGCCGGAATTTTTGACCACACAAGAAGAAGCTGAGCTTGTCCAGACGATCGGCGATCTGCCGTTTGCGGCCTTTGATTTTCATGGCTATCTGGCGAAACGCCGCATTGTTGAATATGGCATGGAGTATGATTCGTCCACACGCAAGGTCACAGCGACCCATCCATTCCCCGATTATCTTGTTCCTTTCCGCGACCGTGCCGCGCAGTTCGCTCGTGTCGCGCCAGATGCGCTGGTGGAAGGCATTGTGACGGAATATCGGCCGGGCGCGCCCATCGGCTGGCATCGCGATGCGCCGCAGTTCGATATTGTCCTCGGCATATCCCTGGCCGGCAGTTGCCGCATGCGCTTCAAGCCCTACAAAGGCGAGGGCAGGGTGGTATCACTCACGCTGGAGCCGGGTTCGATCTACATGATGAGCGGCCCAGCGCGCTGGCAGTTCCAGCACAGCATTCCCGGAGTGACGGAATTGCGGTATTCGATTACGTTTCGGACGCTGCGCGGGAGTACGGAAAAGTCTTGACGTGCACTATTCCACGCGCATTTACCTTTTTCTCGGCTGTCATCTTGATCAGACTCTGGTGGGGAATCAAAAAATTAAACGAACAGTCATTCCTTATATCGCTCTGATTCTCGCAAGTCCCGGCAGGGACGATCGCCAGTAGCCCGGCATGGAGTGGCAGCGGAATGCCGGGTATACCAAAACGAGGCAAAGTCCTGGAGGGACGACCGAAGATCTTCAGCAGGCATGATCGCCTCGGGACAATGAGTAACTTATCGTGAAGGTGCAGAAAAATGCCATTTGAGCGAATCTCAATTGATTCGAATATTTGCCATGGGCAAGCATGTATCAAGGGAACGCGGATCCCTGTCCACCAGATTGTTCGCATGTTGGCGAATGGCGATACCGTCGAGGAACTTCTTAAAGAATATCCATCATTAGTTCGAGAAGATATCATGGCATCTCTCGATTATGCCGCTGCCCTTGCCGAAGAGCAGGTAACGCCTATCCAAATAGCAAATGTCCAGAGATGAAAATTCTGCTCATGAAAATATTCCTCGCATTACAGTCGATGGCTTGCGCGCCTTCGGACATGATGTGAAGGATGTACGAGGAACTGCGGAAAAGAGGGCTGACGCGGCAGTGGCAGAGCAGTTCCTTCGCCTGCCGGCTCACGATGACGAGTGGATGGTTTTATCTGAACCTTCTATGGAACTGCCTGCACAATGATTTTGCGCGATTTACACGTATGCGCGATTCATAATCAGATCGTGTTCCTATTGACCATCCAGAATCGTAGGGTTCCCTCGCTTTGCTCGGGATGAAAAAGATTAGTGGATGGTCTTCATCTTCCGTGACATGTAGTCCATCAATAGATATTGGCCTAGCGTCTGCGGGGTGGTGAAGTAGGCCTTGCCGCGGCACATCTGCGAGACTTTCTGGACGAACTGCACCAGTCCATAATCTGAGGCCAGCATAAAGGTATTGATCATGATTCCCGCTCGCTTGCAGCGGGAGACTTCTTCAAGGGTCTGGCTTACCACTAATGGATCGAGGCCGAAGGCGTTTTTGTAGATGCGTCCGTCTTCGAGGGTAAGGGCCGAGGGTTTGCCGTCAGTGATCATGATGATCTGCTTCATGTCTTTGCGCTGGCGCTGCAGGATGCGCTGGGCCAGCCGCAGACCTTCCCGCGTGTTGGTGTAATAAGGGCCAACCTTCACTCGCGCCAGTTGAGACAAGGGCAATTCTTCGGCGGAATCGTGGAACAGAACCAGAGATAAGGAGTCGCCCGGATACTGCGTCCGGATAAGCTGCGACAGGGCCATAGCAACTTTTTTGGCCGGAGTGAAGCGGTCTTCACCATACAGGATCATGCTATGCGAGCAGTCGAGCATGACTACCGTGGCGCACGACGACTGGTACTCGCACTGGTGTACCTGCAAATCGGAATACTCGATGTTCAAGGGCAGTTCCAGCCCTTCGCGCTGGATGGCCGAAGCCAGTGTTTCCGTAATGTCGAGGTTCAGGGTGTCGCCGAATTCATAAGGCTTGGATGCACCGCTGCTCTCAATGCCTGTGGCGAGATCGCGGGTATCGTGGCGGCCAAAGCTGGAACGTCCGAGCGAACCCAACAGATCGCGCAAAGTTTTATATCCAAGAAAGTCGAGACTCTTGTCGGTGATTTCGAATTTCACCTCGGACTGCGCCTCGCCGGTCTGTCCCGGAGTATTGCTTTCGCGGGAGCGGTCAAAAGGCTCGTCCACCGAGATGTAATCTTCCTGCTCCATGCGGTTGATCAGTTTTTCGATCAGTTCCTCGAGCGTGCCGTCCATCTGCATCTGCTCGAGCTTTTGCCGCATTTCGTCGTCGAGGAAATCGCCCATCTCCAGGGCCTGCTGAATGGCCTGGCGAAGCGCATCAAGATTGTGCTCGTCCATCTGCTGGAAATACATGTAATCGTTCTGGAACCCCGACTCGAGCAGGTAGTCGGAAAGGGCATTGATGAGGTCGTCGAGGCTCATCTCGTCGGCGAGGTCGGCGACGTATTTGGAATACTTGGTGTATTTCATAAAAGCAGCTTCTAGCTACTAGCTGTTAGCTTCTAGCTTGTGTTTCCCTGCCCTTCGGGCTCTTGGCTTTTAGCTCTTGGCTTTTGGCTTTGTCTCTAAGCTCTTCAGCCTCTTGCTAGACCTTATTTTTTTGTCAGTTTGCATCCGAATCCAAACCGGAATAGGAAACTTACGCGCTCCTGGCTTCACCTTGTCAGCCTTTGCGTAACGATCATATACACGAAAGCCGAAGTGTTCTTAGTTTCTCAATCAGCGTTCATCAGCGAAATCAGCGGTAAGCTGTTCTTCGTTTAGCTAATTGCTATTTGCCAATTGCTATTTGCTCAGTTATACGGCCTGCGATTGCGGAAGGGCTGTTCTTCCGGTTCGTAGGGTTGTTTTTCCACGCGCTTGGATTGCTTTTCGGCGCTGAAGACGCGTTCTTCGCTGCGTCCGATGCGGCGATGAGCATGCAGCCCTTCCAGCACGAACTCGGCTGCGGAGACTAGCATTTCGGTTTTATCTTTCGCCTTGATGCCCAGAGGCGCAAGCTTCTCGGTCAGTCCCTGGATATTCTTCAGGCCTTCGAGCACTTCGCCTGATCCGGCCGTATCGGCCAGCTTGATTTCGCCGCCCAGTTCGAACCACTGCACCACCTGCTGCAGGTTCATGTCTTTGAAATAAGTGTCGTAGGTTTTAGCCACAGCGGTGCGAATCAGTTCACGCGCAACCGTATCGGCGCCGCGCATCTCGCCTTCATATTCGAGTTCAAGCTTGCCGGTAATGGATGGCAGTGCGGCATAGATGTCTCCGATGCGAGGCACGATCATCTTCTCGTTGTTACGAAACGCCCGGCGCTCGGCATTGGAGATTACATTTTCCATTACGCTGATGGGCAAACGCTGGCTCACGCCCGAGCGCTTATCAATCTTCTTGTCTTCGCGGGCCAGGAAGGCGAGCCGTTCGACTACTTCGCGAATGTACCGGGGCACGTGCAAGTCCAGCCCATCGCGCCGCGACCATGATTCCTGCTCGGTAATGCTGATGCCTTCTTCCAGCGTGCCCGGATAATGGGTGCGGATCTCGGAGCCGATGCGGTCCTTGAGCGGAGTAACGATCTTTCCGCGGGCGGTGTAGTCTTCGGGATTGGCGCTGAATACCAGTGCGACATCCAGCGGCAGGCGCAGTGGATAGCCTTTGATCTGCACATCGCCTTCCTGCATGATGTTAAAAAGTCCGACCTGTATCTTGCCCGCAAGGTCAGGCAGTTCGTTAATGGCAAATACGCCGCGATTGGCGCGCGGCAGCAGTCCATAGTGGACTGTCATTTCGCTCGACAGATCGTGGCCGCCCCTCGCCGCCTTGATGGGATCAACATCGCCAATCAGGTCGGCAATCGTCACATCGGGCGTGGCCAGTTTTTCCACGTAGCGCTGGTCCGGCGTGAGATAAGCAATGGGAGTCGCGTCACCTTGCGAGGCGATCAGGTCGCGGCAACGCTTGCAGATGGGGTCGTAAGGATTGTCGTGGATCTCGCATCCGGCGATATAGGGCGATTGCGCATCGAGCAGGCCGGTCAGAGCGCGCAGGATGCGGCTCTTGGCCTGTCCGCGCAAGCCTAGCAGGATGAAATTATGTCTGGAAAGGACGGCGTTGATCAGTTGCGGCACGACCGTATCGTCGTAACCTACAATTCCGGGAAACAGAGTTTCGTTCGAACGTATCTTGGCAATCAGGTTCTCGCGTAGCTCATCTTTTACTTTGCGGGTGCGGAGTCTCTGCTCGGAAAATTCGCTTTTCCGTAACTCGCCCAGGGTTCGGGGAAGATTCATCAAGGGCCTCTGCCCTTGATTATAACTCCCGAATTAATGCACGTGCCCGTTGCCGCTGGCCTTCTCTCGCGCATGCAGAGTCTTTTCCACTTTGGGAATGGTGGCGCGGTAATACTCAATGAGAGTTTCCACGCGCTGGGCCTCTGATTTCATTTCCAGAAGCGCCTGCTTGAAGTCGAGGTCTACCGGCAACTGGTTGGCAAGCTGGAAGGAAATCTGCGGCTGGCCGGTTTCCACCTGCGCTTCCTGCCCGAGAATGCTGAAAAGCTCTCCATGCAAACGGACCACCGTCTCCATGTCCTCGGCTGCCACTTCGCTGGGTTCATCTTCAAAGAACAGGACTTCGCCCTGAAGAAAAGCACGCTCCTGATTGAGCTGCACAATTTCGAACCGCTGTTTGCCTTCGGCAGCAATGTCAAGACGGCCATCGTCGTATTTTTTGACGATATTCAGGATCACCGCCGTGCAGCCTACTTCGGCCACGGCGTTTTCCTGGGCACGCACCATGCCGAAAGCGAGTTTCTGTTCCAGGCACTCGTTGATCATTTCCTTGTAACGCGGTTCGAAAATATGGAGTGGCAATGGCGCCCCGGGAAAGAGCACCACGTCGAGAGGGAACAAGGCCAGCAAGCTCACCGGGACATTTTATAACCCTGAAAAAGAAATAGGTAGCAGAGGCGACTCGTCGTTTGCTCACCGCTGACGCAGGCTAATTACGCCAATTGGCGTTACGCTGATTGGCGTAACACAATCTTCAGCACTAAGGTATGAAGCATGCGAATTTCTGACGCAGCAAAAAATCAAGATCCGCTGACTGAAGTTTGTGACCGGCAGGATAAATGAGCTAAGCGGTGCTTTCTGCGTGTGCAGTACAATCTGAGCCATGAAACTTCAGGGCAAAGTAGCAGTCATTACCGGGGCGTCCATGGGCATTGGCGAGGAGATTGCCCGGTTGTTTGCGCGCGAAGGAGCGAAGCTGGTGCTGTGCTCGCGCGATCTTGGGCGGGTGGAAGCGGCGCGGCAGCGAATCGGGGCCGGTGACAACGCGATCAGCGTGGCCTGTGATGTGAGCCGCCACGATCAGGTAGACGCGCTGGTGCGCACGGCCGTGGACAAATTCGGGCGCATTGATATCTGGATCAACAATGCCGGCTTTGGCTTGAATGACGCTTTTGCCGCTCTCGACATGGCACAGGCGCGCCAGCTTTTCGATACTAACTTGTTCGGCGCCATGGAGTGTATGCAGGCGGTGATTCCGGTCATGAAGCGCCAGAACGACGGAACCATCGTGAATATCTCGTCGGTTTCCGGACACATTGCCACGCCCTACATGTCGGTATACGCGGCCAGCAAGCACGCCATGAATGCTATCGGCATGGCTGCGCGGGTGGAATTGAGAAAGCACAATATCAATGTGCTGACTGTATCGCCGGGATATATCGCTACCGATTTCGCTAAAAATATGCTGAAGGGTTCAAGCGGCCAGCGTGTAGGTGGATCAGTGAAATATGCAGTTACTGCCGAGGTAGTTGCCAAAGCTACGCTGCGGGGCATTCTCAAGCGCAAGAGGGAAGTGATTGTTCCGTGGTTCTACCGGCCAGCGATCAAGATGTATGAAAATTTCCCGGGCCTGCTCGAGATGGTGTTCAGGAAAGCCATGCGTCCTACTGACCAGGTGCTGGCCGAAGCCGCGAAGGGCCGGAAATAAGCAAAAAACCTGGCCGCGAATCGCACGAGTTGCCGCGAATCAATTCGGAAGATCGTGACTGTGTAGATTGGTAATTGTGTAATTCGGAGATGTGACGCACGGACTCGCAATTACCACTTACCAAATTACTCAATTATCACATCCAAATCAGCTTATTTCATCGAGTAGCGCCTGCATCTCTGAAAGAGCGTGCCGGTTGCCGGTGCGCTGCGCCGACTCAATGCCCTTTTCCAGCATGGAGCGGGCTTCTTCGGCGCGTTCGGCTTTGACCAGTGTTTGAGCGGCCATGAAGTATCCGTTGGTGTAGTCAGGATGAATTTCAAGCAGTTTATGAAATTCCTGAAGGGCCGTCTCGGTCTGCCCCACTTTGGAATATTCCATTGCCAGTCCATAGCGGGCGAAGGCATCGTTTGGGTTCTGTTCCAGAAACTGGGAGAGCATCTCAAGGCGGTTCATCTCAGCCATAGAAAAAAATCTACCATATCCACAGCAATCGGCACTAAGATGGGGATGCCGTGGCTTGTCCTTATTTCTTCCCCACCGAAAAGAGCAGCAGCATATATTGGTCGTTTCCCCACCGGCTTCCTTTGGGAGCGGGCTTCTGCGGCGCTTGCACCGCCGGCGAAGAGCGGCGCCAGCCTGAAGATGCGGAGTTGAGAGATCTCTGCAATCTCGGCAATGCCCGCGAGTGCTCCAGGCTTCCGGCCGAGCGCCGCAGCGATGCGGTGCGCTTCGCGGTCGCCAACGATGCGGGGCAGCAGATTGTTCTGCATTACAGTTGCGAGCGCAACCATGCGCCTGTGGAACATGGAAAGCTGCACTATGATTGCGGGCTAAAGGGGTGGAAGAGCGCGCACACCGATAACTGTATCCAGCGCCAGGCTGAATGTTATTTGGCGACTTATCTGGAAAAGCGTCCGCGTTCCACTGCTATTTAGGCCGCCGCTCGTCGCTGGCGATGACGCCGTCTTTGATGTAGATGACGCGGTGGGCGTGTTCTGCGATATCGAGTTCGTGAGTGACCAGCACAATGGTATTGCCGCTCTTGTGCAGGTCTGCCATCAGCTTCATGATTTCGTTGCCGGTTTGTGAATCCAGGTTTCCGGTGGGTTCATCGGCAAGAATGATGGAAGGGTTATTTACCAGAGCGCGGGCAATGGCTACGCGCTGCCGCTGGCCGCCGGAAAGCTCATTGGGCTTGTGATTCATGCGCTCGCCCAGATCCACCGCGGCCAGAGCTTTCTTAGCACGCTCAATTCGTTCTTCCGCGGGCGTACCGCTGTAGATCAGCGGCAACTCCACATTGTGCAGCGCCGTGGCGCGCGCCAGCAGGTTGAACGTTTGAAAAACAAATCCAATCTCCTTATTGCGGATACGGGCCAATTCATCGTCATCGAGTTCGCTTACCTGGTGATTGTTGAGCCAGTAGCGGCCCTGGGTGGGGGAATCAAGGCAGCCGATCAGGTTCATCAGGGTTGATTTGCCGGAGCCTGAAGGCCCCATGATGGCAACGTATTCGCCGCGGTTGATGCTCAGATTCACGCCGCGAAGCGCGTGTACCTTTTCTGCTCCCATCTGGTAAGTCTTCCAGAGGTCCTGGGTGCAGATAATGCAGTCTGGCGGAGGCGCTTTGACTGGGTTGTCGGTCATATCGGCGACGTGAGTTGCCATGATTTCTCCGGCCCTGTTGATTACAGACGGGCCTTTACTCTCTGTTAGACGGCAAATAGCAAGCGGCGTTTACGATTCTTCCTTGGCCGCCGAAGAATTATCTATCTTGACTCCTGAGCCGTTGCGCAGGGTGCGCAGCACCTTGTAGCTGCCGGTGATAATCTCGTCGCCATCCTTAAGGCCTTTCTTGATTTCGATGTCGGTTGCGCCGGTGATGCCGGTCTCAACGGGGCGGAACTCCACTTTTTTGTTCTGCACCACGAACACGCCCTGAACTTCCTCTTTCTTCTTGGCAGCGGTGGCCGCCGGAGCCGCGTCAGGTTGTGCTTTCGTCTTCTTCGTGTTTTGTTGCTCCAGGTCGTTCTTGTCGCGAATGGTGAGCGCCTGAATAGGAATGGTCAGCGCGTTGCTGCTGGTGCCAGTCGTGATTTTCGCGGTCGCTGAAAGGCCCGGACGCATATTGTCCGGCGGATCTTTCAGAGTGATCACAACTTTGAAATCCTTCGCTTCCTGGTTGCTGGAAGTGCTTTGCGAAGTGGCCAGGCCGCTGGAGCGCACAATGGCATTGTCGCCAATCTGGGTTACCTCGCCCTTAAAGGTTTTTCCCGGCATGGCATCTACAGTGACCTCGGCCGGCTGCCCTAATTTCACGTTGATGATATCGGTTTCGTCCACGCGTACTTCAGCGGTAATGACCGACATATCGGCCAGGGTCATCAGGGTGCTGCCCGGTGTGTTCTGGATACCCAGCACCACGGTTTCTCCTTCGCGCACCGGCACGTAAGTGACCACGCCGTCAAAGGGAGCAGTATAAACGGTCTTGCTCAGAACATCAGTCGCGTGGGTAAGCTGCGCGCGCGACTGGGTGATGTGTCCTTGCGCAGAATCGAGCTGGGCTTTGGCCTGTTTTACTTTGCCTCGTCCTGCGCCACCAGGGCGGCAGCAACTTCATAGGCCGCTTTCTTGGTGTCGTAATCTGCTTTCGCGATCAGGCGGTCCTGGTAGAGGCTTTCCGCACGGTCATAATCCAGTTTCGTCCGGTCGGCGTCGGCCTTGCTGCTGTTGAGCTGTGCCTGGGCGGTAACCAGTGCGGCTGCCGCGGCCTGGGCATCGGTCTGGTTGCAATCGATCTGGGCGCGCATGGCGGCAACGTCGGCTGAGGCCTGCACGTTTTCAAGCTGGGCCAGCATCTGGCCTTTCTTGATCTTGTCGCCTTCCTTCACAGCAAGTTTGGTGATGCGGCCAATGGCATTGGCGCCCACGTTTACATAGGTCTTAGGCTTGATTTCACCGGATGCACGTACTGAAGAGGAGATGTCTTGCCGTATGACTTTGCCAGTCTGCACGGCAATTACGTTCTTCTGCGTCTGGTTTACAGAAAACCCAACAATGGCGCCAGCCAGAATGATTGCGACAACAATAATGATGATCTTCCGCGCACTCATGAATTGCCTTTCGGACACTCGCCGTCAGCGGGCTGTATACCTGCTATATACGCCATGGGTACCTGAAAGGTTCCGTGGGCCGGCGAAGTGACACTTTGCCCGCTTATATAGACGATTCTTTTCTCGGATTATAACGGGGATTATTGTTTTCGGGCCAGCAATTCTGGTAGAAAAAGCCGCTAAAGGCATATAAAAGCAATGGTTTGGCCGGGAATTGGCTTTTGCGGGCATGTCGAAATCCGGCGCCAAAATCTTGATTCTAAAGCCACAAAGACTTAGAATTCCAATACGTCTGCTCGTGTAAGGAGTTGTTCAGGTGGTTTCCCTCTATTCTCGTTGCCGATCTTTTTTTATTGTCTTTGTACTGTTCGTTACAGCAGGAACTCTTCTGCAGGCCCAGGATTCGAAAAGATCAACGGGCTCGTCTTCCGCTCAAGCCGCGCAAGGTTCTCAAGATCAGGCAGATCAGGAAAAGGATCCGCTCAAGCGGCCTTTGACGAAAGCGCAGGAATCAGGCGCTACGCCAGGAAAAGGCCAGCAAGTATTACAAGAAGTGGCTGGATGAGGATGTCCGCTGGATCATCACCGACGAAGAAAGCGCCGCTTTCAAAAAGCTGGCCACCAATGCTGAGAGAGACCAGTTCATCGAGCAATTCTGGCAGAGACGCGATCCTACTCCCGACACCGAAGAAAACGAATACAAAGAAGAGCATTACCGCCGCATGGCGTATGCCAATGAGCATTTTGCCGCCGGCGTCCCTGGATGGCGTACAGATCGTGGCCGCATGTACATCATGTATGGCAAGCCCGATACCATTGATGCCCATCCGGCAGGTGGTCCGTACCTGCGCCCGGCTGAGGAAGGCGGAGGCGAAACGAGCACCTATCCTTTTGAAGTGTGGCGCTACCGCTATCTGGAAGGCATTGGACAGGAAATCGAGATTGAATTCGTTGACACCTGCGGGTGCGGCGAATATCACATGAGCCTTGACCGCTCAGAAAAAGACGCTCTGTTGCATGTGCCGAACGCCGGCCTGACTGACATGGAATCCATGGGACAGGCCAACAAAGCCGATCGCTTCCGCAATACTGAAGCCCTTGGCCAGGGATTTTTCAACAGCAACGGTCAAACCCAGACCAAGCAATTCGATCGCCTGGAGACTTTTGCGAAGCTAAATCGCGCTCCTGAAGTTAAATTCAAAGACCTGGAAGCAGTCGTAAATACCAAGATCCGCTACAACCTGCTGCCGTTCGACATGCGCGTAGATTTCGTGAAAGTCACCTCGGATACGGTGTTGATGCCGGTTACTATCCAGATACCCAACCGTGAGTTGACCTTCAAGAACACTGACGGCGTGCAACGCGGCGTGGTCAACATTTTCGGACGCATGACGACGCTGACCGGAAGAGTAGCGCAGACTTTTGAAGATACCCTGCGGCTCGATGTTCCGGCGGAATTGCTCGAGAAGACCCTCAACAATGTAGCCCTGTACTGGAAGGCACTTCCTGTGCGTCCGGGACGCTACCGCCTTGATCTCGTAATTAAAGACGTGAACGGCGACAAACTGGGCACAGTGGGCCAGGGCATCATGGTTCCCGATTTCAGTGATGACAAACTGGCTTCTTCCACCTTGATTCTGGCCGATGTGCTGGAACAGGTGCCTTCGAGAGAGGTAGGAACCGGTAACTTTGTGATCGGCACGACGAAAGTCCGGCCCAAGGTACAGCCGGCCAATGGCAAGCCTGCCAGCTTCAAACATGATCAAAAGGTGAATTTCTGGATGCAGGTCTACAACCTGACGGTGGATGAAAAGACCAAAAAGCCCTCGGCCACAGTCAATTATCAGGTTGTGAATACCGCCACCAACCAGCCGGTGGTGGACTTTTCAGAGAACACCGCGCAGATGGGCAACGTGAGCGACCAGCTTACTTTGCAGAAGAGCTTGCCAATAAATAAGCTGAATCCAGGCGTTTATCAGATTACAATCAAAGTCAACGATCTGGTTTCAAAGCAGACGATTTCGCCTACTGCGAAATTCGCGATCGAGTAGGAATCCCAGGGGGCTCAACGATCTCAGTCGTGAGGGTGGGTATGGCCCGCAAATTCGGATGCTTGTTAATCGTTGTCCTGGCGGGCGCGCCTCTGTTCGCGTCCACCTCTGGCGGAATTTCCGGCTACATCAGGAGCAACTCCGGAACACCGCAAATCGGCGCTGTGGTGGAAATTTTTACTTCCGCTGCGACGGTGGGCACTACTGTCTACACTGACGCCAAAGGCTTCTATGCCGCGGAAAACCTGACTCCCGGGCTTTACCAAGTCAAGGTTTCGGCTGCGACCTTTCTGCCTTCCCTGCGTGAAAATGTGACTCTGCGCGCAGGAGCGCATGTGCTGGTCAACCTCACGCTCAGCACGCTCACGGATGCTCTTAAGTTAATACCCGATCATCGTGCTCCCAATGCCGACCCTGACGAGTGGCATTGGACCTTGCGTTCGACAGCCAACCGGCCTGTGCTGCGCGTGTTTAATAAGGGGCCGCTGGTCGTGGTTTCTGATTCCGAAGGCCCTGATGAGCACGTGCTCAAGGGACGAGTCGCTTTCATCGCCGGAACCGATGCCGATGGTTTTGGCAGCGCCGGTGAAATGACAACTGCTTTTGGCCTGGAAAAATCGCTGTTCAGCTCCGGCACATTTTCTCTGAATGGCAACATCAATTCCTCGCAGGGCGATCCGAACGGAGTTTTGCGCGCTTCCTATAGCCATGATTTTGGGGATTCTTCTCGTCCCAAGTTGACCGTCACCTATCGCCATCTGGCTTCACCGGGCAGTGCTGTGCAGAATGCCGCCTATTCCGCCATCGAGATGACGACCTCTGATTCCATGTCACTGGCCGAATTTGTTGATTTGAGCTATGGCGCCGATGTTGATTCTGTCCAGTTCGCGCGGCGGGTCACAGCCGTGCATCCGTTCGGCTCAGTGGACGTCCATCTTTCGCCTGACATGCTGGTGGAATACCGCTACGCAACCAGCGAACCCAATGGACGCGCGGAGAAGGGCTTCGCCACCGCTCCCGCTGACCTGAGTGAATCCGGCCCAAGAATGGTATTGAACAATGGCTTGGCCGATGTGGAGCGCGCGCGTCATCAGGAAGTCTCGGTCTCCCGCCGTTTCGGAAACAACAATTTCCAGGTGGGCTACTACGCCGACGAATTGAACAACCTGGTGCTTACCGGCGCCGGTGATCCTTCTTCTTACTCCGATAATGTGCTCTCTGATGTGTATTCAGGCACATTCTCCTATAGCGGCGGACACTTGAGCACCACCGGTACGAGATTTGTGGTGCAACGCAAGTTCTGTGACGACCTCACTGCCACATTGGACTACTCGACCGGCGGCGTCGTAAATCTGCGAGGGCCGGTGAGTACATGGCAGAACGTGGCCCAGACCCTCACCACAGAACGCCAGCATTCGCTGGGCGCAAAGGTTTCCGGCTATGTTCCGGGTTCGCATACGCGCTGGATCTCTTCGTATAAGTGGACCAGCGGAAGCCCGCTTTCCTCGGTAGACGAATTCAATGCGTCGCCGGGCCAGATGGACCCCTATTTCAGCATCTTCATCCGCCAGCCGTTGCCATCGTCATCGTTCATACCTGCAAAAATGGAAGCCCTGGTAGATGTCCGAAACCTGCTGGCGCAAGGCTATGTGCCGGTAATGGGCCAGGACGGCCACACCGTTTATCTGGTGCAATCCGCGCGGGCAGTGCGTGCGGGATTGGCGTTTACGTTTTAACGGCAGCTTCTAGCTGCTAGCCACTAGCTCCTAGCTTCTTTCCTGACGCAGTATCTAGTATTTCGCCTTGGTGCTTGGTTTGTGCCACGTCATCATTCATTCATATTGCAGCTTGATACACATGAGCCAAATACCAACTGCTAAGTACGAAATGCAAGTGCTGGATAATGCTGCCGCGCGTTCGTCGTCCCCAGTCATTCAGTAATTGAAATGAAGACCTTTACTGATTGTCTTTAATCTTTTGAGCGCCAGCATGCAATTCATAATCGGCATGCCGGAAGAATGGCCAAACATCATGGTCACCGATGCTCGTTTCCCGTTGTTCGCGCTGTTTCAGAATTCGTCCAAACCCAAGAAACCGGAGGATACCGTACCAGAAACCAAATTTCTGGAGCGGCCACTCAAACTCGACATCGCTTTTCAGAAACAAAATGCATCGCTCAGTGAGTGCGCGGCACTCGTCGTTCAGCGCATATTTACCGGTTAGCTTATGTATTTTGATATCAGAGTAGAAAAACCAAATTTGTAGAAATATCTCCCGGAGCGCAGGATCGTTTTTGCTTCCGGGGTACTTCTGCGCGTATTCCTTGTTGGAAATGAAACCTTCCATAAACTGCCGGAGCACATTGGCAGCGATATCGCGAACATGTCTATCAACCATGGACGGTCTTAGTCCCAGGCAGTGCAAATTCCGAGGGCGGTGGCGAAATGATTTTAACTTTACCGGGCGGCTTAGAGTCGTGCTCCTTCCAAAAAAGCTGGAAGCCGAGAGCCAATAGCGAGAAGCTACTTTACAAATTCCAAAACCTGGCCCACCAGCCTCTTTTGTCCTGCGCGGGCTCTTCTTCGAGCACCAGTTCGTCGCCTAGCCCCAGCATGCCTGTGCCGCGGGTGCTTACCGGGCGGGCGTGGGCGTCATCGCGTACGTGGACGCGCTGCCAGCGGAAAATCGCCACTGCAGTTTGATTTCCTTCGGAGGGCATCACCGCCACTACCGCTTCTTTATTGGCCAGAGCGTGCTCCAGCGGATCGTGGGAGGGCAGATGGACAACGGCTTCTTCGGGCAGCCTGGAACTGAGGGCCGCCGAGGTGGTGTGATCAAAGGTTACCCAATGTGGCATGTTGAATAGTCCATGACAGCGGGAATGCAGACGAAGCGGCCTATTTTTAGATGCAACTCAGGCTTGCTGCGTTTGACGCTGCTTGTGCCTATCATTTACCCTCCGGCTCTTACGATAATCAGCTTTTCACGGAGGCAGTTGATGTCGGATTCGCGGCACAAGATTACCCGGCGGGCTTTCGCGCTGGGCACGGCGGTTGCAGCCACCAGCGCGTTGGTTCCAGACGCCGTTTTCAGCCAGACTGCGTCTGCGCCGGCCCAACCCCAGTCCTCGCCAAGTTCGAAACTGTCGCCCGAGGCGCAGGCCGAAGTGGAGATGAAGGTCAGCGAAATCTTCCGCAAATATGGCAATAAACTCAGCGAGGAGCAAAGGGCAGACATCCGCAAAGCGATGGCCGAAACCCAGAACGGCCTCGAAAAGATGCGGGCTTTTGTGCTCGACAACGGCGACCAACCGGCTGACGTGCTGAAATTCACCGAGGAAGAGAAGAGAAATGCCCACGCTGACTGATGATGTGCTGTACCTGCCGGTAACGGAATTATCGCGGCGCATTCGCCAGCGGCAGCTCTCTCCGGTGCAACTGACTGAAGCTTATCTGGAGCGCAGCCGCAGCCTCGGTCCGCGCCTGAATGCGTATGCCACACTTACGCCCGATCTGGCGCTGAAGCAGGCGCACGCGGCCGAAAAAGAGATCGCAGCCGGCAAATACCGCGGCCCCCTGCATGGCATTCCTTATGCAGCAAAAGATTTGCTGGCAGTGCAGGGATATCCGACTACCTGGGGTGCCCAACCTTATCAGAACCAAAAGTTTGATTACGACGCGACAGTCATTCGTAAGCTGGAAAACGCCGGAGCCGTGCTTTTGGGCAAAGCTGCCATGATCGAACTGGCAGGCGGCATGGGCTACCGCTTTGCTTCGGCTTCCGCCACGGGCGCAGCCAAGAATCCGTGGAACCAGGACCACTGGACCTGTGGATCGTCCAGCGGATCAGGGGCGGCTGTGAGCGCCGGCCTGGCCGCATTCGCTCTGGGCACCGAGACTTGGGGTTCGATTATTTGTCCTTCGGGATTCTGCGGCATTACCGGATTGCGTCCGACGTTCGGCCGGGTGAGCCGTTATGGCGCTATGGCGCTGGCTTATTCCATGGACAAAATCGGACCGATGGCCCGAAGCGCCGAAGATTGCGATCTGGTGCTGAAAGTCATTTCCGGGCACGACCCGCAAGACGCCGGTTCACTGCCGGATGCTTCCGCTCGCTATGCCGGGACCATTGCTTCCAGCAAACCACTGCGCGTGGGCTGGATCACCAACCAGTGGAAGGAAATTGCGGCAGACGTAAACAAGAATGCCAGCGATGCAAAAGAGGCGTTGGGCAAGATCAAGGGTATCGAGATGACGACAGTGACACTGCCGGATGGCCCATGGGAGATCGCTGCCGGAACCGTGGTTTCGGTGGAAGGGGCATCTGCTTTTCGTGACCTGATTCATTCCGGACGAGTGGCGGAGTTGAACGATCCGCTGGGGAAAATCGGCGGCTATATGAATGAAGAAATCAGCGCTTCTGACTTCATGACGGCCATGCGCATCCGGCGCGTTTTACAAAAGAAGATGGACGAGGTATTCGCGAAGGTGGATTTGCTGGCTACGCCGTCATTGCCGGTCACCGCGCCGAAACTGGATGCAAATCTGGACGATGCACTTACCTTTGCCGACCCGATTGGCGGCATCGGAAATCTTTGCGGGCTGCCGGCCATAAGCGTGCCCTGCGGTTTGGGACAAAATAATCTGCCAACCGGCATTCAGTTCATCGGGCGTCCGCTGGACGATGCGAAGGCGGTACAAGCTGCGCGGCTGTTCCAGGCGCATACCGACTGGCACAAGCGCCATCCGAAAGTCGCTTGAGCTCGTTATCCTTGGATCCTCGGATTGCTCTTTGCTTGTGCTTTCTCACCACGGAATCGTGCCGCCATTCCAGTTGAAGAACTGTCCGGTCTCGTTGATGGTGAGCTTGTCCAGCACTTTCAACATGCCGGCCACTGACTTCTCGGGAGTGAGCGAAGCGCCTGATCCACCCATGGCTGTGTTTACCCATCCGGGGCTGATCACCACCGAGATGAGGCCGTCACCTTTCAAGTCGCCGGCAAGCGCGTGCATGTACATGTTGAGGGCGGCCTTGCTGGCTTTGTAGTGATAGGGAGTTCCGGTGGAGGTCTCGGCCAGCGAGCCGTACCCGCTGGTGATGCTCACGATCTTTGCGTTTGCGCCCTTCCTGAGCAGCGGCAAAAATTCCTGCGTAACCAGAATGGGGCCGACAGCGTTGGTCTGCATGACTGCCATTCCATGTTCCATGGTGAGTTTGCCAAGTTGGTCGGCCTTCCCGGCATCGCTCATTGCCGACATGCCGAGCAACACGCCGGCATTGTTGATTAAAACGTCAAGCGAATCAACGGCCGCAGCAACCTGTTTCGCAGCAGCACGAATGGATTGAGGATCCGTTACGTCGAGTTCAACCACTGAGATGAGTTTGGCATTGGCGGCCGCCAGTGCCTGCAACTCTTTTGCGTCATGAGGATTTCTGGCAGCAGCAAAAACGCGCTCGCCCCGCGCCGCAAGCTGGCGCACAAATTCAAGTCCCAGGCCTCGGCTTGCGCCGGTCACAAGTACGTTCATCATGTTTCTCCATGGTCACAGCAGGGAATTTCGTGTGGTTCTCTATGCTTCAGTCATCAGTTTGACACAGCAATTATGAAACGCCTGGGAGAAAAATTGTTAAGAGTCCGTGTCCAAGGGCGTGTCACAGCATAAATACGAACCTCGTACGCAGTGACTCTTGTTTCGTCGAGAATTCTTGCCTGGTGGTTTAAATTTTGGAAATTGCTGTTAACAAAAGAAACATTTTTCCACTTTTACATTCTGCGGAAGCTGGACGGCGAACTTCGAACTCTCATTCTGGGAGTCGAAAGAAGTGACTTTGCCATGGACGTAGATTAGCCAGGGAAGATCGAATTGCAGAAAGCTGTTCGTGCGCGGGCCGTTGGGAAGGCTCATCCGGGTTCCATCTTTGAAACTGAGCACCATGGAACGTTCTCCTTTCAGTTTGTGTCACTCCAGTAGATTCAGGCAGAGCGGCACGGATTCATTATTTTGATACTTTGACGAGCGTCAATATACTTCCTTAGAAAACATTTATCTTGAAAGTTGAAGAGTAGAATGAACCTGCGAGAACACGCTGATTAAAGGCAGGGAGCGTATGGGATTCTGGAATCTGCTGGGTACGATT
The DNA here is from genome assembly GCA_963823745.1 of Terriglobia bacterium. GTDB lineage: Bacteria > Acidobacteriota > Terriglobia > Terriglobales > Acidobacteriaceae > Angelobacter. Next base: position 35,285 of record CAWGMN010000024.1, read on the forward strand.
GCCCGGGCGGTGGCGCCTCATGCCGCGCCGCATCTATCCAAAGCGGTAGTGGACGCTGCCCGTGAACGCATGGGCAGCCGCAATGCGAACCAGCCGCAGGACGTGAATGTAGACGATCTGAATCGTGCCTTGGCGACATTCCATGAGCGCCTGACAGTTGCCGAAGAACGGGCCTCGGCGCTTGAGACCAGAACGATACTCGCGGAAGCGGAAGTCGTCCGCCAGCGTGCCCAGATTAAGATCTGGGTTGTGTCGCTGCTGGCCTGGAACCTGTTGCTGACCGTGCTGGTGATCTGGCTGCTTGTTCTGCGTAAATGAAAGGCTTTCAACTCCGGCGGCATTTGTGGGGCACATCACGGTATTCCACTGTGCCGTCTTCCAGCACGCGCGCTTCGCGGGGCGGCGCATGGATCACGTTGCCGTACTGGTCCACTGTGCGTTCCGACTTTTTCCAATAGACGGGCTGGCGGCAAAATTTGCACAGCTTCGGTTTTTCGTCGGCCAGTGGTATCCACTCAGGCGCATTCATCTTTTTCTGATCAATAGTTTAAAGCCTGTCATGAAGCATGTCTTAGTGCTCCCCGGGGTAAGAGCACCCCTGTATTCCGCTAAAAGCTCGCAACTCGCTACAACCCTTGTCAACACTGGCGAAAAGCGCAATTTCAGCCCGCAACTGTCGCGCGACGAGGTCGCAACATCGTTGAGGATATGAAAAACGGAGAACAAAAAATATACCACTGATGACGCAGTCGAACTGATGAACGCCGCGTGACTTCAGCAGAAAAATGGGGCTTGAATCCGCTACATCCGCTACAACCGTTGTAAACAGCGGACAAAACGTCAAAACCGAGTCCGCTGCATCCGCTACAATGCGCTACATCCGCTACATGCGCTACAAATTCACGATGATTCAGGCCTTCAGGCATAGCTCCGCCCTAGTGAGTCGTTGTGAGATTCAAAGAACTAACAGCCATCCCTGAAGATGCGAAACGGAGCGTAGCCCAGTTCAATACCGAAATGCAAGCAATGGTGTCACTACGCCGCCACTACGGTACCACTACGCCGCCGTTATACCACCGCTCACGCCGCTGTATGTCTTGGAATTGGGCGCGAGCGCAGAGGTTCGACTGCAGTTCACTGGAAAACTTTCCCGGAAAATCACTGGCCCAAGCTAGTTCCGTATGTCACTCGGCGCCAAACTCATGAGGAACAGCAGAACTAAACCGAGAACCAGCAGATAGACAACCCACATTGTGATTCCTCCCTCGTGCATGGCAGGGAAGTGCAATGCATTCGCCGAAACGTAAGCTGCTGAATTTAAAATGGCTTCGGCAGTGCGAAGAGGAACAATCGTGTCAGGAAGTCAGCAATGAGGCAATCCGGACACGCAGCTTGTGACAACGGGAGTTGCCGAGGCATCGGGCATCCAGTAAACTACATGAGTTCTTCAAGATAGCCACCCTGAAGCCGGGATGGCGGAACTGGCAGACGCAGCGGACTCAAAATCCGCCGAGGATTACCCCTCGTGGGGGTTCGACCCCCCCTCCCGGCACCAAAGAATCAGTGAGTTAGCTCAACCGTGGCAGGTTGGGCTTTTTCGTTTTTGGTGCCACTATGAGCGAAATATGTACGTTCTCGTGCTTTTTGGTAGGCTTCAATTTTTTCGGTGGACTTCTCCATCTGCTTGCGGGCCAGCTTTTCGTAACGGTCAAACATCTTGTCTTCCTGATGCCCTGTGACCTGTTTGGCCCAGTGCTTCGGAACTTCGGCCATCATCAGGTTCACAGCAGCCGTCCTGCGTAGATCGTGACGAACCAAGCCGTCGTAAGCCAACCGAGTGGCCTTCCCACACAGGGAACAACGTTTTCCTTCCACCGTGGGAGCACAAGCCTTGCAGACTTTGCGGGTGAACGTGTGGTCAACCCAATGCAGCTTTTCGGTGCCGTGGATGCTGCACTCTCCCACGACATCATGAGCACAGGTCACACATACGTTACGGCCAACGCCTGCTTCAATGCAGCACCGTTGCCACACGTCCTTGAAATTCTTGACAGGTTTGCCGTTCGGTCTGGTGAACAGGAAAACATCAGGAGACTTGCCCGTGGTGAGTGGTGCCAACAACTGATAAACCCGTTCCGTCATAACGACGAGACGATGCTTTTTGTTTTTGGTGCTGCGGCCCGGCAGAATGATGGTACGGGTGTTGCGATTGATGTTGCGAACTCTCAATCCCAACAGTTCGGAAAGCCGAAACCCGTAAGTGTATGCCGTTTCAAAAATTGCTCTTGCCCACAGTCCTGCTTTGCCGAACGCTTCAGCCAAACAGGGATATTGGTCGTCTTCCACATATCCGCTTCTGCCATTGGCATCTTCGTCCAGCAATTCAATCCCAGGAATGGCATCAATCTTGATGATTCGGGCACGTTTGGCTGCGTAGTTGTACATCTTTTTGAGTGCCGCTAACTCACGATTTATAGTTCCAGCGGCAACGTTCTCCTGCTGCCGCTGAAGGATGTATTTGTTGACGAGTTCGGTTGAGACTTGGCTGGCCTTACGACCACCAAAGAAGGGTTGGAGATGAAGTCTCCAGCGGGATTCAAAATCCGGCAGGGACTTCCGCTTCTTCAATTTGTAGTGTTCCAAGCTGAGTTCATACAGACGATCCACCTTGACATTATCTTTTTTAGGCTCAACGTGAGTATCGGTTCTCACTTCCGCAATCTTCTGTTGAAGAATTTTGTTTGCCTTCTTGCGGTCGGTGGTTCCTGAACTCACACGAATGGGTTTGCCGTGGGAGTAATAGCACAGCCACCACGTGGGACGTGGATTACCAGCCCCATCCTTCTGCTGGTAAAGGCTGCCTTCCCCTCTGCTGCGTTCCTTCACTGCCCACCCCCGTCCGTGATTTCCGTGATGGTCTCTTCAATCTTGAAAACTTTGGCAGTCCCTATACAGGTCTTGAAATAGGCCAATGCGTCGGCCAACTCTGCTTCGTTCTTCCCCGTGACATCTTTGCTAATGGAGCGGGCACCGTTCGGATTGTCATTGAAATAAGTGGTGAGATAAGTCTTCTTAATCATTGACCACCCCCGTTGGAAGTGGTCGTTTCAGTGGTGGAGTTGCCATTGACGTTCTTCTTGGGAGCAGCTTTCTTCGAAGCCTTCTTAACGGCCTTCGGTTTCGATTTTGCTTTGGTCGCCTTCTTCACCGTCCCAACACGTTCCACTTTCAGCTTCCGCAGTTTGCCGTCTTTGTCTCTCCAACCTGAACTCCTCATTTTGGACAGAATTGCTCTGATGCTATGGCCGGGATCATTGCCTTCAATCAGGCGGTTGGTCTTCTTTGCGATCTCAAGTGCTCCAAGTCCTTCATTGGCCATTGCTGCGATTCTGTCGTAAGGAACTGTTGTTTTCTTGCTTGCCATTGGTGGTATCCGTTTCTGCCCTTCAGGGCTTTGAATTTGGTACAGGACCACCAGAACGCGGACGTCATAACGACGCCAATAGCGCAGCCGTTTTTATTTAGCTCAGTGTCCGTTGGCTCATGTCCTACGCAGTCTTCTTGTTTTTCTCGATATAGTCATCAAGGTCAAAAACATCGAGTAAAAATGGACCGTAATCGCCGTCCTGCAAATAGGGCAGTTCACGGTCTTGAATGAGTTTCCGCAGTTTCCACGGCGAGCAACCGAGGTAGTCGGCAGCCGCTTTGACCTTCAACAGCCTGCGGGTTGGTTGTGATTTGTTTGTCACTTGATTGGCTCCTTAGTTCCTTGTTGCAAGTGCAGCGCATTGTTTTAAGGGCATCCTCACTATGGGTGAGACCCAAACGGATAAGGGCTTCACAGGTTTCACACATGGTGGCATTTCCCAGGCCAATGCTCGACGGCAAAATCATCCAATGCAATTTGCTGAGCTATGACCGTGTCGAGGTCGGGGCTGCTGTTGAGGTTTGGAATGGTCATTCCGGTTTGGCCACATTTAGTGCATGTGATTTGGCCTGTCTTTTCGTTCAGGGTCACGTACCCGAAGGGTTGCCAGATTAACGATGCTGCTGGTGCCATCCTTTGTCCCCTCTTACTGAACCGTTCCTTATGGTTCTGAACGGTTCCACAACCCCCTATGCGGAGAAATGACTCCTTCTAGCACGGGCACTTCCGTAACGCAGCGCATCATGGGTGTTTTGAAATGCAACTAATCGTCGGCTCTTCTTCCTACATCACCGCTGAACAGGTGCTGAACCTGACTCGGTCGCTGGTCAACGATACGGGCCAATCGTTAGCAGGAAATATTCTTTCTGATGCTCAGCCCTACACGTTTCAATATCTGAACTCGGCGTATCAGTATTTACAGGATGAACTGGCGACCAATGGAGTGAGAACGCTCGAAAAGGAAACCATTCTGACTGGCATCGCTCCTGCTGCTGTCACGGACCCAGGAACGCAAGCCGTCTAAATGGACCTCCACAATAAATTTGAACAATTTCATCAGGCGAATCTCCACATTTACGACATGTTGGTTCTCCTGTCTCGCCGGATGAAGGCAAAGAAAAACCTGAAACAGTGGAGCATTTATGCAGCTTATGAACTGGTGCGGTATCAATGGAATAACCAGACTCGTTCGTTTGACGATTACAAGCTGCCCAACGAGTTCCGGCCGTATTATTCCCGCCTGATCATGGATCAGGAAGCTGACCTGAAGGGCTTCTTCCGGGTGAAGGGAGAACACGAAGACACCACCGCCGACGGCTATCACCAGATGTCCCTAACAGACATATTCGAAGGAACAACGCTAGAACCACAGGTATAAGAAATGGAAAAAGATAATGTAATCACGATTGATGCACCCCAGCCGACCACAGAAGCGGCCACATCACCCAGAGAGTTACCCCATCTGAGCGATGCGGAGAAAATCAGCCTGTTGTGGCTCCACCGCAGAGCCCTGATGATGGGTGCTCAGAAATCCGCATTGGACATCGAGTTCGGCAAGGCTTGTGATGAACTCAACCACTCCACCCAGGCCGTGATGTTGAAGCACGGTGTCGGCTCCGTTGCGGGTCTTTCCTTTTCGCTGGACTCATTGGAATTCAGCTTTAAGCAGTAGAGGTGGTTATGGACATATTCGAACAGCTTGCGGAACAGATCCGGATTACCGACCAGAAAGTGGCGGAACTCCAGCAGGTAATCAGTCAAACTTTCGGCCTTTGGGTGTTCATCCTAAAACAGCAGACCGATGAGATGAAGTGGACGGCCATCGGAGCCACAACGATTGAACCGGAAGCCATTGCTTGGCAGGAATCATCGGTTAAACGGCGGTTTCGAACCGAGAGGGTGCTAAATGCCACCCAATCCAAAGGTGGCATTACGATAGGCACGCGGCTGCATTCGAAAAGGCCATCACCGAACTGAACGCAGCCTACCAGCAGACTATCCAACAGCACCCCAGCTTCAATTTAAATGCTGACGACCTATCACTGACAGCGCAACAGTAACGAGCAGGCCCACAAAACAAAGCAGCTACAACCAACGGGGCAGTCTCAGGATTGCCCCAAACCAAAGCTCGTCGTGCTATTATTGCCCAAACTGAGAGGCATGTTTTAAACCGAGAACACAAAAAATGAGATATTTGACCAATGAGGAAAACCCGAAGCCAATCGCATTCGTTCCTCAGCGTGAGGACGACGATTGTGCTGTCGCCTGTATCGCAATGCTTACGGGAGTTTCATACGACGAAGTCTTAAAGGAAACGGGCAAGCCCGAATTCATTAAACGTTTGCGTGAAAAACGGTCTCTCCCTGATTATCAGAAGGAAATGAATCAGAAGTTCAATCAATTTCTGTATGCTCGCGGCTTTGGTATTTTGGTAATCCAAAACCCGAAGGAGTTCGTTCGTGGACGGCGATATCTGGCCAATATCAAGATACTTCATCCAGATACCAATGAACCAAGCGCACTCGAACATAATGTCGTGATTGATGAATCAGGTAGGACGTTCAACCCAGCCGGAACGGACACCGGAACGGACACTCCCTTAAGGATTACAGCTCTGAGAGAAATCATTTTCCTTGGTACAGATATGGCGACGGCTACAAAACTCTAACGTTTATTGGAACAATGCGTGACCCTTATCCTGTTTTTACAGCCCTAGCCCCTGATCCGCTAGCCGAAGAACTCTCGCGGCAAGGCCACTTCGTTTATGAAGCCATTGCCATATTTGAAGTCCTCGCATCGGCTGAACAGCACCCCAAGGCAGCGCAACACTGCAAGACATCTTGTGGGAGCTGAACCAGAAAGGCGCAACAGTACAGTGAAGGAATAAGTTCATCCCGAAATGACCAAACGCATTACCCGCGAATTCATCCTGGAAGGTGCCGTAAGAGCGATCTATGCCAGCCGTGTCTTCCTGATTGACGCTATATTCCTGTATGAGAACCAACACTATGGTGCAGCATACGTTGTGGGAGTAATCGCAACCGAGCAACTTGGAAGGGCCACGTGGATGATGGCCAAATACAACGAATTAAAAGCCACAAATGATTTGTCCACCCAAAGAAGAAAGTTCGCCACCACTCTCAGGCAGATCAAGCACATGGATAACTTGCGCAAAGGTGTGATGTCTTCCACCATGAAAAGCACTCCTGAGACAATTCAATTATCGAATATCATCCAAACCAGCCCAGCGAACTCACCCGAACAAATAAAGGCGTTTGAAAGACAAAGGGAAATTTACCTGACGCAGTTTGAAGAGACGATCCGGACATACCACCACACAAGGGAACAAACTCAATACGTGAATCCTGATAAGACTTACAAGCAATGGACATCTCCCACACAGGTAACACCTGAACAGGTGAAAGCCCTGCTCCAGAATGTAGGGACAGACAATCGAGTGGCTAGCATGTTCTATCTAGACCCTGCGTCCGACATGGGAAAGATGGTGGACAAGCTTGGAATGCGTTCATATCTTCAGGATTACAAGACCACGTGGCTAACCGAAAAATGGAACAAGCTGCCTGAAAGATACAGGAAATAAATACGAGGTTCCCTATTATATCGGCAGGACATCGACAACGCTTTTGAAGAGATTATTGAATCATGCGACTAATCCAACAAAGAAACGATATAAGTTTTGGAATTGGTTCTCAGCTTTCGCTGTACCTGATGATCCCGCGAGGAAAGAAATCGAAGCCGTGTTGATTGCGGCTATGCCAACGGCAAACAGTTCCAAACCTGGAGTGAATAAGATAAGACTCCCCTCACAGATCAGAGACTTGATGAAGGCCCCATTAGGCAACAGAAGATAAAAGGTTTAATGGAGTAATAACTCACCCCTTCTTCTCAGCCGCTCGACGCTTCTTCTGAGCCTGTGACATCCGCTTCCTGGCAGCCGCACTCATCCTGCCGCGACGACCCCCACGTTCTCCATCATTACCTCCTGACTTGGCTGTCCTGCCTCCCCGAACACCAGATCCTTCCAGTGCTTCAATGGCTGCAACCACCCTGTCCCGCTGGTTCCTGAGGCTCATCAGAATTGTAGCTGTATCCATTATTGCGTTCTCCTGTTCTGATGGTAACATCTGCAAGCAGTTAGGATGACAGCGGTTCTGAAATGCCACTTACCCGATACAATACCGCCATAGCAAATAAGTTCTATGACGATCATCTGTTTGACTCTGCTGGGAGAACAGCGGCGGAGCTAATAAGAGCCGCCATCAACATTTGCCGAAGACGAGCCATAGCCAGAAATACCGTGTTGTATGTGACTCAGACCTTGCATGACAATTTTATAACTAGTGCTTTTATCCGGGTTTTTGGGAACACATACAGGTCAAATATAAAGGTGCCCATAGCTGTGACATTGTCCTCAACTGGGGTTGCCACCTTGACCACGAATGCCCAGTTTCGCTATTCCTTGGCCGTACAAGGTGCCCACAATGTCGTTTATCATTTTTTTGGACTAGACGGCGGAGTAAATACGGATTTAAGACTCCGACCCTATCGACTGGTATCAAACACGAGGCTTTATGCGGAGGCTAAATTCGGTGCGACAAGAGGATGGCGCGCGCAGAGTGAACTGGTCAGAGACACAGGAGTTACGAACGGAGCGCATACACTGGTGGAGCTGTTTGACTCAACTAGGCCAACGTTAGAAGGCAGAAAATTTTATATTTTGACCCAAGAGCTAAGAATGTCGCCTATGCGGATGTGGTTCACTTACGGTGGATTTCATCACGAACTCTGAGTGTCCCTATCCAATAAAGCCTTGCGAAATCGCCCTGACCTGTTGTATCTTTTCCCGCACTTAACCCCTAGCGCACCCGACTCCCAAGGAGCGCGAATGAAAAAAACCGCCACGATCCTGCTCGCCGTTGTCCTGGCCCTGCCCGTGTGGGCACAGAAAGGCTCTCACCACAGCACCAGTCACCACAAAGCAGCCTCAACCACAACCACTGCTCCACCGGCGACGGCTCACAAACAAAAGAAGTCCCATTCGAGCGACTATTACACCAATGTGGACGGCCACAAGGTTCACAGGCCCATGCAAGCCAAGACCACTCCGTCAGGTGCCACGGCCCAATGTGGAGACGGATCGTACAGCTTCAGCCAGCACCGCCAAGGAACGTGTTCCCATCATGGAGGAGTACAGAGGTGGATAACGCAGTGATATTTGGAGAGCCAAATACAAGCAAAATGATCTTCGATGGGCTAGTAGGTGGCCTTCTCGGTGGAGTGGTAGGAGCCATAGTGACAGTGATATATGAGAACAAGCGTAAACGTACTGAAGTCACGGTGCGACTTTTGGAACGGATCATCGACAATTTCGATGAAATGGCGATAGTGATCTCATTATTGCAAGGGGAGTCGAAGGAGTTAAAGGAAGAGAACCTGAATCGAGTATTAAAGATGGGAAATTGGTTTGATATGGTAGCCGCTCTCGCCGGGTCTAAAGCCGCAGATAGGGACTTGTTAGATGCGCTCGGAATTACAGACCACATGTTCAGGTTTATGAAACTTGTTGAAAAACACATGAGTGATGTTACTGCTGGAAAATGTTGATCGGGATTGGAGAAGACTGATAAGTTTCACTGATTTCAACTACAAGAGGGAGAAATAATGCCGACCACAACAGTTGAAGTGAAGAAGAAAATCAATCAACTAAGTCAAAATATAGATGATCTTTTGCCAACACAGCATCTAGAGGTAATTAATTACATCTTAGATGCGCTAAATGATCCCAATAAGAAGTTAAAAATACCTGCTATTGAGGTCGATTTGGAACAACTTATGATTGACCCAGTTCCTGTGGCACCTGGAGGGGGTAGTGGGAGCGCGTCAGGTAGTAAATCTAAGAGTTTTGCGTGTCCCCATTGTGGGCACAATCTGACGGTCACCGCTTGAACAAGTTCTGAAGCAACAAAACCCCTGCCACATTGGACAGGGGGGAGAGTTAAAAGGAGCAGCTCGCTTACTCGTTCTGCTGTTCCTGCTCCTTTGCATCGGCTTCCGCCTGTTTTCGCTCATACTCCAACTGCCGATCCTGGTACTGCTTCCATTCCTTCAACTCAAGTTCACCCAGATGTTCCAGTGCGCTGTGATTGATCCCTGCCCTTTGGTGTTCCACCACGGCCACGTTATAGCCGACGAACTCTTCGCTTAGTATCCCTAGCTTTTGAAGTTGAAACAGCCATTCCGTTGCCCGTTCAAATGCCTCATTCAAGTTGTGCAATGCCTCATAGATCGAAACCTTCTGTTGTGCCATGTTGCCTCCCGTCCGGAACCAGACCAGTAACATGGGCAGTGCGTCAAATCACATCGTTGGCTATGCATAAACTATGAGCGACAGGACTAAAAAAGACCCCACAAAACCACACCAAACAGGAACCCCTAAAAAGAATAAGTGCCTGTAAAATCAACAAATACAGGCACTTAGAAATTCAGGGTAGAACACTCAAAATCCGCCGAGGATTACCCCTCGTGGGGGTTCGACCCCCCCTCCCGGCACCAAAGAATCAGTGAGTTAGCTCAACCGTGGCAGGTTGGGCTTTTTCATTAGCGCCAGTGTGCAAACCTTGTGCAAAGTTCCGTTTCAGTTTGGTGCTTTTCCAATTTTTGTACGACATCAGCAATATCACGTTTAACAATATCTTAACCGTTGTGGCTGGCCCCATTCCGAAATTTGCAAAGCTGTGCCCAATGCAATTATCGTGCTTCTCCTTATCATGTTACTCGCACCAGGTTTGGTGCCACTTTTCGATTCAGTTCGCGAAGGCGGTAAAGTGATAGACGAAAAGGAGAATATGCAAAGTGGACCCACTTGGTATTGCAGGTGACAAAGACACTGTGAGTTTTAGAAGCACCGGGACTGAATCAAATACTTTTGCGCGCAGATGCTCAAATACTTCTCGACAAGCTAGTGGAGTTCGAGAACAAGGAAGGCAGCTCTGATTTGACGATAAACAGAGATATTTCTCTCAATATTGCAGGCACACCATCCGGGGTTCGGTTCTCTTTCTTTTGTCGTGAACATGGTCCGCAGAGATGGATCATATTAGACCGACAAGAAACTCGGAAAGCCATCAATGAGTTGAAGGCAATGCTGAAACCTTAGCAGCGTTGATTTCTTGGGGATTGCATGGGGACAAGAAGGCTTCCAAGCACGCAATATGCATCATTTTTGTTGGCGTCCCACGCATTTTACTCAGATAAACGATACATTAGGGCATCCAATTCCAGCGAGATTGGTGTAGATGTCGCAATGGGAAGTCAGTTCTAAATCGGATTAGCTATCAGATAATACTAATAGGAAAAGTTCGATTTACTAGTCCCTCTGGGTAAAAGAGTAGTGCTGGAGCAGCGTGGAGCCATCTCAAACAATCAAAATTGCAAGGCGGTTATCAGCAGCGTAAAAAACCGCCATCCGTGAGATGGCGGGCAGGGTGAGGGAGTCACCGAATTCTCAAGGAGCAGGACAGAAGCAAGGATATGGGTGGATCTGTCCGTCGCAACACCCGGTAAATGATGCTGTGTTCGCTGTTTTCGATAAGGCATTCGTGGTGGAGAGAAACGTTAATAGTCCGGCCAAAACGCAGAGTTTAAGCAGAATACGTGTCCTGGTCTTCATAAACATAATTCCTTTCCGTTTGGTTAGCTCACGTAGCAAAGGGTCTGAGGGCAATTCAGAGTTCAGCCACGATACGCAGGGAAAAATTGTAGCAGGTTCTGCCATGCCTAATTTAAACGTTATAGTCATCTATAAAAGGTGTGCCAATTCTTGTGATTGTTCTATTGCGCTCCGCTCCAAAAGAAGGAGCTACGGCCATTCGACTGCGCTCAGGCTAGGCTCCAGCCCTGCTATGACGCCCTGCGGGACTCGACTACATTTTTTGCGTTTCCCAGCACTCACGTGCTGGGCTCAAGAATGACGTTCCGCTGGGACTCTGGACCTTCTGGTTAGACTTGAAGCGTTCTAAAACGGGATTTTTTTACCCATTTTTAGAAACAGGAAAACCATCGTCCTATCGTTGCTCCCGTTTTTTGAGGTCTAGACTATTGAAAGTTGTAAAGGAGCTTCAAACATGAACTATAAAAGATTGCTTTGTAAACTCGCAGTCCTCGCGCTCGGCCTGGCTGCCGTCCACATAGAGGCTAACCCGGCAAAAGCCTCGTCCTCGACTTTCTTTTGCCAGTTGCAATTTTGCAGTACCGCCACAAGCACTGGCACTTGTGGTACAAGGGGGGCGGATTGTGGCGTCTGCCACGGGAGTGATGGATCAACGGGACCTTGTAGTCCCCAGTGATTGTGAATCGCAGGCTGCCAACTGGCAATAGGGGGCAGCCTGCCTGACATGCAGGGTGTAACCTAACGCGCTGAATGCTGCCTACTTCTTTTCTTGATTGGATGGGTGTGTCAAGTTTCCAACGAGCTTCAAAATCGGGCAGGGACTTACCTTCTTCAACTTGTAGTAGCGAAATTTATTTGGTCCACTCTGGCCCAAGTCCAAAGGCTTGAGCGTATTTCACGTCACCCTTGATATTGTTCAATGCTCGCGGTTTAAGTTCCAGCGCCATAAAGTGAGATTTATTTTCAAAGGGATTTTCAATGTTTTTCGCAAGTTCGTCTGAAAAACCGAATTTTGGATAGTATTCTTTGTGCCCTAAAACAAAAATTGTGCTTTCGCCCTTCTTCCTGGCAATATCTATTCCTTCTTTTATCAATTGAGAGCCAATTCCTTGATTCTGAAATTCTGGAAGCACGGCAACAGGCGCCAGCGAGATTGACGGGATCTTTTGGTCGCCGGCCTGAATAAAAATTCTGCTCAACAATATATGCCCGACCAACTGTGTGCCTTTAACTGCAACTAAGGAAATTACGCTATCACCTTTTTCCCGTAGTTGGTCCACCAACTTAGCCTCGTCCTCTCTATTGAAAGCAAGTCGGTTTATTTCATAAACGGAATCATAATCAGCAGGGGCTTCTTTTTTGATGATTAAATCATTCATGGTAATAATAGCCATTCAACCTGCCGGACAATTCTAAATGGCGCAAGAGGTGAAAATGTCGTGGAAGGATGTTAGATGAATCAAAAGCCACGGTTTTTGTTGCCGTTCTAGGGTGGTCACCGGTTTGGGGTAACTCACCCCCGCTACTAAGCAGCCTGAGGAAGACTATCGGAAACAGGTTGTGCAATCACTGGAAACCATGATTGGACATGTATCGTCAGTGTTGCAGAAAACCAGCGTATCTTTTCTAGACACACTGGACACCGCAAGATTTCGTAAGGTCTCTTGATGGAGGACAAGTTTCTTCGGCTGCTTCATGGTATCTCCTGGTTGGGCTGATTAACGAGCTGAAAAGTTTATCATGAAGCTTAGGGCCGGCAGCGATTGATGTAAACACATTCAGACGAACAGATATGCAGCAATCGTTTTAAGGGCATCGACAGATTGTTTGAGTGCGCTCCGCTCCAAAAGAAGGAACTGCGCGCCCGCCTTCGGCAGAGCGGAAGAAAGTCTTTCCTTCATTACCCGGCACTCCGCTTCGCAGATGCGCGACGGACGCCCATCTGCGAAGCTCCGTGACAGGCTACTTTCGGTCGTCCTGCCGGACTGGAGTTCCGTTAGTCCACTTCCGTTCCCAACTACAAGATTGGCTTTCAAATTGGTGAATGATGGAGAGCTTTGGATTCTCCATCAACCAGAACAATTCTTACGATCACAATGCGGGCCATGTGCTCGGAATGAACATTTCTCTCACTTGAGAATCATTCGCGGTCAACGAAGCAAGACAAACAAATTCTGTATCAGTGTATAAGGGATACATCACGTGGATCCTTCGACTCCGCGCCCAAAATCGGGCGCGGAGCTCAGGATGACAGCTCGTAAAATTTCCAGACGAGAATTGATGACCGTTTTGGTCTTGGCGTAGATCAGCTTGATTGAGCTGGGTGCATTAGCAGGAGATGAAGAGGGTGTGCGAGTACTCAATGCCGTGATCACAGCAAGATGCAGTTAAGAGTATGCAGGGCTAAAGCCCAGTATTTATAGACCTTTTCGGTACGACTAAAGTCATGCCCTGTTACATGTCTCGTTAGGCCACGCAAATTTCAGTTGACTGTGTGAGCCGCGCCGAGCGCCCGTCTTTAAGAAGACAGCGGGAGAAATATGCGTACGACGGCATGCGACATAAACTGTATTTATATGGCTGATTATTTCGAAACTCAGGATCGTTTGCTCATGAATTCCTGAATGACCATTGCTATGCGATCTGCCATGCTCCAGGCCATCCAGTGTTGGCCATTGGGCACGATCTCCAGTTGAGAGTGCTTAATGATGGCGTGAAGACGCCGGGCGTGCTCTACGGGAAAATGTTTATCATTCTCTGCCCACAATACCAGCGTAGGACATTCGATCTTCTTATATAAGTCGGGCAGCCTGGGAAGTGTGCCCTCATAGCCGGCGCACATTTTGGCTATGGTGCTGCGCACTTCGGGGCGACGAAAGGTGTTCCAGAAATCGGCGCGCAGTTCTGTCGGGCAGGCGTTCGCCTCGTGGCAAAAAAGTCCGCTCGGCGCGCGTGAAGACAGCACGCGGAAGGTTGCGCAGGATGAAACGGTTCCAGCCGAACTTTCTGAGCAGCGCAATTTCCCAAGAAGTTTTTTCGTCCCACAGCACCAGCGAGTTCATGGCCACCACACTGGCGATCCGTTGCGGATTTTGTGCGGCAAAGGCCAGTGCGGGCTGCGCGCCCATGTCCATGGCTACCAGATGAGCGCGGTCCAGCTTCCAGTGATCGAGAAGCTTGTTGATTCTTTCACCCAGGTGCATGGGAGTGGCGCCACCGGGCCACGAATCACTTTCACCCATACCCGGCCAATCGAAGGCAATCACCTGAAAATGAGTTGCGAGACGCGGCGCCAGTTCACACCAGATCTGGAGATTATCGGGATAGCCGTGCAACAGCAGCAGCGGTTCTCCGGCACCCAGGCGCGCGACCCGCAGCCTGCGTCCGCCTTCGACGGTTTCAATGGATGTGGGCAGCATCATGCCAGGTCCTGGTGCAGCGTGCGTGCTGAAAGCACACCGGAGATGGAGCAGAAGCTGACCCACTGGCCGGGATGGGTGGCGCTGCCGGCCAGATACAGGCCCTTCGCGTACGGGCTGCGATGAGCGAGCCTGCCGGCGCGCATGAATGAAGCGGTCATGACCGGATTCATGCTGTTGTTGTACAAGTGAAAGTCCGCGCCCCATTGCGCCGCAGTGCGGGTTTGCAGCACTTTGAAATCAGTGATGCCCTGCTGCCACCACGTTTCGGCCAGCAGCCGCTCGAGAATCGCGGTCTGCCCTGCCGCGCCCATGGCAGCGGCGGCGCCATGATCGAGCGGCATGAGCAGCCGCGCCGGATGCCAGTTGTCGCGCACCAACTCCGGTTCCATGACGGTGGGTGCGATGAACAATCGGCAGGCGCCCGGCTCATGGGACAAAGAGAATTTCAAATAGGGTGGCGCGATGTTGCCGCGCACGGCCAGATAGGCACAAACGCCTGGCGATTGCAGAGGCAGTTGCGCCATCTGCTGTTTGACCCTATCAGGCAATGATGGCAGTAACTCAAGGTAGGTTCCCACACCTGCGGAGCTGGCAACCACAGCGTCGCAGGCTGCGTATCCGTCATCGTCAGTTTCTACTCCAACGACTCGAGTCTCTTTGCAGCGGATGGAGCGTGCATTGGCCCCATAGCGAAACTCCACACCGGCTGACTCGGCAGCAGCGGCCAGGATTTGCGGCAGTTTGCCCATGCCTCCTACGGGATAATACGAACCCACGCCATGGATCAGCCCCGGAACAAATGCCATGGGAGCGGGCGCGGTATCGAGGCTGTGGCCGGCAACGTGGGTCCAGATGCCTATGGCATTCACCACCGGAGCAGGTAGGCCAGTGCGTTTCAACACACTGCCAAGTGAGCGCAAAAGAAACACTGCATGCCGCCATGCGCCGGTGCGCAGCATTCCCCTCAGGCCAGGCTCTGACATGGTGAGCATGGGGCTGAGCTGCCGGTAGATCTCGCTGGTCTCGTTCACAAACCGGGTGTAGCGCGCAGCGGAGCCAGGCCATTGTTGCTCCATGGCCTGTGCGGTTTGTTGTAGATCGCTGTAAAGGTCTACTGTCGCTCCGGAAGCATCAGCCACCCGAAGCACGTGCTGGATGCGGCGCAGTTCCAACTGTTCGCGCACATCCATGCCCAGAGCATGAAAGGCCCATTGCAATCCGGGAAAATCGAGAAGAATGTACGGGCCGGCATCAAATCGAAAGCCGCTATGATCGAAACCGGACGCCAGACCTCCGGCAGTGGCGCGCGCTTCCAGCACAGTGACCCGATGGCCAAGCTGCGCAAGCTGAATGGCGGCGGACAGGCCACCCATGCCCGCTCCAATCACGATAATGTTTTTCATTTTGGTGGGTGCAGCCCCAGAATCACTTGAGCGGTGCGGCGGGAGAAACGAAGGAAGAAGCCTTCACGTGCGACCGGAGGAAAAGCGTCTTTGTCCATGGCGGGAACAAACAACGCTCCACGCCCGCTGGCCAAAACATATACAGGGAACGACAACAGGCTCAGGAAAGCTGACAGCGTGTCATCGTATGGTCCATGCCAGGCAAGGCGTGTATCGTCGCCACGAACTTCCGGCCGGGCCGCCGTACTTCCAAACCAGTGGCAGGCGGCATTCACCAGATCGGAGTCGCGCGGGTTCTTCACTCCAATGTGCTCCAGCACCACTGTATCGAGCGCCAGAGCATCGGCGCTGGCATAGAGGCGGCGAGGAATTCTTGGCCTGGCGCAGCCCATGACTCCGATGAGACCGTCAGCCGCGGAATCATATGCGTCGAGCAAGGCAAAGTGCGGAGGGAATTCATCGAGCAGCATCATGATGGTAGTGTGGCGGTGGGCCTGCCGTTCGGTGAAGATAAAATCATGGCAGCGCGCGCCGACGCCTTCCACGTTGCCCAGAGCAAGATAGGCCACATGCGAAGGATGGCTGCGCAGCTTGCCAAAAGTGATGCGGAAATCCGCTTCTTTCCAGCTTTTGCCGACAGTATAAGCAGCCATGCCGCGAAAATATTGGTGCGCTATCTGCTCTTCGGTCGTATCTACAATGCGGTAATACGGTGACTGGTATCCGAAATAGGCGGCAACATCCTGCACGGTGCGGTTGCGGTAGAAAGAGTCATAGACATTCCTGCCCTCAACCACGGAGATATTACGGCATCCGAGGGTGGCAAGCTGCGCGGCCAGGGCCGCAACCAGATCAGGATCGGTAATGACCGAATGATCGCGGCGATCGTAGCCGAGCATGAATGTGACTTTGATTGCCACTTGAAGATCGACGACATTCTTGTTGAGTTGCCGGGCGCGGGCTTCGAGCGCCGCCTTCAGGCCGGAGTCATTTAGCAACTGGCAGAATGCCGGGAGCTTTTCGTCAGCACTCGCACCGGACGCTACCCAGACCGTAGCTCCGCTGGCCAGCGGGTTCTGGTTCTCGCGCTTTCGGCGCGAGCGGGGAAGAAAAACCTCTCCTACCGCGGCAATCTTTTCGGCCAGGGTCTCGGCAGTTTCTCCGGGAACGAGCCGGTCATGTTCGTCGAGAGCATTGGCAAAGATGGCGAATACTTTTTCGTGGCGCGCCTCATCTTCCTGCACGCGTTCGAAATCGGCATACATCTGGCGGCTGATGTCGGGTTGTGACAACGCCAGTTCCGCCATGCGACGCCAGCACAGCCACGCGGTCTTTTCGGCGTCAATGTTGAAATGGCAGAAATCGCGGAAGTTGCCGTAGTCCAGGTGCTGCTTCACATCGCGCGGAACCTTGCCGGTAGCTATGCCTCCCCAGGTAATGAGTGTAGCGAGGGCGCGCGAAGAGGGCGCTTCCGACCAGCGAACGTGCTGGCGCACCGAACTGGACCATCCGCCCACCGCCCCGGCGAACTGGCGGGCAAAAGTTTGTGCACGCAACAACGGGCCACCCAGCTTGAGAAGAGCGCCGCGGATATAGATGGAGTGCATCTCCTCATCCTTCCAGGCCCATACCAGAGCATGGTGAATCAGTTCGCAAACTTCGGGTGGAATGGGCATGGCCGCGAGGCGGCGAAGAAACACCTCTTCCCGGTAGGCCACGGAAACAATCTCTTCGCGCTCCAGCGCAAGCAGGCAGAGAAAAAGAAGTTCACGCCGAGGCTGGCCTGCATACTTGAGGCGCAAGCTCTCCAGCTCGCGAACAAACTCGTCGTAGACAACACCCAACCTGGCTTCTCCTTAATGATGCGGTGAGAATACCTTGATTAACGCAGTTTGCAAATATGCCTTGGGGTCCTTGACTTTCAGTGGTTTGTTGGTGGGGATTTACCAGGTGGTTATAGAGATCGCGAATTCAAGCATCATTAGAATTTTACTTGCAGCCAACGTAAGTTCAGTCTTCCCCTCACAAGGATTCTGGAAAGCCGGGTGATCGCCGTGATCAGTTGATCTCGTGATCTGCACCGATGCCAATGCTGCGGGCTAAGTGCATAGGTACTTCGGTGCTGCGCACCTCCAGGATGACATGGCGGAAAAGGCCGATTTTTAAGGTTACACCGGAGAATGACAGCGCCATAAAGCTGACTAAAACCAGTATGCCTCAAGTCTAACGTCGCCCTCCACTCGTATAATTCAAGCGAAGCAAGAAATCCGGTTTTGCCTATCGCTAACTGCTCTTTATGCCTGACTACACCAAACTCCCCATCGGAGACCACGCTCCACAAAAGATCAACGCCGTGGTCGAAATACCTCAGGGCTCGGTGAACAAATACGAGTACGACAAGCAGCTTCACGTCTTCCGTCTCGACCGTACTCTGCATTCACCGGTGCACTATCCCGGCGATTACGGCTTTATTCCCGGAACGCTTGGTTTAGACGGCGATCCTTTAGATGTGCTCGTGTTGGTAGATAAGCCCAGCTTTTCCGGATGCCTAATGGAAGTCCGGCCTATTGGCGTGCTGCGCATGGTAGACCAGGGTGAGAAAGATGAAAAGATCTTGTGCGTAGTTGACAGCGACCCCATCTACAGCGAAATCCACGACGCTTCCCAGGTGTTCCCGCACCTGTTAAACGAGATTGAGCATTTCTTTTCTATTTATAAAAATCTTGAGGGCAAAAGAACTGAAATTGCCGGTTGGGACGGCGCAAAAGCCGCCCACCAGATCATCCTCGAAGGGCAGAAGCGAGCTTCTTCTTCTTCTTAACATCCCGAGCACAGCGAGGGAACCCTATCTCCTGAATAAACCAGCTGGGCCCAAGAAGGCTTGTCCCGTTAATGTTTCGGCTTGGTAGCGCTTCAGTGGCTGACGTATCTCTATACCGGTTTGTGAAATAGTGTGCGGCTTGGCCACTATTTATTGAACCGCTCTAAAGGCTCGGCCGTCCCTCGGGGACTTTGATTCGTTTGCCGAACTACCCGGCATTCCGCTGCCGCTCCATGCCGGGCTACTGGCGCACGTGCCTCCGGCACTTAGGTGGCAAGGGTTTTTTGATCTACTCCTTCTCCACCTCTTTCGGCTGCAATCTGGATTCACTTCCCAGATCCAGCACCACCATCCACTTGCCATTCTGTTTACGCCATTCCGTCACGTAGATGCCCCGGCCGGTGTGTGCTGCCGATTTGGCCTCAAAGTCACCGTAGGTGTATCCAAGAGTTCCGTCTTTGGAAACTTCGATTTTTGTCGGCGTCCAGCTCAGGCTGAAACTTTGATCGGCAAACAGCGGCGTATACAGCTCGCGAATCGATTGTTTCCCGACAATCACTTTGCCGTCGCGAATAATCGCTGCATCGTCGGCAAAGAACTCCATCAAGCCCTCCAGACGCCTGGCTGCGGTTTGTTTGGAAAATTCGATGTCTCTGTCGCGCAGCTCTTTCTCGACGCGCTGCTGTTTGCCTGTCTTGGGTTGTTGCTGTGGGGGCTGCTGCTTTGGCGTATCACTGGAGTTCTGGACGGCGAAACAGGGAGCAAACGCTGTGAGCAGAATGAATAGAAGACAACCACGCATAATAGGCTCCTTTATACTTAGGCAACTTTCGTTTTTTTGAGCGAAGACCCTCACGTATGGGATAGCTGGTACGATAACAGGGTTGAGACCGATTGATAAAAAAACCGTCCAGGTACTCTTTACCGCTCTGATATTCGCGTTGGGGCTGCTGTTTCTCTACGCCGCCTGGCGCGTCATCATCGCGTTCCTGTTCGCCGTATTTTTTGCTTATCTGCTGGACGCTCCTGTCTCCCGCCTGGAAACCTGGCTGAAAGGCTCACGCGTCGCCGCCATAGGCGTGGTGTATGTGATCTTCGTGGGTATATTGGTGCTGGTGTTTGCTCTGGCCGGTCCCGCAGTCATAGGCGAAGTGCAGACGCTCACCCAGCAATCACCTCATCTTTCAGAGACTCTCTCGCAGGTTGGTTCCCAGCATGGCTGGAGTACGGAAACCGTGGAGCGCATTCAAACCTACATCAACCAGCATCGCGGAGAGATTGTGAGCCGCGGCCAGCAGATCATTCTCGGGGCGATCAAGACTATTCAGAATATGTGGTGGCTGCTGCTGGTGCCCATACTGGCCATCTTTTTCCTGAAAGATGGAGGCAAGTTTCGCGCCATCATCGTTAATTCTGTGCACGGCTCCCGCAACCGCCAGATCATGGACTCTACCGTGCAGAAAATGAATTCCATGCTGGCGCATTTCCTCCGCGCTCAGGTATTGCTTTCCGCTCTGGCCATAGTGGTGATCACATTTACGATATGGCTGATGCGGGTGCCGTATGCCTTCGCTTTGGGCCCTGCCGCCGGCGCTCTGGAATTTATTCCGGTTGTAGGCCCGGTCATGGGAGGCGCATTTATTCTGGGCGTCGCCTTTCTGGCCGGATACAACCACGTACTTTGGCTGTTGATTTTCCTGCTGATCTGGCGCGGCATTCAGGATTACGTTACCTCGCCCCGCATCATGGGCAACAAGTTGGAATTGCATCCGTTGGCGATTTTGTTCGGGGTGTTGGCGGGCGGTGAAGTAGCCGGCGTGATTGGTGTTTTTCTCTCCATTCCCGTCCTGGCCTCGCTTCGCATCCTCTGGCATACATGGATTCTCTATCGCAACTCTACCTCACTCCCGCCTGTGGAGATGTCAGAACCTGATAAGCTTCCTGGTGACAGGACCGTCGAGGGAATCCATATCTAATCACTAGAGCATTCCATACTTGCTGTGGCCCAGGTCAGTGGAAGAGCGGCCCTTCAGGGCCGCGTAAAGTCGAGAAAAATGCGGGGCTTTAGCCTTGGGTCAATAAGGCCAACGGGCTACACCTATCTGTAGCGCTCTCTGCTACAGAACTTACAACGCATTTTTTTCCGCCGAACGCACAGCGATGCGCAGCAGCAATCTGGTTACATCAATCATGCCGGCGAAGCGCGTATCTCTGGTAACACCGTGATGGTAGCGGTAAAAAATCTGCTGGATAATCACCGCCGTCTTGAACAGCGCAAAAATATAGTAGAAAACAATATTTGAAACATCTCGGCCGGTCTGCCGGGCGTAGCGCTCCACCAGTTGCATGCGTGTAAGGCTGCCGGGCAGCGTGGTGGGCCCCCAATGTACTTTCTGTAACTCCGGCGGATCACCGGGCTCGACCCAATAGCCAATCGCAGTCCCCAGGTCCGCCAGTGGATCGCCGATCGTGCACATCTCCCAATCCAAAACGCCGATTACCCTGGTTATGTCCTCGATGTCGAGCACCATGTTGTCAAATTTGTAGTCATTGTGAATCAATGCCGCGTCGCTCTGGGCGGGCAAGTGGTCCCGCAACCAGGTGGAAATCTGGTCAACGTCGGCAAGTTCATGGGTCTTCGATCCCTGGTAGCGTTCGATCCATCCCCGTACCTGTCTTTCCAGATAGCCCTGCGGTTTGCCGAGATCACCCAGGCCAATGGCGGCATAATCCACACTGTGCAGCCGCGCCAGATTGTCTATGAACGATTCATTCATGCGCCGCACTGTGTCCGCGGTAAGCTCTAACCCCTGCGGCAATTCCCGGCGAATCACCAGTCCTTGAATGCGCTCCATCAGGTAAAACCGGGCGCCGATCACGGATTCGTCTTCGCAATAAAGAAGCGCATGGGGTGCTGGATACACGGAATGCAGTCTGGACAGTACCCGGTACTCCCGGCCCATGTCATGGGCGCTTTTCACCTTGCTGCCAAACGGCGGACGCCTCAGCACCATTTCACGATCGCCCAGCGACACAGAATAAGTGAGATTAGAGTGGCCGCTGGGAAACTGTTTCACCACCAGAGGCCCGCTTATTTCAGGAAAATGCTCACGCAAATAGGGCTCCAGTCGTGTCAGGTCAAGTTCTTCGCCGGCCCTAACGCGATCAGCGCGATCACTGAAATCAGTCTCTTGCATTTGCTAAAACCTCACCACTGATGACACAGATGGAACCCTATCTTCACTGATAAACTCATCTTCTGCTCTGAGGTGTGTTGCGGTTGAATCTATACGGCGTTCCAACATAGCGGTTTTGCTGAGGTGAGATCGCCTTCGCATCCAAAACTCCAGTCCGGCAGGACGTCCGAAAGTAGCCCGGTCACGGAGCTTCCGGGATGCGCCGCGCATCTCGGAAGCGAAGTGCCGGGAAAACAAAAAAAGTCCTTCTTCCTCTCTGCCGAAGGCTGGCGCGCAGCCCCGATTTTGGGCGTAGCGCCCAAAAAAGAAGCTTTAGGATGCTGCAAATACGCCAGCCGAATTTGATCCATCTTATCTGTACGTCAACAACTCCGGCCTGCCCAGATGCGGTACGGCATTAAACGAACTCAGCGTAAACCGCTCACCCGAGAATAGAAATTCACTGTAAGAGCAATTCAATGCCATCCATGCGGCCTGCAAGGTTTTTTCCGGAGTAAGGTCCAGCGCCCGCTGCATGGTCACGCCGATGGGACCGCCGGAACTGAACACGGCAACCAGTTCTCCGCTTTTCGAAGAATCCGCTATTTGCGAAAGGCCGCGCTGCACGCGTGACGCAAACTCCGGCCATGCTTCTACGTTTTCCGCGTGGACTTCGCCCGCTGCCCACTTGCCGATCACAACTTCGAACAACCTCTGGAACGTCTTATGCTTTTCCTGTGTGCTGCCCGCGTTCACAAATGCATCGCGCAGCTTACGGACAGAAGGGTCCTGTTCGGCCAGCGTCGGCAGCGTGGCGTCCATCACCGATTCGCCGCTGTACTCGTCAAACTCTTTCATGACTGTCGTTTCTGGCCATGACAAGCCTGCCTGGCGGCAAGCCTCACCGGCGATACGGGCAGTCTCCTGCTGGCGGATGCGTGGCCCTGAAAATACCCGATCAAACTGCAAGCGCCGGTGAGCGCAGTATTCTCCCAGCAGTCGCGCTTGTGTCACACCCAGCGCGGAAAGCTTGTCGTAATTTTGTTCCAGAAAAGAAGCCTGGCCGTGGCGGACCAGGAACATGCGGCTCATAAGGATTGTTTGTCTTTCTGAGATCCCGAGCGGAGCGAGGGATCCCTACTCGACCCAATCAGTCTCATGGCGACAGGGTTCCCTCGCTTTGCGAAGGATGCAGCTAATTTAAAAAAGCCTGCACCGGTGAACGATGCAGGCCTCAGATTCAACGTTAAGGAATTACCAGACCCGGCAAGCGTTGGCGCTTACCATCTTCTGGCCCGGCTTGCAGTTGAACGCTTTGGCAAAGTCCTCGTCGTTCTGCACTGTGCCTTTTACCCGGTATTCTCCGGGAGAATGCGGGTCGGTTTTTGCCAGCAACCGGGCGCTCTCAGGAGTCCGGTTTTCACACCAGATCTGGGCAAAGCCCAGGAAGAAACGCTGCTCCGGTGTGAAGCCGTCTTTCTTCTGCGAAGCCGCATTCTTCTTGGCAGCATCTTGTGCCATTGCCTTGCGCAGCGCAGCCAGCGCAATGCGAATACCGCCGTTGTCGGCCGTATTCTCGCCCAGCGTGAGACGTCCGTTCAGGTGAAGGTCGTCTACGGCCACAAACGAGCTGTACTCATCAGCTACGCAGCCAGTGCGCTTTTCGAATTCCTGCCGATCGGTGTCTGTCCACCAGTTGGTGAGGTTGCCCTCAGGATCGAACTTGCTGCCCTGGTCGTCAAAGCCATGGGTGAGTTCGTGCCCGATCACTACGCCGATGCCGCCGAAGTTCACGGCATCATCTTCGGATTTGTCGAAGAAAGGCGGTTGAAGAATGCCGGCGGGGAAATTGATGTCGTTTTCAGCCGCGTTGTAGTAGGCATTCACGGTCGGCGGAGTCATGCCCCACTCTTTCTTGTCGAGGGGCTTGCCGATTTTGTTGAGCCTGCGCTTTGTCTCGAAACCCCGGGCCCGCTGCACGTCGCCCAGCAGGTCGCCGCGAACAATGTCTACAGTGCTGTAGTCGCGCCATTTGTCAGGATAGCCGATTTTGTTGGTGATCGCCTTCAGTTTGACCTCGGCTTGCTTCTTGGTTTCTGGAGTCATCCAGGGGAGTGATTGAATGTCGTCAGCCAGTGCCGCTTCCAGTGCATTGACCATCTTCAACATGCGCTGTTTGCCGTCGGCCCCAAAGGTTTCTTTCACGTAGGGTTGGCCCAGGGCCTCGCCGAGCAATTGATCAGTCATGGTAACGCACCGCTTCCAGCGCGGCTGAATCTCTTTCTGCCCGGAAAGTGTGCGTCCGAAGAAATCGAAGTTCTCATCCACAAACGGCTGTGAAAGAGTGGGGGCAGCTTCGTGGACGGCATGCCATCTCAAGTAGGTCTTCCAATCATCAATCGGCACCGTATCAATAGCGCCGTTCACCTGCTGGAAGAAGTCCGGCGGCACCACGTTCACTTCAGTAAACGAAGGCGCTCCGGTGGCTGTGAAGAAACGCTGGAAGCTGAAGTTGGGCGCCAGGGTGGCCAGTTCGGTAACCTTCATTTTATGATCGCGATTTTTCGGGTCGCGCAGCTTTACGCGCTCCATCGCCGCCTGCGCCAGCTTGGTTTCAATGTCCATTACGGTCTGCGCTTCTTTTTTTGAAGTCGCTTCGTCATCGCCGAGCAACTGGAACATCTTGCCCACATGGGTCAGGTACTTGTCGCGTGTCTCTTTCGATTTGGCATCGTCATTGATGTAGTAATCGCGGTCCGGAAGGCCGAGGCCACCCTGCGACACGCCTGCGATTTCGATGCTGGCATTGTGCAAGTCAGGCTGTGAACTGAATCCGAACAACGCGGGTACGCCGAGCGAGTGAAGATAGGCGATGGTGTCCACCAATTGGTCTTTATTGCTGACTGCGGCAATGCGGTCAAGCTCCGGCTTGAGCGGCGTTGCGCCTTTCTTGTTGACGGCTTCTTCGTCCATGCACGAGCCGTACATGTCGCCAATCTTCTGCTGGATCGGATCGCGCTTACTTCCCGCCGCCGCCGCTTTTTCCAGAATGTCATGCAATACAGAACGGTTGTACTCGGCCAGTTCATTGAAACGGCCCCAGCGCGACTGATCGGAAGGAATGGGATTGTTCTTGCGCCAGCTTCCGCAGGCATACTCGTAGAAGTCATCGCATGGATTAACCGTCTTGTCCATCGCTTCTATGTCAAAGGACTTCGGTGGAACCGGTGCTTTGGTGTTGGTGGATTGGGCGGACTTGGTGGTAGCGGTGTGGGTGTTCTGCTTCGACGCCGCTTTCGAAGAGCTATTGGAACCGCTCTGGCCAACGGCGGTCGCAGCTCCCAGTAAAACGATTGCCAGTGCTTGCCAACGCATGTATATGTGCCTCATCAACAAGAGAGTGGGAAACGTGCAAGTTTATGCCTCAGAGCGCCTGATGTAAACCCCGCAACCGCAGTCTATGTCGTGACTCGATACAAAAAAACTCCCATTCGGTTGTCCTCGTGAGCCGGCACGCGAAGGAACTGCTCCGCTTGCTGCTGCGCGTTAGCCGTAGTGAAAGTGCCCGGCGCGATGCGTGCTGCTAAGTCGTTGTAGTTAATAACTCGACAGAATTTCTGAAGAGAGCACGAATTGTCGTACCGAAAAGAGTCCCCAAAACCAAGCGGGAGGCTCCCGGAAAGCCTCCCGCTTCTACCACAACTCGATTAGATTCAGGCTACGCTGGCTGCCGCCTTGCTTGCGCCAGCTTCGATTCTGGTTTGCAGCGATGCCACGGAAAAATAACGCTGGTACGACTGGAAGATTCCCAGCATGATCGGCAGCACTGCCAGAGGCACTTGCCATCCGATTCCCGCCGAAAGCGTGAGCACCACCCCGGCGATGCCGGCACTGGCGACAAAATAGGGGAACGATAGCTGAAAGATCCCTATCCAGGTGCGCAGTACGTTCTTGTTTTCCACCAGCGAGATAATCACCGCGACCGGCACAGTATTCGCCAGCAGGTAACCGGCGGCGGCAACCACTACCAGCAGCGAACGCGAGCTGGTGGCTGTGCCGAGCAGGCGCCAACTGTAGAGTAACCGTGCCGCTCCTACTGCCAGGACCATCGTGCTGCAATTGAACAGCGCCTGCACCAGGTTAAACTTGTGATCGCCTCGCGGCAGGCATTGCACGAAGGTGGAAACGAACGCGATCGTCAATGCTTCGATGCCGCTCATCTGTGCTACTGCAACCAGTATGAAGGGCAGATTCACTGACATGGTGCCATTCACTCCGGGCAGCTTTACCTTCAATCTTGCTGCCAGGCATGCCACCAGCAGGAAAGCAACGAACCGTGTGTAATCAATCGAACTTGTTTGCGACAGGGCACTCCCGAGTAGAGCAAAACCCGAGAGTATGACCACTGCCAGGAATAAGCGAGCTGGCAATGTAAGTTTCATCTCAGTTTTCTCCATCTTCTGAAGTGCTTAAACAATCTATCGAGGAGCTGCCCCATACCACTGACTGGCCCCATATCACGCTGGATGCGGTTGCCGTGGTGCTGCCCCATATAACGGAATTACCCCAGATCACTGACTCGCCCAGCAGGGAGTTGCTGCCCCACACTACGGAGTTGCCCCAGATCACTGACTGCCCCCAGATCACTGAGTTGCCCCAGATCACCGAAGACCCGTTGACCAGCGAGACTACACCTGTAGTTGCGTTGCGTATAGCCGTGGGCGATGGCGCGCCCGCTGTGACTACATCGTTGTTCCCGAGGGCCGAGTCTACATCGAGGTAACCTGCGCCGATAGTGAAAACATCGTCTTGCGACAGGTAAGAGTTGCCGAAAATGTCATAGGCGAGGCTGTTGACCGGATAGTTTTTCCATGCGGTCTTCATCATTCGCGCTTTGACCGTATCGGGTGTGAGAGTCGGATCTTTCTGGATCATGAGCGCGGCTGCGGCAGCAACTACGGGAGTTGCCATGCTGGTGCCGCTCAACCGCAGGTACTTGGGCGCTGAACTCGTGGTACAGGTAGAAACCAGACCGAGCAGTCCCGGAGAGCAGACGGTGACCGCCTTCGAAGGAAATAACTCCAAAGACAGGTTATTGACTGCCAGATTGCTTCCCGGGGACATCAGGGAAACAATGCGGTTGCCCGGAGCCACCAAGTCAGGCTTGACCACATGATCGATCAGCGTGGGTCCTTTCGAACTGTAGCTGGCGATCGTGTCATCTACACGGATTGCCGTGTTGTTGGTTTTGGTGGCGCCCACGGTGATTACGTTAGGGTCGTTGCCCGGGGCCTGAATGGTAGCGTAACCCTGGGTGCCGTAGCTGTTGTCACGGCCCGTATTTCCGGCCGCAACTACGACTACGATGCCCGCTTTCCATGCAGCTTCTACAGCCTGGCAAAGGGGGTCAAGAGTGTAAGACTCATAGATGTTTCTGCCCAGTGACAGGTTCATCACCCTGATGTTATAGGTGCTCTTCAACTGGATGGCGCGCTGGATCGCAGCGATCACCTGACTGTCAGTGCCGCTGCCATTAGCGTCAAGGGCGCGCAGGTTGATGATGTTGGCCTTCGGCGCTACGCCTGTATATTGCTCGCTATAGCCCGTAGCAGAATCCCGTCCATTGCCCGCCAGGATGCCGGCCACATGGGTACCGTGACCGTAGGGGTCGCCGGTGCTCGTGTCTCCGGGAACAAAGCTTTCGCTATAAACGATGCGGCTGGCAGAGCCATCGGCCTTTTGCAAATCGTCGTGGCTGTAAACGCCGCTGTCAATCACGGCGATGCCGATGCCAGAGCCATCGAGCGCATATTGCGCCCGGGCGACATCGGCAAGCACCGCCGGAAGAGCATCGTCGAACGCGACTTTATTCGGACGGTCAGGCGTGATGTAGGCCACATCCGGATGCATTTTCAGAAATTCCAGGGCCATTACCGGAATCCGGTAGGCGGACCCGTTGATCTTCTGGAAGTCATATTTCATTTTGCCGCCCCTGGTCAGCAGGGCAAGCATCATCTCAAGGTGGCGCGACTGGGCTGAGCTGTTGAACTGGATAATGACATCCACAGTTCCGTCTTTGTTGACCGGGAAACTCGCCAAATCAGGAGCGACCCGGGGTGACACTGCCGCGTGCCCGGGTAAACTCCCCAGGATAACTATCGCGGTCAGAAGAAAGAGAAGCACGAGGCCGGAGCGGATCTTGTCCACCCTCATCTCGGCTTTCGGTAATGTTTGTTCATTGTGCATGAGCGCTAACTCCGTAGAGTCGAACTGGAACCGTCGTGCTATGACCCCCAGACAGCGGAAGCGAGGGCGTCAATGATTTGCTTACTGTGCTGGGCGCTCAGGCTGAATCCAGTCAGCGCTACCACGGCCATGCTCAGTACGAAGAGGGTAATCTTGTTTTTAGGAGACATTTAAGTTCTACCTCGCACAGTACATTTGCAATCCCCTCGCCATTGTTGCTGGATACATAAGTGACTTGTTTTCAGGTAGATACCGAGGCTTCGACAATGGGGAATTGAGACAGTTTGTCCGGCTCCAGATTGCAGAGACAGATGGGGTCAACAATAAGCTGTTTCAAATGAGCAGCTTACGTCGCGGTGACAATTTGTCATCGCAAGGCGCAGAGCATGGGCAGGGCTGTGACACAAAGCTGTGCCGCGCCGCCTTGCGGCTGCTGCTTTTAAGCCACAAATGAGTTGCGGCACGGTTGGCAATCGCTTGTAATACAAGCGTTTGACACTCCCAGTTGCTTCTAGAACAATCATCAGCAAATGAAATTGCCCAGAGTATTGCTCTTTCTTCCTTTGCTCGCAGGCCTGTGTTGTGCTCAAACCCCGTCTTATCCACGGCTGCTGCCATGGTCACAGCAGATTCAGATCAGGGAAAGCTGGCTGCCGAAACGTTATGACATGCTGCTTGGCATGATGCGTGCGCGCGGCATCAACTGGTTCATTGTTGTGAACGAAGAGTTCCACGATGACCCACTGACCCAGTACGTGGCGCCGCCCCGCATCTATACCGGCAATCGCGACATCTTCGTATTCATTGACACTGGCAAGGAGATGCGCCGCGTGGCCATCACCGGCTATGCCGAAGAGTCGCTCAGAAAGTTCTTCGAAGCGCCGGAGGATCCCCGGCCAGCCGACAAGGTATTGCCTGAACTGTATGCGCAGTACCATCCGAAGAAAATTGCGCTGAGTATTAACAGCAGGCGCGGCGTTACCCGCGGCCTTACCCATGACAGCTACGAATTCCTGATCAAAACATTGGGGGCCGATGCTGCCGAACACATTGTGCCGGACCACGATCTGATGGAGGAGTATCTCGATACTCGCATCCCCGAAGAATTCGAGCATTACAAGCTGGCCGTCGAACTGACTGACGCCATCACCAAGCTAGGGTTTTCTGATGCTGTGATCAAACCGGGCAAAACCACCGTCGGCGATCTGCGCCGCTGGTTTTACGATCAGCTCTGGGCCAACGGCGTTGGCACATGGTTTCAGCCGGATATCCGCGTGCAGCGTCGCGGCACACCCAACAATACGTCGCGCGGATTTCTGGCCGTGGCGCCGGAATCAATCGTTATCCAGCCCGGAGACGTGCTGCACGTGGACTTCGGTCTCAATTACATGGGGTTCAGCACCGATTGGCAGAAGATGGGTTACGTTCTTCGTCCCGGAGAGACCGACGCTCCCGCGGGACTGAAAAACGCCATGAAGAACACCAACACGCTTCAAGACGCTCTCATGGTGCGGCACTCCCGCCCGGGACGAACAGCGGGAGAAGTCTACAACGACACCATGGCGGAGATGAACAAACGCGGCATTAAGGCCCAGATCTACAGCCATCCCATTGGCAATCAGGGACACGGCCTCGGGGCCGCCATTGACTTCCGCGCCTCTCAGCGAGACCCCTCGGGCCAGACCCAGGCCAAGCGCCTTCGCAAAGGTTCTTACATTTCAATTGAGCTGAACACGCAGACCGCCGTTCCCGAGTGGGACAACCAGGTCGTCTACGTAATGATGGAAGATGACGCCTACCTGACCGACGATGGCTGGAAATTTTTCATCCCCCGCCAGGAAAGCTGGTATCTGATCTCGGGAACAAAGTGAGACTGCTTCGAAGAAAGCGATTCCGGGTTACCGCGACGCATTCACCTCCTACGATTCTCAATCATTCACGAGGATCACTGGTAGAGACGTAGCATGCTACGTCTAATGCATGCGCAACGACGAACTTAGAGGCCAGCATACGACGACTGTAGGGGCGGTGCTCCGCACCGCGTCTCTGAGACGCGCCCTGCGCGGCTCACACCGGCTGTAGTTATACCGAAGCGCCCAATCGCTTTTCTACGATAGTAGGAATGGAAGGCAGTGATGCCACCAGTCGTTTGGTGAAGGGGTGCAATGGCCGCAGAAAGATGTCGGCAGGCGATCCGTCTTCTACGATCTCGCCCTCATTCACAATGGCGATGCGGTGGGCCAGGGAAGCGATGGAAGGCAGGTCATGCGAGATGTACAGAATGCTCATGCCCAGCCTGCGATTCAGTTCGGAAAACAGCGCCAGAATTTCCGCCTGGGTGATGGCATCGAGCGCGCTGGTTGGCTCATCGGCAATCAGCAGCGATGGACGGTGCAATATGGCCATGGCAATCAACACGCGCTGCGCCTGTCCGACGCTGATCTCGGCAGGATAACGATGCAGGAATTCATCGGTTGCAGGAAGGCTTACATTTTCGAGGGCCAGAAGAATAGCGCCGCGGCATTGCTGACGGCTGCCCCGCGCATGCAGCTTCCAGGCTTCGGTAAGCTGGGTGGAGAGCCTGAGCGCCGGGTTCAATGACGACATGGGGCTCTGGGGTACAAAGGCGATCTCTCGTCCGCGCACCTTCAACCATTCTTTTTCCTTCAAAGATAAAAGTTCGTGTCCTTTCCAGAGAATAGACCCGGATGCTGTGCCGCCTTTCATTCCGAGCAGGCCAAGAATGGCCAGCGCCAGTGAGCTTTTGCCGCATCCGCTGTGGCCCACCAGGGCAAGCACTTCACCGTTCTCCACCTCAAGGCAAAGATCGCGCAACACAGGGCTCTTGCCTTTGTAGGCGATGGTGACGTGGGTGGAGAGAATGCAGTTCATGACTTCGGCTTTTGGCTATTGGCTCTTAGCTCTTGTGATCACAGTTTGAAATTCAATACAAATTAAAAGTTATGTTGCGTTCAGGTGTTCAAAATCTAATGCCCCCGGCGGGACTCGGCAAAGTTGTTTCCATGCTAAGCAACTAGCCAAAGAGCCCAAGAGCTAGCGGTTAGTAGCTAGAAGCTTCTAGCTATTTCAACGCCAACTCCTCTACATTCCAATACGTCTGTGGACGCAGCGTGCTGGGCTGTGAGTTCTGCACGTTGGGTGATACGGCGACCAGAGTGTCCTTATTCACTAAATAAATGAACGGCTCCTGCTCCCAGGCAATCTCCTGAATGCGGTCCCAGTATTGCTTGCGTTTGTGGTTATCCGCCGAAGAGGCCTGGGCCTGCATCAGCCTGTCAATTTCCGCTTCCCATGCGGTAGCCGGTGATTTCTGTTTCGGGTTCCACTGGTGATTGTCTGCCGAGCTGATCCAGACGTTCATCTGCGAGTTAGGATCGAGGTCTGCGTTCACAAATCCCAGCAGGCACGCTTCATAATTGAACTTGTCGGAAATGCGTTCGATCAGCGATGGAAAATCCAGCGGAGCCAGGTTTACCTTGATGCCGATTTTTTTAAGGTCTTCCTGGATCATGGTGGCCATGCTCTCGCGCGCACGGTTACCGGCATTAGTCACAATGGAAAACTCCACAGCATTGCCGCTCTTGTCGCGCAGAGTGCCGTTGTCGAGCCGAAAGCCGTCTTGCTGTAGAAGGCGCAACGCTCCATCGGGATCATAAGGATGGGCCTTCAGTTTAGCGTCAAACCAGAATTTATTGGTCGGAGCGACAATCCCAATTGCCGGCCGCGCATGTCCGCGAAAAACTACTCTTGCCATGTCTTCGCGATTGATGGCTTCTGAAATGGCTCGCCGGAAATTCGTAGAAGAAAACCACGCCAGCTTATAAGCAGGAATAGGCGCTCCCGGCACTTGGTTAAACCAAAGCTGTTCGGTGTCGGCGGAAACGCCCGCATCGTGCACCAGTCCGGCATCGCTGCCGGAAAATTTCTCATAGATGACGGGAGACACGGTGTTGATCAGATGAATCTCGCCCCGCCGGAAACGCAGCGCCTCGATTTCGCGATTTTGCTCGATGTCGAGCCGCACGGAATCAAGATAAGGAAGCTGCCGTCCGCTCGAATCTTTCTTCCAGTAATAAGGATTGCGTTTGAGCTGGATATAAGATCCCGGCTTGCGGTCCGCTACATAAAACGGTCCCGCTGCCGCCATTTCCTTGAGCGGAGACTTCGAGGACAAAATGGCCACCGTATCAAAAAGATTTATCAGATTGGCGACGGGCGCGGGAAACACGATCTCCACTACACTTGGGGAGATTACATGCGTTTCAACTTTGCCTTGCCCGGAACGAAATGCATCACCGGTAGACGAGTGTACCGCCGGGTCCATGAGTTGCTGCATGGTGTAGGCGACATCGGCTGACGAAAATGGAGTGCCGTCAGAGTAGCGCACGCCATCGCGGAGCTTGAAGCGGATATGTTTTCCGTTCTCCGTCACCTTCCATTCCGTCGCCAGTTCCGGCTGCGGTGACTGGGTAATGCGATTCATCCGTATCAGCACGCCGCCTGTCAGGTAGCGAACTGTCTCGGATGCATCGTCTTCCACCAGCAGCGGGTTGAACGTTTTGGGCTCGGAGTTGATGCAGAAGCGCAGCTCTCCGCCTTTCTGGGCGGCAGACACAAAGCCGGCCAGAAGGACCACACACCACAGCAGATGGCGACACTTCACGCCCGTACCTCATTCTTGTTGAGCAGAGTTTGGAAGCAACTTACCACAACTATGAGAACAAGAAGAGGCATAAATCGCCAAGGTTCCGGACGTAACATGATGTTGCCTTGCAACTCTTTCAAAAGACTGCCCAGGGAAGGCAAGGGTTCCGAAACTCCCAGGCCCATGACCCCAAGATTAGCTTCCGCGATGATGAACACCGGCACGCAAATCCAGAATTGGGCCAGCAGAGTCCCCTTTAAGTTGGGCAGCAGATGCAGGCGGACCAGCTTCAGCCCGGAAAAGCCTGAAGCGCGCGCCATCCACACAAACTCTGATTGCATGAGGTCGCGTGTTCCTGCATAGATGATGCGCGCAGAGGTGGCCCATCCCAGCGCCCCCAGCAGCATGAAAGTCACCACCACCGAAGTCTGCGGAGAAATATTTAGAGGCAACATGGCCCGTACCGTGATCAGCAGAAACAGCCATGGGACGGAAAGAAAGAAATCCACGATCAGCAGCGCGCAACGCTCCAGCCATCCGCCGAAATACCCGGCAAGGCTGCCGAAAAGAGCGGCGAATAAAGTTGTAATCGCAGCCGCTAAGGGCGCAAGCAGCAGCGAGATGCGGGTTCCGTACAGCAGGCGCGCAAAACAATCGCGGCCCAAATCGTCGGTGCCCAGCAGGTGCTGTGATGACGGCGGGGCATCCGGAACTTCGCGAAACTGGTGCTCATATCCGGCCGGAGCAATATAGTGGGCGCCCGAGCGCGGCAACCACGGCAGCCAGCAGCAGAAACGCGGCAATGAATCGTAAAGGTTTCATGCGGCACTCTTCATTCCGCACTCTTCATTCCGCACCCTGGTAAAGGTGCGCCGCGCGACGTCAGAAAAAGTGGTTGCGCACACGGTGGCCATGGTTACCACCAGCGTGAGGTTCACGAGCAGGTTCAGGTCGCGCGATTCGGCTGCCCGCCATGCAAGCTGCCCAATGCCGGGGACGTCGCAAATGACCTCGATCGGCAGCAATATGCCCAGTGCGATGCTGACCGAGACTCCCAGCAGCGCCAGCAACTGCGGCAGCGCGCCTGGGGCCACGTGCCAGGCCAGCACCCGCCATGCGCCTGCTCCGCGGGCGCGGGCTGTCAGTACATGCGGCATCTCATAGCCTTGCTGCAACAGGTTTTGCGAGTAGCGATAGATTTTTGGAAAGACGAGCAGTGCCGCCGCCAATTCGGGCGGCATGCGCATCAGCACCATGAGCAGCGCCAGCACCGCGGCTGGTGTGGCAATAAAAGCGCCGCTGAGTCCGTCGGCAAAAAAAGTGAGCGCGCGGGAATTGGTCACCTGCGCGCTCAACGCCAGTCCC
Organism: Terriglobia bacterium; assembly: GCA_963823745.1. GTDB lineage: Bacteria > Acidobacteriota > Terriglobia > Terriglobales > Acidobacteriaceae > Angelobacter. Next base: position 69,501 of record CAWGMN010000024.1, read on the forward strand.
AGGCCTGCCATCCATGCGGCCAGCAAGGCGATGGCCAGGCTGCGCAGGGTCACCGGAAGTCTCTCGCGCAGCAATTGACGGACTGGCTGATTTAATTCGTGCGATGTGCCCAGATCTCCGTGGAACAGCGAAACCACGAATTTCAGGTAGTAATGGACAACATCAGAATCGGCGAGGCGTGCCTGCCGAATCGCCTGAATGCTTTGTGCCGACAAGCTGGCATCGAGCTGCTGCTGGTCGGAACTGAACCCCGGAGCAACACGCAACAACACCGCGCCCGCCAGGCTGGCCATGAGCATGATCAATAGCAGCCGGAGCATTCGCAGGCTCAACCAGCGAAGCATTAACGCACCAGCCGGATACGCGGCGCTGTAGCGGAATGCATCCCGGCAATCGCGCTCAAGGCCCTGACCTCTTTATGGTGTTCGCGTTTCTCTATGTACATGCGCCGGTCAGCTTCGGCCAGCAATGTTTCCGCATCCATGCCGTCGTCGGGATAAATTGCGCAGCCGATGCTGAGCGACAGAAAATCTTCATTGCATACTTCTATGCCTGCTGCCTGGGCCAACTGGCTCAGGCACAGGCCGCGCGCCTGGGCTGCGGAGCGGCTCAGGCCGGGAGCCACGATCACGAATTCATCACCGCCCATGCGGGCCACATAGTCGTATTCACGGCAGGAGCCTTGCAGGCTCTTGGCGAACATCCGCAGGATGCGGTTGCCTTCCAGATGGCCGAAGCGGTCGTTGATCTGTTTGAAGCCGTCGAGGTCGCAGACCATTACGGTCAACGAAGACTCCAGCCGCTTGCAGCGGGAAAGTTCACGGTCAAGATGGACAAAGAGGGAACGCGCATTGGGCAGTTCGGTCAGGTAATCGGTTGTCGCGGAACTCTCAGCCTGCTGGAAGGCCAGCGCGTTTTCTACCGACAGAGCCACCTTGGAACTGATGGCCAGCAGAATGCGCAGATGGTCGGCAGTGTAGATGTCGCGTTCGGAGTGGTACAGCGTCAACACGCCCACCACGCCTTGCAAACCTTCGAGCGGCACTGATATCGCGGAACGCAGCGTGCTGAACTTTGCCGGATCACTTATATATCCTGGCTCAGCGGACGGATCGCCATTCAGAATGGGTTTGCGGTTCTGGGCCACCCAGCCCGAAATCCCCATGCCCATGGGAATGCGCAACGAAGCGAATAACCGGAAGTTGTCTCCGTTTACATATTCGGGTGTCAGTTCATGGCCGCGCAGAATATACGTGGCAATTCCGTCATAAGGTATGAGCCGTTTCAGGCGGACGCTGAGCACCGAGAGCGTCTCGTCCAGGCTTAGCGAGTTGCCAAGATCATGGCTGAGTTCGAACAAGGTCTGCGCTTCCTGGCGTGCCGCGGCGATGGAGGAAAGAAAAGTCGTCTGGGTCGCATTCGTGTCATGCCGCAGTTCGAATCCGGCTGCCGGGGCCAGCCCGCGCTCGATCTTCACATCGGTGGAAAGTTTGTGCCGTTCCAGGGTCTGCGACTTGGTGCGGACAATCTCTTCCAGTTCGACATAGTTCTCTTGTAAGAGAGCCACCACCTGCGGATCGTAGGCCCGGCCGGCCTGATCGGCCACGAACTGCATGGCTTCGTCCAGTGGCAGCGCGCGACGATATTGGCGGTTGGAAGCAAGCGCATCGAGGCAATCCACCGCCGAAAGTATGCGCGCGCCAATCGGAATCTGCTCACCCTTTAAACCCTCGGGATAGCCGGAGCCGTCCCACTTCTCGTGGTGAGAGCGCACGATCGGAACTACCGGGTAAGGGAACTGCACGCGTTCCAGAATCTCAGCGCCGACTACCGGATGGATCTTCATCTTTTCGAATTCTTCAGGGGTGAGCCTGCCCGGCTTCGAAATAATGTGCTCGGGCACGGCCAGTTTCCCAATGTCATGCAGCAGCGCGGCGGCACGCAACGCCTCAAGCTCCTCGTCGGTAAGCTTCAGCTTTTTCGCCAGTTCTACAGCATAGACGCGTACACGGTTGAGGTGCTCATGGGTGGTATGATCTTTGGCTTCAATTGCCAGGGCCAGCGCCTCAATGGTGCGCAGGTGCAGGCCGGCCATGTCTTCCACATGGCGCTTTTCATTCTCAAGCTTGCTTAGGTAGAGGCGGTAAGAGCGGTAAATAACGAACATTGCCGGCAGCGCCAGCAGCGTGGTTTGCCAGCCGATCTTCTGGTTGCACCAGCTCACCAGTCCGGCAATAGCTGCGCCCACCAGGTAATAAGGAAAAGACCAGAAATAACAGTCGGTCCAGACCTTGCGCAGCGATTTGCCTTCGGTCAAAGAAATGATCATGGAGACCGGCAGGGTATTCAAAAGAAAGTAGGTGCAGGCCGACAAGATCAGAAGCAATGAAAGATTCTGGTGTGTGCGGGCATGCAGAGGCCCGTGGAAAACAAAATACGATGCCCAGATGGCGAAGGATGCGCTGGATACGTTGAATAGAAGCTGTTCGAGCCTGGGCCATTTATTGCGGCTTATGAAGCACTGAACCACAATCGCGGAACAACCCAGCGTGAGCGTCTCACTAAAACTCAACTCGACAATGCCGATAAGGATAAACAGAAAGTTTACGGAAATGGTTCCGGTGATCTCCGGCAGAACCACTTTCAGCCGTGACGCAAGCAGGGCAATCAGCAAATACGCAAGGAACTTTGGCGCGTCCGCCACACTCCACGACCATAAGCCGTAAAGCCCGGTCGCCACCCCAATCAGGCAGACCGCCCCTAAAAACAGCCAGGCTTTTTTTGACATGGTGCGCGAGTGCTCCCTTCTCCTGCCTGGGTAAAGGCAAGTGGAATGCCAAAAGGAAAGAGTGGAAAATCCGGCTAACCCATATATCTATCAATAGCTTGGTATAGAGAAGAAATCATTGTGGATTTCTAATGGTTGTGACACTTTGCGCCACAATGTCACATTCCTGGCGGAATGCCGGGCCAGATTGTCACAACCTAACTGCAAGCTGCAACGGAACGTACTCAGGCAATAAGAGATAAGGTTACATGATGGTTAAAACTGTCGGCACAGCAAAAAACTGATGTACACTATCCGGGCAATACCCTCCCCCTTTTTTACTAAAGTAATCACCTGGGTAGCTACTTCTTTGTTGCGCGCGGAAGCTGAGTTGCTACATGATGAGCAAACCCGGTTGCACCCGTTCGTAGCAGTTTAGGTCCAGGAAGCCCAGACGTTCAAAACGAGGAGATAGTTTGCCCGTGGCGGGTCACAATTCGTGCGACCTGACGAGCCCTATTGTTCGCAGTGACGCTCTGAAAAGAGTGGTGAAGCTGGTCGAACAGGTGGCCCGGCACCCTGCTGCCGTCCTTATTGTAGGAGAGACGGGAACGGGCAAAGAGATGATTGCCCGGTCTATCCATAATCATTCCCTGCGCTGTAATAATCCATGGATTGACGTGAACTGCGCCGCCATTCCTGAACATCTGGTGGAAAGCGAATTGTTCGGGTATGAGAAAGGCGCATTCAGCGGCGCTGACAGCATGAAGCCCGGCTTCTTCGAAATGGCCGATAAAGGCACGTTGTTTCTCGATGAAATCGGTGACTTGGAAATGAAAGTCCAGGTCAAGTTGCTGCGCGTGCTGGACGGCGTGCCATATTACCGCCTCGGCGGAAGCAAGAAGGTGGCGGTGGACGTCCGCGTGGTGGCTGCCACCAATCAGGATCTCGAGGAACTGGTGCGCTCCGGACGCTTCCGCAGCGACCTGTACCATCGTCTGGCGCAATTCAAGCTGGAAATTCCGCCTTTGCGCGACCGTCCGCAAGACGTGTTAGGCATTGCCGAGTTCGTACTGAGCCAGCATTATCCTGAATCACGGTTTAGCAGCGACGCGGTTGCGGCGATGCTGTCTTATTCCTGGCCGGGTAATGTCCGGGAATTGAAAAACTGTATTTTCCGCGCAGTTCTCACGGCGCAACATGCAGCAACGGAAATTACGGCTGCCGACCTTCATCTTCCTGCGGCCATGCCGGTGAGCGCGCCCGCCCAGCCAGACGGCGATCTGGGCCAGGTGGAGCGGCAGATGATTTTTCAGGCTTTGGAACGCAGCGGAGGCAATCAAGGCAAGGCCGCTCAGGCGCTGGGGATTTCGCGTCGCACCCTTATTCGCAAATTAAAGCTCTATCGTGAAGACGACGCCGAAACTCCCACCGGCAGCTTGCAGGTGGAACAACAGCACTATTACCGCGCCCATGTAAGCACCCCTGTAATGATGAAGTATGGCGACGAACGCTTTCCGGCTACAGTGCTGAATATCAGCATGGGAGGCGCTGCCATCGCAACCGAAAAGTCCCTCAAATGCGGCGGCAATATCTCTCTTTCGTTTCCAGTTCCTGATTCCAACTCGCCTATCGAGCTTACCGGACGGATTACCTGGTCGAGTAAAGAAGGACATCACGGCATCCAGTTTGGCGACATATCGAATTCTGTTCGCACCGATCTACAGCGTTGGCTGCTCTCACAGATGAAGAAGGATGGCTGGGCTCTCGACCTGGCTGTTTCCGGAGTTGGATAGCTTTATATTCCGCGATCGCTGCGATAGCTGAACAATTCATGAAACGAGTAGAGAGACAGTGCTCTGCACAGTTTCTGAGACACGCCCGTGTGGCTCACAGATTTTTGCCGCTGGAAACCGTCGAATGACTCGGCAAAGTTGAGGGTTGATCCACGTTTATTGTGAAAGGTCGCAGAGAGCTACGATAAACTGCTTTACGCATGGCTACCGCCGCTGTTACTTCCCTGTCGGTCAAAGATATTTTTCGCCAGAAGCCTTTTCGCAAGCTGTGGATGGCGCAATTCGTCAGCATCTTTGGCGATTTTCTCGCCGTGTTCGGCATTATCAGCTTCATTACCTTCCGCATTCATGGAACTGCCATGGATGTGACAGCCGTGATCATCGCCTTTTCGCTTCCTCTCGCGTTGACTGGACCGCCCGCCGGAGTGTTCATTGACCGCTGGAACGTGAAGAAGGTAATGATCGCCAGTGACCTGATTCGCGCACTGCTGATTCTTCTGCTGGTAATAGTGACTGACATTCGCCAGATCTGCGTGATTTTCGCGTTGATCAGCGTCGTGTCCAGTTTCTTTGCTCCGGCACAGGCTGTGACCTTGCGGACCCTGGTACCGGCCGAAGGCTTGTTGGCCGCCAATGCACTCATGACTCAGGCTTTCTATACAGTCAGGATTCTGTCTCCGGCATTGGCCGGAGCGCTGGTGGCGTGGCTGGGTGAAAAGTCCACTTTCTATCTCGATTCCGTCAGCTTCTTCTTCTCCGCGTGCATGATCGCGAGTCTCACGATCCTTCGGCCACAGCAGGCGGAGCAGCGCGGAAAAAATCTCAAGGCCCTGACCGCTGACCTGGTGGAAGGGAATAAGTTCATTTTCACGCATAGCGGTCTGGCATTCGTCTTTGTGGCGATGAGCGTGGCCATGTTTGTGCTGAGTTCGTTCAGCCCACTGATCTCCATTTACATTCGCGACTCCCTGCATGCGGGAACATTCCTGTTTGGCATGATCAGTTCCATGGTGGGAGTAGGCCTGATCGCCGGCACCCAATTGGTGACCCGGGTGGGCCGCAAGAGCAAAGCGCCTTCAGTGGTTTTGAGCGGCCTGGGCCTTATGGGAGTAGGGACTGCGCTTCTGGGAGCGTTCCGCAATATTCCCATGGCCGCCGTCAGCACATTCACCTTGGGCTTGGCTATCGCTTTTGTCTGGGTCCCGGCCCAGACCATGACGCAAAAGGAGACTCCTCCGGCCATGGTAGGGCGGGTCAGCAGCACCTTCATGTCGCTGGTCTCCATGTCTCAGGTGCTGGGGCTGATTCTGTCTGGTTATCTTGCCCAGATTCTTGGGATACGGACTTTGTTCCTGGCGAGTGCCGGGGTTGTGGCTCTGATTGCCGCAAGTGGTTACCTGTGGCTAAGGGGAAAACCTGATCCTATGGCCGCAACACATAGCTGAGCATGGATGGAGGCCGCAGCCGCCAAATGGCTGAGAATCATATACTTGTAGACGACGCAAGGCTGATTCTCGATTAGAAAGCTCAAATGTTAATAGAGTTACGAAAGTGGCAAATTATGACATAGACAAAAGAATCCAGTGCTGTACACTTAGGTTTCCCCAAAGCAGCAACCCCCAAGACTATTGCCCAGACGACGGATGAAGGTGATGTATGAAGAATAAATCGAAGTTCGGGGAATTGGGATTTTCAGTCATCGAACTCATAGTGGTGGTCGCAGTGATTTTGACCATTGCTGCGATTGCGCTTCCGCGGATGTTGCAGGCGCGCATCAAGGCAAAGGAAGCTGCGGCAATCTCCACCATGAAAGCGGTACAGAACGCACAGACCCTGTATTCCAGTACCTTTCCGGAAACTGGATATGCCAGCAAACTCTCTTATCTTGCTGGTAATGGGTCCTGTCAAACCATTACTCCTGAGAACGCCTGCATGATTGATAGCTCGCTGGCCAGCGGCATCAAAGGCGATTATCAATTCGACATGCAGGGCGACTCCATTGTGCCAGACCAGAGCTACACGCTGACAGCTACACCGCAGGGTGGAGCGAACACAAGCCAATGTCAGCTCTCCATGAATGAGTCAGGCATCATTGTGGGTAACCCAATGAACGCGCATCCAGTTTCGCGACTTTCCATGGGGCAGGTCGGCGCAAGTGGCTGCAGCGGACTCTAACAGGCAAGCGTTGTTCAGATAATATCCTCCCCCAGGTTTCCCGCCTGTGTGCCAACCCAAATTTCACCGCTGATCCACGCTGATGACGCTGATTGATTCGGCTGTCCGCCGAGAAACCAGAAGCTAGTAGCTAGCAGCTAGAAGCTTCTTCAATATTTCCACGCTTTATCTGCATTCGCCGGAGCATTGCCAGTTATGTGCGCGGCCATCATCTGCACTAGCTGGGCCTGGTTCATCGGATGCCAGCCATGGCCTTTCATCGGGCGGCCATAGACAAACGATCCCCCATAAGCAGGATTGGAAGTATTCTTCAAGAAGTCTTCCAGACGGTACACGGCGAGATTGAGATAGAAATTGTCCATGTCTCCGCAGTACAGGTGAAGTTTGCCCACAAGCTGCGGACCGATTCTGGCCCAGTTCTGCTCGAGGTAATAGCGCAAATCATAGCCATGATCGCGCATGTAGTTGGCAACCTGCACGTCAATTCTGCCGGTTTGCTTGTCCCACAGCGGCCGGGGATATCCGTCAGCGCCCACCGGACCGTATACCGCTTCCCATGCTTCGAATTGTTCTCCGGAACGGCCGCGTGAGCCGAGCACATCTTCCAATTGACTCATCTGGCGCATAGTTACGTCAGCCTGGCCTTCTTCGGTGCGTTCCATGGGACGCTCAGGAATGGGCGGGTTATAACCGGGCGCAAGAAAGGCATTGTTGTCGTTGTAAATGTCCACCATCTGGTAGCGTGCGAAATCTACCGGATCGGGAAAGAACGTCCATGTGCCGCCAAAAAATTCAGGATGAAAAACCTGCAACGCCAGTGATTCCCATCCTCCTGTCGAACCTCCGGTCAGCACCCGCGCATAAGGCTGGCGGATGATGCGGAAGTGTTCTTCAACATAAGGAATCAGCTCTTGCATGATAGCGTCGCCGTAGGGGCCGTTGTTCGCAGAATTCACAGCATAAGAATCGTCAAAATAAACCGTGGGATGCTGGAAGGTGACGGCGATCATTCGCGGGAAACCTGCGGAGGTCCACTGCTTGTAAAGATCGTAGCCTGTCATGTTGCCGGTGCGCTGCAACTGGCGTTGCAGCAGTGGACTGTCTGGACGGCTCAGTGCTGAATCCCAGCGGCGGGCCCAGGTTGAAATGGTCCTGCTGATAGATCACCGGATAATGAACGTCAGGGTGGGCATCGTAGCCTTCGGGAAGCAGGACGGTAGCACCCAGATACATGGGCTGTCCCCAAAAGTCGGTTAGCAGCTTGCTCTGGATCTTGATGTGCTTTACATACTGAGTGTCCGCGGGCATCTGCACCGCAGGCACAGTGGAGGTAAGGTTCAGCCGCACCGCGTATCCGCTGATGGGGTCGAGGTGCACGCGCTGAACCTCGCTATACAGGTTTCCCGGAGAGCGATTGAAGTGCTGCCCCTCCCACTGGTCCATGTGCGCCCAGATGATGTGCCGGTCGGCACGGTGAATTTATTGTAGACGTTAAACAGGGCCTGCACGTAATAGTCGCCGCCGGCAGTTCGCGCACTGAGCGCAGCGGAAAGCCGAGAGTGAGTGCGTCCAACGCAACGGACTTGCCTGGCTGAAGTTGATCCACATCATGGCCGAGCAATTCAGCGCGCGAGCGCCATGATCCGACTTGCAGGCGCGGCTCCGGATCGCTGCTTCTGGACACAATGACAAATACGCGGCCAGTGAGCGGCTGTTTAGCAGAGGCGGGCAGCGCGATTTCAAATCGTGGTGTGGAAGAGACCTGCGCCTGTGAAGCGCCGGTGATCACAAACAGAAAAAAGACAAGAGCTGCAAGGGAATAAAAACGAACGGTGCGCATAAAGTCCTCTTCGAGTTGAAAACATATTGAAATTATTTCTTCATCAGAAAAGAAAAACCGTCAAAGGTATATTCCTGTTTCCCATCTTTCCGCAGCGTGCCTTTGCTCTGGCCGCTGCGAACCTGCTGGATCGCGGCAACTACTTTAGCAAGATCGTCAGGGCGGGCAACCGGCACATTGTGCGCAGGCAGCAGGAGTTGAAGTCGTGGTGACATCGCGGCCAGCTTCTTCACAGAATTCGTGTAGGCTTCCAGATTGGTTTCCGGCCGGTACAGGAAAATGGGGCCGGGATAATATGTGTCCCCGGTGAACAGCAGGCCATGCGCAGTATCCAGAAGCGCTATGGAATCCGGAGTATGGCCGGGAGTTGCAATGATCTGAAGGTCCTTCCGCCCAGATCAATGGTGTCGCCGTCATGCATCCAGTGAGTGATGGTAAATGGCCGGGTAGCATACTTTCTGGCATTGAATCCTTGGGGCAAGCTGCCACAAATCTGTCCAGGCGTGATTTCAGCCTGCGCATCTTCGCTTGATCCGCGGGCGTTTGTGCGGGTGAAATCGGTATCCATGCCGTAAATGTCATGGAACCGCCAGTTGTCGCCGACATGATCGTTGTGGGTATGGGAGTTCAAAACGCTTACCGGCAGCGCCGTAAGTTTTTCCACCACAGCCTTGATATTGCTGATGCCCATGCCTGTATCAAAAAGCAGGGCCTTTTTCGATCCCAGCACCAGGTAGGAGATGATTTCCTCTGACTGGTGAGGTTCGTAAATGGCGAACACACCCGCCGCATTTTGTAGACTTGAAACCATGCGTCGGAAACATTCACCCTTTGCAGGGTGCGATAGACCGGACGAGGCAGGTCGCGGCACCATTCCGGTTTTTGGCGCTGAGAGGCAGAGCAATGAAGCCTAGCAGCAGAAGGACTGCAAATCGCGTCATCGCGTTCAGAGTACACCATTGCTTCTGTTCCGGTGAAACTGTCGGCAGATGCATGGTCTGCGGAACGATAAAGAGTTCCAGAAGTTAGCAGTAATCGCCGCCGATAATTGCGCAACTTGTATAAGATAGCTTCTACATTAGTGACTCATGGCAGATCATCAACCCGCAATGTCGCCTTTGCTTCAAAGCGTTCTCGATGAAATCAACAATACGATTGAGGGCATGAGCGACGAGCAGTTTCGCTGGCATCCGCCGGCGAAATGGTCAACGGCGCAAATTCTCGAGCATCTTGCGCTGGCCTTTTCCGCCACGGAAGAGAAGATGGCATCCGTGTTGAGCCAGTCTGGCACGGCAGCTTTGCCCGGTCAGAATTTCAGGCAGCGTATCGGGGCATTGCTGGTTTTGAGATTCAACTACATTCCGCCGGACGAAAAGCGCCCGAACATATCGTTCCTCGCGGAATTGATCCAGACGAAGCGGTGCAGGCTGCCCGCGCCGCGCTGCTGCGTCTTGATAAGGCCATCACTGAATGCGAAACTCGTTTCGGTGGCAAGGCCACTATTCTGATGCATCCTATTCTTGGCCCGCTCAATGCGAACGACTGGCGCAAATTTCATAAAGTTCATGCGCTGCATCACGTGAATCAGATCGTGGAATTGAGGGTGAAAATGAGAAAACCCAAATTGTAATCCGTGGCCGTTCGCCACCTGAATGAACCGTCTTTAATCTTTCTTGCCTTCAGATTTCTGCTCATGTGCTGCGCCACAGGCTGACGCATTTTGACTTTTCGCGCGGTCAAGAAGCCGCTCTTCCTTAATTTATCCATAAAAAAGCTGTAGCCTATTGTATTTTCTGGGGGAAGGCGATCAAGTCAGGAATTTGCCACAGGAAACTCCAGCTCTAATCGAACCGGTTGGCTGTTTTGGCGCTGTAAAAAATTGGTTGAGAGTGTCTCAAGTTGGATTAGAATGCGCCCGTCCCACGTAAGTAGCCGAATGAACGGCTCTTCCCACTTGACCCCAAAAGATTGGAGATTTTCAATGTCCCACAATCATGTTCCCGTGCTTGGGTTTATGTTTTATTCTTTGGCTTGTTTGTATTATCTGGCCTCCCGCTGGCCGGGCAGCAAGCCGCCCAACCATTACCACCGCACAAAGCACACCACGCTCCGCTGCTCCAGTTGTTCGAACCGCTTTGCACCATGCGACTTCCAGGGCCGTCCGCGATTTGCCGACGCTCGTAAACGACGCAAATTTTCAGGCGCAAGCCTTGAAGCATGTGCCTTCGCCGCTTCGGCCTTTGGCGTCTCCCCGGGTTTAGCGCCCGCCACTGCCGGTTCGGTTGCTGATGCCACGATACAGCGTGCGCGCCGCTGGGGACGCCGGGCCCCTGGTTCCCGCGCCGCCTGTGAGTCTCAGTTTTGATGGCCTGGGAGCGAGCGCTCCTGGTTTTGTCGTCGGTGATTCGTGCCGACGTGAACGGCGCGTGGGCGCATTCAATATGTGCAATGGGTGAACAGGGCTTTCGCCGTCTACGACAAAGTGGGCAACCTGCTTGCGGGGCCAACTGCTGGAAATGCGCTGTGGGCAAGCTTCCCCGATGATTGCGCAACGAACAATGACGGCGAGCCTATTGTGTTGTATGACAAGATTGCCAATCGCTGGGTTTTTGCTCAGGCTTCAGTGTCAACCAACCCGAGCCTCGAGTGCGTAGCGGTTTCTACCAGCAGTGACGCAACCGGGACTTTCAATCTTTATTCCTTCAGCGATCCCGGCGTGATTATCGATTATGCGAAGCTCGGTCTGTGGACTGACGCTTATTACGCCGCATACAACACCTACGATCCTGATACGCAGGCGTTCCTGGGCGCCAATATCTGCGCCTACGATAGTTTGTCTATGCAGAGTGGCCTGTCGGCCACGCAGGATATATTTCCCGCAGTCGGATTTGTCCATTACGTCTGTGCTACCTGCCGACTTCGATGGCACCATGCTTCCTGCATCCGGTGAGCCTGCCTATCTGATGTCGCTGGGCGGCAACGCTCTCAACCTGTTCAAATTCCACGTGGACTTCAGCATTGCCGGAAATTCCACGCTTACTGCCACATCGGTTCCTGTCTCCGCATTTCTACAGGATGTGCAATGGTGGCGCATGCGTTCCCGAGCCCAGCGGCACGGCGTTGGAATCACTGGGTGACCGGCTTATGTACCGCGTAGCCTACCGCAATTTCGGCACGTATGAAGCCCTGGTTGCGAACCATTCCGTCAGCATTGACAGTTCCACAGGCGGCATTCGCTGGTACGAAATCCGCAATCCCAGCGGGACTCCGGCCACGGTGGTCGCTCAGCAGAGCACATTCGCTCCCGATAGCAGCTTTCGCTGGATGGGCAGTATTGCAATGGACCAGTCGAGTGATATTGCCCTGGGCTACAGTCTTTCCAGCAGCAGTATTTTCCCGTCCATTGCCTTTACCGGACGCACGACTGCTGACGATCCCAACACAATGGAAACGGAGACCGCCCAGTTATTATCAATGGCTCGGGCTCCCAGATCAGCTTTCAGTCACAGTGGGGACGGCTGGCCGTTGCCTCGTCCGCAGGATGGCGGTCACTCGCTGACCAGTGTCTC
>CAWGMN010000025.1:0-48879 GCA_963823745.1 Terriglobia bacterium
ATCAGTCGCCGAATGCAACAAATTGCTGTTGGGCTTGCGGCATTGAGGCCAGCATCGCGGAGAAGTCGTGGCGGGTTTCTGTACGGGTGACTTCGCCCACGATGAGAATTGCCGGGGCTGAGACCGTTCTTGGGAAAAACAGATCGGAAATGGACAGGCGTTGCACCCGCTCTTCTTTGCGGCCGGCGTGAGAGACGAGCGCGCACGGGGTGTCGTCGTCAAGACCCATGTCCAGCAGATGGCGTGCGGTGCGCGCGTAGTCCGGACCAGGCATGTATACGGCATAGGTGGTTTGTGCAGGATCGAAAAGTTTTTCTGCTTCCGCATCGTTGTGGCGGCAGTGGCTTCCGGTAAGATCACCAGCGCAGAAGCCGCGCGGCGGTCGGTAAGGGTGAGTAAAGCTGTAGACGCAGCGGCGCTCGCGGCTGTGACTCCGGGAACAATATCGAAAGCAATTCCAGCTTCACGCAAGGCGTCCAGTTCTTCGCCCAGGCGACCGAACAAAGCCGGGTCGCCGGACTTAAGCCGCACCACCGCGCGGCCCTGGTTCGCGTAAGAAATCATAAATTCATTAATTTGCTGTTGGCTGCTGCCGTGCCGCCCGCAGCGCTTGCCTACGTTTACAACTTCGGCCGATGGCGGCGCCAGAGCAATGATCTCGCTGGTCACAAGATCATCGTGCAGCAACACCTCGGCCCGTTGCAGTACCGAGGCGGCCCGCACGGTGAGCAGGTCTGCTGCTCCCGGTCCGGCGCCGACAATGTAGACCTTGCCTGGCATGCTTATGGCTCAGGCGCTCTTTCTCTGCGGCTGTTCATGCTGGCGGGTTATGTCGTGCTCTTCAATCCATTCCTCGACGGCATTCGCCAGAGTGGCGGCCAGTTTGTCTACGTTGCCAATCATGCTGAGCCCATCGCGCTGGTGCTCTTTCAATACTTCTTTCAACCTTGCCTGCAATTCATTGTGACTCATTTTGTCTTTCTCCATATAAAGATGATGTAGCTGGTTGCAGTTGCGCCAGCAGGTGAAGCATCTCTTTTCTCCGCTGGCCTTGCGGCAGGGCACGCATCAAACTTGCACGCATGCGCCCCAGCCAATGGACCCATGATTCATATTCCGGTCCGAATTCCTGTTCCAGTTTTTTGCGGACTCGCTGGGCGAGGGCCGGGCTGTGTCCGCCGGTTGAAATAGCAATCTGAAAGTCTCCGCGGCTGACGACAGCCGGTGAATAAAAATCGCAATATGCCGGATCGTCTACCGAATTGCAAAGCACGCCTGCGCTCCGCGCTTCGGCATAGACGGCATGGTTTACTGTTTCAGAATCGGTGCAGGTGATGACCAGAAAATATTCCTGCGCCATACCCTTATGGTACTCCCCGGCAATGTGCCGCAGAAAGCCTTGTTCAGCCCATTCGCGAATGCGCGCCGTGATCTTCGGAGCGACCACCGTTACATCAGTCGCCGAGCGCAGCACAGCATGGATTTTTTCTTCCGCCACTTGGCCGCCGCCTACAATCAGAACTTTGCGGTCTTGCAGCTTCAGGAATACTGGATACAAAGCCATACTTACCTTTCCACCTATGCTTCCAACTCATGCGATGGCCGGCCCGGCGACGGATCGCGGAGCGCAACTTCAACTGCGCCACCGGCCAGAAACGAACGCAGATCCAGATCAGAATGGCGCGCAAAAAATTGGCGCAGATTTTCTTCCGGTTCGCGTTTGATCAAGTACTGGCGCAACAGCCGCTCAATGGCTTCAGGAACTTCGTCGGCGGCACAACGGTATCCAATGGGCCGCGCGAAGCCGGCATGCTGGCCCACACTACCTCCTACGCAAAAGTAGTAGGCATCCACCATCTCGCCGTTGCGCTTGATCTTTTTTCCTTCGAGGCCAATGTCAGCCAATCGGTGCTGCCCGCAGCTATTCGGACAGCCGGTTACATTGAGCCGCAACTGCTGATCGAATTCCGGCAGCCGCTCCTCCATGTCTTCCACCAGCCAGCGGGTAAACGCCTTGGTTTCGGTAATGGCGAGTTTGCAGAATTCCGATCCTGTGCAGGCCACTGCGCCACGCCAGAATGAAGAAGCGGCCACATGCAGCCCGACGTTTTCGAGCGCCAGGGCTACTGCGTGCGTTTTTTCCTGGCGCACATTCACCACCACCAGGTTCTGGTTGCTGGTGGTGCGCAATTCACCGCTGCCATGCTGCTCGGCAAGATCGGCGGCCACGCGCATCTGCTCAGGCGTAATGCGCCCCCGAAGCACCGAAGCGCCTACATAGAACAGCCCCGGCTGCTTCTGCGCATGTATGCCGGAGTGGTCGCGGAACACGTCAGCGGGGACATGTTCCGCGCCTGCCGGCTCCAGGGAAAAGCCAAGACGCTTTTCCAATTCCTGTAAGAATGACTGCGCTGTCCACCCATGGCGCAGGAAGAGATACTTAAGCCGGGCACGCTCGCGGTTTTCGCGCAGCACGTCAGCTTCGCGGAAAATTTCGCTCACCGCTTTCAGCACGGCAATGGCCTGTTCCTGGCGGACAAAAGCATCGAGGCGCACCGCCAGGTGAGGCTCAGTGGAAAGGCCGCCGCCCACGCGGATGGAAAATCCTTTTTCGCCATTGCGCACGGCTGGAGTAAAGGCCAGATCGTTAATCTCGGGATAGCAGCACCAATCGCGGCATCCGCTGATGCTGACCTTGTATTTGCGCGGCAGGTTATAGAACTCAGGATTGCCCACCAGCAACTCGCTGGCCTGCATGAGCACGGGCGAGGCGTCAAACAGTTCGTTGGCGTCGAGTCCGGCGAGCGGGCATCCGGTCATGTTTCTGGGCACGTCGCCGCAGGTGGACATGGTGGTGAGCCCGTTGTCGAACAGCACTTGCAGAATCTCGGGCAGGTCTTCCACTCGCACCCAATGCAGTTGAATGTTCTGGCGCACGGTAATGTCGGCAATGCCTCGCGCATATTTTTCCGCCAGCCCGGCCACCGCCCGAAGCTGCTGCGAATTCAGGAACCCGTTGGAGAGCCGTATACGGATCATGAAGTAAGGCACAGCCTTCCCTTCGCCGCCGCTGCCCCCGAGCGCTCCGGCCCCATCGCCCTGGGTGTAGACGCCCCACCAGCGGAAATAGGTCTTCAGCCACGTTTCAGGAATTCCGGCGAAGCCCTGGGAGGCAAACTCGCGCACCTCCGCAAGGCATTCCCACGGATTCTTTTCCCGCTTGAGCCGTTCCGCCCTCTGCGCTTTAGTTTCAGATTGTTGCGTCGTAGCTGATGCCATGTCTGTTACCCGTTTTCTGATTTAGTCCCCAAAAGCAAAAGGCCCATCGCTTTCTCTGGCGATGGGCCTTACCTTTTGAATCTATAAAGACGGATCAGGTAGAAGCATATTCAGCCAGAGACGCGCGTGCGCCGTCGCAACAACAAATACACATCGTCTGGCAGATAGGCTGCATGGCAACAACTTACTGCGTTCCCCCTGGTATGTCAAGTTTGGCGGTAATGGGGTAGTGGTGCAGTTTGAATTTCCACAGGGGTTATGAGGTAGGGTGACAATCGGGCGTACCAGTGTGCGACCACTGACACGCCCTAACCAAAGCACCTAACGAAGGAGATGCAATGGCTGTCACCAATCTTACCAATGCCCAAAAACTCAAGCTGTATAGCGCCCTGTTTCAACTGAATCGGGGTTACGGTTTCATCTTTGCCGCCCTGCACGATCTGAGGCAAACGGGCGTATTCAAAACTCTCACCGTCCAAGAGTTGCAAGGGCTGTCCAAAGAGATGCAGTCACAGACCAATCACTCACTGCTGGAAACCTTGCACGATCTGGAAGAGAAGGATTGGGCGAAATTCGGGAAAGTCAGAATTGAGCAAGAGAACCGTTTAAAATAGCTGTATGCCGAAGAAGACCAAAAAACCCGCAGCAAAGATCACGCCCAAGAAGTCCAAGCGGCCTGCACGTGAAGACGTGAATCAGGCCGCTTTCCGTATCGTACGGGAAGCTACCGATTCGCAAAAGTAAAAGCCATCTGTGGACTTTTGTTAAACAGGCGTGAAAATTTCTGCCTGAATTCGTCCATGTTCTCGCAAAGCTTCATGATCGTTACAACCTTTGTGATTTGGTCGTGTACCTTGTCCCGGCCAAACTTTTTTAGCCATTGGTGGTGATTTTTTAGAAAATGCGGGTCTGGATTTTTCTTCCGCAGTTCCCTCCCTACGTCACCGTCTACTGCATCGTAAACGAACATCATCACATACTTGCCCCATCGTAATGGTCTTGAGCGCGGTGAATAGTGGATACCTTCCAATCTCGCCAATTCAAACCAGAATTCATCAGGAAACATTCTTGCCCATTCTTGCAATTCATCCGCAATGAACGCCTGTAGCTTGAGTTGATATTCCTGTTTTTTCTTAAATTTATCGTAGCCTGTGGCCTCATCAATTAAGGCGATGATTCCGACCTTTGCGCATGACCTAATGACAATTTCTGCCTGAGTGGCTAGTTTTTTTTGTGCGCCTTTCAATAGCCCTTCATCACGGGCCTCAAGATACCGTTCACATATTTCGATTAGCGTTGTGGCTTCGTACCCATGCGCGACATACTGTGTTCCCGCCACTCGAAACGGAATAACCGCGCCCAGGTCTAAAGGCCTGTCAGCAAAGGCTTTAGACTGAAAATATCCAGCTAAATTGCCGCTTTCGCGCCCAGCCGGACTCAATACTCGTACCATTTCCCGCTGAGTGAGCACCCGACGGAAATCATTTAAAACGTGGCACTCCATCTCAACATCCCCAATCTTGAGAGTTCCCCTAAACAGGGAGAATGGCATTTCCGGTGTTGGGTCTACTGTAGGAGGCTCTGTGTCTTTCTCTGGCGCTGGTTTCTTGCCAGCTTTGGCCCAGCGGGCGGCAATGGCCTTTTTAGCGATTTCGCTTCGCCGTTCTGGAGTCAACACATTAGCGCGGGCTGTACCGCCTTTTGTCGCGCCCAATTCAGATAATTTTTTAGCCGCTTCACTTGTAAGCTCTGTCATGACTCGGATTATACTTGCTCGTAAATAAATGTCAATACTTAGTCGGGCAAGTATTTGACAAATTTCACGTGCAAGTATAGGGTATCTACATCATGAACCGCCTCAGTACAGCAAAGCGCGTCCAAGTGGTAGCAGCCTTAGTCGAGGGAGTCTCTATCAACGCCATTTCCCGCATGACAGGCGTAGCGAAACACACAATCTTGAATTTGCTGGAAGATCTTGGATGCGCTTGCGCTGAGTATCACAATCGCGTGGTTCGCAATGTGAAATCGAAGCGTGTTGAAGTGGATGAAATCTGGGCATTCTGCTACTCGAAAGACAAGAATGTTCCTGCCGACAAGCGCGGCAAATTCGGTTATGGCGATGTCTGGACGACCACTGGCATTGATGCTGATTCGAAGTTAATCGTCTCGTATCTGGTCGCGAGGCGTGACGCCAGATCAGCGCAGAGCTTCATGCACGATCTTGCCAGCCGCATCTCTAACCGCATTCAAATGACAACAGACGGTCACAAGGTCTACGTCAATGCCGTAGAGGGTGCCTTTGGCTCAGAGATTGATTACGCGATGCTGATTAAAGTTTACGGTGCGCCACTGCAAGAAGATGCCAGCACACGGTACAGCCCTGCTACCTGCATTGACTGCCAGACCGCTGTAATCGCCGGTGCGCCCGACCCTGACAAGATTTGCACGTCCTATGTCGAGCGGCAAAACCTGACCATGCGTATGAGCATGAGACGTTTCACGCGCCTGGCAAACGGATTCAGTAAGAAGGTTGAGAATCACGGTCACGCTGTGGCCCTGCACTTCATGCATTACAACTTCGTTCGCATTCACAAGACGCTGAGAGTCACGCCAGCAATGGAAGCAGGAATTGCAGATCATCCGTGGACTCTTGATGAACTGTGCAGTCTGATTGCGGCAAAGAAGCGGGTTTCTGTGGTAAAGCTAAAAGAGAAAGGGATGCTGATTAATGCCCTAGCGGGAATGAAGTGACCCGGCGCTTGCAACACCGGGCCTTTTCTAGCCCATTTGTCTCACAGATCAAATGGGTCAGTACGCACCCAAAGTGCGTACCATGTATAAGGCTATCAAACCAGCACATATCGTTCAACCCAGATATTACCGATGTCACTAATAGGGACGGCGTGATCCGAGTCCGGTCGAAGGTTGCAGAGCTTGCAACTCTGCGGTGTCTCACAGCACCCACCGTCGGTTCAAATCCGACCGCCGTCTCCACAGCCGGATAAAGAAGGGTATTTCGCCTTTTCTGCGCTGTGATATAATCCTTGATTTCGGTTTCCCTTTAATGTTATAAAGTTATACGAACTTAAAGACCTTGGACTGCGTGTCTGAGGAAACGCAACATGCGTTATAAAAAGTGGGAGGCTGCGTGCCTCCCACTTTTCTTTGTGGAGAGCAATACAGAATGAAGTTTAGAAGTGCGTGCATCTTCGTTGACGGTGAAAATCTCCGGCATTCGCTGTGTGATCTGTTCGCGACAGATTTTGACCGATCTGACTATCTGCCGAAACTGGCGCGATGAGTAGATTTCTTCGATCATTTGGTGAGTAAAGTCGAGGCGGAATTTAGACTGCGCACATACTGGTATGTTGTTGATGAAATTGACTTCTGGCCGTATAACCTTTCCAGATTGCTGAAGAACACAGCCGAATTAGAGAACGTGCTGCGAAAAGATCGTTATTGGGCGAATATCTTTGATGCCGAACCTGATCTTGGCAAACGTCCAGCACTAATCACAAGAGCTGGCATGACATTGCTGCAAAGAGAAAGAGCTATGCGCAGCAGGTTCGATGGATGGAAGCAGCTACAGCATGGAATCGCCCACAAATGTGACTCAGTCGAATTTCGCGCTGCCGGTTCCATCAAATATGATCTTTTCAAGCGCAACTTCGGCCAGGAGAAAGGTGTTGACGTAATGCTGGCTACTGATCTTTTGAAGTTGAATGACGTCTACGACGTCGGCGTTATCGTCAGTGGTGATGCTGATTATGTACCAGCAGTGCAGACCGTGAAAGATTGCGGGAAAACACATCGTTAATGTCTCATTTCTGAAGAAAAGTGGCGGAGTGCTTCCTGGTGGTGCGAGACGGTTGAATCGAATCACTGACCGGGTCGTAGAAATTGAGTATTCCGATATGCAAAAGTTTATGGGGATTGCTCCGCCTGCTGTCAAAATCGCGACCGTTTTAGTAAATCCCTAGTCCCCTGTGGAAATTCAAACTGCACCACTACCGGTAATGGCGGCGATGAAAATGCCTTGAAACAGTTTCGCGAAGGACACATCACGTGGATTCCTCCACTACGCCGCCCTCCTTCGTCGGTCGGGCTCCGGTCGGAATGAAAATGACAGATGATGAAGGGTGCTATTACAGTTTGGTTCGCTGTTCGCTGGCTTCTTGACTTGATTTCCGGCTTTTCACCGGCCGCTGGCGGTCCTCATGATGATGCCTGGAAAGGCCCGCATCCTGCTCGATGGCTTGAATAGCTTCTAACAGAACAGGCCCAATGGTCCGCAATTCCTGCCGGGCGGCGCTGGCCAGTTTGCGCAGCACACTGCCGCCTTCGCTGGTCACCGCCAGTTCGACTTGTCTGCGGTCTGTACCGGAGCGGGTCCGGCGAATCAGGCCCCGCTCTTCGCAGCGGTCCGCCAGTTCCACCATGCTGTTGTGGTTGAGCTGCATGCGCTCGGCAAGCGTGCTGATGGTGGGAGTTTTGTCCCTGGGCAGCCCCTCAATGGCCAGCAATAGCTGGTACTGTTGCGGGTTGTGCCCCAATTCGCGAGAGTGCTCCTCCATGTGGCGCAGAAACCTGCGTATCTGGTAACGAAATTCAGCCAGGGCGACAAGCTCGACCTCGCTCAACGGTTTCGATTGTTTTTCCTTTGACATTTTATCGTCTCGCGATATACTTTATCCCATCTGCTAGATTCGAGCCTTGGCCCTTTATCCGCCAGAAAACGACGGATAAAGGGCTTCCCTGATTTAGGCTGATTTTAAATCCCTCTCAACACGATACAGACCCGCCCCACGGTATTGATTGCGTTCCATTATCAGGGCAGCATTCAACTCCTGCAAGGTTAAGAATGCCTGCCGCTATAGTCCGAAAGTTTGATGCTTCTGCGGTAATGGGCTTGACTTTGTCCATTGGGCTGCATCCATTTATTATCGGTGGTTCATTTTTCAACTGCCAACGATCGAAGGAGCGCCATTGATCCCCCGCTACACCCGCCCGGAAATGGGCCGCCTGTGGAGTGACGAAAATAAATTCCGCTGCTGGCTTCAGGTGGAAGCTGCCGCCAGCCTGACTCTGGCCGAAGCCGGCATCGTTCCGCACGACGCCGCCCAGGCCATTGCCGAACGCGGCGATTTCGATCTGAAACGGATCCATGAGATTGAAGCGGAAGTGAAGCATGATGTGATCGCTTTCACTACCGCTGTCGCCGAAAAAGTGGGGCCGCAGGCGCGCTGGCTCCATTACGGTCTCACGTCCAATGATGTGGTAGACACAGCGCAGGCATTGCAGATCAAAGAAGCTTCGCGCATCATCTCGCAGGATCTGGTCAAGCTGCGCGAGGTATTGCGCCGCCGCGCTCATGAATTCAAGCATACCCCCACCATCGGGCGTACTCATGGCATCCATGCCGAGCCCACCACTTTTGGCCTGAAGCTGGCCAACTGGTACGCGGAGACCGAGCGCAACATCAGCCGCTTTGAGCGGGCCGCGGAAGAGATGCGGGTTGGGAAACTCTCCGGCGCAGTCGGCACCTTTGCGCATCTGGAGCCTGAGTTTGAAGAAAAGATCTGCCATCGTCTGGGCCTCGAAGCTGCTCCCATCTCTACGCAGGTGATCCAGCGTGACCGCCATGCGAACTATGTAGCGACTCTGGCGGTCATAACTTCGACGCTGGATAAGATCGCGACGGAAATTCGCCATCTCCAGCGCACCGAGGTGCGCGAAGCGGAAGAATACTTCAGCGAAAAACAAAAAGGGTCTTCCGCCATGCCTCACAAGAGGAATCCTATTACTTGCGAACAGATTTCGGGTCTGGCGCGGGTGGTGCGCGCCAATGCGCAGGCGGCTTTCGAGAACGTAGCACTGTGGCACGAACGCGACATCTCGCACTCGTCAGTCGAGCGGGTCATCCTGCCCGACTCGACCATTTTGACCGACTACTTGTTGCAAAAAACAACCAATCTCATAGACACGCTGCTGGTCTATCCGAAGCGAATGATGAAGAACCTGGAAAGCACCGGGGGATTGGTCTTCAGCGGACAGTTGCTGCTCGATCTGGCCGAGCATGGCATGTCACGAGAAGATGCGTACCGGTTGGTGCAGTGCTCATGCCATGCGCTCCTGGAAAGAAGAACTGAACTTCCGCGAACAGGTCATGAACGATCAGGAGATCACCTCGCGTGTGCCCCGCGAACAGATCGAACGCGCCTTCAGCGTGGAACGGCAGCTCAGGAATGTAGACAAGATCTTTGCGAGAGTTTTTGGGAAAGAATGAGTTGGGAACAATTTGGTAATTTAGTAATTTGGTAAGTGGGTAATTGAACTGCTGAAATTCGAAGCTCAAACAGCCGGTTTTTCAATTACGAAATTACCAATTTACCCAATCTAAGGATTTGGTAATTGAGTAATTTGGTAAATGGGTAATTGAAGTGCAGAAATTCGAGCTCAAGCAGTCGGTTTTCCAATTACAAAATTACCAACTTATCCAATTACCAAATCTAAGATTGCTGTTTCCCTCGTTCACAATCGATTAATGATTGAGGCCACATAGCCCGCGCCGAAGCCATTATCAATATTCACCACGCTCACGTTGGAAGCGCAGGAATTCAGCATTCCCAGCAGCGCCGCCAGACCTTTAAAGGCTGCTCCATAGCCAATGCTGGTGGGCACGGCTATGACTGGCACCCCGACAAGTCCTCCGACTACGCTGGGCAGCGCGCCTTCCATTCCGGCGCATACAATGACCACCCGCGCATCGTCCAGCACCGTCTTGTTCGCCAGCAGGCGATGAATTCCGGCAACACCAACGTCGTAGACATGCGCAACATCGTTGCCCATAGCCTCGGCGGTGATTAATGCCTCTTCCGCCACCGGGATATCGCTGGTTCCGGCAGAAATGACCGCGATGGTTCCTTTGCCATAACGGGTGCTGTCCTGCCGGAGAAGAATGGCCTGGCCGAGTTCGTGATACTCGGCTTTGCGGACGGCTTTTTTCACCGCGCGGAAATGGTCTGCGTCTGCCTTGGTAGCCAGCACATTGCTGCCTTTGGCGGCCAGCTTCTTGAAGATGGCCGCCACCTGCTGCGGGGTCTTGCCACGCGAAAAGATGATTTCCGGCATGCCGGTGCGCAGGCGACGGTGATGGTCTATTTTGGCGAAGCCCAGGTCTTCAAAGGGCATATGACGCAGGCGGACTACCGCCTCGTCGGGGCTGACGTCGCCCTTCTTCACTTCGAGAAATAGTTTTTTAAGGCTGGCTGCGTCCATGACAAAGTTCCGGCGCTTTCGAATATACCAAGTCCAGCGGGAAGGCCGCCTTGACTCGGCAATGTTGTTGTCCCTATGCTCATGGTTCTCATGCCTGAAAGCCCACAAAACATTACCGTTGCAGCTACCGGCGCCAGCGGCGCCGTCTTCACGCGGGCGCTGCTACAGATCGCCGAACGCGATGCCCGCATTCAAACTGTGAACCTGATTGTTTCTGACAATGCGTTGCGGGTCTTTGCCGAAGAACTGGGAATCAAGGGACGCAATGACCTGGCGGCACAGCTTCTGGGCTCAAAAGGCAGCAAAATTCAGCAGCAGAACAATGACGACATTGGCGGCAACGTGGCCAGCGGATCGTATCCGACGACCGCCATGATTATTCTGCCGTGCAGCATGGGCACACTTGCCCGGATCGCCAATGGCCTCGCCTCAAGCCTGATTGACCGGGCCGCCGATGTCTGTTTGAAAGAGAAACGGCCGCTGGTGTTGTGCACAAGAGAGACACCCTTGAACCGCATCCATATTCGCAATATGGACCTAGCCGCGAATGCAGGCGCCACCATCTATCCGCTGATTCCCACGTTTTATAACCGTCCGTCAACCATTGACGAAATGGCCCACCAGTTCGCCTGCCGCGTGCTGGCCTTCATCGGCCTGAACCAGCCAGATGCGTACCAGTGGAAAGGCTAGGGCATTGGGTAATTGGGTAATTTTGTAATTGGGTAATTGAACTGCGAAGATTGCGCGAAAACACTGTTGATGACAACGTGGTGTTGATCTTCAATTACCAAATTACAAAATTACCCACTTACCCAATTCTTCTTCATGGCTTTTCCGATCACATTCAATGCAATCGTTTCGAGTTGGTATTGTGCAAGCTCATCTTCGCTGGCCCAGGCTACTTCGGCTACGTCGCTGCCGGCGCGCAGTTCGCCGCCGAGTTTGTGGCATAGAAAATCAATGAGCACGTAGTGATACTGTGGGACACCGCCTTGGCCGGGAATGATTCGGTCCAGCACTTCGATGACTTCGCCGACTTCTACAATCAATCCTGTTTCTTCCAGGGCTTCGCGCGCGGCAGCTTCGCGCAACGTTTCACCCAGTTCCACTACTCCGCCGGGAAGCGACCACTGGCCCTGGAGCGGGGGTGATCCCCGGCGCGAGAGCAACACGCGGCCTTGATCTACGATAACGGCGCCGACGCCAACAATAGGACGGTCTGGATATTCGCGGGACAATTTAGTAGCTTCTAGCTGCTAGCCACTAGCTTCTAGCTCTTGGCTTCTGGCTTCTGGCTTCTGGCTTCTAATTTTTGGCTCAGCAGATCAGCGTCATCAGCGAAATGAGGTAAAAGCCTTCATTCGCGGCATTCGCGTAATTCGCGGCGAGAGGTTTTCTGAAGAGCCAAGTACCAAATACTAAGTACCAAGTACTATCTCTCCAACGTAAAAAACCCTCGCGGCTCTACATCCACAAACTTCCATCCGCTCTTGCCGTTCCCGGCGGTGAAGCGCATCTGCGTGTGTTTCTGTACGGGCACAACGATGTCGCTGTGCGGCGTTGCGTCCATTTCCACGTCCACAGAAACAGTGTTTCCGTGCACCTGGAGTTCCTTGAGATGGACCCGAATGTTATCTGTCTGGTTGATGAAGGCGGTAATTTGCTGCTTGAACATCGCCCCTGCCGGCATACGGTCCAGATCAAAAGCGCCGAGCATTGTATTGGCAACCCGGCCTTGCAGGCCTTCGGCCACCTGGGCCAGTAAGTGCGACGCAATGGCATCGGTCAGCCCCGATGCGGCCTGCTGGTCTTGCGCGGCAGCGACATTACGGGCCCACACCGGCAGCAGGAAAACCAGCAGGCAAAGCGAAATGGCGAGCCTTGGGCGTCGCGCGAAAGGCATTTGTTTAAAACTCAATTTTCTTGTTCCACTCTTCAGCGAACACGGTGTGCGCTGTATCGAAGCGTCCGCCATACGGCTTGTCAGGGCCTTTGCGCCGTCCGATGGCGAGAAATGCGACCACCCGCACGCGATCGGGGATATGGAGAAGCTGCTTGACCTGGTCTTCCATAAAGCCTTCCATGGGAGCCGTATCGTAGCCCAGTACCTCGGCCATCCACATCATGGTGGTAAAGGCAATCATCACGTGGCGGTTCACCCACAGGTCCCAGGAGGGTTCGGTTCCGCCGGGCTTACCCGCAGGGTTTCCAAGAAAATTCGATACGTTCGAGCGAATGGTCTTGTGCAGGTTCTCATCGGTCAAGCCATTTTCTTTGGCCATACGCAGCATCTGGTCGAGGTCGCCGTCCTTCCATGCCTGAGGATCGCCGCAGGCCACAATGACTGCGCTGGCTTCTTCCACCTTGGGCTGGCCGAAGGCGGCGGCCCGCAGCTTCTTTTTCTGCTCGCGGTCGCGCACCACAACAAACCGCCAGGGCTGAAGGT
This sequence comes from Terriglobia bacterium, assembly GCA_963823745.1. GTDB lineage: Bacteria > Acidobacteriota > Terriglobia > Terriglobales > Acidobacteriaceae > Angelobacter. The sequence continues at coordinate 13,004 of CAWGMN010000025.1, forward strand.
TATAGCCGCTGGGCGCTTCCAGTCCGGCGCGGACAATCTTTTCCAGATCGGCTGCATGGATTGGCAGTTCTTCAAAGTTGTTGGTGGCCCGACGTTCCCGCACTACCTCACTCAGCAGCTTCTCGCCTGCCGTCTTTGCCATTTCATCTCCTGATTGGTGTTCCGAACTTCAATTCCCGTTGAATTCCCCATTTCAGTGGAACGACAATTCTTGCACAAGCCCTCTGACCCTGACCAGAATGCCTGCCATTTTCGAAGAAGTCACCGGATCCCCTGCCGCAAAGCATCAGCATGGCAAGCCACATTGGAAACACAACCCAGCATCTAACCTTGCGTGGCACTGGAACAATACAACCGCAAACGGCATTTCAACCAGACACCCGAGCCGGCAGGCAAGCTGGAGCCAGGCGAGCAGCACCGCTTTGTGGTCCAGAAACACAGAGCTTCGCATCTGCACTACGACTTCCGGCTGGAAATGGAAGGCGTGCTCAAGTCCTGGGCCGTGCCCAAAGGCCCATCGCTCGATCCGGCCAATAAACGGCTGGCCATGCAGGTGGAAGACCATCCTGTTTCCTATTTCCATTTCGAGGGAACCATTCCCGAAGGCAATTACGGCGCCGGCACAGTCATGGTCTGGGACACCGGCACATGGGAGCCGCTGGGGAATGCCTCGGAGATGCTGGAAAAAGGCGACCTGAAATTTCGGCTGCATGGCGACAAGCTGCAAGGCGAATTTGTGCTGGCGCGGATGCGTTCCAGGCGTCCGGGATCGAAAGGAACCGAATGGCTGCTGATCAAGAAAAAAGACGAAGCGGTGAAGCCCGGTTTCGATGTGGACAAGCTGGACTATTCGGTGCTGACCGAACGCAGTCTGGATGAGATTGCTCATGACGAAGGTTCCGCCGAGTGGCAGAGTAACCGCAAGGCCGCAACCAGGCGCGGCGCGGAATGGCTGAATGAAGACATAAAAAACAAAGCCGGCAAGAGTGCAACAGCAACATCAAAGAAATCCGCTGCCGCGAGCAATGGCGATGGGACAGGCAAGAAGCAGGCAGCCAAATCCAGCAGTAAATCGGCGTCAACCACAATTGCGGGGAAATCCAGGTCTTCTGCGGTGAAGACCTCTGCTTCATCTTCTTCATCGTCATCCAAAAAATCTAAAAAAAAGCCGAGCCAAAAAACGCTGAGGCATTGACTTCTGCTCTGGCTGAATTGAAAGACGCCCGCCGCGGCCCTCTGCCCACCGCAATTCATCCCATGCTGGCCACGCTGGTCGAAGAGCCTTTCGATGATGACCAGTGGCTCTACGAAATCAAATGGGACGGCTACCGGGCAGTCACCTTCTTGAAGAATGGCAAGGCCACACTGGTGTCGCGAAATCAGAATGAACTGACTGACGAATTCCCGGAGATAGCACGCGCCCTGGAAGAATTGTCCATTGAAAACGCAATCATTGATGGCGAAGTGGTCGCCCTGGATGAACAGGGACGATCATCCTTCAGCCTGATGCAGCAACGCACCGGCATGACCAACCCGGGAAAATACCGTTCCCGCGACGCCAGCGTGCCGATTGTCTACTACGTTTTCGACCTGCTGTACCTGAATGGCTACAACCTGATGCGAGTGGAACTGGAACAGCGCAAGCGATTGCTGCAACAGATTACTCCCACGGGCGCTGGACTGCTGCGATACTCAGACCACTATCCTTCTGAGGGAACAGCGCTCTTTGGGGTTGCGCGCGAAAAAGGGCTGGAAGGCATCGTTGCCAAGCTGCGCACCGGGCTTTACGTGCAGAAGCGCTCGCGCGAATGGCTGAAGATCAAGATCACCCGCCGCCAGGAATGCGTGATCTGCGGCTATACCGATCCGCGCGGCGGCCGTGAACATTTCGGCTCCTTGATTCTGGGCCTCTATGACAAGAATGGAAAGCTGGTGCATGTGGGGCAGGCGGGCAGCGGATTTACCCAGGCGTCGCATGCCGCGCTGTGGAAGAAGCTGGAAAAACTCAAATCCGACGAGAACCCTTTCGGCAGGAAGATTGACTCCACCCGGCGTCCGCACTGGGTAAAACCGGAACTGGTGGCCGAGATCAAATTTTCTGAATGGACCCACGAAGGCCACAGCGGCGATGTGAAAATGCGCGCTCCGATTTACCAGGGCCTGCGGTTCGACAAGAAGCCGCGCGAATGCCTGTTTGAATTCGCCAAGCCCACCGGAAGCACAGTACAGGAAGCCAAAGAAGACCACGCGGCCTGAACATTCGGAGGCACGAAAATGGTAAGGTCTTTTCTGGACTCTCGTGTCGCGAACCCTGAAAGCCCATCTTCTTCTGGCGCTCATCACCCTGGTGTGGGGCGCCACTTTTGTTCTGGTAAAAGCCGCTCTTCAGTTTGTTACTCCGGTGCTATTCGTAGCTGTACGTATGGCGCTGGCCGCCGTGGTGCTAGCCATCATGTATTCCAGGCACGTGCGGCGGATGACACGCGGGTCGGTAAAGAATGGCGCGGTTGTAGGTCTCTTTCTATTTCTCGGATACTTTTTTCAGACCACCGGGCTCAGGCTAACGACGCCTTCCAAAGCCGCTTTTCTTACCGGCGCGGCTTCAGTGCTGGTGCCGGTCTTCCTGATTGTGTTCTGGCGAGCCCACATCCATAAGTGGCGGATCGCAGGAATATTGACGGCACTTGTCGGCCTTTTTCTCATGACCGTTCCAGCGGGCAGACAGGCGGTTGCCGACTTCGCCAATGTGAACCTGGGGGACATGCTGGCTTCAGGCTGCGCGGTGGCGTTCGCCTTCCACATTATTTTTGTAGGAAGGGTCATTCCCCGCTTCCCCTATGAACAGATTGCGGTTTTGCAAGTCGCCTTTGCCGCATTGTTCACGACTCTGTGCATGCCTCTCGTGGAGCACCCTCATATCGAATGGAATTCGACGGTCATCATCGCCCTGCTGGTAACGGCCGTCATTTGTACAGCCGTGGCTTTCACGGTGCAGGCATGGGCGCAGCAGTTTACCCCGCCTACGCACACCGCTCTTATCTTCACTCTGGAACCGGTGTTCGCCTGGCTTACTTCCTATTTCTATCTGGGTGAACGGCTGGGACTGAGAGCAGGCGTGGGAGCTTTGCTGATCTTTACAGGAGTGCTCATTTCAGAGCTTCTGGGCAGCGTTTCCCAGCCTGCTGCCGCGCAGGAGTCCAGCGCTGCCGGATAACGAAAGCCGCGCCCCCGGCGTCTAACTGAGAGGGTATGTCATAGTTGTCCTCGCAACTTTCCCTAAAGTATTCCATTTATAATTGAGTTTGCGCATAGCCGGAGGAACGTTAAGTATGAATTCGCGGTTTGCCGCTTTCGTGGCACGAGTCAAGACCCAGAGAATGCTATCCACTCTGGTCATTCTCCTCACTCTTACAGTAGGCATTCTAATCGGGACAGTGCTCAGCAGAAGTGGCGTAAAAGGAAATTCCAGCCCCCTGCCCGATGCGGCCCTGCTTCCCATGCAATCGCCGCAGCAGCTCAGCAATACTTTTGGACAGGTGGCCAAGCAGCTTGAACCGGAAGTGGTCAACATCAATTCCGAGAGCACGCCCAAGACGCCGCACCGTCGCCTGCGCCGTCCTGACCGCAACAACCCCAACGCCCCGAACAGCCCTGATGACAATGGGCAAGATCCTTTCCAGGATTTCTTCGACCGCTTTTTCGGTGGCCAGGGCGGGGATGAAGGCGGAGGCCCCCAAAGTCCTGAAGGTGGACGTGAGCGTTCGCTGGGCTCGGGCGTCATTATGAACGCCAACGGCTATATCGTTACCAACTTCCACGTAGTGGATGGCGCTGACCGCATCCGGGTCAAGCTGAAAGACGATCCGCCGGGCGTGCTGCACGAGGCCAAAGTCATCGGCGTAGACCGGGAAACCGATCTGGCTGTAATCAAGATTGATCCGCCGAAAGAAGGCACACTGCATCCGGCCCGCCTGGGTGATTCCGACAGCATGACTGTAGGCGATTGGGTGCTGGCCATCGGCAGTCCGTTTGGACTGGAAAATACGGTGACTGCCGGTATCGTCTCGGCGAAAGGACGAAACATCAATCCCACGCGTACGTTTCAATCATTTATCCAGACGGATGCCGCCATCAATCCCGGCAACTCAGGCGGCCCTCTGGTGAACATGAATGGCGAAGTCATCGGCATCAACACAGCCATTTACACGCAGTCTTACGGATATCAGGGCGTGGGTTTTGCCATGCCCTCGAATACCGTCCGCGATGTCTATAACCAGTTGACCGGTCCCAGCCATAAGGTCAGCCGGGGTTCCATCGGCGTGGAGTTCAATGCCCAACCGAATCCGGCGCTGGCGCGCGTCTATGGCGTGAAGAATGGCGTCACTATCTCCAATGTGCGTCCCGGCACGCCGGCAGAGCAGGCGGGATTGCAGACCGGCGACACCATCACTTCCATCAATGGCAAACCAATCAAATCGGGCGACGAACTGGTGAATACCATTTCCGCCACGAAACCCGGCAATAAGATCGAGCTAAGCTTCGTTCGCAATGGCCAGCCCAAGCAGGCCAGCGTGACCGTGGGCGACCGCACCAAACTGTTTCCAGATCGCGGTGAGGAAACTGAAGATGCCAGTGACGAGGCGCAGCCAACCCCCTCGAAGCTGGGCCTGACTGTGCGCTCCATCTCGCCGGAAATGGCACAGCGCATGGGCACACCCGAAGGCAAAGGCGTAGTGGTAACGGAAGTGAAACCCGATTCTTTTGCCGACGACATCAACATGGCCCAGGGCGACGTGATTCTTCAGATCAATCGCCAGCCGGTCAATAGCGAAGAAGACTTCAAGAAAATCATGTCGAAGCTCAAAAGCGGCGAAGACGTGGCTTTCCTGGTTCGGCGCGGACGGGGCGCGGGCGCCGGCAACATCTTCGTTTCCGGTACGCTGCCTTAATTCAATCGCTGGAATCTGGCGCTGGCTCTGGTTACAGGACAGCGCCGGATTCCGGCAATTCAAAAACATTCAATGCAGGTGTGAAATTCGTGGCCTGAAAACCTCGAACCTGTCCCGCTGACCGATGCGCAGCGTAACACGATGCAGCCGTTTCTTTGGCCAGCGATATTGGATTCAGCGCGACTCCTGGATTGGCTCGTTTGCGGCCAGTTTCTTACATCAAAGCCACGTTTATTGCCGCTTCATTATCATCTTCAACGTGGTGGCGGAGTTGCGCCCATCAAATAACGCACCAGGTAGTCATCGGTGCGCCGCGTAGTGTACTGGGAAAATTGCGTGCGGTGAGAGGCCCCCGGCATGTACACCAGATCAAAATCCTTATCGGCTTTTATCAGCGCATCCAGAAATTGATTGGTTCGATCCGGGCGGCACGTTTTCATCAAGTTCCCCCATCAGAACCAGCAGAGAAGCTCTTTCAGATTTGCGGCTTTTTGCCGCATGTCTATTGATTTCCAGTTTTCCGGTACTTCGTCAGATCTGGGGCGAAAATGACTACCATCGCTGTAAACCGGTACGCCCTGGTAGGCATACCACTCCTCGCATGGATATACGTTATGCATGCCGCCCGGGGGAATATCTGCCACGCCCACCTTAAAGAAGTCAGGAAAATCCAGCATGCCCCAGAGAGCGCTCCACCCGCCATAAGAGCCGCCAACGATTCCCACCCGGTTAATATCCATGTAAGGCAGGCGCGCGGCCATTTCTTTGATCACGGCAATGTGATCATCGAGCCCCATAATATTGAGCTGGCCATAACCTGCCTGAGAGAACTGGCGGGACCGGTAAGGCGTTCCACGAGCGTCAATGGCAACCACGATAAATCCCAACTCAGCGAGCATTGCGCTGGTGGGCAGAGAGGGCACGCCGCTAATGGCTTGGAGAAAGTTGCGAGGCACTACCGCAGTGACTGGCGTGGCATATTCAAGATCAATGATCGGATAGCGTTTTGCCGGATCAAAATTACTCGGCTTGTAGATCAATGACCAGAGAGTGGTCTTGCCGTCCGCGGCTTTGGCCACAAATTCTTCCGGTGGAAGATAGTGCGCGGCAAGCACAGCGCTGGCATCGCCTTTCTCAATAGTTGAGATGAGCTTTCCATCGTCTGTGGAGCGAATCACCGTTTGCGGCGGTTGATCAGGAGTAGAAAAGCTATAGACGGCAAATTTTCCGCTCGGGGAGATGACATCGTAGCCAAGAACGTTATCCAGAGCAATCATCTGTTATCCGGGCTGGTAAGCATATGATCGGCGTGCTCGGGCGAGAGCAGCGTGAGATCTGAACCATCAAAATTGATGCGGTACAGATACCGGTAGTAGGGATTGCCCTCCTCTCGTCCCGATGCCGTGAAATACAAGCGCCGTTTTTCCTGATCAACTTTGATGATGTCGCGTACCAGCCACTCGCCCCGTGTGATCTGGTTTTTAAGCTTCCCCGTCTGTCCGTCATAAAGATACAGGTGTCCCCAGCCGTCGCGCTCAGAGAACCAGATTACATCCTTGCCATCGGCGCTGATCCAGACATCGGGTGAATCCCAGGAACTCGGGCTCATCTCCATTCGGGGAATCATATGTTCCTCAACGATCGTTCGCACGTTGCCCGTGGCGATGTTGACGTCAAACAGAAATCCCGATTCCATATTCGCGCCAACCGCTACGGCGTATAGATGTCGGCCATCAGGGCTCCACCATTTTTTGCGGATGGGCAGGCCATCTGGATCCACGGCCAGCAGCTTGTCGTAAGGGAAATTCAGGCGCGTGCGCCTTCCGCTGCGAACGTCAAACGCGAACCACTCCAGTGTCGGCGGCTTTCGCCGACCAGGGCCATTCGAACCATGTGCAACTTCGGACGGAAACTTCCATCGGCCGGCACGGTCTTCCACATAAGGATAGTCAGCGACATGGCGTTCATCTGCGTGCGGAACAATCACAGTGTGTGAATCCGGTGACCAGTACGACGCCATCGGAGGCAAATGGTGCCCGGCTGCAAGCGCGCGCTCACGTGGGATAAAGACGCATCTTCATAAATACCCAGGTAGGTGCCATAGCCAAAATGTCTCACACCGTCGCGGGTGAGTTGCCGGTCCTGATGGCTTTTGAGATTGCGTAGCCAGAGATTGTTATCACGGGTAAAAATACCCCATTGAGTGTCCGGAGAAACCAGTACACCCTCGTTCGGGTCTGCTGCATCGCCTCTCGCGGTTGGGGACATAAAACTAATGTCAATGGCTGGCTTAGGGAAGACTGGCTTTCCGGCAGAACATGCAACAGCAGGCTTGATTTGGCAGTCGTAGTCTTTGTCTTGAACGCGGACGCGAATCGAGCTGCGATCGTCGTTGAATGTAATATCCTCAAACGGCAAAGCGTCTGCGGACTCTTCAGTTCCGGCTGCTTTTGCAAACGCCTGCGCCAGCGCCTGATGATCAAATGCCGGGTGCACCGCTCCGGTCGCCGCGTTCGCCAGCATAAATTCGTGAATTTTTGCCGTACCGCTCCGATACCAGAACTCATCATGTTGGCCGCGCCAGTGTGGGATTAGAAATGCTACCTTCAGTTTTTCCCGGAGGATGGGCGGTCGCATCTGGTTGGAGCGGGCGTAATCTTCAGCTGTGACCTGTACCGGTGCATCCGCCGATGTAGCGTTTGCGCTTCCAGAAGCCGTTTGGCCGGTATTTTGCCTGGGGATGAATAACGCGATAAGCACAAGAAGACAAAAAGTAAATAATGAGCGGCGCGCGCTGCATGTCATGAATGTCTCTCCCTGAAAAGCCGATAGCCTAAGAGGCTGCTGAAAGCATAGGCTCGGCAAGGTGGATTGCCAAAGCACGCTTGATCTCCGCCGAGTCCTTGGTTATCGGTAATGGAACACACAACGCCGAAAATCTGTATGCGTCTGATCTTAAGATTGAGATGGCAAAACTGTGGCATTTTCACCACATCGGAGAAGTGGGTATAACCTTCCGATTGCCCTTCCGTAACACGGCTAAGTCAACATCCGGGTATTCCGGCAGCATCAAACCGTGAGATGATGCTATGGCGTCAACCCTTTCGGTCAGAGGTGATTGCTTGCGTTTGCCATTAAAAAATCTGGTTTTATCAAGCGCAATACTCATACTGCTGGCTGGCGTGTGTCCGGCTAAAACGACCGCCAGGCACAAGACGGCCAAGACCAAGAGCGGCGCTCATGCTTCAGCCAAATCGGTGAGTCATAGTAGGACTTCACGCAAAGGCCGCCACTCTGCCAAAGTAAGAAAAGCGGCATGGAAGCATCACGGCCAGCAAAGCATTGACTCCGACCGCGTGCGTGAAATCCAGCAGGCGCTGATTCGCGAAAAGTATCTCGATGGCGAACCCACCGGATACTGGGACACCCAGACCCAAACGGCAATGTCGCGCTTCCAGAATGACAATGGCTGGCAGACCAAGGTGACTCCCGATTCCCGCGCGCTGATCAAGCTGGGGCTGGGACCGAACCATAATGCCGACGGCACCATAAACAGCGCCGAGATCTCCACTGGAGTGCCCGCAACGACGTCTACCAGTGCTTCCAGCAGCGCTCCGAATCGCCAGTAAGATCAATTCAACTCCGCGCTACACTCAGTGGGTATGGATCCGCTCGACAATCCTGTGTGGTCGGCACTCACTACTCTGCAATCGCACGTAGCGCTGGGAACCGGAAAAGCGCGGCGGTTCCCTCCTGACATGAGCGTTCACGGCGCACTGGCTGAAAACACAGCAGACGCTTATGCAGCACTGTCAGAATTAGGGCCGGAGCCGGCAGGAATTTTCTTTGATGCTGCGCCGCAATTGCCATCCGGCTGGATCATTACCCGCGAACTTGGCACTATTCAGATGGTGCATGAAAATAGCACCTTGCCGCCAGTAGACCTCACGCCGCCGGCAGAACTGGCGCGGCTGGGCGAAAGCGATCTGCCAGAGATGAGCGAAATTTACGATCGCACTCGCCCCGGCCGCCACATAGTGAGCCGGATCCTTGAGTTAGGCGCATTCCTGGGAGTTCGGCGCGAGGGCAAGCTGGTCGCCACGGGTGGAACGAGGCTGCACCTGCCCGGCTATCGCGAAATCACTACAGTGGGGACGCATCCTGAACACCTCGGCAAAGGTTACGCCACCGCGCTGGTAGCGCAACTGGTGCGGCAGATTCATGCGCAAGGCGAAGTGCCGTTTCTACACGTACGCGACGACAACAGCCGAGCCATCAGCATCTACGAGCGGCTGGGATTCCAAAGGCGCAGATGGTTTCACTATGCGACGGTGAGGAAGAGCAAAGAAGCAACTGGCAAATAGCAAATAGCTCTTGGCTCTTGGCTTGTGGCTTGGGCTTCGGCTTCCACTTCGGCATGGCTTAATTGATTACATCCCTTACCGTCATCTTGCTCCATAGTTTCAATTCACTGTCATCCTGACCAAGTCCGAGCCAGCAATCGCGGGTGAGGAACGCGTGGAAGGATCCACGAAGTATGTTCTTCACAATGTCGCCGCAGGGTATTCTCACAATGACCATCTTTCTTGTTCGCCTCTAAACCTGCCACAACGCTGCACCGCTTCGTGTATGATTCCGCCATGTTAGGCGGAAGAACCAACGAGCAGTGGATCGCGCAGTATGCCAGCAGTCATCAGCATCCCGTTAACCGGATTTGCCACACCCTGGGCATTCCTCTGATAGTCGCGTCACTCGCGTTGCTGGCAGCCAGCATCTTCCTGCACTCGCTCTGGATGTATGCCGCTGGCCTGTTCGTCTTCGGATGGATTTTGCAGTTCATCGGACACGCCTTCGAGCGCAAGGAGCCTGAATTCTTTCACGATTGGCGCTTTCTGCTGGTGGGCGTGCGCTGGTGGTGGGCCAAAATGCGGGGCAAAGCGTGACAGACAGCTACTAGCTGCTGCCTACTAGCTCTTGACTCAATCTACCGTTCTACCGATTGCAACGAACTCACAAAGATCCGCGCAATACGTCAGACTTTAAGAACCTTTGTGACCCTCCGTGTCCTTTGTGGTTACTCCTGATCACAGTTTTCGGAATGCCAGCACCGCGTTGAGGCCGCCGAAGGCAAAGGAATTCGACAACGCACATTCGATTGTGGCTTGGCGGGACTGGTTGGGTACTACATCCAGATCGCATTCCGGATCCTGAACAGTGAAATTGGCGGTTGGCGGAATTGTGTCTTCGCGCATCGCCAGCAACGTCGCTATCGCTTCCAGCGCTCCAGCGGCCCCCAACGCGTGACCATGCATCGATTTGGTCGAACTTACCGCCAGACGTTCCGCATGCTGGCCGAATACCTGGCGGATGGCCCGGCATTCCGTAACGTCGTTTCCGGCGGTCCCGGTGCCATGCGCATTGATATAGCTGATTTGCTCTGGAGCGATCTGCGCGTCTGCCAGTGCCGCTTTCATTGCGGTAACCGGCCCCTCGAGAGTAGGCGCGGTGATATGTCCGGCATCGGAAGACATTCCAAAGCCGGCAAGCTCGCCATAAATTTTTGCTCCGCGCGCCGTTGCCGCTTCGAGCGGTTCCAGCACCATCATGGCGCCGCCTTCGCCAAGAATGAGCCCCTGTCTTCCCTTGCAGAAAGGGCGGCAGGTATCGGGCGAAACTACGCGCATCGCTTCCCATGCTTTCAGCAAGCCGAAACTGAACGGGGCCTCGCTTCCGCCAGTAAGCGCGAGTTTTGCCTGGCCGCTGCGCACCATCCAAAATGCCTGGCCAATGGCATGGTTGGCCGATGAACACGCGGTCGAGACTGTGAAAGCAGGGCCGCGGACCCCAAGTTCCATGGAGAGCAGGCTGGCTCCGGCATTGGCCATGGTGCGCGGAATGGTCAGAGGATGAACGCGGTTGATGTTCTTCTGGTAGACGGACTGGAAGCCCACGTCCTGACTGGACTGTCCGCCAACGCAGGAGCCGGTAACAATTGCGGTTTGCGGCGACAGCTCCGGTGTAATAGTGAGTCCGGAATCCTGGAGCGCCTGCCGTCCTGCAATTACGGCGAACTGGGCAAAGCGGTCCATCAGGTCTGCCTGTGTGCCCTTGAAATGCTGATCGGGATGGTAGCCCCGCACTTCTGCGCCGTTGTGGAAGCGCAGCCGGGAAGTATCAACGGTCTCGATGGGAGCGATGGCGGACTTTCCCTCGGCCAGCGATGCCCATGTCTCGATGAGGCCGGTGCCCAAAGGGCTGATGATTCCTAATCCTGTGATAGCGACTCTGGTCTGGGCCACTATTGCTCCGGCGAGCCGCTGGGAGTTTGTGGCACTTCCGCCAAAACCGCCTTGAGTTTTTCCATCAATTGCCGGACGTTGGCGACGGATTTCACAGCTTCGTCCGGCACCGAAATGTTGAACGTACTTTCGATTTCATACATCAGGTTGATGGCGTCAAGGGAGTCCATGCCCAGCTCTTCGAATGTACTGTTGATGGACACCCTTTCACGAGGAATTCGCTTGGTGGCTGCGATCAAGTCCAGCACTTTTTCGGTTGTCTCGTCAGGCATGTACCAGATACTCCAATGAGTAATATACAGGCTTCAGCTTGAATCCCCTTGTCACCCGCCCAGAGTCACTGCGGACCGGGGCTGGTCCCCACATCTTCCGCAAGACAAAAGATTATCACTGATGACCGAATCATCTCTCCACGATAAAATTCACCTGCGATGTTTCCTCGCATTCGGGCCACCATCCTCAAAATACCGCGCGGCAAAGTCTCAACCTACGGCGCTGTCGCCAAAGCAGCCGGATTTCCCGGCGCGGCCCGCCAGGTTGTGTGGGCATTGCAGGGTACGCACAATCTTCCGTGGTACCGAGTGGTAGCAGCCGGGGGACGCATTGCCTTGCCGGGTGAATCCGGTATGGAACAGCGGTTCCGGCTGGAATCGGAAGGAGTGCATTTCAGCGGCAGCCGCGTACGCATGGCCGAACACGAATTCCTGTTTGCCAAGCGTAAAGGCGCGGTCAAGAAACGCAAGAAGACGGCGGTTCGGAAAAAGAAATAGGTGGGGTCAGGATGTACATGGGCACTGAAATATAGCTGCTGACATATTCCTTCAGAGGTGCTCAACGCAGATTCAGTTCTCTTGCTTACGGAGACTCTGTTTTGTCGCTTCCACATTCCCGCGCGGCACGTATAAGCCAGCCTGTTTATGAAATAGTGTGCTGCCTGCTTGCTGTCAATTTCTGATTCTAAAAAAATGAATACTTCGGGACACTATTTGCTAAACGGTTTAGAGGTAAATCGAAATGCCGGTACCTGCATGAGCGAGCCCAGCAGGGCGGAGGCAATCTAGCCCAGACCGGAAGGTCTGGGTAAGGGTAGCAACGTCCAGAGCCCCGGCGGGGCGGCACATTTAGCCGAACACATATTTCGGATCATATGGAACACCGTGTCTTTTTAACAGCGAAATGAACTCTTGCTCGAAAGTGTTCCTGCGATGATGAAGTTCCTGCTCGTGAATATATTTGATCACTGCATTGACATTGGAAGAACTGACGCTAAAAGCTCCATAGCCTTCTTTGCCAGGCAAATTTCTTCCCATGTTCTCTCATCCATTTTGACGAATTGGCTTTCAGGACTGATACAGACTTTGAAAGCGTGATTGTCGGCGGAAGACGAAAAAGAAGATGTATATGGTCTTCCATGCCTCCGATTGCAAAGGGCACCATCTCAATAGCTTTTACCAATAGCGGCCATAAAAGCCCAGAGACGTGGGCGGAAGCCCATGGGAATCATTTTTTGGCGGTCCTTTGTGCTAAAGACCAGATGAATATGATTTTGCGAGTAACTATGAGACAAGGGTCAGCTTCTCCTCGTTGCGGAGAAAAAGGCTAACATTCATGCGACGCTTTGGCCAGAGCAAGTGCCGCCCCGCCGGGGCTCTCTCATTTTTTTAACTTACCCAGACCTTCCGGTCTGGGCTAGATTGCGCCCGCCCTGCCGGGCTCTTTTGTTTCAGCAATCGTCATCCTCGATTTCCTCGAGAACGTGTTTATACCGATTTTGAAATTAGTGTGTCGTACAGTCGCTGCCAAATTTTCTGATTTAAGAGGATGTTTACTTCCTCATATTACTTGCCAAAAAGGTATAGCCCGCCGTTTCAACCGCGCGCCGGACTGGAGCAACTTTTTATCAGCCCAAACGAGCAAAGCAAAAGCCGTCCTGGTAAGGACGGCTCCTGCACCCCAATCATCCGTCAGCGACTTACGAATACTGGCGATGATTTAAATGTTGCGCCTGATGCGTCCCAGCTTTGCACCACGATGAAATGCGTTCCACCGGGAACGGAGATGGGAACGTTCACTGAGCTGGCGGCAGTCTGGTATTTGAGAATGCCGTCAAGATAGATCTGGGTGGCTATCACGGGATAACCGGAATGACCGGTACCCGCAACCTGCGCTGATGAACTTGCCAACTTCCCACCGGTGGGAGTGGCAACGGTAACGTACTGCTCCTGCACTGTAACCGTGCTGGTGGCGGACGATTGCGCTCCCAGATTGTCTGTGACCGTGGCTTTCACGGTGTAAGTGCCGGCGACTTTATATTGATGAGAAGCGCTGGCGCCCGGGACCACCGCGCCGTCGCCAAAATCAATCGTAGTCGCAGCAATGGCACCATCCGGATCGCTGGAGTTCACGGCAGAAGCGGAAACAGAGCCTCCAACGAGCACATTCGATTGCTTCAAGCCCAGAACGGCCACCGGCGGCAGATTCACCGGGACCGTGAGTTTCAGCATCTTGCTGAAGCAACGTCCTGCGGTGTCCCAGCCCTTTACTTCAACGGCGTGAGTGCCCGGCGCAATCGCGACAGCGGCATCGAAATTCGCCGATCTCGCGCGCGAAACCAGAACCCCATCTACATAGATCTGAATTACCGTGATTCTCGCTCCTGAAAAACCGGAAGCGACAAACTGCACTGGCGAAGGGGTGGTAACTCCGTCCGCGGGAGTATAGACAATCACTTCCGGAGCTTTGATGACGACCGCAGTGGTGGCGGTAGAAGTAGCTCCCTGATTGTCGGTGACAGTAGAAGTCACTTCAAAAGTTCCGGCATCCGGGTAAACATGGCTTGCCTGCGGGCCGCTGGCGCTGGTTCCGTCGCCAAACGAAATTCCCGAAGCCACGATTGTGCCGTCCGGATCGCTGGACCCTGCAATGCTCGCAGAGATGGTGGCCGGGGAATAAGCGCTTGCCGCGGAAACACTGATGTCGGCTACCGGAGGCTTATTGGCCACTGGAGCGACCAGTACGGTTGCGACTGCGCTGGAACTTGCACCCGCATTGTCAACAACGGTTGCAGTGACGGTGTAAGTGCCAGGAGTGTTATAGACGTGGGTAGCTGAGGCTGTGCTCACCGCAGCAGAGCCGTCGCCGAAGTTGATGTTGCGGCTGACAATCGTGCCATCTGGATCGGTGGAACCTGCAGTTGAAGCGGTTACGGTCACTGGGACCGTAGTCGCATTGGTGGTTACGCTTAAAGCAGCGACTGGAGCCTTGTTGATGGTGACAACGGCGACCGTACTAGTTGTGCTGGCGCTGGCGCCAAGGTTGTCGGTCACGGTGGCAGTCACTGTGTAAGTTCCCCCAGCGCTGTAGACGTGGGTGGCCGAAGCCGCGTTCACTGCGGCGCTGCCGTCACCGAAATTGATGACGGTGCCGGCAATCGTGCCGTCAGGATCGCCGGAGCCCGCAGTCGAAGCCGTGACAGTCAATGGAGCAGCAGGCGCACCTGATGACACAGCCAGCGCGGCGACAGGCGGCAGATTCGGGACGGTGATGGAAGCGGCAGCCGACATTTTGTTGGTGAGCGTCGGCTTACCCACAGCTTTCACAAACAGAGTGTAGCTTCCTGAATTCAAGCTGAACTGCGCCAGATCGAGCGAGGTAGCCGTAGCAGGCGCATCGGCGAGCCACATCAGGTTTTCGCCGTCCTGTGAAATAAACACGCTGAAATGGTCAATGGTATTGAGCTGTCCGGTCACGGTCCACGAAGCGACGGTGCCCGTAGCCGACGCGCTCACGGTCACGCAGTTGTCAATACCGCTTTCAATCTCGGTGGCTTCTTCATAATCGTTCCAGGTCACAAGCTGAATGCCCATCATTTGCTTCGTGGCCGAGAAATACTTTCCATTCTCTGCCAGGCTTGTGAGCCAGGTCTGGCCGCACTGCTGGCCAATCAAACGGCCTGAACCCCAGGACGCCAGTATGTCGTTAAAGCCCTTGTACCCTGATTCGGTGGTGTAGGTAGTAGGGCGTGCGAGCACCGCCTTGTCGAAGTTGTCGAGATAGGTCAGCGCCATCGGGTTGGTGGCGGTTACCGTTTCCGGCGCTACCCAGGAAAATGCGCCGTTGCTCTCGGCATAACCGAAGCCGCCGGTGTTGCGGAAAATAAACAGCGGATTTCCCGGCACCGAAGCCCGGACCCGCGCCCAGTCAAGGGCATAAGCCTCGTGGCCGAAAAAGTAGACTACCGGCCGGTTGTTGTAGCGCAGGTAGGCGGGCGAAGTCTCATAATTGTTATAGGCATAGGTCAGATCGTCAATCAGGGCCTGGGTAATATCGCAGCCCACGGTGGCATTGCAGGTCCTGAGCGATCCGGCGTCGTCCATAACGGCAAACTGGAAACCGGGGTGAAGCTCGGCTTCATTCTTCAGGTCCTGCACGGCCTGGTTGTAGAACACGAATTTAGGATTGAATTTTCCCTGGCCAAACCAGTCCGCAATAGCTCCGTCAATACCGCGGCTGGCCATATCGTTCACCTGCCGCTGCACCTGCAAGGGATTGTTCGAGCTATATCCCACCACCATGTGGTCGCCAAAGCCAAACCATGGCATCAGGTGGACGTAGATCTTCGCATCAGATCCGGGATAGAGCAGGCTGCGAATCGGGACTTTACTGATATTCGAAGCGCCAATATTGCCATTCGGCTGGCTGGCAAATGTATCGGCGGCACTGGTGTTATTAGAAGTTTCGACGGTTAAAGTCGTCGAAGCCTTGAAAGCGGTTCCGGCAAACGAACATGCCGACAAAGTCAGGACACACAACAGAAGTTTGAATCGGTGATACGCCCGCACGCAGTCCTCCCCTAGCCTCAGCCGCTGGGGACGGCGTACCCCCAATGTGCGAGATTCAGCGAGGCTTTTTCCTTAAAACAGAATTAATTTCTTTTAATTTTGGATTTGCTTAATCCGGAGGTTAAGGCGAAAGTTGGGTTTTGCCAAGTTTCCTAAGACATTTGCATCGCGGTTCTCTGGAACATTCAGACATGTACTCGGGGACACTGTCCGCTGGTGCAGAACAACTATTTAGGGTTGGTTCGCTTCCAACAAAACAAATGCCGTTTGGGTTCAGGGATTTTTGTCTCTTATACCAAGTGAGGAAAAGCGCATGAGTGCGGAACCAAAGGCGGAAACGACGAAAGAGCGTATTCCTGCTGAAATTAATACAAAACTGCGGGCTTTGGCCCACGATCTGAGCAATTCCATTGAAACGATCATGCAAGCCTCCTACCTGCTGGCCCAAATGAAGCTTGATGAGAATGCGAAAAGATGGTCTGACCTGATCGATCAGGCAGGCCGCGACGCCGCCAAAATCAATCGTGAGATTCGCGAGATACTCAGGGGCAGCGCTTAAGCTCAAGGCTGTGTAGCTCATTGGCCTTATTTACATCAGAGCTAAAGAGCGTGTGTGAGAACTCGATTTCATGGCGACATTACCGTGAGATCAAAGGCATCAGGGGTTAAAGCCCAATGTTTTATGCACCTTTGCGGCACGAGTAAACTCGTGCCCTGATACTTGTATCGTTAGACCCATACAGAACTCAGTTCTGCACACACGATCTAAGACTCAGTGTTTATAAGGCTTTCGGCACGAGCAAACTCGTGTCCTCTCCAGAAACTCCATCCCGCACTTCAGGGGTGGTTCGGGAATGATTAAGCAACGCGCAGGTTTTGCGCGTATTGATGCAGATACTCCTGGGCATGGCGATAGCCTTCCATGGTTCCCACATCCATGTAGCGTTCACCGCTGAATTTGCCGCGCACCACATTCCCGGCGGCGATAAAACCGTTGAGCAGGTCGCCCAGATATTCGTCGCTGCGATGGCGGGCTTCCCACAGCAACTTGAGGCGATGAAAAGATTCGCCGCGCGCCGTAACCGCGCCCCATATCCAGTGCGACCTCGCATCTTTTTTCTTGACCTGCACTTCCTGTACATATCCCTGCTCGTCACAGTTCACGGCGTCGAAAACCGAAGGATTGTCTACCGGGAACAACACCAGGTTTACATCTGACTGTTGAAGATCGAGCGCCGGCACATAGGCGTTTTCAGGAAACCAGATGGTGTCCGGCAGGCCGATCAGTACAGTATCGTGCAGGCGGGCGAAAGGCTCGGCGCGAAACAGCGCATCGCAAAGCCCCTGCGGGTGGCGTTGCACCACATAGAAGATTTCGGCGGCGTAATTGCGCTCGGCAAAATATTTCACAATGTCAGTTTTTTCCGCCGAGATGACCATGCATATCTGCTCGGCCCCGGCGGCGATCATGCGCTCCACCAGGTATTCAGAGACTGCCTTTGGCCTCTCGCTGCCTTCCACCATGCGTGAACCCACGGGCAGCAACTCTTTGGAGCAGCCCAGCGGCTGAATCCGCTGCCCGGCCCCTGCGGCGGGAATAATTCCGATCATCAGGCCACCTCACTGGCTGAAGTTTTTGAATAAGTTCCGGTCCTGGCCTCTTCGAAGTATTGCAGCAGTTGACGCGCTCTGGCGCTTCCTGTGTGGTCGTCGAGCGTGCGCTCGCGAGCGTGCTCGCCCAGGGAGCGCAATTCCGCGTCACTCATTTTAAGCACGTTCTCGACATGCTCAGCCCGCGCCACCACCCGGATGTCGCGCACCACATCGAAGAACCAGTCGAGGCCCTCAAACCAATCGCTGATGACCGGCGTGCCGCAGGCCGCGGCTTCGAAGAAACGTCCGGAAGGGCACCATCCGCTGCGGGCCATTTCTGCGCGCGTAATGTTGAGAGTGGCCCGTGAGGAGGAGTAGAAGCGGGGATGCTCGCTGGGCACGACATGCTCAAACCGGCGCACGTTTTGCGGCCACTCCCATTGCCAGGGATACAGCGAGCCAGCCAGCACAAATTGTTTTTCCTGGTGACGGCGCGCCGGTTCCAGAAAAAGCTCATCTACCTTCGGCTGACGATCAGCGGCATAAGTTCCCATATAGCTCAGATCGCAGGCAAACTCACCGACCGCGCCGGTGCGCGCGTAAACATCAGGATCAACACACCCGTACAGTGGACGCGCCATGCGCGCGCCATAAGTTTGTTCCAGCCGGTTAAGAATTTCGCCCCCGGTAAACGAAAGCACCAGGTCGAACTCCGGTATCTGATCGCGCCGCAGGTACTCCACACCCTGTGCTTCCAGGTTCATGAGCGTAATGGGAGTGTCGAGATCGTAAAAGACCCGCAAAGGACCAGAGAGGCCAAGCACTTCATCGGAGATACGCCGGCCTTCCGGCAGGTAGCTGGCGGTGATCACTACGTCCGATTCGCGGGCGGCGCTCAATGCGAAGTTTCTCACCTCGGCCCAATCAGGATAGAGGACCAGATTGCAGTAGTCGCAGCTCTCAAGGTCGCGGCGGGAACTGTAGTAAGGAACGTCTTTTTCAAAAAAGCGGACTTCATGTCCCATCCGGTGCAGCGCACGAAAAATGGCGCGATAAGGAGTGGCGTGTCCGTTTCCCCAGGACGAGGAAATCGTGAGTCCAAAGACAGTGATTCTCACAGAGGCGACCTCAGCACCGCATGAATAAAATTAGGCCTAAGCAGCACTGGATGAGATGAACGCTCGCGCCGGGCTGTTGTCCCTGTGGCTTCTGCCGAGGAAGCGCGCTACACTGCGCAGTAGACACTATGACTGACGATCTGATTCCCCAAACCTCTGAGGCCGCCAATCAGGAAAATCGAGCCACTACTCCCGATGCTTCCAGCTTTTGCCCCACGTGCGGGTCGCAGATGCGGGAATCGCGCTGCAAAATGGTATGCAAGACCTGCGGCTTCTTTCTGAGCTGTAGCGACTTTTACTAACAGCCGGCGCGTGAATCACTTCTTCAAAACCCAGAATACCGGCGGTTGCGTGGTGCTGCAAATCACCTCCGCCGATGGCACAAATAAGCTCTCGCGCGCCCGCGTGACAGCCTTGCTCAGCGAAGTAACACGGCTGCAAGCCTCGGCCATGCAACAGGATTTCAAAACGCTGGTCATCACCGGCAATGACCGCTTCTTCTCTGTGGGCGCCGATCTAAACGAGATTGCCCGGCTTACCGCTCCGGAGGCTTTCGAGCTTTCCCGAATGGGGCAGCGGCTCACCCAGACCATCGCACAGTTTCCTGTTCCGGTAATTGCCGCCATCAAAGGCTATTGCATGGGCGGAGGACTCGACGTAGCTCTGGCCTGCCATACGCGCATGGCTGCGCCCAGCGCGGTGTTCGGGCATCGTGGAACCACCCTGGGGATCATTACCGGATGGGGCGGCACGCAGCGTCTTCCCCGCCTGATTGGCCGCGCCCGTGCATTGGAGATTTTCATTACCGCCGAAATGGTCCGGGCTAGCAGAGCTCTTGAAATCGGATTAGTGAATGCAGTGGTTGAGGACCCGCTAGAAGAGGCGCTTCGCAATGCGGCAGCGGGATAGTGGTTGGTGTGCCGCCCCTCCGCTCCGGGGCTCGGGGGTTATTCAATCCATACCCACACCTTCCGGTGTGGGCTAGATTGCCTCCGCCCTGCCGGGCTCTGTTCTCTATCATGCGAACATCCTTGCTTCCCTTCAGCGAAACTCGCGCCGCATACAGTTCACGACTCTGTGAGTCTGGCTTTTTCATTTAGCAATCAACCCGGTTTCCCTGTGTCCACTGCAAAGCTCCTATCGGTGCTTCTCGTAAATTCGCTCCCTCTGCTCACTCCGTTCCTCTGCGTTTCAAAGGTTGGTGAGCTACAGTTTGCGCGGCTTTCCGCCTGTCATTTACTCTAGCTGGTTTGCTCTCGACCTTTATGGCTGACCAGATGAATAAGCTCTCCTCGAAAACCGACCCCACCTCGGCCCGCTTTGAAAAGAACATGCGCAGCATGGCTGAACTGGTATCCGCTGTGCGCAGTGAAGAAGAAAAAATCCGCCAGGGTGGCGGGGCCAAGGCGATTGAGTCGCAGCACAACAAGAAGCGCCTCACCGCCCGCGAGCGTATTGACCTGCTGATTGACCGGGACACAAAGTTTTTCGAGCTCGGCATCTACGCTGCCTATGAGATGTACGAGGAATGGGGAGGCGCTCCCAGCGCCGGAGTAGTGACCGGATTGGGGCGCATCCA
Source organism: Terriglobia bacterium (assembly GCA_963823745.1). GTDB lineage: Bacteria > Acidobacteriota > Terriglobia > Terriglobales > Acidobacteriaceae > Angelobacter. The sequence goes on from CAWGMN010000025.1 coordinate 33,383, forward strand.
CGGACGCCTGTTCATGCTGATCGTGAACGATGCCACGGTGAAAGCCGGGGCGTTCTTTCCCATGACTGCGAAAAAGGTCATCCGGGCGCAGAACATCGCCATTGAAAATCACATTCCCACCATCTATCTGGTGGATTCGGCAGGCGTGTTTCTCCCCCTTCAGGAAGACGTGTTTCCCGATACTGACGATTTTGGACGCGTCTTTCGCAACAATGCAGTCATGTCCGCCATGGGCATTCCCCAAATCACCGCGATTATGGGTATGTGCGTGGCGGGCGGGGCGTACCTGCCGGTGATGTGCGACACCATCCTGATGACCGAAGGCAGCGGGTTGTTTCTGGCCGGCCCGGCGCTGGTGCAGGCAGCCATTGGAGCGAAGTACTCCGCAGAAGAGTTGGGCGGGGCCGCCATGCATGCGCAGATTGCCGGGACCATTGATTACCGCGAACCGAACGATCATCTCTGCCTGGAACGGATACGGTCGCTGGTGAGCAAACTCGGCCACAAGCCGGGAGCCCCCTTCGATCGCGTCAGACCAGAAGAGCCTGCATATCCGGCAGAAGAGCTTTATGGAATCTTTGAAGCTGAGACTTCTCGTCCTTACGACGTGAAAGAGATCATTGCGCGTGTCGTAGACGGCAGCCGTTTCGATGAATACAAAGCCGAATACGGCAAGACCGTAATTTGCGGCTATGCGCGCATCGGCGGGTTTGCGGTTGGAATCGTCGCCAACCAGGCTTCGCACATGCAGCAGACCGATCCGCATACGGGCGAGAAACACATGGAATTTGGCCGCGTGATCTACACGGAAAGCGCCGAGAAGGCCGCGCGCTTCATCATGGATTGCAACCAGAAGCTGGTGCCGCTGGTCTTTATCCATGATGTGAACGGCTTTATGGTCGGGCGCGACGCCGAATGGAGCGGCATCATCAAAGCTGGAGCCAAGATGGTGAATGCTGTATCTAATTCTGTGGTGCCTAAAATCTCCCTGATCATCGGCGGATCATTCGGAGCGGGCCATTACGCCATGTGCGGCAAGGCCTACGATCCGCGTTTTGTGTTTGCCTGGCCTACCGCACGCTATGCCGTCATGAGCGGAGCAGCGGCAGCGGGCACGCTGGTGGAAATCAAGATCAAACAATTGGAACGCGGCGGTAAAAAGCTGACTGACGCCGATAAGCAAGAGTTGTTCAATTCGACCAAAGCCACCTATGACCATCAGACAGATCCGCGCTACGGCGCCGCACGGCTTTGGATTGACGCAATCATTGATCCGGTAGAGACGCGGCAGACGCTCATCACCGCGCTGGAAGCAGCGGCGTTGAACCCGGAGGTGAAGGAGTTCAAGGTTGGGGTGCTGCAAACCTAAGAATCACCACGGAGACACGGAGGCACGGAGAAAAGCAATTGGAGGAAAATCATTAGGGAGTTAGAGCGGAAGAGATTACGACAAAACAGAAATGCGAAGGTAGGACTACAGGGGAAGACGAAACAAAAATTATTGCGAGATTAAAAAATATTTTTTGCAATTTTTCAGCTTTGGTTTTCTCCGTGCCTCCGTGTCTCCGTGGTAAATGACTTATGAAATTTAGTGAGATGACATATGAATGACGAAACTTCAGGACATTCTGAAGCTTTTGGAACGGGCAGGAAGCTGCTTTATGAGGAACTGACCGAGAAAATCATTGGCGCTGCCATCGAGGTACACCGCGCACTCGGCCCGGGGCTGCTTGAATCGGTCTATGAAAAAGCGCTCTGTCATGAATTAACGCTTCGTCACATCTCGTTCCAAAATCAGATGGCCATGCCTCTTACCTACAAAGGCATTGATTTGCAATGTGGATTTCGTCTGGATCTCTTGATCGAGGAAAACATCATAGTAGAGCTGAAGAGCATCGCACAGATCTTGCCGGTGCATGAAGCTCAATTGCTTACATACATGAAACTCACAAAGAAACAGGTGGGCTTCATCATGAATTTCAACGTGCCGGTGCTAAAGCAAGGAATCGTAAGAAGGGTGTTGTAGAGAAAGCTGAAACAGAGCGAATGGCGAACCCGAATTGCATTACTCCGATTAACAACTCCGTCTAAGATTTCGGTTTTCTCCGTGCCTCCGTGTCTCCGTGGTAGGTTTTTATGAATGATGCAGTGAAGATGATCGAATGTCCGCGGGATGCCTGGCAGGGCATTCAGATGCATATCCCTGCGGCCATGAAAGTCCAGTATTTGCGTGCGCTGATCGGGGCCGGGTTCAAGCATATTGACGCCGTATCGTTTGTCTCGCCCAAGGCCGTGCCGCAGATGGCGGACTCTGAAGAAGTATTGAAAGAACTCGATCCGCCTGACGACGTCGAAATCATTGGCATCGTGGTCAACGAAAAAGGCGCGGAGCGGGCCATCGCTACAGAAGCCGTACAAACCGTGGGCTTTCCCTACTCCATTTCGCCCACCTTCCTGGAGCGCAACCAGCGCCAGACTCTGGAAGAAGCTCTGGATGAAATTGAAAAGATCAAGACCAAGGCCGATGCTGCCGGAGTGAATACCGCGGTCTATATCTCCATGGCTTTCGGAAATCCTTACGGTGATCTCTGGAATATTGAAGAAGTGCTGGAAGCGGTAGCGATTCTGGCGGACATGAACATCCGTGAAATTTCGCTGGCGGATACCGTGGGACTGGCAACGCCCACCAGGTGGCCGAGCTTATCGCGGCTGTTACCGGCGCTTACGATCATCTGGAAATCGGGGCCCATTTGCACAGCACGCAGGCCGCAGCGGCTGAAAAGGTGATTGCCGCCTATAATGCAGGTTGCCGGCGCTTCGACTCGGCCATTGGGGGCCTGGGCGGCTGTCCGTTTGCGCAGAATGAGATGGTAGGCAATATACCTACTGAGGTCGCGCTTCAGGCGCTGGCGGCGCAGGGCGCGCAGATTCCTTTGCGCAAGCCGCTGGATTCTGTGGTCCACATGTCGGCAGACATTGCCAGGAAGCATACGGTGATCGTGTGAGGCATCCGTCATTCTTCCAGGATAGAAGTCGCTCCAACTACCCCCATTCACAACCAGGAAATCAGCCGTGAAATTTAAAACCATTGACTACGCTGAATTGGGCGGAATCGCAACGATTACGCTGAACCGTCCTGACAAACGCAATGCCATCAGCTATGAATTGATTGATGATTTGCTCAACGGTCTTCAGCAGGCGGCCAGTTCGCGCGCTAAGGTGCTGATTCTCACCGGAGCCGGCAAGGCCTTCTGTTCCGGCATGGACCTTGAAAACCTGAAGCAGCTTCTGGGACGCAGTCCTGAACAGAACCAGCAGGATTCTGAAACCATGTCCCGCCTGTTTCGCACGCTCTATGATTTTCCCAAGCCTTCCATTGCCGCAGTGAACGGCCCGGCCATCGCCGGTGGAACCGGGCTGGCAACATTGTGCGACTTTACTTTGGCCGTGCCCGAAGCCAAGTTCGGATACACCGAGGTGCGCATTGGATTTGTGCCGGGAATTGTCTCGGCATTCCTGGTGGCCAGCGTCGGGGAAAAACGGGCGCGCGACCTGCTGCTTTCCGGCCGCATCTTCAATGCGCAGGAAGCCCACCATATCGGACTGGTGAACGAGATTATAAGCCCCGATCAGTTGATGGCGCGGGCGCAACAGCTTGCCAATCAGTTGCTCGAAAACAGCCCGGCTTCGTTGCGCTCTACCAAGCAACTGCTCTCCAGCTACACGCGAGCCGAACTCGATCGCCGCCTGGTGGATGCCGTGAAAGAGAATGCCGCCGTGCGCCAGACAGAAGACTTTAAAGAAGGCATCAGCTCGTTTCTGGAGAAACGCAAACCCTCGTGGAAAAGCTAAGCCGCTTACAACCAGCAAAGCCGCCGGCAAGGGTAATCAGCGGCGAGACGATGGTTCGCGTCCGCTACGCTGAAACTGACAAGATGGGCGTGGTCTACCACTCCAATTTTGTCATCTGGTTCGAAGTGGGCCGGGTAGAGCTGATGCGGCAGCACGGATTCCAGTACCGTGACCTGGAACGAGAAGACAATTGCCACATCGCCGTGGTGGACATGCACATCCGCTACAAGGCCCCGGCGTTTTATGATGATGAAATCGTGATTCGCACCCGCCTCACGGACGTGCGGCAGTCGCTGCTTCAATTCCGCTATGAAATTGTTCGCGCAGCCGACCAGAAGCTGCTGGCGGAAGGCGAGACAACGCACCTGGTGGTGAGCGACAAACTGGAGCGCCGTTCATTGCCCAAAAAATTTCTGGATGCCTTCGCCTCGGAGCCGGCCACATAACTCATGCCAACTGTTCTGATTAACGGTAACGATCTCAGCCTGGAACAACTTCGCCAGATTGTTCATCGCGAAGCCAACGTCGGCTTGGCTTCTGACGCCCGCGACAAGGTCAACGCCGCCCGCGCCGTGGTGGACAAGTTGGTAAGCGAGAACCGTCTGGCTTATGCTATTACCACCGGGGTCGGCAAGCTCAGCGACGTGCGCATCGATCCCGCCCAGAACCGCCAGTTGCAGGTCAACCTGGTGCGCTCTCATGCGGTGGGCGTCGGCGAGCCTCTCTCTGAAGAAGAGACACGCGCCATGATGCTGCTGCGCGCCAACTCGCTGGCTAAAGGATATTCCGGCATACGCACCGACGTGCTGCTCATGCTGTGCGAGATGCTGAATCGCGGCGTGCATCCGGTAGTGCCGTCGCAGGGCAGCGTGGGCGCGAGCGGCGATCTGGCTCCACTGGCCCATCTGGCGCTGGTGCTGATTGGCGAAGGCGAGGCCTTTCACGAAGGCCAGCGCATGAATGGAGCTGCGGCGTTGCAGAAAGCGGGCATTGCGCCGCTGGTGCTGGAAGCCAAAGAATCCATTTCGCTCATCAACGGCACACAAGGCATGCTGGCTGTGGGCACCCTCGCGGTGCTGGCTGCGGAAACGCTGGCCGAAAGCGCCGATGTGCTGGGCGCCATGTCACTCGATGCATTGCGCGGTACCGATGTAGCTTTTGACGAACGCATCCATGCCGCCCGCCCTCACGCGGGGCAAATGAAAGTGGCCGCCAACCTTCGCCGCCTCATCGTCGGCAGCCAAATCCGCCAGTCGCATAAGGAATGCGGACGTGTGCAGGATGCCTATTCCCTGCGCTGCATCCCGCAGGTACATGGCGCAGTGCGAGATACCCTGGAGTTCTGCCGCCGCACTTTTACCATCGAGATGAACTCGGCGGTGGATAATCCGCTGGTGTTTGCCGGAAGCAACGCCGAAGGCGACGTGATTTCCGGTGGAAACTTTCACGGTGAACCGCTGGCCTTTGCCCTGGATTATCTGGCCATTGCGCTCAGCGCGCTGGCCGGCATATCGGAGCGCCGCATCGAACGGCTGGTAAATCCATCGCTCAACGAAGGACTGCCGCCCTTTCTGGCGACAGATGCGGGGATGAATTCAGGATTCATGATGCCGCAGGTCACAGCCGCCGCCCTGGCCAGCGAAAACAAAGTGCTGGCCCACCCTGCATCGGTGGATTCGATTACCACCTCGGGCAACAAGGAAGACTATGTTTCCATGGGCATGGCGTCCGCCATCAAGCTGAAGAAAGTTGTCGCCAATACTTCGCATGTTCTGGCCATCGAGGCCTGCGCCGCCGCCCAGGCGCTGGACTTTCTTGCTCCGCTGCAATCGAGCCCGCCACTACAGCAAGCCTATAACGCTATCCGCAAGGTGAGCCCGAGGGTGGAACATGACCGCGTGCTGGCCGGTGATTTCGCCAGAGTGGCGGAGCTAATCCTTTCGAGCGCGCTGTTTTAGGGCGTATTTACACTAGTGCTGAAGAGTGGGCAGGGGGTGAATCCGCGGCTATAGCGAAATATTTATAGCGCTTTTCCGTACGACTGGAAGTCGCCCTCTCCAGAAACTCTGTCAATTCTTGCTGATAAAGACGCGAATCCCATTTCTCAGAGCTAACGCAAGTTCAGTCGTCCTCTAGCGGGACTCTGGAAGAATCGGGTGATCGCCGTGATCAGGGAATCTCGTGATCTGTACCAACGCCAAGACTCGCGCGGGCGGGATGAATAGGACGCGAGCGGTAATGATGTATTGACTTCCGAGGGGCAGGACTGAGTAACAGCAACCGCTGTAAAAGAAAATGCGCGGCCAAGGGGCCGCGCATTTTTTGTTTGTCCCTAAGTTCAGCCTTCCCGAATTCCGTCCATGAACGCCCGCAGCTTGCGCGAACGCGAAGGATGGCGCAGCTTGCGCAACGCCTTGGCTTCGATCTGGCGGATGCGCTCACGGGTAACCGCAAACGACTGCCCGACTTCTTCCAAAGTGTGCTCGGAGCCATCTTCGAGGCCGAAACGCATCTTGATGACCTTTTCTTCACGCGGCGTGAGCGTACGCAGCACCTGTGCCGTCTGGTCTTTCAAGTTGACGTTGATCACGGCCTCGGCCGGAGAAACCATGGAACGGTCTTCGATGAAGTCTCCCAGATGGGAATCTTCCTCTTCGCCGATCGGCGTCTCCAGCGAGATGGGTTCCTGCGCGATCTTGAGCACCTTGCGCACCTTGGCCACAGGAATGTCCATGCGCTTGGCGATCTCTTCTGAGCTGGGCTCACGGCCGAGTTCCTGCACAAGCTGGCGCGAAGTGCGGATCAGCTTGTTGATGGTCTCGATCATGTGCACCGGAATACGGATGGTGCGGGCCTGGTCGGCAATCGCGCGGGTAATCGCCTGGCGAATCCACCACGTAGCGTACGTGGAGAACTTGTAGCCGCGGCGGTACTCGAACTTGTCCACGGCCTTCATCAGTCCGATATTGCCTTCCTGAATCAGGTCGAGGAATTGCAGACCGCGATTGGTGTACTTTTTGGCAATCGAAACCACCAGCCGCAGGTTGGCCTCAATCAGCTCGCGCTTGGCCGCTTCAGCGTCAACATCACCCTGAATGATCTCGCGCTGCGTGCGTTTCAGCTCCTGATAGCTGACTCCGGCTTCCTGCTCAAGCCGTTCCAGATCGGCTTTGTGCTGCCGCTGGAGCCTCCGGAATTCCTTCTTCGTGTCTTCGCTGCGGGTAGCGTCAATCTTCTTTTCCAGGCTGTTGACCTGGCGATCGAGCGATCGCATGGTGTCAACGGTTTTGTTGACCCGTTCGATCAGCCGCTTGCGTTCCGGATTGGTGAATTTCAAATCGCGAATGCCGGTGGAAACATTGACTTGCGCGCGCCCCAACTGCCAACGGCAGCGGCGATAGTCCTTCGGCTTCTTCTTTTGCTGAATCTCGGCCAGCTTCTCGGCAAGCTGCTGCACCTTCTTGTAATGCTTGCCGATCTCGTCAATCTGGCCGGTAAAGTCTTTCAGACGGGCCTGAACGATTTCGTCGGTAATCTCCTCTTCGTCAAAGGCCACCAGTTCCTTGATCGAGCGGACGCTCTTTTTGAGGTCTTCGCCAAGGGCCAGGATTTCCTTGATCACAATCGGAGAGCGGGAGAGCGCTTTGAGCACGCGGAGCTGACCGCGCTCGATTCGTTTGGCGATCTCCACTTCGCCTTCGCGCGTGAGCAGCGGAACCGTGCCCATCTCGCGGAGGTACATACGCACCGGGTCGTTGGTCTTTTCCAGCGCGCCCGGGGTTAAGTCGAGTTCAACATCTTCGCCTTCTTCGAGGTCTTCGAACTTCTGTTCGGAAGGCAGGCCTTTAGCGCCATCAAGGACATCAATGCCTTGAGTACCAATCGTGGTGAGCAGGTCATCGAGATCATCGGGTGAGTGGACATCACCTGGTATGAGATCATTGACTTGATCGTAGGTGAGATATCCCTTTTCTTTACCTGCGTCGATCAGTTTTTTTATGTCGTCGAATTTATCTTCTAGAGCCAAAACCACGATCCTTGTTTAGATTGCGAACACACGGGCCTGAACGCTAGTATCCCCTGAAGGGGGTTCATCTCGGCGGATTTTAGGTTTGGTAAGCGCGCACGACCCGAAGGTACATAGCTTATCACGCCGTGGCCAGAACAAAAAGTCCCTAGACCTCCACCTGTCCAGAAATAAAGGAGATAAAGCGCTCCTAAATATAGATGCTGGGAATGCCGCAGGGTTTCGAAAGGATTGCATGGGTTTCCAGCCGAATTATGGCTTAGACCGGGCTAAGGCAGGGGGAGAATCGGGATATCGGGGCATCGGGAAGTCGGTACATCGAACCACGATATTTCCTTTCAGGCGCAAACGCCCAACGTCGAATACAGGCCCTGTTGCTGTTGATAATAACGGACATCGAACGCTTTGCCCTTTTCCCCAGACGCGGGAAAACCAATACACCAGTGGTTAAAACCGGCGTCTCCAATCTTATTCCGGCGCTTCGACATAAATTCGAAACCGTGTTTCTCTCAAAATCGGCGTAAATTCTGCAAGTTCACAAGAATTTACAAATGGGAGTGGCCTATGGCAGTTTGACAATTTGTGCAGCGTTGCTGCGGCGCCACCGGCGCTAAAGCGCCGCCCATTACTTATCGCGTTTACGTGGGCTTGCACGCCCACTTCCCCGGACTGAAAGTCCGGGGTTTCCACCAATGCGACTTACAGCATTTCTTAATCCGGCTTAACTGCTCGAAGTGCCGGCCAGCTTGCGGTCTAACTCGAGTTTTTCCTGTTTCAGCCGAACCAGAGTGGTAACGTCGTTACGGCGCTCGGCCTCGGCGATTCCCTGCTTGATTTCACGTTCCCGCTGCGCGATTCCGGTGCGATGGCGCATGGCCTGCAAAGCGCCTTCTAAAAGCTCTTCGGAAAGCGGTGTCTCTTCGCGCATGACGATGCGGGCCAGCAACTGGCGGTCGGCGTCAGATAGCGGCAAAGTCATGGGGTCTTCGAGTTCTTCTCCCGCGGTAAGCAGCGTTTCCAAAAGCGATTCGCTGGTCAGTCCCGCATGCAGGCGCTCGGTGGCCAGCGCCTCCAAAACGGTGCGGCGCATTCCGCTTTCTTCCGGAACCACCGAGGAAGCCGCGCGAACCAGTATTTTTTCCGAAGAGCTGATCTGGGAATCAGGATGGGGACGCACCGCCGGAGACGAGCGGCGTGTGGCCACCGATTTCAATTCCTGCCTGAGAACGGCGGAATCAATGCCCAGCTTCTGCGCCAGATCCAGCGATAGCTCGTCGCGAATGATGCGGTTCGGGACACGCTGAATGTGGGGCAGCAAAAAGTTCACGGCCTTGACCTTGCCTTCGGGCGTCCTGACCGGGAACATGGTCATGGCGCGATTTACGAGATACTCAAAAAAGTTAATGGAGCCGGCCAGCGCCTGGCGGTAGGCATCCGCGCCATTGCGGCGGATGAACAGGTCAGGGTCAAAACCAGCTTCCAGCCGCAAAACTTTGATCATGAATTCTTCTTCCACCAGCTTTTCCAGCGAGCGGTCGGTGGCGGCCGCGCCGGCCGTATCGGGATCGAAATTCACGACAATATTTTTGCTGAAGCGGGCCAGCAGACGCACCTGGGTCTCGGTAAAGGCGGTGCCGGAACTGGCAATTACATTGTGAAATCCGGCGGAGTAGACGGCGATGCAGTCCATCTGGCCTTCGACAATGATCGCGTATCCCAGTTTGCGGATGGCATCTTTGGCTTTATCAAGGTTGTAAAGCACGCGCGACTTCGAATAAATGGGCGTCTCGGGCGAGTTCAGATACTTGGGGCCGGCCTTTTCGTCGGTAGCCAGCGTGCGTCCGGTAAAAGCGATGATCTTGCCCGCGTCATTGGCAATGGGAAAGGTGATGCGGTTGCGAAACTTCGAATACATGGTGGAAGCGTCGGTATCGGTCTTCCATGCAAACAGGCCGGAATTTCGCTGCAATTCTTCACTGAAATCGGCTTTGAGGCGGTCGCGCAACACGAAACCTGAATCAGGCGCGTACCCGATGCGAAAGGTCCGAATGATTTCCTCTTTCAAACCGCGCTTGGCCAGATATTCACGGGCGTGGGCGGCCTCCGGCCTGCGCAACTGCTCTTCAAAAAAAGTGCAGGCCCGCTCCTGCATTTCCATAAGCTGGCCGCGCTGGCGGGCCTCCTGGGCTTCGACGGGAGAGTTGTAGTCCATCTTCGGCATAGCAATGCCGAGCTTCTGCGCAATGAGCCGAAGCGCCTCAGGAAAAGTAATGCTTTCTACTTTCTGGACAAACTTGAACACATCGCCCGACTCGCCGCAGCCAAAGCAGTGGTAAAACTGGCGCGTGGCGTGGACTGAGAACGACGGAGACTTCTCCTGATGAAACGGGCACAACCCGGAAAAATTCTGTGCGCCGGTCTTCTTCAGCTTCACGTAATCGCCGATCACGCGGACGATGTCCGCCTGCGCTCGCAGAGTTTCTTTGAAATCGGTAGGAGTCGACATGAAGAAGTTTGCCGGGAATTCTCGCAGTTATTGTGCTTGAAATTTCCGTGAACCGAAAGGCCAGTATTTGGTGCACATCGCGCGGCAACACCGTTTGCGGAATGCCGACGATGAAACGTCTCGTGTACCCTATGATTGCATGAAGATCGAAACCAAAGCCGTACACGCCGGCCACAAGCCTGAACCGGGACCGCGCGACGTTGCCCCGGCCATTCACCTCTCAACCAATTTCGCAAAGGCCGAAGACGGCAGCCTGCCGGGCGGCTATCTCTATTCCCGCTCGGGTAATCCCAACCGCTCGGCGCTGGAAGAAGCGCTTACGGCGGTGGAAGACGGCGCTGCCGCCGTGGCTTTTTCTTCCGGTAACGCGGCCAGCCATGCGGTTTTGCAGAGTCTGGCCCCGGGAGACGAGGTGATCGTTGGAGAAGACGTGTTTTACGGCACCGCCGTCCTGCTCAATGACGTGCTGAAAACCTGGGGGCTGAAAGCCACGTTCGTCAACATGGCCGACCTTTCGGCGGTGGAGCGCGCGGTTACGCCCGCGACGCGCGTGATCTGGATCGAAACTCCTTCGAACCCTCTGCTCAAAGTCACGGACATAGGCTCAGTGATCGGCATTGCCAAAAAAACCAATGCGCTGGTGGTGTGCGACAACACCACGGCCACGCCGCTGTTCCAGCATCCGCTGCAAATGGGCGCCGACGTGGTGATGCATTCGGTCACCAAATATCTTTCCGGGCACGGGGACGTCTTGAGCGGCGCCCTGATCTTCAGGGAAGAAAATGAGTTCTACGAACAGATCAGGAAGCTTCAGAACGCCGGCGGGGCCGTGCCTTCGCCTTTTGAATGCTGGCTTACCTTGCGGGGATTGCAGACCTTTCCCTACCGGGTCCGCGCGCAGGCAGAAACCGCGCTGCGCATCGCTGAATTCCTGAGCCGTCAACCAGCGATCGAGGCGGTACACTATCCCGGACTGCCGTCCCATCCCGGACACAAAATCGCAGCCAGCCAGATGTCGGGCTTTGGCGGCTTGCTTTCCATTCAGGTGAAAGGCGGCAAAGCCGAGGCCTTGAAACTGGTGGCGGGCCTGAAGATTTTTACCCACGCGACCAGCCTGGGCGGCACCCATAGCCTGATCGAACACCGCGCCTCAGTAGAAGGCCCGGCCACCAAAAGCCCCGCCAACCTATTACGGCTTTCAATCGGGTTGGAACATGGAGATGATCTGGTCGAGGACCTAGAGCAGGCACTGAAGAGATAAATCGTCACACCCTATCACTTTGGGGGCCTTTCTCCGCTACATCCGCTACAAGCTTTGTTTCCTGCGCGATACGGGGAATTTTCTCCGCTACAAGTCCGCTACAACTCCGCTACATCCGCTACAGGTCCGGAATTAACAGACATAGCTCCGCCCTTGAACGTCGTTTTCTTAAATTGTCAAAGAACAAAACAAACCGCCCCTGAGGGCGCAGGCCGGAGAGTAGCGAACAAAAACACAGAATGCAAGCAATGGTGTCACTACGGTACCACTACGCCGCCGTAGTGGTACCGTAGTGGCGGCGTTTTCGGTCAGTTCTTGGTGAGAATGCCTTGACGCGGTGACGTGAAGGAGGCATCCCGTGGATCCCTCGCTGCCGCTCGGGATGACAGGGCGCACAAAACGATCTCTGCGGGGGGCGCCGCTTCTGCCAGATATCTTTTGGAATTGAAGCTCTTGGGGTTCTAGTGCGCTGCGCTCCAAAAGAAGGAGCTGCGCGCAAGCCGCGGGCGCAAGGAAGTGTTTCTTTTATTTCTTACCCGGCACTCCGCTTCTCAGATGCGCAACAGGAGCGCGCATCTGAGAAGCTCCGTGACCGGGCTACTTTCGGTCGTCCTGCCGGACTGAAGTCGGTTAATCCATCTCCGTACACCAGGGCTGAAGCCCAGTATTTATAAGGCATTTCCGGCACGAGTAAACTCGTGCCCTGATACTTGTAACGTCAACCCACCGCAAACTCTAAGTTCTCACACACCCTCTAAAGCTCGCATTTTTTGTTAACCTTATGCGGCCCTGAAAGGGCCGCTCTTCCACCACAACCGGAACACAGCAACTATGGAATGGCTCTAGAAAGCAAAAGCCAAGTACCAAATACTAATGACCAACTACCTTCATTTTCCAAACGCCACCTGTTGGTTCTCTCTGCTCACTGCTTCCGCCTGGAACAGAATGGCCGGTGAAAATCCCAAGGCCCCGGCGATCAGGTTTTTGGGAAAGCTGGCCAGGGTTGTGTTGTATTCGCGCACCGAATCGTTGTAGCACTGGCGCGCGAAGGCGATGCGGTTCTCGGTGGTGGTGAGCTGTTCCTGAAGCAGCTTCATGTTTTCTGAGGCGCGCAAGGTCGGATACCGTTCGGCGGTGACCATCATGTTTCCCAGCGCGCCGGTAAGCGCGAGTTCGGCGGTGGCGCGTGCGCCGATGTTTCCGCTGGTCGCGACCGCCTGGGTGCGGGCGCTGGTCACGTTCTCCAGCGTTTCCCGTTCGTGGGCCATGTAGCCGCGCGCCGTTTCCACGAGGTTGGGGATCAGGTCATGACGGCGCTTGAGAGTAACGTCAATGTCTGACCATGAGTTCTGCACGCGGTTCCGCATTCTGACCAGTCCGTTGTAGGTGAGCAGCAGAAATGCGAGCACCGCGGCCAGCAGGAGAACGACGATGAGGGTAGAGAGGTTCATGTTTTAAGTTCTAAGTGCCGATTCCAGAAAAGGTGTTGCGCGCATTTTCAAGATGTTTAATGAGCATGTGAGAACTCGATTTCTCTAAAGACATTGTCATCGAAACCAGGTTGTGCAGGGGCTAAAGCCCAATGTCACTTACTTTGAACGTCTGTGTTTTGCAACGAGCATTGCTGTACAAACTTTATGCCGCCCCGGTGCGGGGCTCCTCTCTTTTTGCTGGCTTTTCCCAGGGCTTACGCCGCTGGGCTAACATATGACGCCCCGTCTCGGGGCGGTTCTCTGAAAGTAAGTGACATTGGGCTAAAGCCCAGTATTTTCAACGCTTACCGGCACGACTAAAGTCATGCCCTGTACCATTGTCTCGTCAGCCCGCACACTCTAGTTCTCGCACACTCCCTAAAACCAATATCTATAAGGCTTTCGGCATAAACAAAACTCAATGCCCTGTACCATTGTCTCCGCCGCCGCAGACAAAGTCACACATGCTCTAAGCCCATTCCTACTAAATTAGCGCCTCAGGGCGATCTTCCAACCGGCACCGCATGGATTACAACAATTAGTGCCGCCCGGCGAGCCAGGTAAAGATGGCATGGATCACCATCATCCACATGCCGAGGAAGACCAAGTTCATCATGATCATCATGGCCAAGGCCATGGCCACGGCCACGCCGGCGGCTGTGAGCAGCGGCACTATGATCATATAAAGAATGGTCATCGCGATAGTAAGACCCAACGACTGCCGGGTGTGCGCCTCAGGAGTGTAATGCGCTCCCATACGTTCCAGCTTGCGCAGCCGCCGCTTCAGCGAGGGATGAAACGAGACTATGCTCTGCATTCCCAGTCCGGTTGAGCCTTTATTCTGACGGGTGGCCGCCGGAACAGCCGTTGCGTATGCGCCCATACCCTTCATGCTGGACATCACTTTGGCGAATTCCATCATGCGGGCACGCGCTGCCGGGTCTCCGCGCAAGGCAGCCATTTGCGTAGCCATAATTTCCGAACGCAGCTTTTGCACATCGGTTGTGCCCAAGATGGCGACAAGCTCAGGCGGCGCGCTTGCAAGCCAGGCCTGCATGCTGCGTTGCATGTGCTCAGGGCTTTGCTGTGTGTGGGCCAAAGAGCTATCGCCCTTGGGGTCCATCAGAAACAGGTGCGAGGTCCACTCGCCGCCAATCACAGTGGTGGTGTCCTGGCTGAGATGGCGCAGGGCATCAGCCAGATCGCTGGGATTGCGGTTCAACTGCACTGCGCTGGCATCCGCCAGGTAGCGGCGGGTGCGCCACACCAGTGCAATGCACGGCCCCAGCAGCAATCTCAGAAAAATCCACAAGGTGAGCTCGATCACCATGTTGGTGAAAAAGAGCGGCATCAGCGCGAAAGCGCCAACACGCTTCAGGAACGGACGGTTTTTGTTATTGAGGCTGTCAAAAAACTGGGTGCTCTCGCTTTTATCAGGATCAACGCTGCCGGAAAGCAGAGCAGCCACCGCGTCAGCTTCCGTCTCCGGCGTTTGGCCGGCGGGTCCGCGCTTCAGCGCGTAACGCAATACGCGCCACATGGCACTTCTGGCCTGCTTACCAAAGGGCGCATTGATCAGCGTAACCAGCAGGCCACAACTTTCAAAGACGCTGGTCACGGTGAAGGCAATGCGCAGGTCGCCATTTGCGATTGAGGCAATCAGATGTCCGAGCACTGCCTGCAATTCATTGCGCTTGAGATCGTCCAGCAGCCGCCGGGAGATCACCAGCCGCGCATCCAGGGCCGAGGTGCCGATGGCAGCCGCATTGGCGCCGGGTGAATCCACCAGCATGACCTTGGGTGAGGGCACTCCGGCGGCAATGGCCATTTCATCCACCACGTCGGCAAGCTGCAGTTCTTTCAGGTCAGCCCTGTCAGGCTCGCGGGCGGCAATCGCCGCCAGTGTTCCACCCACTCCGCCACGGTGGAAGAGAGCGCGCACTCCCATCCATAAAAAGAATGTGGCAGCAATGCCGGGCCCCAGCACCAGTGTCAGCCCGAAAACCAGTTCCGCCGGATCGAGATGCCCTTTCTGATTCAGGACGTAATCAGCCACTCGAAAAGCCAGCTGGCTGAAGCCGTTCATGCCGTCCCAGAATGCCGCAGGTACCGGGATGAAAAAATTGATGATGTCTGCGGTAAGCAGGGTGAATGCATACATCAAAGGCGTCAGCACCAGGGTGAGCGGGATACCCATAGCCAACGCCGCAACCACGCAAATGGCCGTCATGCGCCAGGTGGCGCGACGGTTGCGTTTTTGAGCAATGTAAAAGCTTTCGGAAATGTTGGTTCCGGCAGCTTGCGGAGCACTGCCGGCATTCTGCGTCGAGCCCATGAGGCGAGAGCTTAGCACATACCGGCAGGTGGAGTATTCAGGAT
>CAWGMN010000026.1:0-20876 GCA_963823745.1 Terriglobia bacterium
TTTTTTTAACACTTTCAACGAGAATTTCTCGTATTGCTTCTCGACAACCCAGGACCCTGAATCCCCATACGCTGCAGTTGATTTTAATCAGTTTCCATCGTAGTCATTGTGATCAGTTTGGCTTACACAATGTTCCACGCAAAGTCACAGTCTTGACCTCCTCGAATGTATCGCTATATTTTAACTTCAAGAATGTTGAAGAACCACTCATGGTCCCAAACTTCGAGCCTTTTGATCCGGTACAAGTAGCAACCGTAACGTCTTTATCAGCTCGTGAAAACCTCAGGATCGGTTCAATCCATGGATCTTCAACTCGAAAAGGTATGGCATTAGAAACTCCCAATCCTTTTGCGGTTATTTCAACAAGGGCCCAATCAAAATTGTGTCGAGATTTTAATGACGTTTTGATCAAAATCCCGAGTATGGTAAGCCTTGAGACATTCTCCATGGTAACTTGGGTGTCATGTAAGGATTCTAAGGATCGATGGGAAGAAAGCCTCGTAGTTCGCGTCGATGCTGCACATGGTTGTCTTCAGCCGCTGACATTTCCTCTACACTAGAAAAGGGGGTTTCAGGAAGACAAGATACTTACAAGACTTGGAAGCGATCTCCCATCGTCACCAAATACATCGTCCGGGGTTGGACCATCGAATTCGAACTCAAACATTTCGTTTTCAGATGCTTCCGATTGATCTGAGGCGTAATCATCCAAGTATTCTTCCTGAAAGGCATGTGCGACAGTCATAGCAACAACAATTCTGGAATTTTTCCTTATCATCTCTAAGATTCCACCCAGTGTCGCTTTTCGAAAGGGATCAGACTCCTCCGAGACTGGACCGACTGGAATGTATATTAATGTCCCGCTCCCCACAACCTTGTTTGAGCTTTTGATGTAGACAGACACTCCGTATGGAAATGTGCGCGATGATCTTTTGCCGAATCAAACGCGATATACTTGGCCGGTCCGGAATCAGGATATCGCGGGTGCTCGACGACTGTGCTAGAAGAACGCCTTCTATTTGTCGAGAATTTTGCTCTTTCGAATGGATTCAACGACTATTCGTCGCGACTTCTTGTTGGTACTGATGACGACAAGAGTAGGGCATGACACGGCTTCGTGCTTTCCTATCATAAAGAGAGAAAAGCTGATATTCGAGGACTCTCTCTCTTTCAGATACTCGTTGTGATCGTTGAGAAACTTTTGTATCTCCACTTCCAAAGCAGCTAGCTTTGCGCGACCTGGGTCCTTGATTTCCCAAAAGATCTGATTTCCAATCTTACAGCAAAGCTTGCCGACAGAATTCTGAGGGTTGGGCCAGGCTGGTGCTTTACTGGGGTTCAGTCTGGTCCGCCATGAGGATTCGGTTGTCGGAACTTCAGAGAAAGACCCGCCATCTCTCATTCGCTCGAACATTTCTCGCTGTTGAAGCATATATTTTGGGGATATAAATTCATCTCAGGTGAAAAACTGCGATGAAGTGAACGGTGGGCATGCCCAGTATGTTTTTAGTTGGGGTGGTGGGAAAGAGGCTAATGTTGCATGAGAGCCTGGTTGCCTTCGGCTCTTGGACAAGTCAATTGGTGTAGATACCGCCACTCTTCACACCGAATACGGGCTTGACACAGCCTTCACACAGCCTGCCTCCCCATCAAACTGTGACATGTGCGTGAAATTGAGGCCAAGATTCGAGCAAGGTTTCTCTCCCTCAACCATAACAAATACCTTCTTCCATTTGCGTCTCATCCTATTTCAAATGGCCAAGGCCAACACAAGCCCTGATATCCTGGAAAACGAATTACGGGCCGTGATACGTTCTCCTGAAGCCCGCCTAAAGTTCGCGAGGAGTCTCTGGGAACCTCTGAACCGAGACAGCCTTACGACAGAGAACTTCCAACCACCCAACTTCGAAGGCTATTTTGGCTTCTATCAAGATCAATGCACAACTTGGCTCTGTGACAAGTTCGCCCAAGACAGCAAAACACACAAAGAACTCGTAGAAAAGGCACGCCATATTGCAAATTTGGACGCCCAGCAACTTCGACCCCTTTCGGAATCTCAAGATGACGCTGAAAAATCCTGGATGTTTCTTGCCGTCCGTGTCTTGACTATGATTGATGTTGGTGGACTTCGAAACGGTATCAAGCTTGGTCAAGTGTCTCGAAACTGGGCCAGTGGCTCGCTCAGGGACTTCATCAAGTCGACGTTTCCGTATACTAATGAGCTCTCTGATCACGTGAAGCTTGAAAGGCTATTCACCGCGAGGAATTTAGAACGGGTTGCAGATATCCAGGTCATATGGACGAGCAATCTCGCAGACCATCTTCAACTGGAAGACGACGATACCAAAGTTAGGCTATTTTCCCATGCTTCTTTCTTGGAGCTGCACCGAAAATGGTAAGTTACAAACCGCCCAGTTTCAGTCTCCAGTGGGTGTCAGAATTCGTGACGCAATACTGGTTTTCAATGTACTATGGCTCGAGCGACATTTAGAGCCTAACTGCCATTTTGCTTTTTCAATGTTCCCTGATCTAAGGAACAATCTGAAAAGTAGTGGCTCGTCACTTTACGAATGTTCCATAAGTTACAGTACATTGAAACGCAGCTTTGCGCCACGAATTCCGACAACCACTAGTGGTCTCTCAATGCTCTAATGCCCTAATGTCCCGATTTCCCGAATGGTCTCCGGCTCAAAATCTAAAGAAATTCTCACTGATCTTAATTTAGCGATCTATTCCCAGCAGGATTTATCGATGAGACCCTTCAAACACTCTCTCTTCTCCTCCCCTCGAACGACAAGAAAACCGTAGCCTGGTTCCGCCGAGAGCAAAGAAGAAACCTAAACGACGAGTTCATTGACGGGAAAGCCATCACTAGTCGACCTCTGTCAATGAAAGAGCGCCAGATTGATAATTTTGAGTTCTGGCACGATAGACTTGTTATGCTGAAGCAAGCTTTCGACGAAGCCGATCCGAAAACTGTGCGGCAGTGAGTAAATGCTTAAAGTACTTCCGGACATAAGGGCTAACTGCTGGATTTTAAGATGGTGGTCTGATCGCAGGAAACCAGTTCAATGGTTCAACTTCTGGTTTGCTATCGCGTTGGTGGTTGGCTTAACATTTGTCTTTGGTTTGGTGCAAAGTATTGAGGGCGGGTTACAGGTATATAAGGCGTATTATCCATCATAAGTTGAGGACAGTTTTGTAAAGTAACACGGTTATGACAAAATGGTATCATTCGTAGAAACGTATCTGAAAAGGGGTAAGTAAACAAAACAATTCATCACCCCGGTTTCACCCCGGTTAATTGACGGAGGCCAATTGCGTCTGTTCGCTTTGACTTTCTATATCAACCCTGCACTCCTGAATCTTCAATAATCGGAAGTGCTTTCAACCATGCGCTCTACTTTACCATGCACTTCTCACCTTCCCTAACCCACCCCCGCTCTACCCCACTCCTCATAATTCTTATACAAGTGTTCTACTTTACCCACCCCTCCATCCAACTCAACCTCCACCTATCACCTATCACCTATCCCCTCTCCCTCCAAAAGATCGACACTCCTACACATTCCCCTGGTAAAGTAAGCCGCAAAAATTCCGCTCGGTATCATGTCCACTCAAATAATTCACCCGAACATCGGTAAACTTCACATACTGTAATTACAACACCAAAAAAATAAAATTACATCCACATCGCCAATCTTCCTACAAACAAGATCTTCCCCATCAGAACGAACATGAAACAACCAAAGCTCCCTCTCCCTCTCCCCTCCAGATGATCACCTAGTAGTAGCTATCAGAATCCATAGCGCCAAGAGTTGCGCTTCAATATATTACAACTTATAGAACATTTATAAAGCCCCGAGCCACTTACTCCACAAAAAACTTCAAGTTCCAAGATGTGAGGGATCATCCTATCCCTTATATCGAAGTCCTTGAAGATATGATTACCAGTGTCGTCATGACAAGTGTTCGTATATATGCGGGACTGAGAGCACTATGAAGCGACACCAAAACCTTGTGCATCGACACCTCCAGCCTCTCTACTTCCAACGTCACCTCGCCCGTCAAGTTTTTGGGCGAAGACATACATCCCACCTTTACCTTGATACAAGACCCTGTTCGTTCCTTGCTTCCTGCAGCCATCCAGCAGCCGTCGACCTTCGGATGAGAAGACGTTTCGTCTAAAAACGGGGATTTCTCCGTATTCGAGATCGGCAACGGGAAGGTACAGATCAAGTGAGTATTTCATGCGAAGGCATGTGCCTCCTCGCAATGAACTGGAAGCAAGGCACCCCTCCAAATAACTTCATCAGGATTCGCTATTGAATATATGGAGCTCAGCAGCGCCCCTTTCTATTGTTTCCCAGATCAAGGAACATTTAAGACGCAAAATAGCAGTTAAACTCTGAATGTCCCTCTCGTCCTCGTACATTGAAAACCAATTGCGTCCCGAATTTTAACAACCTCTTGTGCACCACTACACACACCACCACACCCTTAACTTACCCTCCAATACTCCACTTCTCCGCTTACCCTTATTTGCGAAATTCTCGGCATTGCCTACCGCCTCCTCCAATTTTACACCAATACACCACTACACCATTTTGAGTCCGGACGGCGAGGCCGGCCGTCGGATTAGAGGGTCGGCGTAAAATTCGAGGAGGAGGAGGCTGACGTGTTCCAGGAGGAGGAGGATCGGGAGCTGTAAGCTCACACGCCCTCTGTACACTATCCATCACCCCTCAAGAAAAAGGCGAGATACTGATTCACCATATAAAGCAAAGCTCGACTGAACAAACACAAACACAAACCTCACTTCCAACACACCCTCAACTCAAAAATTCCAAGATGAACTACATTCATTCATTCGTTAATTCACATTCATTAGATACAAAATATACATGCTCCCTCCCTCTCAACCCCCTCCTCTCCCACCCCAAACCCTACCTCACCCCACTCCCCTCCAACTCCACGCCCCCGCCCCCAAACTGCCGCCCATCCCCATGCAACTCCCCCACATACCGTCCCTGACTATCCAGTTCCTCGGGTCTGAGACCGTATCTCCCCTGTCCCAATCCCTGCGCATCCATCTCACTCCACCTTCCCACTCTCCGGACTAACCGGACTAACCTCACTTATGATATTACCCTTTTCCATCTCCCCTCCTTTCATGTCATCAGGTAGTTCCGCCCTGCCACCTCCTTTCTTCACTCCCGCACCGACAACCGCCGCCGCCGCAGGTGGAGGAACACCAGCAGCATGTGGCGGTGGAGGAAAGAACGTACTGCCCTTCTCCACCCACGGGTCCTCCTTGAGCCGCGGGTATATGTCCCAATGGCTGTGGGATTGAAATCGAGATATACGTTCATGGCGGTAATGTTCAGGCCGTTCGAAGTTGCAGTGGCGTCAAAAGAGACAGGCGACGATACGCTCTCGTTTTGCGTAGGCTGGGCAATGACTACACCGGTGGTGGCAACAGTAAAACTGACTACCGATTGGTAAAGATTGTCACTGGTGTCCCAGGCATTGACTGTGAGGTTATGAGAGCCTACAGCCATCGTATAGGTGGCGTTGGCCGTGAAGCTGGAAGTTCCGTTGCCCGTATAGTTGCCGATCTCGCTGGGGTTTCCGTCGAGGTAGACCTTTATGGCGGTGATGGGAAGTCCGTTGGAAGTGGCTGTAGCGCTGAATGGCACTGGCGAAACGATCTGGGCTGAAGCGCCGGGAGCATTAATCGTTACGCCGGCCGCCCAGGCCGAAGTGGAACTTGCAAACACACAAGAGATGAATAAGAGCACCAGAACTGATGCGCGGTTGGGGACTTTTGCGAGGGTGGATACCGTAAGGGGATTACGGAGATCGGCAGATTGCAACTGTGTCATTAAACTTTCTTCCATCTTTCAGATTGTTAATGACATGAGGTAAAGCACGTGTGTGACCATCTGATTCTGAGAAAAAGCAGGAAGGAAAAATGAAAAAAGAATGACGAAGCAGGCAAATATGAGTAGCTAACTTCCCAGCAGAGGCATGCAACGTGAAGCTCTGGCTAACTGCGTTAGTTCAGCTCACCTGTGAAACAGGTTTTAATGTGATGCCCTGTGACATTGTTTTCCCGGACGAGCATTTTGCCTGCTACGAACTTTATGCCGCCCCGGTGCGGGGCTCCCCATTCTTTTGGTAACTTTTCCCAGGGGCTTACGCCGCTGGGCTAACATATGCTGCCCCGTCTCGGGGCGCTTCTGTGAAAGTAAGTGGCATTTACACGGCCTTGGAAGGTCGCTGTTCCGCCAAACGCGGCATACAGCAACCATAGAATCGGGTAGTTTCGATCATCCCGCGGACTATAGGGTTAGTTTCCGATTGGTGACGAACCGCTTAGAAGCTTCGCTTCATCTTCCTTCAACCATGGACTGCCCCTCTGGGGCCGGCCTGATTTCGGGTTTAGCCTCAGAGGATTTCACAGCAGTCATGCGGCGCTCACCTACAACGTCAGGGCGGCCGATGCTGTAGTAGTGAATTCCGGCGGCTTCCATTTGCGCAGGCTTGAACAGATTGCGGCCGTCGATCACGATGGGATACCGCATCAGCTTCTTCATCCGGTTTACATCGAGAGCGGCGAAGTCTTCCCACTCCGTCAGAATGAGGCAGGCATCCGCATTATGGAGAGCTTCATAGGCGCTGCCGGCAAATTGGATAGTGTCTGTAGGAAATTCCTGGGCCGCACGCTGCATGGCGGCGGGATCATACGCGACGATCGAGCTGCCTTCCCTGATGAGCGTCTTCACAATGGCAATGGCCGGGGATTCGCGCACATCGTCCGTCCCGTTCTTGAACGCCAGGCCGAGCACAGCCAGCCGCTTGCCTTTCAGTGTCCAGAGCGCTTTACGCACCTTGCGCAAAAAACGGTTCCGCTGCTCTTCGTTCACGCGGACAGTCTCTTCGAGCAGGCCGAACTTGTATCCTGCCTCGCGGGAAACACAACAGAAGGCAAGCAGATCTTTAGGGAAGCAAGAGCCGCCGTACCCGACACCGGGGCTGAGGAAACGGCTGCCGATGCGGGAATCGCTGCCCACGCCTTCGCATACCTGTTCCACATCGGCGCCCACGGCTTCGCAGACGCAGGCCACCGCATTGATAAAAGAAATTTTCATGGCCAGAAAAGCGTTGGAGGCATGTTTGATCAGCTCGGCGCTTTCAGCGCTGGTGCGGATCATGCGCGTGTTTACGATTTCGCTGGCCGGGCACGGAATGGAGTGTGGAGAGTTGTAATAGCTGCCATCCACGATTGGCTGGTAGGCCCGCTCCAGCATGGCTGCGCTGCGCGCATTGTCAGTGCCGATTACGATGCGGTCAGGGTACAGAAAATCTGTAACTGCGCTGCCCTCGCGCAGGAATTCAGGGTTCGACGCTACATCGAACAGGCTCGGAGGCACTCCGTTGAGCAGCAGAATTTTTCTGATCCAGCTATTGGTGTAAACGGGTACCGTGCTTTTTTCGACCACTACTTTGTAGCTGTCGATGGCGGCGGCCACTCCCCGGGCCACTGACTCTACATAAGAAAGATCGGCGTCGCCGTCTTCGTTGGGCGGAGTGCCCACAGCAATAAAAATAAGCTGGCTGCGGCGAACTGCGTTTGGGAGATCTTCAGTAAATTCGAGGAGCTTGCCCCGGTGGCGCTCCAGCAATTCAGGCAGAAACTTTTCATGGATGGGACATTCACCGTTGTTGAGTGCCGCTAACTTGAGACGGTCATTATCCACGAGAACGACATGATGGCCCAACTCTGCAAAGCATACTCCGGCTACAAGGCCCACATAGCCTGAACCCACAACCGCAATATTCATCAGAAATCCCCAACTGAGCGTTGTAGAAATCGCATCACTTGACACTATTTAGCAGGAGCCACTGACAATTCTGATGTGAGAAGGAGCTCTGGGGATGTCAGCATCTTTCATCTCTAACCCTAGAAGAACATTAACCTTTTAGTGTTACGCAGTAAGGTGCTGCAAGCCAACCGAACCACGCGCATCGCCATCTCAGAGTGAGCTGCTGCTTCTCTGCCGGACTTTTTGATCCGGCCATTACACCTGAATCGTATTCGCATCAAAAACCAAAATGACCAAACACAGAATCGTTCCTGTACTACTGCTTGCTGTGATCATAATCTGCGGGTGCCAGGGGCTGGGTACAGCTTCTCCGGGCGCGAACAACATCAATAACGGAAATCCAGGGACGCCCCCTCCACCACCTCCGCCGACTGTCAGTTCGGTGAATCACATCATCTTCATGATGCAGGAAAATCGTTCATTCGATTCCTACTTTGGCAAGCTCAACGATTATCGCGCCAGCCTCACTCCCGCTCTGGGCCGCGACCTGGATGATCTGGAGACAACGTTTACTGCGCCTGCCGATGACAACACCAACGTATCCACCTTCCATTTCACGACAAGCTGCATTTTCAACACTACGGCAGCCTGGCAGGAAAGCCATGGAGACATGAACCGCTTCAGCCCCAGCGATGGCAGCCCTCTACTGCTCAATGGCTTTGTGCATACAGCGGGGCTGCAGGCTGTAAACGAGAAGACGGCGGACACCAGAGGCATCCGGGTAATGGGCTTTTATGACCAGAACGATCTGATCTCGCCCTATTGGTTCGCAACGCAATTTGCCACTTCAGACCGCTGGTATTCGCCCTCACCCATGCAGACGGAAGCCGTGCGGCTCTATGCCATGGCAGCTACGTCACAGGGATTTGTCCATCCGCCGCAGGAAAGCAACGCTACGCTGAGTGCCACCACGATTTTTCAATTGCTGGATAACGCGGGAGTGAGCTGGAAGATTTATTCCGTAGACAAAGATTCGACCGGGCACCTTATCACTTCGCTGAATTTCTTCCAGCCTTATGGGGCGGGCAAACAGGACCATATATTCCCCATCTCCCAGTTCTTTACCGACATGCAGAACGGCACCCTGCCGCAGTTTTCATACATTGAGCCTGCGTTCATTACCAATCTCGACGAACATCCGGGCAGCGGCACCAACATTCAGGCCGGTGCACAGTTCATGAACAAGATACTTACCAGTTTCGTGAGCAGCCCTTCTTTCAAGGATTCGATCTTTATCGAGACTTTCGATGAAGGCGGCGGAATGTTCGACCACGTCGGGCCCATGATTGACGGCCAGCCTATTCAGGAACTCAATACGGGCGCTAGCGGACAGGCGGTAGGCGCAGGAAAATATCCGACCGATGCCACGGCGCAACATGTGCCTAGCCCTGACGGAATTAAGCCGAAGGACCCGCATCCGGGAGACCCCACGGGCGATTTCACCCGCACCGGATTCCGCGTGCCGCTCATTATCGTTTCTCCGTTTTCCAAGCCTCACTACGTTTCACACACGCCCATGGATTACACCGCGGTGCTGAAGTTTGTGGAGCAGCGGTTTGGTCTGCCACACCTTACGCAGCGTGATGCGGCCCAGCCAGACATGTCAGAATTTTTCGACTTCACCGCGCCGAACCTGACTCCGCCCACACCGGTTTCCCAGCCGACGAATCTGGTCTGCGATCCAAATAAGGCGGCGGCTCCGTAGAGGTGGATTGCAGGCAGAGTTACAGCTCTATGCATAGACAGGGGCTGAACAAACAAGCACCAGAAAGACGCTGTTTGTATGTTGGAAGTGATGGTAAATAAAGATGCTACAAACAGCCAAACAGCGCGGGCAAGTCGCAAACAAGATGCCCAACCAGAGAAGAAAAGTATCAGGGCACGACTTTAGCGTTTAGCTTGGCGTGAGCAAAGCGAGCGGCCGGCTGCGAAGTCGTACCGCAAAAGCCACCTATAAATTTTTGGGCTTCAGAGGGCGTGTGAGAACTTAGAGTCTGCGTGGGTTGACGAAACAAGTATCAGGGCACGAGTTTACTCGTGCCGAAAAAGCCTTATAAATACTGGGCTTCAGCCCCTGCAAAATGTCTCGGCCGGCATGAATTTAAGATTAGTCGTAGTACAAAGGCCCGAATCTCCGGCCTTTGGCCGGATGCCTATTTGTTTTTCCACACAGGCTTGCGCTTTTCGATGACCGCTCGCAGACCTTCCTGCACATCTTCCAGGTTCATTAATTCATTCAGGTAAAGGTCCTGCGATTTCTTCATGGCGTCTTTCAGCGGCAGGCCCATGGAACTGCCGATCACGCGCTTGGTCACCTCGAGCACGGGGCCGCTGAAATCGGCGATGCGGGCGATCAGGGCTTCTACGTGGGTGTTGAGTTCCGCCTCGGGGACAACTTTATTCACAAAGCCGAAACGCAAGGCCTCGTCCGCGGAAAGCGCTTCTCCGGTGAGAATCAGTTCATACGTCTTCTTCGGCCCGATGAGTTGCGGCAACATCACGGCCGCGAATGGAGGAAAGACGCCCAGCTTCACTTCCGGCTGCGCGAACTTGGCTTTAGGTGTGGCGATCACCACGTCGGCAAAACCCACAAGCTCAGAACCGGCCCCAATGGCCGGACCGTTCACCACTACAATCACCGGCTTGGAAATATCTATCATGGCCTGGAAGACGCGGGTGAAGGCATCGAGCGTCTGAAACACCCGGTCTGGGCGAGAATCTTCGAGCGAGATGCCGGCCGAAAACGCGGCCTGCGAAGACTGTAAAAGAATCGCTTTGATGTCGCCGCGCCCGTTCAGGCTCTCGATGGCCTCCGCAATCTCCTTCATCATGGGAATATTGAGCACATTGTGGGGCGGATTGTTCAGCGTGAGCCGGGCGATGAAATTCGCCTTCTCGAACTGTATGTATTTGTATCCCGAAGACAAAGGTTGCACTTCGACCGGGGCTGTTGGAGTCGCCATAATGACCTCAATTTCAAGCAGGGGAGATGCCGCCTGATTATCCAATGAAAGCCCGGGTTGAACAAGACAGGCAATAGCCTTATGCCTTTGGTGTTATCTATCGAGTTTCCGGCGAATTTGGTCGTGTCTTGACAGTTTTCACCTCATGGGCCTAAGTTTTTAAGGCAGTAAATTCTTGTTAGGGAGGATTTACCAATGAGACTGTTTTCGAAACTGGCTGTACTGATGCTCTTTGCAGCATTGTTCGCCATGCCGGTGGCTTTCGGACGCAACGCTGCACCTGCCGCCAGCAAAGCCCCCAACGCACCAGTCACCGCGGCCGATGATGACGATCAGCCCCACATGCAGGCTGCCCTGGACGCCCTGAAGCAGGCGGAACAGCACCTGAACGAAGCCAAGCATGACAAAGGCGGACACCGCGCAGCCGCGCTCAAGTCCACCCGTGAAGCCATCCGTCACGTAGAGATGGGCATGAAAGCCGGCGACAAAGATCGTGACCGCGACCATGATCACGATCACGACAAGAAGTAACAAACTAGATCCTTGGTGACACTCGGGCCGGTTCACGCCGGCCTTTTCTATTTCTGCATGGCTCCGTACAATGCAGCCATGAAAATTGCTCTGGGCGCAGACCATGCCGGTTTTGAATTAAAAGAACAGATCAAACGGCACCTTCAGCAGCGGCAGATCGAGGTGCAGGACCAGGGCACGGCTTCTACGGAATCAGTGGACTATCCTGACTTCGCCCGCAAAGTCGCGCACCAGGTCAGCGAACATCATGCCGATCTCGGCATACTGGTCTGCGGCAGCGGAATTGGTATGGCGATAACCGCTAACAAAGTCACCGGCATACGGGCGGCCAATGTAAGCAGCGAATACGAAGCGCAGATGAGCCGCGAACATAACAATGCCAACATTTTGGCGCTGGGGTCCCGCATCTTACAGCCGGAAAATGCGTTCCATATAGTGGACAAATGGCTTGCTACCGAATTCGCAGGCGGACGGCACGAGCGCCGGGTGGAGAAGATCGCCGAAATCGAAAAGCAGGAGAGCCGGAAACAGGAGTAAATCTATGATGAAACATGTTGTCATGGCATTGGCGCTGGCTTGCGCAGCCCTGGCCCTGGGCCAGGACCAGAAGAAACCTGCTTTGGAAATGAGCACCCTCGACAAGCTGAAGAGCACCGCATCTTCACACTTCGATTCCTCGCTGCCCGACCAGCAATTCAGCAAGTGGTTTAAGCGGCTGGTACGTCCGGCAGTGCCTGATTACCAGGAAACTTCATGCGAAGGTAATGGCCCGGGTTCCGCCACCGCAGCCAAGCGGCAGTGCTACATTGTTACGGCGCTTGTCGAACCCATGCAAAAAGTTACGCTGCGCTTTGCCTACGATGCCGAGCACAATGATTTCAAATACCTCGAAGGAATGATTGAACCAAGCGATCCGCGCAATAAAAGAATGTCAAGGAAGTTGCAGAAGCTAAGCGATCTGCCGGCGATAGTGCATCCTGAGGGGCAGCCGTGAAAGAGCAAATGGCAAATAGCAATTAGCAGTCAGCACTCAGCAGTCAGCGCCCAGTCCTGAGTTCTCAGCGCTCAGTAAATACAGTCGGCGCTCATCCAAGATGAATTCGCTTTTCAATTTTGGCAATTTTGCCATTCATGGCAATTTTGGCAATCCTTAAACCAACTCGCTCTCTGCGTGCTCTGCGCACTCTGCGGTGAAATGCCTCTTCTGTTACGGCGAATAGCAAGTAGCAGCAGTCGCCGCTCATCTAAGATGAATTGTTTTTCAATTTTGGCAATTTTGGCATTCATGGCAATTTTGGCAATCCTAAACCTTTTGCATCTCGCTCTGCGGTGAAATGCCTCTTCTGTTACGGCGAATAGCAAGTAGCACTTAGCAGTCGGCGCTCATCCAAGATGAATTGTTTTTCAATTTTGGCAATTTTGGCATTCATGGCAATTTTGGCAATCCGCAACCGCTCTGCGGTGAAATGCCTTTTCTGTTACGGCGAAATAGCAAGTAGCACTCAGCAGTCGGCGCTCATCCAAGATGAATTTGTTTTTCAATTTTGGCAATTTTGGCATTCATGGCAATTTTGGCAATCCAAATGCCTTACTAGGCATTGCTCGCCTGCTGTAAAATCCCTAACTATGAAGACCTCCTGGATGTCCCGCCCACTTTCAGAAGCCGACCCCGATATAGCCCGCGCCATCGCCAACGAGGTAGACCGGCAGCATGAAGGACTGGAGCTGATCGCCTCTGAGAATTTCGTCAGCGAGGCTGTGCTGCAAGCCGCGGGATCGGTGTTTACCAATAAGTACGCAGAAGGATATCCGGGCAAACGCTACTACGGCGGCTGTGAATTTGCCGACGTGGTTGAGACCCTGGCCCGTGATCGCGCGAAAGAGTTATTCGGCGCCGAGCATGCCAATGTGCAGCCGCATTCCGGTTCGCAGGCCAACATGACGGCTTATATGGCGCTGCTGCAACCGGGTGACGCCATTCTGGGTTTGAACCTGGCCCATGGCGGCCATCTTACTCATGGGCATCCCCTGAATTTTTCCGGCAAGATGTACAAGATCATTCCCTATGGTGTCCGCAAAGACACTGAGACCATTGATTACGACGAACTGGAGCAGATTGCGGAACGCGAAAAACCCAGGCTGATCGTGGGCGGCGCCAGCGCTTATTCCCGCATTATTGATTTTGCCCGCATGCGGCAGATCGCCGACAAAGTAGGCGCCAGGCTCATGGTGGACATGGCTCACTTCGCCGGACTGGTGGCAGGCGGGGTGCATCCTTCACCGGTGCCGCATTGCCACGTGGTCACCAGCACTACGCATAAAACGTTGCGCGGTCCGCGCGCCGGCATGGTGCTGAGCACCCAGGAGTTCGCGGCGGCCATAGACAAGATCGTATTCCCCGGAATCCAGGGTGGCCCGCTGATGCACATTATTGCCGCCAAGGCCGTCTGTTTTCGTGAGGCGCTGCAACCGGCATTCAAAGAATATGCGCGGCAGGTCGTCGCCAACGCCAAAGTGCTGGCCCAGAAGATTATGGATGAGGGCTTCCGCGTGATCTCCGGCGGCACAGACACTCACCTGTTCCTGATGGATGTTTTTTCCAAAGGCATGCTGGGCAGCGAAGCTGAAAATGCCCTGGGCGCCGCCGGCATTACCGTAAATAAGAACGCTATTCCGTTTGATGTGAACCCGCCGCTCAAACCCAGCGGGATCCGCATTGGCACACCGGCCCTGACCACGCGCGGCATGAAAGAAAAGGAAATGCAGCAGGTAGGCGCATGGATTGCCGATGCTCTGAACCACCACAAAGACGCTCAGGCGCTGGCCCGTATCCGCCGCCAGGTACATGAGCTGGCCGATGCGTTTCCTCTGTATCCGGAGTTGCGGGTCACCGCAGGCGTCGCCTAGATGTGCGTGTTTTACCGGCTTTATGTGGTTGAATACCTGCTATAACAACTGAAAATCACTGGTAGAGACGTAGCATTGCTACGTCTTCTTCCCGGTCACAATACCGCGATTACTGATCGGCAGAGAAGCTTTGGCAGAGAAGCTGCCCAGCACTCCTTTCTGAGAAGCTGTGTTCAGACACTCGGATGCAGAGTTGCTCGCAGGCAAAATATTCTTAAGGTCTGCAATGCCTACATTGCTCAGGGCCGCGACTCTAAGGCCTATTTTCTTAGTACTCTTAGCCCATCCTTTGGCATGGAAAATGCTTCCAAGTATTTACGAAGTAGTTACTTGGGGTAATTTCCTGTGGTATCTCGATACACAATCTGGGGACTCGCGGTTCTGATGCTGGCATGCGTTGCCTCTGCGCAACAGAACAGCAACACTCCTGCACTGGATACGATTGTGGCGCGCATGGCGGCGGTGCGGCAGGAAAACAAGGCGCGCGTGAAAGCCTACACGGTGAAGCGCGATTACGAATTGCTGGATAAAGAATCGAACCCCAAAGCACAGGTGATTGCTACCATCACCGTTCTTTCCGCTGACCAGAAGCAGTACTTCATTGAGAGCAGCAGCGGTGGCATGGGCGAGAAAGTGCTGCGCGATATTCTCAACAAAGAAACTGAACCAGTCAGCCAGGCCGACCGCAAAGAGGTAACGCGCGAGAATTACAACTTCGAACTGCTTGGACAGGAAGCTCTCGACGGACATAACTGTTACGTCATCTCGCTGGTGCCGAAACGTGAAGACCGCGAACTCATCAAAGGCAAAATGTGGGTTGACGCTACGACCTATAACGTCCGGCGCGTCGAAGGTAATCCCGGAAAAAGCCCGTCGTGGTGGATACGGGACCTGCATATCGTGATGAACTTCACCAGCGTAGACGGCATGTGGATGCATACCGGAACGCATGCGGTGGCCGATGTCCGATTCAAAGGCAAATACGTAATGGAATCGCACGATCTTGAGTACCGTCCGGTGGAAGAAACTGCTTCACGCGCCCACAGAAACCACGGCATCATTCTCGCCGGTGCGGCCCTCACCCGCTAAGGCTTCCTTTCGATCCACTTCAGCTTCTAACCATGTTGCTACTTCTAAAGATGTTCCCTGTACTGCTGTTTCCGATTGATCTTGTTATTTATCGATCCTCACTGTGCTGCACTGAAGTGCGTGTGTTTCAATTTTGGCATTTTTGGCAATCATGGCAATTTTGGCTGTTCAAGACCGTTACGTTCGTAAGTTGCTGGGTCTTTAACCTTACCCTATTCTCATTAACATTCTGTAACTTTTGCCCTGTATAAGCTTCCGGTGATCGGGAGCGGAAGTGTGTCCGCTGCCGAAAATCATAGAACCAACAAGAGAAGGTTGGATTCGCGATGAGCATGCAAGAAAGAACCAGGAGGAGAAGCTTGTGATCAGGGTATTCATTGTTTTACTGGCCTCATTAGGAGTGGCCAGCGCGGGAACCGTTGCCGGAAAAATACATACTGCCAAAGTTTCAGGCTCAGTCGGTGACAAAGAGACCGTAGTGGTCTGGCTGGAAGGCGACAAAGAAGTAAAACCGCCGGATACGGCCGTGCGCATCTCACAGCGCAATTTGCAGTTCTCACCCGATTTTCTGGTGGCCGTAAAAGGACAGAAAATCGAAATGCCCAACGATGATGACGTGGCCCATAACGTCTATTCGTTCGCAGGGCTCAATCAGTTCAATCTTGGCGTCTATGCCAAAGGCGAGTACCGCTCAGTGGTCTTTGACAAGACCGGACCGGTGGACGTTTATTGCTCCATTCATCGCCAGATGCACGCTCGCGTGTTCGTGGTTCCGAACCGGTATTTCGTAAGCAGCCGTCCTGGCCAGAACTTCAGCATCAGTGACGTGCCTCCCGGCAAATACACATTGAAGGTGTGGCATGAGCGTTCGCGCATGGTGGAGATGGCAGTGACTGTGCCGCGTGAAGGTACCGTCACGGAAAACATTACCCTGGAAACCGCAACCCAGGCCATGGCTGCTGTTCCGGGAAAGGAATAACGCCATGGTACGCAACAGTGCTTCAAGAAAATTCTATGGCTTTGTGGTCATCGCAGTAGCCGGGTTTGTGGTTCTGGCAGGTGTGAAAAGCTTTTTGGTGGCGGACGAGACGCGTCCGCAGCCGCCTGCCATCACCACCGAGATGCTGGATTCCATGAAGGTATTGCCCGGCGGCCTGGCTGCATTGGGTGAAGTCCCGGCTCCGCCCGAGAATCCGCAGACCGCGGCCAAGATCGAGTTGGGAAAGCGTCTGTTTTTCGATACCCGTCTTTCTCTCGATCGCAGTTCCAGTTGCGCAACCTGCCATAGTCCTGAAAAAGCTTATGCCGACGGACTGGCGCGCGCAAAAGGCTTTCAGGGCGTGACCCTGCCGCGCAATTCACCCACCGTGCTGAATGCCGCCTACAACACCGCCCAGTTCTGGGACGGCCGCGCTGCCACGCTCGACGAGCAGTGCAAAGGCCCGCTCATGGCCGCGGGCGAGATGAACATGATTGATGAGCAGCATCTGGTGGAGCGGCTCAACAATATCCCGGCTTATGCGCAGGATTTCAAGACTGTATTCAATGCCGGGCCGTCGCTCGATCGCGTAGCTATGTCCATTGCCGCATTTGAGCGTACGCTGGTCACGCCTGATTCCAGGTTCGACCGCTATGCGCGCGGAGAGAAGAGTGCTCTGAGTCCGGAGGAAAAACGCGGACTGGTGGTGTTCTTTGGCAAGGCCGCCTGCTCTGAGTGCCACAAGGGACCGAACTTTACTGATAACCAGTATCACAATCTCGGAATTGCCGGTAACGATGCCGGCCGGTTTACTGTGACCAAAAAAGAAGAAGACCGCAACGCGTTCAAGACGCCGACGCTGCGCAATGTGGAATTGACCGCGCCTTACATGCATGACGGTTCCAGCGCCACGCTGGAAGAAGTGATTGATCTTTATGATCGCGGTGGCGACAACGGACCGCACAAATCGAAGCTGCTGTTTCCCCTGAACCTTACCGCGCAGGAAAAAGCGGATCTGCTGGCTTTTATGAAGTCGCTCACCGGCACAATGCCCAAGGTTGAGGCGCCGAAAATGTATCCGGAAGTTGCCACCGCAACCCGCGGAGGCCAGGGCCGGTGAACCATCGAAAAATACTGAACCATCACAAAATACTGAACCATCACAGAATGAAGATGGCTTCGATTACGCTGGCGCTGGTCTGCGTGCTGGGCTTTGCCGGACACCGCGTCTACAAGCGGCTTTCCAGCCCCGCGCCCGCTTCAGCGATGAGCGCGGGAAAGAAG
The DNA here is from genome assembly GCA_963823745.1 of Terriglobia bacterium. Taxonomy (GTDB): domain Bacteria; phylum Acidobacteriota; class Terriglobia; order Terriglobales; family Acidobacteriaceae; genus Angelobacter. Next base: position 17,643 of record CAWGMN010000026.1, read on the forward strand.
CCTTACGCCAGCCTGCGCCAGATGATGCAAAGCGGAGTGCACCAGGAATATACGTTTATCAGCTTTACGGTCTGGCATGATCGTCCGCTGACGCCGGCCAAGTTTGACCTGATCGCCGACTCATCGGCCCGCATCGGAATCCTCGCGCGGGAACTCGATGCCTTCAACGGCAAAGACAATCCGCAGGGCTGGAATCCGCCTGATGCTGCCTTGTTTCATGACAAGAGCATGGAACTCTATAGCGTGGCACAGGAATTGAATCAGGTGGCGCAGACCCATGACAGCCAGAAAGTGCAGGCCGTATTCCACCGCCTCGATACCACGTGCCAGTCATGCCACAAGCATTTCCGACCTGACTTGCGCTGGATGTAGTCTTGCAGTTCCGTCTGCCTGGCTGACAAAAGGCACAAAGCATACCGCTGATTTCGCTGATGACGATGATGACGCTGAGTGAGGCACGATAGCGCCTTATATAATGTAGAGGGCCTGCGGCACTGCTCGGGCCATCCTATGCTCAAAACTCTTTTCGCCCTGATTCTTCTCCTGACCTGCTGCTCGTTCGCGCAACCACCGAAAAAGCCGTCCAATACCGATTGGAATTTCGCTGTCTCCGGGGATTCCCGCAATTGCGGCGACGTAGTCGTCCCTGCGATCGCCGCCGACGCTGAAAAGAACCATGCCGAGTTTTACTTGCATCTGGGCGACCTGCGCGCCATCTTCGCTCCGGACCAGGATTGGCAGCACGATCCGGCGCACCGCGGGCAGCCGCCGGTGATGGCGGAATATTTGAAAGACGCCTGGGACGACTATATCCAGAACCAGATTGCCTCGTTTGGCTCCATGCCTGTATATGTCGGCATCGGCAATCACGAAACAATTCGGCCTAAGACGCGGGAAGAGTTCGTTACCCAATTTTCCAAATGGCTGAACGCGCCGCCGATCGAAAAGCAGCGGCAGGCGGACGGCGACAAAGATGGCGCTCCGAAAAGCTACTTCCACTGGATCCAGGGCGGCGTGGATTTCATCTATCTCGACAACGCTACTCCCAATGAATTCGACGCCGATCAGATGGCGTGGTTTGAAGGCGTGATCAGGCGCGCGTCAAAGAATCATGCGGTGCGCACCGTGCTGGTGGGCATGCATGCCGCGCTGCCCGACAGCCTGGCTGCCGGACACAGCATGAGCGACTATCCCGCAGGAATTCAGAGCGGAAGACAGGTCTACACCGACTTGCTCAACTTCAGCAAGAAGACTCGCAAGCACGTCTACATCATGGCCAGCCACTCGCACTTTTATATGAGCGGCATCTTTGACAGCGATTACTGGCGCGCCCATGGCGGCGTGCTGCCCGGATGGATCGTAGGCACCGCGGGGGCCACGCGCTATCCGCTGCCGCCCGACGTAAGCCGCGCCAAAGAAGCCAAGCAGAAGACCTACGGCTACCTGCTTGGGACCGTACATAAAGACGGCGCCATCGATTTCCATTTCCATGCCATTGAACGGAATGACGTGCCCGAAGCCGTGAGCCAGAAATACACTCCTGAATTCGCAGACTATTGCTTCAACGAAAACACCGATTTCCAGCCGCATCCGCCGGCAGCCACGGCCAACTCAGTAGGTAGCAAATGGCAATTAGCAAATAGTAATTGGCCAAAAGCGATTGAAACAATTTGCATCGGGCAGATCGTGGGATTGGAAAATGAGCAGCAGCCCGGTGCAGGGTGGAAGCGGGAGCCTTCAGGCTCCCGTTAAGAAGATAAGAAAACAATTCCTTACTGCCGTAGGCTAGAGCGCAGCCGTGCGGAGTGCGATCCTAAAGTTGGTAGATGTTATTGATAGGATTCGCGATTGGCCAGACCGGCAGCGAGACGGCCACCCGGCAACACAAAAGTAAGAGCTAAGAGCTACTAAGAGCTGCTTTAGAGCAGAGTCCCGGTCCGCTTCCATCTGGTCTTGGAAAAGAAATTCTCCATCATGGACCCGAAGAATTGAAGCTGTTGTCCCGGACGCTCATCGAGCCAGCGGGAGCTGGGCGCGTCATAAGACCAGTAAACAAACAGCGGCTCGCCAATCACGTTGGCCAGCGGGACAAACCCCCAATCCCGGCTGTCGCTGGAATTGTCGCGGTTGTCCCCCATCACAAACAGGTTGCCCTGCGGGACTGTGAACGCTGGCCGGTATTCATGGGCGGTGCGCATCGGCCCGTTATGGACGGCATACGGTTCCGGCACAGGCTGGTTATTCACATACAAAACGCCGTCACGGATCTCAACCCGGTCGCCGCCCACGGCCGCCGCGCGCTTCAAAAAGATTTCCGCAGGGTTCCGCGGATATTTAAAGACCACGATATCGCCGCGATGCGGTGTCTTCAGCGCCGGCAACCGCCAGTGCGTCAGCGGAATTTCCGGCCCGTAAAGCATCTTGCCCATAAACAGATGGTCGCCCACCAGGATGGTGCCTTCCATGGATGCCGTGGGCACAACCGAAGCTTCGCCAATGAATGTCCGAACCGATAACACGATCAGGGCAATAACGATGAGCCGTCCGGTAGACCGCCGCCACACCGAGCGCCGGGCCCGGACTGAAGCCGCAGCCTCTGCCGTGGCTGATGCTTGTGAAGGCGCGGAACTCGGGCGCGAGTCTTCGCGCTCATCCTGATCGTCCAGATCAGGAAGAACAGCCGGCGCAGGCCGCTCGCATATCTCCAGGGTGGTAAAAGTCATGACGAAGTACGTACCCTCTCATTGTGAGCCCAATCCAACAACTCACAATCAGGTAAATACCTGCCGAACAGTTACGAGGGTAACGCGTGCGTTCAGCTCTTGGCTTTTCTTGGAGTTTTCTGCGGCCTCCGCGTCCTGAGGCTCGGTCTGAAAGCTGTGCGCGCGGCGGGCGGGTTAGCTCTTGCGCAAACCGGCGCAGCCGGTTATAGAGCGTTTTTTGGGCGGGTGCTGATTGCTAATTGCCAATTGCTGCTTTTGCTCCAGCGTAGCGGCTTTGCTTCAATTGCTAATTGCCAATTGCTGCTTTTGCCCAGCGCAGCGGCATTTGCTTTTGCCAATTGCTAATTGCCAATTGCTTCTGCCGAAATCGCTGCTGTCGTCCTCTGCTATAATCGTGGACACATCGAAAATGGCGTTCGCCGCCTCGTCGGGGAGTGGCTCAGCCTGGTAGAGCACCTGGTTCGGGACCAGGGGGTCGGAGGTTCAAATCCTCTCTCCCCGACCATTTATT